>JAFADG010000018.1 GCA_023425025.1 Bacillota bacterium
ATTTCCCCTTGCTTCGCTCGATTCAGTAGCATCTTTCATCACCTGGTGTTTATTTCGACATTCGCTCTCCTCTTTCCTTTTGGTTCTTAATAAAAAATTGCCCGCTGATACTTTGTCAACGGGCTGAACAGCGCCGGCCTTAGCGGGCCGGCGCTGTTTTTTGATGCTTTGCCATGTGGAAAGCCTCCGGTTGGTACAAAAAGGCGAAATGAATGCAACAAATTGCGATCTTGGTATAGAAGCATTGACTTGCCGCAATCCTTTTCATATAATACGAAAATGCAAACAGATTGCATTTGCTTTCGTGGAAAGCGAAGCTTCCCTAACCGAACACATCGGAACATGCCGGTGACCCAAAGGATGGTACCATGAATACGTTAATGGAAATCACGGACTTAAGATATCAATATGCAAAGGAGCCGATATTTTCCGGCGTGGGTTTTTGCATACAGGAAGGAGATTTTGTTGCCCTGACCGGGCCCAACGGAGCAGGAAAAAGCACGCTTTTAAAGCTTCTGCTGGGGGAGCTGACGCTTCAAAAGGGAACGGTCAGGCTGTTCGGCCAGGATATCCGTGCGTTCAGGCAATGGCCAAGGCTTGGTTATATGCCTCAAAACGGCGTGGCGACAGGAGCGAATTTTCCCGCCACCGCATCTGAAATCGTGCAGGCCAACCTGTTTTCGCAAATCGGGCTGATGCGTACGGCCAAAAAGGTTCACCGGGAGATGGTGCAAAGGGCGCTTGCACAGGTGGGCATGGCCGGCTATGGGAAAAGAGCCTTTTCTCAACTGTCGGGCGGCCAGCAGCAACGCGTGTTGCTGGCCAGAGTTTTGGTGAATGATCCTGCCCTGTTGATACTGGATGAGCCTACGGCCGGAATAGACGCAAACGGCGTGCAGGACCTTTTAAATCTGCTGGAGGACTTGAATCAAAATCATCGGGCTACCATCCTGATGGTGACCCATGATATGGCGCGGGCTTCAAGCTACGCAACCAAAACCCTTTGCTTGGAGGAAGGGTCTTTGGTGGAACTGACAAAAAGCCAGATCCGGCAGGAGCTGACCCACAAGCATCATCACGACCGGTCCGGAACCCCGGCCTGAAGAAGGGAACAGACGATGGAAATATTCCAGTATGATTTTATGCGGCGCGCCTTTGGGGTTGGATTGATGCTGGCTGTCATCGTTCCCTGCATCGGGGTCGTGGTGGTGCTGCGCCGGCTTTCCATGCTTGGCGATGCCCTTTCCCATACTTCCCTGGCCGGCGTCGCGGCAGGGCTTGTGCTTGGCATGAACCCGATTGCAGGCTCCGTCGTGATGTGCGTGGTGTCGGCGCTGAGCATTGAGGTCATTCGAAAAAGGCTGCCCCGGTACGCTGAAATGGCCATTGCCATCACCATGTCGGCAGGGGTAGGCCTGGCGGGTGTGCTGTCGGGCTTTGTCAAGAGCTCCGCCAATTTCAACAGCTTTTTGTTTGGCAGTATCGTAGCCATCAGCAACTTTGAAATGCTTTTTGTTACGGTTATCAGCCTTGCGGTTCTTTGCACCTTTGTGCTGCTGTACAAGGAGCTGTTTTTTATCGCCATGGATGAACGGGCCGCCCGCCTGGCCGGAGTCCCTGTCCGAAGCATCAATTTTGTGTTCACCATACTGACGGCTGTTACGGTATCTGTTGCCGCCAGGACCGTAGGTGCGCTGATCGTCTCCTCCCTGATGGTGCTGCCGGTGGCATGCGCCATGCAGCTGGCCAGGAGCTATCGGCAAACAGTGCTGATCAGCATTCTTTTTGGCATTGTGTTCGTCCTGGGCGGCCTGTTTCTTTCCTATTATGCCGGGCTGAAGCCTGGTGGAACCATTGTGCTCCTTGGCGTAGCGTTTTTGATACTGCTGCTGCTGGGAAGGGGAGCGCTGGGAAAGCGGGCATAGGACTTCAGCCAAAGCCATTCTTTTGAAGGAGTTGTTTATGATGACGGATGTTTATATCGTTTCAGGATTTCTGGGCGCCGGGAAAACCACCTGGATACAAAAAATGCTGAAGGAATCCTTTCAGGATCAAAAAGTGGTCTTGATTGAGAATGATTTCGGCCAGGCAAGCGTTGACGCCGCCATTTTAAAGCATCAGGGCGTTGAGGTCACCGAAATCAATTCCGGATGCATCTGCTGCAGCCTCGCCGGCGATTTTGTAAAGGCGATCGGCGGGATACTGCAGCGGTTTTCCCCGGACGTACTGCTTATTGAACCCTCCGGGGTGGGAAAGCTTTCCGATGTGGCAAAGGCATGCCAGGATGAAGCGGTTCAAGCCCTGCTTCACCTGGCGGGCAAAATCACCGTGGCGGATGCGGCACGCTTTGCCCTGTATATGGAGAACTTTGGAGAGTTTTACGAGGATCAGATTCAGGAGGCTGACGTCATATTGTTCAGCCGCGGCATTGATATGCCGGATAAGGTGAAGAAGGCCCGGCAGGCCGTGGAAAAAATCAATCCCGCCGCGGCGGTGTTTGACGAGGCTTGGGATAGCCTGCCCGCAAAGGATGTGCTCCGCTGCCTGCCGGACAGCCCCTTTGCGCAGAAGCGGTGTACCTGCGGGCACAACCATCAGGAGGAACATGCGGATCATGCGCATCATGACGGCTGCAGCTGCGGCCATTGCCACGGCAGCCACGCGCACCATCATGACCATGACCACGATCACGACCATGATCACCATCATCACGATGCGGAAGAGATATTCGATTCCTTTACTCTTTTAACGGAGCGTGTGTTTGCAAGACAGGAAATTGTGAAATGCTTTCAGCTTCTGGAAGGCCTGCCCGGCAGCATAGTGCGCGCAAAAGGCATACTGCGTGGCGCAGGCTCAAACTGGAATGTGCAATATGTACCGGAACAGGTGGAGATTACGGTTTGCGAGGCCCCGGCGGGCATGATGTCTTTCATCGGGCAGGACTTGGATAAAGAAGGCATCAGTAACATTTTTCAGGCGGGCTGATCCGCTATGAACAAAAAAGCGGCGGATAACCGCCGTAGGAGATACTTATTTGGGCAGGTGTCCAGCCGCCTGACATTCGGGACACAGGCCGTATATATCCAGCCTGTGTCCCATGATCGCATACTTCGTATCCTTGGCAACCGCCTTTTCGTAGGCGTCCAGAGGGCAGTGGCCAACCGGCTGGATTTTTTTGCAGTTCACGCATACCAAATAATGCTGGTGCGTGTGTTCATTCAGCTCATACAGCATCCGGTTGTCGCCGGCTACGCTCACCTTCCTGACCACGCTCTTGGCGCTCATGGTCTCCAGGGAACGGTAGACGGTGGAAAGATTGACATCAATCTGCTTTTGCTTGAGCGCAAGGTATACATCCTCCGCCGCCAAAGGCTGCTGGTCAGATGACAGAATATCCAGGATGGCCTTGCGCTGCTTCGTGTTTTTCAGACCGCTTTCCTTTAAGTGGTCTTCATGCGGATGGCTGTTGGACATACGTTCCTCCAGGCGATATTTCAAGCGCTGCCGCCCTTTGATGCAGAGCATGCAGCCGCCGGGCGAATATCTCTTTCTCTTGATAAAGATATCACATTTCTGCTCCCTTGGCAATAACACGCAGGAAGCAGCTGCTCATAAGCCTGTCTGAAGGCAATGTTCATACCATATATTACGAAAATATTTACAAATATAAAAAGGTTATATAAATACTGCGTCGAATTCATGAAATTGCAAATGCTTCTCCTTATCGTTTTTGCATTCCATGAAAAGGTGATGGGATACCGTTATGAAAAAGGTTTTCTTGCTTATATGCGCATGCATTCTGCTAACGCTCCAGGCTGCGGCCTGTGCCCAGCAGGAGCAGGCAAAGCTGCAAATCGCGCAGGTGACAACAGAAAAAGGGCTTT
The DNA here is from genome assembly GCA_023425025.1 of Bacillota bacterium. GTDB lineage: Bacteria > Bacillota > Clostridia > Christensenellales > Aristaeellaceae > JAEWAH01. Next base: position 3,885 of record JAFADG010000018.1, read on the forward strand.
TGAATGTACGAAAGCAGGCTTCTGATTCTTCCGGAATTCTGGACAGGCTGTCCAACGGCACGCTGGTTACTGTGCTGGAAAGAGGAGATGCCTTTTGCAGGATATCCTTTGACGACAAGGAAGGATATGCGGTGACAAGCTTTTTGACCTTTGTCGACGTTCCCCCGGAGGCCCTTGCCTACCGGCTGCTGAAAAAGGATGACAGTGGCGATGAGGTGCTGGCCCTGAAGCAAAGGCTTCTGGAGCTTGGTTATTACAGGGAAAGCGGTACCATGACCAATCTGTATAATGACACCTGCGCGCAAAGAGTGAAAATCTTTCAGCGCGTGCATGGGCTGCAGGAAGACGGCGTGGCCACCCAGATGCTGCAGTACCTGCTCTTTTCAGCCAATGCCAGGGCAAATACGGAGGCATTGCCGCAGCCTCGCAGATCCTCCGGTTTTATTATTGGCGGCAATGCATCCGGTGACACTGACTGGGAGCAGTTCGTGATCAATCATCCCGGTATCTGCACCTGCTGTATGGGCGCGGGGTGCGAGTGCTGCAACTATACCGGCTGGCTGAAATAAAGCGGATGCATGGGCAATGTGAAAACGGATTGTTGCACGCATGAGATACCCATACGAATTATTTTGGAGTAATGTTTATGAGCAAAAAGGCCTTACCTATATATGCTGTCACAGGCGCATTAACCGCCGGCAAGACTACCTTCATCCGGCAATGCATGGACCGGCGGCAGGAAAAACCAAGGGCGCTGGTCATACAGTTTGAAATGGGACTGGAGCCCTTGGAAGAAAGCACGCTGTACATCCCCATACGCGATGTACAGTCGCAGGCAGATGCGGAAATCGCCGCACGCGTGGCAGCGGCCATAAACGAAGCCGCACCCGATGAAGTCTGGATTGAATGGAACGGCATGCTGCCTGTACGGAAGCTTCTGGCCATTCTCCAAGGGGAACACTTGCGCAAGCTTTGCAAATTGTGCAAGATCATTCAGATTGCTGAGGGGCAGGATTATCTAAACCAGCTTTCCCAATCCGGCAGCATGCAAATGGAACAGGTTACGCAATGCGATCTTGCCGTTATCCGCGATGCGGATAAAAAGCAGGTGCGGCTGATCCGCCGCTCCCTCAAGCAGATCCAGGGCAGCATATATGTGCTGGACTGGGGTGAGACGGATCAGATTGACGGCCTGCTGTACTATCCCAATGTGAAAGAGGCGATACGGGTACTGAGCATAGCGGCTGTGGGCGTCGCCGCGTTCAGTTTGCTTTCCTTTCTGGACATACCCATTCCATCCTCCGTTACGGTTTTTCTGGGCACCTGGCTGCAGGCGATTCCCTTTTTGCTGCTGGGCATACTGCTGTCCTCCCTGATTCAGGTATTTGTATCCACAGATTTTATCCGCCGCATCTTTCCCAAAAACCTGCTGGGCGGCATGCTGTTTGGCGTGTTCGGCGGCTTTCTGATGCCAATTTGCGACTGTGCCTCCATACCGGTATTCCGCAGCCTTGTCAAAAAAGGGGTGCCGCTGCCGGTAGCCGTGACGTTTATGACGGCCGCCCCGGTGATCAATCCTGTAGTGATGCTCTCCACCTATTATGCCTTTGGCGGCAATATAAAAATTGTACTGGCAAGGGTTGTGCTCGGCATCATCGCCTCGCTGGTCATCGGTTTGTTTTTCATCCGCAGGCAGAAAAGCATTTTTACAAGCCAGATCGCCCAGGCCGCCTGCGCTTGCTGCCAGGTATACGGCACGGACAACAAGCCCGCATCCAGACTGGCGCAGCTGGCTGCCCATTTTAGGAACGAGCTGTTTGAAGTGGCAAAGTATCTGCTGATGGGCATTGCGGTTTCAACCTTTTTTCAGATAGTCCTGGGCAGCGATTTGAGCCGTTTAAATTCGCTGGGCCTGATAGGGTCCATGCTGCTGATGATGGCGATGGCTTTCCTGCTCTCCCTATGCTCGTCCTCTGATGCCGTCATCGGCAAAAACATGGGCGCCGGTTTCCCCATGGGGGCGGTTATGGGCTTTATGGTATTTGGGCCTATGATGGATATCAAAAACCTGATCCTGATGTCGGCCAATATGTCCAGGCGGTTTATTGTCAAGCTGGCCATTGTCACCTTTGCCGTGTGCTTTGCGGTTGTTTATGCCGCGTCCTTGCTTAATCTGGAGGGATGGATCCAATGAAAAAAGTCAATATCGGCATGCTGGCGGAAGGGATATCCTTTACCTTGCTAAGCGCTGTACTGTTTCTTTTGGCCGGGACCGGCGCCTACATGTATTATGTTACCCCCAGGTCTGTTCCCTATCTGTACTTTGCCGGCGCGGTGCTTTTGCTGCTGGGCGTCTATGCCTTTTGCAATTTGTCTGGCCGGGCGCACATCAAGCATTACAGCCATTTGATGATCGTGCTGATTCCGCTTCTGTTAATTGTCTGGTCGGCAACTGACACGGGCATTGTCCAAAGACTTGCCCAAAACATCGCTCAGAGCGAAGCGCGAACCTATGATGCGGCTGGTAAATATACGTACGCGATGAAGGCATCCGCTTATGAGGGCACCGTTCTCAACGGCTACGACAAAGAGAACAAGGCGCTTGTTATTCCCGAGGAAGAGACGTATCATTGGTTGATTGAGATATATGAAAACCCGGAACCGTTTCTTGGGTTTACCATCACCACCATGGGTCAGGTAATGAAGGACCCGGCTTATTTTGACGCGGGCTGTTTTTCCCCGGTACGCAAGCTGATGTCCTGCTGCGCGGCTGATCTGTACCCGATCGGCCTTACCTGCGAATATACGGATGCGGATCTTTTGGAAACGGATGCATGGGTATCGGTTACGGGAAAGCTGGAGCTGCGGAATTTTGAAGAATACAGCGAACTTCGGATTGTGGCGGAAAGCGTGACCCCCTGCGCCCCCTCGAAAGAGCCATATCTGTTTTCTTATTAACATGCTCTGGCGATGTCCAGGCGTTGACTTTTTCCATCATCCATAATATAACAAACGCAAACGCGAATCATGTGCATTTGTTTGCTTGTAGATGGAAATTTCCGTAACGAAGATCACGGAGGCTGAAGAAGCAGAAAGCTACAGCTATCCATAAAGAAGGATGAATAAGCGCAAAAGTTATCATACAAAACAAAAAGCCTTGATCCTGGATTGCCTGCGTGCGTATATGGGCCGCCACGCAACCGCGGAAAGGATCGGGCAATATCTGAGAGAAAAAGGCGCGCCGGTGGGGGTAACCACCCTTTACCGTAATTTGGATCATCTTGTGGAAAGCGGCGCGGTGCTGAAGTATATCATGCCCAAAGGGGCGGGCGCATGCTATCAGCTTTTGGGGCAGCCGGTGGATTATTCGAAATACCATTACCTTATATGCATCGCATGCGGACGGGTGATTCCGTTGCATTGCAGCTATTTTGAGGGGGTGCGCACATATATCCGGGACAAATATCGCTTCATACTCGGCTGCTCAAAAACAATTCTGTATGGGTATTGCGGCGATTGCGCCTCTGAGGAAAATGGACCCTGACGGCAATACATGGATAATTTAGGATAGCAGCGATTTCAATGCAGGTATGGATGGACAGTAGCGCAACAACGCCAGCCTACCGTTTTGCGGTATCGCTTCTAGACGGATGTCATATGGTAGTATATTCAATCCACCTGCTGTGTCGCATGAAATGCAATGGCTTCTATGATCATATCTCATGCATTCTCCTGTCTTTTTTTGCGCAACAATGCTATAATGGCAGGAGAAAATGGAGGTGGCAGCATGTATTGCCTGATTGTGGAAGATGAACGGCAGACCCGCGAGGGGCTCATGCGGCTCATCCCCTGGGCGCGTATCGGCATTAACCGGTTGGAATGCGCCGTCAGCGGTCGGGATGCGCTGGCAAAGATGCGCCTGGCCATGCCGGACCTGCTGCTCTGCGATATCCGCATGCCGCAGATGAACGGTGTGGATATGGTTGGCACGCTGCGCGAGGAAGGCAATCCGATCCCTGTCGTGTTTATGAGTGGATTTTCCGACAAGGAGTATCTGAAGGCCGCCATCCGCTACGGTGCGGTGGAGTATATTGAAAAGCCGATTTCGATCGACCAGCTGACAAACGTGCTGGCCGAGACGGTGCAGCGCCTGGGCAGTGAGCGGGTGCAGGCCGATCCACACCTGGCCACGCGCATAGCGCAGGGCGCAAGCCCCGAATCCACGCTGCGGCAGCACCTGATCGACATCGGCCATCCGTTGCTGACCGCCGGTTCTCTCTACGGCTGCCTGCTTGTACAACCGTCCGATAGCCCCGGCCTGTCCTTCATCCACCTGCGCTATCTGCTGAGCACCTGGGGATGGCCGATTCTGGTCGACCAGGAGTCGGCGCATCATCATATCCTCATCGCCGGACAGCATGGCGATGTCCAGCCTGATTTCGACGCGCTGATGATGCGGATCAATCAAAACGGCGGCGGCTATACCCTCGCGGTAGGCGCCCCTGTCCCAAGCATTGCCTGCCTGCCCGCATCCATGGAGGATGCGCGGCGCACCGCCATGCGCATCTATTTCGGCCGCGTGCCGGTGCTGCATACTGTGCCGCATGCGCCTGAAGAAGCGCAGGCACTGGCCGGCCGGTGCCTCAGGCATATGGTAGCCAGCATGGAGCGGCGGCAGTATCATGCCTTGCGCGACGGCCTGGAGGAACTGGGGGCGGCGCTGCAAAAAACCAGCGGCATCTATCCGGAGGATGTCCGCGCGATGCTGCAGCAGATACATGATGTGCTCCTGGACAACGTGTCCATCGCCATGCGTGCAGAGATCGAGCGGGACGGCGGCCTCAGAGGCCAGTGGAACACCGTCATGCAAAGCCAGCACCTTCGGGAGGCCATCGAGGCCACGCAGCGCTGGGTGGAATACTTGGTTGACCAGTATTTCGGCCTGATGGCCTACAACCCCGCGGTGATCCATGCCATCCGCCATATCAACGACCATTATGCCAAGCACATCACAATGGATGATCTGGCGCGTGTCGCGTTCGTGTCCACGTCACACCTGTCATGCCTGTTCCGGCACGAGATCGGCAGCACGATCAAGCAGTATATCACCCAGATGCGGCTGGAGAAGGCACGCATACTGCTGCGCAGCCCCACGGCGCGCCTGGCGGACATTCCCTGCCAGGTCGGCATCCCAGATGCTTCCTATTTTGCCAAGCTTTTTCGCAAGGCGGAGGGCATCGCCCCTTCGGCCTATCGTGAAAAGCATTGCCCGTGAGGGCGCGGGCAGCAAGGTTGCGGGGCTTTATCACCCGCCGCCTGGAGCGCATCTCCATCAGCCAGCGTACAATACTCACGTTCTTTGTTGTCATCATCATCTCCATCGGCCTGCTTGCGGCCTTCACATCCATGCGCACGGCAAGCGTGCTGTCCGAGGAGGTCATGTCCACAACAAGCCAGATGGTTGGGTCCACGGCACAGTCGATCGGCCGCCGCTTTGAGGAAGCCGTCCGTGTCGGTAATCTGGTGCTGCAGCAGAGCACAGTGATCAACGCCATGGAGCGCATGGCCTATGGCCATAACTATCCGCTGGCGGACCAGCTGGCCGACGCGCGCACCATGGAAGACTTCGCCTACCGCTTGCAGTTCAGCCACAATCTGGTGCGCGTGCGCCTGCTGTTTCTGGGCGACTCGATCTACGTTAACGAAAACATCAACTTTTTCCCCCTCGGCCAGGCGGAGGCGGATCAGCTGTCCCAAAGCCGGCGGGCCGGGAACTATGTCGAGATCACCGAGTGCGTTTTTCCCTATGTGTTCCAGAAGGCGCAGCGTGTGTTCACGGTCAAAAGCATGCTGGAAACCCCCTATGATTTCTATGAGATCATGGGCGCGGCTGCAGTCGATATCAATGCAGAGGAGGTTTTTTCCCTTCTGCGCAAAATGGTCACATCCGACCACGAGGCCGTTGTCCTGCTTGACCAGGACGGCAATACCATCTACAGCGTTGGCGACGAAACGCTGGCCTCGATGGTCCCCGGCACGCAGCCGGACACCTGGCAGGTCACAGATGACAACACGGCGCTGCACTACACCACCATGATCAACGGCTTCGGCTGGTCGCTGTCCTTCCGCATCAACCGGGCGCAGCTTTTCTCGTCCGTGTCGCTCCTGCAGCGCGACCTCCTCTACGCGATGCTGGTCATCCTTGCTGGAGCATATATGCTGACGCTGGTGAGCAGCCGCATAACCGTGCGGCGCATTCGCAGCCTGGCCAACGCCATGGAGCGCGTGCGTGACGGGGATCTGGATTTCCGCGTGCCGGAGGGTGGCAGCAACGAGGTTAGTGTGCTGGAGCACAGCTTCAACTACCTGCTGGACGTGCTGCACGAGATGCTCGAGAATAAGACGCAGGACCGCCTGGCGCTGCAGAACGCGCGCATCCGGCTGCTGCAGTCGCAGATACAGCCGCATTTCCTGTACAATACGCTTGACCTGATCAGCTGGCGCCTGCTGCTGCATGACGACCACGAGGGCAGCCGTCTGGTGCAGGCGCTGGCGCAATTCTACAAGATTGGCCTCAGCCGGGGGCGGGACCTGATCACGCTGCATGACGAGCTGCAGCATGTGCAGCTGTATGTCGAGATTCAGAATTTCCGCCTGGATAACCGGGTGCGCCTGTCGATACAGGTCGACGGGGCGATGCTCGTTCAGCTGCTGCCCGGCAATCTGCTGCAGCCACTGGTGGAAAACGCGATCCAGCACGGCATCCTCGAGAGCGAGACCTCCGAAGGTATCGTCAGCATTACTGCACGCAGCCTGGGGGATTCGTTCGTCATCGATATTGAGGACGACGGCATCGGGGTGGATGCAGCGCGCATGGACGACCTGGTCACCCGCCAGGAAGGCCATCATTTCGGCGTCTGGAACATTCAGCAGCGTATCCAGCTATTGTACGGCGCTGCGTTTGGCCTGGCCTATGGCGCATCCGCCTTGGGCGGTGTGAAGGCCACCATCACCATGCCGCGCAACACGCGCAGCGAGCATCTGATGCAGCGGGACGGATGACCGCGAGAAGACGCCATGCGACATGGGATTGCTTCGTTTTGCACGAAATAATCCCGTGTTTTTTATATGGAATCGTTGATTTTTCCGTTGCTTTCCGATTGTGCTCTGATATATAATCGGGCAATCAAGAGACTTTCCGGCGGAAGGGAAGGGTGTCCAGATGATACGCGGCGCACAAGGCACCGTACCGGAGCATATCAGGAAGAGCCCGTTCGGCGCATACTTCCGGCGCAATTACGATCTATACCTGCTGCTGATTCCTGGGCTGCTTTATGCGCTGGTGTTCAAGCTTCTGCCGCTGCTGGGCATCTCTATCGCGTTTGTCGATTACAACATGTTTGCTTCAACCAACCCTGTCAAAGCCATCCTTGCCAGCGATTATGTCGGCCTGGAGAATTTCGCGCGGGTATTCCGCAAGGCGGATTTTCTACAGGCGCTGCAAAACACGTTCACCATCAGCTTTATGAAGATCCTCGTGCTCTTTCCGATGCCGATCATTTTCGCACTGATCATCCACTCTCTGCGCAACCGCATCTTCAAACGCACTGTGCAGACGATCATCTATATCCCGCATTTCTTCTCCTGGGTCGTCGTCTCCGGTATTTTTATGTCCATCCTCTCCAGCACGGGCATCGTCAACAAGGCGCTGATAGGTGCGGGGCTCGTGCAGGAGCCGGTGCTATTCTTTATGCACCAGAGCATCTTCCGCTGGCTGCTGGTATTCACGGATGGCTGGAAGGAGGTCGGCTGGAGCACGATCGTATACCTAGCGGCACTCTCCGGCGTCGATCAGGAGCTCTACGAGGCTGCCGTCATCGACGGTGCGCGCAAGTTCCAGCAGTTGATCTACATCACCATCCCATCGATCATGTCAACGATCATCCTGATGCTCGTCATGCGCGTAGGCAGCGTAATGGACGCGGGTTTCGGGCAGATTTTGGTCATGTACAACCCCACGGTATATAAGGTGTCCGATATCATCCAGACCTACGTCTATCGCGTTGGCCTTGGCAAGATGGACTTTAGCCTGGGAACGGCTGTCGGCCTGTTCAACTCGGTGGTGGCGTTTGTGCTGGTGTTGAGCACGAACCTGTTCAGCCGCCGCATGGCCGGCCGCAGCATCTGGTAAGGGGAGACAAGCATGGTAACAAGAAGAAGGCCTTATGAATATGGCATTGATGCGCTCAGGTATCTGATCATGGTCATCTTCGCCCTGACGACCTTGTTGCCGTTTATCAACCTGATTGCAAAGTCGTTCTCCGGCGAAGGCCCGGTCATTGCCGGACAGGTATCCTTCTGGCCTCTGCAGCCGACGCTGCAGACCTACCGCTACGTGCTAAAGGGCAATGCGTTCTTCAATGCCCTGGGTGTGTCGGTGATCATCACGTTCATCGGCTCGCTGGGATCGGTTATCATTACGGCGATGGCGGCATATCCGCTGTCCCGTTCGGGCTTGCGCGGGCGCAGGGGCCTCCTGTACCTGTGGGTGTTCATCTGGCTGTTTAACGGCGGCATGGTGCCCAACTACATGCTGATCCGCTCCCTGGGCATCATGGATTCACTGCCCGCCCTGATCCTCCCACACCTGGTCAGCGTGTACAATATGTTCCTGATCAAGAACTATTTCGAATCACTCCCCGACAGCCTGGAGGAGGCCGCCCGTATCGACGGGGCCAGCAACCTGCGCGTGCTGTTCCAAATTATCCTGCCCGTGTCCCTGCCAATGCTGGCGACGATCACGCTCTTTTATGCCGTAGCCTATTGGAACGATTATTTCACGGCTCGCATGTATATCACCACGCCCGCCAACCGCCCCATGCAGCTGTATCTCTTTGATCTGATCAACAACGCGCTGCAAATCATGAACCAGGGTGCGGGCGGAGATACTGGCGCAATCAACGCCGACGACATCATGAACCTCACAGCCGAGTCGGTGCGCGCGGCGGCTATCACCCTGTCGACAATTCCGATCCTGATGGTCTACCCGTTCCTGCAAAAATACTTTGTCACCGGCATCGTCGTCGGTTCCGTCAAAGGCTGATCCCGTTTCGTAACTGGGCGATGCCCAGCGATAAATAGAAAAGGAGGCTTGTTTCATGAAGAAGTTCCTGGCGATCCTGATGATTCTGGCACTCTGCCTGCCGATGGCGTCCATCGCCGCAGCGGGGGAGTACAAAGGCGAGCTGAAGTACATGCTGGCCTACCAGGCCACCGACCCCAACGAGGAACCCCCGGCAAAGAAGCTCGAGGAGTTGACGGGCTACAAGGTGACATATTACATGCTTCCGTCCGAAGGCGCGGATGAGAAGCTGAACCTTGAGCTGAGCTCCGGTGCGGAATACGATGTTATCCGCATCAGCAAGAGCCAGTTTAGCACATTGGCGGCCAAGGGTGCGTTCGTCGACCTGGCGCCGTATCTGGCGAACACTGTCAACCTCAAGAACATCATGAGCGAGCAAGAGTGGGCTGCCGCCGCCATCGACGGCAAGATATACGGCATTCCGCAGTTCGATGCCTACTATGTCAACGGCGGCATCATCTACAACACGCGCATGTGGCTTGACGCTGGCTTTGATCTTAAAGACCGCGGCGAGAACCGCCAGCTGACGATGAGTGAATTCCTGGACATCCTGCGCAAAGTCAAGGCAAACGAAGGTGTCATCCCATTCGTGGGCAATACTGCCATGAGCGAGGTCATCGCCTCGGCGTTTGGCATCGTACGCCACGACTGGCAGCCTGATGCGGACGGCACGATCACCTACCGCTTCCTGCATAAAAACATGAAAGACTATATCTCCTTCATGCATACGCTGTGGTCCGAGGGCCTCATCGACGTCGAGTGGCCGGTCAACAAGGGAGAGAATGTCAACGAGAAGTTCACCTCTGGCAAGGCGTCCGCCATGTTCGTCCACTGGGCCAGCACGACCTCCATCGAGGCCGCGCTGATGGACGCCACCGGCGATACGGCTGACTATCTCTTCCCGGTCTCCAGCGATGACGGGCAGGTCAAGTTTGGCTCCAACGCAGGCGTGGGAAACTTCGGTGCGATTCCCAAAACAAGCAAGAAGGTGGAGCAGGTCATTGATTATCTTGACACCCGCGCTGATTTCAAGGTTTTTGAGGAGTCGTTCCTCGGCGTGCAGGGCGAGCAGTGGGAATTCCGTGACACGGACGGCGACGGCGTGATGGAATACTGGCCGCTGCTGGGCGAGGAGCATAACCCGGGCTTCACCGCGTGGTTCAACGGCCACTACTTCAACATGGTCAACAGCCCCGAGAGCTTCACAACGCTGTGGCTCTGCCGCGTCCGCAAGGGTGAGGTGCAATACAATGCCACGATGAAGACGAATGCGTTCCCCAAGGAGAACTGGGTTGACGACGCGCTGGCCTATGCCCCGCCGATCGAGTCCGTCTCCCGTTACGCCCAGTCCCTCAAGGCGTTCACTGACGATTACATCGTCGAGTGCATTGCGGGCACCCGTTCTATCGACGAGTATGAACAAGTCGTTGCCGAGTTCCTCGCCGATGGCGGCCAGGAAATGATCGATGACGTGAACGCGTATCTTGCTGGCCTCTGACCGTTCATCAAAACAACCCAACATGGCCGCCGGGGATCCGGCGGCCATATCAACAGGAGGAAGAAACCATGCCATCGATGATCTATTCGCGCGAAATCCCGATTCGTTACGACGTGGATGTGTTCGTGGCGGGAGGTGGCCCCGCCGGCTGCGCCGCCGCCATCGCCGCCGCCCGCCAGGGTGCGAAGGTATTTCTGGCCGAGGGGCAGGCCTGCCTGGGCGGCCTGGGCACAGCGGGCCTCGTGCCGGCGTATATGACCTTCGGCGACGGGAAAAACTTTCTGGCCGCTGCGCTGGGACGCGAGATCCTCGAACGCCTGTGGAAGTATGGCGGCGAAGCGTATGCCCATTCGCATACGCTTTCGATCAAGGTGGAGGCACTCAAACGCGTCTATGACGACATGCTGGCCGAAGCGGGCGCGGATTTCGTACTGCACACACAGCTGATCGACGTCCAGATGGAAGGTGACAGGATCGATTTTTGCGTGCTGGCCGGCAAGAGCGGCATCTACGGCGTACGCGCCAAGATCTATATCGACGGTACCGGCGACGCGGATCTGGCCTGCTGGGCCGGCGTACCCTGTGATAAGGGCGACGACAAGGGCAACATGATGGCTGGAACGCTCTGCGCCCTATGGTCAAACATCGACTGGGCGCGCGTGCGCAAGCCGGATGACGCGAAAATGGAAGAAGCATACAACGACGGCGTCTTTAAGAAGCTGGACCGGCACCTACCAGGTATGTGGAAAATCTCCGACGACATCGGCGGCAGCAACGCGGGCCATGGCTATGGCGTTGATGGCACAGATGAGCGCTCACTGACGGAGGGGCTGGTTTACACCCGCAGGCTGTATGACCAATACGAGGCGTATTACAAGAAATATCTGCCCGGCTATGAGAACATGGAGTTGATCACCACCGCGTCACTGCTGGGCATCCGGGAAACCCGGCGCATTCGGGGCGAATACCGGCTCGTGCTCAACGATTTCCTCACGCAGGCGACGTTTGATGATGAAATCGGCCGCTTTGCCTACCCGGTGGATATCCATGCCAGCGACAACTCCCAGGAAAGCTATAACAAGTTCCACCAGGAACACCATGGCTACCGCTACAAGGCAGGCGAGAGCTACGGCGTGCCCTACAGGATCATCGTGCCGCAGAAAATCGAGAATTTGCTCGTCGCCGGACGGAGTGTCAGCACCGACCGTCCGATGCAATCGTCCATCCGCGTGATGCCCGGCTGCTACATCACCGGCCAGGCTGCGGGCGTCGCCGCTGTGCAGTGTGTGCGAACTGGCGTCACCCCGCGCACAGTCGATGTGAAGGCCGTGCAAAGGGTGCTCAAGGATATGGGGATGTATCTGCCTAATTACAGGGGTTGACATAAAAACAAGAGATAACAGGGCAGCAACGATCGTGTGATAGTGATCCATGGCGAGAACAAGGCATCAGAAAACGATGCCTCCTTCTCGTCGCGGGTCACTATTTGTCAACGATGCGCCGGCGGCTCCGGAAGGCTGCCGCCAGGCCCGGGAGTGTTATGGTTTCCCGCTGCCACGCTGCCCGGCCTGCTTCTTCCGGGCGGATGCAGCTGGTACGGCATCTCGCGCGCATCCTGCTACCGCTGATCATCCCTTCTTTTGTGACGGCAGGCGTGCGCTGCGGGGAGAAGCGGTGTGTTTGGAGGGCGCTGTATGCATCAGTACAGACGGGCACTTGATCAGCGGAAGCGTTGGCATGCCTGAATCCATTGTGCCAGCACGACGACGCGCATGGTATCCTGCGCATAGGCAGCGAGCCACGCGGCCAGCAGCCCGCAGGAAGAGTGGCCGGACACTATGGCCGGCTGGCCGATGACATTGCGGATGAACCATGCCAGCGCCTCGCCGTTTGTCTTGGCGGTGTACAACCCAGGATCTTTGTTGGAGCCGCCATGACCGTAGCAGTCCGCGGCATAAGCATGGAACGTTTCCGCCAGCCTGGGTAACACAGGCGCGTAGTCCTCCCGGGATACCGTCGGGTCGTGAATCAGCAGCAGCAGCGGCGTGCCAGTCGACTGGCTTTCGTCCTCTGTGGCTATCGCGCCCTTCTTGCCTTTTCCCTTGTGTGCGGGCTTCTTGGCGAGCTCGCTATCCTCGGGCTGCGCCTCGGTTTCCACCGGGGTTTCCATGCTCTCTGGCTCTGCTGTGATCACCAGCAGCCGAATGTGCCGATGTTTGCTGCATAATGTCTTCCGCCTTTACCGCTGGGTTGCGGTATCTACGCCGTCCGATTGTTTTTTTACCGTACTCGATTGCCTCATAAGGACACCATTGAATGCAGGCAACACACCGCTCGCAATGATGCTGCCATGACGGACGACGATTTTCCATACTGATATTGCTGACAGGACATACTTTGGCGCACAGCCCACAGCCGGAACATAGATCGGTGGCTTGGAAATTTTCGTCCCATTCGGCGATGCCTTTGTACATGCATCGATTGGCCATCCTGGAAAGCAGCCGTGCGCTTCTCCGAACCGGCCGGAGCCCGCCATTGGCAATCTCCTTGGCCGCCTCGCCCGCCGTGTACATGGCGTTCCTGATCAGCTTCTGTATCACGTCGGGCGCATAGGCCTGGTACTTGACGATATAGTTCCCTGGCATCCTGGCTCCGGCTGCATAGGACAAATGAACGCCCTTTTTTTTCAGAACATCCTCCAGCATCCCCAGCGCGTCGGCCGCGCTTCCGCCGTAGGTTGCGAAGGCGAAGCAGTAAGTGCCTTCGATCAGATTCAATCTCTCCACAAAGGATTTTACGAGCCTGGGCAATCCGCAGAAGAACACAGGAAAGACAAAGCCGATCAACGTACCGGGTCCTCCGACGGGTTCTTTCGGCGGCTCTGCCGCCATTGATTGCATGTCGCAGTCTCCAATTCCATTCGCGATTTGTCGAGCAATTACCAGTGAGTTGCCCGTAGCAGAAAAGCAATATATCGTCGCACGCATACATACCCCTCCTTCACGGCTTGGAATTCAATGATACCCTTGTTTCTAACTGCGCGGCTCAGTATAACCATTGACCACCACGTCAATATTTCCGGTGGCGAGATGGTAAACCAATCCGTGAACCACAAACTGTTGAGGGATAAAAGGCAAAGACTTGATCGTATCCACCTCTTGCCGCACGGCTTCATAAGGATCAGAAAAAGCGCCCAGCCACGTGCGCAGTCGTTCCACGAAGGGCTCTCCCACCCGATCAATAAACTGCTCGAGGCGCGACGGCTCCACATTTTGATGTAAATGATTTACAATGACATCCATCTTGTCATATGCCGCGCAGCATCCGCAATCCGTATGCATGAGGACGGCTATTTCTCGAATTCCAGCGAGGAAGAGGCCTATGAGCAGGGATCGTTCCTCCACCCTGGCTCCGATCGTCCTGATAATGCGCGTAGAGGAATTTCCTTCGCCTTCAGATGTAAAGGGAGGGATTCCCATAGCTTCAAGGTTCACACGAGGATCCATGCATGTGATCACGGCGACAGTTCCGGGGGTGCGCTGAGTTGGAAGCTTTGCAGGCTCAATTCTTCCCTGAAATTCCTTGTTGGACGCGATGATCGCATCCAGCCAGCGAAACTCATCCGTATACATAAGGTCCTCCTTCTGATATACTATCTATGAAGCTACATCGATAGTATAAAGCGGGTTGCGCATATTGTCAACCTAGTTTACTATTCTCGAGGAGGAATTATGCCAGACTATCCTGCCGCCATCGACCCGGAGCAATTGGATGACCTGCGTCAGCGGCATTTGGGCCGGCTCTTGCTCAAGGCGTACCGCGCTTTCAGCTCCCGGGCGCTTGAGAAGCTGGCTGCGCGCGGCTATACCAGCCTTGCGCTTGCCCATACGATGCTGCTTACAAATATCGATATTCATGGCACGCGCCCTTCTGCTCTTGCGGAACGCATTGGGGTATCCCGCCAAGCTGTCGGCAATCTGGTGCATGAATTGCAGACAATGGGTTACGTCGTGCGCAAGGCTGACCCAAGTGATCAGCGTGCCATCGTCGTTGCTCTCACGGAAACAGGATGGAAACTGTTGCAGGATGTTGTAGAGGTCAAAACTGAGATAGAAGCGGAATATGGCGCGATCTTGGGTGAGAAACAGATGAGGGCACTGCGCGCAGGGCTGACGCATCTACTTGATCAAATCGAGGCGGTTACGCCTAAGACGGGTCCGTAAGGGAAATGCGGCACAAATACACGGGCACGGAATCATCGTGTATTTTTATCAACGAATGTACCCTTAGCCTGCAAATTACCCTTGAAATACCGGATTATGGCGCGCTTTTTGTAGGAGTACACGGGCGGCTCACAGGCGGGATTCCGGCGCGAGCGAGCGA
Source organism: Bacillota bacterium (assembly GCA_023425025.1). Lineage (GTDB taxonomy): Bacteria > Bacillota > Clostridia > Christensenellales > Aristaeellaceae > JAEWAH01. The sequence continues at coordinate 18,908 of JAFADG010000018.1, forward strand.
CAGAAAAAGGAACCCCTATCAAAAAGCGCTCATGTCCGCAGACTCCCGTGTAATCGTGCAATGATGTTCCCACCCTTCAAAGAGACGAAAAATCCGGCGCTGTGGCCGGATTTTTGCTATTCTCACTTACTTGCCCGCATCCTCCGGGGACGCCGCGCCCATCTTGCCTGTGCCCTTGCGTGCGGGCTTCTTGGCCGGTTCGGTATCCATGGGCTGTGCCTCGCTCCAAGATTTCCTTTCTGATGACCGTGTAATGGTATGCACACTCCTTGCGGAGCAGAGGCAGCAAAAACGCCGCTCGCCGCAGGGGGTGTGCATCATTCCTCGATTCGGTACAGGGGATTTCTCGGGCAAAATAGCCCATGTGAGCCGGATCGTGTACTCCTGCAAAACCGCTTTGAAATCGGGTGCATTTTGCCCGATGTTTGCAAGGATAGCAAGAGACCCACCGCAATCGGTGAGTCTCTTTATACCAACTAGTGTCGGTATATATGTCTAATCCGACATTAGTTACGCGGGTGCATTGGGTGCATAGCGGGTGCATCATTACACGGGCAATACAGATAGATACATTATCTTTAACAGAATTTATACCTTAACATTGAGTTTTGGAATATTTTGTTCTATAATCAATATAAAGTGCGCGAGAGGTATTTTAATTAAAGCAGTTTGATAATATGTGTAAAGGGTAAAATTAAGGGCGTTTTAGCATAATAAAATTATGACATATAGTCCCTTCATGTGTAGTAAATCAGATTGGCGTGTTCAAAATATTCAACTGGCCGTTGTTCTGAAGGGACCTTTGGTGATTAGTAAGGACAAAGAATGCTAATAGACCTCCTTTATGGTAAGCAATATAGCTTGTTGTGTTGTCTTTTTTATTTTTGGATCAGGGCTGCAAATAATGGAGAATTGTGGTAGAATATGAATAACTAGTAATACAACGCACATAAAGAATGTCTACAGCCATAAACATGGGAGGATTAAAGAAATATGGACCTACCTGTAAAGATAGCACTTGTTCTTTTAGGCACGCAGTTGCATATGTCAACAATTAACAAGCTGAGAGTATATAAATCGAAGATATTCATAATCAATAGCGTTAAAACAAAAGCAGATCTACCTAATACTAAGTCTATGGATTGGAGTTATTCAGATACACAAATTGCTTCGTTTATAGAGCCTGATGATCATTCGGATATTACTATTGCATTGCTTGAGGATAAAATAGAGGGTAACTTCTTTATGCGTCGGTTGGGAGAGCGTGTTGGGGCTATCACATTCTTTCAGGCCGCCGAGATTATGGCAGATGCGAATATTGATTTGCTCAATTATCTACTAGTGGACATTTATGAAGCAGTAACCCTATTTGTTCAGGGAGATAAGAGCCTATACCCCGGAAGAGAGGTTTGCCACTATGCGACTAGACGTTGCATTTTTGATATGGCTGGAAACAAGTATGATGTGGTTTATGCTTGCGAGCAAACGTGTCTATGTACAGAATGTGAGGCCAAACTTCGAAGTAAGGTATTGCCCGAAAAATATATTGACACTCTAAAAAAAGAGCTGAAACATGTTAGAAAGAGTCGGTATTCGCGTATCATGGACTTTATCAAGCGCAAACCCTTGTTTTCGTTGCTACTTACCGCCATTACTTCTATTGTTCTAAATTTAGTGGCAAGTTTATTGTATGAATGGTTGCGCAATGTGACCTGATGGATAATTTGAATGAACTGGTTATCCAGGATTGATGCCGTATGCATGCAACGCACTGACAGCCTGCAGGAGATATATATTTAAATTTCCCTGAATAAGCAATATTTGACAGCCATAGGTGCTTATACTAAAATTAACTGTAAGGGAAAATGTGATTTATCCTTAAATCATGAAAAAAGCAATTTGCACATTATGATAGCAGAATACAAGTGTGGTATGGTCAAGAAGATTTTTCTAATAAGGAAGCAAGTTTATGGATGATACTCAACACATCTGGGGCACAGATGGTTCTTACAGTGGTTCTCTGTGCTAGTTGCTATTGCTATAAATATAATGACCCGTTACTGACGGGTCATTTTTTGTCTAATCCGATATTAGTTACGCGGGTGCGTTGGGCGCATGAGTACATTTATACGACATTCCAAAGTCAGTTTGCCACCAATCACCACCCTTGTTTTCAATTTTTCCCATTCTTTAGGGAATTTTATTGAGTTGTTGAGAACTCCGTACTTCAATTCCATACCGAAACTTCAGTTTGCTAATTACTTCTAAATTTCTTAGCATTAATTCTGACTCCGATCAAAACTCCGATTCAACTTTTGCTGACGTTCTCAGGCTGCAGTGTTGTTCTTTAAGCCGGTCGGTTTGATATACGATCTTACCGGGATATTACGTCCATCCGCCATTTGGCGAGTGTGGCCGCTTACAAAGTGCGAATCCTCGAGCCAATGATAAGAACGAGTTCCCTCGCTAATCACCTCTTCTAAAACCGGCACCGCCTCTTCGACAACCGGCACCACCATTTCGACCTGCGTCATCTCCTTCATAGTTATGCTATTCACCGGAATGCTCTTCAATTTATCGATCTGAGTACCCTTCGAACGCAACTTGAGCCTATCAATCGGAATCTTTATCTTGCCGTTGCAGACAATGTAAACTATGCCTGCAGCGACAACAACTCCGGTGATAGTCAATCCCAACCAATGGCGTTTGCAAAAATCCTTGATTGGATGCTTCTTCCGTTTGCCTTCTTCCATCTCTTTCCTCCCCGTCTCGGTGTTGTTGTTGACAGCAAATCTACGTTTTGCTATTCTCATTATACGCATCAGAAAGTCCAATGTAAATAGCGCCCACATTGGACATATATTGGACATCTTGTGTGAAAGGGAGGATTTACAGTGCTACTCGATACGGATTTTACATTTGTAACGTTTACAGGTGAACACCGTTACACTACATGGCGTGAGCATCTTCGTATTCCTCACTATAGTAAGGATCCAGATTTTGAAAACATAATAGTTTGTGATCCTACAACACTCATTAGTAAGCAGTTATATCCCCTTGGTTCCAATCCGTCTATTGCCATGGAATTTGCAAACCTTGACATTAATAATGACAATAGAATTCTTCAGTTTCATAATAAATACGGATTCCTATATTCAAGCTTGGATAACAATATTTCTTTATTGCCAAGTTATGCTCGTGGACCGCGAAAAATCAATGATTATATACCCGATTCTGATATTGAGCATCATTCATTTTTCCAGCATGCAGTGGTTGAAATGCGTCAACTTTTATTACTCAAGCATGCAATTGAGTCTGATGATATTGTTAGTATGGTATCATTGATTGTGTTCTTTCTGTTCAACAAAGCTCTTTTTTACCATCCTAATTCCCTGATCGTGTCATTCATTAGCAATTATCATCGCGATTATCTTGATTATGAAAACAAAATTTCTGCCGAAGAACATTTGGCAGTTGATACAATTATCAATATGTTCCTTTCTGATATAAATAGCCAAATCGATCGGCAGAGCAGGGTATATAAGGCCCTGTCTACATCACAAAAGACTTTCTATGAAAACAGAATGTTATTTATACAAATGGTCAAGACAATAAAGGCGAACCATCAAATCACTGCACTAAGTCCATTAGGGGAGATGACGTTTTTTCCATCTTTATCACGTGAGAGAATCTTATCTATTTTCCCCAACACAACTCAAATCCGCAGCTTTGCAGAGAATCTTTTTTCAGATATTATAGGAATCCGGTTACAAAACGTACGCCCAGAAGTCCGCTTTGATAATGATAAATGTGTTCCGCGCTGGAGAATACGCTCTTTGCTAGAGGCCATGTATCTTGAGATATTTTTCAACCTACACAACCAGTTAAAGATCAAAAAATGTGCAAATTGTAACTGTACGAAATATTTCATTGCAGACAATCCCCGACGCCTTTACTGCTCTGAAGTTTGTTCTTGGGCAGCTAACAAACGCAAAATTAGAACTGCGCAGAAACAGTTTGGTGGGTGAATGGTGGGTGCATCATTACACGGGAAAGCCGCAGGCTCGAAACTGAACCTGCGGCTTTCCTACTGAGCCTATACCTCCACCACAGCCCCAGCCTTGAAAATGAATCGCATGGTGCCGTCCTCCTTTTATGCAAGAGGGGAAATATCCCATATAAAGTGGCTCAGTTCAAAGAGCATTTCCTGTCGTTCACCAACGGTTACCTCATCCCAATTTTTCCATGAGTGGATTTTTGTGTTAAGCTTTGTCAGTGAGTTGTTTTTGCCTATATCATCAAGGCATGAAATTGAGCGTGTTAGGTATAGTCCGGACTTTTCGTAAGCTGGACGCTTTACGGCGAAAAAGTCGTCATTCCCGATCACAATGTTGATTACCTTTTCAAGCAAGGTCAAATTGCCCAGTCTTGCTTTTAACCCATCATAAATCGGTCGATCTGGATACTTCTCCAAAAGCATTTCATTAGGTGTGAACGGAAGGATGTGTTCAATATCTATACCCTGATTGATGTACTGTGACAGCGATTCGGGTAAGACGGTGGCTTTCTTCTGCATATCCATATATTGCGCTGTTTTAGCAAGCAGATATCGAATTCTGTATTGCTGCATATTCCTCTGGCTTATTTCCATAAACCAGTTTTTGTAGAAAGCCTTCCATGTTTGAACCGTCGGAGATAGAGACTCCAGGATAAGTTGATTAAGGTCATCCTTTGTTTTAATATGCCGTATCTTTACTGACCACTGCGCAAACTGACGTTCAAGCTCATTGGTTCCCTGCTTTGTCATAATTACATAATAAATTACGGTCTCAACCTGCTTGCAAAGGTGAACAAACAAATCTCTCGGAAGATTTCGTGCGGGTAGTAAAAGCATGAGGTGATATTTATACGCACCGCCTCCGAGATACTTAATATTTTGTAAATACTGGTTCTCACCTAATTCATCTTTGCCATCAATGAAATTCACATAGGCAATTTGGCACTCCCGAAGTAATTTTACAAATTCAATTGGTTCCTCACGATAGTGGCACTTATCATTATTTCCTACAAACCAGGTATAAATATCATCTTCACGGACAATGCCATCACGATATTGGGACGAATCTATGTCATAATTGGCCATAATGAAATAACGGATAAAGCGCAAAGGCTTTTCTCCAGCTTTATCAAGCCCATCAACAATCTCTTTCCACTTAATATTAAGTTCCTTGAATTGTGAAATATTCACCTGCCTGAAAATCAGATTTTTTAGTAGGTCAATCGGATTTAAACCAACGCCTCTCTGATTGATGGTTTCGAATATTTTCAGTGCATCTCCAATATCAGAGGTTCCGATCCGAATAAAAATTGCTTTACGAATAAAAAACATGAAGAACGTTTTGAATGCAGCTTCATCCTTAAGTCTGTCCTTTAGTGTCTTGCAGATATTATCATAAGCGTCAAGCATACGCCTACCCGAAGTTGATGTTTTATTGGGTTGGGGCCTCTCGGCATTCTCGGCAATTATTCTAATGCAATCTTTTGCATCTTCATATTGAAGCTCCAGCCGATACCTTGCAATAGACTTGGCATTTTCGTCCAAGCGCTCGTTAAATATCATGCTTGAGAGTGTCTGTCCGAAATCAACGCCTCGCTCTTTGGCTACTTGCCGAAAAGCGCACAGTGTTAAGAAAAAGGTCGTCATGCGCTGCTGTCCGTCAATAAGTTCAAATTCTCCGTTTTCCTTCTTGTAAACAACCAGGCTTCCCAAGAAATACTCCTTCCCCCGATTGGAGTAATAAGCCTCCAGCAAGTCTTCCATCAACTGGCTGACTTGCATCTCCTCCCATACATATTCACGCTGGTAATCTGGGACGATATAAAAATTCGTAAAACACTTTTCGACGTCGAGATTATCATAGGTGATTTGCAATGTCTGGCTACTTGACATAGATATACCCCCTAAATGTTTATTGAAAATCAATTCTACATTCTATTAACAACCTCAGTATGAGCAGGGTATCCTCTTTATGATTGTACATCAGAATTAATAGACAGAATTACAGCCCAAGTGTATACCCAAAATATAACTTATTATGCCATAAATCCCCACATAATGCAATCACATAGGTAACTTCGGCGTAAAGGTCGAAAAGCCATAGGCTTACGCCTGCGGCATATATGTCTTGTCAACCTTCCATTAAAGCTCCATTCATTAAAATGAAGCGCATAATTCCGTCGTCCTTGATCTGTACCTGCTCAACAGAAGGGCTCCAAGGCGGATCAAATCTCCTTGATCGGTTACTGATTTCCTAGCATAATAAACTACTCTAAAAGTCACCTCGAATAGAGGTTACGTGCCTCCCGACGTGCCTCAACTTTATATATCATAAGCAGTCTTCTGATTTCATCAGGAACCATCATCATTGTTTATAAAAAGACTATCCAACCAATACACCTGGTTTATGGTATTTGGCACTCAGACGGAATACAATATTATTAATCGAACAGTAGCTACACTGAATTACGAACGAATTCTTTTAGGGTCGTTACTATCCGATATAGATATTGCCTCTCCTGCGCACTACAGTCCGCCAATACGTCCGTAATGCTGTCAGGAGCATAAGCGTCTTTATGATGTAGATATCCATCAAGCAGGTCGTCTACTGTACAACCAAGCACGTTAACAATATTGACGATCGTGTCCAGAGTGGCGGCACGTTTGGCATTCTCGATTTTGCTAATGTAGACCGCAGACAGGTTCGTCAGCTCAGCAAGGCGCTCTTGGGTAATGTTTCTCTTTTTTCGGATTTTTCGTATGCGCATTCCTAAGACATTGTAATCAATACCCATCATTTGCCTCCATGGTTTTCTGCAAATGATAAACCATTCTGCAATACATCTACTATCATTTATTTCACCCGGTGCGATTAAAGTACATGAAAATTCGTCAGTTGACCTATGATATTTAGTAACGAGGGCTTATGGATAAATACTTGAAGGAAATAGGAGAAAGAATGCGGCGAGAGCGTACAGAGAAGCACCTGTCGCAAGCACAACTGGCAGAAATTCTCCATGTATCTCCTCCTTACATCAGCAATATTGAGCAAGGTAAGCAGGCTATGAGCATCACCGTACTCAGGGGAATATCTGATATCCTCGGGATATCTGCAGATTGGCTGCTCAAGAATAAACCGAATGAAACCACCGAAATAACCATTGAAAAAATAACCGAGGTATTGGCAGATTGCTCACCTGAGGAAAAGGAAGCAATCTTGAGAATTATCAAAGATGTGAAGACGACACTTCGCCGCATGATGCCAACGCCAATAGAATGACATGACCATAACACAAATGATTTATCAAAAACATAAACCATCAGTATCAGTAATAGATGCACTAATACTACTGGTTTATGTTTTTTCGTATCTCATACATATACAATCAAGTAAGCCATTTGCTTGCAGAGCGACTGGCTATTTCAAAAACCCATCATTATGAAAATAGATTTCAAAAGACAAGGAGCAACGAACATGAGTGTACATGATTCGCAGACCATGAGCATTGAGGAGCAAAAGCGAAGAATCCGCGAAAGGTACAAAGGCGTTGCTAGCGACAGTATCGAGGTTATTCCATGCATTGAATTAGTTAACTTCTATGAGGATACATCCAGAAAACGAGTAGCTGTATATGCGCGTGTATCTACAGACAGCGTCAATCAAACATCCTCTTATGAATTGCAAAAGAATTACTATGAGGATTCTGTGGCGAGGCATCCAGGTTGGGAACTGGTCAAGATTTACGCAGACGAAGGTATTTCAGGTACTTCTCTCAATCACAGGGCTGAATTTGTTCGTATGCTCAGAGATTGTGATGATGGTAAAATCGATCTCATTGTTACGAAAAGCGTTGCGCGTTTTGCCAGAAATGTCGTTGATTGTATTGGTGAAGTACGAAAATTGGCCGCACTTCCTCGCCCAGTTGGCGTTTTCTTTGAGGCTGAGGGATTATATACATTAAACAGTGACTGTGAAATGCACTTGTCCTTCGTGGCAGCCATGGCCCAGGAGGAATCGCATACGAAGAGTCGCATAATGAACTCTTCCATTGAGATGAGGTTTTCACGTGGCATCTACTTGACGCCTGCTTTGCTCGGTTATGATGTAGATGAGGATGGCAATCTTGTCATCAATGAAGATGAAGCTATGACCATCCGCCTCTGCTTCTTTATGTATCTTTACGGCTATAGTACACAACAAATTGCAGATACTCTCATGAATCTGGGCCGCCTAACCAAGAAAGGGAATAGCAAATGGACGGCTTCCACTGTTCTCGGAGTTCTTCAGAACGAGCGACATTGCGGGGATGTGCTAGCTCATAAGACTTGGACGCCTAACTACCTAGACCATAAGGCTAAAAAGAACAAAATGAACAGGATGCAGTACCGATATAAAGGACACCATGAAGCGATTATATCCCGAGACGATTTTATCGCTACCCAACGCTTGATAGCTAATGCAAAGTATGGGTACAAAGGGCTGCTTCCCTATTTGCATGTGATAGATGAAGGAGCGTTGAGGGGATTTGTTGAGATCAATACCCGCTGGTCTGGGTTTAAAAAGGATGACTATATCAACGCTGTCCGAAGTATAGGAATAGAAGAGGTAGATGATCTTTCTGTTTATAGAGATAAACAGGTTAGTCCTGGTGATTTTGACTTGCGTGGTTATGAGATTGCACGAGCACAGTTCTTTCAGTCAACAGGAAATGCATCTGTTACATTTTCCCGATCAGAATTGACCTTCTCCAAACAGTGCATCAGAAAGCTCAACAACGTAACCGTGGTGGAACTGCTATTTGATCCAGTTCATCACCTGTTGGCCGTGAGATCCGCAAGAAAAGACAATCGCCATGCTGTCACATGGGCGGCTGTCTACGAGCGGTGCTGCAGCCAGCGTGCTATCAGTGGCGCAGCATTCCTGCCAACGCTCTATGATATTCTGGGTTGGAAGTTAGAGAATAAATACCGGATACGTGGTGTGCGACGGCAAAAGGATGAGGAAGTTATTTTGTTGTTTGACCTGCATGATACAGAGGTCTATATTCCCATTCACCATGAAGGCGATGTGCTATCAGATTCTTGTGAGCCATTTGAACTGTTTGATCAGAATACCACGCCTTTGGCTTTCGGCAGTAAAACAAAGATGCTGGCATATCCAGCCGATTGGGTGGATTCGTTTGGTCGTGATGTCTATTGCCATGAGCAGACTCCGGAACTTGCTGCTATCGACCGGGATGGGCAGTGGGATATATCAAAGGCCGGAACTCCTTATAAAAGCGTCGTTGAAGTTCAACCTTCCAGCATAACAGATTTACAACAGGGCATTGTATCAATCCTATCGACCTTGAAGGAGGCAACGCCTAATGGATAACACTTTTAGAAGAGGTGATCCGCTCTCGGAACTGTTGCCACTATCACAATCGATTCGCGTTCCCGTGGATACCCTCCTATCGGCTGGTCTGGATAAAATGGATGAAGAACAGAAAGGGCATAGCTCAAATTCAGATACAACTTTGAATGAACCGAGTACTGATGATGTGATCGACGATCCATCGTTCAGCTACGAGGGCTATCAGGTGGTTCGTGGCGAATACTTTGCCCATATCAACGAGCCATCAATAACGATAAGTGATTACAAAATTTCCTTTAATAGCGCATGTATTAAAAAGGCACCTACTGTGGAATATGTGCAGGTTCTGGTGAATTCTGAAAAAAGGAATCTTGTTATCCGCCCCTGCGGAGATGATGTAAAAGATTCTTTCTCCTGGCGTACCGTAAAGTGTAAGCCAAAGCAAATCACCTGCAGGGTGTTTTTTGCTTTGATTGTCAATCTGATGAACTGGAATACCGATTATCGTTATAAGATCATCGGGAAGCAGATCAAGAGCCAAGGCGAATACTTATTTGTTTTTGACCTGGCATCAACTGAAATCTATCAACGGCAAAATGTCTGCGATGAAAATGGAAATGAGAAACGAAAAACTATGCAACGGCCGGTTTATCCAGATGACTGGAAAGACCAATTTGGTTTGCCTGTGGATGTTCATCGCAAAGCACTACAGATCAACATTTTCGATGGCTATGCAGTGTTTGGTATAAAAGATAACAAACACAATCCAGGTATACTTGCCGACTCACCTGTGAAAGGAGAAGAAGTATGAGTGGCATACAAGACGATCCATGCATTGTGGTTGATTTCCGCAGGAACCGTATTCGCATATTTAAAAGGATATTACGTGAGCTAGAGTATCCTAAATATGTGCGTCTACTAGTTAATCCTGTTGAGCGAACAGTCGCAGTGCAGGTCAGTGATCATCTGGACAGCCGCACACACCGTGTGCCCAATAGCATCGTTGGGTCAAGGCAATGCTATGAAATTCACAGCCGATCGTTGCTGTTAATGCTTCTGACTTGCAGTGGTTGGGACGAAAACAGCGCATATAGAATGTATGCATCAGCATGCCTTGATCGTCAGTTTGTCGTGTTTAAGATGGACGATTCTATCCGGCTATCGGATGATCCATTGGCATTATTGAGGGAAAGAAGTGTATAAACGTGTATGAAACATCGTTTGATTATTGACCCTGAGTTTCAACGGCTTATTCCACCGCTTTCTGCCAAAGAACGGGAGATGCTGGAGGAAAACATTCTACGTGATGGTTGCCGCGAACCGCTTGTCGTATGGAATGAGATTATTCTCGATGGACATAACCGATACGAAATATGCCGTCAACACTCCCTTTATTTTGAGGTGAAAGACATAACACTTGAAAGCAGGGATGAGGCAGTCGCCTGGATATGCACAAACCAGATGGGACGGCGTAATATTACGGAAGAAACGCGTCGATATCTTATTGGCAAGCGATTTGAAGCGGAAAAGCGTATCGGTGCGCGCAATGTGGCAGGCATTAATCAATACTCGGATTCTGAGGTTTCCCCTACAATCTGGGGGAAACCAAAAAACAATGAAACGAAGTACGGCATATCGGCACGGATCGGAAACGAATATAGTATCTCCCACGCGACTGTTGAGAAGTATGGTCGTTATGCCAGAGCAGTTGACCGAATAGGTTCGGTAGATTCCCATGTAGTGCCATATATTCTATCAGGTGTTGTTCATCTTGGACAGGATAACGCATTTGACATGACTCAACTATCTGACAAGCAAATTCAAGCTGTTATATCGGATATACCTCCAAACTGCCATTACCATTTGGACAGAGATCGCATCATCGAATCCTTGAAAAAGACCCGACAGAAAGCTCTTGAGCATCCCCAGACGGCAGAATCTAGTACGCAATCAATTAAAGATATGCCAAGTTATGATCCAGACGCCGAGGTCTCCAGCCTTACACTTACGATCCCGTCCTGGCGTACGTCAATAGAGCGAGTACAGGCGGCTTCAAATATGATAGCAGTTTCGACAAGCGCCAAAGCTTCACTCAGTCGCGAACTTGAATCGCTCATGAGGACAGTAGAAAAAATGCTTGAACGTGTCGAGGAGGCATAATGCAATGCACGAGGATTTGAAGCAATTTGTTCCCGATGTCACGTTTGAGTTGATTCCCATCAAAAATTTGGTGTCCAATCAAAATTACCAGAGGAATCTATCTCTTACCCACGTTGATCGTACTGCTGAACATTTTGATCTTCACCAAATTAACTTGGTAAAAGTTAGCAGGCGAAACGGAATCAACTACGTTTTCAACGGCCAGCATACAATCGAAACTGTTGTTCGTGTATCCGGGTCACGCGATACACCAGTCTGGTGTATGATTTATAATGATCTGGATTATGAAACGGAGGCCGACATATTTGCCAACCAGATGCGCTTTACTAAGGCGCTCTCTCCATACGAGATTTTCATGGCGAACATCGAAGCCGGAAACCAGCTCCAGCTAACCATCAAGGCTTTGGTGGAATCATACTCTCTTTCGATAACGACAAACAGCAAGGCTCCAGGAACAGTGAGTGCCGTTTCTGCAATGGAGTCAATCTATACGAAGTACGGTTATCATATTCTGGACAAAACACTATACATCTGTGTATCTGCCTGGGAAGGTGACCCTCTTTCTTTTACTGGAAGCATGCTTAAAGGAATTGCCAAGCTGATTACTTCCTTTGGAGATAATCTGCGTCCTGATCTTTTTGTCGAGCGTCTTGGACGAGTCTCGGCCAAGGAAATCACTAGAAATGCACGAGATAGACACAACGGTTCTTTGGGGTATGCAGAAGTTCTTCTTACCTACTATAATAAAAAGACGAAAAACCCTCTCCGCTGGAGCAAGCTCTATAACGCCAAAACAGATAACGAGTATGAGGAATCAGACGATACCAATGCCATTGAAGACCAAGAAAACGCTTCAGCTGATGATCAATATGACAATGTTGATCTTCTATCTGATTTGAAGCATGAAACTCCAAGATTCAACGTATAAATTTGCATGGCTCTCAGAATCTTGTTTTTTTGAGTATGAAGGCTGTCGAGCACAATCATGTGTCGATTTTGACAGGAACAAGCCGCAGGTCCCGAAATGGAACCTGCGGTTGCTTATTTTGCCTTACCCCTCCACCTTAGTCCCATCCTTGAAAATGAAGCGCATGGTTTCGTCTCTTAGTATTCGCACCTGCTCGACGGTGCCGCACCATAGCGTTTCGTTGAACGACCTGATTGGTCCCTGCTTACGCAGCATATCAAGATACCCTAAAAGCTTCCCGCGCTTGGCGGTAAGTGCTTCCCGGCGTACATCTACCTCAGCAATGCGCCGCTGGATTTCATGGTATCGGACCTCATACTCGTCGTATTGCCACTGATACTCGGCCTGATCCATTGCCATATGCGCATTAGCAGTAATATGGCGCTGCATAAGCTCCGTGACGATCTCCAATTCAGTGCGGAGCTCAGCATGTTGCTCAACCAGCCCAGATATATCGCAGCGTTCCTGCATTGTATCTTCGCATACTTGGATAATCTCGTCCTTGCGCTCAACGATTTGGTTGAAAGCCCTCACAAAGGCATCCTGTATGGTTTCGTTACGCAGGGCGGGTGTTCCGCACGTAGTAAGCTGTTTGTGTCTCGCATTGCATTGCCACACAGTATGGGAATGCCACACCTTGCTGCCATACAGCTCGCCGCATTCATCACAGTAAATCCGGCCAGAGAAGCAGTGTGGCGTGTAATTCCTGCGCCCCGGTTGCTTCCGGCGCTTCAATTCCACCTGAACAGCGTCGAATATCTCAGGCTCGATGATGGCCGGGTGGCTTCCTTCTACATAGTATTGGGGCACTTCGCCCTCGTTCACCTTCATCTTCTTGGTCAGGAAGTCCGTGCAGAAGGTCTTTTGCAGGATGGCGTCGCCCTTGTATTTCTCGTTGGTGAGTATGCTTATGATGGTATTGGGCCGCCAGATGGGTTTTCCGCCCGGAGTTGGAATGCCTTGATCTGATAGGTGGCGTGCGATATATGCGGGTGATTTGCCTTCGAGAAACATGCGGTAAATATCTTTCACGATTGCTGCTTCCTCAGGCACGATCTCCGGTAACCCGTCAGTGCCTTTACGATAGCCAAGGAATTGCTTGTAGGGAAGGGCAACCTTGCCGTCTGCGAAGCGCTTCCGCATGCCCCAAGTCACGTTCTCGGAAATGGAGCGGCTTTCTTCCTGAGCAAGGCTGGACATGATCGTAATGAGTAACTCGCCCTTGGCATCCAGCGTGTAGATGTTTTCCTTTTCAAAGAAAACTTCAACACCTTTTTCCTTTAATATCCGAACTGTTGTCAGGCTGTCAACCGTATTGCGCGCAAAACGGGAGACAGACTTCGTGATGATGAGGTCGATCTTTCCGTTCAAGCAATCATGCACCATCTCTTTGAAGCCGTCGCGCTTCTTTGTGTTCGTGGCAGATATGCCCTCGTCAGTGTACACTTTTACAAATTCCCAATCATCCTTGGAATGGACATATTGCGTATAATAGTCAACCTGTGCCTCATAACTGGTCTGCTGTTCTTCATTGTCGGTGGATACGCGGGCATAGGCTGCCACACGCCGTTTCATTGTGGTGCTGATCGGCATAGCCGTGAAGCGGTTCAGGGTGGCAGGCACCATAGTTACCCTGGGTGCATTCGCTCTTGCTTCGCTCATTGTTCGTATCTCCTTCTCGTGCGCTCCGCAGCCTGCTGGCGCATGGATTCATCCCAACTATCTCGCCTGGATTTGTCTTGCCACACGCGTGTTTCTTCGGTTCCATCCTTGAATATATAGTCCAAATGATTGAAAGCCGGAACGCGGATTTCCTGAATGCGCTCTTTGAATATGGCCTCGTCAAATTTGTACAGGCCGAGCACCGAAGCGGTCATGTCCTTCAGGGTATCTTCTGGTATCTGCTTGGCATGACAATACTTTTTGCCCATCATGAGGAATGTCGTACAATTCCATGCAATCTTGTCGTGCGTGCATTTCCGCTTATAGTGCTTACCGCAACAGCCGCAGGTGATCATACCAGTGAATACGCCGCCCTGTGGTGCCTTGCATTCGATCCCATTGAGCAGCCGGTTCCGTTCCATGTGTTCTCGGGCTATCTGGTACTTTTCCGGTGGGATGATGGCCGGATGCGTCCCCTCGGCGAAGTATGCAGGCAGTTGACCCATGTTCCGCTGAGCTTTTTTGCTCAGATGATCGACAACGAACCGCTTTTGAAGCAATGCGTTGCCAGCGTACTTCTCGTTCCGAAGAAGCTGAATCACACGCTTGGGTGTCCAATTCCCTCCGCGATAACACGGAATTTCTCGCTCGCGCAGGGATGTTGCAATGTCGGCTGTGGCCATGCCATGCAGGTAAGAATCAAATATCTCCCGCACAATTTCGGCCTCTTGAGGATGAATGACGATCTCTCCCTTCTGGATGCGGTATCCATAGAGAAAGCGCCATGTCACCGGCTTTCCCACTTCATAGCTCTTGCGGATGCGCCATTTGCAGTTTTCAGATACCGAACGGCTTTCCTCCTGCGCATAGGAAGCGAGGATGGTAAGCATTAGCTCGCCATCCCCACTTATGGAGTGAATATTCTGTTCTTCGAAGTAGACGTCCACGCCCAATGCTTTCAACTCACGCACCATCTCCAGCAGCGTCACTGTATTGCGGGCAAACCGGCTGACGCTCTTGGTAATCACCATGTCGATCTTCCCGGCCCGGCAGTCGGCCAATAACCGCTGGAATTCCGGGCGCTCGGTCTTGGTGCCGGAAAGTGCTTTGTCTGCATACACACCCACGTATCGCCAGCCAGGATTTTTCTGTATGAGACTGCTATAGTAACTTACCTGCGCGGACAACGAGTGCAGCATGGAATCCTTCTCCAGCGACACCCGCGCATATGCTGTAACATTCAGTAGGCGCGGCGGCAGCGGTAGCGTCGGATGCATTTTCCTTATGATTCGGGCCATTTTAACCCCTCCTTTCGTCTGTCTGTCTTATAGGAAGGGTCGTAGAAAGACAAGGCTTTTCATAACGAAAGAGAGGCTGATATTTCGCGGCGAACTTTGTCTCAAGCGCCGAGAAATCCGCCTCGTCAACAAGGCCGCAGTGAAACATATCGCTGGCCATAGAGATCGCCGCCAGGTATCGCTGATTCTGCTTATATCGCATGTCCATCATGGCAATCCTCCTTGCCATAGCGGCCTGTGATATAGCAAGCGCGGGAGCAGTATTTGCGGTTGCTGGATGCATAGCTGAAAAAGCGCCTGCCACAGCAAGCACATTTCTTCTCGACCGCATTCAGGGTGCTTAAGAAACGATGGTAATAATTCCAGGCAAAGCGACAGGTGCTTGAGCAAAACCGTCGTTTCCCATTGAATGCTATGGGATGTCCACAATAGACACAGCCCGTAGAAATGGCAGCATCTTTGTTGGGCTCGGTGCGGCGAAAGAAGGATTTGAGGGTGTTTTTCGAGATCCCAAGGTCTGCAGAAATCTGTGTGAAGCTCAAACCCGCCTGCCGCATTTCCAGCAGACGAGCCTTTTCCTGCAAAGTCATAAGCGCCTCCAGTTACGGCATAAAGCCGGATTGGCATTGTTGCTTTGCGCATTGACTTTCTTGGCTTTTTGTTTTCGTGTAATCATGATTGTCATGAAAAAGCGCCGCAGGCCGTGAAAAACCTGCGGCATGATAGTTATTCTCTTTTGAGTGCTGCTCGGGTGACCGGTCCTACGATCCCATCAACCCGGATGTCTGCCTTGGCTTGGAAAACCTTAACCGCAGCTGCGGTGACCGGGCCATAGACCCCGTCTACCTTGCCGGGCTGAAAGCCCAGCTCAATGAGGCGGTTCTGAACCTGTGTGATATCCTCTCCGCGCAGCATTTTGATACCTTTATGGTATTGAAGCAAACGATCAGCATCAGTCGAATTTTCCGAGGCAGGAGGGGTAACGGGGTCCTCCTGGGAGGGCAAAGGCTCGGCAGGAGTGGCAGTGATGTAATTGATATACGGACATTGATACCAGTGGGTCCAACTCCGTTGGGATACCTTTGTTTTCACCACGCCATAATTGAAACCACGTGCTTCCACTGCATACCCATCACCTATGTAAACACCCACATGGCCGGGACTGTACAGTAACAGTCCTGGAATTTCAGATAATGTGGAAATTGAACCTTTGACCTTGGCGACGTTGAACATGCCATTGGCACCTTTGTCCGGACGGCCGTCCAGGCCATACACTTGGGTACCATCGTCCTTTGTCCAGTAATACCCCTTGATTAGCCCCACACAATCGCAGCACTTTCGTTTGGCAACAATATCAGCCTTATATTGGGCCATACGTGCGTAGGTATAGTGAGAAGGATATTGATTGGTTTTCCGAGACAGTAGGCTTGTGGTGCAATCGTAACAGCAGGTGCCATACCAATACCTTTGCCCAACCCATTGCAGCGCCCATTCTACCAGACCGATATTTGTTTTGGCCGTCATGATATTTCCTCCCATCAAAAAGGCGGCGGCTCACTTGCCGTCGCCTGCATCGTTATCGGAATCTGTCACATCATTAGTGTCCCGAAGCTTCGTTAAAGCACTGGCGATGAACGCAGGGAGCTTGACACCCATTTCTCCTACATTCTCCAGGATGGAAAGCCCCTCATTGGAGATGAAGAAGAAAGCGGTAGCTGTACGGAAAACTCCTGCCGCATTACCGGTAATCCGGTCCAATTGCGCTGCCAGAATGACCACCAGGAAGATCGTGGCCTTTTTCATCAGACCCTCAAACCCAATGCTGGACTTGAGGGTTTTGGTTTTCATGGCTGCACCTAGGCCGGTTAGGTAATCCAGAGCAATGAATATGAGCAGGATCTCCAACGCGCGGTCCCAACCGCCCAGCAGTGTGGTAGTGATAGCCGTCCCAATGGCCGTCAGAGTGCTTGTAAGGGTTTCCTTCATACGGATACCTCCTGATTCACGATTTGAACATGAAAAACCGCCCCTGAGGGCGGTCAAGAAAGGGGATAGTGCTTTACAGTAAAAGCACCGCTTCTCGAAGCTGCACCATGACGGCAGCGGTTGGCTTATTCACTGGTATGGGAATCCATGCGGGCAGCGAAATATTATGAATGCTGCTTTGGGTATCCCAACCATTCACCAGAGCGACAACTTGCTCTATGGCAACGCGGATCTCCAGTACATGGCTTGTCCAGCCTGCCAGGAATGTCATGCCCGCTGTCAAAGATTCCGCCCAAAGATATGGCGATAGTCCATAATAGGTCAGGACCTGATCCACAGCATTACGTAACTCCTGCATGTGCACAGCCTTTATCGGCGTGTTATTTACCACCAGCGAAGTATCCGTCCATGAGGCCGCCGCATAAGAAAAGCTCCGGGAGGCTGCTCCCGAAGCTGCACCAAGGGTATCTGTTGCCGTAATGGAGATATTCTGTACGCCGACTTCCGTAAGTGCGGCGGTCCGCCGCATTACAATCTTTCTGCCAGATACAAGGCTTCCAGCAGTGGAAGCGGAATACCCGACTAGGGATGGTGTCTGAGCATGCCCATCTGCATCTGTCCCGATGGTCACAAGGATGCGTGGTCTACTGTTGAAGGTGGTCTTGCCGGTAACTGGGGCAACAATGGCGGGAGCGGCAGGGCCGCTGTTGGTTTTCAGCGTGGCATAGGCGCTGGATAGCCCACTGTCAAAGCCGGATTTGGCACCTATGGCTACTACCTTGTAATAGTAACTGCTGCCCTCTGTAGTGTGTGCCGTAACGGAATAACTGGAAGAGGCGGTCGTACCCAACAGAGTATACGTGCCTCCAGCGCTTGTGGCACGGTAAATCGCATATCCCGAAACCGGGTTGTTGGTTCCGGCTCCCGCTCCAGACCAGGATAAGGTGACGGCGGTTCCGGCATTGGCTAGTGCGGCCAAAAGGGAGACTGCTGTAGGAGCGGAACAGGCCGTGTACACCTTGGCTGTAACACCAGTATAAACACTACTTATCGCGCTGTTACTTCGTGCCCCGATTGTGTAAACCTTATAATAGTAAGCCGCTCCCATGGTGGGGGGGGCCGTAACCGCCATGCTGCCGCTGGTGCCAGTAGTGCTGATGGAACCCAGCATGCTATAGCTCCCTCCGGCAGAATCAGCTCGGTACACATGGTATCCCGTGATATCGTTAAAACTACCTGCACCGGCACCAGACCAGGAAAGGGTCACGTTCGTTCCGGCATCGGGAGAGGCATCAGATACGGAAATGGAGGGTGGAGGGGACGGTGCGCCATAGGTATAGACAGTTCGGCCAACGGATGCGCCACTATTAGCATAGGTGCCCAGGGTGTATACCGTATAAGTGTAGCCGTTCCCGGCTGTACCGTGGACGGGGACCAAATAGCTGGTTCCTGTGGTAGCAGCATAGTATGCTCCGTCCCGGTAGATATGGTAACCGGTAATGGGGTTGTTGGTTCCAGCCCCCGCGCCGGACCATGCCAGGGTCACATTCGTCCCGCTTGCGGCATAGGCGGATGCTCCTCCGCCAATAGTCACCGTACTTGGCGCGGAAGGAGCGGAATAGGAACAGGTCAATGCAGCATAGACGGAAGATTGACCTGAATCGTATCCCGCCACGCTACCCAAGGTGAGCACCTTGTAATAGTAGGAACTGCCATTTCCCCCAGGCGCGGTGACAGTGGTAGAACCAGAACCTGCGGAAGTGGAGACTGTGGCAATATGGCTAAAGCTGCCGCCAGCACTGTCTGACCGATAGATTTGATATCCCGTGATCCCGTTGCTGATCCCAGCTGATGCGCCAGACCAAGATAATGTTACGGCAGTGCCGGGAGCAACGTTGGAAGCCGACACAGAAACGGCATTCGGTGCTCCACAGGCCGTGTAGCTGTATTCCCAATTGATGGTGACGGTGATCAGGGCATTTACCCGCAGCGACATGACATTGCCATCACTGCTGGATGACCCCTTGCCTGCGCCACGGATACGGACATTCAACGGATTGGAGCCGTAACGAGAAAGGTCAGTATACAGCCCAACATTCAGCTGCTCGTTCACGTTGGAGGAGGCACTGTTACCGGAGGTGGTGAAAGCCGCGCATAAATCCGCACCGGTATCTTCATTTCTTGCAATGGCCAGCCGCATTTTTGAATACTGGTAGGTCTGACTGATATTCATGGCCGCCGAGGTGATATAGATGTTGGAACTGGGAAGGCTGCCGATTACAAGAGAGAGCACAAAAACATATCCGCTGCCATTGCTGGTAATGGTGTAGTTACCAGTCAGGGCAGCGGATTGGAATACCGCTGTGGGCATACATTCACCTCATGATGGTCATATTCATTGCATCAGGCATATACCGCCCCAATGACCTTTTCTGCAGTAACGATTTTGAAGGTGGGGCTGGCTGTATTGCCCACATCCTGATTTACCCGGCTGCTTACCGTATCCACATTCTTCTTATCATTAGCAGACATGAATCCGGCCTTGGTTTGTGTGGCTGTCTCGTGGGAATGTGCCTCTGATACAATGCTGGATACCGTACCGCACAAGGAGGGATTCCCCCTCAGGTCGGTAATGTTGCTTTCCAGAATGGAAGCCGCACCGGCTGGTACATATACATCTGCCAGCGCCAGTTCAAAGACACCGGCATCCCGCTGGAGGGCAGGAGCGGAAGGGTTTGATCCCGGCGCACCTGTTTTGATTTTCACCGTAATGGCCCGCTCTATAAGGCTCCAACGCACCACCACCCGATCGATACGGTTCAGGATGCCGTCTGGTATGGCCATCTCCAGGGGCAAAATGTTGGTGTTTACGTAGTAATAGCCATTAATCCATGCGGAGCCTTCCAGGATGCGCAAGTTGGTGTTTTCTCCCGGTTGCACCTGGAGACAGGAAGAAGGCGAGCCGAACACACCGTTGCCGATGAGGGAGGCAAAATAAGCTGCCCAGTCAGCGGCATCATATTTTCGGTCCCCGCCCACGGAATTGAAGAAGCTGGACTTTTCCATGTCTATCTTCCTTTCAGGATACTGTTCAGGCTGGGGATGGAGACGCCAAAGGTGATCTCCAATTCCTCTTTGCCGCTCTCATAGCTTTCTATGATTTCTGTGATCCGGACATCAATACGGATACCCCAGCGCTTATTGACACAGGTCACACGATCCCCAAGATCAAAATCTGTTTTATAAGTCAGGTTGGCATGAGTGTCGATATGACTTGAAAAGGACATGCTTTCTGTTTTTTGGTCCAATACACCATGCCCCCTGGATACTAAAAGCGCAAGGTAATCTTCCAGGGATAGCAGCTGTTCTACGCCATCCTCGGTGTAAGATCGGCTGATGGTGGAGGAATCGTCAAAATATTCGATACGGTCAAGCCCGGTCCAGGCGTCGTCCGATACCTCCACCACCTGACGGACTTCCCCTTCAGCATCCTCTCCACCTACATACGCCGCCGTGGCCACGTTTTCCACGCTGTGAGTGTATTCCTGAGACAATACGTTATCGAAGTCAGGGGAGAAGATGCAGATGGCGTTTTCCGTCTGACCAGATGTCCGGTCCAGGCCCTTATAGACCAGGAAGAAGTGCTTTTTCTGCTTTAGATCGGTGATGATCTTAAAACCCAGCTTGGCCAGTTTTGCCCGTTCCGAGCAGGTATCAAGAGCGTTGGCGTAGGCAGAGCAATAGCAATTCACAGGCTCGGATACAAGGCTGCTCATATCCGCTAAAGTCAGATGAGGGATGATCCTCCGGGAATCGGCTGGCGCAATAAGATTCTCCTGCACGATACTGGACAGCAGTTCATGGGTGGGCAATGAGGAAACCATATCCCTAAGCAGTAACCGGTTTCCGACCCAATGGGTAAGGAATTTCCCCTGTACCTCAATCTGTTCCAGTCCGTTTTCATCTTTTGTAACTGTAAGGTATCGAATCTGACCCATCTCATCCGTATCCTTACGGGCAAGCAGCCGGCCATTTTGCAAGAGAGCCGCATGGCGGGAGGTCAGGGGTACCAGCAGGCTGAATTCTCCGCATTCCCAATAGCATCGCGTCCATACCAAAGCGCTGATCTCATCGATTACACCTAATAATTCCAGAGAGGTGTCATAGATGAAAAGCTCCATGTCACACCCCCAAGTACAAATTGTTATGGAAGATAGCTGCTTCCAGATTGGATAGACCTTCCTCAGCATCATAACGGATCAGGTTGTCACCAGGATCAAGCTGAAGGAAGGTGCTGTCCACATCCACATACCGAAGGGCGTCCGTAATGATACCGTCCCTATAAAGCGTAGCCCATTTGTCGCCGTACCCGGTGGAAAGAATCAGCACATCTCCTTCATGGAGAGTGATGTTTAGTCGGATGAAATCCTGATTGCCAACACGGGCAATCAAGGGGTTTGTCACGTCCCCCAGTGCCTGAAACTCGATGCGCACACCTGTCTTTACGTCCCCGCCATTGTAGACATTGACGATGAGGCTGGGCTGCCGATAGCCAAGCTGCATGCGTTCCTGCGGGATCTCTACAGGAAACTCCAGTGCACCTACCCAAGCAGCAATATCATCCCGCTTCTCGGCTGTTTCCCGCCAAAATGGATTGAGGCAAACAAGCTGAACGGAAAATGCAGTATAGATAGAACCGGCAGGCTTAGTGACTACCGGTGCATTTATCGCACGGCAGGAAATGACACGTGTGAAACTGCCAAAGGTATACGTCAATGTGGCAGATAACTGCGGATTCAGAATGCGAGCCAGCTTGCGGCGATAGGTCCGCAACTTCTCCGGGTCACGCTCCCGAATGAAGCCGGAAATATCGATGTCCCGGCTTTCCAGGCGGTTTGCAACAAAAGTATCCCCATCCTGGCCCATGCTGTTAATACTGTAGATGGTGTTGCGCACATCCGAAATGCCCTCCACCGATTGTGTACAGTAAACGGAGGCATGGGAAAAGACAAGGCTTTCCCCCAGAGAATTGGTATAGGTCAATATTTCCACGGTTTTCATGCAAGCGCCCTCGCAATCTGCCGGAAGTTACGGGCTGCCTCACGCTGCTGAGCAACATAGCTGGTTTGTTTGGCATAAATGTTCTGCGTTACCTGGACCGATGTGGGTTTACCGCTATTGTTGTGTTCATCCCGAAGCGCGCTCAGCATCGTCCGTATCATTGCATCCTCACGGGCAGATTGGGAGAAGGCCGCTTCCCGCAGAATCTCCCGCATACCCTGTTTCAGCCGCTGGGACATTTCCTCCCATAGGGTGTTCAGGGGAAGGACGGCTTCCGGCCCGGCTTCGCCAACACCCTGTAGCCCGGCGGCTGTATTGAAGATGGTGGGTTTTTGAAAGATAGCACCCAAGGCATTCCACTTAAGAGAAAGGGATGGGATGGAGATTCCCCAGCCAACCTCGTTCCATGTCACCTCAATTTTGGGTAGCTTAAACTCCGGCAGTTTCCATTGAAAATTGAACAGCCCTTTGAACCACTCCACCTTTTCGGTGAGCCATGCGCTTGCGTTATTAATGGGGTCTTTGAAAATGCTGGTGATGCCGTCCCAGGTATCTTTGACCCCGGTTTTGATGGCATCCCAAGCGGTGACGATCCCGGATTTTGCGTCCTCAATGGCCTTCTTCACGCCACCGGTGATGGTGCCCCATGAGGTGGAAGCAGTCGTTTTGAAGGTATCCCATGCAGTGGAAATCCCGGTAGATATGGCACTCCAGGTAGATTGGATACCGGATTTCGCTCCATCCACCGCACTTTTTACATTGGTGCATATGGTGTCCCACGAAGTTGTGGCTGTGGTTTTCACCGTATCCCATACGCTGGTCACAGCCGTTTTCACATTCTCCCAGGCTGTCGATATCCACGCCTTGCCCGTGTTCACGGCATTGGTCACATTGGTGCAGACAGTATTCCACGTGCCGGTGGCTGTTGTCGTCATGCCGGACCATAAGCCGGATATGGTCGCGCATATGCTGTCCCATGCCTGGGAAGCCGTTGTGGAAATATCCTCCCATAGCCCAGAAAAGAATGTAGTCAGGGCACCCCATACGGTTTGAGCCGCAGTACAGATAGCATTCCAGGTTTCATTGGCCCAAATAGAAAAAGCATCCCATGCGGTGGAGGCACCAGCTTGAATACCCGCCCACAGACCAGAGAAAACACTGTTCAGATCAATGCCAAAGCTTGACGCAATGGCGCACAGGGATTCCCAGAAGCCGGTGAAGAAATTACCGATAGCTGTGAACACATCCTGTACCACCGTCCATAAGGAGGAAAATGCTGATTTCAACCCTTCCCAGGCCCCGGCGAAATCCCCCTGCAAAAGGGCGATAAGAGCACTGAACACGTTCATGATGAAATCCAGGCCATTGACAACCGCATCGACCAGAGGGCCGATGGCATTGAGAATCCCGTTGGCTGTGCTGACAATGGCAGCTAACAAGGTTCCCACCAAAGCAGCCACGGCAGTAATGACCGGTTCGAGGAACTCCCATAGCCGGGTGAATACCTCCTGTACTGTTTCCCAAAGCTTTGTCAGGCTTTCCTTCACCGGCTCCATGGCGGTCTTTAGCCGCTCAAAGGTTTGGGCGAACACTTCCCGGACAGCTTCGAAGGCACTGGTGATTTGTGCCCACAGGGCATCCATCTTCGCCCGGAATTCATCATTTGTGGTGTATAGCGTATGGAAGATAGCTACCAGCCCGGCCACCACTCCAATGACGACGAGAACCGGACCGGCTATGGCAGACATGGCTGTACCCAGAGCGCCGGTGGCTGCCTGCGCTCCACCTAACGCTTTGGCTAAAGGGGCAATGATTTTCATGAAAGTGCCGATACCGCTGGTCAATTTGCCTACCACAAATAGAACCGGCCCGATGGCGGCAGCAAAGGCGGCCACCTTCACGATGGTTTCCTTCTGCTCATCCGAAAGCACTTTTAGCCAATTAATCACACCCCGTAACTTTTCCATGAGCTTTTCCAGGGTGGGAAGCATCACCTCGGAGAAGGAAATGGCAAGGTTATTGGCAGCATTCTTGAGCATTTGCAGCCGGCTTTCGGTGGTGGCATACCGCTGGTTCGCTTCGTTTTGAAGTGCAACATTGTCATCCCAAGCAGTATTGGCCAGTTCCTGGGCAGCGGCAAACAAATCCGTGGCACTGCTGGCCCGAAGGATAGCATCACGAAGACGTACTTCCGTAATGCCCATTTCATCCAGGGTTACAACGGCGGAACCGCCGTTGTCCTCTATAGCGCGAAGGCCCGCCAAAAACTGCGTCAATGCACCCGCTGCATTTTCACCGTAGGCCGTGGCGAATTGCTCGGCGGTCATCCCCGCCACCTTAGCGAACTTGTCCAGATCACCGGAGGTGGACATCATGGTTTTTAGTTCTGTGGTGGTGAGGCCTAACCCGCTGGCCAGCTTCTTGAATGCTTTACTGTCCTGGTCTGCCAGCAGTTCTAGCTCTCGTAGGCTCAAGCCGCTGGAAGAGATAACATCCTTAGCCTTGGAGCCGGTCTCCGCCGCCACCTTCATACTCACCATGAGCTTGGAAAAAGCAGAGCCACCCGCCTCGGCTTCGATACCTACAGAAGAAAGGGCTGTGGCGAAAGCCATAATCTGCGCTTCGGTCATGCCTACCTGGCTGCCCGCGCCTGCCAACCGCTGGCCCATCTGTACGATGGACGCTTCGGTGGTCGCAAAGTTATTGCCAAGCGCAACTATGGTGCTGCCCAGCCGGTCGATGTTCTCCAACTTCATGCCGGTGATGTTGGCAAATTGAGCAAGCATTTCGGCAGCCGAATCATTCGTGAGGTTGGTGGAGACACCTAAGGCGGCTATGGTCTCTGTGAATTTCTCCAAGTTTCCTGTATCCACGCCCAACTGGCCTGCCAGTTCCATAATACCGGACAGTTCGGAAGTGGTAGCCGGTATAACCTCGCTCATATCCTTGACAGACTGGGAGAGTTTTTGAAATTCTGCCTCGCTGGCGTTGACGGTTTTCCTCACGCCCGCGAAGGCCGATTCAAACTCTATACCGGCTTGAAGGGATTTTGCACCCAGGGTGACAATAGGAGCAGTGACGACAAGGGACAATTTCTGACCGGCAGAAGCAATATCCTTGCCGATGGTCTGAAGCTTGCTGCCTACGCCCTCCAGATTGACGCCAAGCTGATACCAGCCGTTTTGATTGAGCTTCACCTGCTCATTGACCAGCTTCAGTGCTTGTTCGGTTTGCGAAAGCTTTGTTTTAGCTTCTTCCAGCCGCTGCCCCAAGCGTTGGGTTTCTTCAGCATCCGCACCTTTGGCTGTTTTCGAGGCATCATATGCCTTTTCTAGTTGGGCGACCTTTTCCTTTTGGAGAGTCAGACGCTCAGTAAGGGTATCTGTAGAGGATTTTAGCTTGGCAGTAACCTTATCAAAGTCGGTGAGGCCGGTGGCGGCAGACTTGAATTGGCTTTGGACCTTGACCATTTGCGCTTCAAAGCGCTTAAGGCCATCCTCGAATCTGCTGGAATCCAGAGATAGGCGGACAATCAGGTCCCCAAGCTCTTTTGCCATGGCTGTCACCTCCTCTGGCCAGAATTTGACATAAAAATGGGTGTATGGTATGATAGCCCTCCAGCATTTGAGCGGGAGGGACTACAATGGATTTTGAAAAGTTGGATGCTCTTGCGATGAAATGGATGGGTTCCAGAAAATCGCACAAGGAACGGGAAATCGGTGCCATCTATGACCATGGAAAACGGGTATCCACTGGGGTCCTTTCGCTAAGGAAAGCAGTAACCAACGATGCCAGCCATGATAATCTGCTTCGTGCTGCGGGTATGTTCCATGATGTAGGCAAGGGAATTGAGCCTCATGACCGGTCAGGTGCCGTCCTTACCCGTGATCTGTTGAAAGAGCATGTAGCGGCAGATGAACTTGAGGAAGTCGCCCGTCTGATTGCTGCCCATTGTGATCGCTGCCCTCAAGAGGCGAGATATGATGTTTGGGCTTGTTTATTGCAGGATGCAGACCTTCTTGATCATTACGGGACGTATGATATCTGGATGTGCTTTAACTATTACGCCTATACCGGTCAAGAGGGCATTGGGAAAGCAGCAGATTTCCTCCTGAATGAATATCCACAACAGGCGGCACGGCATAGGGAACTACTGAACTTTGATGTATCCAAGCAGATATTTGATGAGAAGGTTGCTTTTGAAAAAGCCTTTGCGCAGCGCCTGATGATTGAAGCCACTGGCGACTATATTCAACGAACATAATAATGCTGACATTATTCAGTGCTCATAGGCCGGTTGGCGTGTTCCATACGACAATGTAAAGAAAAAAGCGCTTGCAGCTTGCGAAGCGTGCAACGCCAAAATATAGGCTCAGGCATGTGAAGGATCACCGTGCCAATGTAGTACAGCGTCACCCAATCCAGGCTTTCCCCTGGATCGGATGACGCTGTATCTGCAAAGGAATCCCACAATGCCTTTAGGTAGGGTCGGCAGGCGTGCTCTCCTGAATAGCGCCTTCCTCCTGGGGAATTGCTTCCGTGAGGGCGACTGTGATGCTATCCATAACGGTGCTGAGGTTCTCCAGCGTCACCAGACCGCCTACCTTCCGCTCTGTCAGGGATTCATCCTCATGCAAAAGTCCCGCCCACAAAAGGGTGCGGGCTGCCTTGATGCTACCGGATTGCATGGCGGAAAACGCCTTCTCCATGCTGCCATATTTCTCTTCCAGTTCAGCAAAGGCGTTCAGATCAAACTTGATGGTCCTGGGCTTGTCCAACGCCAGGGGCACTACCATGGATTTTATATCATGAAGGGACATGGTGATTCCTCCTTGATGTTATGTGTTGTGGGATCAGCCTTCGGGGTCCGGTTCCGTAGGCGGCGTGTTGGGGTACACAGCCTGGAACCAGAAATCAGCTCCGGTGAAGCCAGCATCTCCGCTGTCGGCGATGACCTGCCATTCGCCGTCGTAATCCCGGCGTACGAAGGTGCCGGTGAGCTTTGCGTTTCGCCATGCGGCGGCATCGGTGGCGGTGGCGTATTCATCCTGCACAAGACCGAATTTGCCTTTATATAACCAGACAAATCGGAACCGGCTCTGACTAACTCGGCTCATAAAGCCGATGGCCAGATAGGGCGGCTCGTCTGTGGCTTTCATGGTCATGACGCCATCCAGGTAGGTGTGACCCAGCAGGGTGGCTTGGGCTTGCAGGGGCAGTTCAGCCAATTCCAGTTCCACGGAAATGTCGCCCAGGTTATTGGCGATATCAAAAACGCCGTCATCCGCCCATAATTTTTCCTGACTGGAAGTGGGGGAGATTTTTGCATTGACAGCCCCAACCAGGGGCTTTGGTACTGCGTATTCCACCCCGGCGGCGGTATCGCTGGTAAGCAGCGCGTAGTGGATGTTCCGCAAGGATTGTCTTTGGGGCATAGGGCCTCCTTTGCTCAGTCCCAGGGTGTGGGGAGCGGTTCATATATTTCATAAGCAGTGGATTTTACATAAACGTCCAGATCGGGAAGATAGCCATCCTCCACCTGCCCCGCGCGTTTGAAGCCCATCTGGCGCATGGCTTCGTGTAGGGCACTGTTCACCGGATGAAGGATGTTTTCACGGGCATAGATGTCCAGACGGAATCGGATGCGCTCCTCCAAGGGCACATCATCGGCGAACCGGGTATACTCCCGGTCATCCTCCAGCACGATGATCCTGGGGAAAACATCTGCCTCCGGAGATAGAAGCTGATAGATAGCCGGATTCCCATATGGGTCAACTGCCAAAAGAGAAACGAGCTGCTGGTTTTCTAGCAGCCCGCCGACTAAGGTGGATGCATCCAGAGGCAACGCCTCCTTTTATAGTCCCAGCCGGCTTTTGAGTTCGGCGGCAACCGTTTCGAGGACTTCCTTTTCACGAGTTTCCGCTGACTTTTCAATAAACCGCTGGGCATTTTGTTTTGTGGTACCGTATTCCACGAATTTTACATAGTAGCTGGGGCCACTAAATCCGCCCTTTACCGTCACACCGGCAACCTTGCGATTGGATATCAGCGCTACCGTGATGACTTCTGCTAGCCGTTGCGGACTACGTCCATGACCGGTGCGGTGCTTACGCGCACGAGGTGCTCGCAACGTGGCTTCCCCGGCAATGATCCTGGCACCCTTGAGCAGCGCACCGTTGATAGCACCGGTGGCTTCGCTGCCCAATGCCTGGGCTTGCCTGCCCACCTCGCCAAGTTGTTCGATGCTGATTTTACTTGCCATTTGGTACCACGCTTTTAGCTAAGAGAACCAGCTTTGCATGCTTCATTTGCAGATCAGTGATGGCGGTAATGTTATAGTCCAGTCCCTGAAACCGCAGACGCATGGAGTTGTCCACGTTCCTCCGGTAACGGAGGATAAAGCGGAGCTCCGTTTCCCGGTTCACGGCGGCGGCAAGGTAATACTCCCGCCCAGAGAGGGGTTCCACAGCGGCCCAGCAGGTAAAGGCAGGCTCCCAGGTTTCCTTTGATATGCCGCCCTGCACGGCGATATTTCTTAATAGAAAGGTGACGCGGTGGCGAAGCTCTCCCGCTCTTTGGTCACATATGATGTTTTTTCGGTGGTCCGCCATCCGCGTTCCCCTTTCATCAAAAGAGTAGCCCCGGTTCTCGATAAGGCCATAGAAGCGCATGAAAGGCGTCATACATGGCACCATACGCATCCCGGTCCCCGTTTTCCCGATGGGCATAAAAATGACCGGCCATGAGCAGGATGGCCAGTCGTACAGGTTCGGGCATAGGTTCTTCAAAAGACCTGCCGCAGAAATCCTCGCAGGAGGTTCTGGCTGCGCAAAGCAGCGCGGTCAGGTATCCATCCTCCTCATCCTGCTCAATGCGGAGGTGGATCTTCAATTCCGCCAGCGTGACCATCTTAAGCCACCTTCATCTGGAGGACCTTCACAGCCTCCGGAAGAATGAGCTTACCATCTACCCGCTGGGAGGCCAGGAAGCCTACCTGCCCGGTGGCGGCGTACAGCTCATTGAGGCGCTTGAAGGAACGGCCCTGACGGTCGGCCACCCAATAGAAACCGAGGTCGCCAAACAGGATGGACTTGCTACCCGCGCCAATGGCAGGCATAAAGGCCGAGGTATGTACCGGGCGGTTCAGAATAGTGTCGGGTTCACCAGCCGCGACGGAAGGATGCCAGATATAATCCCCATTGGCGTTCTTCAGCTTACGCAGCGCTTTGACGGTGCTGTCGTTCATGAGAAACACGGAGCTGCGGCGGTATGGAGCTCGCAACGCATAGAAAAGATCCATGACCTCATCCATCGTAATTGCGGTAGCGCTGGCGGCAGTAATGCCGGTCTCCGCGCCGCCCGTTGCAGCCAAGATGCCCAGGGGCTTCCCGCTTCCGTTGCCGGTGAAAAACGCTTCCTCCTCGGCTGCGCCGATCCGGCGAGCGAATTCCTTTGCAATATAAGAGGCGATATCGAATACACTGTCACCCAGCAGTTCCTCGGAAACCTTCATCATGGTGGCCAGTTTGTAAGCGCCGATGGATACCTGCCCGAAGGTATCGTCGCTCTCGGGATACGCTGCTTCCTCGTCGATCCACGAAGCCGTGCCCTTGGATGCAACCACGGGAATCTTCCGGTCGCCGGAGGAGGTGGTGATGACATTCGCCAGCTGTCGGAATATGTTCTGTTCCTGCAGCGCATCGATGAGGGTTTTCTGGAATTCATCCGGCGCGAGGAAACCGCCATGGTCATCCTCTCCGATCTTCAGGCTGTTATAGACTTCATGGGAAACGGATTTATTGCGCATGACCTGCCAGAAAGCAGCTTTGTATTCATCCGTTGCACGTCCGGTCTTGGCTTTGTCGGTGGAAGCGCCGGGTTTGCCGGTGAGCGGGGAGGATGTGGGCTGAGAAAGCTCCCGATCCAGGGCAGCCTGCCGCTCCAGGCGCTCCACCTCTTTGCCAAGGTTTACAACATCTGCTTCCATTTTGTCATAGGTGGCAGCGTCTTCGGCGGAAAGCATACCATCGTTGCCGCGTTTGGAATCCAGGAATGTCTTGGCTGCATCCCAAGCTTTGGCACGCTTTTCACGAAGGGCAAGAATCTGATTCATATGATAAAAGTCCTCCTATTTAATAAGCGCCAGCCTCTTTTCGAGGTCCAGCGCTTTCACTCGGGGTTGTTCAGTTTTGGGAATCCGTGATTTTACTTTGTCGAGCAAGCTATTGGTTACAGCTCTTCGAGAGAAGGAGATACTGTTTCCTGGCGATGATGAAGGCGGTACCGAAGATTTGAACATGATCTCATCGCAGAAGCCCAACTCCAGCGCCTTGTTTGCGTTCATCCATGTTTCGGCATCCATGAGATGTGATATCTTTGCGCGGGACAAGCCGGTCTTGATCTCATAGGCGTTGATGATCGACTCCTTATATTCATCAAGCATCTGGATCGCTTTGCGCATTTCCTCGCTGTCGCCAATGGCCACCGTAAGCGGGTTATGGATCATCATGGTTGACACGGGCGACATAAGTACGCGCGTCCCCGCCATGGCGATAACGGAAGCAGCACTTGCCGCGATGCCGTCAATCTTAACTGTCACATCGCCGGGGTACTCCATGAGCATGTTATAGATTTGTGCCGCCGCAACGCAATCGCCGCCCGGTGAGTTGATCCAGATAGTAATGGGACCGGTACCGGTATGAAGATCAGCTTTGAACGCAGCGGGTGTCACATCATCCTCGAACCAGCTTTCCTCAGCAATTACGCCGTCCAGATACAGGGTGCGGGCATCCGGCACGGTTTCATCGCGCACCCAACTCCAAAAATGTTTCATGTAGTTTTCTCCTTTGCAAACGCACCCGCTTGCGCGAGCGTGAGCATGTTGCCATTGATAAGGTATAGGTCGCCGCCATCTTCGGCAGGAATACGGTCCAGATTTTCAAGCTCCCGGATGTCATTAGCCGACATCCAGCCGTTTTGCCGGGCGACAGCATAACCGTCCATACGGCTCTTGTAATCCCCACGCAAAAGGCCCTCTACGTTGAAGCGCACATAAAAGCGCTTCTTCTCGATATCCGAGAAAAGCGCTCGGTGAATGGCCTGTTCCCATCTGGTGATCCATGGGCTTAGCGTGTACTTGACGAACTCCAGGGATTGCTGCTCAATATTTGAGAAGCTGCTTTTCTCCAGGTCGCCGACCATATGAGGCGGAACTCGGAAGATACGGGCAATCTCATCAATCTGAAATTTACGTGTCTCCAGAAATTGTGCTTGTTCTGGGGAAATGGAAATGGGCTTATACGCCATCCCTTCCTCAAGCACCGCAATACGGTGAGCGTTGGCACTTCCTTGATAAATAGCGTTCCAGGATTCCCGTACGCGCTTGGGGTCTTTCACCACGCCCGGATGTTCCAGGACGCCGCCCGGCTGTGCACCGTTTTGATAAAAGGAAGCACCGTATTCATCACAGGCCAGTCCCATGCCGATGGCATTCTTCGCCATGGCGATGGGGCTGTATCCGACCAGCCCATCAAAACCAAGGCCGGGGATGTGTAGTACATCCGAAGGGGTCAATATAACGCTGGCATTTTTGTTAAGGGATCGGGTGTCACCCTCAGAGGGTGTATATTCATAAAACAGCCGTCCATTGGCATCCCGGTCCACCACCATACGATCCGGCATGAGGGGATACAACCCCAGGACCTCTCCGCGCCCATTGCGGAGAATTTGTGCATATCCATTTCCCCAAAGCAACAGATGGGTCATGAGGGTTTCACGGAAGGAGAAGGCTGACATCTCCGGGTTCGGTTCATCATGCAGCAGCATGTACAGCTGATGCTCGAGTGCTTTTTCTTTACCGCCGGTATCATTGTATCGATAAAGGTGCATCGGGAGGGATGCCACTGCCTCTGACAGGATACGAACGCAGGCGTACACGGCTGTCATCTGCATGGCGGAACGCTCATTCACAGCCTTGCCAGAGGTGGTACTACCGAAAAAGAAAGAATAAGCGCTACCGTTTAGACTATTAGTGGGCTTGTCACGGGCTTTGAAGATTTTGTTCAGCAGGCTCAATCTGCACGATCCTTTCAAAATGGGCATATAAAAAGCACTTGCGGTTTGGCAAGTGCTCATAGTAGCTCAAAAATTGGAATTCACTTATCTGTACTAGTTATCAGTTGCCTATTGACACATTTGCTAGATAAGGTGCTTCATAGCTTAGCCCTGTGTCCGTAGTGTAAGTGACGTAATGATCGATTGTCCCGTAGATGGTGTACTCACTTCCTATCTTTAAACTGGCGGCAAGTGAATACTCAAAAGCGAAGTATTGCTTCGAAGCCCCTTCTACGTACGCATAAGCAATTCCACTATATTTTCCTTCATAATCATCGTTAACATCAGGGTAAACAAACGAATCTGTTTTCAATGCTTGATAAGTAAGTAGAGTCCCGGGAAATTGCACATGCTTTCCTGTATACGCATCTTTTGAAGCAATTACTTCCGATATATCTACCTTCGGATAACTATCATCGTTCCGTACTGCAGACTTTTCAACCTTGATATTGACAGTTTTCAACTTCTTACCATTGCGGATAAATGTTATGGAACCGCTGCCAGCCTTGACGGGTACGATTCTGTACATGGTCATTTTTTCCGCAAACACATCATCATTATCTTTATCATATATACCCTCAATCGAGAAGCAATCACCTTTGACGCGATCGCTATATGAACTAAACCCATTGACTCTTGCAAAGATATAACCCAATGTTGCCCCGGACTCCTCAGTGATCGTCAGGCTATCAGCTGTTACAAAACACATTGGAACCGTGACTTTATACGACACGGTTTTTCCGGAACCGTCCATAGCTTTCCCCGTTATCGTTGTTGTACCATAAGACCTGCCGGTGACAATACCTTCTTGTGTAACAGACGCTACCCAAACGTCGGACGACGTCCATTCGATAGCCTTGTTTGTGGCGTCTGCCGGTTCGATTGTAACGGTTGGTGTAAACGTGTAATACTGTTCAGCTGTTTCACCTCCAGTTACACTAGCCATTTTAAACGGTCCTGGAGCAAGCTCGACCTTCTTGTCTGCTACCTTAATAGATCTAACAGGGATATTGACATTAACGGTACACGATGCCGTATAAGTATCGCCATCTGTTGATGTCGCTGTACACTTTATCGTAACGGAACCTTTGGAAACGCCTTTAACAGTTCCATTTTTAACGGTTGCGATTCCGTCGTCTGAGGATTCCCAACTATATGATAACTTCTCATCTGTGCCCTGTGCCACAACATTCGTCTTGACTGTTTTTCCAACAAAAACGTCATAAGATGCATTTTCAAATGCAAATACCACATCAGCCATCGCAAGTTGAGTAAACAGAAGGGAAATTGCCAAGATCGCCATCATCAGTGCCATAATCTTTTTCATTCTTTTTGCCTTCCTAATCTTTTTAATTACAGCGCACATTAATTGATACCATTATCTTACAACAAAAATGGTAATAGAACAACAAAAAGAGTGAAAGTCTGACAAAAAAATGAAGGACAAAAATTAGAGCATTAATAAACCGCGTCGATCATAGACGGAATCCCCACCGCCATGCCGGATAGCTCTATCCAGCGCCATGATGGTTGCAATGGCTCCGTCTATCTTTTCTGTGGATTTTTCTTTGTCTGCCTTGATGTTTCCAGCGGGATCGGTGCGGACGGTAACGTTGTCCATCATCCAACGCAGGACCGGATGGCCGCCGTGTGCCAACTTCTGCTCCAGTGTCAGTTTCATCATTTCTTTTGTTGGCGGGCTCATATCTTTGTACCCCTGGCCGAAGGGAACGACAGTGAAACCCAACCCCTCCAGGTTTTGTGTCATCTGCACCGCTCCCCAGCGGTCGAAAGCAATCTCTCGGATGTTGTAACGGGTACCTAGCGTTTCTATGAATTCCTCAATAAAACCATAATGGACAACATTGCCATCGGTGGTATGAAGGAAGCCTTGCTGCTTCCAGATATCATACGGCACGTGGTCTCGCCGAACCCGCAAATCTACATTGTCCTCTGGTATCCAGAAGAAAGGAAGAATTGTGTACTTGTCATCTTCATCTACTGGCGGGAACACCAGAACAAAGGCCGTGATATCTGTGGTGGAGGAAAGGTCAAGTCCACCGTAGCAGGGGCGACCTCTAAGGCGTTCGGCGTCCACCAAATAGGCACAGGCGTCCCATTTGTCCATGGGCATCCAGCGGACGGATTGCTTTACCCACTGGTTCAAACGAAGCTGTCGGAACAGGTTTTCCTCGGCAGGGTTATTCCGGGCGCTCTCGCAGGCCACCTTCAGCTTTTCGATATCGACCGTTATGCCTAAGGAGGGATTGGCTTTAGCCCATACCTTCGGGTCCGTCCAGTCTTCATCTTCCTCGGCACCGTAAATGACCGGATAAAACGTTCGGTCGATCTTCCGCCCAGCCAAGATGTCCTTTGCTTTCTGATGCACTTCGTAACAAATAGAATGGGGATCATTCCCCGCCGTAGTGATAAGAAAGTACAATGGCTGCTTCCGGGCGTCGCCGGAGCCATGGGTCATGACATCATAAAGCTGACGATTTGGCTGTGCATGCAATTCATCGAATACGACGCCATGCACGTTCAGACCATGCTTGGTATATGCCTCAGCGGATAACACCTGATAAAAACTGCCCAATGGTTTGTAAATCAAGCGCTTTTGGGAAAGCACAGGTTTGATCCGACTTTTGAGAGCCGGACATTGGTCCACCATGTCCACAGCCACATCGAATACGATAGATGCCTGCTGCCGGTCAGAAGCACAACCGTACACCTCGCCGTCATGTTCATAATCTCCGCAGGTGAGTAAAAGTGCAACAGCAGCAGCCAATTCGCTCTTGCCCTGTTTCTTTGCGATCTCGATATAGGCGGTATTGAACTGGCGGTAACCATTGGGCTTCATGATCCCAAACACATCCCGGATGATTTGCTCCTGCCAGTCGATGAGCTCAAATGACTGGCCATGCCACTCGCCCTTGGTATGCTTAAGGCAGCCGATGAAAGAAACAGCAGCGTCAGCGGAAGCCTTGCTGTATGCGGAACCTTCCGCCATAAAGGCGGTTGACTTGTAACGCTTGAGACTTCGCATAGCTGCCTCCTGTCAGGAAAACGACACGAAAAAAGCCCCTTGCGGAGCTTTCGATATCGGTTACCTCCATTAATATTCGCTGGGGAATAACGCGGTCGTTGCGCTATGATCCCATTCGGTAATGATCCATAGCCGCCAATCTGGGTACTGCGGGTTTTCATAGGCTGCAAGGAGGCGGTTATCATTGTTCTTTAAGGCTTCGTCATTCTGCTTTTTATCGCCGTCACCCAGATCGCCCCAATCACAGGAGATATAACGCTTGAAGCTTTGGTGCACGAATTTTGCAAAATGCGTATTCTCCGCCATCAAGTCGTTTACGCCACGTGTCACACATACTTGTCCCATTTCAAACCTTGCCATATTGCCACCCCTTTCATGAAGTGTGGACAGCTTACCCTGAAAGGTAGTTGAAAGGAAGGCTTTCGCCATCTTTATACGGAGAGTAAAACCGCTTTTTCACCGGTCCATTCCTCCCAGCGTTTGATGGCTAGATCGCTTAGCATTGGGTTCGCTTCCATGGCATAACATCGCCTCCCGCTTTGTTCGGCGGCTATAAGGGTGGTTCCGGTTCCGGCAAAGGGATCAATGACCAGCCCACCAACATCTGAATGCATTTTGAGGCAGCGCCAAGGTAACTCCATAGGCAATGCAATAGCCTTTTCATTGGAGCCTGCGGGCGCAATCTCCCAGATGCCGGTATATCCCCAGTTCCGGCGTTCTTCCTTTGTGAGCCTGCGGACAAACTGGAAGCTATGGGCGGCGAAGGCCGAAATCCATGTATACTCCTGATCGTTGTAGGCCTCCTGCTCCTGCCCAGCGAAGGCGGTTACATATTCATATTCCGCCACCGGCTTGTTACTGATGGCATGTTGGGAACCTGCGTTCCGCTTGGTACCTTCCTTTTTCCATACCCGCATCCATAGTGGGCGATAATTGCAATCTGCAAACAGCTTTATGCTATGAAAGCCGGTAGGCTCCATGAATTGGCTGCCCGTTTGGAACAGGTCACCCAGGTGCCAGCAGATCACATCTGCATAATTGCACATATTGCGAACCGCGGCTTCCATCCTCTCCAGCCAGGGGGTCATGCCGTCCCGGATGTATTCCCGGACAGAAGGGATAGGTGGGGAGGTTATTGTGCATTGCGCGTGCGCATCGCCCATAAGCATCATGAAATCATCAGGAGAGGCAGCATCGCCGCACAGAAGACGGTGATGACCTAACTGCCAGAGGGTGCCTTTTTGTGATACAGGTCCTCCAGAGGTTTCTATATCCTCCCTGGCCTTTACCTCATCGAATGCATCCTCTATGGCCTCCTTGGAATAAAACCGATTCATGAGCGCATCCACTTCCTGGGCATCAAAGCCGGTAAGTGATATGTCGAATGCGGAGACATCCAGGTCTGCCATGAGAACGGCCAGCTTTCCTTCGTCCCAATCCCCTTGGACCTTGTTTAAGGCAAGGTTTAAAGCCTTTTCCCGCTGTAGATCAAGATCCACTACCACACAGTCAATATCCACCCGGCCCATCTCCAGAAGTACCTTGAGGCGTTGATGGCCGCCCACTACATTCCCGGTCTGGATATTCCAAATCACCGGTTCTACATACCCGAATTCAGCAATGGAGCGTTTTAGCTTTTCGAAATCCTTATCGCCTGGTTTCAGGTCTTTACGGGGATTGTAATAAGCGGCATTGAGCCGGGATGCTGGGATAGACTGTATGTTCATGGATATCTCCTGTATACAAATATATAAATGGAGCGCGGAGAACGGTGCTGCCCCGTCGCTTCCCACCGGATGGTGGGCGGTCTGCTGTTAACCCATCCGCGCATGATTCTAAGAAAAAAAGAATAATAATAAAAGGCCTACCATTGGTAGACCTAATCCAGTAATCCAATCCATTGTGTATTTCAATTCTACATTACTAACTTCTTGTCAAGTGGCACCCCATAAATAGAGGAAAGTGAATTTACAGACGAGAATACAGCGCACCTGAAATCAGCGACATCACATGTTCTTAATGACATATCGCCATGACGAGTATATGGATCACTAGATTTGCGTTGCAAAAGATGTATCTGAAACATTTCACAAGCATCTTGAATTTGTACAAGGTATCTTTCAGCATCTGAATACCTTTTAGATAACTGCTTGCGAAAATCTGCCGCCATTCTTTCTATTCTCCTTACAGAATTAACACAGCTATGATCCTCGCAACGATTGCATGGTATATTACAAGGTGTAAACAAGAAAGTATATGTTCCAAGTTCAATAAATAACGAATGCAACTTT
This sequence comes from Bacillota bacterium, assembly GCA_023425025.1. Lineage (GTDB taxonomy): Bacteria > Bacillota > Clostridia > Christensenellales > Aristaeellaceae > JAEWAH01. The sequence continues at coordinate 56,902 of JAFADG010000018.1, forward strand.
TTTACAAATGGCTCTTCAAGCTCTAGTTCGCCAATACCGACCTTTATTTTTACGTGTTTCGGCCGTGGAATGCGAGATAATGCTTTTAGTATTTTACTCCTCATCAAAACACCTCCTCGATTCAGAGCTATAGTATGAATTTAGCTAAACTGCTATTTCTAGGCAAATCAAGGAATTTCCTCTTTTGTAATCACGCGTTGATATGAATATATTCTACATGTCGTTTCGCCTGGGATATCTTTTCGCCGCGGTACATCCCAGCGCCCAGTTCGTCGATCTTCGAAAACGGGATCACTGGCACTGTCAGCCGCTCACGGCAAGCTGGGTCAATGAAGTACATATACCGTAGCTGGTAGCCGGGAATGGGCTTTGCACCCACATAGTCCAGGTACTTATTGAAATTGTAGGTGCCTCCGGTCACATCGAAGAAGGTCAGCCCGCCCAATTCTCTGCGCGGCGTGGTGGGGTTGGAGGCAAGCGTCATTTTGTGAATACGAGTGCCGTCCGGTAATTCTGCAAGATTCAAATTCTCCTTGATGCCGGTAAGAATAAAATTGCTTGCACGGTAAATAGTACCGTCCCCGCACGAGCATGCATCCGCAAAGGAGATGATCCATTTCACCTGCGGCGCGTGCTTTTTGATCAACCGTATGCTCATTGCAATGGCGCGGCTTTCGCTGTTCCGGGGAAGCACACTGTCAAAGGCCATGCGGTTCAGCTCCAGGAATTCATTCCAACCGGTGCCCTCCACCAGCCCAATAATCTTCGATTTATCCAGACTCGGCCCATATGACATTACACCATGGAGTTGGCCGTCCAGAAACACGCCGAAATGAAGCTTGGAATTGTTCACTACCTTACCGGAATAGTGATGAGCCTTGATGAAGGCGTTGGCAATAGCAGATGGCAGTACCTTCATGACAATTTCTTTTGCTCTGCCCACTGTCTCACCACCTCATATAGTCCATTGCCATTATGATTTTCGTTGGTAAATGTCTCTTTTACAGCATCCTGATCGTAAACATACTTGATCGCCGCCAGGATCAACCGGGCCTGTTCATCATGGACCGTGATGCTGATCTGCTGGAACGGTTTTTTCTCTCCAGCATCCAGGGTGAACTGATCAGAAAAATCATCATCCGATATGGCTTGGAACCCGAAGTCTGTCATAGGCATAACGATATCGGCCAATTCCAGTGGCAGCAGGTCCATGTCCCACTGAGCCATTTCCCCAACCTTGTTATCTGCCAGCCGGAAGGCTTTGATTTGGTCCTCCGTTAGTTCATCGGCGATGACGCAGGGAACCTCCTTCAAGCCAAGAAATTGCGCCGCCTTGTAACGGGTGTGGCCAGCTACAATCTCATGGTTCCGGTCGATCACCAGCGGCACCAGGAAGCCAAACTGCCGGATGCTAGCGGCAACATTTTTCATGGCTTCATCATTCTTACGCGGATTGCGCGCATACGGGTGAATGTCCTTCAGCGGGATGGTCTGAATTTTCAAGAGTTACCTCCTAACCGCCACGGCGTGCCGAAAGCAAGCGTTCCATCATATCGTCATGAGGTGTTTTGCCTTTATAGTCAGTTGCGCAGTTTTCACGCACCACCTGATATATCTGGTACCAGAGGTTGTTGGCCTGCTTGCCAAAAGATTGACTCATGGCTACATAGGGTGATGGGATAGCATTGCCGGTAGTAGGATGCTTGGCCAGAAAGCCATATTCGGTGATACATTCTTCACACTGTATCCACCGGGAAATGGCCATGGCGTACTGTTCTATTAATTGAGGAGGAACATGCCCGGCACATCTTCGTTCCTGGAGCCATGTCCAGGTATTGCGATAGATATCAGCTGCTAAAAGCTCCTTGCCGTTTTTCTGTTTTGCAGCCAGATAATCCCTAGGCAGCGGCATAGCCTCGCCGGTCAGGTCTGCGGTGTCGGGGAATTCCAGTATCGTGATTTTACGCTTTCCAGGATTTCCTTCCAGGAGGTTGTCAGCTAGTGCTTTTTTCTTTTGGCCAGCTCCAATTCGGGCACCGCCATGACCGTTTGCCATGCCGACATCTCCTTTGCCACAAAATCAGGGGGATATACCCCTTCTTGAAAGCGCGAAATCTCACGTAATGGGCCGGGGCCGTACGTCAGTGGATAAAGCTGGAGATTGCTCCAGCCCTACCCCCAGCGGCCACCTTCGCGGGCAGTAATCCGGGAATGGCATGAAACGCATAGACTCATAAGGTTGCCGGGGTCATGGGTGCCGCCTTTGCGAAGAGGAAGGATGTGATGCACTTCCTCTGCAGGTGTGGTCCGATCTTCCCGTTTACAAACTTCACACAAAGGATGCTCTGATAGATGCTGTGCCCTGATTTTTCTCCAAAGCCTGCCATATTGCCGCTTGGATGCAGGATCACGACCGTATTTGTCATAGTCGGCATCCATACGCTTTTGGTGTGAGGCACAGAACCGCTCGTTTGTAAGCTCCGGGCAGCCAGGATAGCTGCAAGGGCGTTTTGGTTTTCTGGGCATGCACACCTCCAGGCGCAAAAGAAAAGCCCTCGCGGTTCATACACCGTGAAGGCTTGGGAGATATCTTTTAACAATACTATATTAACATACTTATGGGTCTCTTTTTGTCTCCTTTAGTATCCACTTCTCGAAAATGTAGTAGTTTCTATTTTCTCGGTTCATTTTACTGGTAGCAGACTGAAATTCCTTTTTGATTGTTTCCGGCAGGTATACCCGGTTCCTTCGTGTACGCCGTGCCAACAGATAGCTTTGATACTCTTCCTGGATGTGATGCCTTGTAAGATACACATATCGAACAATTCCGTCTGTCATCTGAATGGCGATATAGTATTTGTCAGCCCATATCCTGCCCTTTTCGTTTTCCAGAATAATCGGCATCGGACTTTTTGTACTATACTGTTGCATAAGCGTTTTTGCCGGAATGAAAGGTAAGCTGTATAAGGTAGAGACAGTATTGGCTAAATGGAGGACCTTGTAGTAAGGAAGAGCATAAAGAGGATAGTTACGCATGTAGACAGCTTGCATCGTTTTGCATCCTCCGTTTATTAAGGATTTCTTCAGTCATTGCCAGTGCCAGGTTGTGCAGCCGGTAAACGTGCGCGCGGCTGATATGCATTTCTATTGCGATATCATCCCAGCATTTCATGCATAGATAACGAAGCTCTAAAAGAAGCCGGCTATCATCATCTTCCAAACAGTCGATACCCTCCTGGATTTCACGCTTGCAATCTATAAAGGCATCAATGTCCTTATTCACCTTTTCCTCAGCTTCAATAAGTCTGTTGATCGCTGTTTGGGACGATGTCACATCACGTGTACGGCTAACCCGCTGAGAGTCGAAAGTAGTAGTGACACGCTGGGTCAGGGAGCGCAGCCGTGCTACCTGTTCCAGCTTCGCATTTATCCGCTGGTCAATCCGGTATGCCTGAGAGAGATATTCCTTGGCTGTCATCGATATATCGTTCATAAGGGTCAATCCTCCAATTGTTTGAGTATCGCGGCGACCTCCGCCGCCGAAGTGACTTTGAAGGCTCGTCCTTTTGCATTCCTGATTTTTTGTATCGTAATCTCTTGGAGTTTTGTCATTTTGCCGGTTTCGGTTTTGACCTCGAAGGCCACAAACCTCCCGTTAACGCAGGCGATGATGTCCGGGACGCCTGTCGTCCCATAGATTCCGCCGTGCTCCTTCCATGCGAAACAGCAGGGCATTTTCTTGAGCAGCCGCAGAATCGCGGCCACGATATCGCGCTCGGCCATTTGTACCTCCGTAACCCTATTTGCTGTGTAACCGCCTAAAATAGAGGTTCGCATATATACGCGCATGTGTGTGCGCGCGCTCATGCGCGACGAAGCTTTTCCGTGTACCTCTAAAATTTAAGGTCACATGGTTACAGTTACAGAGCCGGAAGTTCCCAACGGCTTAACCTGTGATTGAAGGAAACCTTCAATATCGCAGCGCTGCTGCAGCAAGCCATAGTGCAAAATGACCGCTTTCTTGGGATCATCGCTAAACCGTACCGTCCTGGTTTCGATATACATTTCAGATTTTCGTAGTTGCTTCATGAACTGTGAATAGGGCAGGCACTCGCCGAGGATCGCATGGTCGCGACGATACTGGGTGTAACGATCATAAACGCCGCGAAAATGAATGGCGATGTTGTCATCATCCAGAATCCTACATTCTTCATCTGAAAGGCCCATGCGATCTATGACCTCCAGTGTTTGTTCGACAACACTCTTGTTGCTTTCGCCACCATCCAACAGATAGTCCTGAACGGCATATTCCATATACTTCACACATGCATTCATATTGATGGTGAATACCTGATCCCAAGAGAATCCGAGCCGGGCGCACAAGGCCTCCAGCAATCGCAGCCCTACCATGCAGCAGGCCAGATTGTTTAGAATGCGCGACGGAAGGGTCGCCTTGAAGAGCGGCAGCGCCTCGTTGTGCCATTGCTTCACCGCCGTCCTAGACAGCGTCAACGCCGTATCCAGCAGCGCCCGGCCAAGTGCGGTCAGATCATCTCTGCGGTCGCTCAACCTGCCAAACGCAACCCGCGAGGCGACTTCTTTCAAATCGCGCTTGCTGAACAAAAGCTCCATGCCGCGCTCCCGGATGGCCGGCTCGTCCGGCGATTCCTCGCCCGCAACGGCGAGCGGTGCCAGCAGCGCATAGGATACCTGGGACTGATCCGCTCGGCCTCGGACGCCCTCATGCCCGTCGTAACTGTCGCGTAAATGGTTGTACAGCGCGCCGATACGCATTTTATCGATCTTGGATGGCTTGAATTCATCCAATGCCTGCGGGAACAGGTTGCTGGAGGCGGAATCCTTCATCAGTGTAAATGCGGTGGTCTGCGGCGCGGCCACCACTTTGCCCCTCCCGAAGACGGGCAGAATCACACGCTCCAGCGTGGTGGACTTGCCGCTGCCCGCCTCGCCAATCAGGAACAAATGTGGATATTTGATACCCGCCTTCCGCATGTGCTCCTTCAGGAAGCAGCCACAGCACCAACCCAGCGTTGTTACGGTCTTGGCAGGTTCATTATAGTCGAGCAGCGACTGGCCCAGGTCAACGAACCGGTCCGCCGTGATCGCCGCGTGCTCAAGCAATTCGGTTTCAATAGAAGCATGCTTTTCCAGCTGTACAATATCGTCCACGGTTTCTCCGCCTGCAGCGAACGCGACACTTCTGGCGACGAAAACCCAACGCCCATCCCGCTCGTGCATGCCTAGCGCCTTGACGCCATATTTCACCTGCCATGTAAGCCCGGCCAGATAGCCTTTTAGCAATTCAAGGTCGCCGTCGCTGCCCGTGTAGCTGAGTGAAATCGTCCGTTTGTTCAACACACCTTTGAATTTCTGTAGGTTGCCGAAATCAGTGGTCATGAAGGTTTGTCGGAAGGTATCGCCATATATGGTCACGAGGTCACAGGTCATTTGCGTTTCTTCCTCGGCGATGAGCATCTCCAATGGGTGGACAATGAAATTGGTGATCGGATATACCTGTTCACCCTTGACGCGGTAGTAGCGCCCGTTTTGCTCAAAGATGACCGGTTCGCCCTCCGGGGAATAGGTCTGATCGGTACGCTCGATAGCTTGACGAATCGTCTCTGCACCATAGGTAGAGCCATCGGCATGATGGACATTGTCCCATTTCTCCCGGATCAACGCCGACTGGCGGAACAGCTTGTCCATCTGTTCGGCATCCTTGCCCGTCCAGAAGGCAAGCGTACAGCATAGCGCGAGGTCAGCCTCCGACTGGCTGCCGTATTTATCCTTCCAGCGGCCCTCCCACAGGTCGGAAAACTCGTCGCCGCCCGAAGCTGCACGGGCCTTTTCCAATACCTGTTCATCGGCCAGTCGCACCGCCTTGCGTACAGCCTTGGCAGCCCTGGGCTTGCGCTTCTTGGCAAGGTACTCCTCATGAATCCACGGAAGCGCCGTCGCACCGTCCGCGATGCCTTCCAATGATCCCTCCATATGCTGACCGGTCATGGTGAAATAGCGGCCTGTGGAATACATCTCCACGCCGGTAGTGCTGTTCTTGTTGCCCTTGCCTGGCATAGTGCCGTGATAAAAAATGTGTAAGCCTGTGCCTGAGGGCGAGATTTCCGTGTAGGACGGATGTTTTTCCAGAATAGCGCGAGCTGTATCGTTGAGGGTTCCATCTGCTTCGCGACAATGATCAATGTCCACGCCGACGATACCGCATTCTTCCGTGAATACGAAACCAAGGCCCGAGAACAAAAACTTACCGCGCGCAGCCTCAGCCTCCGGCAGCGTCGCCCAGTTCTGCGGGTTGGTGGAGGACGCCTTGCGTCCGGTCTTAGGATCATAGGGAACCTTTCGAGGCTTTTCGCCCTTCGGGTCGGGTTCCAGTCGCCAGCATATCCACTGCGGCAGAGCAGTCAATTCCTTGGGAAAACTCATAAAGTGACCTCCTGGCAATCATTTGTGAAATGGCGTACAACCAAGTCGCGCCAGCGCGCTTTGTTGATCTCGTTCTTCATGCCATCGCTGATCGTATCGCCGAAGAACCACAACTCTCGGCATTTCGATATCAGGATCAGGCCCATGTGCAGCGCAAGCTCGCGGGTTTCTTCTGTTTCCTCGCTGCCCATGAATTGCGGGAACAACAAATGCGGTGCGACAGGCAGCGCCTTTTGCGTCAAGGCGAAAGCACAATATCGGCGGGCGTTTTGAATGTTTTGTTCAACGTTACCGCGATACGGGGAGCAGATATAAACCAGCGGCATGTAGCCGAGCCGCAAAGCCCGCTCTTCCCGTTCAATGTTCAGAAAAGCGGTGGCAGCCGTGGGATCGTAATAGCCCTCAGCGTTTTTCATCTGTTCGCTCACGGTTGTATTTCCTCCATATGTCCAAAATCGGTGCCATAGGCAGCCTCGGCCACAATAGGTACATCCATTTCCGGGAATGGCTGCGCGTCCATGCACTCCCGTATAAATGCCACAGCATCATGAAGCCGATCGGCAGGCAGCTCGAACACTAGCTCATCGTGGATTTGCAGCAGCGGTTTTAGCCACGGGCGCTCCGGCAGTTTTTCTACCAAGCGACCCAACGCCAGCTTGAGGATGTCAGCGGCAGTGCCCTGTATCGGGGAGTTCAAGGCACAGCGCTCCGCAAAGCTCCGGCGTCCCCAGTCTTGCGAACGAATGCCCGGCAGGTAACGCCGCCGTCCGAGGAAGGTCTGCGTGTATTGACGGGTGGTGGCCGCCTTCTTCGCCTGCTCCTGCCAGTGGGCCAGATTGGGATAACCGGCTTTCAGATTACGAATGAGGCAATCACAATCCTCAAGCGACGACGTAAGCCCCGCTTTGAATTTCAGCGTGCGCTGGAGTCCACGTGCGAAAAGGCCATAGAACACACCGAAATTGACGTTCTTGGCAATTGTCCGGCGCTCTTTGTAGTCAGGTGCACCCTTGTCCACCGCCTGCGCGTAAGGAATATCAAAGATGACACCGGTGGTCTGTGCATGGATGTCGCCGCCTGTGCGGTAGGTTTCCAGCATTTTTTCATCCCGGCAGTAGAACGCACCGACGCGAAGCTCAATCTGCGAGAAGTCGCAGGATACCAACGCATGACCCTCCGGCGCGACGATGAAAGTGCGTATACCCACTGGGTCGTTGGTCTTGCGCGGGCAATTTTGCATATTGGGATTACGCGAGGCAAAGCGCCCGGTTTCCGTTGCCAACGGAAGCAGGTCGGGATGAATGCGTCCGGTCGCCGGGTTCATGAAGCGTAAGTATCCGTCGATATACGTTGTTTTGAGCTTAGACCATTTGCGGTAGGCCTGTATCAATTCGAACAGTGGTACCAATTCCGGGCGGTGCTCTGCACACCATTCTGCAAGCATCACCATCGTTTGATCATCGGCGGCTTCAGCGTTTTTCTCTGTCGTTTTCATAACTGGCAGGCCGAGGTCTTTGAACAGGTAGTCCTTAAATGCCTGTGTTCCCGCGTTCGCGCCGATGTCCACATCGCCAATTATGCTGCGGATTTTGCCTTGCAGGTCGATCAGCCGGGTCGCACATTCACCCTGTTTGCGGATCATGGCTTCCTCGTCCATAAGCAGACCGTTATACTTCATCAGACCGCAATAGACCGCCGTGGGGGATTCCACCTGCTCCACAATAAAGCGGTGTTTGGGGAGGAAAGCGTCGAACCACTGATTAAATCGATGATATAGCCGGAGTGCGTAATCGGCGTCGGCACAGGCGTAACGGATGGTTTCGGGATTGCAGGAATCAAGCTCGTCGAAGAATCGGCCCTCCGTCACATCCTCGAAGGTAGGCAGTTCGTCGCCGAACAGTTCTGGCACAAGCTTCTTGAGGCCACTGTCGGATAGGCTGCGAAACTCGAACGTGCTCTTGAGTGTCAACTGCGCGGCGGCAATAGTGTCATAGCACGGCGGCTGGAGGACGATGCTCTGCGCATATAAGAACATGCTCTCGAAGGATATGTTATGGGCTACCTTGATGACACCCGCATTCATCCATAAGGCGTCGCGCAAAAATGGGATCACCTGCTCCGGGTCGGCATTGCCGCCGTTAAGATGCCGGAGAGGCACATATATGGCGCTTCCCTCTGCAACAGAGAGAGAAATGCCCACAATAAAAGCACGATGCGCGTCCAGTGCAGCCTTGGGATCATTTCGATATTGAAGTAACGGAGCCGTTTCAAAGTCAAAGGCCACAACCGACGCACCTTGAAGATAAGCTTCAATGGCCTGCGGGTCTGTTTCCATTTGGTAACTCATTTGGCATCACTCCTTTCGGAAAGCCGGAGGGCGACAAGCCGCCCTCCGGCGCTTTGCTTTAGCTCAGGGGCTGGACAACCGGTTCGTCCCCCAAGATCTCACCGGTCTCGGGATCAATGGCTTCCGCAGAGGCAGGCTCTTCTTCGTATCCGACGCGGGTGGCGAACTGCTTCACCTGCTCTGCCATTGAGAGGATCAGTGGAAGCTCCACATCTGTCAGCACCCGATCTACTGCAAATTGAGCCTGCGAATACGCGATACCGCCTACGTTCGTCGCCTTCTTGAGGGAAAAACGCGTCACCGCGGAACAGGATTTCCTGCCCTTACCCAGCAGCCGCTTAATGTACACGCTGAACTCCTTCATGGAGCCGGTGGGCAGTGTTAGAATCAGCGGAATCATCTCGCCCTCACGCAAGATGAAGATGCGGCGCTTGTTCTTGCAGGCTTTGCCGCCATTATCGCCGCTCCCGAACTGGTTGAGCGGGCAGCGTTCGCAGGTTCCACCTGGATTGCCAACGCCGGTCACACCGTCGTAGCTTCCGCAATCCGGGGGATTGTTGCCACCGGTGAACCGCTCCCTGTAGTAAGAGAACAGCGGATGGTGAAACAGGATCACGCCGCTGAATTCCTTTACCGTATCCGTCTCACCGGGCAACGCGCCTGGCACCTCGAACACGGTGCCACCAGCGGCAGGGATCATCACCCGGTCGAAAGTGATGTTCATACCGACCATTTCCTCGGACAGCGCATCGACCAAATTGAAGCCTTCCAAAGCGGTATAGCTATTGATGGTGGAAATCTCTTTATTGATCATTTTTATATCCTCCATTTGTTGTTTATCGGGCTGCTTTACGCACGCCCACTGTTGTTTTCTCAAATACGTTCACTAGGCCATCCAGCCATGCGGGAAGTTGGTCCCCACTCTCGGCTATTTGCTCCTTCACGAAGGCAGAGAGTGAATTCGCGTTGACGGTTTCATAAATCATGTCACCGAAGCCCTCGTTGCGGAGCGCGGCGAACAGCTCGTCCCTCATACCCTCCGTGGCGGAAGCGCGGGTCTTGTTGGTGAGGCAGAACATAGTGCCTGCGCGGGTGAAATTCTGCATCTCGGTTTCCGCCATCATGGTAGATAGGTGATAGTCCACATTGTCGATGTCCATGTTCACTTGCTTGAGCTCTGCTTCCAGCGTATCCTTACGATCGCGCAGGGCTTTTAGCTCGTCGGCTAATTCAAAAAGTCGGTTGTTTTCCATCTAGCCTCCTGTCATATGGTGAAGGGGTTACGCCCGGCTCGGTAATCATCCACCAGCGCCTTTGCGAGATTGGCTTTGTCCCGAAGCGCTTGGAGTACCTTTTCGTCCACCGTCCCCTTGGCAATGAGGTGGATGTAGGTACAGGGCTGCCGCTGGCCGACGCGGTGGATACGGGCGCGGGTTTGCTCGTAATTGCTCATGGAGTAGTCCACTGAGAAGAAAACCATGGTGCTGGCGGCGGTGAGCGTGATGCCCAGGCCCGCCGTTGCTATCTGGCCGATGAACACAGTCACACCAAGATCCTTCTGGAAAGCAGTTACCTGCGCATCCCGATCCTTCACCTCGCCGGAAATCTGCGCAAACTGGATGCCCTTCTTCGTGAGCAGTTTCCCGATAGCGTGGATTTCGGGGACGAAACGGGCGATGACCACCAGCTTCTTTCCGTCCTGTTCTGCACTTTCGATGATATCTGAGAGAGCGTCCAGCTTGGCCGAGGAAACCTGCTCTGTGGCTGCGGACTCATCGCCGCCGAGGAATCCACCTGTTAGCTGCGATAGCCGCAACAATCGGGTCAGCACATTGGTGACGGACACTGTATCGCCAGCCAGCTCAGCATAACTGTCTTTGACAAGCTGGCGGTAGGTTCGCATAGCGGCAGGCTCCAGCTCCACGCGCTGCACGATATCCGTGGTATCGGGGAGATCCAAGCATTCTGCCTTGGTAGCGCGAAATGCAATGGAATGCAGCCGTTCGGTGAACTCCGACTCCATCGACTTCTTCATAATAGGAGTGTGATTACCATAGCCTGTCATGTCAAAGAACCGGTTACGGAACAGGTAAAAGCTCTGCCCGTACACACGAGGATCAGCAAATTTGTACTGGCTGAACACGTCCACCGGCTTGTTGGTAATGACAGTGCCTGTGAGCAGCAGGCGATACTTCGCCTTTGCACCTAGCCGGTGGAGGGCTTTCGAGGCCGCTATGTTGTGCGTCTTGATCTTATGACCTTCGTCGCAAACGATCATATCCGGCTTCCATTTTGAAAGCTCCGCTTCCAGCCTCCACGCGCTTTCGTAATTCACCACAAGTACCTGGAGTGCGGAGCCGTTCATATGGCGAATGGTATCTACCTTCCGGGCGGTGGTGCCCTCCAGCACAACAAGGTTGTAGTCATAGTCGGCGAATTTCTGGAACTCGTCCTGCCATACGCCCAGGATAGAGAGCGGTGCGACAATCAATAGGCGGCGGATGCGTCCTTGTTGCCAGAGCGTACCGACGATAGCAATCGAGGTGATCGTTTTTCCGGTGCCGTTCAACCCATTTCCATAAGGAGGGCAGCGCCCTTACCCGTGGAAACGTTCAAATGCATCACCTCCCCGGTTTGCAACACCTTCGTCCAGATCGGCGAAAAGTCCAAGGACAAAGAGATACGCCATGATCTGGTGTTCGTAGAGCTTCGCCCGGACCGGGGGAGCCGCGTTTTCGTTTGTGCTCATGTACGCACCGCTTCCGGCTGCTCAATGATGTTCACCGAATCTACAGAACCGCCCGGCATGAGTACCACAACACTGTGCCGCTTCCCGAAAAGTAGCCGCCACAACCATGTGGACAACGGGCGCGTGCGGCACTCCATGATCGGGCCGGTGGGATCGCGGCCTTTCAGGTCGATTCGTATGCTGTGTCTCATATGGGATTCCGTCCTTTCCGGAGGGCGGATTTTTGGTCCCTCCACCTACCGGCCTCGAAAAAGGCAGAATATAAGGGTGGTCAAAAAATTTCTTTTAGCTTTTTAATCGCGGTAGCCAATTGCTGCGAAACCGCAGACTGAGAAACACCGGTCTGCATGGCATATCCGCTTATGGATATGCCGCTCCAGAAAAGTGCCCGAAGCAATGCCTGCTGCTTCGGGGTAAGCTGCACAACGGCTCGAAGCAGGCGTTCGGCTTCAGGTTCATCTGCAAACAAGGCTTTATAGCCTTCATCCTCGACGATCAGCCAGTCTGCGCCTGTTTCTTTATCGAGATTTAGGTGTACATGCCGCCTTGTGTTGGCATGATTGTTGTTGTATTCCAGACGGTCCAACTCAAAAAGGGAAAATGCATCTTCATCGGTGACTTCGATTACGTTGATATCTCCATTGGCAAAATGATAGGTATACTTCAAGGGATGCTCCTTTCGGAGCCCCAAGCAGCCTATTAGCCAACAAAAAACCGAGCCTACATATAGCTAAAAAGCTACTTGTAGGCTCGGCGACATTTTTAATCGCAATCCGGTTCCACTTCTCATGGCTGGATTGCCATGGGCAGGGACACGTGCGTCAAGCTCGTGCAAAGTATGTCATATTGGTTATTCAGTTCGCTGGAACAATTCCAGTTCAGCACCACACCATTTGCATTTCATATACAGGTCTGGTTCCCATGGTGGCTTACCGCCATCTTCAGGTAGGAAGGGCTCCATTCGGAATTGGGGCGCTTTGTCACAAATGCGGTGATTGCATCGGGGGCATAACATAGCGATACGGCGGTGATACCTGGCTGGCGGAGCAGTCTTTTTTATGTTGACGGATCGCATATCCGTTTCCTCCTAAGGTGTATTAAATAGTTGGGTAGCAATATCTGGTGTTAGCATGTAAGCTTACGATGGTAATTTATGGGTCAAGTCTCCCTTTGGATAATGGGTATAGGTGCTACGAATACTAAACGGCTATCCTCTTCCGCTTGAAACCGAGGTTCAACAACCTGATCTTTGCGGTCATTAAAGAAACACCAAACGCATAAGTCAGGTCAAGTGCTGCCAAATCAAAAGCTCTCTGCTCTGACCAACCCTCCCGAGTGCGGGCATCGTAATACTCCTGGACCTGAAGCATATTGCATAAGCCTTTGACAGCGGTGGCAGGCATAAGAAAAGCCGACGCCAGGTAATTGGCTTGCCATTCCATGCGGTCAAGATCGGTCCATTCATCAAAGGGCTTCACATTATTCTTCCCTAGATCATCCCGTCGGCAAAGTGTATGGTTATTGGTATCTTTATCACTAAGCCGCCTGAAATAGTTTGCATGAAGAATTTGATGTGAGCATTCATGCATCTGGGTAAAGCGTAGCCGTGCTTCTTCTATTTCATCCACCAACGTGTTTTCCAACAATATGGTATTGGAATCAAAATAAACAGGCCGGACACTATTGCTGGATGGTTCATAAAGGGGGATGTAGGTATGATCCGAAAATACAGCCATACCAAGATAACAACCGTTATGGGAGAGGTACTGATACTCGACCTTCAGCTTTAGGTAGGATTCGCAGAATTCTTCTGCTGGGAAGCTCTGCTCCAATTTAAGGATGTCGGGGTTGAAGCTCATAATATACTTTTCTGCCATACGTTCGAGCTGAGCTTTGCTTAAGATCGGCACACCGGTTGGGCTTAATAACATTGCTGGCTGATACAAAATAATCTCTCCATATCGAAATAAACTGAGATAACATAAAGATCAGGACTCGCTACGATCCATACTTTGTATGAATCTCAACCATTCTTCTTCGCTGATATTTTTTGCTTTTGCTTTCCTCAATGCCACCCTCACCACCTCATTTGTCATAATGTACTCAGGCAGATCTGATGAAACCTCGCCTCGGTATTCACCAGCCAGATCGTACATTTGATTACGCTCCAACTCGGTCATGCAAAGGATATCTGCCAGTTTATCTAGTAAGGGTTTTTCTGGTGGCTGGCGACGATTCTTTTCCATGTCGCATAAGTATGGGGCGCTGATCTCCAGCTTTTCGGCCAGGCCACGCAGGGTAAGCCCTTGTTCCATACGTTTTTGGATGATAAGGTTGCCAAAGCTAGGGGTATAAGTCAATTCCAAACCTCCTCTACCAACGTTTGCTTATCCACTAAAGAAATTATAAAGGGAACGTATGTTCTTGTCAATGTTAGATCTTGGAGATTAACACTGGAGACAGTTAGACGCATGTGTTACTGTCTACAATTGCGAATATTGGACAAAGCTGTTGTAGCATTGGAAATGATCGGTAGGACATGACAAAAGTCAACCTGTAAGGCATTTCCATATTGAGAGTTTTACCGAAAAATGGTATACTGGCTCATGAAAATCCTGGTACGTTTATATTCTTCTTAAATACCGGAATCGGAAAAATGGAACGAGGTAAAGCCTCTTGGAAATATTAATTGATTTCAACGCTTTTCCTGTACAGAGGACGCTCGAGATTCTCTTACAGAATAAGTCTACTCAAAAGAACATCATCTGGGCAACCGACCCTCCGGAAGGGCTGCTGGAACAGTGCTCGGACAAGAGTGAGATCACCATAAGTCAGTTGAAACGATCCTCCTTTGAAGTTATCCTGCCGCGCATGATGAAGCACACAGACGCGCAACAGGAGCGCACAAAGAAGAAAGGCGAGGTGTTTACACCATCCTGGATATGTAACCTGATGAATAACCTGCTGGATGCGAAATGGTTTGGCAAAGCGGATGTGTTCAATCATCAAGAAGGTGAAACGTGGATTACCAATCAGGAAAAGATCACTTTTCCGAAACGGAAAATATGGAAGCAATACGTTGATTCCCGGCAGCTGGAGATAGCCTGCGGTGAAGCTCCGTTTTTGGTATCGCGGTATGACGCTGCTGACGGGCAGATGATTGCGCCAAACGAAAGAATTGGCCTGTTGGACAGAAAACTTCGTGTGGTTAATGAAAACACAGCCTCTGAGGACGAGTGGCTGAAATGGACGGCCCGCGCTTTCCAGAGCATCTACGGGTATGAGTATCAGGGCGACAACCTTCTGCTGGCCAGGGTGAACCTGCTTCTGACATTCGTGGAATATTATACGCAGCGGTGGCAGCACACGCCGTCGGACAAGGCGCTCAGGAACATCGCCAACATTATCGCGTGGAACATGTGGCAGATGGATGGACTGACCAAGACCGTGCCATTCGGAAAACCATATCAGGAAGTGGAGCAGCTTTCCATGCTGGATATGCTAGGTACGCGGGAACAGCAGATGCCGGATGCGGTACTGTGCAAGGTGCGTGACTGGCGCAGCAAGAACACAATCACCTATATGCACTTGAAGGAAGGGAGATATACCATGAAGTTTGATTTTGCAATTGGAAATCCACCATATCAAGATGAAACGCTGGGTGATAATAAGGGATATGCGCCTCCTGTGTATAACAAGTTTCTTGATGCGGCGTATGAAGTCGCAAATAGTACCATAATGATTCATCCCGCCCGCTTCTTGTTTAATGCTGGTTCTACACCTAAGACATGGAATGATAAAATGTTAAACGACCCTCATGTGCAGATTTTGTTCTATGAGTCGGATAGCAGTAAAGTATTCAGCAATACCCAAATACAAGGGGGATTGGTAATTTCCTGTCGTGATGGCAAAAAGGAGTATGGAGCCATTGAAGTCTTTACGCCCTATCCATTGCTAAATACTATTCTGCATAAGGTCAAGTCGCACTCCAAATTTAGCTCTCTCAGTGACATCGCTATATCAAGTTATGCCTATCATTTCACAGAAAAGATGTATGAGGAAGTGCCTGATCTAAAAGGAAAGCAGAGTAAGGGGCATGAATTCGATTTAAAATCAAACGTTTTTTCGAGATTACCTCAGCCATTTTATGACGAAGTGCCTGAGAACAATCACGAATACATTCAAATTTTCGGTAGAGAGAAAAATGAACGTGTATATAAATATATTCGCCGTGATTATATTAATAGCGTAAAGAACCTTGATTATTATAAGATTTTTCTTCCAAAAGCCGATGGAGCAGCTGGTCAAATTGGCTTGCCCATTCCTGCGAGGATCATTGGAAAGCCTGAACTAGCAAAGCCGATGGTAGGTGCAACAGAATCCTTCCTAAGTATCGGCGCATTTTCAACCGAAACTGAGGTTATTGCAGCAATCAAATATGTTAAGACGAAATTCGCACGTGTATTATTCGGTATTCTGAAAACAACGCAAGATGTTACGCCAGACAAGTGGAAATATGTTCCCCTCCAGGACTTCACCCCCTCTTCCGATATCGACTGGACAAAGTCCGTTCGTGATATTGACCGCCAGCTGCATCGCAAGTATAGTCTTTCTCAGGAGGAAGTCGACTTCATCGAAACACATGTAAAGGAGATGGAATAATGGCTGCCATCACGCTGCAAACAACCCGCCAGGTTGTCCCCATGATCTACGCCTATTCCACTCCCGAAATTGTCCGTCACGCAGGCTGGACCAAGATCGGCTACACGGAGCAGGACGTGGAAGCGCGCCTGAAACAGCAGACCCATACTGCCGATGTGCTGTTCAAGGAAGAATGGCGCGGTAACGCCATCTATGACGATGGCAGCGGCGAATCTTTCCGAGATACAGAATTCCATGCCTATCTGCGGAAATTGAAGATTGAAAACGGTGGGAACAACGAGTGGTTTCATGTGACCGGCTCGGAATCCAAACAGTACTTTCAGGAGTTCAGGTCCAATCATGGCCGTGTGCAGCTGCCGGATGCAGTCCTTGCGTACCAGCTGCGCCAGGAGCAGGCAGCAGCCGTGGCGCAGACAAAGGCATACTTTGATGCACACCGGGGCGGGGAATATTTGTGGAACGCCAAGCCGCGCTTTGGTAAAACGCTGTGCGTATACGATTTGTGCAAGCAGATGGATGCAAAGTCTGTTCTGATTGTCACCAACCGCCCTGCCATCGCCAACAGCTGGTATTTGGATTATGTGCAGTTCCTTGGCAAGGAATCTGGCTACCTGTTTGTCAGCCGGGTGGATGCGCTGGCAGGCCTGCCGTATGTGTTAACCATCAAGCAATATGCTGAGACGCAGCTTATGGATAGTAAGGACTATGGACGCATCGAGTTCGTCAGCCTACAGGATATGAAGGGTTCCGCTTATTTCGGCGGTGATCTTAACAAGCTGGAAGAAGCTGCTCATTTGGATTGGGATTTGCTGGTGATAGATGAGGCCCATGAAGGTGTGGACACCTACAAGACCGACCTGGCCTTCGATCATATCCACCGGAAGTGTACACTGCACCTGTCCGGCACGCCATTCAAGGCGCTGGCCAACGACAAATTCCCCTCCGACGCCATCTACAACTGGACCTATGCCGATGAGCAGCAGGCCAAGCGTGACTGGACGGGTGAGACAGGCACGGAAAACCCCTACAGGAATCTCCCCAAGCTAAACCTGTTCACCTATCAGATGTCGGAGATTATCCGGGAGGAACTGGAGCAGGGTATTGAGATTGATGGCGAAACTGAGGAATATGCCTTTGACCTAAACCTGTTCTTTCAGACAAAGGCGAATGGTGAGTTTAAGCATGAAGGTGCTGTGGACCGTTTTCTCGAAGCACTGACAACACAGAACAAGTTCCCGTTTTCCACGGAAGCACTGCGGGACGAACTGAAGCACACCTTCTGGCTGTTGAACCGCGTTGACAGCGCAAAAGCGCTGGCCAGGAAGCTGGAAGCGCATCCCGTATTCTGCCAGTACAAAATCATCCTGGCTGCCGGTGATGGCAAACTGGATGATACTGAGGAAACCCAGAAGTCCTACGGCAAGGTAGTGAACGCCATCCGAGCCTATGACAAGACCATCACACTGTCCGTCAACCAGTTGACGACGGGTGTTACCATACCGGAATGGTCCGCCGTGCTGATGCTCTCCAATATCAAAAGCCCGGCGCTGTATATGCAGGCTGCGTTCCGGTCTCAGAATCCGTGCCTGTTCAAGGAAAACGGCACGTTCCGGCGCAAAGAGAATGCCTATGTGTTTGACTTCGATCCTGCCAGAACGCTGATCCTCTTTGAGGAATTCGCAAATGACCTGACTTCTGCCACATCAAATGGCAGGGGCGATGTAGACACACGAAAAGAGCATGTCAGAACGCTGATGAATTTCTTCCCGGTCATCGGTGAGGATGAAAACGGCGAAATGGTAGAGCTGGATGCGGAGAAGGTGCTGTCCATCCCGCGCAAGATCAAATCGCAGGAGGTTGTCCGCCGGGGCTTCATGAGCGATTTCTTGTTCCAGAACATATCAAACGTGTTCCATGCTCCGCAGGAAGTCATCGACATCATTTCCAATTTCCAGTCCATTTCTGAATCTAAGGGGAAGATGAACATCACGCCTGACACGGGCTATGACTTGTCGCTGGATGAGCACGGCGATGTTTCGCTTAAGGAAACGTATGTCATCGGCAAGGCGGCGGAGGTATTCGGTGACAAGATTTTTAGGGAGGTTCCCGATTCCGTCTACGATGTGCTTGATGATTTGACAGAGCCTGAAAAGCCGCAAGCGGAAGCCCCCCTGGCGCAGCTGAAGCAATCCATCCATGATTCCGTGATCAAGCCGATCATTGAACAGGCCAAGGAGGAATATGGCCACGATCTGAAGCCCTCTGATCAAAAGCGGTTTGAGAACAAGGCGAAAGAAGAAACCGATATAGCAGTCAGTAGGGTGTTTGACGACTATCAAATTCGGCAGAAAACCCTCGAAGCAGACCGCAAGAATCAATTAAAATCCTGCCAAACCGAAAATGAGCAGGCGCAGGTCAACCGACAGTTTGACGAGCAGCAGAAAAATGCTTCGGAGGCTGTCAAGGATGATTTGCTTGCTGCCATTGACAAGGCCCGGCAGGCTGCTCAGGCGGACATCGTCCGAACCGTCGAAACCAACAAGAAAGAACAAGAAAAGAAGGGTTATGAGGACACTGTGCGCAGACATCTGCGCGGCTTCTCCAGAACGATTCCTTCTTTCCTGATGGCATATGGCGATGAAACCGTTACATTGGCAAACTTCGACCAGATCATTCCGGATCAGGTGTTCCTTGAGGTGACTAGTATTACATTGGCGCAGTTTCGCTTTTTGCGTGATGGCGGCCCATACATCAATCAGAGCACAGGCCAGCAGGAAATGTTCGCAGGCAAGATGTTTGACCCAATCGTGTTTGATGATTCCGTCAAGGAGTTCCTGCGCCTGAAGGTGAAATTGGCCGACTACTTCAGCGAAGCCAACACGGAGGACATCTTCGACTATATTCCGCCGCAGAAGACAAACCAGATTTTCACGCCCAAATGGGTAGTGAAGAAGATGGTAGATATGCTGGAGGATGAAAATCCCGGTTGCTTCGATGACCCCACCAAGACCTTTATCGACCCCTACATGAAGTCCGGCTTGTACATAACCGAGATTGTGAAACGGTTGTATAAGAGTGAATCTATGAACCGTCTTTACCCGGATGATCATGCCCGTCTGCAGTACATTTTTGAGAAACAAGTTTTTGGTTTAGCGCCGACAGAGATTATATATCGCATTGCCATTAGCTACATCCTCGGATTTGTGGAGGAACATTACATTATACATCATAATTTTAGACAGGTCGATGCGCTGGAGTTCGCCAAGAATGGTAAGTTAGAAGCAAAGCTTACAGAGATATATTCTTGACAATGGAGCTACTTGGCGTCTGCAACGAAAAGGAAATTGTCTGTAAGTAGACCAGCCATGAAAGGATAGAAGAATATTTATCGTGTTCAATGGCGGCGAGAAAATGTTCCAGTTCCCGTCAGCGATTGAGATGGGGTTCTCGTTTATCTAATGATTTGATTTCGAGATGATAACAACTTTGAGTTAAACAATGTACGTTTCAGAATGAGGTATAGGAGCTTAGCATGGAACAAAGAGAAGTGCTCTATGAGCTTGATCCGAAGATGGAACTCACTGCTGAGGCAATCAACACATTAAAAGGGTTCTTCTCGGGATGCAGTATCAATTTCCTAATTGGAGCAGGGTTTTCATGTAGCGTCCTTAAGGCATTAGGGAATACAGAGGTGATGCTTGAAGTATTAGAACAGTATAGCTGTACTTCCATCGATGATAAAAAGAAGGTCGATATTGTTATAGCACACATATACGAGCATTTCTTTAATGGATCAATAAAGCCGATTTTGGAGTGCTGCGACTTTTATGATGCTCGATTCAACACATATCACAACTTTGCGCATGTACTAGGAGAACTGCTGTCAAAAAGGAGCAACCCTACCCTTGGCCGTCAAATGAATGTTTTTACCACTAACTATGATCCAATTTTGGAACTAACTCTCGAAAGAAACAGAACACTATTTTATAACGATGGTTTTGTTGGCCGAATTATGCCGGAATTTTCAACATCAAATTATGCAATATCGTATTACCGACACGCGATTTTTTCTGATAGAAAATCTGAAATGCCCTCAGTAAATCTCTATAAGCTCCACGGATCGTTAACGTGGCGGGTTGTAAAAGATGGGACAATTCGTTATGAGGATTATGTCAAGAGCATTTCGGAATTTGCTAAAAAAACAATTTGTAGTAAAAATGTATCAGATGCCATAAAAGTGACTGATCCAACTCATATTGAAACGCTGCTGGCGAATAAGGATGTTGAAAAGCTTATGCCGGATCATTCCTTATATGTCGATTATATTACTGAGTATCAAGGTCGTTTTTTTATCGTGAACCCAACCAAAGGAAAATTCGCGTCAACAGTTTTGAATAAAACATATCATGACTTACTGCGGATTTTTTCGAATGAAATGGAGAAAGAAAACTCACTGCTTATTGCATTTGGTTTTTCTTTTCGAGACGAACACGTATGCGATCTGATATCACGTTCCTTAATGAATCCCTCGTTAAAACTCATAATATTCTGCTTCAATAAGCAGGAGCAAATCAATATATCTTGTCGAATCCACTCAAGCGCTAATGCAATAACGTATATATATCCATCAGATACTGGCGAAACAATCCAACTACAAGAGCTATGTGACATACTACGACTTATCCTTTGGGGGAAGAAATAGTTATGACTGATCCGTTCTTCATCATTGGACAGGTAGTTGAAGTTGTAGGTACAAAAGTTAAGGCTAGAATTTATAGAAACAAGAATAGCCATGTCTTTACATACCAAGGAATAATGATCCGGAACGTATCCGTTGGTAGCTATGTAAAAATTAAAAGAGGATATAGCGATATTATTGCAAAAATTGAAGGGGAATATATTTCTGAAACCTCAAATACAGTAACGCCTGAACGTTTTACGAAAGAAAGCGAAACAATCGATAGAACTATCGAGGTTAGTTTAATCGGCGTAATGGAAAACAACTTGTTCAGGCGTGGGGTGATCGAAGTACCCCTTGTATTTTCTGACGTTTATATGCTTAACAATGAAGAAATGGACGCTATTTTCGACTTCTGTCGGGATCGAGACAATGCTGTAGTCGTTGGTTGTATTAATGACTATAAAGAGCAAAAGCTAGCAATTGATGTTCAACTCCTTTTCGCAAATCATATTGGTATTTTTGGCAATACCGGGAGTGGTAAATCAAATACACTCGCCAAACTATTCACCGAAGCTATTAATAAGTTTTCGGGTATGAGCGGATTTGCGATGAGTCATTTCATCGTAATTGATTTTAACGGAGAGTACACTGACTGTTTTGGTAGCAATAAGCGAGTATATCATTTGTCAACCAGGAAACATGATTCTGATAAAATTAGATTAGGCCGAAGTTTTTTAATGGATGTGGACATTTGGTCGATAATATGTGGGGCAACTGAAAAAACGCAGCAACCATTTTTGAGACGCTCAATTAATAAGTATGCGCAAATCTGCCGTAGCGGTGACGCGCAAAACTACATACTCGGCATGATTAAGAACCTGGTACAGGATTTTTTTGGTAACCCTGATTTGTTTATAAGGCAAATTCCGAATTTGAAACGAATGTTATATGTTATTTCTACAATTGCGCCTGAGCTAAATGTGCTTCTTGATAATATTGAGTTATTTGGACAGGGAACATCAGCCAAACTAAGATGCAATGGAAACTATTCAAATACACTCGAAGATTATGAAAAGTTTGTGTGCGAGCCTATATGTAGTTCAATAACAATTAAAGATTTGAATGGTGAAGGATTTGATCCTTATGAACTTCTAAACTTCTCTATTCTATTCACTTTTGTTGAAGAAACGAGAAAAAGACACATTATTGAGGAACATATATCGCCTTTGATTGGGCGGTTCACATCTCAAATAGAAAATGTACGAAAGACATTTGACATAAAAGAGCCGGAGCCGGAAAGTCAAATGGAGGTTATTTCATTAGCTGATGTCAACATAGATGTAAAGAAGATAATACCATTGATCGTCTGTAAGTCAAGATACGAGGCTCAGAGGCAAAAGTCTCGAGATAGTCGTGGATCGCTTCACATAATTGTTGATGAAGCACACAACATTTTATCTGAAAGCTCAGAAAGAGAGAGCCAAATCTGGAAAGACTATAGGCTGGAAACATTTGAAGAAATAATCAAGGAAGGGCGGAAATTTGGAGTATTCCTTACTATAGCGAGCCAGAGACCCTCTGACATTTCTGAGACAATTATTTCCCAACTACATAATTATTTTATCCACAGATTGGTTAATCAAGAGGATCTGAGGTCGATCTCTCGTGCAGTGTCCTTCATTGACAAGACCTCTTACGATATGATACCAATTCTACCCCAGGGGTGCTGCATCTTTTCAGGTATTGCGTCAAACTTTCCTGTAATGGTTCAGATCGAATTGCTACCCTGCAGCATAAGGCCACACAGTGAAACAGTTAACTTGGTGAATCTGTGGTCTGCATCTGAATTGGATATCAGTCCTTGATATATTATGGAAACACGGTCTACTCAAATGTTGTTAGAAGTTTATTAACTATATTTGTGGACAGGCTAAGAACGCATAAGAAAAGTGATCAGCTTTTGACATTCTCAAAGTACGTTCGCCCAAAATGCTGTGTAACGATCTGAGCGACGAAACAGGTCAACGTGGTATGCGTCGACTGCTACATAACATTTGAAAGGGCATAACAGTACTCCATAAGTTGGCCGTTGGGCCAGCCTGTTTTTGATAGCTATAAACACCGTGTGGTGCGTTTTTAAAGTGGGCCCAGCCAGATACCTACCCATGGCCGTGAAAAACGCCGTTGGTGGGCGTCTGCTGTATTAATATTTTCTTTTGCTCTTCTTCACGGAAAGCCTTGCATTCCACCTGTGAATGTATAAGCTGACAGTGCTTCAAGGCACAGCTTACAGCAACGAACGGAGGAACGAATTATGGAAATGGGCAAGCTCACTGCAAAATTGAGGGACGCGGTTCCGGTATGCCTGCTTGTGGATGACAAGGAGATCAAGCGTTACAAGAACATCGATATCCCGGAAGAACTCAAAAAGCTGGAGTATCAGGACTTCAAGTTCGACGTACCGCTGAATGGTTCTATCACATTCAAGATCATGTTCGAGCCGGGTATTCTGCCCGAGGAATTCCCACAGACGCGGGTGCGAAAGACACGGGTGCCTAAGGAAGTACCGGAAGCTGTGGTAAATAAGACGCTCATGACCACAACGGTTGAAGGGGACACCAAAGCCACTCTAGTTACCACAACAAGCATCGCCATCCAGGACGATATTGTTGAGGAAATACCTGAAGCCATCCTCCAGGCTTCCGACGAAGAGGCTACCATGAAGGACATTGAGGAAGCCAAGCATGAAGTGGAAGCCGAAGCCAAGGAACCCAAACCTGCCAAGAACATAGCAGCAAAGCCAAAGAAAGCGCGGGCGACTACAAAAAGTATATAATTTGGAGGTAGAGGCAAAATCCCGGCTTATATGGCCAGGATTTTTGCTTGTTGCCTATGGTTGCTTAAATTGTAAAAATAATGTAATATCGTGTCAATACATGATTTGCTTAAAAGAATGTAAGGGTGGGAAAATATATGCATCCGAAAGAGGATGGAGAGCAGGCAGACAAAATAATGTCAAGAGAGCTAATCAAATCATCAGTTGAGCAAAATGGATTGGAACTAGAGCTTGTGCCAGGCAACAGAAAGAGTAAAGAACTATGCTTAATTGCAGTAGAAAATAATGCATTGGCATTGGAATATGTACCTGAAAGGTTTAAAACCCCTGAGCTATGTAATGCTGCTGTATGCTCAAATTGGCGCGCGTTTCTGTATATACCCGAAAGCATGTATACTTTAGATAAATGCCTTGAAATATTCAAACTTATATTGAGTCATTATGATAATCCTATTGATATGACGTATAGTGATTGTTCTTATATCGAGAAAATCGTTATTCGGTTGCCCGATGAAATAAACAATGAATTACAAATAATCAGATTAGAAAGGCAATTAAGAGCAAGGGTTTTTACAGAAAAGCACTACGATAAAGAAACGCGTAGATTCGTTACGAAAGAATATATATGTTATAGGGAAGAAGATGAAATAAAAGAATTTGATTCTTTTACTGAGTTCTATGAGTATTTAGATGCAAATTTGATAAACGCTAATTTATATGATTATGACTTTTTTGGCATCAATCTCAGGAATTTCAATATTAAAGGTGCTTATATTAGAAGTACAGTATTAATTGAACAAAATCTTTATGATGATTCTTTTTATACAAAAAATATAGTGGATCATAACCATAATACAGAATTATTGATTACAGCGGAGAATGAAATATTCGAAGCAAGCGTTGTTCTTCATGACTCTGACTTGATCTCAAATTCTCCATCAGATTTTAGTTGTTGTAGGATATATTATATAAGCGATATTCACCTAAATCACAAGCTACTAAAAGCATTTCCGTCACATGCAACAAAGCTCGAAATTATACGACACATTAGATGGTTAGTTGAAAAAATGGTTGCTGCCGTTACAAATGCAACTTATTCGGATTACCTGCTAATAGCAGGAGACATATCTTATAACTTTGAAATTGCTAAGATATTTTATAGAGAATTGGCAAAACATTGGAACCCAAACAAAATAGTGGGGATACTTGGAAATCATGAATTATGGGATTTCAACAGAAATGTACCTGTGAACACCATAGACGAGATAGTTCAGCGGTATCGGAATATGTTAAAAGGTTTAGGCATTCGATTTCTGCAAAATGATCTATTAACTTCGGATGGGACTATTATTTCTGAAGAAAGGCTGAAGTCAATCGATACTACTAAATTGAGACAAATCTGCCTTAATAGTTCCTTTGTAATACTTGGTGGGTTAGGTTATTCCGGACTAAATTCACATTTTAACGCTACACATGGTATTTATAGGGATACCATTAAATCGTTAGATGAGGATATCAAACAGACAAAGCGATTTGAACTCATTTACAAAAAAGTGGAAGAAGCTATAGATCGCGATCAAGCTATTATTCTCACCCATACTCCAAAAGAGGATTGGACGAATGAAAACTATAAAAGTAATTGGATATATGTGAATGGGCATACTCATCGCAATGCGTACTATTGCACTGAAGAAAAAACGGTATATTCAGATAATCAAATTGGCTACTACATAAATAGTGTTGGATTAAAGCACTTCAGCTTGTCCAATTACTATGACACTTTTAGGTATCATCCTAATGGTATATATACCATCTCAAGAGAGCAGTATTTAGACTTCAATAGAGGAGTCGGAATTTTAGCAACTTATAATAGAATAGGTAAAATACATATGCTCAAAAAAAACAATATATATTGCTTTATGTATGAAGATAAGAAGACAAGAAGACTTTATCTGCTAAGCGGAGGAGCTATTAAAAAAATCGAACATAGCGACATTAATTACTACTTTGAGAGAATGGCACAGTATTCAGACTCTATTAGAGGATTACTATATGGATTTAATCAAGCCTTGAAATCAATATCGAATAGCGTTAAAGCGATTGGCGGAGTAGGAACAATCCATGGATGTATTGTTGATATAGATTTTAATAATCATCTTTATATTGATCCAATGGATGGATCAATTTCCTCATATTACGCTACGTCGATTATTGATAAGCACTATTATCGGGATATTGAAGCGCTGTTGTTGGATAAGCGACCTGACTTATATGATAACTACAAAAAAATATTAGGGGAGATGAGCGAAGGCGCTAGATTATTAAGAGGCGAAACAAACGTAGAAAGCATCGAGATATCAAGATTTGTTCCAGAAACTAATATGTATAGACCGTCAAGAATTATAAGGGCTTTGCAGTACTTGACCGATGTAAATGTGATAAGAATTTGGAATGATCGCGTTATGGATATCCATAGTGAGGATGAAAATAGAATAACGCCTTTTGAGAAGAGGAATAAGACCATTTTGCTTCCCGAAGCATAATAATCTCGAAAATCGGCTTTATGGCTTCATTCTCAGACACGGGTTTTAACATCTACAAGGGACGATATCTGATATGAACACAATCCGCTTTGGTGAATAGTTGGGGTTTGGTTTTATTTTAACTAGCCACAATGGGCTGCTCTGTAATCCACAGCGCGGGTTTTGGGACCTAGAATTGGTGGGTGCATCAGTACACGATTACACGGGAGCCTTTGGATAACGTGTACTTTTGCCCATATACTGAGGCGCTTTTCAACGATCCGGCAACACTCGATTTTCCCATGCGAGTCCGCCCGTGTATTCCTGCAAAAGGAGCGCCGAAAGGCCGACATTTTAGGGTATATTTGCAGGCAAACAAAGAAGCCCGCCGCAACCGGCGAGCTTATTCGCACCAACTAATGTCGGTATTGATGGCGGAGAAGGTGGGATTCGAACCCACGTGCCCTTGCGGACAACCGCATTTCGAGTGCGGCTCGTTGCGACCACTTCGATACTTCTCCACGCAAGAAAAAATTATAGCATGACAACGGGCGGTTGGCAAGCACCAGGTTGGTGATCTGCGAAGCGGTTGGGTGATAGCATCAAGCGGAATGCCGGCTGCCTGCCATGCATTGCCGCATGGCTGCGGCAGCGCAAGACTGCTCAAGAGCGCAAAAGAGTGTACAAGGCAAGACTGCCGGCCGCATTTTCGTTTTTCCGCGCTCCGGCAGGATTTTTCCATCCGGCGGGGAATGATGAATCATGCCGCTTCCCGTTCGTATTCATTGCGCCATCACCGCTGGGAGGGAAGATCAACATGGCCGACTTTCAGTACATGCCTGCGCTGCACTTTTTTGTGCACCGCATCTGCACGCCCAAGTGGGTGATCCTAAGGCAGTTGATCGACTTCAACGATCTGACGTATGTGTACGCCGGCAAGGGCTTTTATATGGTGGACGGCATGCGCATCGATGTGTATCCGGGCTGCCTGCTCAGCATCCCCAGCGGCCGGTGGCGGGAAGCGTATACCGACGCCAAGGATCCGCTGAAGCTGTACGCCATCAATTACAACATGTTCGATTACCAGTGCAATTATGTTGCGCCGGCGCTGCCCCTGTGTGTGGATATCGGCATCAACAAGGAGCTTTTGCACAGCCTGGATACGCTGGCCCGCATATGGGCGCTGAAGGAGCCCACCTATCCGCTCATGGCGGCGTCTACTTTTTTGAACATCCTGAGCCTGATCGTGATGACGCTCAAGGCCGAAAAAACGGCCTATGGCGATGCCCGGGTCAAAATGGTGGCCGATTATGTGCTTTCCCACATCAACCGGCCCATACTCACCAAGGAGCTGGTGGACCTGACGGAACTGCATCCCGTGTACTTGAATACGCTGGTGCAAAAGCATACGGGTATCACGCTGCGCAATTTTGTGAACCGGATCAAGATCAACGTGGCAGAGGATATGATACAGCATGAAAAAATACCCGTGCAGGAGGCGGCGCTGCGCTGCGGGTATTCGGATATTTACTATTTCAGCAAAACCTTCAAGAAGGTGAAGGGCTATCCGCCCTCCTTTATCAAAAAGGCGCGGGTGCAGCTGTAGGCTTGCGGGAGAAATTCTTTCACAGATAGAAGCATTCGGCAAGATAGGCATCGGAAAAGGCACTGAAGTATTCCCGCCAGGGCCCCTGCATGGGATGGATCGGCGCGATCTCCACCGCCTGCTGTATTTCCGCCGCCATGCGAAGGATGACTGCGCCGCGGCGGATGTGGCAGGGCTCGGGATCGTTGTAGTATTGCAGGCATTTTTTGAAAACCGTTTCCTGGGGAAACGGCAGCTGCGCGGGCGGCCCTTCAAACAAAATGGCCCCGCCGCGGTCCAACACCCGCAGATACAATAGCTTTTTTCCGTGCATAAGGCTCCTTGAGGCATATGTTGCGTTGCTTTCCAAGAAAGCAACGCGGAAAAATTTCGACGGGCAGACACCCAACTCCTGCCCAAAGGAAGGATGACCAGGATGGAAGACCAAGGAAAGCCTGGCTTCGCGGCAAATCAGGTGCTGCCAGGCGTGTATCATATCGCGGATTCCATGAATATTTTTTGCACGCTGCTTGTGGGAGACAAGCAGGCGCTGCTCTTGGATACGGGCTACGGCCTGTTTGATGTACGGGCATATATAAGGACGCTGACGGACCTTCCGCTGACGGTGCTGCTAAGCCATGGCCATCACGACCACGCCTGCGGCGCCGCCTGGTTTGAAAAGGTGCTGATCGCAAAGGAAGAAATGGCGGTCTGCCGCCACTATACCCGGCTGGAGCAGCGCCTGCGCATCCTTGACCAGGCGGAGAAAAGGGGGATGCTGCCGGCGGATTATGACCGGGACGCGTATCTAACTTCCGGTACTGGAAATCTGACCGCCTGGGAGGGCGAAGGGATGGACCTTGGCGGCATGACGGTTCAAATACTCCCGCTCCCGGGGCATACGGCAGGATCGCTGGGGCTTTTTGTTATGCCGCAGAAACTGCTGCTTGCGGGCGATAACTGGAATCCGACAACCTGGCTCTTTTTCCCGGAATGCGAAACGGTCCCCCGGTATGTTAAGACCATGAACAGCCTGCTGAAGCTGCCTTTTGAGTTTGTTTTAGCGCCGCATCATGGGCAGCTTCTGCCAGGCAAAAGGCTCAGGCAGTATATACGGGGGCTGAACGGCGCAGCCTTTTTAAGCGCGTCACCGTTGCCGATCCCGCCCTATGAACAGATACATACCTATGCCTGCCACCCCGAGCCGGAAACGACGCTTGTCTTTGATAGGGACAAGTTGTGACGATTGGCCGATATCAGGCCGAATTGTACAGATTTATGCCATTCTCCGCCGGTGAGTGGTTCGATTCCCATAAATTTATATGGGAATAGGCCCAATGCATGCCTTTTTCGATTGCCTTTTTGTCCTAATACAGCTTTTTTGTACTGCAGGCCTTGGGAATCATTATCATTTCTTTGAATAGTACAAATTTTCTTTGGTAGGACCATTTTCATTTCCCATAGACAGATGATATATTTTATGCATAGAAACAAACGACTTTTTTCTTGCAATTTGTGCAGGTTGCAAGCGTGCTCACGGTGCCGAGTTGCAGGATGGGACGTGATGGTTTGGAACTTCTACTTCACTACCGAGAGTATGGCGCATGGCTGCAGCCGGGGGCGGCAAAGGCCATACAGCCGCTCCGATTATCTGGCCCCGAAGATGCCGCCTTTGCCTTGGATGAATGCCGTCTGGGGCTTGAAAGGCTGTATGGGGAAGGGATCATTCAAGAAGACGCCGCCTTTGCGCTGGAACTGGTGTTGGACGGCACCATGGCGCCGGAAGCCTACCGGCTGTCAGGGTCATTTAAGGGGGTTATCCTCCGGGCAGCTGACGAGGCCGGGTTCCTCTATGGTGTGTACGCGCTGCTGATGCGCATGAAGGCCGGCGAAGAACCATCGGCCATAGATGCTTTCTCTGCCCCGGCTGCTGGAAGGCGCGTGTTGAACCATTGGGACAACATCAACGGAACCATCGAGCGGGGGTACAGCGGCCGGTCCATCTTTTTTAAAGACGGGGAGCTTTGTTACAGCGAAAAAAGGATCAGGGATTACGCAAGGCTGTTATCTTCGGTGGGAATCAATCAAATTGCCATCAACAATGTAAACGTCACCCCCCAAAGCGCAAAGCTGATTACCGAGGAAATGCTGCCCAAGGTGGCTGCCCTGGCGGAAATTTTCCGGCCTTATCACATCCGGCTGATCCTTTCGGTTCACTTTGAAAGCCCGGTCATCCTGGGCGGGCTGAAAACCGCCGATCCCCTGGAGGAGGCCGCCAACGCCTGGTGGCGGGAAGCGGCGCAAAGGGTGTACAGGCATATTCCTGATTTCGCGGGCTTTCTGGTCAAGGCGGATTCGGAGTTTCAGGGCGGACCGGCCTCCCTTGGCAGGACCCAGGCCGACGGGGCCAATGTGATCGCAAAAGCCGTTGCGCCCTTTGGCGGCACTGTTTACTGGCGCTGCTTCATTTACAACTGCATGCAGGACTGGCGGGATACGAAAACCGACCGGCCCAAGGCAGCTTACGAAACCTTTATGCCGCTGGACGGCAAGTTTGCGGACAACGTGGTGCTGCAGGTCAAGTACGGCCCCACCGATTTTCAGGTGCGGGAACCCAATTCGCCGCTGCTTGGCGCCATGGAAAAAACGCGGCAGGCCATTGAATTTCAGGTGACCCAGGAGTACACCGGCCAGCAGATCGATTTGTACGCCCTGGCGGTGCAGTGGCAGGAAGTGCTCGATACGCCCGTATCCGAAACCCTTGTAACAAGAGGGTTGATCGGCGGCAAAATCGATACCGTCGTGGCCGTGGCCAACGTGGGCAGCGACGAGAATTGGACCGGGCATACCCTGGCGCAGGCCAACCTGTTCGCCTTCGGGCGCATGGCGTGGGATCCCGGCCTCACCGCCCGCGAGGTGATGGAGGAGTGGACCCGGCAAACCTTTGGCAATGATCCCCGCCTTGTGGCCGCGCTTTTGGGGATGATTCTTTCCTCCAGGGACGTTTATGAAAAGTATAACGCGCCCCTGGGCATCGGCTGGATGGTGGTGCCGGGCCGGCATTACGGCCCCAGTGTGGACGGGTACGAGTATTCCAAATGGGGCACCTACCACCGGGCCAGCCACCAGGCCATCGGCGTGGACAGGACACAAAACGGCACCGGCTTTACGGAACAGTACCATCCTTATCTGGCGGCACTGTACAGCAATCTGGACACCTGCCCCCAGGAGCTGCTGCTGTTCTTCCACCGCCTGCCGTATGATTACCAGCTGAAGAGCGGGAAAACGCTGATACAGCACATCTATGATACCCATTTTGAAGGGGTGGAGAATGTACTGGGCTTTATCAGAACCTGGGATTCCCTAAAGGGGCTTTTGCCCGGCGCCGCGTTCGCGTCGGTGTCGGAAAGGCTTTCGCGTCAATTGCAAAACGCGCTGGAATGGCGTGACGTGGTAAATACCTACTTCTTTAGGCTGACCGGCATACCGGATGAAAACGGGCGGTTCATCCACCCGTAACCGGAGCGCTTCAACCATCGGCGCGCCGCGCACATGCGGCGCCCGGGCGAATCACAGATGTGGAGGAAGATCCCATGGAGAAAAAACAGGCGATTGCCGGCGCGCGGGCTGTGAATCCGCCGCGGGCATGGACCGGCATCGGGAGATACCTCAAGCGTTACTGGACGCTGTATCTGCTGCTGCTGCTGCCCGTCGCGTTCTTTATCATTTTCAGGTATGTGCCCATGGCCTATATCCTGGGCGCATTCAAGCAAAACAATATCATCAGTCCGCCGTGGGACGTGCCCTGGGCCAAGGACAACGGTCTTGAGTTTTTCATCAAAGCCTTCCGGAACCGGGATTTCCTGTACGCCATCCGCAATACCATCACCCTCAACCTGCTGGATCTTTTGATGGGATTCCCGGCCCCCATCATACTGGCGTTGCTGCTCAACGAGCTGTCCTTCAAGCGCTTTAAGCGCCTGACCCAAACAGTCGTATACCTTCCGCACTTTTTGTCCTGGATCATCATTTCCGGTCTGGCGCTGCGCCTGTTCGCGCCCAACGACGGCCTGATCAACATACTCCTGACCAAAATAGGCCTGGCGCCCATCCCCTTCCTGAATGAAAACAACCATTGGATCGGCACGTATGTGGGCCTGGGCATCTGGAAGGAAGCGGGCTGGAACACGATTATCTACCTAGCCGCCATTACCGCCATCAACCCCGAGCTGTACGAGGCGGCCGCGGTGGACGGCGTGAGCCGGCTGCGGAAGATCTGGCACATTACGCTTCCGGGGCTTCGGCCGACCATCATCGTGCTTCTGATCATGAGTCTTGGCCGCATTCTGGGCAGCGAGTTTGACCGGCCCTATGCCTTGAGCAACAAGATCGTCACCAGCGTGTCCAACGTGATTTCCATTTTTGTGTACAACAACGGCATCAAGGGCTTGCAGTTCTCCCTGACGATCGCGGTGGGGCTGTTCCAATCCGTTATCGGGTTGATCTTCCTTTTGTCGGCCAACGCGCTGGCCAAGCGCTTTGGCGAACGCGGCATCTGGTAAGGAGGCGCAGAGATGATCAAGTCAAAAGCTACCAAAATGGGCGACCGGGTCATTGCCGCGGTCTGCCTTCTGCTGATGTTTATCTGCCTTGTGCCGCTTTTAAACGTACTGGCCCGTTCCTTAAGCTCCACCGACGCCCTGATACGCAACGAGGTCCTGCTCTGGCCCAAGGGCTGGAACCTGGACGCCTACCAAACGGTGCTCAAGGATGTAAAGTACACCTGGTCCCTGCAGTGGACCGCCATCCTCACTGTCATCTGCACCTTTGTGTCCATGGCCATGACCATCATGTGCGCCTACCCCCTGACGTACGACAATTTAAAGGGGCGGCGCTTCCTCAACGGCTTCATCATCCTGACCATGTATTTCAGCGCCGGCCTCATCCCCAATTACCTGCTGCTTCGAAGCCTGAACATGCTTGACAAGCCCGCCGTGCTGATCATCCCCAACTGCCTGAGCGTGTTCAACATGATCATCATGCGCAGCTTCTTCTTCGGCATTCCCGAAAGCTTGCGGGAATCCGCCGAGATGGACGGGGCCGGGCCCATACGGGTGCTCATCCGCATCTACCTGCCCCTTTCCACCTCGGTGCTGGCTACCCTGGCCCTGTTTTATGCCGTGGGCCGCTGGAACGGCTTTTCCGACGCGCTGATGTTCATGTCCAAGCGCCGGGAATACTATCCCATCCAATTGCTTTTGTACAACATCCTGCAAAATACCACCAGCATTGAAGTGGCCACCCAGGAAGGCTTCTTCCCCACCGGCATTGCCGAAACCCTCAAAATGGCGACGGTCATGTTCGCCACAGTCCCCATCCTGCTGGCCTACCCCTGGCTGCAGCGCTACTTTATCTCAGGCGTAACCATCGGGGCGGTGAAAGGATAAATCCCGCCGGCCCCCGCAACATGTCATTTTGGGCAGCACCCGAAATGGTGACCCCAATTATAAAAGGAGGCGTAAACCTATGAAACGTACCCTGGCGTACCTGTTGCTTGTGGCGATGCTGATTACCGGCGTAATCGGCACCACGCTGACCGCGGCATTGGCCGAGTCACCTGAAATCGTCGACGGCCGCTTCACCACCACGCGTCATATCACGGTTGAGATCTATGACCGTGCCAACGACGGCGGCTCCAAGCCCGAAGACAATTTCTACACGACCTTCATCAAGGAAGGCATGCTCCGCGACCACAACGTGGAAGTCACCTTCGTGCCCGTCCCCCGCTGGACCGAGGGCGAAGTGCTCAACAACCTGTTGGCTTCCGGCGATGCCCCCGACGTATGCGTCACCTACAGCTATCCCACCATCCAGACCTACGCCAACATGGGCGGCGTGCTGGACCTGGCGCCGGTTCTGACCGAAAACAAGGACCTGCTGCCCAACCTGTGGAACCTGCTGGGCGACACAAACCTCTTCTGGAACCAGGATCCCGAGAAGGGCACCGTGTGGGCCATCGAAGCCTATCTTGCCGCTTCTACCACCCGCATCAACACCTTTGTCCGTGAAGACTGGCTCAAGAAGCTGAACCTTGCCGCCCCCACCACC
Source organism: Bacillota bacterium (assembly GCA_023425025.1). Classification (GTDB taxonomy): domain Bacteria; phylum Bacillota; class Clostridia; order Christensenellales; family Aristaeellaceae; genus JAEWAH01. The sequence goes on from JAFADG010000018.1 coordinate 90,854, forward strand.
CTGGAAGAGTTTGAAGCGGTGCTCGTTGCTTTCAAAGACAACGCCGAACTGCTCTTGGGCGCGGATGCCGACAAGCTGGTTCCCTATTCCACTAGCTATGACATCGGCTGGCGCAACGACCACCTGTTTGCCGCCTTCATCCCCGATGCCGCCACCGACAAGGAACTGTTCATCCGCGGCTTTGACGACCGTCACCTTTTGTATCCCAACTACAAAGAGGGCGTGCGCACCCTGAACAAGTGGTACAACGACGGCCTGGTATGGAAAGATTTCGCGCTGTACGGCGCCGGTGACACCACCGAAGACAACCTGCTCAAGGCCGGCTATGTGGGCGCCTTCATCCACAACTGGGATTACCCCTACCGCAACGGCGAAGACAGCATCCACGCCAACCTGCTGCGCAACGTTGGCCCCGAAGCCGGCTTCATTGCTGTAAGCCCCTTCAAAAATGACTCGGGCGTCTACCGCAAGTTCCTCTCCAACCCCATCGACCGCAAAGTCTTCCTGCCCGCCACCAACGACGAACCCGTTGCTTCCCTGCTGTATCTGGACTGGATCTCCAAGCTGGAGAACCGCATGTTCCTGCAGATCGGCGAAGAAGGCGTGACCCATGAGATCACCCCTGAAGGCGCTGTCAGGACCCTTGCTGTGCAGGGCGAAAAGATCATGAACTCCCTGAACAACATCGACTACACCATCACCTTGAACGGCCTGGATCTGGGGGACAAGGCGAAGACCCTGCAGGCCATGGCACTTGGCTATGCCACCGTTGACGCCCGCTATATCGAAGCGGCCTACGCGGCCACTGGCTTGGACGGGCGCGTTGTCAAGAACTACAACGTGGGCGCCATCACCTCCCAGGAGGGCATGGACACCGTTCTGAAAGAAAAGCGCGACGCGTTCCTGAACCAGTCCGTCATCGCTCCCGTTGGCCAGTTCGACGCGGTTTATGACGGCGGCATGGACGACTATCTCGCTTCCGGCGGCCAGGCCATCATCGACGAGCGCACCGAGGCGTTTGCCAAGTACTACACCGAATAAGCAACTGCTTAGGGTTTGGGAGGAGGATTTTTAAAGTCCTCCTCCCTTGTGCTATCGATCGTGACGATCAAACCAAGTGAGACGTGATGCTATCCTTGGCTGTTCATGGGGAAACATCCGTCAAGTGTTCGTTCTTTATCCATATTCTGCGTTCACAAGGAGAAATGTCCATGATCCCGTTCAACGACGGCTGGCAGTTTGCCAAAGGGAAGCCGGAAAATTTTACTGATGTTGTGATTCCCCACGACTGGCTGATTGCCGATACCCAAAACCTGTATCAAAGCGGGATAGGCTATTACCGCCGAATGCTGGACGCAAGCTTCCTGCAAAAGGGGCAGCGGCTTTTTTTGCGTTTTGACGGGGTGTACATGGACACTGCCGTTTTTATCAACGGTCAATGGGCGGAGGAATGGAAGTACGGTTGCACCGCTTTCACGTTTGACATCACCGATCACATACGCCGTGACGCGCCCAATGAACTACTGGTGAGGGTGGACTACAAGGCCCCCAGCGCCAGGTGGTACACCGGGGCCGGCATCTACCGGGATGTGTATCTTATTGTCAAAAACGAATGCCACATCGTGCCCGACGGCGTTTATGTTTCCGCCTTCCAAAAGGACGGCGGATGGCAGTACGAGGCAAGCGTCCAGGCGGAGACGGGCGGGCGGCCTTATGAGGTGCGCCACACGCTGCTTGACGCGGTGGATATGATCGAAGCCTGGGATGTGGAGCATCCCCGGCTGTATACCCTGCGCACGGAGCTGATCGTCGACGGACAGGTCATGGATACCGTGGATACCCGCATGGGCTTTCGCTCCATCGCGTTTACCACGGACAGGGGCTTTTTCCTGAACGGGCGGCCGGTCAAATTAAAGGGCGTCTGCCTGCACGGCGACCTGGGGGCCCTGGGCGGGGCCGTTCACGCGGACGCGCTGCGGCGGCAGCTTGACATCATGCGGGGCATGGGCGTCAACGCCATCCGCACCGCCCACAATCCCCCGGCCAAGGCGCTGATGGAGCTGGCCGATGAAATGGGCCTGCTGGTGATGTCGGAGCTGACGGACATCTGGCGCCGGCCCAAGACCGCCTATGACTATGCCCGCTTTTTCGACGAGTGGGTGGAAAGGGACGCCGCCTCCTGGATACGGCGGGACAGGAACCACCCTTCCCTGATTCTCTGGAGCGTGGGCAACGAAATCCAGGATACGCACATAAATGCCGAGGACGGGGCGAACACCCTGCGCCGTTTGATGGCCTTGGTCCGGGAGCACGATCCACTTGGCAACGCCGCTGTCACCTTCTGTTCCAATTACATGCCCTGGGAAAACACGCAAACGTGCGCCGATATCATCAAACTCGTGGGGTACAACTACGGGGAAAAGTATTACGCGGCCCATCACGCGGCCCATCCCGACTGGATCATTTACGGCGGGGAAACCTGCTCCACCGTGCAGAGCCGGGGCGTCTACCACTTTCCGCTCTCCAAATCCGTATTGGCGGACGATGATTTGCAGTGCTCGGCCCTTGGCAACAGCACTACCAGCTGGGGCGCAAAAAATGTGGAAGAATGCATATTGAATGATCTGAACACGCCCTACTCCCTGGGTCAGTTCATCTGGGCCGGCCAGGATTACCTGGGGGAGCCCACGCCCTACCACACCAAGAACGCGTACCTGGGTCATGTGGATACGGCGGGTTTTCCCAAGGATTCCTACTATTTGTTCAAAGCGGGCTGGACGGATTACAAAAAAGAGCCCTTCGTGCATGTGTATCCTTATTGGGATTTCTCGCCCGGACAGGTGATAGACGTGCGGGTCTGTTCCAACGCACCGCAGGTGGAGCTGTACCTTAACGGTGTGAGCCTGGGCCGACGGAAGCTGGATGGCCGGTTGGTGGCGGATTTTAGCGTACCCTACCGGCCAGGCGTATTGAAGGCGGAGGCGTATGACGAAAACGGCTTGGTCATCGCAAAGGCCGTGCGGCGCTCCTTTTCCGAGGCGGTTTCACTGCACATACAAGAGGAAGCCTATGGCCGGCTGCGCTTTTATACCATTACGGCCAGGGATAAAGGCGGCAATCCTGTGGAAAACGCCAACCGCCGGGTATTCGTTTCCGTGACCGGCGGCGCGCTGCTGGGCCTGGACAACGGCGACGCTGCGGACTATGATCAGTACCAGACGGATAACCGCCGCATGTTCGGCGGCAAGCTGCTGGCCATCGTTCAGGCCGAACCGGGGGAAACGCCCGTTCTTTCGGCAAGGTTCTGCGAGGAAGATATCCCTGTCCGCAAGATCGAGCTCACAGCGGATGGGTTCCATGTGACCGCTAGACTGCTGCCGAAGAACGCAGCGTATGATGACATCGCCTGGCGCGTAACAGACAGCGGCGGCATCGACAGCCCGCTGGCCGGTTTGCGCTTAGGGGAGGATGGAGAAAGCGCCGCGCTGCTTCCCAAAGGCGACGGCGAGGCGTATGTCCGCTGCTCTGTAAAGAACGGCCGGGATCACGCGTCCTTTATCTCCGTGCTGCCTTTCACTTTTGAAGGCTACGGCAAGCCATGTCTTGACCCCTACAGCTTTGTTTCCGGCGGACTGTACAATAGCAGCAACGTGGAACTCACCAACGGCAATGACCGGGGTGTGGCTACCCTTCGGGATGGGGAAAGCCATGTGGGCTTTCGCGATTTGGACTTTGGGGATTATGGCTCTGACGAGATCACCCTGCCCCTGTTCCCGCTGGACAGGAACCCTTTCACCTTCGAGGTGTGGGAGGGGATGCCGGTTGAAGGTGGGCAGAAAATCTGCGACCTAACCTATGACAAGGGGTCCGTTTGGAACACTTATCAGGAGGTCACTTACCGGCTGCCCAGGCGGCTGAAAGGCGTGACCACGCTATGCCTTGTCTTTAGGCAGAAGGTGCACATCAAGGGTTTTTGGTTTACCAAATATCAAAAGGCGTTTGGCAGGCTTTTGTCCGGCGAAAGCGATATGGTGTACGGCGATTCCTATACGATCACGGAGGATGGTGTGGAAGGCATCGGCAACAATGTGACGCTCGTTTTCCGGCATATGGACTTTGGAACGGCAGGAGCCGGACGCGTGGCGCTGTGCTGGCGGTCGAGGCTGCTAAAAAACGCGATTCAGTTTGTGTTTGAAGGCGAAGGCGGTGAAACCCGCCGGATGGTGGATGTGGGGCAGGCGCAAGCGTATACGGAAGGCATGTTTTCTTTGGGCGGCAATGTCACAGGCAATCATACCGTATCGCTGGTTTTCCTGCCCGGCTGCGACCTGGACCTGAAGTGGATTCAGTTTTTGGGTTGACAGGCCTGCACTGGCGGTTTATGATGAAAAACGCAGGGAAGGGGGGATGAACGCTTGTCGGTTACCATCAAGCAGATCGCTGATTTGTGCGGCGTATCCCGCGGCACGGTGGACCGGGTGCTCAACAAGCGCGGCAAGGTTCATCCCGAAACCCAGGCGCTGATTGAGGAAACCATTGCCCGCCTTGGCTTTACGCCCAACATTGCCGGCAAGGCCCTGGCCGCCAGAAAGCGCGCGCTGACCATCGGCGTGGTATTGTCCTGCGAGGGCAACCCGTTCTTTGATGATGTGATCCGCGGCATTCACCAGGCCCAGCGGGAATTGAAGGATTTCGGTGTCCGGGTGAAGCTGAAAAAGCTCCGCGGCTATGTGCCAAAGGAGCAGCTGCATCAAATAGAAGTGTTAAAGGAAGAAAAGATGGATGCGCTGATTCTGCATCCCATCTTTGATCCCGCGATTGCACAGGCCATCGGCGAATTGAAGGAGCAGGGCATCCCGACCGTTACCGTGAATACGGACATTCCCGATAGCCCCCGGCTGTGCTATATCGGCAGCGATTACGAAAAGGGCGGGCGTATGGCGGCCGGCGTGGTTTCCCTGATGACGCAGGGCAAGGCGGCGCTTGGCATTGTAAAGGGCGCCGACAACATACTGGGCCACCGGCAGCGGCTGGAAGGCTTTTTGCACAGGCTTAAGGAGGGCTCGGAAAGCATTCGGGTAGCCGATTATGCCAGCGCCCAGGATGACGATGCCATCGCCTACGCCTCCACCAAGGACATGATGGAGCGAAGCCCGGACATTGACGCCCTGTATGTGGTGGGCGCCGGCATGGCCGGCGTGTGCCGGGCGCTGATCGCCCTGCACCTGGAAAGCAAGGTGAAGGTGGTGGGGTTTGACAGCGTGCCCGATACGGTGGAGATGATGAAAAAGGGGATCGTTCGGGCGGTCATCTGCCAGCATCCCTTTACACAGGGGTACCGGGCGGTGAAAGCGGCCTATGATTATCTGGTGGGCGGCACTTCGCCCGCGCCGGATTACTGTCTGGTGCAAAATGAGATCATGATTCTGGAAAGCTTATAAGCAAAAGGAACTGCAGCGTTAGGTGCATAACTGTATAGCGATTCATAGAGAGGGCGTCCGAAGGTTTCCAAAGGGCGATCGGAAAGCCCTTTGGTCGTGTCCGCAGACGCGAAATTCTTCTCTTTGAAAAGCAATATGCAAAATGATGCAGCGCTGGAACAGCAGTTCCTTTATTTTATCGGTAAGGACGATCGGATATTATTCCTTTTGTGCCTTGATGCACTTGACGGTTTCGCCGGCCAGCAGCTTTCCTTCTACCACGATGGTGCCGGAGCCGGCGGTGAAGGGATGCTCAATACGCTCGATCAGGCTGGCGGCGGCCTCCTCGCCGATGCGCTTGGTATCCTGCTGTATGGTGGTCAGCTTAGGCGAGGTCAGCTGCATCAATTGTATGCCGTCGTAGCCGGCAATGGAAATATCATCGGGGATTTTCAGCCCCACGGAGCGGATGGCCTCTATGCCGCCCAGGGCGGCGTAATCGTCCGACATCAATATGCAGGTGGGGCGCACCGGTTGCTGGAGGATTTTCGCCACAGCCTGCTTGGCGCTGGGCGGATTGTGGTAGGCGCACTCCACCATGTATTCCGGCGGGATTTTCAGGTTTAGCTCCTCCATACCTCTGTAAAAGCCGGTGATCCGGCTTTCGGTCACGGCGGATCTCATGCCGTGGACAAAGGCGATGCGCCGGTGGCCCTGACCGTAAACATACCGGACCAGGTCCCGCATGCCGCTGATATTATCCGATAGGATGCAGGTGCGGTTGTTGAACAGGTGGTCGATGGTGACGATGGGCAGATCGGAGGCGATGAGGTCAATCACTTCCGGCGCGAAAAAGTCAACGCAGGCCAGGCATACGCCGTCCACGTTGCGGTAGCGGCAGTGCTCCAGATAGGTCATCTTCGTATGGCCGATGTTATGGTTGATAAAGGTAATGTCATACCCCTTAAGCTCCGCCTCGGCTTTGAAGCTTTCCAGCACGGCGGCAAAATAATTGTGGGTCAGGCCGCTGTTGTTGTCATCGGCAAACAAAACGCCCAAATTGTAGGTGCGGTTGGTTTTCAGCGCCCGGGCCAGGGAGTTAGGGTGATAACCGATCTCCTTGGCTGTGCGCAGCACCAGCTCACGGGTGGCCTCGCTGACATCGCTGTAGTTGTTCAGCGCTTTGCTGACGGTGGAAACCGACAGACCGCACCGTGCAGACAAATCCTTGATGGTTACCACCATGCAGGCCCCCTTCAAATCATTTCGGCGCCGTTACATGCATTCCATTATAAAGCGGATTGCGTGCGGAAACAAGGGTGGTTTGCACGCCGTACAGGAAGTTTCGACATTTTGCCCGTTTTTTGATGTGCTTGTTCGCCGCCGGGCAAGCGGAATGCCCGGGGAAAAAGCCGCCGCAAGTGTTTGCTTTGCGGCGGCTTTTGAAATATATCTTCTTTCGGGAGGATCGAGAGGATAGGAAGGGACGGAATTATTCTTTGACGCCGCCCAGCGCCACGCCCTGGATAATGTACTTGGAAAGGCCGAAGTACACCAGCAGCAGGGGCAGGGCCGTGATTGTAAGGCCCAGGTAGATGGAGCCGAACTCCGTGCGGTAGATATCGCCCCGCAGCATCTGCACCATCATGGGCAGCGTCTGCTTGTTGGGGCTGCGGATCATCATCAGGGGCGTCAGATAGTTGTTCCAGGAGCCGATGACCGAGAAGATGCCCATGGTGGCCAGGGCGGGGGCAAGGATGGGTATGACGACCCGGTTGAAGGTGTAAAATTCGTGGGCGCCGTCAATGCGCGCCGCCTCTACAATGGACTGCTGGAAGTTGGCCTGCAGGTACTGGCGCATGAAAAACACGGTGGCCGGCGCGGCGATGGCGGGCAGAATCAGGGGCAGGAAGTTGTCCGTCCAGTTCAGCTGGTACATGAACAGGAAGAAGCCTACGTTGGAAATCTGGGTGGGGATCATGATGATGCCCACGATGGCGGCAAACAGGAACCGGCGGAGCTTGAACTCATATACTGACAGACCGTAGGCCGTCAGCGCGGAGAAGTATACCGACAGCGCCGTGGCGCCAAAGGCGATGGTGGCGCTGTTGCGGAAGCCCAGCAGCGCGTCGAAGCTTTTGCCGGTGCCGGTGAGAATGAACCAGTTATTGCCCAGGGAGCTGCCGGGGAGCAGGGAAAGGCCCTGCTGGATTTCATAGGTGGAGCGGGTCGCGTTCACGATCATTACCAGGAAGGGGAAAAGGGACAGCACCGACAGGAAGATGCACAGGAAATACAAAAGCGTGCGCTTTGTGCTGACAAAGGCATGGGCGTTGAAAAACAGGGCGGCGAAGGGGAACAGCACCGCCGTCCAGGCGAAAATACCGGGAACCGCGGCAGAGTATGGTATGCTGACAGGCAGCGCCTTCAGGCGGAGCAGCGTGTACGCGATCGTAAGCCCGGCAGCCAGGGCCGATACGGCGCTGAGCGTATATAGCCGGGAGGTTTCCTTGTTCCCGCCGGCCAGCAGGCAGGCGATGGACAGGAGCATCAGGCCCGCCCCCACATAGCCCAGCACCGGCAGTTGGGGAAGGTTGGGCTGATAGGTCTTGGTTTCGTTCAGCACCTTCTGGTTCAGTACGACGCCTTCCGGCAGGCTGGGAGAAACCAGGCTGTATGCAAGATCGGCGCCGGAAGCGCCGGAAGCCGCCTCGGCAATCTTCTGCTCCAGGGCGGCGATATCCGCCTGGGCTTCGCTCACCCGGGCTTCCGCCCGCTTGTAGCGGCGGCTGTCGGTGGGCTCATCGGCGGCTTTCAACTCCGCCAGGGCTTTTTCCGCCTCGGGAAGGCCGGCCCGGGCCTCGTCCAGCTGGGTTTGGGTCTGCTGGATGGAAATGTCCTTGAAGAAAACGGAAGGGACAAAGCAGCTGATAAGGGCGACCGTCAGCAACACCATTGAAGTAATACGGATCACCGGTTTCATCTGGCAGCCCTCCTCGCCCGTTTTTCACTGCGGTCACGCATGGCCCAGAACAGCAAAAGGCTCAGGATAACGATGATAAACAGCAGGATGACGGAAGCCGCGGAAGCGGTGTTGAAGTTGTAGGTGCCGGTAAAGGCCTGGTTGTAGATGAAGCGGGATACGGTGTTGGTGGTGTTGTTGGGGTTGCCCTGGGTGAACAGGTGGGGGATGTCGAACATCTGCAGGCCGCCGATCAGGGAGGTGACCAGGTTGTACAACAGGATGGGGCGCAAAAGCGGAAGCGTGATCTTGCGGAACATCTGCCCGCTGGTGCAGCCGTCCACCAGCCCGGCCTCAAACAGCGCCGGATTGATGCCCAGAATGCCCGCGGTGAGGATGATCATGGTATTGCCGTACCACAGCCACCATTGGATAAAGCTGATGAGCCCGCGGCTGATGGGAACATCCCGCAGGAACTGATAGGGGGTATTCAAAAGCCCCAGCTGATGCAAAAGCGTGTTGGCGGGGGCAACGGGGTAATTGAACAGGGAAAAGAATAAAACGGCGATGGTGGCTGCCGTAATTGTATTCGGAAGGAAGATCAGCACCTTGAACGTACCCTGGAAGCGCAGGCGCATGCGACCGCTGGTAAACCAGTGGGCCAGGAGCAGCGCCATGCCAATTTGGGGAATGAAGTTCACGATCCAGATGATGCATGTGTTTCCTAGCGAGTTCCAGAAGCTTTGCCCGGCGGCGGTGCTGTAGCTCAAAAGCTGAAGGTAATTGCTGATGCCTGTGAAAACATAGTTCATGTTCCAGTTGGCCATGTTGCTGAAGCTGACCCGGAAGGTAAAAATGGTGGAATAGAGCTGAAAAATGCAGTAAGTCAGCACGAACGGCGCTACGAAGTAGTAGCCGTACCGGCTGTAATTCACCCGGTTGCGCATAAGACCGGGCTTCTTTTGAAAAGGATTCGCGGCATGTGGCTTGATCATGGGCACACCCCTTCGTTCGCGGCATAACTGCCCTGTTTGATGGTTTCGCATTTGCCCCGGGAAGCGCACCCCGGCAAAGACCGGGCGGCCGCCCGCACCCCCCAGGGGTGCGGCCCGGAAGGCTTGCGCCCTCCGGGCCGTCCGGAAAGTGTTATTCTACGACGATGTTGTTGAAGAGGGCGGCTACCGCATCCTTGAAGTCCTTGATGGCGGTTTCCTTATCCTTTTCGCCGTTGACATAGGGGGTCAGGCAGTTTTCAACGAACAGCCGCTCGATGTCCAGGTCATACGCCGTCTTGTTGGAGGCGTTGATGATCAGGGAGCTGGCGGCGAAAGCGCCGTAGTGATCCTGGCCGCCCAGGAAGTCATTGGGGATCGCCTGGGCCGCGATTTCCTGAGCCACTGCGATGTTGGATACGAAGTCGCCGGAATCCTTGGCATACTGGGTCAGGAACACGGGATCCATGGTGATGTAGTTGATCAGTTCCTTGATGGCGGCCTTCTTGGCATCGCTGGCTTGGGCAACCTTGGCAGTGTTGGCGCCCAGCCAGGTGCCGCCCCAGGAGTAGCCCACCGGGCCGCTGACCATGCGCCAGTCGCCGTAGGTGCCTTCACCGGGAGCGGTGCCGCCGGAGTTGGGCTTCAATACGTAGTGCAGGCCCCAGGTGGGCAGGAAGTAGCACAGGGTGATGTCGCTCTTCATGCCCAGGAACCAGGTTTCGGCCCACTGGGTGGCTTCGTTGTACAGGCCGTCGGTCTTCATATCCTTGGCCAGGTCCATCAGCTCTACCAGCACATCTTCAAAGACCAGCTTGCCATCGGCAACCCAGCCCTTTTCACGCAGGTACAGGAAGGGCTTGGTGATATCGCCCAGGGAGGAGAACATTTTGACTTCGCCGCCGGAGGCTTCGTCCAGCTTCAGGGCGGTCTCGTAGAAGGCGTCGATGTCCTTCACCAGTTCCTGGAACTCTTCGGGGGTCTTGACGCCCAGATACTTTTCAGCCAGTGAAGCGCGGTAAAACAGCGCGCCGGGGGTCGCCTGCCAGGACAGGGCCTTGGGGGTGCCGGAGGGGTCGCGGCCAAAGTCGACCACGGCGGGAACGGCAGCCTTCAGGTCTTCCTCGGTGAAGCCCAGGTCATACAGGCTGGCAGTATGTTCGGACTCGATGTACTTCTTGGCGAAGTCGGCTTCCAACGCAAACACATCGGGGGCATCCGCCGCGCCGGTGGCCAGCATTGGATCCAGCTTGCCGGGGAAGTCGGCGGTGGGGGTGAGCACGTAGTCGATCGTTACGTTGGGATGGGCGGGCTTGTAGTACTCGTCCACGATTTTGGAGATTTCGTCAGTAAAGGACCAGAAGGTGATGGTAATTTGTTCTTCCGCCGCCGCGCCAAACACGGGCACAAGCATCAGAACGACCAGGAGAAGAGCCAGAGCTTTCTTCATGGGGAACCTCCTCTTTTTTGCGACATTGCCGCTGATTTCATTCAAAAGCAACTCTTCGTTGCTTATGACCAAAGCAATTCAGGCTTCGCCGGCGGGGATCTGCCGTACGGTTTCGCCGGGGAGCAGCTTCCCTTCCACAACCACGATGTCCGCGCCGGCCGTCTGCGGGTTTTCAATGCGCTCGACGAGGCTGGCCGCGGCCTGGGTTCCGATGCGCAGGGTGTTCTGGCAAACGGTGGTCAGTTTGGGCTGCGTCAATTGCATCAATTGTATGCCGTCATAGCCCGCGATAGAGATATCATCGGGAATCGAAAGCCCGGCGGTGCGGATGGCCTCTATGCCGCCCAGGGCCGCGTAATCATCGGACAAAAGGATGCAGGTGGGCCGCTTTGGCAGCCGCAGGATCTTTTGCACGGCCGCGTTGGCGCTGGGCGGATTGTGGTAAGCGCATTCCACCAGGTATTCCTGCGGTGTCGGCAGATTCAGCTCCTGCATGGTGCGGTAGTACCCCGTGACGCGGCTTTCGGTTACGGCGGAGCGCATGCCGTGGACAAACGCGATGCGCCTGTGCCCTTTGCCGTATACGTAACGTATCAGATCCCGCATGCCGTTTTTGTTGTCCGACAAAATGCAGGTGCGGTTGTTGAAAATATGGTCGATGGTGACGATGGGCAGATCGGAGGCAATGAGCTCTATGATCTCCGGCGCGAAGAAATCGACACAGGCCAGGCATACACCGTCCACATTCCGGTATCTGCAGTGCTCAAGATACGTCATCCTGGTGCGCCCGATGTTGTGGTTGATAAAGGTGATATCGTACCCCCGCCGCTCCGCCTCGCTTTTGAAGCTGTCCAGCACAGCCGTGAAATAGTTGTGGGTCAGGCCGCTGTTGGTATCGTCCACGAACAGCACGCCCAGGTTGTAGGTGCGGTTGGTTTTCAGGGCCCTTGCCAGGGAATTCGGGTGGTAACCCGCCTCCTGTGCGGTACGGATGACCAGCTTGCGCGTTGCTTCACTTACATCGCTGTAGTTGTTGAGTGCTTTACTGACCGTGGAAACAGACAGACCGCATCGCGCGGAAACTTCTTTGATTGTCACGTATATAAAGCACCCCTTACTGCACACGGTGAATGCTTTTTTTCTAAACCGGTTTCTATAGACTTAGTATAAGCATATTACATAAAAAAATCAAGTACCTTCTGAAATATTTTCTAAACCCACCTCTCGGAGGAGAAAACATGTGGAAAAAGCACCTGCGTTCTGGATGGAATATGGGCGGAAAAGCGCAACGTTTCGGTTTTTTTACGAATACGTTTTAGCTAAAAATGCAACAGAAACCAAAGAGACTTTTGAAAATGTCTCTTTGGTTTCTGTTTATGTGCGGAAAACTGCCCGGTTAATGGGCAAACTGGATTTTGAGCGGCGCGGAACCGGTCAATTCAAGGCTTCTTGCATCCGCCTGGCTTCCGCCGACGGTGAAGGAATAACGGTTCCCGCCGGAAACACGATGGCCGTGATCGTCGATGACGGTAAACGCGTCCTGCGGCAACGGAATGGAAACCGTTTTCGTTTCCCCGGCCTTCAAGTGCGCCCTTTGGAAGGCGCAAAGCTTGGGATGGGGCGTTTTATGGGGCGAATCCACCGCCTTGATGTATACCTGCACGACCTCGTCAGCATCCATGGCGCCTTCGTTGCGCAGCGTGACTGAAACGTTCGCATCCTTCACCTGCGCGCTTTCATAGGCAAATTTCGTGTAGGAAAGCCCGTAGCCGAAGGGGTACAGCGGCGCGCCTGTAAAGTACCGGTAGGTGCGGTTTGTCATGCGGTAATCTGTAAAGTCCGGCAGTTCATCAACGCTGTGGTAGAAGGTAAGGGGCAGCCGGCCGGAGGGAGACACCTTGCCAAAGAGGATATCGGCCGCGGCGGTGCCGCCGGCCTGCCCCGGATACCAGGCGTAGAGAATGGCGTTGCCTTCTTCCACCCGCAGAGCGCTGCCGGCGGAAACCAGCGTGACGACGGGCTTGCCGGTTTTCAGCACAGCCTCCAGCAGCCGCCGCTGGGAGGCGGGCAGCTCCAGGTCGGTTTTGTCGCCGGAAAAGTACTGGTTGCCTGTATCGCCTTCTTCGCCCTCGATGGTGGCATCCAGCCCCAATACGAGAATGACGGCGTCGGCCTGCTCCGCGGCGATCACGGCTTCGGACAGCCTGTCGTCGGCCAGGGACAGGCCGCTGGTCCTGTCCTTGTGCAGGTGGCAGCCCTGGGAATACAGGATTCTCGTCTTGCCCTGGGCAGCCCGGCGAATGCCCTCCAGGAAGGTGACATAGCGGGAGGAGGTGCCGTTGTAATTGCCCTCCAGGCAAGCCTGGCTGTCGGCGTTGGGGCCGATGACGGCAATGGTCTTTAATTTTTCCAGGTCAAGCGGCAAAATTCCGTCGTTTTTCAGGAGCACCATGCTCTTTTGGGCGGATTCCAGCGCCTTTTGGTCATGGGTGTCGGTGTCGTTTTCCAGGTAGGAAATGCTGTTGTATTCGCAGCTTTCGTCAAACAGGCCCAGCCTTACGCGGGTGGCCATCACGCGGGTGGCGGCCAGGGTAATTTGATCCTCGGTGACAAGGCCTTCCTGATACGCCTCCAGCAGGTGCAGATAGGTCACGCCGCAGTTTAAGTCGCAGCCCCATTTCAGCGCCAGGGCCGCGCTTTCCGGCGCGGTGTCGGTGACGTGGTGGCGGGTATGAAAGTCTTTAATGGCCCAGCAGTCGCTGACCACGTGGCCCTCAAAGCCCCATTCGTCCCGCAAGATATCCTTGAGGAGCGTCTTGGAGCCGCAGGCCGGCTCGCCATTGACGCGGTTGTACGCGCCCATCACCGACTCCACCTTGGCCTCCTTCACCAGCGCTTCAAAGGCCGGCAGGTAGGTTTCCCGCATGTCCTTTAAGGTGGCGATAGCGTCAAACTCGTGGCGAACCGCCTCCGGGCCGGAGTGTACGGCAAAATGCTTGGCGCAGGCCGCGGCTTTCAAATGCTCGCCGTCGCCCTGCAGGCCCTTTACAAAGGCCACGCCCAGACGGGCGGTGAGATGGGGGTCTTCGCCATAGGTTTCATGGCCGCGGCCCCAGCGCGGGTCCCGGAAGATGTTGATGTTGGGGGACCAGAAGGTCAGACCCTTGTAGATATCCCGGTCGCCGTGGGCGCTTTGGGCGTTGTACTTGGCCCGGCCCTCGGTGGCGATGACTTCGGCAATTTCCTTCAGGCCCGCGTCGTCAAACATGGCCGCCAGGCCGATGGCCTGGGGGAACACCGTTGCGGTACCTGCCCGGGCCACGCCGTGCAGCGCCTCGTTCCACCAGTTGTAGGCGGGGATCCCCAAGCGGGGGATGGCAGGTGCGTCATATCGCAGCTGGGAGGCTTTTTCCTCCAGCGTCATCCGGGCTACGATTTGCTGCGCCCGCTCCATGGCGGTTTGGTAGTTCATAATACGCCTCCGCCTTTCCCTCAGCTAAAGAGAATGGAATTCAAAACGCTCTCCAGATACTCCTGCTTTCCGGAGCCGGGCAGCGGGGTGACGCCCTTGGCCTCGGCGTAGGCGGCCAGCTCTTCCAGGCTGGTTTCGCCGGCACGGATCTTTTTGCCGATGCCGGTTTCAAAGCTGGCGTAGCGGTCTTTCACAAAGGTATCAATGCGGCCGTCCTCAATGATGCGTGCAGCCTTTATCAGGCCCAGTGCGAAGGAATCCATGCCCAGGATGAAGCCCAGGAACATGTCTTCCAGCGTGTAGCTGGGGCGGCGGTCCTTGGCATCAAAGTTCAGGCCGCCGTTTGTGAGGCCACCGGCCTTCAATACTTCATACATGCACAGGGTGGTGTCGTACACGTTGGAGGGGAACTGGTCGGTGTCCCAGCCCAGCAGCAAATCGCCCTGGTTGGCGTCGATGCTGCCCAGCATGCCGTTGATGGCGGACACCCGCAAATCGTGCTGGAAGGTGTGGCCGGCCAGGGTGGCATGGTTGGCCTCAATGTTCATTTTGAAGTCCTTGTCCAGGCCGTACTGGCGTACAAAGCCGATGGCGGTGGCGGCGTCGAAGTCGTACTGATGCTTCATGGGCTCCTTGGGCTTGGGCTCAATGAAGAAATCGCCTTTGAAGCCGATGCTGCGGCCGTACTTGACGGCCATCTTCATCAGGGCGGCAATGTTCTCCTGCTCAAATTTCATGTCGGTGTTGAGCAAGGTTTCATAGCCTTCGCGGCCGCCCCAGAACACGTAGCCCAAGCCGCCCAGCTTGACGGTAATATCCAGGGCCTTTTTAATCTGGGCCGCGGCATGGCAGAACACGTCGGCGCTGTTGCTGGAGCCGGCACCATTCATATAGCGGGGGTTACTGAACAAATTGGCGGTGCCCCAAAGCAGCTTCAAGCCCGTGGCCTTCATCTTTTCCAGAATATAATCGGAGATTTCATCCAGGCGGGCGTTGGTTTCCGCCAAGGTATCGGCTTCGGGCACGATGTCGGCGTCGTGGAAGCAGAAGTATTCCACGCCCAGCTTTTGCATGAACTCAAAGCCGGCGTCCACCTTGGCCTTGGCGTGCTCCATGGTGCCGGGCGCAGCGCCGAAGGATTTGTCGGCGGTGCCGGGGCCGAACATATCGCCGCCGGTGGCGCACAGGTTGTGCCACCAGGCCATGGCAAAACGCAGGTGCTCCTTCATGGGCTTGCCCAGCACCAGCTGCTCGGGATTATAGAATTTAAAGGAAAGGGGGTTTTGGGACGCAGGGCCTTCATAGGCCACTTTGGGCAGGTTTTTGAAAATCTCGCTCATACGCGCGCTCCTTTTTTGCTGTGCATTTGTCATTCCATACAAAATGTGCTCGAGCACATTTTTATACCAATATGATACGGAAAAAAGGCGAGGTTGTCAACGGCAAATTGTGCGCCGGCTGGCCTGCTATCATAAAAAAAAACCGCCGGCTATTTCAGCCGGCGGCAAGCATTACGCAATATCCGCCCCGAACACTTCCAGCTGAGTCAGGGCAGGGAAGGGCGAGGGATCGTCTGCCCTTTTCAGGTTCGAAAGCCGCACCCAGGTCACCTCATGGTTCCCGACAGGGAAGTACTGTGTCTCCTTTGTCTTGGAAAGCGAAAGCGTGCACTCCTGCCCATCGGAGAAAAACAGAGTTCCTTCTTTCCACCAGGTATCGTGGGGAAAATCGGCCCGAATGGTGATCCCGACTTCATCGACCAGCACGCTGCGGCCAAAGTGAATGGTAATTTCCGCATCGTCCTTGCCGCCGATGCCCCAGGAAAGATAGGGCCAGCCGCCGTGGCTGGTGTTGAACTTCAGCCCGTCGATGACGTTGCGGGCAAAGAACACGGGTTCGTCCCTGGTTTCGATATTGGCGGTCGCGTGGGGGTAGCAGCCTTCATAAAAGCGCTGGTCGGCGGGGTTGAGGCTTACATTGCGGCGCTCAAATATCTCCTCGAGCCTGGCGGCGCGCAGGGATACGATGTGGCCGCCGCCTAAAAACGCCTGGGGGGCGTACATGGTCTTCAAATTGCCAAAGGGGATGGTGAATACAAAGCGCTGATCCTTAAGGTAGACCAGGGTTTCGGGCAGCGTCGCATCCACCTGTACGGCGCAATGCTGGCTGTCCGCGGTGAAGGCAATGCGGTCGCCCTGCTCAAATTCCTTTTCGTAAAACAGCCGCGCGGATTCTGTGCCGGACGCGGATTGCTTTACCTGGCCGGCCGCGTCAAGAATTTCAATTGTATACATGCATACCTCCTGGACGTCAATTTTTTTCATGTATCCATCCTACACCGGATGGGCGATGTTGTAAAGAAACCGGGGTGTTTCCGGCGGAAGAATTTTGGCGGGGTAGCTGATTTCAGTCCGGCTGCGGTATTTGGGAAAGGCATATGGCACCCGCAGCTACAAACCAAGCCCATCGGGAGTAGGCCTGATCAGCGTTTGCCCAGCATGGTATAAGGGCTTTCACCCTGTGAAAAGGCCCACTCTCCGAAACGGAGACAGATTCTCCGGCTTGTGGGTTGCTTTTTTTCTCGCCGGACCGTAGAATCAGGGCAGACAGGAGGGGAAAACATGGAGAAGAAATCCATTGGCACTTTTTTGGCCGCGCTGAGAAAGGCAAGCGGCCTCACGCAGGAAGAGGTGGCGCAGCGGCTTTACGTTTCCAACAAGACAATCAGCAAATGGGAACGGGATGAAAGCAGCCCTGACCTTGCCGCGATACCGGTGCTGGCGGAGCTGTTCGGGGTGACGTGCGATGAAATCTTGCGTGGCGAGCGCATGCCGCAGGGAGCATCGGACGAGGGCAAAGGCCGTGCCAAGGCGGAAAAGCAGGCCCAGTATATCGCAACCCGCATGGTCACCCAATTCAAGAGCGTGTCGTTCATCGCGGCCGCGCTGACCCTTACGGGGCTTATTGTACAATTTGTGGTGGCTTACACCTATTACAAGCCGCTGATGGCCTTCGGTCTGGCGCTGATCTGCTTGTTGTGCAGCATCGTATTGGCGGTTCTACAGCTCAACTACGCCAAAACCGCGCTGCAGGAGGACGCTTTGCTGGAAGAAGGCGGTTTCCGGCAGGCGGCACAGGTAAAACGCCTTCACAGAATGGCGTTTTCCGTCATCGTATTCAACGCTTGGGCCCTCGTTCTCTTGCTGCCCATGGTGACGGCGGAAGGGTTGGATTATGGAAACGGCGTTCTCTCCTTTGGGGCCTATCTTTCCCAATTGCCCTTGCAGCTTTTTATATGCCTTGTTCTGACGGCTGCTGCCGGGTATTTTGCAAGAAACTGGCTGGGTTTGGCGTTGGATAAAAGCGGTGCTTTATCACCCATGCTGTATAAAACCGCAGCGATACAACGTCTATTGTGGATACAGGCGGCGCTGCTTTTGGGTACGGTTTGCCGCTTTGTTGCCCCGATTCTTTATACCCTTACGGAAGGCAGAATCAGTCAGGCCGTTATGGTGCCGTTCGTCATATTGACGCTTTTATGTCCAGTCGGTGTTGTAGTTACCTTCATTCTGTGGTATCGCAAGGGGAGAAAGGGACTGGAACGGTTTGCAATGATTTTGCTAAGTGCCCGGAATTTGCTGCTTACGGTTACAGCTTTGCGAGCCCTGAAATATGTGGGCGTATCAACTTCACCTGCATATCCGTCGCCGCGGCTTGATTTGCCCACCGCCTATGTATGGAACAACCTGATCCTGCAATGGATGCTCATTATTGCAGCCTATCTTGTCATCAAGTACTTCCTGGTAAAAAGATTTGCGAGCGGCAGCATGCCGCCGCCGTCTCCGCAGGAATCCGGCACATGAAAAACAACCAGGCCCGGCGCTTCGCCGGGCCTGGTTGTTATATATTTTCCCTTGCGTTTTAATAGCAATGCTCCGCTAAAAAGAGAAGCCGGCGTCTTATGGTCCCTGCAATTTGTTGATGGTATCCACATCGGCGATGCCGGTGGCGGTTATGCCATTGGTGCTCTGATAGGCGGTGACGGCTGTCTTTGTGGGCTCATCGTAGACGCCGTTTTGCGTTATACTCAGCTTTTGCTGCAGCCATTTCACAGCGTCGGCAGAACTGTATTCGGTCGAGAGAGCCGTGTTCAAATCAGTGGTAAACGTGTTCAGCTGCTCATCCGTAATCGCCTGTACGGGGGCTGGCGTGGGCGTCGGGGTAGGTTC
>JAFADG010000027.1 GCA_023425025.1 Bacillota bacterium
CCGCGGCACCCGTTGGGCCAGTGGGACCGGTATCGCCCGCGGCGCCCGTGGGCCCAGTGGGCCCGGTATCGCCCGCGGCCCCCGTGGGGCCAGTGGGGCCGGTATCGCCCGCGTCACCCGTCGGACCAGTGGGACCGGTATCGCCCGCGTCACCCGTCGGACCAGTGGGGCCGATATCGCCTGCGGCACCCGTTGGGCCAGTGGGACCGGTATCGCCCGCGGCGCCTGTGGGACCAATGGGACCGGTATCGCCCGCGGCGCCTGTGGGGCCAGTGGGACCGGTATCGCCTGCGGCACCTGTGGGGCCGGTGGGACCGGTATCGCCTGCGGCGCCTGTGGGGCCAGTGGGACCGGTAGGTCCTGTGGTGCCGGTTCCGTCCAAATCATCCTGTACGATCCGAAGCGACGCCGTTACAGGGACGATGGTGGAATAGGATATTTGGGCGGTGCTGGCATTGATCAGGGAAAGCGTTGCAGGGACTGAGATGATTTCTATGATGCCAATACCAGAGACCTCATCTGTCTTCAGGGGAGAATTTCCTTCCAGGAAATCACCTTGGGAGGATGACAGGGCGAAAACGGTGCCGTTGGTGGAAATAGAGCTTTGAACCGCAGCCCACCAATCTACGACATACCTGCCGGGTTCATTGAAAGTAATAATGCCGCCGGCCGGATCATAGGTGATGTTTCCGGCGGAAAATATGATGTTTTCAAAAATGACATTGGCTCCCGTTGTTACGGAACCGGCGGATATGCGTTCCAGCTGCAAAGCAATATCCATCTGATGTTCCTCACTTCCCGATAGGGCACAGCAAGTGCGCCCCGTATTGTGCAGGCTGCTTTTTGCGTGAGCAAAAAGAGCGTCCATAACAATATATGGCGGGAAGAGGGAAGAGGGTGAATGACCTTTGCACTTTCCCGCAAAGGCAGGCGCAAGGCTCGAACCTGCATTATTCCCGGGGCCAGTTTTCCGCCAGCCAGGCCATGCGGCCTTCAATGAAGTTTTTCAGGTAGTCCATGTTGGCAGGATAGTCTTTTCCTGTTTTTACCTGCCAGTTGGGGCTGTTGAAGATCGGCCAGCGGATAAAGTTCATGGCCGCCGAAGCCTCCAATTCGGCAGCATATTCGCTCAGGGAACGAAGCCGGCCGCTGTCTGAAGGCGAATTCCCCAGAAGAATGTTCAAGGCCGGCACATATGCCTCGTGATATGTTTTGATGGCCGCCGCCTTGAAGTCGGCCTGCCTGTATACGTTTGGCAGCCAGTAGTAGTATTCGCCTGAGTCAGCGTTGGTGACAAAGTACCGCGGATCCTTTACCTTCTGGTTACGTTCCTTGGCATAGTTGCCCCAGGCGATGTCATAATCCCATGCGGGACCGGCAAAAGCCAGCTTGCTTTGCTCGTCGGCAGGCTTGTAGTAAAACTGGCTGCTGCGGTTTCCGTCAAAATTCTTTACAAACTCCTCCAGAAGGTATTTTTTCACCAGCGAATCCATGTCCACAAACTCGCTGTAATGCTTTCCGGTTTTGGGATCTTTGCCGTCCTTGGCAAAGATGGCGTTTTCAAAGCCCTGCATAAAGGTGCGTATATACTCTGCCTGCTTCTGGCTTGCATACTCCGGTTCCTTGATGACGACGGGCTGTCCCTTGGTGGTCACAAAGCCACTGATTTCAGGCTTGTACCGTGATCTGTAGTCCAGCTCCAGCAGGTATCCGCCGGTAATGTCCTCCGGGTCATTGGGTATTTTGGCCCCCTTGCTTTTGCCATTCTGCGTCCCAAAGAGGGGATAAGCGTCAAGCGGCGTGTCGTTTACCTTCTGCGTATCCTTCTCAAGATTGTTGACGTCGATCCTCTCATCGCCAATCTCCACTTTTTCACAAAGCAGGTAAGAACCGCAGTATTCGCTGTTCACATACACATCCGCCGCCTGAGATTTTGAGGAATAAGCAAGCCCCACGGCGTCAGCCAGGTCAAAGGCAATCCTGTTGCGCAGCAGCGAATTGTCATAGTGATTTGCCAGCAGAATCCATGTTTTGGCTTTCCCCATGCCGCACAGGTCTGTGGACGCATCCAGCTTGATCTGATACGGTTTCTTTCTCAGAGAAAAAGTATAGTTTCCCCTGCCTTTGATCTGGCCCAAAGCGCCGTCATACAGCCTGTCTCCCTTTGCGTCCACCATGAGCAGGCTGCCGGGCTCTTCATTTTTCTTGCTTTTGTGTATATACTCGGCACTGCCTGATTTCGTGTTCAGAAACATGGCCGGAATATTGGCCGACTGCACGATGTACAGCTCGCATTTGGCCTTGCCCAACACGATGGAAAACTTTGCGCCGGGCGTTAACAAGCTTACGTTCTCTCCGTTTTTGACGGTCCTTCCATCAATCGTCAGATCCTGGGCGCCGCTGAACCAAATGCGCAGATTGCCCGCATCTGCAAACGCGGGCAAAAATAAAAAGTAAGCTCTCTCCTTTTCGCTGTACCACCAGGATACTGCGCCAATGGGCTTTTTACCATCGCCGTTCTCCAAGGCAAAGCCGGACTCTGCCGGCTGTGTTCCGGGAAATGTGGCCCATAGCTCGCCGCCCTTTGCCGCAAGGGTTCCTGCCGGCAAAAGCACCAACAATAAAAGGGTGAATAGAGAGATGATGTGAAGAGGCACTTTTCTTGCTTGCATGCTGACTCCTTGTCTTTGCGGTTCAATCGTTGCATAAAGCGTTCATACCTTTTTCAATTTTACGGGAGCAGGAATATTGTGCCATATCCGCAATCCATACTCAATGAACTTAGAAGATTTTTACATATGTAAATGTGTGGCACTGTCAAGTTGGCCTTCCCTCTTTACAAAACGCCGGGTTCGGGATATACTTTGAAGCAGATTTCCCGGCAATGATGGGGAACGCTTTTCCTTTGGCGTAAGAGAGCCGTCCGGCTGGTGAAAGGGCGGATGCACAAGGATGGGCCGCTCGCTCCGGAGCCTCCTTATGGCGGGCTGCGCCCGATACAGCGCGTGAAAGCGGCCGGGCAGCCGGCAAACAAAGTGGTACCGCGGAACGTACGTTTCGTCTTTGTAAAAAAGACGGAACGTTTTTTTACGCGGAAGAAGGAGGAGCATCTGTTTATGTTTCAGGCGCCTTATAATCCCGCTGACATTGAAAAGAAATGGCAGGCAAAATGGGAGGAGTCGGGGGCATTTTCCGCGGAAGATGACCATACAAAGCCCAAGTATTACTGCCTGATTGAGTTTCCCTATCCTTCTGGCGCCGGGCTTCACGTGGGCCATCCCCGCTCCAACACGGCGTTGGACATTATCGCCCGCAAGCGCCGCATGGAGGGTTACAATGTACTGTACCCCATCGGCTGGGATGCCTTTGGCCTGCCCACAGAAAACTATGCCATCAAGAACAAGGTGCATCCCAGGGCGGTCACCAACGACAACATCGACAGGTTCCGCGCGCAGTTAAAGCGCCTGGGCTTTTCCTTTGACTACACACGGGAAGTGAACACCACCGATCCCGACTATTTCAAATGGACCCAGTGGATCTTTCTGCAGCTTTTAAAGCACGGCCTGGCCTACAAAGCGGAAATGCCCGTCAACTGGTGCCTAAGCTGCAAGTGCGGCCTGGCCAATGAAGAAGTGGTGAATGGCGTTTGTGAGCGCTGCGGCAGCGAAGTCGTGCGCAAGGTCAAAAAGCAGTGGATGCTGGCCATCACCAAGTACGCGCAAAAGCTGCTGGACGGTCTGGATAGCGTAGATTTTATCGAAAAGGTCAAGCTGCAGCAGCGCAACTGGATCGGCCGCTCCGAAGGCGCGGAGATCGACTTTGCCCTTGCCGGCCGCGGGGAAAGGATCAAGGTCTATACCACCAGGCCCGATACCATCTTTGGGGCCACGTATATGGTATTGTCCCCCGAGCACCCTCTGCTGGAAATCTGGAAGGACGCCCTCACGAACTACGACGCGGTTTTGGAATACAAGGCCCAGGCAGCCAAGAAATCCGACTTTGAGCGCACGGAAGTCGCCAAGGACAAGACGGGCGTGGAGCTCCAGGGCATCCGTGCCATCAACCCCGCCACCGGCACCGAGATCCCCATCTGGATTGCCGATTATGTTTTGATCACCTACGGCACCGGCGCCATCATGGCCGTGCCCGGCCACGATACAAGAGACTGGGACTTTGCCAAAAAGTTCGGCCTGCCCATCGTGGAGGTCGTGGCCGGCGGCAATGTGCAGGAAGCGGCCTTTGACGACATCCAGGATGGCGTGATGGTCAACAGCGGCTTTTTGAACGGCCTCAAAGTGGCTGACGCCAAGAAGGCCATCATCGACTATATTGAGCAGCAGAAGCTGGGCCGGCGCAAGGTGAACTTCAAATTGCGCGACTGGGTGTTCAGCCGCCAGCGCTACTGGGGCGAACCCATTCCCGTGGTGCACTGCCCCCATTGCGGCATTGTGCCTGTACCGGAAAAGGATCTGCCGGTGCTGCTGCCCGATGTCAAAAATTACGAACCCACCGACAACGGGGAAAGCCCCCTGGCGGCTATGACCGACTGGGTGAATACCACCTGCCCCCATTGCGGCGAAAAAGCACAGCGGGAAACGGATACCATGCCCCAGTGGGCCGGGTCCAGCTGGTACTTCCTGCGGTATACCGATCCGCATAACGCCACTGAAATGGCCTCCCAGGAAGCCATGAAATATTGGCTGCCCATCGACTGGTACAACGGCGGCATGGAGCACACCACGCTGCACCTGCTCTACAGCCGGTTCTGGCACCTGTTCCTGCACGATATCGGCGTGGTGCCTGCGCCCGAACCATATCAAAAACGCACCAGCCACGGCATGATCCTGGGCTCCAACGGCGAAAAGATGTCCAAATCCCGGGGCAATGTCATTAATCCCGACGAAATCGTGGATGAGCTGGGCGCCGACGCCTTCCGCCTGTATGAAATGTTCATGGGCGCCTTCGACCAGGCGATTCCGTGGTCCACCAACGGCGCCAGGGGCTGCCGCCGTTTCCTGGACAGGATTTGGCGTCTGCAGGAGATGCTGACGGAGGGGAATGGCTATTCCTCCGATTTGAAAGCCTCCTTCCACGCCACGGTGAAAAAGGTGGGCGAAGACTACGAGAAGATGAAGTACAACACCGCCATCGCCGCCATGATGAGCCTTACCAACGACATCTATCTCAAGGGTCAAATCACCAGGGGCGAGCTGAAAACACTGCTCCTGCTACTGTCCCCCGTGGCGCCCCACATCTGCGAGGAAATGTGGGAAGCGCAGGGCTTTGGCGCGCCGCTCCACCGCCAGCCCTGGCCCACCTATGATGAAAAGGAAATGGCTTTGAGCGAGGTGGAAATCGCCATCCAGATCAACGGCAAGGTCCGCGGCCGCATCATGATCCCCGCCGACCTCACAAAGGAAAAAGCGGAGGAAACGCTGCCCGGCCATCCCGATGTCAAGGCGCTGGTGGGCGGCAAGGCCATCCGCAAAATCATCTTCGTGCCGGGCAGGCTGCTCAATATTGTCGTCGGATAAACGCCAGGGCAGGAACCCATAACCGCCTCTTTTTCCGGGCATACTCCCGGAGAAGGAGGCGTTTTATATGGAAAAAAGGAAAAAGGACCTGAAAAAAATCAAGGAGGAGGCGCTTAAAGGCGCCATGCATGACCCCGCAACCACCGACGTGCTGGGCAGCTATACAGGAACCGCAAGGGATGGCGGCGAACCGGACCAGGACGCGGACGATCTGTAAAAATTTGCAGGAACGAAAAACAAACTTGCAGACAACAAACACCTTATACAAATCCCCTTTTTGCGGCGCGGCTCACAGTTTTTGTTGAGCCGCCTTGCTTTTTTCTGCGGAACTTTGGATCATTCAGAATTGAATATACTGAATATTCAGTATGACGTGCATAGAAAATACGAAAAAAACACAAATAAGGTATTGACAGGAACAAGCCTTGATGTTAGTGTTTCATTCATAAAAGGAAAGCGCCTGTATACGCGCAGCTTTCTTTTAACGGACAGGGAATATGAAGGAGGAGAATACAAACCATGCGAAAAATGATAGCGGTACTGCTGGCGGCGGTTCTTTTGCTGGCCTTTGGCGCAACCGCCATGGGGGAAGGCCTGACGCTGAAAAACGGCGTGCTCCAGGTTGGCATGGAGATCGGCTATCCGCCCATGGAATATCTGGCGGAAGACGGCGTGACGCCTATTGGCTTTGACGTGGATGTGGCTACCGAGCTGGCCGCCCGCCTGGGGCTTGCGCTGGAGCTGGTGGACACCGCCTGGGACGGCATTTTCGCTTCCCTGGATTCCAGCCGCTACGATGTCATCATTTCCGCCGTGAGCATTACGCCCGAACGGCAGGAAAATTACAGCCTGACCAAGCCCTACATCGCCAACAAGCTGGTGCTGGTTACGGCCAAGGATCTGCCCGTCAAATCCCCCGATGAATTGGCCGGCTACCGGGTGGCTGTGCAGACCGAAACCACCGCCGATATTTTCATGAAGGCGAAGATTGAAGCGGGCCTGAGCATTGACTACTACGTGTACGACAAAATCATACAGTGCTTTGAAGAGCTGAAGCTGAACCGCGTGGACGCCGTGCTGGTGGACAGCGTTGTGGCCGCCTACTATCTGGGCGCGGACGCCGACAAGCACGCCATCGTTTGGGAAAACACCGAAGCCGAGCCCATGGGCCTGTGCCTGAAGAAGGGCAACGACGCGTTGACCCAGGCGATTGAAGCCGCCATCGACGCCATGTACGAAGACGGCAAAATGACCGAGATCGCCGTGAAGCATTTTGGCTATGACACCACGGCGGGCGTTCGGTAAACAGAACAAAAAATGCACAGGCTTGTCCGGCACCGCCTTTTTTGAGACGGTGCCGGACAGTGTCTTTGTTTCCGGGCAAAAACCACAGGGGGCTGACGCATGAGTTTGCTTGAAAAAATCGGGAAATGGATACCCGCGCTGCTGGAATCTACAGGCATCACGCTGTCACTGACGGTGCTGGCGGTAAGCTGCGGGCTTGTCATCAGCGTTTTTCTGGCGCTGGGAAAGTTATCAAAATCAAAGGTGCTTCAAAAGCTTTCCGGCGCGTATGTGTTTTTCTTCCGCGGCACGCCGCTGTTGATGCAGCTGTTTTTCATTTATTACGGCTTGCCCTACATCCATCCCGTGCTAACCATCCAGGACCGGTTTGCGGCCGCCTGGATCGCCTTTGCATTAAATTCCGGGGCGTACCTGGCGGAAATCATCCGGGCGGCCATCCAGTCCATCGACAAGGGGCAGTTTGAGGCTTCCAAGGTACTGGGGATGACCTATGGCCAGACCATGCGCCTGATCATCATCCCCCAATCCATCCGCCGGCTGATCCCCCCGGTGGGCAATGAGTTCATCATGGTCATCAAGGATACCTCCCTGGTATCCTCCATCGCCCTGGTGGATTTGATGAAGAAAACCTCGCAGATCATGTCCTCCAGCGCCAGCGCGCTGGTCTACCTGCCGGCCATGGTCATTTACCTTGTGATCACCGCGGTGTTTACCTGGGTGTTCAACCGCCTGGAAAAGAAGTTCAGCGTCTACCAATAACGCTGCCGCGTATCGACAGAGTGGCTACCGCCACTTTGTCGGGTTTTTCCCTCGCTGCTACTTTCAAAGCTACGCTTTTGCGGCCGTTTGCTCGGACAAGGAAGGAATTTCTTCGAAATTCCTGCGAAAATCACCGCACATGTCGCTGATTTTCGATTTTCCATTGGAGGACTTCGGTCCTCCAGTACCTCCTGGAGGATTTTTCACAGTCTGCAGCATCTATCAATAACCTTTTAGACTTTTCCATAGCTCTATTTCGCATCGTCATAGGAGGAACCGTTATGGCCATGATTCAGGCGGAGCACGTTTGCAAGCAATTCGGCGCTTTGCAGGTGCTCAAGGATGTAAGCATCTCCATTGAAAAAGGGGAGGTGGTATGCATCATCGGCCCTTCCGGCTCCGGAAAGTCTACTTTTTTGCGTTCTCTGATCCATCTGGAAAAGATCACATCCGGCCGGATCATCATTGAAGGGCAGCTTTTGGACGACCGCAAGGACGGCGTGAACAGCGTAAAATTAACCCCCAGGGAGCGCAGCGCCATCCTGTTGAAAATGGGCATGGTGTTCCAATCCTTCAACCTGTTCCCCCACCGCACCGTTTTGCAAAACGTGATGGTGGCCCCGGTGAACGTAAAAAAGATGGACCCCAAGAAGGCGGAAGTTATTGCCCGGGACCTGATTGCCCGGGTGGGCCTTTCCGAAAAAGTGAACGAGTATCCCTCCCGCCTGTCGGGCGGGCAGCAGCAGCGGGTCGCCATCGCCAGGGCCCTGGCCATGCAGCCGGACATCATGCTCTTTGACGAGCCCACCTCCGCCCTGGACCCAGAGCTGGTGGGCGAGGTGCTAAGCGTGATCAAGAGCCTGGCGCTGGAGGGCATGACCATGGTGGTGGTGACCCATGAAATGGGCTTTGCCCGGGAGGTGGCCGACAAGGTCATCTTTATGGACCAGGGCTCCATCGCCCAGCAGGGCACGCCCAAGGAGATTTTTGGAAACCCGGAAAACGAGCGGCTGAAACAATTTCTGCAAAGCGTGCTGTAATCTATTCTGAAACGAAACAGCACCCCCGGGAACCGCGGTTCCCGGGGGTGCTGTTTTGCTTTCCATCATACTACAAAAGCATCTCCCGGCACTTTTTCAGCGTGTCCCGAAGCTTTGCTGTCTTGACCTTGCCGGGATTCTTTTCGATATAGCAGCTCAACGTATCCGGACGGAAGATGGCCTGGGCGGCATCCTGTATGTTTTCCGCCGTCAGCTCCTCGTGAAGCAAAATCCTGGTCTCCACGTCGCTTTCGTCGGTGTTTCCGCCGGCCAGCCAGGCAAGACCCAGCCGCTCGTTCATACCGCCGGCATTATCCAGCGCCATGCGCTCGTTATCCACAAAAAAGACCCTTGTTCGCTCCATCTGATCGCTGCTAATGTAGGTGCGCAGGCGAGCCAAAATGGAGAACACGGTTTCCAAGCTCTGCGCTAGATGATCGTGGGCAACTTCGTAGTTGATATCAAAGCGGCGGAACGCGCCAATGCGGATGATTTCGGAATTGATATTATCCACCAGCGCCTGCTTTTCGCGCAGCTCCATAAACAGCGCGGAGCTCATGCCGTTCCCCGTCATGTGGCTGAGCATGTTGGCGCATGCCGGATGCAAAAGGCTGGGGCCGATGTCAAAGGAAAGCTGCACCTCGGCCAAATCATGATCGGAGTTGAGAATCGTATTGCTGCTGTCATCCCGCATGCAATAGCCGGGGGGCAAGGGCTGTTCAAAGAGAGAAGGGCCGATGTCCTTAAGATCGCCCAAGACCTCCGCGGCATTTTGCAGCATACCGTCGGAAAAATTTCCCGTCAAAACAAAGCATGCGTTGGCGGGGCGGAAGATTTTCCGCTTCCATTGATGGATCAAGGCGGCGGACATGCGGTTAACGCTGTCGGCTGTGCCCATACCGGGCAAAGCGCCGTTACGCCAGTAACGGGAATCCATAGCGCTCAAAAAATCCTCGTCCCAGTTTTCAATCTGCCGAAGGACCACCTGCTTTTCGGCGGAAACTTCTTCCTCTGTCCATTTCCCCGGTGCGAACAGGCGAAGCATGATGTCAAATGCGGCGTCGAAGAAACGCGGCGCCACGCACATGTTGAATATCACCGATTCCCAGTAGGTGGTGCCATTCATCTCTGTACCCATGGCATCGAGCCTTCTGTACAGCTGCTCCAAGGGCATACCGTTGAGATTTCGGTAGCAAAGGTGCTCCAGCAGGTGGGAAATGCCCTGGTTGCTCCTGTTTTCATACAGGGAGCCGCCTTTGAAATAGACCCCCATCTCCAGGGAGTGTAAATGGGGAAGCTGGTACGCGTAAATCTGCATGCCGTTGTCCAGGTGGATTTCCCTGTAAGCCGCCATAGCGCTTCCTCCCATCATCCCGATCCTTATTTGCCGTCCTTGATGAGCCTGCGTATATCGTCCATCTGGCTTAAAAAGCCGGGGTTTTCCCGCAGTATGTCCTGCACCTTTTCGCAGCTGTGCATCACCGTGGTATGGTCCCTGCCGCCAAAGCTTTCGCCGATGCGGGGCAGGGAAAGCCCCACAATTTCCCGGGTCAGGTACATGGCCACCTGCCGGGGCACGGTGACCTCCCTGTTGCGCCTTGCGCTTTTCAAATCCGCCACCGAAATGCTGTAGTAATCGGCTACGGTTTCCTGAATCAGCTCGCAGGTGACGCGGCGCACCTCCCGCTGGGCAAACACCTCCCGCAGCGCTTCCTCGGCCAAAGCACCCGTGATAGGCCGGCCGGTCAGGGAGGAGAAGGCCACCAGGCGCGTCAAGGAACCTTCCAGCTCCCGGATGTTGGAGTCGATGCGCTGGGCGATCAATTCCAGCACGCCGTCGGACACGGCAATGTGCTCCCGCTCCGCCTTTTTGCGAAGAATGGCGATGCGCGTTTCGATATCCGGCCGCTGTATGTCGGCAATCAGGCCCCACTCAAAGCGGCTGCACAACCGCTCCTCCAGGCTGGCGATATCCTTGGGAGGCTTGTCGCTGGTCATAATGATCTGCTTGCCGGCGGCATGCAGGGTGTTGAAGGTATGGAAAAACTCCTCCTGGGTGCGGTCCAGCTTGGCGATGAACTGAATGTCATCCACCATCAATATGTCCACATTGCGGAAGCGGCTGCGGAACTCCGCGTTCTTGTTCTTTTGGATCGCGGTGATGAACTCGTTGGTAAAATTTTCGCTGGTGATATACAACAGCTTCAAGCTGGGGTACTGCTGCTGCACATAATGGCCGATGGCGTGCATGAGGTGGGTCTTGCCCAGCCCCACACCGCCGTAAATGAAAAGCGGGTTGTACGCCTCGGCGGGGGCTTCCGCCACCGCCAGGGAGGCCGCGTGGGCAAAGCGGTTGCCGCTGCCCACCACAAAGGTGTCAAAGGTGTATTTGGGGTTCAGCGATACATTGGAGCCCTGGGCGGAAGGGGCGGATTTTGCGGCTTTGCGGGCGGCGGACTCCTGGGGAGTAATGATTTCGACCGTCAGCGCATGACCGGCGGCCTGGCTTACCGCGTTGGCGATGAGCATGGCATACCGGCTGGCGATCATCTGCTTCATGTAGTCGGTGACGACCTCTATATACAGACAGTTGTCTTCAATCTCCAGGGGCTTCAAGGAACTGGCGATCCACGTTTTGTAAGAGACCTCGTTCATTTCCTCTTGCAAAAAGCGGCATGCCTTTTCCCATAATTCCGCTACGTTCATCCGCCGGCCCCCTTCGTATAAATCCAAAGAATATACATTGTATTATACGCACAAAAAATGCGCAAAAAGCGTGAAAAAAATCGCACAGGCGGGCACGGCCCGTGTGTTGTGGATAACTTTCTGTGGATAACTGGCCCCATCTGCCAGCCGTTCACCTATAATACCAGATAAACCACGTATTTTCAAGGGTTGTACACAGGCGGGCCTTCTGCATAGAGCCTTTGGCTGTTGATAACTTCTTCCCTAGGGGTGGTGGTTGTCCTAGCAAAAAACCACAAGACTTGGCGGTGGACGAACACATTTTCGGATATTAATCGATAAATTTTGCATATATATTCATATTGGCGATATTTGGAAACACAAAAGAAACAGGATTTTTATAGGGTGTTTGTGATTTTGACAAGGATTTGTACATTTGTATGTAGAACAAGTGGCTATCCTTCCCATGACATCCCAAGAGGTGACGAAAAGGTGGCTGCTGTCATCCGCACCCAGGACGTAAGCCGGGCGCTGCACCCCTGGGTAGGTTCCTATATGCTGGAGAGTACGCCGCTTTCGGAGGATGTGGCCGATGTGCTCCGCAGCTATGCGCCGTACAAGGAAGACCTGCAAAAGCTGTGCAAACGCCTGGACAGCTTTTTGTTCATGGCCCTTCGGCGCTATACCATGGGCACCATGCGGGTGTACCTGGACAACGGTATCGAAGCGCGGATCCGCCTTTTGGACTATCCGCTTTTGACGGACGACGTGCTGGGGGTGCTGATGGATTCGCTGTCGCCCTACTCCGTCAACTTCGAGCTTTTGAAAAACTATTCCCTGCAGCAGCCCAGCCTCAGCGCGCTGCGCGTGCTATACACAAAGTACCAGTCTTTTCAAACCCAGGAGGAGCTGAACGCCATCGCCCGCACGGTGCGCACCTGCCACCCAAGGGAACGGTACGCTTCCTGGCTGCCGCCGGAGGGCGGAAACGGGCTGCCGATGACATAGCCGTACCGTCCATGCCGGTGGCCGTAATCATTGGCACCCTGCAAAAAGCACTCGCGTGATCGCGCAAGTGCTTTTTATTTTAAATACAAGAACAAAAATATGGATATGTACTTGTTTGGGATGGCTTTGGCCTAGATTGCTTCCAATAGCATGCAGTTTTGCCGCAGCCAGTTCCGGGCCTCCCTGTAATCCGGCATCACCGTGGCGACCCGCGACCAGAACCTTGCGCTGTGGTCTTTGCAGGTGATGTGGGAAAGCTCATGCACGACCACATAATCGATGACCGGCTGCGGACACATTACGAGCCGCCAGGCGAAGTTCAGCGTGTTTCCCGCGCCGCAGGAACCCCAGCGCCGTTTTGCCGCGGACATTTTGACGGAGGCATATTTCACATCCATCAGCCTGGCGTAGTGGTCTACGCGCTGGCGGATGACGCCCTCGCTTTGATTTTTCAGCCATTTTGCGAAGCCTTCAAGCGTCATGCTTTCCGGTACATTTATGAAGCCGCCTTCAATCGCAACCTCTTTTGCATCCTTTTTGACAACGGCATAGGACTGCCCAAGATAAAGAATGTTCGCGCCGTCCTCCAGGACAAAGGCGCTTTGCTTGGCCCTGCGGTCCAGCACCTGCTGCCGCTTATCGGTGATCCACCGTGCCTTTTGGCGGATAAAGTCATCAATGGCATCCCTGCCAAGCCGCATCGGAGCGCGGACGATCAGCCGCGCCTCGCTGTCGATGGTTAACGAGAGGGTCTTGCGGTTGGAGCGCACAAGTTCATAGGGTATCTCGTTCATCAGCGGTTCTCCCTGCCGGTCCGATGCTTTTTCGGATAATGCTGTTTATTTTGCATACAGACCTGCCTTGATACATTTCTCAAGGATGATGCAAAGTTCCTTCCGGTTGTCCCGTAAAGCATACGAAATTCCATTGGGGCTTTCCGTATGCTTCATCAGATTGCGGAGCTTGGTTGTTGTATGGCTAATCCGCCGGACCAAAAGCAGAAATATATTTTGAGATCCAATAAAAAAACGTTTTTTTATCAATCAACGTGTTAATAGGCAAATAATATACCAAAAAGAACATGTTTTCTCATTCTCATCAAAATAGCCATTCGTAAGTTCACTCAAAATGTATAATATGGTTAAATTTTAGCAAATCCATGCAAAAAAATCTTAGGAAAACAATTTTTCATATTGCTTTGGACCATTGAACGTGCTATGATGTTGCCAACAGAAACCCAAAACAAAATAGGAGGCTTTCAAATGCGGAAAATGGCAAAGTGGCTGAGTTTGGCATTGGTTTTGTGCATGGCGCTGGGGTTTGTCCCGGCAGCGGCGGAAGAAGCCGTGCCCTTCTACAAGACACTGGATTCCCAGGTTTCAGGCGAAATCTCCATCATGGTATGGTCGGGCGACAGCGTCTATTATGAAGATATCGGCGCGAAGGATTGGAAGCCCGAAGAGATCACCAAGCAGAACGTGGCCGCCGTATACGCCATGGCTAAAGCGTTCAAGCAGCTGTATCCCAACGTGAAGGTCAACCTCTGGGCAAAGACGGACGACCCCAACGGCGGCGGGATCACCTGGTATCAGGAAATGGAAAACTTCAAGGCCGAGCACGGCAAGTATCCTGACATCTATGCTTCCACCGACCTGGCCGGGGATTTGAGCAAGGGCCTTGTGGCGGACCTGGGCGTGTTCAATGCCGATCCGCTGTACAAGTCCTTCAACCCCTCCATCATGAACACCATGAACTACTACGGCTTCCAGGCCGGCCTTCCCCAGTACATGCAGCCCTGGGGCGTATGGGTCAACCGGGAGCTTGCGGAAAACAACAACATTGACGTGCCCGATCCCGATTGGGATATCGACGCCTACACCGAGCTGGCCACCGCCGGCGACAACAAAACCTTCTGGGGAGCCCTAAACGCCCCGCTGAGCTTTATCAACACAGGGACCACGGCCCTCAACTATTCCCTGAGCAACTACAGCGGCACGGGCGACCGCATCAACTTGAACAGCGAGGAAGTTTCCTCCCTGCTCTCCTACATTCCCCAGTGGTCCACCTCCGCCATCTTCGCGCAGAACGGCCTTGGCAACGTGCCCAGCGAGATCATGGACGATGGCTGGTGGTGGGGCTACCGCTTCTTCTGCCGCAACTATGCGCTGACCTATGACGGCGATCCGTGGATGATGGCCGCCGCCACCGCCGGCAAGGATGCCGACGGCAACTGGATCGTCAACGCTGTAGAATCCAGCGACTGGGACATCTATCCCCGCCCCGCCACGGAATATCAGGGCAACACCATCGGCATCGTCATCGACCCCATGGCCATTCACAATTATGCCATGGATGACAACGATCCCGCCTGGAGCGACAGCGAGCTTGCCAAGCTGAAGCTGGCTTATGCCTTCGGCTCCTTCTGGTGCGGCGCCACCGAGTCCATTCAGGCCCGGGCGGACCAGCAGTATTCCGACAACAACAACCTGCGCACTTCCCTCAACGACTCCTTCCCCCTGGTCACCGGCGCGGGCTTTGACGAGCAGATGAAAATCTGGTATTCCACCCCGAGCCATGCCCGCTATGCCGACGCGGATTTGATGCCCGGCTTCCAGTACGTGCTGGAGCTGTGGGAAGGCGGCAAGCTCTGGGATATTTCCGACAAGACCTACCTGTACTACATCTACGAGGATGGCACCCAGGTCACCTGCATGTATGAATGGCTGAACGCCACCAACCCCGAGGTGGCCGGCGCGGGCGCCACCGAAGCCAACTGGGTGGATAACGTCAAAGCGAAGCTGGCCGACTGGAACGAGAAAATCAACGCCCGCTTTGTCACCGCGGAGAACACTCTCAAGGAAGGCCTGATCAAGTACTACGGCTTCACCGAGGCAAGCTTCAAGTAACCCAGGCGCCATAGCGCCTTCTATCTTATAGCATTGGGACGCGGCGGGGGTTAAGCGCCCTCGCCGCGTTTCTTTATCCCGGCCGATCATCCGGAAAGGACGGTGCCCTTATACATGCGCAGGAAGCTGTTCTCCCTCCTGCCTCTGCTATTGGTTGCGCTTGGCGCCGCGCTTTATCTATTCCTGCGCGCCCCCGCTGTACCGGTTCAGGCCCAGCCCGCCGACAAGGTACAGGCGGCCTTTACGCTTTTGCAGAGCTCGCTGTCCCTGCCGGAGGTGAATTATCTGGACCTTGCGCAGGGCGCGCCGGCCAAAGTCGATACGCAGCCCGCGCTGCCGCTGGGCGGGGAAGCAGCCCTTGACTACCGGGGGGAAGCAAAATATACCCTGACCGCCGCCGGGGAAGGCTGGTATGAACTGTACCTTTCCTACCGCTCCGCAAGCAGCGGCCTTTCCGATTATTCCGTTTCGGTAACCATTAACGGCGCCCAGGATTACGCGGAGATGAGCGCCATCAGCCTGCCGCTTTACTGGCGGGATGAAACGAAGGATTTCCCCGTGGACAGCTATGGGGATGAAACCGCGCCCAGGCAAATACGCGTGGATCAAACGCTTACCACGCCCCTGTACAGCAATATGCGCACCACCGCCGCCCCGCTGCGCTTCTTTTTGCGCGAGGGGGAGAACGAGGTCATAATTACCAACCTGTCGGGCGACGGCTTGATCCTTGGCACGCTCTGCGGCAAAGTGCCCAAAGCATTGCCGGACTACGCGCTCTACCGCGCCCAGCACGAGGCCGCGCCCCAGGGCGGCAGCATTTCAATCAATTCCCTGGATTACGAAAGCAAAAACTCTTCCCAATTGATTTTCGGAAGCGAGAACAACGCCGCGCTTACCCCGCACGACGTGACCTATAAAAAGCTCAATACCCTGATTTGGACGGAACCGGGTATGGAAGCCATGTATCGTTTTACGGTGAAGGAAGCCGGCAATTACATGCTGGCGCTGCATTACCAAAACGACCGCCAGGAGCTGGACGCCTTTATGAGCGTGCTGTTGGACGGCGAGGCGCCCTTTGCCCAGTGCCTTAGCCAACCCCTTGGCGACACCGGCTCCCGTTGGGAAAATCACGTATTTTCAGATGAAAATGGCCAGCCCTATTTCTTTTATCTCCCGCAAGGGGAGCATACCCTGGCCCTGCGGCTGGAAATGGAGCCGGTGATGCAGGCCTGGCGGTACGCCCGCCTTCTGGCCGAGCATGTGACCCGTTTTTCCCTGGATATCACCAAGATCGCCGGCACGGATACCGACCTGTACCGCACCTGGAAGATGACCAAATATATTCCGGAGATCCCCGATTACCTTGCCGCCTACGAAACCCTGATCGCCCAGATGAAGGTTCTTTTGAAGGATGATTCCTACAAGGGCGACCGGGCGGCCATCCTGGCCGAGCTGGACAAGGCCATGCAGTTTGTGGCCCAGGTTTCGGAATATCCCGATGAAATCGCCCTGTATATCAAAAGCCTGACGGGCCGCGACAACTCCATGCTTGTTTCCCTGAGCACTTTTACCACGGCCCTTGCCGAAAATAGCCTGGCGCTGGACATGATCTATCTTTCCGGCGACGGAAACCTTCCCCCGGCCCAGGCGGGGCTTTTGGGCGATGTGGGAAACTGGGTTTCCACCCTCGCCTCGTCCTTTACGGCGGATAAGTACAAAACAAAGCGAAGCACCGGGGACGGCGAGCTGACCGTTTGGGTCAACCGCGCGCTGACCCATGTGGACGTGCTGCAGAAAATGGTGGATACGGATTTCACGGCTCGAACAGGCATCCGGGTAAAGCTGTCCGCCATGCCGGAAGCCAACAAGCTGACCCTGTCCGCCGCCGCGAATGAAACGCCGGACATCGCGCTGGGCCTGGGCTCCTATATGCCCTTTGATTTATCCAGCCGCGGCGCGCTTTTGGATCTTACGCAGTTTCCGGATTTCTGGCAGGTGGCGGGCCGCTTTGCCCCGGGCGCCATGGTGCCCTATGTGTTCAACGAGGGTGTGTACGCCATTCCCGAAACCATGGATTTCAACGCGCTGATTTACCGCACGGACATCCTGGACAGCCTTGGTCTTGCGGTTCCCGACACATGGCAGGACGTGACGGATATGCTGCCCCAGCTGCAGCGCTACGGCATGAATTTTTACCACAACATCGCCTACGGTGTGGGTTACAAATGGTTCTACCAGACAACGCCGCTGATCTATCAGCACGGCGGACAATTGTATACCGAAGACGGCACGCTGACCGCCATCGACCAGCCCAATTCCGTCAAGGGCATTCAGGCGCTGGGCAACCTGTTCATCACCTATTCGCTGGATAAGCAGGTGGCGTCCTTCTTCAATTATTTCCGCTATTCCGTGCTGCCCATCGGGATTGTGGACGCGGCGGATTACATCCTTATCAAAAACGGCGCGCCGGAGCTGCAGGGACGCTGGGCGCTGGCCATGTATCCGGGCGTTGAGGATGAAAGCGGGCAGGTGCAGCGCTGGTACGTATCCAACGGCCAGGGCGGCGTGATTTTCAAGGCGTCCCCCATGAAGGAGGAAGCCTGGGAGTTCATGAAGTGGTGGACGGGGACCGATACCCAGAGCAATTACTGCTACAACCTGCGCTCCACCTACGGCAAGGCCTTCCTATGGCTGTCCGCCAATCTTGCTGCCCTTGCCGACGCGCCCATTGCCCGCGCCGACAAGGACGTGATCCTCGACATGGCCGCCTGGCTGCGGGACGTGCCCCGCTCGCCCGGCCAGTACATGGTCGAACGCTCCATCTCCGATATTTGGAACAGCATGATCGACAACGGTTATTCCGCCCAGGTGGCGGCGGATGAAAAGGTGATACCCATCAACCGCGAAATCCGCAAAAAGCTGCGGGAGCTGGGCTTTTATGACGAGCAGGGCAATATGCTCAAGCCTTATGTGGTCCACGATGTGACTTGGATCCGGGAGCAGATTGAAAAGGCGAGGGGGGAGAGCAAATGAGTATCCAAGCCGGGCTTGCGCTTCCCAAGAAGAAAGGAAAGAGCCTGCTTCGCTCGGAGGGCCTGCGCGCCTTCGGGCTTTTGCTGCCGTACGCCCTGCCCTTTTCCCTGTTTATCTTTCTGCCGGTATTGCTGGCGATCGGCCTTTCCTTCACCTATTTTGATGTGATCAATCCGCCCACCTTTACAGGCTTTCTCAACTACATCACCATATTCACCCAGGATACGGTATTTTTGAAGAACGTTCTGCCCAACACCTTCCTGTACGCCCTGGTGGTAGGGCCGGGGGGATACGTGCTGTCCTTTTTCGTGGCGTGGATGCTTTGCCAATTGCAAAAAGGGCCCCGCACGTTTCTGGCGCTGGCGGTGTATACTCCCTCCATGCTGGGCCAGGTGTTCATCGGCGTGGTGTGGCGGGCCATCTTCTCCGGCGACCAGCGCGGCATTGCCAATTATCTTTTGATGGAGCTTGGCCTCATCGACCAGCCCATCATGTTTCTTTTGACCAAGGACCATTTCATGGCCGTAATGATCATCGTCTCCCTTTGGTCGGCCATGGGCATCGGCTTTCTGGCAATGATATCCGGCATTCTGAACATCAACGCCGAATTGTACGAGGCCGCCTATGTGGACGGGATGCACAACCGCTTCCAAGAGATCATCTACATCACCATCCCTTCCATGCGGCCCCAGATGCTGTTCGGCGCCGTCATGGCCATTGTGAACGCCTTCAACATGGGCTGGATCGGCATCACGCTGTCGGGGGGAATCAACCCCACGCCGGAGTATTCGGGCCAATTGATCACCAACCATATCGACGATTTTGGTTTTATACGCTACGAAATGGGCTACGCGGCGGCGCTGTCGGTAGTGCTGCTGCTGGTGGTGTATCTGTTTAACCGCTTCGCGCACAGGCTGTTCGGCGAGAACGCGAAGGAGGGCGAGTGATGAAGACGGTTACGAAAAAGCGCAGGCACGGCCGCTACTTAGGCTCCCGTATCAACCCAACCTCCTTTTCCGCGGGGCAGATCAAGTTTTATGTGATATTGATTCCTTTGGCACTGTTTATGATTATCCCGGTGATCATGATCCTCAACCGCGCGTTCATGCCCCTGGGCGAGCTGTTCGCCTTCCCTCCCAGAATTTTTGTGGGCAGCCCGACGCTCAATAATTTCAGGGACCTGATGGATTTGTCGGGCACCACAGGGGTGCCCATGTCCCGGTACCTGCTCAACTCTGTGGTCATTACCCTTCTGACGATGGCATTAAACCTTGCGGTATCGGTCACGGGCGCGTACGCACTTAGCAAAAAGCGCTTTCGGGGCAAGGAAAAGCTTTTTGCCATCAACCAGCTTGCGCTGATGTTCGTGCCCACGGCCGTGGCGGTGCCAAGGTACCTTGTGATCGTGCAATCCGGGATGATCAATACCGTATTGGCCCATGTGATGCCGCTGTTGGCCATGCCGGTGGTTTTGTTCCTGGTCAAGCAGTTTGTGGACCAGATTCCCGACGCGCTGCTGGAAGCGGCGGTGGTGGACGGCGCGAAGGATTTTACCATCATCCGGCGCATCATCATCCCGCTGACCAGGCCCGCGCTGGCCACGGCGGCAGTGCTCAGCTTTCAGGCGGTC
Organism: Bacillota bacterium; assembly: GCA_023425025.1. GTDB lineage: Bacteria > Bacillota > Clostridia > Christensenellales > Aristaeellaceae > JAEWAH01. The sequence goes on from JAFADG010000027.1 coordinate 19,901, forward strand.
TGGGGCTCGGTGGAAGCCTCCAACAATTTTATTACCGACGACAGCCTGCGCACGCTGGCGTTTTACCTAAACGCCATTTCAGTCAACAACAACGTGGCGGCGGCGGGGATGGTGGCGGCGGCCTCGGTGCTTTTGTTTATACCAAACCTTTTGATCTTCATCATCATGCAGTCCCAGGTGATGAATACCATGAGCCATTCGGGCATCAAGTGAGGAGGGAAGGTATGCGAAGGATATTCGCGCTTGCATGCGCCGCGCTGCTGTTATTCCTTCCCGCCGCGACCGCCCGGGCGGTAAAGGAGACCAGCTACACCTACACCTTGGATGACTCGGGCAACTTCATGCGCACCCAGGATGCCTACCTGCCGGACAAGACGGTTACGGAGCTTGGGCTTGACAAGCCGGAGGACCTGTTTTTCGGGCCGGACGGATACCTGTATATCGCCGATTCCGGCAACAAAAGGGTGCTGCAATACGATGTAAAAGCGAACCGGGTGGTTTATGAAATCAAGCACAAGGCCTTTGCCACGCCCCGGGGCCTTTTTGTCACAAAAAGCGGGGATGTTTACGTGGCCGACGCGGGCGCCAAGGCGGTGTTCCGCTTCTCCAAGGGCTTTGAGCTGCTGGAAACCTTTTCAAGGCCCGATTCGCCGGTTTTTGCCGATACGAATTACGAGCCGAAAAAGGTGGCGGTGGACAACGCCGGCGGCATGTACATCATCGGCGAAGGCGTGTACAGCGGCGTCATTCAATTGGCGCCCACAGGCGAATTCCTGGGCTACTTCACCGTCAACAAAACCCGCGCCAGCTTTATGCAAATGCTGCAGAAGCTGCTTTTTACCAGGGAGCAGCTGGGCAACCTTGTGGACATTGTGCCCACCACCTTTTCCAACGTGTTTGTGGATCATACCGGCATCGTGTACACCACCACCATGGGCAGCAATGAAGGCGGGCTGAAAAAGCACAACACCGCCGGCGGCAACATGTTTGTTGACCCGGTATACGGCTGGGAAAACATGACGGACGTGTACGTGGACAGCCAAAACGTCATCTATATCGCCAACGCGGGAGGGTACATCGACGTATATTCCTCCTCCGGGGAGCTGGTGTTTGAGTTTGGCTCCTTTGTGACCAACCTGGATGTTTCCGGCCTGTTTGCTTCGCTGCCGGCCATCGCCGTTGCGCCAAACGGAGATATCTGGGCGGTGGACGGCACCAAGGGCTACCTGCAGTCCTTTACCCCCACCGATTACGCGCGCACGGTATACAGCGCCATGGGCCTGTATGAACAGGGGCGCTACGACGCGTCGCTGGAAAAGTGGACCCAGGCTTTAAGGCTGAACCAAATGTCCATCCTGGCCCACAACGGCGTAGGGAAGGCCCTGTTTCACGCCCAGCGCTATGAGGAAGCCATGGTGCACTTTGAGGTGGCCGGCAACCGCAAGTATTATTCCGAGGCATTCTGGGAGGTGCGCAATGAAAGCATTCAGCTTGCGCTGCCCTTTGCCGTTGGCGGCATCGCGGCGCTTCTTATGGTATTCAGCCTGGTAAGGCGGCTGGACCGCCGCCATGTCGTACGCGGCGCCCTGCGGCGCGCACGGGCCAAGCTCATGAATACAAAGGGCCTTGGCAGCGTGCTGTATTCCCTGAAGGCGGCGCGCCATCCCTTGGACGCCTATTATGAAATACGCCGCAAAAGGCGCGGCAGCGCGGCCGGTGCAACCGTTCTGTATGCGTTGCTGTTTATCCTGTTCATGCTGTACTCCACCAGCAAGGGCTTTATCTACCAGTACCAGCGCATAGAGGACATCGACGTGAACGCGCTGGCGGGCGGGTATTTCCTGCTGCTGGGGCTGTTCATCGCCTGCAACTACCTGGTGTCCTCCATCAACGACGGCGACGGCACATTAAAGCAGGTATACATGATCCCGGCCTACGCCTGCGCGCCGCTTTTGATCGCCATGGCCGTCAATTTCGGCCTTTCTTATGTGGTCACGTATGTGGAATCCTTCGTTCTGGCCATCGTGGAAGGCACAGGCATCGCATGGTCGGTGATCCTGCTTTTCCTTGGCATCATGACGGTGCATGACTATTCCTTCCGCGAAGCGGTGCGCAGCGTGATATTGACCGTCGTGTTCATCCTGATCATCGCCATCCTCATCATGATCCTGATCATTATGTGGGAGCAGCTGTATCAATTCCTGGGCACGCTTTGGCAGGAGGTGATCCGTAATGTGGTTGAATAAACGGAGCGCGGCCTTCGCGCTGTGCCTTGCGCTGCTTGCGCCCATCTTTCCCGCCAGGGCCGATTATGTGCCCACCAACCGGGATACGCGCTTTGGCGGCGAAAAAATGACCTTTGAAGCGCCAAGTCTTGACGCCTACACGCTTTTGTATGAAAGCGGCACCTGCTCCTTTTGGTTCCGGGACGACCGGGATGTGATTGCCGTGGTGGACAGCCGCACGGGCTATACGTGGAAAACGGGGCTGGACGCCGGCTTTTCCGATGACATCAAAAAGGCCGTGAAGGCCGCCAAGACGCCGGAGGAAAAGGCAAAGGCAGCCGAGCCCCTTGAAAAGAACCTGAACGCCAGGTATACCGCCATCGCCAACTCCATTTTGACGGCGGAATATTATGAGGCGGAAACCGTCAAATACATCTCCTCCGCGTCAGAGAAAGGCGCGTCCTCCGTACTGAGCGCGCTCCAAGAGCCCGGCCACTTTGTGCTGGATGTGGATTTGCGTGAGCTTGATTTGAGGGTGAAGGTCTACATCACCTTTTCCGAAGCTTCCATCCATTATGACATTCCTTTTGAAGAGATCACCGGCGCGGGGCTCAGCCGTCTGGCCGCGCTGTGGATCACCCCCTTCCTTGGCGCCAGTGGCGGGATGGCGGAGTTTTTCGATCAGCAAACCGGTGATTATGGGGGCGCGCGCAAAAAGTACGCCGTGCCAGGCTATGTGCTTTTGCCCGACGGCTCCGGCAGCCTGGTCCGCTTCCAGGACAACTCCGTTTCCTTTACCGAATACGTCGGCGACGTATATGGGCCGGATGCCGCGACGGCCTCCTACAACTACCGCATGCTCACCGACGCGGTGGAAGTGAAAAGCCCGGTGATCCCCGTGTACGGCATTGCCCACGGCGCTGACCAGGCGGCCTTTGTGGCCTATGCGCAAAAGGGCGCGGAGCACATGAACATCATCGTCCGGCCGGAGGAGAACCTGCGCATCAATTACACCTGGGCATACCCGCGCTTTGAATACAACAGCATTTTCTTCAAGGTGTACAACCGCTATGGCGATGGCTATTTTACGCTGATGTCCAAACCCTACGCGTTTGACGCAAGCATGACCTACACCTTCCTGGCCGGTGAAGACGCCAACTATTCGGGCATGGCCAGAACCTACCGCCGGCACCTTATGGAAACGGGCGTATTGACGGTTCGGGAAGCGGCGGCAGGGGACATTCCCCTGCGGCTGGACTTTATTATGTCCGATGTAAAAAAGGGCCTGGTGGGCAACGAGCAGGTGGTGGTGACCCGGGTCGGGGATGCGCGGCAGATCCTTCAAGAAGTGATGGACAGCGGCATCACAAACGTTTCCAGCGGGCTCATCGGCTGGCAGCGGGGCTCGGAAACGCTGGCCAAACCGGACCAGTTCCAGTTCACCTCCGCCATCGGCTCGCAAAAGGATTTTGAAAGGCTGATGGGCGATTTTGCAAGCCTTGGGGTGGATATCTCCTTCTCCCGGGATTTTGCGCTGGTGAACGAGCTGATGGTGCGCATGAACGGCACGGCGGCGCAGCACCTAAGCACCTGGTTCGCGTTTTTGAACTACGGGCCGCTGTATCCCAACGCGCCCATCAATTTCTTCTTCCTGGCCATGCCCGAGGTCAGCGCCAGGTGGCTGAAAACACTTTCTGAAAAAGCCGCGCCCATAAGCCAAAGCATTACGGTAACGGGCATTTCCAACACCCTGGTCAGCACCCATAACCGGTTCGGCCCCGTGATGAATGTGTCGGAAGCCATCGCCCTGTACCGGGATACCATGGCAGTCGTGGCCGCCCGCCTGAAGGTGAACATGGATACGCCCAACCTGTACCTGTGGGCGTATATGGACCGCTGCCTCAACATGCCGGTAACGGGCTCCCAGTATGTGTTTGAAACGGATACGGTGCCCTTTTTGCAGATGGTGCTGCATGGCTGCGTGCAAATGTACGGGCCCTACGCCAACTTCTCCTTCTATACCCCAAGCGACGTGCTGCGCATGATCGATTACAATGTATCACCCGCCTTCATCCTCTCGCAAAAGCCCTCCTATCTTTTGTCGGATACGCTGTCCTCCGATATGTATTCCACCGAGTTTGCGCAGTACAAGGAACTGATCGGCGATATTTATGCAAAGGTGAACGCCGCCTTGATGCCGCTGCAAGGCTGGGAATGGGTGGGGCGGACAATGTTGAAGGAAGGCGTTGCCTGCAACGCATACGCCCGCGACGGGCAGATGAAATATGTTCTGATCAATTATACCGAGGACGCGGTGACGTTCATGGGCCAAAACGTGGCGGCCCTTGACTATGCCGTGACCAAAGCGGAAGGGGGGAATGCGCAGTGAAGCGGAAAAAGAACAGCATCGAAGCGCGAAACCACCGGCTGGGGTACCTGTTCATGGCGCCGTGGATTCTCGGCTTCCTCCTCTTTATGTTTTTCCCTTTCGCCGCAACAATCCTTTTGAGCTTTTGCGATGTAAAGGCTACCATCTTAGGCTACGAGATCGCCTTCACTGGCCTTGCCAACTACAACACTGTCTTTTTCAGGAATACGGAGTTTATGCCGGCGCTGGGCGAGTTTATTTTCGGCGCCATTCCCGACGCTTTTGTGGTACTGGTGGTATCCTTCATCATCGCCTATTTGCTGGGGCGCATCAGCCGTGGGCGTTCCTTCTTCCGTACGGTCTACTTTCTTCCGGTCATTATCATGTCCGGCCCCGTCATGTCGCAGATTCTATCCTCCGACACCCTCATCGAGGGCGTGGAGCGGATGCCGGATGTCGCCCGCCTGTTCATCTTTCAGGTGCTGTTCAGCTACTCGCCCATGATGGCCCGGACCCTGTACGGCGTGTTTGACAGCCTGTCCTCCATTTTGTGGTTCACGGGTATCCCCATCGTGCTGTTCATCAACGCCTTGCAAAAGATCAACCCCAGCATGTACGAGGCCGCCCGCATCGACGCGGCCAACGAGTGGCAGATTTTGTGGAAGATCACCCTGCCTCAATTGCGCAGCGTGGCGCTGGTCTGCGCCATTTTTACCGTGACGCAGCTGGGCACCGATGAAACGAACAATGTGTACAACCTCATCAAAACGGCCACCGGCAACTTGAGCAACGGCCTGGGCTACGCGGCCAGCTACGCCTGGCTGTACAGCCTGGTAGTGCTTTTGATGATCGGGCTGGTCTATTTGGTGCTCAGGGAGCCCAGGGAAAGGGGGATGGAGCAGTGACAAAATCCTCATGGACGGCAAAACGCCGCAAGGCCGTAAGGCTGGTTGGCAAAACCTTTATCTACGGCGTTTTGAGCATTGTGAGCTTTATGTTTCTGACGCCGATCATCGGCATGCTGTCCAAAAGCTTTATGAGCACCCAGGACGTGGTGGACCCGGCGGTCCAGTGGCTGCCACGGGCCCTTTCGCTGGACAATCTTGCGGTAGCCGCCAAGGTCATGAAGATTCCGGCCACGCTGTACAACTCCATCGGCTTTTCCGGCCTGCTGGCCATCAGCCAGACCATCGTCTCCGCGCTGACCGGCTACGCCCTTTCCCGCTTTGAGTTCAAATACAAGCGCTTTTGGTTCATGATGATCCTGCTGGCCTTTATCCTGCCGCTGCCGGTGTTGATGGTACCGCGGCTGATGATGTTTACCGCCGTGCAGGAGGCCTTCAAAATCAAGCTCATCGGCACGCCCATCCCCCAGCTTGTCATGGCGCTGCTGGGGCAGGGCACCTATTCGACGGTGCTGATCCTGATCTTCATGAACTTTTTCAACATGATCCCAAGGGTCTTGGATGAGGCGGCAATGATCGACGGCGCGGGCCCCATGCAGGTGTTCTATTACGTGGCGGTGCGCCTGTCCCTGGCCACCCTTTTGGTGGTGTTCCTGTTCTCCTTCGTGTGGAACTGGAATGAAACCTATGTCACCGGCACCCTGGTCAGAAGCAGCATCGAGCTGATGCCCGGCAAGCTGGACCTGTTTGACAGCCAGTTCAACAGCGTTGTATCCGCCCTGGGCGGAGGGTTCCGTATCAACGAGGCGTACAAGATGGCGGCGACGCTGATCTCTATCCTGCCGCTGATACTGCTGTATGTGTTTGTTCAAAAGCGCTTCATCGCGGGAATCGAAAACACGGGCATTACGGGGGAATAATCATGAAAAAACAATCGGTGCTCCGCTTCGCGGTACTTTTATGCGTATTCAGTTGGATGGCGTGCGCAAGCACCAAAGGAGAGGGTAAGGGTATGGAGCTGGATTTGAACAGGCTGCACGTGGGCAGCGAGGTTTCCGATGCGTATGTGGACCCCGAGGCAGCCAAGGGAAGCTATGATTACGACAGAGAACAGCTCGCATATGAGCTGGTCTGGGCGGATGAGTTTGACTATGAAGGCGCGCCGGACGAGACAAAATGGGATTATGACGTGGGCGGCGGCGGCTGGGGCAACAACGAGCTGCAATACTATACCAGGGGTGAAAATGCCCGTGTGTCGGATGGATATTTGAACATTCACCTGCGAAAGGAAGAGTACGGCGGCCGCAGCTATACCTCCTCCCGCCTGGTGACCCGGGGCAAGCAAAGCTGGCTGTACGGCAAGGTGGAGGTTCGCGCAAAGCTCCCCTTTGGCATTGGCACCTGGCCGGCCATTTGGATGCTGCCCACCGACTTTGCCTACGGCGGCTGGCCCTACTCCGGCGAAATCGACATCATGGAGCATGTGGGCGTCGTACAGGATGAAATCAGCGCCTCCATCCATACAAAAAGCTACAACCACATGATCAACACGCAAAAGACCGCCGCCCGCACCATCAAGGGCGTGAGCGAGGATTTTCACACCTATACGCTGGAATGGCTGCCGGACCAGATCATCGTGTCTGTGGACGGGATGGCGTATTTCAAGTACGCGCCGGCCAAATACAAGGCCGACTACGGCTCTGCCGAATGGCCCTTTGACAAAAGGATGCACCTGCTTTTGAACATCGCCTACGGCGGCAATTGGGGCGGCATGCGCGGCGTGGACGATACCTGCCTGCCCCAAGTGATGCAGGTGGATTATGTGCGGGTGTACCAAAGCCAGAAGATCAACGAACTGACGGGACAAAAGGGCACCTCCCGCTTTACCTTAAACGACAAAGCGGTGACGATCACGGATTTTGACAAAGCGCCGGCCTTCACCAGCTTTTTGCCGGGGCTTACCGGCGTGCGCGGCATTCCGCTGTGGGTGTTTTACTGCAACCGGGGGCAGGGCATCAGCAGCATGGGCGTGCACCACAAGGGCAATGCCCTGATGGAGTTCCATCCTGCCAACATGGCCTATGAAAAAACGGCGCTGGAGGGTTTTCGCACCTTTATCCGGATAGGAGGCCGCTGCTATGAGCCCTTCAGCCCGCTTGACCGCACCTCCGGCCGCAGCATGACCATTCACAGCAACGCCCTGTCCGTTACGGAAAGCAACGGGGACATGGAGCTTACGGTCCATGTAGATTATTGCACGCTGCCCAGCGCCCCCCTCGGGGCGCTTTTGCGCAGCGTGACGATTCAAAACAGTTCGGGCCATGAACAGCATATCGAGGTGCTGGACGGGCTGCCCCGCATCATCCCCTACGGGCTGCAACTTACGCAGTTCAAGGAAATGGGCAATCTGTTCAAAAGCTGGGCGGATGTAGGAAACCTGCAAAACAGCGCGCCGATGTATATGCTCCGCTCCTCCACCGAGGATTCCGCCAAGGTGAACAAGACGTCCGGCGCCTATTTTTTGTACAGCGTGCTGGATGGCCGCGCGCAGCCCATCGTTTACGATCCTGATGTCGTTTTCGGCGAGGATACCTCCCATCTTTTGCCCCTGCATTTTATGGATGGCGGGCTGAAAAACGTGCTTTCCCGCAGGCAATGCGCGGTAAACCGCATCGCCTGCGGTTTTTCCGCCGTGCATCTGCGCTTGCAGCCGGGGGCCTCTCAAACCATTGACACCTATGTAGGCTATACGCCGGGACCGGAGCTTTTAAACGCCCAGCTTCCGCTGTTTGCCGCCGTGGCCTTTGCGAAAAAAAAACGCAGGGAAGCGGAAGAATTGGCGGAAGAAATGCTTGATGATGTGAGCACTTTTACCGCAGAGCCCATGCTGGATGCCTACATCCGCCAGTGTTACCTTGACAACCTCCTGCGCGGCGGATATCCTTATGTGATGGGCCGCGACAAGGTGGTTCACCTGTTCAGCCGCAAGCATGGGGACCCCGAACGCGATTACAACTGGTTTGCGATCGCGGGCGAGTATTATTCCCAGGGCAACGGCAACTTCCGCGACGTCTGCCAAAACCGCCGGTGCGACGTGCGGATGAAGCCGGCGGTCGGGGATTACAACGTCTGGTATTTCTTTTCCCTGATCCAGGCGGATGGTTACAATCCCCTGGAGATCCGCCCTGCCACCTTCCGTGTGAAGGACCGCGCCGCCGCAAAAAGGCTGCTAAAGCAGCATGTTTTGGATGCGGGTGGAGCGGTTGGCGCTGTTTTGGAGGGTGATTTCACCCCGGGCATGGTTTCCGGCGCCATCGCCGCGAACCGGGTAAAGGTGACAGGCAACGAGGAGGAATTGATAAACGGGCTGCTGGCCATCAGCGAGCAGCGCATCCAGGCGGCCTTTGGCGAAGGCTATTGGAGCGATCATTGGGATTACCTGATGGACCTGGTGGAGGATTACCTGCACGTCTATCCCGACAAAAGGGAGCTGCTGCTTTGCGGGCGGGAGGATTACCGGTTCTTCCAAAGCGGGGCTTTTGTCCGCCCCCGCAGCGAAACGGCGCAGCTGACTGAAAAGGGCGTCCGCTGCTACGATTCGCTGGATACCGCCGGGGCGTATAAGCAGACCCGGTGGCTCACGGACGCAAAAGGCGAGGAAGTCGCCACCAATCTGCTGGGCAAGATGCTGACGCTGGCGGTCGTAAAGACGGCGCTGCTGGACCCCCATGGCATGGGCATCTCCATGGACGGCGGCCGGCCCGGCTGGAACGATGCCATGAACGGGCTGCCGGGCCTGTTTGGCAGCGGCATGCCGGAGACGGTGGAGCTTTCGCGTTTGCTCCGTTTCCTTTTGTCGCAGGATTCGGGGCAGACAAGGGTGCCCAAAGAGCTGGCGCTCTTCATGCGGGAGCTGGCCTTAGTACTCACAACCCAGAGCCCCTTTGAGCGCTGGGACCGGGCCAACACCTTGCTGGAGGGCTACCGCGCCGGCGTTGCCATGGCATGCTCCGGCGATTACGAGACGCTGACCATGGGCGATATCCTGCCCTGCCTGAAGGTATACCAGGACCGCGTTGCGGATGGCATCCAAAGCGCGCTGGACGCAGGCCGTGGCATCATGCCCACCTACTTTTGCTACCACGCAAAGGCCTATGAGCCTCTGCTGGATGAAAACGGCGCGCAGCGGCTGTCCGTTTCCGGCCTGCCGCTGGTGAAAGTAACGGCGTTCCGCCAGGAGGTGGCTCCCCTCTTTTTGGAAGGGCCTGCCCGGTACCTTTCCGTGCTGTCGCCTGAAAAGGACGCGCAAGCGGCGGGGCAGGCAGTGAAAGCGGTCCGCGAAAGCGAGCTGTATGACAAGGCGCTTCGGATGTACCTGACCTCCGTGCCCTTGGATGATATGGACATCGAGTACGGGCGCATCCGCGCGTTTACCGCCGGCTGGCTGGAGCGGGAAAGCGTATTTTTGCACATGGAGTACAAGTACCTGCTGGGCATGCTCAAGGCCGGGGCGTACGACGCCTTCTATGAAGCCGCCCGCACGGCGCTGATCCCCTTCCTGTCCCCGGACAGCTATGGGCGCAGCACCCTGGAAAACAGCTCCTTCATCGCTTCCTCCCGCAATCCGGACCCCCATGTCCACGGCCGGGGCTTTGTTTCCCGCTTAAGCGGCTCCACGGCGGAAATGCTGTCCATCTGGCTCCACCTGTTCCTGGGGGACGGCGGGTTTGAAATGCAGGAAGGCACGCTCAGCTTCCGCTTCGCGCCCAGGCTTTCCGCCTGGCTCTTTGACGAAAATGGGGAGGCGGGCTTTCAGCTCCTTTCCCATTGCCGCGTAAGGTACATCAATCCCTCGCGAAAAAACACCTATGGCCAGGGCGGCGCCAAAGTGCGCAAAATTGCCTATACGCTGGACGGTGCGGAGCGCGTAATGGACGGGGATACGCTGGCGGAGGGGCTTGCGCTGCGGGATGGCCGCATCCGGCGCCTTGACATCACACTTGGCTGAGGAGAAGCAATGATTACAACGATCAAGGATGTGGCCCGGGAGGCGGGCGTGGCGATTTCGACGGTTTCCAAGGTGCTCAACGGGGTGGAAACTGTCCGTCCAGATACGCGCCAGGCTGTCCAGGATGCCATGAAAAAGCTGAACTATATCCCCAACATCAATGCGCGGGCGCTAAAGGGCCGGCGCAAGGATACCATTGGGTTGTTTCTGTCCAGCATACAAGGCGAGTTCTTCACCAACCTGGCCCAGGCCATTCACATGCAGTGCAGCATCGCGGGCTTCATGCTGAACATTTTTGTCAGCAACGAAAAAAACACCAGCGATGAGATTTGCGCCAGAATCCTGGCCTCCGGGGTGGCCGGCGCCATCGTGTTCAACGAAAAGCTCTCAATCTCCGCCGTGGGTCAGATTGCCGCCTGCGATACCCCCCTGGTGCTGATCGACCGGGAATACGCGGGGGAAAGCATATCCAGCGTGGTCATCGACAGCTACGCCGGCGTGACGCTGGCCATGAACTACCTGATCCACCAGGGGCACCGCCGCATCGGCTTCATGCACGGCCTGCCCAGCTATGACGACGATCAGCGCTACCGCGCCTATTGCGATGTCATGCGGCACAACCACCTGCCCATTCAGGAGCAGTGGCTGCTGCACGGCTATTTTGAAGAGCTGCTGGCCTACGGGGAAATGCGCAGGATGTTCCTGCGCGGAACGCCGCTGCCGGACGCGTTCTTCTGCGCCAACGACCAGATGGCCTGGGGCTGCATTACCGCGCTCAAGGAGGCGGGCATCGGCGTGCCGGAGCAGGTGAGCGTGGTGGGCTTTGACGATGTGGGCCAGGCGGCGACCTATGTGCCGGCGCTGACGACGGTGCACAGCCCGGTAAATGAGCTTGGCAAACAAAGCATGCTGGAGCTTTTGCGCCTGATCCGCGCCGAGGCGGAGCCGGCGGAGGGCGCCATCAACAAGCTGCAGCCCACGCTGATGGCCAGGGCTTCCTGCCGGTTGAGGCTGGACAGTTATTGAATGCCGGCGTTCTACCTTATAAAATAGGTACGGGTATTGTCCTTTCTAATTGATGATTGGCATAAGTAATCTCCTTGATATGCAAAAGGAGCCGACGCAAAAACTGCACGGCTCCCTTTGTAGTGTTTCGGGCAAGAGCACCTCGCCTTATGGGATTGTCAAAATACTAAATTTTGCCTCCCCTTTATTGTTTTATATACGCCATCCGTCTATAAGGATGTAAGGAGGTATGCGCAGATGGAAGCTGTCAAGGGCCCGGACATCATCCATGAAACGCAATTTGATCATCTTGTGGCAGCATACCAAACCGCGCTGCTGCGTATGTGCTATGTCTGTCTAAAGGATAGAGCCATGGCAGAGGACGCGGTGCAGGAAACATATCTCAAGGCGTATAAAAGCATTGAGAATTTTCGCGGAGAGTGCAGCGAAAAATCGTGGCTGATGAAAATCGCCGTCAACACTTGCCGAGATATGCAGCGTTCAGGCTGGTTCAAACATATGGACCGGCGCATAACGCCAGAGCTGCTGGTAGAAGAATCTGTTGTCCCACGGGAAGATGACAGCTCTCTGGCCATCGAAATGATGGGTTTGCCAAGCAAGCTGCAGGAAGTCTTGCTGCTTTACTACTATCAGGGAATGACGATTGCGGAGGTTGGCAAAATACTTGGAATTTCCAAAGTCACCGTTTCTCACAGATTAAAACAGGCCAAGGAAAGGCTGCGAGGCGCATTGAAGGGAGGCGGTTTGCGTGACTGAACAGCAAGTGCGGGAAAAGATCGTCCGTACTGTCGATACGTGCTTTTCCGGTCTGCAGGGCGATCCCTTCCTCGTGCAGCGCATCCGAAAGGACGAGGAAGGGGAAATCAAAGTGAAAAAGAAGCTATCGTTTGGATTGGTTCTTGCCATCTTGCTGATACTCACAACCTTGGCGGTCGCTATTGCGGCAACCCAATTAGGTTGGATAGATTATTTGGAAGAGAGGGTTGGCGTCACCGTACCCAAGACTGCGCGGGAGGCGCTGAATGCTACTAAGCCGCAGCAGTTTATGGTCGGCCCCATGACCTTTACGTTCAATCAACTGCTCGCAGACAAACGCTTTGTAATGAGTTCTGCCGATATCCACACCACGGATGGCTCCGAGGTGCTGTACGCAGATGATACGAATGTTTACGAAGCAGTCGATTCCATCAGCAGCACGGTGCTTGAGCGCTACAATCTGGATTCCGGCCTCAGCTGGCTGGATGCCGCCAAGCAGTTGAACCTGCCCCTCTATGGCATTCGTGCGCTGGCTGAGATTGGCCAGGAGTATGACGGAGGCTCAGGCATGGAGGATGCAATGTGGAGCGAGGACGGCTCCATCGTATACTTCAACATGCCCATGCTTGCGTCAAAATCGGTCAAGGACGAGCTGCCCGTGACCCTCTACATGTCTGTAACGCAGTTCGACCCAAGCACGGGAGACATCATTGACAAGTGGCAGATTCGTGAGAATATTACGCTCCCCGTGGCTCCCTTGCTGGCCGAAAAGACCTATCTGCCGGAAGGCGACGCCGAGCTGGACAGGCTGAAGCTGGTAAGCGTATACGCGCAGCAGTATGCCACAGGCATCTACCTGACCAGCACCTTTACCATGAAAGAGGGCAAAACCGCGGATTCGGCGACAGGCGTGCCGTATGGCCTGGTCCTTTGCGACGGGGAAGGGAATGCTCTGCCGGCTGGCCTCAATATGTCGTCCGGCTCTGCAGTAACGGCCGTTCTGCCCACAGTAAAGCTGGAGACCATGACCTCGCTGGAAACGCTGCCGGACAGTCTGATTGTGACAGACGGAACGGTAAAGATTTCTCTGAAATAAACCTATGGCAGGCCGAATGCATCGCTTTCTTCATCCGGCTTGACTATATCAGGAGGTAGGAATCTATGAAGCACATTTTCACTTTTTTGCTGATGATATGCATTGCGTTTTCTTCGGCTGCACTGGCGGAAGATACCCGGCCGCCCCTGCGGCTGGGCAGTGCGGTCGCCGGAACCGACTATTGGGAGGATCACGGCATACAGACAACCATGCCCCACTACGGCTGGGATGACTACATGACGATCGTGAAAGGCGATAACGCCCCTGATCTTTATACCTTCCGCACCGACAGTGACGATTTTTTAGCGCCAAAAAACGCCGGCCTGCTGGCGGACCTGTCGGGCAGCGAGATCATTCGGGCGTGGACGGACCGCCTGCGCCCTGACATCAAGAAACTTGTCACCACCGAAGATGGCAAAATCGTCGGGCTTGCTGGACTAGACGGGATCGTGACTTTTAAACCGATGTATTGGCGGCAGGACGCTTGGGATGCGGCGGGCTTAACGAAAGAGGCTGTACCTGGGAGCTACACGGAGCTGCTGGCTTTTCTGGAAAAATGGATGGAACGAATCAAGGAAAAGCCCGAAACGAATATCTGTGTTGCGAACATGCGCTATACGGGAAAGAACCGCTACGTTCGTTGGCTGCTTAATATGCTGATCAACACGTGGGAGATGCAGCAATATGCTGCGGGAGAAACGCTGAACTTCAATACGCCCGAGTTCATCGCGCTGCTCAAGCGCACACAGGACATCGGCCTGCGGCTATCTGCAGCGGAGCAAAGTGATAAGGAGCGCCCAAACATGCTGCAGCTGTTTGAAAACTACGATGGCGGGGATCGTTACAACGCCGGCAGGGACTATGGCTTGTCCCACACCGTACCTTTCCGTATCACCAGCGACCAGCCCGAGCTGATGCGGGGAATTGCAAGCATATCTGTCGTTCGTGCGGACAGCCCGTGGCTAAATGAGATCATCGGCCGTATGGAAAATGACCTTAAAGACAGAGGCCTGGGCGGGCTGGGGAATGCGGATCTATTAACGGATGTAATGCCCAGAACATTCAATCCCAAAGAGGTTGACTCCCCCTCAACTGTCACAGCGGGATATTTGAAAGACTTGGATGACTATACGGGCACAGTATGCTTTGCGCCAATGCGGACGTACACGATGCACGAGGACGCGTTGGTGAAGTTCTATACGGGCCAATTGCCGGCGGAGGAGCTGGCGGCGCAGATCAGCGTTCCCAAGCGCGACCCAAACAAATAGGAGAAAAAGTTGAAAGGGGTAAAGCCACCGTCCCCGTTGAAGCTGTTCACACCGTAACCAACGGCAATCAGGCGCATGGTCATAATCAAGAATTTGGGGCGGCGGCTTTTGTGCTCGAATCCCGCTTTGCAGTCAGATTTCAATATACGGAATAGGTGCTGCAGTCCTTCCATGGATGCCAAAGGAAGCCGGTCAGTTATGACCGGCTTCTTCTGCTGATAATATCAAAATGATACCGGCCTTATTACAGCTCCTCCAGCGACTCTCCCGCCACAAGCTTTGTCATAACATCCTCAATGAGATACGGCGTCTCAAATACCTTGAAGCCCTTTGATGCCAAATACCGGGCCGCGCCAAAACCGATGCGGCTGACAAAAACGCTTTCGCAGTCGGAAAGAACGTTCAAAATGGTGTCAAAGCGTTCCTGGGAATGATCAAAGTCAACACACGCCGGTTCCACCTGCCGCGTGTCTATAAACCGGCAGCCAGCCCCGTCCACATCCATAATGGTAAACTGCCGTGCACGGCCAAAGTGGGTATCGACAAACTCCCCGTAGGTGGTCGCGATTGCAATGCGCTGGGACATGGAACACACCTCTTCTGTCTGTCATCCATGGGAGAAGGTTTCCGCCGCCGCAATCCTGCGCGGGCTGATTTTTTCGCGCAGGTCCGTTTCCCCCGGCACGCCGATGGCGTCCGCACGGCAATGCTGGCAATGTTGAAAAACTTCAATATACTTTTGTGCCGCCATACGGGCAAGGGCAATTTCAGAGCAGGTGGGAATGGCTTCACCCGACAGTTCATTTTGCGGGATAAGCGGGATAATGTTGTACAGATGCGCGCCGGCCTCTTTTACGGCCTTGGCGATATCTGCGATAAACGGTCCGTTGATGCCGGGCACAAGCACCGTGTTCACCTTGACAACTATCCCTGCCTCCGCGGCCAGGCGAATGCCCTCCAACTGGTTGCGGATCAACAGCGCCATAGCGTCCTTACCGGACAGCGCTTCCCCCTCATAGACAATACCGGCGCACAGCCGGGATAGGCGCTCGGGGTCGATGTCGTTGACGGTAACGGTCAGCGTATCAATGCCCACCTCTATCAGCTCGTGTATCCTTTGCGGCAGGAGCAGCCCGTTGGTGGAAAGGCACAGAATCAAGTAAGGAAATTTTGCCTTTACCAGCCGGAAGGCTTCCAATGCGTAATCAGAAGCCAGCGCGTCGCCCGGTCCGGCGATGCCCACAACGCTAAGACACGGGGAAAGGGCCAGCGCCTTTTCCACCGTTTCCAGCGCTTCCTCCGGTGTTGCCACGCGGTCGGTTACACCAGGCCGTTCCTCCCAATTGTTTCTGACACGGCTGCAAAACCGGCAGGCAATATTGCATGTTGGGCTGACCGGAAGATGGATGCGCCCCTTGCCATTTTTGCGGCCGATGGAAAAGCAGGGGTGCATTTGCGAAAGATCCTTGCCTTCTTTGGTTGCCCATTTTGGCTGTTCCATGATATCGCCCGCCTTCCAATGAGAAAAACCCAATATATCTGAAAAAGCTTATGCCTTTTTATATATGTTGGCCGTCGCTTTCCGCCGCGCTGCGGGAAACGGCCAGCAGCTGATCCGCCCAGCCAGAGGCCCAAGTGCGAAGCTCCGCCACATCCAATGGTGAAGGTGTGGTGGATACCTCATGCCCGGCAATACGCTGGGCCAATGCGGTGTACACATCCGCCTGCTTGGAATCCGCAGCGCCTTCCAGCGTCGTTTTTCCCTGCAGCTCGCACTGGGTGACGGTGACCGAGCGGGGCACATAGGCCATGATCTGCGTGTGGGTGCGTTCCGCAAAGTCGTCAATGATCTGCTTGTGGTAGGGCTGGTTGATGGAGTTGGCGATAATGCCGCCCAGCAGCGCGCCGCCGGCATTGGAATACCGGGAAATACCCTTGAACAGATTGTTGGCGGCGTACACCGCCATGAAGTCGGCGGAGGAAACCGTGAACACGTGCTCGGCGATGCCTTCCCGGATGGGCATGGCAAACCCGCCGCACACCACATCGCCGAGCACGTCGTACAGTACAAAATCCAGATCCAATTTTTCAAAGATGCGCTGTTGCTTAAAAAGCTCTACCGCGGTGATGATGCCGCGGCCTGCGCAGCCGACGCCGGGGGCGGGACCGCCTGCCTCTACGCAGTAGATGCCGTTGAACCCCTCAAAGATCACATCGCTGGCCTTGACATTCTGCTTTTCGCGCAAAGTGTCCAGGACAGTGGGGATGTACTCTCCGCCGCGCAGGGTATTGGTGGAATCGCTTTTGGGATCGCAGCCGAACTGCATCACCTTATATCCCAGCTTGGACAAGGCGGCGGATATGTTGGAGGTTGTGGTGGATTTGCCGATGCCGCCTTTTCCGTAGATTGCGATCTGCTTGAGCTTTTTCATAACAGCGCATTATTTCCTTTCCGCCAATGTTTGTTATTACGGCTTGGGGGTGGATACGAACTGGTACGGATCCAGCGGCGGGACGATGTCCTGGCCAAGGTACGTATCCGGCACGTTGGGCAATGCCAGGAAGGCTGTCGCGGCCAGCGCTTCGGCGTCGGTTTCCTTGCGGACCAGGCCCAGTTCCTGCATTTCAATGATGTTGCGGCGCAGCGCGTCACGTGCTCCGCTGACAGAGGGCAGGTACTTGAAATTGTCGATGGCCTTATAAGCGTATTCGCGCTTGCCCTGGGCGCCGTTGGGGTTCCAGCCGTTTTCCATCTGGATGTCGATGGCCAGGTGGCGGTTGGCGTCAACCCAGGCGCTGGCCTTCAGGATCGCGTTGACCACGCGGCCCACCTGGTAGGGGTATTTCTCGATCGTTTTGGAGTTGACCCACAGGGTGCAGCAATATTCGTCCTTCAGATAATCGGATACGCCGTAGTTGTACAGGCTGACCGCCACGCCGTCGGCGATGAGCGTGCTGGCGGTAGGGTCTTCGGTGACGATGGCGTCCACGGCGCCGTTTTCCAGCACCAGGGGGAGCTCGGCGGCCTGGAAGACGACGAACTCGACCTCCATATTGTCAGTCGTTACGCCGATGCCCAGGTTGGAAAGTACCCGCTGGGTCACAATGTGGCCCGAGGCGGCCAGCTGGCTCACGCCGATCTTTTTGCCCCGCAGGTCTTCCAGCGTCTTGATGCCGCCCTCAGTGCGGCCCAGGATCTGAATGCAGCCGGTGTGCAAGCCGGCCACCGTTTTCACTTCCAGGCCGTTGTCCAGCGGCGCCAGCTTGGAGGCCAGCAGGGCATTGCCCACGTCCAGGTTATCGGTGGCGAACAGCTCATTTTGCGCCGTGTCGCTTTTGAAGAAGGTATAGTCAACGCCTTCCACCAGGCCTTCCGCTTCGAAAAAACCCAGCTGCTTGGCGATGTGGAAGGGCACGCCGCACAGGCCGGTACCGTACAATACCTTTACGGTGTAGGGCTCTTCGCCGTTGATCGGGTCTGTTGTTGCCGCTTCCTGCGCCAATGCAGGGATCGCAAGGGCCAGGATCATGAGCACCGCCAGTAGGAATGATTTACGTTTCCGAAGTTTCATGGGGCTGCCTCCTTGTACGTTGTTTTTTCTATGTAAACGCGGGGCGTTTACTTTGAGATTACAAATTGTATTCCGGGGCCCGTTTTTCACCGGCAAAGTTAAGAATTTGCAGAATCTTTGCCCGCAGCTTCAAGAAGTCAAAATCATCGCGGCTGCGGCCGAGGTTCTGGTTGCGGCCGATTTCCACGTCGATGACCTGCTCGATCTTCGCGGGGCGCTGGGTCATGACAAAAACCCGGTCGGCCATGTAAATGGCCTCGTCCACGTCATGGGTCACCATGATCATGGTGGTGCCCCGCTCCTTCCAGATGCGCAAAATCTCATCCTGCATGTTCATGCGGGTAAAGGCATCCAGCGCGCCCAGCGGCTCATCGAGCAAAAGCACCTTGGGATGGTTGACCAGCGCCCTGGCCAAGGATACCCGCTGGGCCATACCGCCGGACAACTGATGGGGATAGCTGCGCTCGAATCCGGTCAGGCCCACCAGGTCGATGAATTGCTGTACGTCGCTCTGGCGCTCCTTGTATACCTTGCGGATTTTCAGGCCGTAGGCGATATTGTCATACACGTTCAGCCAGGGGAAGAGGGTGGGGTCCTGGAATACCAGGCCCCGGGCGGCGCTGGTGCCCGCGATGGGTTCGCCATCCAGGTACAGCGCGCCGGTGGTGGGGGAAATCAGGCCTGCCACAAGCCTTAGGAAAGTGGATTTGCCGCAGCCCGACGGGCCGATGAGGCTGACGAATTCACCGGGGCGTATGGTCAGGCTCAATTTGCTCAGCGCGATAACCTCGCTGTCGTCAGGCTGCGTAAACACCCGGCTGACGTCACTGGCGGCGATTTCGCCGGTGGAGGCGGAAGCATAGGTCACGTCTGCCATTGCCGTTACCATTTGATGACCCCCTTCTGCCACCTGAGCAATTTATCCCGGAGCTTGAACTGTATGGTGATGAACATATAGCAGAACCCCGCGATAATCACCAGTCCCGCGTATACGCCGGGGTAGGCAAGCATTTCCTTTTGCCAGTTGATGTACCAGCCGATGCCGTTTTTCACCCCCAGCATCTCGGCCACCACCAGCGCGGCGAAGGAGGAGCAGGTGGCGTTGAACAACCCCAGGAAGATGGAGGGAAGGGCGTCGGGGATGGCGATGTGAAACAGGTTCTGCAAATCGGAAGCGCCCAGCGTGGAGGAAACC
The DNA here is from genome assembly GCA_023425025.1 of Bacillota bacterium. Lineage (GTDB taxonomy): Bacteria > Bacillota > Clostridia > Christensenellales > Aristaeellaceae > JAEWAH01. Next base: position 39,320 of record JAFADG010000027.1, read on the forward strand.
TCGTAATACGTCTTCTTTACGTTTTGAATGCCGGAGGCGGTGAGTATGGAAATTTGAAACCACACGCCAAAGGCGATGACGAATATGGCCGCGCTGCGGGGGGTGGAAAAGGCTACCAACGCCAGGGGGATCCAGGTGGAAGTGGGGATGGGGCCCAGAATGCGCACCAGGGGGTTGACCCAGTAGTTCCACCGCTGGTTCCAGCCCACCAGCACGCCCGTTAAGACGCCAACCAGCAGGCCCACGCCCACGCCCTGGCATAAGAGCACGAAGGAGCTGACCAGGTAGTCCAGGAACAGGGCGTTGAACTCCTCCTCGTACACCTGGATCACCCGGGAGATGCTGGGGAAATACACCTGGGGCAGCAAAAGGAACTTGGCGGTCACAACGTTGAGGATGCCCAGCAGCAAAATCAGCGCCGCGATAAAAAGGGCCCGGTGGGAAAGCGCCTTGCGCAGGTTCTTGACCAGCAGCAACGTCAGCCCTAGCGCCAGCGCGGCTACGCTCAGCACGATCAGCGCGTACTGCAGGGATTCTAAAAATGGATCGGCGGTGGCCGCGATGGCCTCGTGCTTCACCGCCGCGAACAAAAGCGTCAGCGACAGGGCAAAAACCGGCCAGCCCGGCGCCTGTGCAACGGCACGGGCGCGTTCATTGGTAAAGCTTGCCGCGGTCAGAAGTGTGAGCCCCGCCGCGATGACGGCGATGCCGTACTGGAACCCTGCAAATTCACTGCCGCCAACCTGAGGCAGGTATTGCAGAAGGAACCCGTCCAGCAGCAGGACCGCAGCGCTTAGCGCAGCCCGGCTGGACACCGCCTTGCGGACAGGGGCTTCATAATAGGCCGCGACCGTCAACAGGGCGAACAGGCCGAACAGGCCGATAAGCAGCACCTGAAAATGCTTGTAGTCGGGGTTGCGCAGCTTTGCATGGTTGGGCAGCAGCACCTCCAGGGCAAAGGCGATCACAACGGCGATAAGGGGCAGCAGCATGTGCCAATGAAAGCGGCTTGCCGCTTCCGGTTGGGCTTGTATGGCGTCTTGAGCAGCCTCTGATTGAACCTGGGTGCATAATGCATCGGACATATCGCTTTACTTCCTTTCGTCTGTTTCCACACAAATCCGCGCAAGCGTTTCTTGAAATGTGCGGCTGCGGTATGCCTTGCGGATACGGAGGAGGGCGTCGTCCAGCAGACCATCAAAGGTCAGGGCGATGAATCCCCGGTGGATCAGCTGCTTTTCGCTTTGGCTGCCGATTTGCGCCATCAAAATGATGTGGCAATCAGACAGCGCATCCAGCTTGGCGGCGATGGCCGCGGGATCATGGCCCGCGCCGCAGCCGGCGGAGGATGGCAAAAGGCGCGTTTCGACAGCCGTTATCCCGTCCGTTTCCTGCGAGGCTTCCAGAATGGTCACCTGCCTACATCGGCCAAAATGCTCGGTCACATGAATGCCGTCAATGGTTCCGGCCGCGATGCGGTACGTCAAAACGCATGCCCCCTTTCCTGACACGATTGGTTTTACGCATACCAGTACTTGCTCTTTTCCTCGGGCAGTTCCCGGAAAAGGTCCGTGGTCAGATAGCGTTCGCCGGTATCGGGCAGCACCGCCAGTACGACCTTGCCCGCGTTCTCTTTACGGCGGGCGACCTGCGCCGCCGCAAATGCCGCGGCCCCGGAGGAGATGCCCACCAACAGCCCTTCCACCCGCGCCAGGACCCGGGCGGTGTCTATGGCCTCGTCGTCCTGCACCTTGTAGATTTCATCCACGATGTCAAGGTCCAGCACCTTGGGGAAAAAGCCGGCGCCAATGCCCTGAATTTTATGGGGCGAGGGCGTGCCGCCGGAAAGAACGGGGGAGGAAAAGGGCTCCACGGCGACGATCTGCATGGAAGACTTTTTTTCCTTTAGGTACTTTCCCGCCCCGGTGACGGTGCCGCCGGTGCCCACGCCGGACACCAGGATGTCGATGCGCCCGCCGGTAGCCTCCCAGATTTCCGGCCCCGTGGTATCATAGTGGATGCGGGGATTGGCCGGGTTGTCAAACTGCTGGAGGAGTACCCCGCCGGGGATTTGGACCCGCAGCTCCTCCGCCCGGCGGATCGCGCCCTTCATGCCAAGTGCGCCGGGTGTCAGCGCCAGCTCCGCTCCCAGGGCTTTTAAAAGCCCGCGCCGTTCCACGCTCATGCTGTCCGGCATAACGATCACAAGCCTGTATCCCTTTGCCGCGGCCACAAACGCCAGCCCGATGCCCGTATTGCCGGAGCTGGGCTCAATGATCACGCTGTCCGCGTTCAATATCCCTTTTTTCTCCGCGTCCTCGATCATAGCAAAGGCAATGCGGTCCTTGACGCTGCTTAAGGGATTGAAGGCTTCCAGCTTGAACAAAAGCTCGCTGCTTGTCAGTTTCGCCAGGCGGCTGAAGGCATTTGGCCGCAGCACCGGCGTATCGCCGATCAATTGCGTCAGGTTATCCACAATGCGGCTCATGCGCTTTCACTCTCCTTGATGTTGCTGCGCACATCGCTTTCCATCCAGGCACGGCTTAACGGCAGGCTGGTGTTTTTGGCAATGTTGCGCGCAAAGTTTGTGTTGCGCAGCGCTTTGTCGGCCCTGCGCGCCAGCTCCAGCGCGCCGGAATAGCCCATGTAGCTGAGGCTTTGCCCGAACAGCGGCAGGTTGGGTATGCCAAGGCGGGCCACCCAGCCGTTGGCGCCCAGATGCCCGCAGTACAGATCGGGCTTGAGCTTGCTTAAAATGTTCAGCTCCTCTGCCGGCATGCCGGCTGCTACCTCAATGAACAGGCTTTCGTCCGTTACTTCTTCCAGAATGTCCTCCACAAACCGGTCCACGTTGTGGGCCTTTACGCCCACCAGCTCCATGCCCAGGGAGTGGAAGAATTCGGCGGTGGTCAAAATGCGGGTTTCACCGCCGCCCACGAATACGCGCCTGCCTTGGAGCGTTTGTTTGTACGGCTCCAGCGCTTCGTTCAGCGCGGTTGTTTCAAAGGCGATCACCCGCTCCGCCTCTTCTTCCAGATGGAAGAATTCCGCGATCCTGCGCAGCCACAGGTTGGTGTTCTTGATGCCGATGGGCAGCGTGTCGATGATATAAGGCGTGCCGAACCTTTCCTTCAAATGGCCCAGCAGGTAATCGTCGTGGGTAGCGCAGACGGATACGTTCAGCGCCGCCTCGCCGATGTGCCGCAACTCATCCAGCGTGGCGTGCAGCGGCAGAAAGCGGGGGTTCAGGCCCAGCGCCCGCACGATGCGGGTCAATTCCACCTCATCGCCGTTGCTGTTGGAGCCCACGTTGAACAGGTTCACGGTCTTCGATTGCACATGCCGCTCCCTGGCCGCAGTTTCATCCAGGGCCGCGCCGGTATGTTCCAAAATCCGGTCATAGCGCTGTACGGGATCGATCAAGTACCGCAGCACGCCGTGGTAGGCACTGTCGTAGCCCGAGGCCACATAGCGGCTTTTGAAGCCCTCGCAGTGGACGGGTACCAGCTTGGCGGTCACCTGCTGCTGCAATTCCTCGATCAGCGTATCGATATCATCGCCGATAATGCCCGGCACGCAGCCGTTGGCGACGACGATGGCATCGGGATGGAACTCATTTTGCGCGTACAAAATCGCCCGGCGCAGCTTTTCAATGCCGCCCTGCACCACATCCAACTCATCCATATTGGTGTGCAGCCAAATGAGCTCCTCGTCTTTTTTTCCCTTGGAGGCCCGCATGGTCTTGCGCATGCCGGCCATGCCCACATAACGGGAGTTGCAGCCCAGGGGCGAATGGGTGATCATTACCACGTTGGTGAACGAGGAGACGATGCCGCAGGCCAGGTTCAACTGGCAGCCGCCGCTCTGGTCAAACTTGCGCCTTTGAAGCTGCGCGCAGCCGGCCTGTACATCCTGCCTTAAAGCCCCGCAGGAGCCGCAGTAGGCGGAGCACACGCCGATGCGTGTTTCCCGCACCGGGGGAACACGGGTGGCGGAAAAGCCATATTTCAATTCATCCGAGTACTTGGACATGGATGTTTCCTCCCTTCCTTCTGCCCGCGTGGGCGGGCGTCGCGGCGGTCATCTGCTTGATACAAGATTCGTCAGCAAATCCTCCACCAGGCTTAGCGCGCCTGCAAAGCCCGCGACTTTTTTGTTGAGCACCACCCGGTTGCTGACCGGGAAGGCCACGGACAAAAAGCCCGCGCCCAGCTTTTCGGCAAGCCCCCGTTCGATGACCGAGCCCACCACATAGGCCGGCGCCAGGGGGCTGTAATAGGTTTCGTTGTGGTTGCGGGGCCAGGCGCCGCGCACGGCGTCCAATACCTTGGAGGCGTTGTGTTCAAAGAGAATCGTAGGCTTATTCGGGCAGTCGATATCCGCGAAGCGGGCCTCGTATTCGATTTGCCCGATTTCATCTTCGACGTCATGAATGGCTGTCAGGAAGGGGACCCAGCCCAAATCGTTGGCCAGGAAGCGCGTCAGCGCGTGGGCATAATAGCTGTCGGCGGCAACAATGGCGAACCGCTGGAAATCCAGGTCCGAGTAGATGTCCACCACCCGCTCCAGGAAAGAGTAGTACACCTCGTTTTCCCTGGCGATCACCTTTTCCACCAGCGCGGCATCCACCTCCAGCGCGCTGCCCACCGTGCGCAAAAATTCCGCCGTCGCGCCGGGGCCGATGGGGATTTCCGACTGAATCCAGGGAATGTCGTGGGTCTGTTCAAAGGCCTTTGCCGCCCTGATGCCGGCCAGGGGGGATAAGGCGATGCTCAAGGCCGCGCCGCCGTAGGTGCGGATATCGGCCACACTGTCGCCCGTGGCGAAGAAGGTGTTGGCCTTAATGCCGATGAGGCCAAGCAGCCGCTTCAACTCATCCAGGTTACCCTTGAAGAACACATCGTGCCCCGGCACGACGCCCAGGATGTTGACCGTTTTTTTGTCCTTCACATCGGTCTTTTCGATCACGTTTTGAATCAGGCTTTCCAGCACCGCGTCGTAGCCCCGGTAAGTGTTGCCGGAGAAACCGGGCGTGGAGGCGCCAATCACGTTGCGCTCACGGTAGCGCCTGGCTACCGCCACGGTATCATCGCCGATGATTTCCACCTGGCAGCCGGAGACGACGATATACAAGTCGCCGTCCATAGCTGTGAGGGTGTTCTCGATCTGTTCGGCCAAGCGCTCCTCGCCGCCGAACACGACGTTGTTTTCCGCGATGTTCGTGGTGGGGATCATATTGCCCCCGCAATAGCCGATGCCCCGGTACCCCGCGGCCAGGTTGTATGTGCCCGACAGCGCCGCGGCGCACCCGCCGGCCGCGTGAACAATGGGTATCGCCCGGGAAATGCCTTCAATGGTGGTCAGCGCGCCGCCTAATGCACAAGAGAATTTCGCCCGTTCGATGAAGTCGGACATCGCAGTGTCCCCTTTCTTAAGATGCCGGTTGGTGCTGTCGCATCTGATGTCGCGTGCAGGCCATAAAAAAAGAGGCCGGAACAAAACAAATCGTCTTGGTCCGACCTCCAGATGTCTGGTCAGTCGCGCCGTCTGATTAATACACACTAATCAGATATGAATAAAGGTATTTAATTGGTACCCATTCTATGCTGCAAAAAAAGATTTGTCAATACCTTTTTTCCTGTATTGACAATCTGATGGCAAGCATATAAAATCCTCACAAGGATTAAATCCTATCTATCCTGTATGTTTAGTATTAATTTTTTGTGGTTGGGTTTCTTGCACAAAAACTTTTGCACAAAGACCGCACCGGGCTCAAAAGGAGGTGAAAGATATGTGTGAACCTGCCGTGGACTGTTGTTGTTCCTGTCATTTCGCATGCACGTCCACCTGGAAGCATTCAGGCCGAACAGAAAAGGAGCAGATCAGATATGGAAGAGCCGGTGCGAAAGCCCAAAGATTTCGAAGACGCTATTTCAGAAAAGAACCTTGATCTGGTGATCCGCTATATCCGGGAAGTGGAACACGGGACCGTGACGCTGATTATACAGGATCACAAGGTGATCCGCGCGGAGAAAACTGAGAAAATCAAATTCGTATAGTCCCGCGACAAGCAAATAATCATATAATACATATTGACTTACTATGAAAATAGGGTTATAATCCATCCAGCAATCTCAAAGACGAGGTGATCCCATGAAACCGGTTGTTCGGATGGGCAGGGTTTGTGACCGATGCCGGCCTTAAGCTTTGCCATGGAGTGAGAAATACAAAAAGACAAAGAAAGAAGCTGAATGGTGTATGAAAAAGTTTGTTTCCCTGTGCCTTGCCGCGCTGATTCTGGCCGGCGCTTTGGCTGTTCCCGCTGCCGCACAGGACGCGACGGCCAAGAAGGTTTTGAATTGGGTAGCTCCCGGTGAAGTGACCACCATGGATTCGGGCAAGAGCTACGATGTGATCAGCTCCGAAGAAATCAGCTTTTTCGCCGAGCCCCTGTACCGCGTCAACCAGAACAACGAAGTGATCCCCGCCCTGGCCATCGAACTGCCCAAGATCAGCGAGGACGGCCTGACCGTCAGCGTAAAGCTTCGCGATAACGCCAAATATTCCGACGGCACGCCCATCGTCGCCGCGGACGTGGTGTATGCCGCCCAGCGGGTGGTGGACCCCGCCACCGGCTCCCAGAGCGCCAATGAACTGACCTATCTGAAAAACGCCGCCGAGATCATTGAAGGCAAGCTGGCGGTGGAAGAACTGGGCATCAAGGCGCTGTCCGACACGGAGCTGGAGATCACCCTGGTCGCGCCCAACAGCTTCATCAATACGGAATTGACCACCACCCTGCTGGCCCCCGTGAACAAGGAATTCGCCTTGGGCAAGGGCGACCAGTACGGCTTGACGGCGGACAACCTGCTGGCCAGCGGCCCCTTTGTGCTCAAGGACTGGACCGGCACCAACATCGCCTGGAAGTTTGAAAAGAACCCCTACTACTGGGATGCGGCGAATATCTACTTTGATGAGATCAGCATCCAGGTGGTCAAGGAAGTGGCCACCGGCGTCAACCTTTATGAGGCCGGCCAATTGGATGGCACCAGCGTATCCGGCGAATACATCGCCCTGTACACCGGCACGGAAGACCTTGTTTCCATTCAGACGCTGCGCATGACCAACCTGGAACTGGGCATCAGCTCCAATCCTCTTTTGCAGAACCTGAACCTGCGCAAAGCCTTGTCCCTGGCCATCAACCGGGAAGAGCTGGCTGCCGCCATCCTAAACGGCAGTGGCATCCCCGCCATCGGCGTCATTCCCGACGGCATCGCGGTAAACCCTGTGACCGGCAAGAGTATCGCGGAGGATTTCGGCGTCCTGGTGGCTTCCGATGCCGGGGAGGCTCAGAAATTGTTCAAAACGGCGCTGGATGAGCTGGGCGTGACCAGCGTTACGCTGCGGCTGGTAACCTCCGACAATGATGAAAGCATCAAGGTGGGCCAATACCTGCAAAGCATTCTGCAGACCAACCTGCCGGGCCTGACGATTGATTTGGCCAACGTTCCCTCCTCCGTGCGCTTTGAGGAAATGATGAGCTACAAGTTTGACCTGGCCCTGGGCGGCTGGACAGGCGACTTTGACCCCACCTCCTACGTCAAGCAGTTTGAAACCAGCTTCGAGCACAACCACGCCCAATGGAAGTCCCAGGAGCTCACCGACCTGGTGAAGGCCCTGGAGACCGCCGACGGAACGGATTTTGCGCTGCGCTGGGAACATTTGCGCCAGGCGAATGCGTACCTGGTGGATAACGCGGTGGTGATCAACCTGGTGCAGGCCGCCAAGACCTATTTGATCAACCCCAAGCTCAAGGGGTATGTGACCCACGTGCTGGGCACGGCCATTGATGTGACCCGCGCCTATTTCGAGGAGTAATCCTTCCGCTCTTGAAAGTATCACGGGGGCTGTTCTTCCCAGAAACCGCGGAAGAATAGCCCTCCGTCTTTGCCAGAAGGAGGATTTCATGAAGCGGTGGATCAGGTTCATCATCACCCGGCTTGCCTATATGGCCATGACGCTTTTTCTGATCATCTCCGCCACCTTTTTTCTGATGAACAGCCTTCCCGGTACGCCCTATAACAACCAGGACAGGCTGACATCGGCGCAGGTCGCGGTGCTCAATGAAAAGTACGGTTTCCAGGCCCCTGTTTGGGAGCGTTACTTCATCTATATGGGCAATATCGTAAAAGGGGATTTTGGCATCTCGCTGCAGTTCTCCGACCAGAAGGTGACGACGCTGCTTGGCAGCCGCCTGGGCCCCTCCATCCAGCTTGGCCTGCAGGCCGTGGCCTTTGGCACGGTGGTGGGGGTGATCCTGGGCATGATCGCCGCCATGCGGCAGAACACCTGGATCGATACCTTTTGCTCGCTGTTTGCCATTGCCGGGCGCTCGGCGCCCAACTTTGTCATAGCGGTGCTGCTGCAGTCCGTTTTTGCCGTCGGCCTGAAGCTGTTGCCCATCGGCTTGTGGAACGACGGCTTCCGCTCCACCATATTGCCCTCCCTGGCGCTGTCCATCTCGCCCATGGCGGATGCCGCCAGGTTTGTGCGCACGGAGTTGATCGAGGTGCTCGGCAGCGATTATATCGAGTTGGCCAGGGCCAAGGGCATGGGCGAAATACGCCTGGCCCTGACCCATGGCCTTCGCAATGTGCTGATCCCCCTGATCACCATTCTGGGGCCGATGATGGTTTCCCTGATGACCGGCTCCCTGGTGGTGGAAAACATATTCGCCATCCCGGGCATAGGCGAGCAGTTCACCAAGTCAATCCTCTCCAACGACTATTACACCATCATGGCCATGACCATCCTGTTTTCCACGCTGCTGGTGACGGTGATTTTTGTAACGGATATCCTGTATCAGCTGATCGACCCCAGGGTACGGCTGGGAGGCGCGGGCAAATGAACAAATGGATTCAGGACATCCCGGCTGATGGCTTCCGCTTGAGGCAGGGGCCTCCCGCCCCAAAGGAGCAGGCCAAAAGCGACGTCTCCATCAGCTTTATGAAGGATGTATGGCGAAGGCTGAAAAAGAACAGGGCGGCAGCAGGCTCCCTGGCGGTTTTGGCCGTGATCGTGATCCTTGCCTTTCTGGCGCCGGTCATCGCCCCCTATCCTCCCAACCTGCAAAACATCCCCTACGCCAACCTGCCGCCCAAGATACCTGGCATTCAGATGCACGGCTTTGACGGGCAGGCGTACTTTCGGGGGGAGTGGCGTGACCGGTACGCTTTAAGCCAGGTACCGGAGGGAACGTATTTTTACTTTGGCACCGATGAGTTTGGTCGGGATATTTTTTCCCGGGCGCTGTACGGCGCCCGCATTTCCCTGACCATTGCCTTTATCGCGGCGCTGCTGGATTTGACCATCGGCGTGATATACGGCCTCTTTTCCGCCATGAAGGGCGGCCGGGTGGACGTTGCCATGCAGCGGATACTGGAGATTTTGTCCGGCATCCCCAGCCTGGTGCTGGTGGTTTTGATGCTGCTGGTATTGCAGCCCGGCATCACCTCCATCATTTTCGCCATGGTCATCTCCTCCTGGATCCCCATGGCCCGCATTGTGCGCGCCCAGGCGCTGCGCATCAAAAACCTGGAATATGTGCAGACGGCAAAAGCCCTTGGCACCGGTGAAATCCGGATCGCGTTAAGCCATGTGCTGCCCAACATCAGCGGCATGGTGGTGGTCAGGACCATGTTTTCCATTCCCTCCGCCATTTTCTTTGAAACCTTTCTCAGCTTTATCGGGGTGGGTATGCGCATTCCCAACGCCTCCATCGGCACGCTGCTCAACGGCGGCTACAAGGTGTTCAAAATCCACCCCTACCAAATGTGGATCCCCGCCGCGATCCTCTGCGTGATCATGCTGGCTTTCAACCTGTTCGCCGACGGGCTGCGGGACGCGTTCGACCCCAAAATGAAGGATTAGGAGCATGCCTATGCCGACCATCACGCTGGAAGTCAAAAATCTGGCTGTTTCCTTTGATACCTTTGCCGGCCGGGTACGCGCGGTGCGGGATGTCAGCTTTTCCCTGAACGAGGGGGAGACCCTGGCGATTGTCGGAGAATCCGGCAGCGGCAAAACCGTTACCTGCCGGGCCGCCATGGGGCTGCTGGCGAAAAACGCCGTTGTGGAAGGCGGCGAGATCCTGCTGGGGGAGGAAGATGTGCTCAAGGCCGGCCGCCGGAGGATGCGCGGCATCCGCGGCAACGACATATCCATGATCTTTCAGGACCCCATGACAGCCCTGGACCCCACCATGAAAATCGGGAAGCAGATACGGGAAGCCATTACCCTGCACAGCCGCGTTTTAAAAAAAACGGCCAAGGCAAGGGTGATCGAGCTTTTGCGCTTGGTGGGCATCGAGGAGCCTGAAAAGCGGTATCACCAGTACCCACACCAATTTTCCGGTGGGCAGCGCCAGCGCATTGTGATCGCCATTGCCCTGGCCTGCGACCCCAAGGTGCTATTCGCCGACGAGCCTACCACCGCGCTGGATGTGACCATGCAGGCCCAGATCATCGAGCTTTTGAAGGATTTGCAGAAAAAGGTACGGACCTCCATCGTCTTTATCACCCACGACCTGGGCGTGGTGGCCAATGTGGCCGACCGGGTGGCCGTGATGTATGCCGGGAAAATTGTGGAGATCGGCCTGGCCGACGAGATTTTCTACGACCCGCGCCATCCCTACACCTGGGGGCTGCTAAGCTCCATGCCCACGCTGAACGGCGGCAATGAGGCGCTGTATACCATTCCCGGCTCGCCCCCGAGTCTGATCGAGCCCCCGCCGGGGGATGCCTTTGCCCCCCGCAACATCTATGCCCTGGACGTGGATGAAGCATTTGAGCCGCCGCTGTATAAAGTCAGCGATACCCATTACGCCGCCACCTGGCTGCTGGATGAGCGGGCGCCCAAGGTCATACCGCCCCCGGCCATTGAAATGCGCAGGGAGGCATATCTGGAAAGGCGGGAGCGGCGCGATGCATGACGTACCTATTTTATCGGCGGAAAACCTTACCCACATGTATGAAAACGCCGGCGGGAAAAAGCGTGCGGTGGATAACGTCAGCTTTGCCATACATGAGGGCGAAACCTTTGGCCTGGTGGGCGAATCCGGTTGCGGGAAAACAACTACCGGGCGGATGGCAGTAAAGCTTTTGCCCATCACCTCCGGTAAAATACGCTACAACGGACGGGATATCAGCACCATCCGCAGCCGGGAGGAAACGCTCCGCTTCCGCCGTGAGGTGCAAATCATTTTTCAGGACCCCTATGCCTCCCTGAACCCCAGAAAAAAGGTGAAGGATATCATTGCCGAAGGCATCCGCACCCACCGCCTTGCCGCAACGAACGCACAGCGGGAGGGGATGGTGCGGGAGCTTTTGGAAACCGTCGGCCTTCGCCCGGAACATATGACGCGTTACCCCCACGAGTTTTCGGGCGGGCAGCGCCAGCGCATCGGCATCGCCCGGGCCCTGGCGCTTACGCCGCGCCTGCTGGTTTGCGACGAGCCCATCTCCGCTCTGGATGTATCCATCCAGGCGCAGATTGTGAACCTGCTCAAGGAATTGCAGAAAGAAAAAAAGCTGACCTATTTGTTCATCGCCCATGACCTGTCCATGGTGCGCTACATCTCCGACCGCATCGGCGTGATGCACCGCGGAAGGCTGGTGGAATCGGGCCCGGCGCAGGAGGTATACAGCCGCCCGCTGCACCCCTACACCCAAAGCCTGATATCGGCGATTCCTCTGCCGGACCCGGAGTTTGAGCGCCGGAGGCGGCGTGTCGCTTATGTCCCCCGGGAAGAAATGGAAGGGTGCGCCATGCGGGAGGTGTCGCCCGGGCACCTGGTTTATTGCGATGAGAACGGAAACTTTGGGTGATGAAAAGGAGAAATGCATATGGATGTAAGAGAGAAAGTTATCGCATATATAGATAAAGCGGGGGCCGAATATCAGAAGATCGCCCTGGATATTCACGAGCGGCCCGAAGTGAGCAATTATGAGTTTTTTGCCTGCCAGCGGCTTTCCGCTCAGCTGAAAAAAGAAGGCTTTGAGGTGACGGTGGATGTGGCCGGACACCGCACAGGATTCTCTGCCGTCTACAAATCCAAAAAACCCGGGCCTGTGCTTGTGTTCCTGGCGGAATACGACGCGCTGGCCGGCCTGGGCCACGGCTGCGGGCACAACCTGTTCGGCGCCACATCGTCCTTGGCGGCGGCGGCCCTCAAGCAAGTGGCTGAAGAGGCCGGCGGCGAGGTGCGGGTGTATGGCACGCCGGGGGAGGAAGGCGGTGAAAACGGCAGCGCCAAGGGCAGCTTTGTCAGGGAAGGGTTCTTTGGCGATGTGGACGCCGCGCTTTGCGTGCACCCCAGCGGTTCGGGCACCCATCTGCTGACGGGGCCTTCCCTGGGCTGCGCGCCTGTGGATATTGAATTCTGGGGCCGGGCGGCCCATGCCTCGGGCAGCCCGGAAAAGGGCATCAACGCTTTGGATGCCCTGATTCAGGTATACAATGCCATCAACGCGCTGCGGCAGCACCTGACAAGCGACGTGCGCATCCACGGTATCATCGTAAACGGCGGCGATGCCCCCAACACTGTTCCGGAATACGCCAAAGCGAAATTCTACCTGCGTGCGGCGACGGTGCCCGGCCTGGATGAAGTGTACAAAAAAGTGGAGCGGATCGTGGAAGGCGCGGCGCTGGCCACCGGGACGAAAGGCCGCATGCAGCCTTACCAGAACCGGGTCGAAAACACGGTGCCCACCCCATCCTTTGACGCAGTCTATCAAAAGAATCTGGAACGCTTGGGCGAGCACATATCGCCTCCGGAAAAAAAGGGCGCCCAAGGCTCCACCGATGTGGGCAATGTATCCCAGGTAGTACCCACCATCCAGCCGGGCATTCGCATCACCGATAGGAAGGTGGCCGGGCACAGCGAGGAAATGAAAGAGGCGGCCTGTTCTCAAAAGGGACTGGACTCCATACTGCTGGGGGCCAAGGTCCTGGCCTTGACGGCGCTGGATCTGACAGAGGATTCCAAGCTGCTGGCCGGTATCCAGGCGGAGCATAAGCGGCTTGTCAAGGCGCAGGCTTAGGGGCTTACGTCTCCCCTTCGGTTTGTGTTGATGTCATTTATCCATGGCTGTCTGTGCACGGCCTTTTTCATATGCGCATTTCAGCCGTTCAAAGGTATCCTGGCTGACAATATGCTCCAGCTGACAAGACTCCTCTTCAGCTACCCCCGGGGCTACTCCAAGCGCAATCAGCCGCTCTTTGAAGAAGCAATGGCGCGCATGCATCCGCTCCGCAATTTCACGCCCGGCGTCCGTCAAGTGAAGGCACATATCATTATCCATGGTAACAAGGCCATGATTGCGCAGGTTTGTCACGGCTTGGCTAATACTGGCTCTGCTATATTCCATGCGGCCGGCAACGTCGCAGGAGCGCACCAACCCTTTTTCCTTCTTTAGAATCAAGATCGTCTTTAGATAATCCTCCCCTGACGCATTCAGTTTCATTTTCCACACTTCCCATTGTTCTAACTGCTCGTATTGCAAATATATCGGAGGATGATTCCGCAAGGGCACAAAGCGCTTGCGGCCCCGTTGCGCTGGTTGTTGTTGGCTCGTAGCTCAAAACGTGCCTGCAAGGATAGCCACGGTCATGCTGATCATAGCAAGTTTTTTGGGCATCTTGTTCTATATTCGGACGGCGTACAATCGCACATGCTTTTGAACACGCGTGTAAAATGCGATGCGGATATGAATCCAACCTCTCTGCTGATAAACGCAATGCTGAGTTCAGGCCTTGCCAAAAGCATTTTGGCAACCTGACAGCGCGTGTAATTATGGTAGTACAGCAGGGTATACCCCGTGATCTCCTTAAAGACACGAAGCAGGTAACTGCTGTTGACATACAGCTCTTCCGCAATGGTCACCAGTGAAAATTTTTCTGCATAGTGCGATTCAATGAAATTCCTGGCGGAATCGGCCAGCTCGACTTTGATGCCCTTCCAGCCCTTCTGATCAGGCCGGCAGCGGCGGCATGGCCTAAAGCCTTGGGCAACCGCCTCCTCCAGCGTATCAAAAACAATCAGGTTTTTCGGATTGCATGATCTTGCAATGCATGAAGAGCGGCAGACTGTCTTGGTTGTTTTCAAGCCGTAAAGGAATTGTCCGTCATGGTTTTTGCCATTGTCCCTGATGGCTTGCCACTGTTCTTTCTTCATTCGCTCACCTCTTTCATGCAGCCGGGCGGAGTCTGTATTACATCATCAGATAAAGGGTGTGTCAGTTGATCTCCATTTTTATGCCCGTTGGGAAAAGCTCACCGTTGTTCAACCGGTACGCGGCATCCGCATATGCAAGGGCGCCGGTTTCGTGTGTGACAAGAAGCACCGCGGCACCGCCATTGGCAGCGTCCCGCAAAAGACCGAGAACGGTTTTTGTGCTTTCATCGTCCAGATCGCCGGTCGGCTCATCCGCCAGGATTACATCCGGCTGCTGTGCCAGGGCCCGCGCGATGGACATACGGCGCAGCTCGCCGCCGGACAGCTCCCCTGGCATGGCGCTGTGCAGATGCCCAATGCCAAGACGGTTAAGAAGCAATTCTGCTATTTCGGCTACGTCCTGCGTTCCATCCGCTGTTTTTTGCTGCTTGGCCAACCCATTATCCTGCAGCACACGGGGGAGAAGGATATTCTCCATCACCGTCAGGGTGTCCAGCACCGCCCTGCCCTGCGGAATCACGCCCATACGGCGGCTGCGGACAGCGCAAAGCCCTTCATCCGGCAAAGCATACAAGTCGATATCGTCAAGAAACACTTTGCCCGTCGTCGGGGTAAGCAAGCCCGACAGGATGTTCAGCAAGGTCGTCTTTCCGCTGCCCGAGCGGCCGAGCAGTACGGTAAGAGACCCATCCGGAATCGCAACGTCTGCCGGCTGAACAGCCAGAAAGTGATTGCTCGGCCCCGTTGCGCGGAAATACCGCATGCTGATATTCTCTGCCCTGATCGCCATGGTTTAGTTGCCCTCCTTTAGAATGGTACCGGTTTCCACCCGGCTCAAGCGGTAAGCCGCATAGCCGGATGCGGCCGGTCCCGCCGCCATGGTGATGAGCAGGGTGGCCGCTGCCACAAGCAGTGCCGGCCAGAAGGAAGGCGTCAGGAACGGCAGGCCAAGCCGGCTTTCGATCAGGCTGCCAAAGGGGAATACCACCGCCGCGCCCAGCAGAATGCCGAGCACGCCGCCCGAAAGACTCAGATATGCCGCCTCTTGGAGGATCATGCTTAAGAGCGTGCGGCGTGAAGCGCCAACCATGCGCAGCACGGCAAATTCCCGCTTGCGCTCGTTGATCAGCAGGCAGAACGCCGCAAATAGAATTGCAAACGCAAGCACCCAGAGGAAGATCATCAATCCGGCAGCGGTTGATGCAATGCCGGCCAGACTATCGGATACGCCGGTCAGCATACTTTTCGTCTGCACTGCCTCCACCTTGCGGATGTGCAAATTGATATCGTTTGTAACAGCCTGTGCGCTATAGCCGCCCTTTACCTTGATATATACCGCGGAAATCACTTCATCGGGGCTGCCGGTGATCTTCAGGCTATTGCCCTGTTTCTCGGAAGCATTCATTAACAGGCGGATGGTATCCATACTGGTATAGACAGCCGTATCCAGCCCTGTGCCGGTGCTTTCAAGCTGCGCCACCACGTTGCAGTTCTCGTTATAGATGCGCAGCTTGCTGCCGGTTTGTGCGTTGATCTTGCTACCGACCACCACATCCCTTTCCCCAAGCTCCTTTTGATATCGCTGAGAGATCCAGGGTTGGATGGTAAAATCCGTTGCCTGGTCGATGCCGATCACCTGCACGGACACGGAGCAGCAGTCTGCACGCAGGGAGGAAAGGAATACTTGCGGCGACGCTTTCTCAACGCCCTTGAGGGCAGATACCTGATCCAGGATGGCACGGTCCATGTAAAAATAGCCTGTGGTGCCCTGCAGCAGCATGTTGTCCAGATTGACCTTTGACTTTGCGGAAGCCGGCACAACGATGACATCCGCCCCAAGCCGCGCCTCCAGGCCATTCAGACCGCTGCGAAGGCTGAGCACAACGATGGATCCGCCAAAGATGGAAAACGCCAGAAAGGCTACCAGTGCCAGCAGCGCGAAGGTTCTGGCCGGCTTGCGGCGCAGGTTTCGAAACGGCAGGCTGCGCATATCTATCATGTTTTCTTCTCCTGCCGCCCACGATTGTGCTGGATGACCGCGTCCACGGCTGACAGCACGCCGATGAGTACTGCTATCAAAACAGCGGCCGGCTTCATGATCGTGTTGCAGCGCATGGTTGCCATCATGCACAGGGGAATCACCGCGCCTGGCGTCAGCGCGGCCAGCAGCGCGGTTGGTATCATCGACAGCGAGACGCCCTCCCGCATTTTCGCATTGCAGGAAAATATGCCGACCACCGCCTGGACAGTTAGAACGATGCCCAGGCCGGCCAATACAAGTCCCGCCCAGTGACAGGTGCCAAAGTTCCCGTCCGCATGCACGCACGGCTGCATGAATGTGAAAGTACCGACGGTCATAAGCAGTGAGAGCGCCGCCCGTACATAGTCCAGTATCGAAATGCCCCGGTTCTTCATTGTCGCGCCTCCATGCCGCTTTTTCGCTGTCCGGGCTGCTGCGTGCTCGTGTCACTCCGCCTTTTTCCCAAAGGCAGCGTTGTGGATTTCCCGGGCGACACGGCCGTGCTCCAGCACAATGGTCCGCTGTGCGGCTTGGGCAACCTCAGGATCATGGGTCACGACGATCAGCGTCGTCCCTTCCTTGTGCAGCTGACTGAAAAGGTCAAGCACGATGCTTTCGTTTGCCTCATCCAGGTTGCCGGTCGGCTCATCGGCCAGAATCAGCTCCGGGTGGTTGATGAGCGCGCGGGCTACGCAGACGCGCTGCTGTTCGCCGCCGGACAGCTGGCTGGGCAAGTGGCGCGCACGGTCCCGCAGGCCGACGCGGCCCAACGCCTCCAGCGCTTCATCCTCTTCCGGCATGGAGTGGTAGTATTGGGAGACCATCACATTCTCCACGGCAGTCAGGTAATTGACCATGTGAAATTGCTGAAAGATCAAGCCGATCTTGTCCCGGCGGATATCCGTCAGCTTTTTGCCGCTTTCCTTGGAGATATCCATGCCGTCCATCAGCACCTCGCCCATGGAGGGCTTATCCATGCAGCCGATGATGTTCATCATGGTGCTCTTGCCGGATCCGGACGGACCCATGATGGCGATCCACTCGCCCTGATCAACGTGAATGCTCACGTCATCCAGGGCCTTTAGTGTGCCATAGATCTTGGAAATGTTCTTCAGTTCCAGAAGGCGCATATGCTTGTTCTCCTTATGTTTACTTGACGGATGGGTTTACTCGCCCTTGAGCACCAGCGCGGGGTCAATCGCTACCGCATGCCTGATAGGCAGCAGGCATGACGCGCCGGTGACGGCCATGGAAACAAGAATCGTGGCGGGTAGCAGCAGCGGCTGGAAGAGGATGGAGGAACCGAACACATTCACGCTCACCACCTGCGCGAAAGCGAAGCCCAGCAATGCGCCCAATACGCCGCCAAGCACGCCCAGGAACAGGACCTCGCCCAGGAACTCCGCCCGGATGCTGTTGTCGGAGGCGCCAAGCGCCTTGCGCAAGCCGATCTCCTTGCGCCGTTCCGATATCACGGCCATCATCGTCGTGGATACGCAGATCATTGTCAGCAGCAGCACGACTGCCGTAACCAGGAAGACCAGCGCCTGCAGCTTGGACAGCACCGCTGTTTCGGAGCGGGTCACACGCTTGACAAGCCGCGGGATCACGCCGCTGCTTCCCGCCCGGATGGCGGAAACGTACTGCTCCAGCTCGTCCTGCGCCGCCGATACGCTAAGCTCCACAACATCCAGGCTGTCTGCTTCGCCCGTCAGCGCGGCCATGTCATGAAGGGAGAGGAATAGATAGCCTTCTTCGTCGCCGCCGGTGTCAAGAATGCCGACGACAGTAAAATTGATAGTTCTGTCCGTGGCGGTGCCAACCGCCGTGCGGGCAGTATTAACGGCTTCTATTACGGCGGCGGAAGTCAGCGTGGCGCCTGAAAGGACATCCACATCCGAACCTGATGCTACGGGGATGCTTTTGCCGGTGAATTGATTGGTAAACGGCAGCTGCGCGCACGCACCGCCGATCTCGTCCGTCTGGCTGGAGGCGTCCACTTCAACGGATTCGATGCGGGCTTCATCATCCAGCCGCACGGTCACATAAACCATGCCGCCGCCCCAGCCTTCCGCGCTGCCGCTGAGTGTGGCCCCCGGCACCAGCGCAGCTGCCTGTGTGCCGCCCAAAGACGCTGTGGCCGCCGGCTTATAGGTCAATTCCATAACGCTTTTGAGCTTTACACCAATGGCCTCGGCGATTTCCTTGCCCACCAGCACCTCCCGCTCACTTTCCGGGTAACGGCCTTCCACACGGAAGTAGGGGCTGGTTTTCTGTACCTGCCCAAAATCAGTACCGGCCGCCATAAACGACTGCTGGCGCTTTATCATGTCCAGCCGCACATAACGATAGGGCGCGGCGCCGACCAGCTGATCCTGCGCTATAGCGGTCAGCGCGTTTTGGGCGGCGTCCGATGTCAGCGTTTCTCCATCATCGGGCAGCAGGATCATATTCGCTCCGTAATTTCGGAACTGCGCGCCCATCTGACGCGGCACGTCGTAATAAATGGTAACGAGCCCGGAGAGAATGGTCGCGCCGATGGCGATGGACAGCAGCGCCACCAGCATGCGCGAACGCCGCCGCAGTAATGACGCGGTGATCATTCGCAGGAACATCTTTCTTCTGTTCATGTTTGCAATCCGCCCTCTTTTCCTTATGCCGTGGCCATTACGCTTTGCTGCCGTGCAGCACTTGCGCCGGATCCAGGCGAAGCACCATGCGGATGGCCGGCAGGCTGCCCGCAAAGGTCACCAAAGAGATGAGTACCGCAACGATGGGAATGACCATGATCTTCATCTCAATGGCGGAACCGAATACGCTGTGCCCGATCAATTGCGCAAAGCCGAAACCCAGGAAGTAGCCGGCCACGCCGCCTGTGAGTGCGGTGATCAGAATTTCGGTCATCACCAGGCCCGTAATGGAACGGTCATGCGCGCCAATGGCCTTCAACAGGCCAATCTCCTGGGAGCGCTCCATCACGCTGGCAGTGACCAGGTTGGAAATACCCAAGGCCGAACCGACCAGGCTAAGCGCCGTGATCAGTATCATCAGCAGCTGCGTCTTGTTAAGAATAGCGCCTTCAGAATCCGCCACCTGCCGTACGGCCGATGCCACGGCTCCCGTGATGACCTCCTGAATCTGGTAGCAGATGGCGCTCACATAGGCGGTGCAGTACCAGGTTTCATAATCGCGGATAGACAGTGCCGCGGGATTCTGGGCCGCGCGGCGTGCCAGATCATTGTCCGGGGTGGTCAGGGCACTCACCTCGATAGAGGCTACTTTGCCGTGAAGGTCACACAACGCTTGTACAAGGTCCAGCGGCGCATAGATTTGTTCATCCTCGGCGCCACCCGCGTCAAAGATGCCGGCCACGGTCACTTCCCGCAAAGCGGAAGCGCCGGCCAGCGTAAGCCGGTCGCCGGCCTTCAACGCAAGGCGCTGTGCTAGCAAAGCGCCCAGCATCACGCTGTTCTGCGCGCCGGGCATCTGTTGGTCGATCCATGCGCCGTCCGATATATCCCACCAGCTGCGCAGCCCGGTCACGCCCGCGTCCAGCGATTCGCCCGTGGGCAAATCAAGATGGTGGTTGAACCATGTGCCCACAACCTCGGCGGTACTGCCATCGGGCAGGGAAGCCTGCGTATTAAGAAAAGGCGAGAAATCCACAATGTTGAAGGCCCAGAAGATGGTCTTCAGCTTGCCCAGCTCGTCTTCCCGCAGGTATGCTTTGTTCAGCTCGGCGCCGCTTTCGCCTTCCACATGATAAATGGCTGCAAGCAAGGAAGAATCCTTTGGTTTGACGGTGATGTTCGCGCCATAGGTTTTCAGCTCCTGATTCACCTTATCGCCCACATCCAGCATGGTATTGAGCATGGCGGTGGCCAGGGAAGCCCCCAGCGCAATGGTGAAGGCAATCAGCAGCATCTTTCCCCTTTGGCGGAAGAGAGCGCCCTTGATCATTCTGAAAAACATACGCGCATCTCCTTATTTGAATTCTTTCCCGCCGGCAAGCACAGCTTCAAGCGGGATCATGATCTGCCCGTCCGCCACCCGGTATTCCAGGGGAATCGGGTTGCACCCACCCTTGAAACCGATGGTATTGATGTTCATCACCACATCGCAGCGCTTGCAAACCACCTGGCCATTGCGCTCAAAATAGCCGGCATCACCGCATACCTCACAGGCATCCAGCCCCACGCCATAGGCGGCGGAGCCGGGCTTGCGTATGATGATCCAGCGGATAGCAACGTCATTTTCCCAAATGTATTCAAATCGGTGGAGGTGTCCGTCTTCAACCTGCGTCAGCGGTATGTACACATTGCCGTCCGCAATCGTGTACGCCTCCGGCGGGGAGAGTTCGATCACACGGCTGTCATAGGCCCTGACCACCGTCAAATTCAAAATTGCCAGAATAAAGCAGACAAAAACTGCCGCCGCCTGGCGGCGGTTGCGCCGGCAAATGGATTTGAGCTTGCGATGCTGCGCGGGATTGCTATAAGGTTCCGTTACGCGCAGATGACGCAGGTACAGCACAAGGGGAATCATCAGTGCCAGTCCCGCCACAATAATGCTGAACAGCAGCGTGTTGTTGGCTACAAAGCCGGAAAACGGGAACACCCACGGATAATCCGCCTTACTGTAGTCCGGGAAAAAGCCCGGCAGCCACTTGGCCCGGGTCAGCCATGGGCGAAGCGCCTGCCCAAAGCAGCGCACGGCGTTGGCAAGCGTTGCGAGGGTCAAAACGGCCAGCAACAACGAAAGGTGATGCGGCGAAACCGCGCACCGGTATAGATACCGCATGAAAACAAAGAGAAGGATCAGTGCCAGCAGCCATCCAATGAGGCGCACGAGATAATCCACCGAGAGGATGCCATTTCCCGCCGTATCGAACAGGAATGGGTAAGCCATAACGTCCGGCATCTCATAAAAAATGAGCAGGGCCGATAAAACAGCCGCCAGCAAGCAGGGAATGATGCCGCCCACGCTTGACTGAGGCTGCTTTTTTCTTCCGAAAGTCATGGAAAAAATGATAAACAGCACGCTGACGGCGATGGTCGCGATAAATATCCACAGGTTCCATTGGTTGGTGTAAATCAGTTTGGTGGTATTTTTCACAACGGCCATGACGGCAGACGCCGCAAGCCCAACCCCAATGCCTGCAAAGAGAAAAATCCGGCCCCTGCGGTTCCATGCCATCCCGCAAAACGCATAGAGCAGACTGATCAGCGTTGCCGGAATAAGCAAGTCTTCCGTGACTGTGACGATGTACTTCAGCACCTTGTATGCCTCCCGTTATAGGCCTTATGGACAAACTACTGACACGCAATCCCCCGCGATTGCGTGTCAGTAGAAATTTGGCGGGTTGTATTGATTGTCCATGATTGATAGGCCTTAGCCCGCCGGAAATAATTACCACTCCTGCGGAATGTACTCCCAACCTTCGAAGGTCACGGTCAGGGGCTCCGTCCAGAAACGGCCCGGTACGCCGGTCTCAGCATCAACGTGCAGCAGATAACCGTTCTCCTCAGAGCTGTGGATTGTGAAGATTACCGTGTAGGTATCAGCGTTGGGCAGGGCGATATTGGCGCCATAGTGCGGTCCGTCGCTGGCAGCCATCGCCATGAAGGTGCCCTCAGCAGCCACCTTGCCGTCAGAGCCGATGATCTTGTAGTCAACGGTCAGATAGGGAACCCAGTCACCCACGCCGAAGCCCAGATCATTCTCGTTGGCGGAAATATCAGCCTCGATGTGCAGGTCGGCCTCCTCCACGGACAGGCCGGCTTCCGCCTTGGGCTCCATTTCAACAGGCTGGAAATACACAGCAGCTACATGCAGAACGCCGACATCCTGCTCCTCGCCGATGGGGAATTCATCAAAACCGACCTCTTCCGCGGCCAGCGCGGCGGTGCAGCCCAGCGTCATCATGGCAGCCAGAATCAGAGCAAGAAGTTTCTTCATTATAAGTTTCCTCCTTTTTGTGATCATCCGCGTAAACGCGGACTGTGTTTCCCCATATATACCAGGAAGGATGCACCGCGCGGGGCAATGCAGCCGCCCGAAGGTATCAGTGGTTATAGCGCATTGCCGGGAGCGGCCTGCACATCCGCGGAAGAAAGGGACAGGAGCTGTTCTTCCTGTTTCCTGATCGTCGTTTCCTGCACCACCATTTTGCCGCGATAGTGGGCAATCATGAAGGTGATCAGCAGAACGATGGCCAGGATCAACTGCGGCACAAGCGTCTCCAGGTACGGATAGATGCCCAGGACCTGCAACGCGTCGTTTTCAGGAATGCCGGGCACCCGCAGCGCCGCGTCGAACACGCCGCCCTCTGCCAGCTCCTTGATGCCTGCCCCCAGGAAGGATACACACATCACGGCCATCAGGATGCTCGTCGCTGTGAAGAACACCTTGATGGGAAGCCTGATGGACAGCTTTGTGATAGCCAGGTAAACAAACACCATCACCACACAGCCCACCAGGAAGCCTGCCCAGACCATGTCCGGGCTGCCTTCGCTGAGCATCGGCTGATAGAACAGCACAACCTCCGCTCCTTCGCGGAAGACCGACAGGAACGCGGTGAACGCCAGCGCGAAGGACGAGCCCCGCGCCACGGAGGATTGCACCTTGCCGCCTATATAGCTGGACCATGAGGCCGCCTCCGACTTGGAGATCATCCAGTTGCTCACATAGAACAGCACGCATACGGCAAGCAAAGCAGTGACGCCTTCAATCACCTCCTGCGATTGGCCGGCGCCTGCCCACGCGCTCTTGGCGGCGGCCAGGACCCAGGCCGCGATGAAGCTGGCCGCGATGCCGGCCACGGCGCCGATGTAGACATTCCTCAAGCTTGAGCCATTACCGCTCTTGACCATGTAAGCGATGATGGCTGCGATGATCAAGATTGCTTCCAATCCCTCACGAATGATGATGCCGAAGGAAGCGAAAAAAATCGCCAGCTTTGGGCTGCTTTGAACAGTTTCCGTATCTTGGGCAGCCGCAAGCGCTTCCGCAGCTTGGGCTGCCTTGGCTTCCGCCTCCTTCGTGTCGATGGCGGCGGCTTTGGCGCTGAGCACATTCTTCAGCTCACGGGTTTCCCGCTGAAAGGCGTTGCGCAGGAATTTTTCGCCCCTGGCGATGCCCTTGAGTTCCGCGAACCGTGCGTCTACCGCCTCACGCTCCTCCAACGACAGCGCCGTGTAGATTTTAAGGCTGAGCCCGGATTCTTCGTATACGCTGTAATGGGCGGTGTTGATGTTATCAAGCGTTGCTTCGTAATCCTTGCCCTTGTAAGCGGTGAACGCCGTATCCAGCAATTCGCCGACAGCGTCGGAGGCCTCTGCCCAATTGGCGTAGTGCACGGCTGCATCCGTATCCCCCGCCAGGTCGGCATAGGGGTCGTAGCCGACCAGCTCCCCTTGAAGGTAATATTTCGTCTCCGTCAGGGCTTCGCCGTCCTTGACGGCAAGCTTGTTACCGTCCTCGCGGATCATGGCCTTCAGTTTGTTCAGCGCCCCACGGACTTCCTTCTTTGTTTCCTCGTCCTCATTGCTCTTCTTCACCGCGCCTTTGCAGGCCGAATACTGCAGTTCCACAGCGTTTTTACGCGGGCCGGAAATGTAGCTCATCGTTTGGCGCTCGAAACCGGTTACTTCGTAGACCCGGAAATAGGCGTCGTTTACGGCATTGTAGGCGGATGAGGCGTCGCCGTCCAAATAGTATTCGAACGCCGCATCCAAATACTTGTCGATGGCATCGGCGGCATCGCCCCAGCGTGTGGATACCGCCTGTTCCGCAAAAGAGGACAAGGGCGCTGCCAGCAGAGCAATCAAGGAGAGCAGGAGAAGCAGCTGGGCAACGGCAGACCTTTGACCCATCCGGCTCCGGTTCAGTTTCATTTGGGCAATCAACTCCTTTTTGTTCAGGCAGCATACTTTTTTGTTGGATATGCTGCATGGAATGTCTGGTTAAATCATGCGCCGGTGAAATTCGGCGCTTGCAACTGCTGCTCTCCCGATAAAAAGAAGCTGTCTGCAAAACAATGGCCTAACAGTTAGACACGGCTAACTCCAAAGCATATTTTAGCACATTTATATTGGTTTCAATGTTCTGATATTGACTTTATATTGATGTATTCTCATTGGGCACCAAACAAAACGGACCGAAAGGCTTTATCGTATGCCGTGAACAGTACCCAGCTGATATATGCTTAATTTAGCAGATACTCTCCGTCTCAATTGACAAGCATTCTTGCGTAACAACTGGCTCTTTCCATGGCGAGAAGGCAACGAATTAAAGTTATACCCATCACGACTTTCGAGATACCTGCGCAACAGATTGGCTTGAGGCAGGGATACCCCTTGGGGTCATCGTAAAACTGCTTGGACACAGAAGTGTCACGGCCACCAGCAAGCACTATGTGCGGATAAGAGATCAAACAATACAGGAAGCAGGTCGCATGATGGAGCGGATGGGAAACACCCCATTTGCATCAGCGCAGGCACCCTAAAAAGCCTTATGGAATAAGGGTTTCCGGCCTCGAGACAACGACAACTTGCATCAGTTTTTGCATCAAAACCCCGTTTTCAGGGAAGTAGATCAAAAAATCAGGCAAAACGGCATGGAAAACATAAACGGGAAGGCAGATTTTTCTCAAGAAAAACCCTTGCAATTCCTAATGATTTCAGGTACAATATGTTCGTTGTCCCGCCGGACACGCTGATATAGCTCAGCAGGTAGAGCACTTCCTTGGTAAGGAAGAGGTCACCGGTTCGAATCCGGTTATCAGCTCCATTGAAAGGGTTCGTGATTCCTTGTGGTATAAGGGGTTGCGGGCTTTTTCTTTTTGTGCAGTAAAGGGCCTTCATACCCCATTATAAGCCATCTACATCATTTTTACATCAATTATTTTCTTGGACTGGAATATCCGTCACCCATTTATTGAGATAGGACAGAATATGCTTAACCCCCTTATGTTCAAAAAGTTGATTTTTCAAAATTTCTGCTGGGCATTATATCGTCCGGCTTGTTCTTTTTCAAAAGTCAAAATTTTCTGCCTCCTCTTGACAAAGACTTTAAATGGATTACAATAAAAAGGTCAAAGATAGTCAAACAACACCCGCAGGGGAGGCCGGAATATGAACACGAACAAATTCACCCAAAAAACGATGGAAGCCATCAAGCAGGCCCAAGGCATCGCCACCACCTATCAAAACGTGCAGGTGGAGCAGATTCATCTTTTTTACGCCTTGCTGGCGCAGCCGGAGGGGCTGATTCCCCAGCTGCTTGGCAAAATGGAAATGGATGCAAAACTGGTTGCCGGCGCGGCGGAGGAGGCCATCAACCGTCTGCCCAAGGTGTCGGGGCCCGGCCGGGAAGCCGACAAGGTGTACGTATCGCCCGATGTGGAGCGGGCGCTCCTGGCCGGCGAGCAGCGGGCCGCCCAGATGAAGGATGAGTACCTGTCTGTGGAGCATGTGTGGCTGGGTCTGTTGGAAAAGCCGGACAGGACGGTCAAGCCCATCCTGGACCGCTTTAATATCAAAACCGACGGCTTTTTGAAGGCGCTGTCCACTGTCCGCGGCGCGGCCAGGGTGACCAGCGACAGTCCGGAAAACACTTATGATGCTTTGGGCAAATACGGCACCGACCTGACCGCCCTGGCAAAGGCCCAAAAGCTGGACCCGGTGATCGGCCGGGACAGCGAAATCCGCAACGTAATCCGCATCCTATCCCGCAAGACGAAAAACAACCCCGTCTTGATCGGCGAACCCGGCGTGGGCAAAACAGCCATCGCCGAAGGTTTGGCCATCCGCATCATCAGGGGCGACGTGCCCGAAAGCCTGAAGGGCCGAACGCTGTTTTCCCTGGATATGGGCAGCCTGATCGCCGGAGCCAAATTCCGGGGGGAGTTTGAAGAGCGTTTAAAGGCCGTGCTGACGGAAATCAAAAAGAGCGAAGGCAAGACGTTGCTGTTCATTGACGAGCTGCACAACATCGTCGGCGCCGGCAAGGCCGAAGGCGCCATGGACGCAGGCAACCTGCTAAAGCCCATGCTGGCCAGGGGCGAGCTGCACTGCATCGGCGCCACCACGCTGGATGAATACCGCAAGTATATTGAAAAGGATGCCGCCCTGGAGCGCCGCTTCCAGCCGGTGCTGGTGGAGGAGCCCTCCGTGGAAGATACCATCTCCATCCTGCGGGGCCTGGAGGAGCGTTACGAGGTATTCCACGGCGTCAAAATCCAGGACAGCGCACTGATCGCCGCCGCCACACTCTCCAGCCGCTATATCACCGACCGGTTCCTGCCCGACAAGGCCATCGACCTGATCGACGAGGCCTGCGCCATGATCCGCACGGAAATCGACAGCCTGCCGGTAGAGCTGGACGAGATTTCCCGCAAGATCATGCAGATGGAAATCGAGGAAGCGGCCCTTAAAAAGGAAGCAGACGAAGACAACCTGTCCCGGGATCGGCTTTTGCATTTGCAAAAGGAGCTTTCCGAGCAGGGTGCGGAATTTGCCCGCCTAAAAGCCCAGTGGGACAATGAAAAGGCCGCTATTGCAAAGGTACAAAAGCTGCGGGAGGATTTGGAGCGCCTGGGCGCCGAAATCGAAAAGGCCGAGCGCAATTATGACCTCAACAAAGCCGCCGAACTTAAATACGGCGAGCTGCCCAGGCTGCAAAAGGAGCTGACGGCTGAGGAAGCTGTTGCGGAAAAGAATAAAAGCAGCCAAAGCCTGCTTCGCGACAAGGTCACCGAGGAGGAAATTGCCCGCATCGTGGCCAGGTGGACCGGTATCCCCGTGCAAAAGCTGGTGGAGGGGGAGCGGGAAAAGCTGCTTCATTTGCCGGACATACTGCATCAGCGGGTCATCGGCCAAGAGGAAGCGGTGCAAAAGGTATCCGAAGCCATTTTGCGCAGCCGGGCCGGCATCGCCGATCCCAACCGGCCCATCGGCTCCTTCCTGTTCCTGGGTCCCACGGGCGTGGGCAAGACGGAGCTGGCCAAAGCCCTGGCCCAGGCGCTGTTTGATGAGGAAAAGAACCTGATCCGTATCGACATGTCGGAATATATGGAAAAATTCTCCGTATCCCGCCTGATTGGCGCGCCTCCTGGCTACGTGGGCTACGACGAGGGCGGGCAACTGACCGAGGCCGTGCGGCGCAGGCCCTATTCCGTGGTGCTCTTTGACGAAATCGAAAAAGCCCACCCGGAAGTGTTCAACGTGCTGTTGCAGGTGCTGGACGACGGGCGCATCACAGATTCCCAGGGCCGGACAGTGGATTTTAAAAACACCATACTGATCATGACCAGCAACCTGGGCTCCTCCGACATCCTGGAAGGCATCGGTGCCGACGGCCAGATTTCCAAGGAAGCCAGAGCGCGGGTGGAAATGCTGCTGCGCATGCAGTTTAGGCCGGAGTTTCTGAACCGCATCGACGAGATCGTATTCTACAAGCCCTTGAGCCGCAACGAGATCGCCAGCATCGTCACGCTGCTTTTGTCCAACCTGCAAAAGCGCTTGAATGACAGGCAGATCACCGTCACGCTGACCGATGCGGCCAGGGAGCTTGTGATTGACCGGGGCTTTGACCCTGTCTACGGCGCGCGGCCGCTAAAGCGGTATTTGCAAAGCCAGGTGGAAACGCTGGTGGCCCGCCGGCTGGTGGAAGGCAATGTGCACGCCGGCCAGACGCTTTTGATCGATGTGGATGAAAAGGGCGGCTTGTATATCCGCAGCTGATTGCTCATAGAATGTGGCATCCCATTTTCAGGAGGCCGCGCCATGCTCTATGACAGGGAAAATGCCGTGCTGTACGCGCACGAATGGGCCTACCGGCGCAATCCCAGGTTCTATGATTTTGAAAAGATCGGCGGCGACTGCACCAACTTCATTTCCCAGTGCATCTATGCCGGCTGCGGCGTCATGAACTATACGCCTGTGATGGGCTGGTATTACATCTCGCTGAACAACAGGGCCCCCGCCTGGTCGGGGGTCCCTTTTTTGTACAAGTTTCTGGTAAACAATAAAGGCGCGGGGCCCTATGGGCAGCACCTGCCCCTGGAGTCGGCCATGATCGCCGATGTGATCCAGCTAAGCAAGGACGGCGTGATTTTTTCCCATTCCCTGTTCGTTGTGCAGGTAGGTGATCCGCCCGTCCCGGAAAATATACTCATCGCCACCCATACCCTGGATTCGGAAAACAGGCCGCTGAGCACCTACACATACGCCGCCAGCCGGCTGATTCATATCATTGACGCCAGGTTATAGCGTATAAAAATCCAATTGATGGCGCTATGTTTACATGAAGCACTTGCCGTGATACCATATCATCGAGCGGAAACGAGCAAAATCAGGCTTGTACCCGCGCACAAAAGAGCGCGGAGGGCAGACGGATGCTGAACATAGAGCGCATGGATTATATATTGAAGGAACTCAAACTCAAAAAGGCCGTATTGGTCAGCCAGCTGGCCGGCCAGTACAACGTCAGTCCCTCCACCATCCGCCGCGACTTTGCGGAGCTGGAGAAGGAAGGCCTGCTCCGGCGCACCTACGGCGGGGCCATGCTGGTGGAGCCCAAGACGGGAAGCGAGATCCCTTATACCCTGCGCACCTTTGAAAACAAGGCGGAGAAGAACATCATCGGCCGGCTGGCGGCAAAGCTGGTGCGGGACGACATGCACATTTCCATGGATTGTACCAGCACCGTGGCCCACATGGTGCGCTTTATGGGCAAAAAGAACAACCTGAAAATCCTCACCAACAGCGCCCAGCTGGCCCTGGATTGCCTGGACAGCCTGCCCTCGGCCCAAATCCTGTGCACCGGCGGATTATTGAACACCTTTGCCAGGGGATTTACCGGCGAGGCGGCCAGGCAGCGGGTGGCGGAATTTACCTGCGATGTGCTTTTCTTCTCGGCCAGGTCCATCTCCATGGAAAACGGCGTCACCGATGTAAACGAGGAGGATGTATGCATCAAAAAGCAGATGCTCAAATCCGCCCGCAAAGCCGTGTTCCTTTGCGACAGCTCGAAATTCGACCGCACGTCCTTCCGCTTTTTCTGCGGCATCGACGAATTCGATTGCATCGTGACAAACGAAAAACCAGCCGGCAAGTGGCTGGATATGTTTGCAAAGGCCAATGTGAAAGTGATCTATCCCAAGGAAAACGAAAGAGATTCCTTATGACGCGGCCGGTTTATTCGGCCTGAACGCTTAAAAGCAGCGCCTCCGCCTGCGCAAAACACAAAGGATTGGCGGCCAGCACCGGGGTCCTGTGGTCAAAATGCAGCGGACCTTTCCCGGGACAGCCAATCATGCCCCCTGCCTCCGTAATCAGCAATGCCCCGGCGGCAAAGTCCCAGGGGGATAATTTCATTTCCCAAAAGATATCGCTGCGGCCGCAGGCGACATCGCAAAGATCAATGGCGGCCGAGCCGGTGCGGCGAAGGTCGCCTGCCATCAGCAGAAACTTTTCCGCCGCGCGCATGGTCTTTTTCGCAAGCTCCGCCTCGTAAGGCGATGTGCCGATGCTCACCAGCGCATTGGAAAAGCCTTGATTGGATACATGGATGGGCTTTCCGTTCAAAAACGCGCCCTTCCCTTTTTCGGCAGAAAAAAGCTCGTTTGCGTAGGGGTTGAGGACGGCCCCCAGGATAGGCTGCCGGTCTTTTAACAGCGCCACGGAAATACTGGAACACCGGCGCCCGCGCATGAAGTTGGTGGTGCCGTCAATGGGGTCGATGACGAAGGTCAGGCTTTCCGTCAGCGCCTCGTTTTCTTTTTCTTCCGCAAAAAAGGCCGCTTCCGGCACGGCCTCGCGGAGCTTGTCCAATAAAAACGCCTGTACCTCCATATCCGCCTGGGTAACGAAGTTGGCGTGGCCTTCCTTTTGATACACCTCAAACCGGTCATAGGAAAGCATCTTCTCACCGGCGGACCGGATAATACCCAATATATGTTCCAGCATGGGACCTCCGTTTATACTCTTATGGATGAAGCCTGCGTACCGACTGGCGGGATACAAGGCGGACCGGCATCACGATGCTGCGGGCCATGGAATCGTTTTCCCCCTGCAGCGCGTCTATCAGCATCCGGACGGCGATCACGCCTTTTTCCACCACGTCCTGGTGGACGGTGGTTAACTGCGGGCTGGTCAAACGCGCGATGTTCAAATCGTCAAAGCCGACGACGGAAATATCCTCGGGCACCTTCCTGCCCGCCTCCGAAAGGCCGGATATCAGCCCCGCGGCCAGAATGTCCGCCGTGGCAAAGATGGCGGTGTAGTCCTGGCGCGCCGCCAGCTCCCTGCCCAGCGCCGTGCCCTGCTCGATGCCGATTTCCCGCTGGTAGACGTTCTTCATGTCCACCGCAAGGCCGAACTCTTCCATCGCCCTTTGATAACCCTTGAAGCGCCGGGCCAGCACGCCCTCCTCCAGAATGGGCGGGCCGCAGAAGAGAATGTCCCTGTGCCCGTTTTCCAACAGGTGCCGGGCGCCGATGTAGCCGCCCTGCTCGTCCTCCAAACGCACCTGCAGCAGCCGGTCGTCGTTGATATAGCTGTCAATCAAAAGGATGGGCGTCTTGTGGGCCATCAGGCTTTCATAAAAATCGGTGGGGAAAATACCCGTCAATATCAGCCCGTCCAGGTTCCAGTTGTTCAAAAGGGACAACAGCTCCGGCACGTTGTCGATGGTGCGCACCATCAGGTAATAGCCGCGTTCCCGAAGCGTCTGCTCCACGCCGGCCAGCAGCGCGCCGTGGAAGGGGTCCTGAAAGAAGCCGCCGCTTTCCAGGGGCACCAGATGGTTGATGACACCGATGATCCGGGAGGCGTTGTTCACCAGCGCACGGGCGGACATGTTGGGGGTATACTTCAAACGGGCGATGGCGGATTGTATTTTATCCACCATCTCCGGGGAAACGCGGCCCACGTTGCCATGGATCACGTTGGATATCGTGGTGGTGCTGACGCCCACCGCCCGCGCCACATCCTTGATGGTGACCAAGCCTTCTACCCCCTTTTTCCACCCGTACATACGTATGGTCATTATATCATAGAATGGTTCGTTTGCAAGGAAGATACCCCCTGAACGGCACGATATTTCTTGTCGGTTTTACGTAAAACGGTATTGACATGTGCACGACCTGATGATATACTTTGTCTAGTTGAACGTAAAACTTAACCAAATACCACAAAACCCCATTTTTTGCTTGGGCCTCCGGAGAGGCATGTGCCTCTCCACCAAATACCACCACCCCATTTTAAAAGGAGGAACCCCCATGAAGAAGTTCGTAGCCCTGCTCCTGAGCCTCCTGCTGGCTTTGGGCGCCGTTTCCGCCCTGGCGGAAGGCAAAGTCACGCTGACGCTGGGCATCTGGCCCGAAGACGTGGACACCGGCGCCATCGAAGCCCATGAAAAGGACTTCCTGCCCGCCTTCCAGGCTGCTATGCCCGATGTGGAAGTCGTGAAGGCCCACTACAAGTACGCTGTGGACACCTTTGTTTCCATGGCCGAAGCCGGCACGCTGCCCACAGTGTTTGAAACCTGGTACACCGAGCCCCAGAAGCTGATCAAGGCCGGCTTCGTGGCCGACATCACCGACGAACTGACGGAACTGGGCTGGCTGGACAAAATGAATCCCTCCGTCCGTGCCCTCCTGTCCGATGCCGACGGCCGCGTGTACGGCCTGCCCCGCGACGGCTATGCTCTGGGCCTGATGATCAACGCCCAGGTGTTTGAAGATGCCGGCCTGGTGGATGAAAACGGCATTCCCCTCTACCCCAAGACCTGGGAAGAGCTTGCCGAAGTTGGCGTGAAGATCAAGGAAGCCACCGGTTCCGCCGGCCTGTGCCTCCTGGCTGCCGATGCTGCCGGCGGCTGGCATTTCTCCAACATCGCCTGGGCCTTTGGCGCCAAGCTGGAGAGCCAGAATGCCGAGGGCAAGTGGGAAGCTAACCTGAACAGCCCCGAAGCCGTTGCCGCCATGCAGTATGTCAAGGACCTGAAATGGAAGTATGACATCCTGACCAGCGACCCCACCACCGAAAACTGGGGCACCGGCTTTGCCCAGCTGGGCACCGGCGCTGCCGCCATGTACATTGCCGCCAATGACGCCGTGAACCAGCCCACCGAAGGCAACGGCCTGCCCGTTGACAAGTTGATGCTCGTTGGCGTTCCCGCCGGCCCCGGCGGCGCCTTCAGCCTCTCCGGCGGCACCCCTTACATGTTCTCCGCCAAGGCCACCAAGGAAGAAATCATGGCCGGTCTTAAGTACCTGGAGTGCATGGGCCGCGCTCCCATTCTCACCGAAAGCGCCAAGAACGGCATGGTGCTGGATGCCAAGAGCCGCGTGGACCGCGGTGTGCCCGTGATCAACAGCTTCCCCGCCTGGACCGATGAAGAATTCATCGCCGCCAACGAAGCCGTTGTCGCCGAGTACAGCAACATTGATCCCCGCATGTTCGACGCCTATTTCACCGCTGTGAGCAGCGAAGGCAACCTGCGCATGGAAGAACCTGCCATGACCCAGGAAATGTACGCCGAGCTGACCAAGGTGCTGCAGGCTGTTGTAACCGACCAGAACGCCGATGTGCAGGCCCTGCTGGATACCGCCGATGCGAACCTGCAGAAGTTCCTGGACGAAAGCATGAACAAGTAATCCTGCCCCTATGAAGGGTTGATCTCCGCCGGGAGAGCCGGAAACCGGCTCTCCCGGGTTTTCGTTCCCGGGCATTTGGGAAAGGGCATTTCCATCAATATGTTTTTTCCCAAGCGCCTGATACCTTTTGATATGGAGGCGATTTGAATGCTCCCCGTAATAAGCCAAAAGCCCCGGCGCACCCTAAGAGCCAAATACGGCAAGGATGTGATCGGCTGGCTGATCATGCTGCCAAGCCTTGCCCTCTTTGCCTTTTTTGTATGGGTGCCGCTGATGGAAAGCATCAAGCTGAGCCTGTTTCAAACCCAGGGCATACGCATGATCCGGTATGTGGGCCTGGATAATTTCAAGGCTGTCATCGGCAGCCCCGATTTCTGGCCCGCGGTCAGGAATACCTTCTCCTACACCCTGTGGTCGCTGATCATCGGCTTTCTGGTGCCCATTGTGCTGGCGGTATTCATACAGGAAATGGTCCACGGCAAAAGCCTTTTCCGGGTGGCCGTTTACCTGCCCAATATCGTGCCCGGCCTGGCCACCGTATTTCTGTGGCGGTTTATCTTCTCCAGCGGCGACAACGGCGCGCTGAACATGCTGCTCAAAGCCATCGGCCTGCCCAAGGGCGCATGGCTCAGCAGCATGACCATGGCGATTCCCATGATCGTCGTCACCATGACCTGGAAAGGCGCGGGCGCCACGGCGCTGATCTATCTGGCGGGGCTGCAAAGCATCAATCCGGAATTATATGAGGCCGCCATCATCGACGGCGCCAATGTCCGCCAGCGGATATGGAATATTACCGTTCCCCAGCTGTACAACCTGGGCCGCACGCTGCTGATTTTGCAGATCATCGCCGTATTCCAGATTCTTTATGAGCCGCTGGTCATGACCAACGGCGGGCCCAATAACGCCTCGGTCAGCCTGATGCAGCTGGTGTTCCGGTATGCCTTCCAGGATTACCACTACGCCAACGCGGCGGCCGTATCGGTGATCATCTCCCTGATCCTCGTCACGTTGACGCTTGTCTACAACAAGCTCAACAAGCCCAAGGACATGTAAGGGGGAAAAGCATATGAAATCATTCCGTCAAAAATCCGAAGGCGTCATCCGCGGCTATGATTTTCGCAAGCCGGCAGTGAAGATTGGATACACGCTGATGGTGCTGGTGCTGGTCGTGGCTTTCCTGGCTTCCATTATGCCGCTGATTTGGGTCATCCTTTCCGGGTTCAAGGAAAACCAGGAATTTATGCGCGGCGTCAGGGCCGCGGACAAGCGCTACTATCCGCAATTCCTGCCGGTATCCTTCAGCTTTAGCGGCTATGCCGACACCTGGAAGGAAGTCAAGTATTACAGGTTCTATTTGAACAGCCTTTGGGTGGTGCTGGGCAGCTGCGTAAGCGCCGTACTTTTCAACGGCCTGCTGGCGTATGTCATCTC
Organism: Bacillota bacterium; assembly: GCA_023425025.1. Classification (GTDB taxonomy): domain Bacteria; phylum Bacillota; class Clostridia; order Christensenellales; family Aristaeellaceae; genus JAEWAH01. The sequence continues at coordinate 73,670 of JAFADG010000027.1, forward strand.
CCGCTTAAAGCCCCGGGGCTCCAAGCTAGTGCTGGGGCTGATCATGCTCAGTCTGATGCTGCCGGCCACCACAAGCCTTGTGCCGCTGTTTATCAACATTACCAATCTTAAGCTGATCGGCACATTCATTCCGTTGTGGCTGTGCATTGGCGCCAACGCGTTTTACGTGATCCTGTTCAAGAGTTTTTATGACAACCTGCCCGATTCTCTCCTGGAGGCGGCGCGGCTGGACGGCTGCAACGACCTGGCATTGTTTTACAGGATCGTGCTGCCGCTAAGCATGCCCATCAACATGGTGGTGCTCATCTACGCGGTAAACGCCGCCTGGTCGGACTTTTTGCTGCCGTACCTGGTGCTGACCAATACGCCCCTGGAAACGGTGATGGTGCGCCTGTTCACCTACCGCACATCGGATCGGGTCAATCAAATTGACATCATCAAGGCCATCGTGTTCGCCATTATTCCGCCCATCATACTGTTCATTACCTTCCAGCGGCAGATCACGCAAAACGTTGTTTCCACCGGCATCAAAGGGTAATATTCGTCAAGCAAAGGATGGATACCATGGCAAAGATTGCAGACATTTATTTTCAATGCCTTCCCTGGCAGGTGAAGGAAGTGGGCTTTGATCCCGCCTACAGCCGGGTCAGCGAGTCCATTTTCTCCCTGGCCAACGAGCATATGGGCGTGCGCGGCTATTTTGAGGAGGGGACTTCGGCCCCCAGCCTGCTGGGTAGTTATCTGGGCGGCATCTATGAACTGGATGGAGAGGAAACCCCCGGCGGCTACAAGGGCATTGTGAAGCAGACCCATTATATGGTTTGCGCGCCCGATTTTCTGTTTTGCCCCATCACGGCGGATGGCTGCGAGCTGGATGTGATGACCAGTACCGTCGCGGATTTTGAGCGGACGCTGGATTTGAAGTCCGGCCTTCTTTCCCGCAGCTTTGTGTGGGAGCTGCCCGGCGGCCATAAGGTGTCGGTAAAATTCGAGCGCCTGCTGTGCATGGAAAACCCCCGCCTGGCCGGCCAGCGCATTACGCTGACCGCGCTGGACGCGCCCGTTCGCACAAGCCTTGTCCTTGGCGTCAACGGCCACGTGATCCATCAAAACACCGGCCGCTGCGACTGGCAGGACAGAGGCGGCTCTGCGGAAGGCTTGCGCGCCGCGCATCTTTTTGAAACGAAAACCACCGGGCAAAAGGCGCTGTACGGTTTTGCGCTGTCGCTGCCGGAGGGGGCTGCAAGCACCCCCGTAGAAAAGCCCCTGTTCTCGGGCTTTGAAGCGTCCTGTACTCTTGTGCCGGGCAAGCCCGCGGTGTTTGAGAAGCGAATTTGGGTCGATTCCATCCGCCAGGGCGATGTAAAAAAGAGCGATACGGAATATCTTGAAAAGGCTGTGGCAGGCGCCGGCGCGGCAAGCGATTTTGACGCGCTGCTCAAAAGCAATACGGAGCACTATGAGAGCCTCTGGCGCACCGCCGATGTGCAGCTGGATGGCGACCCCCTCAACCAGCAGGGCATCCGCTACTGCATTTTCCAATTGCACCAAACCTACCGGGGCTTTGACGGCCGCAACAACATCGGCGCCAAGGGCCTGACTGGCGAAGCCTACAACGGCCACGCCTTCTGGGATACGGAGACCTACTGCCTGCCCTATTATTTGCTCAATGATATGCAGGCGGCCAGGAATTTGCTGTTATACAGGTATCATACCCTGCCCCAGGCCAGGGAGCGGGCGATGCAGCTGGATTGCAAGGGAGCCTGCTATCCCATTGCCACGTTAAACGGCAAGGAGGCCTGCACCCTCTGGCAGCATGCCAGCTTGCAGATGCAGCCCAGCACCGCCGTGGCCTACGCGGTATGGAATTACCACCACCTGTCAGGCGACGACGCTTTTCTGTTCCGTGAAGGCGCGGAAATGCTGGTGGAAATCAGCCGTTACTGCGCCTCCCGCGGGGACTGGAACCAGGACCGCACGGCCTATGGCTATTACGGCGTCATGGGTCCGGATGAGTTCCACCTGATGGTGAACAACAATTACTACACCAATCTCATGGGCAAAAAGACCATGGCGTTTACCCTGCTGGTTCTGGCCCGCATGGAAAAGGAAGCGCCGGAGGCTTTCGCGGCCCTGGCCGGCAGATTATCCGTAACCGATGAGGAGCGGCAAGCCTGGGCCGCTTGCGCCAAGGCTATGCTCCTTAGTCAGGACGAGAACCTTGTCTTTGAGCAGCACGAAGGCTATTTCAATCTGCCGCACCTGGACATACACAGCATTCCACCCACAGATTTCCCGCTGTACCACCACTGGAGCTATGACCGCATTTACCGCACCGACATGATCAAGCAGCCGGATGTGCTGATGGCCATGTTCCTGTATCCCAGTGATTATTCGCTTGCCGAAAAGGCCGCCAACTACGACTATTATGAGCCCAGGTGCATACACGAAAGCTCCCTGTCCCCCTCCATCCACTCCATCTTTGCCAGCGAGCTCAAGCGCCACGAGGAGGCCTTCCGCTTCTTCGGCTTTGCCGCCAGGCTGGACCTGGACAATTACAACTGCAATACGGCCGAAGGCTTGCATTTGACCAGCATTGCCGCCGCGTGGGTGACCATCGTGTTCGGCTTTGGCGGCCTTAGAACAGACGGGCTGATCCCCTCCCTCAGCCCGTCCATTCCCGCCGTGTGGGAAGGGTATCATTTCAACTTTACGGTGCATGGCAGCACGCTTCGGGCGGATATCCTAAGGGAAACCGTCACCCTCTCCCTCATTCAGGGCGGCCCCGCAAAGCTCTTGGTATATGGCCGGGAAATCACCGTGGGTGATGAAAAAATCATCCTCCCTTTACCGGAAGACTGCCGGGAAGCGGCAGCCAGGGAAGCATCGTAAATCAAACTCAAACTGCATAATTCAAGGAGGCGCCCGCAATGAAAAAGCTCGTATCCCTGATCATGTGTTTCCTGCTTTGCGCCATGCTGGCGCCTTCTTTTGCCCAGGAGGCGTATGCGGTCAAGCTGTACAGCCAGCCCATGAACCTGCCGCAAAGCCAGGCCTGCAAAGTCACAATCGACGGGCAGCCGCTCTCCGTCATCGACACGGCGGTGAACCACCAAAGAACCTGGACCTCCCGGCCCATGCTGGATACGACGCCTGTGGCCCTTTTCTCCATGGGCGGGCCGGTGTCCGTCACGGTGCAGTTTCCCGGCGTCACGCTGGAATCCGTCACCGTAAGGCCGCTGTCGCTTGGCATTACGCCCTTCATTTCCGGCGATACGATGCAGTTTGTGCTGCATGAGCCGGCCCCTGTCACCGTGGAATACAACAACCAAGTAAAAGGCGCGCTGCACCTGTTTGCCTCGCCCCTGGAGACCGATGTGCCCGACAAAAAAGACCCCCATGTGCTGTACTTTGGCCCGGGCTTGCATGAGGTGGGGCTGATCACGCCCAAAGACGGGCAGACGATCTACCTGGCCGGCGGTGCCGTGCTTCGTGGCTACGTACAGGCCGGCGGCGTCAGCAACGTGCGCATCATGGGCCGGGGCATCATCGACGGCAGCCGTTACGACCGGTGGGAAGACACCATCGTGCCCATCAACTTCACCGAAAGCAAGAATATCACCATTGAAGGCATTACCATTTTGGACCCCGCCGCCTGGACCGTGAACCTGTACAAGTGCGATACCGTCACGGTGGACGGCATCAACATCGTGGCCGCCAGGTCCAACTCCGACGGCATCACCACCCAATCCTGCACGAACGTGACCGCCCGCAACTGCTTTGTACGGGGCTGGGACGACAACCTGGTGGTCAAGGGCTACGACGGCAACGTTAAAAACATCCTCTTTGAAAATTGCGTGCTGTGGACGGACCTGGCCCAATCCTGCGAGGTGGGCTATGAGACCCGGGCGGAGGTGATGGAGGATATCACCTTCCGCAACATCACCGTGCTGCACAATTTCCACAAGCCGGTCATGTCCGTGCACAACAGCGACAACGCGCTGATTCAAAACGTGCACTTTGAAAACATTGTGGTGGAAGACGCGCAAATGGGCAACGGCGACGGCGCCCGGCTTCTAATAGAGCTCACCACCACCAAATCCCAGTGGTCCAAAGCACAAAAGCGCGGAAACACGCGGGGCGTGGTGTTTGACAACATAAAAGTTTTGAACGGTAAAGAAACCTCCATACGCATCTTCGCCTTCAACAAGGATTACACCATTGATGATGTGCTGTTAAAGAACATGGAGATCCTGGGCAAGCGGATAACAACTTTGGATGACATCAGGCTCAACAAGAACAAGAACATCGGCGCAAACATCCGGGTGGAAGCCAACGCAAGCCTGGCCACAGCCAATTACCCCGGTTATCTGCACACTTACAAGGAAAAGGCCGCCCCCGCTGCGCTGGAAACAGGGATCAGCCTGACCGCAGCCGCCAATGGGCAGACACAATCTTACGCCGCGGCAAATACCGTGGACGGCGATTTGAACACCTATTGGGAAGGCGCGGGCTTGGGACAGGATGAATTGACCCTGAACCTTGCGCAGGCCGCCGCCCCCGCAAGCCTTACGCTGCGCCTGAATCCCGCAACCGTCTGGGGCAAACGGAATCAAACCTTCTCCATCCTTTACAGCGTTGACGGCATAAGCTATGAAGAACTGGTACCTTCCGCGGAATACGCATTTGATCCTGATACAGGGAACAGTATTGAAATCCCGCTGCCTGGACAAAGCCTGCTGGCGGTGAAGATCGTGTTCACGAAGAATACGGGCGCTGCCGGCGCGCAGGTAGCGGAGGCCATATTGAAATAAGGGTTCCCTTTCATAAACAAAAAATCTTCCGGAAACGGCACCGCGCCTTTCCGGAAGGTTTTTTCGTCAGGTCAGCAGGTTTTTCACCTGCAAGGATACTCGCGTATGATACTGCTTTGCGCCGGGCGCCTTTGCAAACCGTGGGACCGGCCGGGATGGCAGCGCCGGTTTGATGTACAGATAGTCCTTCCGCAAAAGCGATTCAGCAATCAGCATGTGTCCTTTGGTGTTTGGGTGCATGCCGTCCAGGCTGATCAAATCCGCCACATCCCGCCTGGAGAGGAAGACATCCCGAAGGTCGAATATGTCGCAGCCGGTCTCCAGCGCCACGTCCCGCACGGCAATGGCGTACCGTTCCTGCCAGCGGTAAATGTTTTGCACGTCGATCAGGTACGCAAGCACCGCAGCCGCGTCAAGGCCCTTGGTGACCCAGTTGAAAAAGCGCTGGGCGTCAAGGGGCGGCGGCGTCACCAACAAGGGCGCGGCGTTGCGGCGGCGCACCTTCAAAACAAATTCCTTCAGCAGACGCCGGAACTTCTCCAGCGGAACCTTGGCTTCATGATAGCCGGAAGGGTCCTTCGCCACCTCATCCCACTTTAAGTCACAGTCGTTCCCGCCATACTCGATGGCCACGATGGTTCCGCTCAAGTCGCCGCTTTCCAGCAAATCCTGCAGCCCTTCCTCCACCGTCGCCCCCATGCGGGCATGGTTTTCCACCGGCACGCCCAGCGCTTCCTGCAGCCGTACATCGCACCGCTCCCGGGCGATGGCGTAGCGCCCGCGCCCTTCATCAAACAATATGCCCTTACCGATGGAATCCCCAAACAAATGAATCGGCCGTATCTCCACTGCATCCGCCCCGCTCTCGTTATCTGGTTTTCAATACTAGATTAAAGCATAATCGCAACAATGTCAAGCGGTTTTTTATCCGGTATTGTAGAATGCGCAATGATATGATAGTATGATGCTATCCTGCATTGGAAAGGGACATTCTATGCAAAATCAAAAGGCACAGAGCGGGGAAATCGCTGCCTATACGCCCCCCGCGTGGGATCAGCTGCCTGATTTGGGCCTTTACATGGATCAGGTGATCACCTACATGGAGCGGCAGTTCAAAGTGCTGTATCCCAAGGCAGGCAGCCTTTTGACGCCTTCCATGATCAACAATTATGTCAAAAGCGGCCTGGTCAAGCGCCCGGCCGGGAAAAAATATGACCGGGAGCAGCTGGCGCAACTGATCATGCTCTGCATCTTAAAGCAGGTGGCCTCGATGGAGGAGATGAAGCAGCTGCTGACCCCGCCCGAGGGGAAGGATACGGAGCAATTGTACGCAGCCTTCCGTGGCGCGCAGGTCCATGTGTATGAGGCTCTTTTGTCCCGCCCGCCGGAATCCACCGCCATGCAGTACGCCATTGAGGCCGCGGCCTTCCGCGGCCTGTGCGCTCAAAGGCTGGCGGAGGAGGTAAGGCCCGCGGCAAAGCCCGAACCCAAGAAGGAAAAGGGCCCGCAGCCGGCGGATGCGCAGGCGCAATAAACCGTCTCTATTCTCACGCCGCATAAACGGGCGGCCCAAAAGGAGCAGCCGGATGCAGAAAAACCAGGTCATCGAAACTACATGCCAGCGGCTTGGCGCGGATATGGAAGGCGTATGCTTTTATGATGGCATGGCGCTGTTCGTCCCTTACGCGCTGCCGGGGGAAGACATTTCCTGCCGCGTCTTAAAAACGCAAAAGCGCCATGCCTTTGGCAAGCTGCTGCAGATAAAGAATCCAAATCCCTCCCGCCAGGAGCCGCCCTGCCCCGTATATTACCGCTGCGGCGGCTGTGCGGCGCAGCATATGGCCTACGGGCAGACGCTGCATTTCAAGCGCTTGCAGGTGGAGGATTGCTTGAAGCATATCGGCGGGCTTGAAGTCCCCGTCCCCCCTGTGCTGGGTATGAAAGACCCCTGGCATTACCGCAACAAGACAGCGCTGCCGGTCGGCGGCGAAGCGGGCCGGCCAAAAATCGGCTTTTACGCGCCTCGCAGCCATGACATCATCGATATCGCATCCTGCCCCGTTGCCAAACATGGCCTGAACGGCGTATTGCGGGCGGTCCGCCGCTGGATGGAAGCAAACCTCATCGCGCCCTATCAGGAAGAAAGCCATACGGGGCTGGTGCGCCATATCATGGCCCGGGAATCCCGCTTGGGGGAAGTGATGGCCGTCATCGTCATCAACGGCCGGGAGCTGCCAAAGGAAAAGGAATTGCTGACGGAACTGAAAAAGGAAGTTCCCTCCCTGGCCTCGCTGTGCGTAAGCAGCCATACCGCCCGCAGCAATGTGATCCTGGGCGAGGGCTACAAAGTATTGTGGGGGCAGGAGCGGCTGAAGGATACGCTGTGCGGCCTGAGCTTTTTCCTCTCCCCTCTGTCCTTTTTTCAAATCAACCCGGAACAGACGGAAGTGCTGTATCAGACGGCTTTGGAGTTTGCCGGCCTTACCGGTCAGGAAACCGTTGCGGACCTCTATTGCGGCGCCGGCACCATCTCCCTGCTGCTGGCGTTAAAGGCCAAAAGGGTCATCGGCCTGGAGACGGTGGAAGCGGCGGTCCATGACGCAAGGGAAAACGCAAAGCTCAATGGCATAAGCAATGCGGAATTCCTGGCCGGTGAAGCCGAGCTGCTATTGCCGCGCCTGGTGGAAGAAGGTCTCAAACCCGACGTCATCGTGCTGGATCCGCCCAGAAAGGGTGTGGAGCCGGAGGTGATTGACGCCATCGCCAAGGCGGCGCCCCGCCGCGTGGTATACGTCAGCTGCAACCCGGCCACCCAGGCCAGGGATGCGGCCCTGCTTGCAAAAGCCGGCTATCACATTACCCGCTGCCAGCCGGTGGACATGTTCTGCTGGACCCACGGCGTCGAAAATGTATTGGCCTTTGAACCCCAAAATGGATAAACAGCCGCCCCTCATTCGTTTCCTTTTTACATGCGTGCCCCTTATTTCCCACGATTGCAATTTCCCTTGGAGACGGTTATAATGAGCCGGGTATGCAAAAGTATCGTCCACCCCGCCGGTGAGGAGGAATAACGCTTGAAGAGCAACTTGAGAAAACGCCTGATCAGTTTGTTTTGCGCTGTCGTACTGCTGGTATGCATGCTGCCTGCCGCCCTTTCTGAAGAGGATCCGGAGGTCTCCTTTTTTGGGGATGAAATCAAAAAGGAACTGGACCCGCAAGACCTTGAGCAATGGGAGCAGTGGGAGCAGGAAGATTCCACCGTCACCTGGGAAGATGACGAGGCCGCGATTCCGCTGGACGAATTGGACGCCGAGCACGCGCAGCTGTTTTCCGAGCTGGGCGAGGGCGAAATCGCCGATATCGATCTGAGCGAGCTGGAGGCCAACCCCGACCTGCCGGAGGATGTCGTCAACATCCTGCTGCTGGGCGTTGATTCCCGCACCGACGTCACCGATACGGGCCTTTCCGACGTGGTCATGATCCTGTCCATCAACAAGACGACAGGGGCCATCAAGCTGTCCTCCATCGCCAGGGATACGGCCGTCACCGTGCCCGGCTACAAAAATGCCTACCGCATCAACGTGGCGTACAAATTCGGCTCCACAAAAGGTGAAAACGGCGGCCCGAAGCTGGCCATGCGCACCGTCAACCGCAACTTTCAAATGAATGCGGAACGGTTTGTGGCCATCAACTTCTTTGGCCTGGCCGCCATCATCGACAGCCTGGGCGGCGTGGATATCGAATTGACAAAGGCCGAAGCCAACCGCATCAACTACGAGCTGCGCAAGGAGCCCCTGGACGACGTGAAGCGCACGAAGGTCGAAGGCGTTGCCGGCATGCACCATCTGGATGGCATGCAGGCCGTGACGTTTGCCCGCATCCGCGGCATCGACAACGACTTCATGCGTACCGCCCGCCAGCGCAAGCTGCTGGAAGTGCTTTTAAGCACGGTCATGCACAACATGGACCTGAACAAGATGATGGACCTGATGAGCGCCGTGCTGCCCTACGTATACACCAATGTCAGCGCCGGCGAAATGCTGGAGCTGGGCGCCGGCGTTTTGCAGTCGGGCATCGCCGATAGGGCCGCCTCCGGTGCGGCGCTGCTGGAGCAGCACCGGGTGCCCATGGACAAAACCTTTGGCTACAAGGATATCAACGGCGCCAGCCTGGTGTACATGAACGGCAAAAACCTCAAAACCAATATTGAGGCGCTGCACGAGTTCATTTACGGGCAGAGCTATTACAAAGAGAATTGATTTTATGCCCCTCGCATGTAAAAGCGCCGCCTTCGGGCAGGGATGCGATACATCAGCAAAAAATCACGCTCCGGGCAGCCGGGGCGTGATTTTTGCTTCCCATTGAGTTTATTCTCTATTTCACCAGCATGATCTGATCCGTGAAATATTCTCCCGCCGGCCTGAATAGCACGCCTTCCTCCTCCAGCTTCCTGCAGACAAGCGTTATCAAAGCGCTCCACTGCGCGCCGAATACGCCGCCAATCTGACTGTGAAGCCGCCTGGGGGTATGCGCCTGATAGAGCTTGTACAGTTCGCCAACAGGGCCAAGGAGGTCAATACGCCCTGCGATTTCCGCAAGGACCGCGTCAAACGCCTGCGCCTGTTCTTTTGTGAATACCGGTACCGTCCATTTGTATCCGTCAGCGGTCTTTTCGATGTGGCCCAGCTTGATTCCCTCCGCTATCAGCATTTCGTCGAGCTTGTTCGGATCCGTCTCGCCGACCGATTCCAGCCTGCAATGGTATTTGCCGATCTCTTCGGACAAATACCTGGTCGTCCAGTAGTACGTAAAATGGCCTTTTACATAATACCTGTTGCAGCCCGTAAGCAGCTGCGATATCTGCGCGTCGCATTCGTCGATCATGAACCAGCCCGTGCTTCCGTCCATCCTCAGCCGAAAAGCGCCCCGGGCGGCGGGGCCGTGCTTCTCTCTTGCGATATCGGAAGCCTTGCGCAGAAGCATCGGTATATACAGCCACCATAGGTTTTCCTTCGGTTTGCCGTTGCCCTCAAACCCCGTGGCCCTGAGCCGGCCGTCATATTCCGCCAGCAGGCCCGCGACGGCCGGCGCCAGCTTTTCCGCTTCCTTGGACAGCAGCTCAACCGCCCTGCTTTGAAACGCTCTTGTATGAAGTATGAAATTCGTCAGGTATTTTCCGCCCAGATGGATAAGTGCCTCTCCGCCAAGAAGGTTCGGCAGCTCATCCTCGATGTATACGCAGGGAATCCCCGTCGCTTTGGATATTTCCTCAATACCTGCAGGCGCATCATAGCACGCTTTGGTGATCGCTCTTGGCACTTGCCGGTTCAGGTACCTAGACGGATTCATGCTCCCATTCCCGCTGATGCTCCAATCGATCTTCTCATAGATGCCCTTTTCTGTCATTGCCGTTTGCCACCTTTCCTTGAGCTTTCGTTTTCCCGCTTTCAGCCTTAAGCCTACGGCATTCATTGTAATTCCGTGCTTCCTGGCAATTTGGGAGTAAGTGAGCTCATGGATATAGTAATCGATCAACACTTCACGGTGCTGCTTCGCTATGCTTCTGACAGCTTTTGATATGGCCGCCAGATCTTCGCTTTTGTCTTCCGCAATTTCAACGGCAATATCTTCAAATGAGCCGCCATCCTCAAACGATACGAACCGCACCTGTTCCTTTGAAACGAATCGCGCATATCTGTTCCGCGCGATCCGCCATATCCACGCGTGTATGTTTTTGATCTCATATTTCCCAAGACCTGCAACAAGCTCCGTAAGGATATCCTGAGACAGCTCCTCCGCCGCGTCAAGTGATCCAAGCCGCTTCATGCAGAAGGCAAAGACTCTGTCCGCATAGGCAAGAATGATCTCCTTATCCGTTGCTTTCACCTCCCTTTTGCTGATTTGCGGGTCCATACATATAGTGTTGGCAAACGACGGTTTATTTCCGATATCTTATAATAAACGTGCCCGAAGGGCAAGCTCAAAGCGCCGGCAAGCCGCATTCGTGTCCAACCCGGCTGTGGGCAGCTGTACATTGCGTTTGACAATATTTTCCCACAGCACTATAATGAACTGATGCCCTGTAAAGGCATCCTTCTAGCGGCTGCTTCGAAAAACCCTTGTCTCTCATGGAATTCTCATGGTTTTCTCATGCCCTTTTCTTTGCACGCGCATCCCATTGTGTTATAATTATAACTGCTTTTCAGGGGCTTAGCGCCCGCTATGCATGCTTGATGCACGATAATGCGGTATTGCGCGGCTGAGGCTTTACCGGAAAGCGAAATTCCGATACGATATCGCATGTGAACATCACCGGATGGAGGATCATTCATGGCAAACAAGCAGCCTTCCCCCCGCGGGGCAAAAAACAGGAAAGGCGCCGGCGCCGGCATACTGGCCTTTGGCATCGTCTTTGCGCTCTATGCCTGGCTGTTCCCCTTGTACAAGGTATGGCATTATGTTCTGGCGGCCGCCGTTTCGCTGCTGGTTGGCCGAGTGATCGGCATCATGGGCTCCGGTTTGGATTTGGGCTCCAACAAGCAGGCAAAGAAAGAAGAAATCCTGCCTGAAACAGGCGATCCCGCCGCGGACGAGGTCATCAAAAAAGGCGCGGAAATGATGGCGCAGATCAGGGAAGAAAACGACCTGATCCCCGATCCGGCGCTGTCCCAGCAGATGGACGACCTGGAGCGGCTGTGCGGGCAGATTTTCCGAACCGTGGCCGAAAAGCCCCGCAAAGCGCCGCAGATCCGCAGGTTTATGGAATATTATCTGCCCACCACCTTGAAAATGCTCAAGAGCTACCGGGTTATGGACCAGCGGGAGGTTACGGGGCAGAACGCGCAAGAGGCCCGCAGCCGCATTGTAAAGGCCATGGGCGTGGTGCTGGCCGCCTGCCAGAGGCAGCTGGAAACCCTGTATCATGACGATATGCTGGACGTTACCACCGATATCGACGTGCTGGAGCAGATGCTCAAGCGCGACGGCCTGATCGACAGCGATCTGCACACCATTGAAAAAGCCACCATCGAGGCACCGGAAAAACAACCCGAATAAGGAGGAAGCCAACATGAACAGCGAGCAGCAATCCGTCCCCGTCCTCACCGTTACGCCGGACGTAACCTTAAAAGACAAGAAAGTGCTGGAGGAAACCATTGCCGCTACCCAGGTGTTGGCAGCTCCCAAAGCGCCCGAGGTGGTGGTCACCGGCATCGATGATTCCATGCTCAGCCCAACGGAAAAGAAGAGCATTGAGGATTTTATCGGCAGGCTGAATTTAAGCGATCCCGACCATGTACTGCTGTTTGGCGCCGATGCCCAGAAAAAAATCGCCGATTTCTCCGACAAGGCTTTGGAATATGTTAAAAGCAGCGAGACCGGCGAAGTGGGCGATATGCTGGTGGGCCTTGTGGCGGAGCTCAAAGGCTTTGAGTCCGATGCCGAGGAGCCCAAGGGCATCAAAAAGCTCTTCAAAAGCGCCGGCCGCCATATTGAAATGCTCAAGGCCAGGTATGAAAAGGTGGGCGTCAATGTGGAGTCCATCGCCGGCAGCCTGGAAAAATACCAGGTGCAGCTATTGAAGGATGTTTCCATGTTCAACCACCTGTATGATCAGAACACCCTGTACTTCAAGGAGCTGACCATGTACATTCTGGCCGGTGATGAAAAGCTGCGCGTGGTGCGGGAAACCGAGCTCAAGGAACTGATGGACAAGGCCGCCCGGACAGGCGACGCCATGGATGCGCAAAAGGCCAACGACCTGTCCGCCATGTGCGACCGGTTTGAAAAGAAGCTCCACGATTTGAAGCTCACCCGGCAGGTGGCGCTGCAAATGGCCCCCCAAATCCGCTTGCTGCAGAACAACGACAGCCTGCTGGTGGAGCGCATCCAAAGCACGCTGAGCAACACCCTGCCCCTGTGGAAGAGCCAGATGGTATTGGCGCTGGGCCTGTTCCACAGCCAGTCCGCCCTAAAGGCCCAGACGGCCGTCACCAACATGACCAACGAACTGCTCAAAAAGAACGCCGAAACCTTAAAGATGGGCACCATTGAAACCGCCAGGGAAGCCGAGCGCGGTATCATTGACATCGAGACCCTGGTGCAGACCAATCAATCCCTCATCGACACCATCAACGAAGTGGTGCGCATCCAGTCCGAAGGCCATCAAAAGCGCCTGAGCGCGGAAGCCACCCTGTACAAGATGGAAGGCGAATTGAAGCGCAAGCTGCTGGAACTCAAGCGTTAACGCGCATTGCGGTCAGCATTTGGGGGCTGTGCTCCAATGGTCCTGGCAGGGCGCGGCGCACAGCCTTTGGTTTACTTTTGCGAAAATGGCTGGAGGAAGGAACATGAAAAACACCGGGCGGACATTTTTCTGCCTGCTGGTCGCGGTTGTCCTGGTGCTGGGCAGCGTGGCCTTTGGCGCCAGCAAGGGCTGGAAAAAAGAAGCACAGGAACTGGATGCGATGTATGTCCGGGAAAACGGGCTGAAAGCCCTGCTGGAGCTAAGAGCTGCCGATGCCGGCAACCTGCTGGTGGTGGCCCGCCGGCATCTTACCCGGCAGGATCAGCGGATTCTGGATGTGGAAGCTGCCCGGAAAGTGCTCCTGGGCAATGTGCCGCTGCCGGAAAAATATGCCGCCAACCAGGCGCTGACCGGCGCGGTGGAAGTCTTGTCCAATGCGCTGGAGGCCGAACCCTCGTTAAAGGCTGACGCCAAGGACTGGAACTACGTCGTATCGCTGACGAAGGCGTTGGAAGTTTATGCCGACAATGATGCCGTCGCCGCCTACAACGAGGCCGTTTCTTCCTACAATCAGCGCATGTCCGGCAGCATCAGCGGCTGGATCGCCAGCCAGCTGATGGGCGTTTCCGCAGCCCAGCCGTTTGCCAAGCCTTAACTCGCCGTCTTTACAAAAAGGAGAATTGCTATGGCGCGCCGCGCATCTATCCGCTTTTTCGGTTTCATGCTCTTGATCACCCTGCTGCTTGCGCTGCCGCTTTCCGGCACGGCGGCGCCCCGATATCCTACCAAAACCGATTTGCCGGTATCGGATAACGCCAATATCTTCCCGGAGCAAACCGTGTTTGACCTCAATACCTTCCACGATACGCTCAAAAACAAGACCGGCGTGAAGCTGTGGGTCGTCTCCGTCCATTTTCTGGATGGCATGAATGCATCCGATTTCGGCCGGGAAGTGTTCCGCCAATGGAACCTTTCAGAGGACGATTTGCTGATGCTCATTTCCGCGGGGGACGAGGAATGCGCAACCGTTGCCGGCCCGGGGCTTGCGAAGTTGTTTTCCCAGGATTCTCAGCAATTTTTGCTGAACTCCTATTTCCTCAATGACTTCCAGAACGAAAGATACGATACGGCTTTCAGGCAGTATATTCCGCAGCTGGCTACCGCCCTTGGCAAGCAGTACGGCGTAACCGTTTCCATGGCCAACCTGTTCGGCATCCCCGCCGCGGCCCCTACGCCCGTGCCAACCGTCGTGCCCCCCAGCAAGGAGGAAAGCGGCGACGGGGATATCAGCAATGATTGGATGGAATACCTGCCGGGCGGCAGCAAATTCTTTGCGAAGTGGGATCAGGCCGAAAACACCCCCGCCCCCAACAACTACTTCAGAGAAGAAAAATCCTCCGGCTTCAGCCTGGGCTCTCTGTTTGTACTGTTCCTCCTGTTCTCGCTGATCTTCGGCTCGAAAAAGCGCAGGCTCGGCAGGCGGGCCGGCTGCTGCGGCTGCGGCCCCCTGGGCTGGCTGATCGCCGGACTTGGCATGGGTGAAATCGTCAGAAACCGGCGCCGCTGGTAAACCGGCTTCCGGATAGCACAAAAATCTTAACAATTTGTTTACAGTTTCAAAGCGTATACGGCATGAATTCCCATCATTGGTTCGTTGCATACATGAGGTGAAATGCATGGCTGAAGTGCTCATCATCGAAAAAGATGGACAATTGTCCAGACAGATGGTGCAAGTATTGACCCAGGCGGGTCACGGATGCTGGGCGGTGGAAAGCCCGGCGCAAGCGGGAGAGTATTTGCAGGCGTTGGGCAGCGGCTTGGTGATCATGAATGCCCGTCTTCCCTGGACGGACAGCCATCTTTTCCTGGCCAGCTTATCCAGGCGCAGATGTCCTGTTATATTCATCACCCGCGAATCGGATACGAAGGATCACCTTCAGGCGCTGTATGCCGGACCGAGCAGGGTGCTGGTAAGGCCCTTTGACGGGGAAACCCTTCTTATGCAGGTGGATGACCTGCTGAAGGAGGCGGAGAGCCGGCTGACATTGGGCAGCCTGGAAATCAACCTGGAAGACAAGGCTGTTCTCCTGGAAGGGGAGCCGCTGAATCTCACCGCCCAGGAATTCGCCCTTTTGCAGGCTTTAATGGAAAATCCGGATACAGCATTGTCCAGGGAACATTTGCTGCGCACGGCCTGGGGCTATCAGGGCATTGGCGAAACGCGCACGGTGGATGTGCACGTGCAGCGGCTGCGCAAGAAATTGGGCGGCGACCGGATCGAAACCGTGTATAAACTTGGCTACCGGCTCAAAATGGCGTAACCTTTACACAAACGAAAAACAGCATATAAAGCAAAGCCGCCTGCGGGAAAAACGCAGGCGGCTTTGCTTTATCCGTACTCGCAAGTTTGACGATCAGTAGAAGAACGCCGTGATCAGGCCGCCCATGTTATCCAGGGAGGCAAGGTGGTTCATCGCGGCCAGAGGCACATCATAATCCACGGTGGCGCTGTCGCCCACCTGGGTGCGGAAGATTTCATACTTGAGCGTACCGTTTTCGTATACGGCCAGATGGGGATGCTCAATCAGGTATTCCACATACTCTTCCAGGCAAAGGTCCAGCTGCTTCATTACGGCGGCGTGGGGTATGCCCACCCAGCGGTACAGGTTCAGCGTGATGGTGACGCCTGTTTTGTATGACTTGTCGATCCAGGAAGGGTTGGGGAAATCCTTCGTCGGGAAGCGGAAGGCAAAGCCGTACTTCCAGCAGTTTTCCGTAACCCACTTGCCCTGGTCGGAACCCTGGAAGGAAAGCTTGTTGGGATTGGGATACAGACCCATCTCGAAAGCGAAGCCGCTTTGGTATTCGCTGGTGCCAGGTTCGTTTACACTCTTTTTTGTTTGCTCAATCAGGGTATCGCCGCTGTATTTATCTTCCAGCTTGGCCTTTGCAGCGTCAAACATTTCCTGCTGCCTTTGCATGGTGCGCAAGCCTGCGCTTACAAAAATATCCTTCAGGCCGGCTGTTGCCGCATCATTGAGCATCGCTTCAATAGCATCGATGGCGGGCCGGAACAGCATGACATCCTTATCTGCCACCGCTACGCGCCTGTCAGTGGCCACCATAACGCTCTGCGCCCCATCCACAAAGTAATCATCGGGCAGCTTGTGCCAGGCATTTACCAGCAGCATGCCGCCTTGCAAAAGCGTTGCCCGATCGGCGCTTATGCGCTGGGTATTCTCCAGGCCAAAGGCGCTCACATCAATGATGTCCCAGCCTTCCTTCTTGGCGGCGGGCCAAGCCACGTTCTGCCCTTTTTGCATCGCGCTTTGATACTCCGCGACCTCGGCCGCGTGCTTCTGCTCCCGCTCCTGGTTGATTGCCAGCGTGTCCTTTTTTTTCTGATCCAGCGCATGCGCTTCAAACCTGTTCAGGCCATAGAAAATCCCGGCGCAGACAGCGGCGCCTACCGCAAGGAGGATCGCCCCGCGGATCAGTGTACGGATAGGATCCGTTTTTCTTTTGCTTTTGGTTCTGCTCATGCTTATCATCCTCTTCTTCCCAGGGATAGATTACCCCATAGGACATGCATCTATGCATGTATATAAACGAATGGCTGTTACATTTCCTTGCACGGCCAGGCCCTGGGGACTCAAACCGGCACGGGTATTACACAAACATTCGACCCGGCCCTTGAAAAATCCTTCTTTTTTACGACAACCGGCTGTGCGCGGCACGCTTTTTACCACTATGCTCTTGTATTTTCAGACGTCCTATCGCTGTTTTGAAATGGAAAAACGATGCTCTGCATGTGAAACCGTTGACAATGATCTTCTTTTCCCATAGCATATATTCCTGTAAAAAGGAAAAGGAGCAAAGCTATGCTGTCGATTTGCAATGTCACGAAAAAGTATGGCAAGACGGTGGCCAACAACGATATCAGCTTTGAGGTGGGGGATGGCCAAATCGCCGTGCTGCTGGGCCCCAACGGGGCGGGCAAATCCACCATGATCAAATGCATCGCCAGCCTGTTGCGCTACGAGGGGGAAATTACGGTCAACCAGCATCCCAACAAATCGCTCGAGGCCAAGCGGCTGCTGGGCTATGTGCCGGAAATGCCGGCCATCTATGATCTTTTGACCGTGAAGGAGCACCTGGAGCTGATGGCCAGGGCTTACCGTTTGAGCGATTGGGAAGCGGATGCACAGAAGCTGCTGGACCGGCTGGAGCTTGCCGACAAGCAGGATAAGCTGGGCCGGGAATTATCCAAGGGCATGCAGCAAAAGATGAGCATCGCCTGTGCGCTTGTTACAAGACCCAAGGTGATCATTTTTGATGAACCGCTGGTGGGCCTGGATCCCCACGCCATCAAGGAGCTAAAGGTGATTTTTCGGGAACTGAAGGATCAGGGCGCATCGGTGCTCATCAGCACCCACATGCTGGAGAGCGTGGAGGACAACTGGGATGTGGCCCATATCATGATAAACGGGTCCTTCGCCGCCACCAAGGAAAACCTGGGCCATACAGAGGGCGAAAAGTCCCTTGCGGAGTTGTTCTTTGATATCACGGAGGGGGGAGGCCCAAAGGCATGAAGGCATTGCCCTACCTGTTTATCACCACGCTGAAAAACAGAATCGTCTCCTTCTTTCAAAAGCCCGCCAACTGGATCGCCGCCCTTGTGATGGCGGCGCTGCTGGGCTTTGTGGTTTTCGCCGGCGGACAGGGGCGTCGCGTGGAAACAAGGCCTATTGAGGAACTGTACGCCATCGTTTCGATCCTGTTTATCGCCATGTTTGCCCTGATCGCCTACAGGGGCGTTCACAAGGGCACCACGCTGTTTTCCCTGGCGGATATCCACCTGCTGTTTCCCGCCCCCATACAGGCCCAAAGAATATTGCTGTACGGGCTGGTCAAGCAAATGGGGACATCGCTGACGGTTGGATTTTTCCTGTTGTTCCAGTATGCCTGGGTGCACCAGCAGTACGGGGTCCCCATGACCTTTCTGCTGCTGACGCTGCTGGGCTACGGCCTGACGCTGTTCCTGGGCCAGTTGACCGCCATGACGCTCTACAGCATGACGCACATGCACGACGGCAAAAGAAAAGCCGCCAAGCTTGGGCTGCTCATCCTCTGCGGCCTGGGGGCCATCTATGTGCTGCTGCCCGTTCTTTCAAACCCCTCCGACTGGGCGGGCATTGGCGCGCGGCAGCTGGCCGGCCTGCCCATGCTCCTGTTCCCCATAGGCGGCTGGATGCGCGCGCTGGTGCAGGGGCTTTGGCAGGGCGTGTGGATGCAGGCGTTGTGGGCGCTTGGCATTAGCATCACCTACGCCGCCATTTGCATCGCGCTGCTTGGCAAAAAGCAGACGGACTTTTATGAGGATGTCCTCAAGTCTACCGAGACGATCCATCAAGCCCTTGCCTTCAAGCGGGAGGGCAAAATGCAGGAGGTCCTGCCGGAAAACATCAAGCTTGGCAAGTTAGGCCTGAACAAGGGCCAGGGCGCTTCCGTGCTGTATTACAAGCACCGGCTGGAAAGCCGCCGGGCAAGGCGTTTTTTGCTGGATACCCTGACCCTGATCATGCTTTTATCCTCGCTGGTATTTGCGTTCATCATGCGGGAACAGGGCCTTGCCGCGGCCTTTTCCTTTGCCACCTATATGCAGCTGTTCTCCATCGCCTCCGGCCGCTGGGTCAAGGAGCTTACCCGGCCCTATATCTACCTGATGCCCGAAACCTCCTTCCGCAAGCTTCTGCACTGCCTGCGGGAATCCATGCTGGGCTATGTGCTGGAGGCCGTTCTGCTGATGGTGCCCATGGGGCTGATATTACGGCTCGCCCCGTTGGAAATCGCCCTGGGTATCATCGCCCGCATCAGCTTCTCGCTGTTGTTTGTCGCCGGCAATCTGCTGCTGGAAAAGCTTTTTGCGGGCATGAAGCTCAAGGCGCTGCTGATCATGCTCTATTTCCTGACCATGCTGCTGCTGGTTTCACCGGGGGCAGTGCTGGCCATTGTGCTGGTGAGCAATAAAATCCTGCTCCTGTCCGCCGCCGTTACGGCGCTGTCGGTTTTGACGGTGATGAACCTGGTCCTCTCCCCGCTGATCCTGTTCCTGTGCAGAAACGTATTGGATAACCCCGAATGGGGCGACAGTTGATTTCATAACGTTTGGCAAAGCGCCCTTTCAGACATGGATCTTTTCTGCAAGCCAGGCCGCCAGGTCGTCAAACACCTCCTGGCGGTTTGTTTCATTGAACACTTCATGCCGGGCGCCGGGATACAGCCTGACCGTGATGTCCTTCATCCCTGCGCTTTTATACTTTTCCGCTACCATTTTCATGCCCGCGCCGCTCTTGCCTACCGGGTCCCGCTCCCCTGACAAAAAGAGCATGGGCAGCGCTTTATCTTGAGCCCCTTCCGGGCGGGTCAGCCTTTTCATGCCTGTAAACAGGTCATGATAGCCTTTAGCCGTAAACACAAAGCCGCACATGGGATCATCCACATATGCTTTCACCAGCGCGGCATCCCGGCTGAGCCAGTCAAAGGGCGTTTGGGCGGGCGCAAAGGGCTTGTTGTTGGACGAAAAGGCCAGCGTATCCACGATCTTTGCAGGGTATTTCCCCCGGCCCAATAGCATCAGCAATCTGGAAAGTATCAGCCCCAATTGCACCTGGAGGACAGCAAACGCGCCTGTCCCGGATATTACCGCCCCCCTGAGCCCTGCGCTTCGGGTTTGAAGATAGCAGCGCGCCAAAAAGCTGCCCATGCTGTGGCCCAGCAGAAAGTACGGCACGCCGGGATACTCTTTCTGCGTCTGCTCACGAACCTGATGCATATCGTTAAGCAGCGCGTCCCAGCCGTTTTTTCCGGCGAAAAAGCCCTGCCGGGCGGCTTCTTCCCCGTGGCCCAAATGGTTGTGGCCAATAACCAGAAATCCCTTTTCCGCAAGGAAACTGGCCAGGCCGTCATACCTTGCAATATGCTCCGCCATGCCGTGGGTGAGCTGCAAAATGCCGCGGATTTCCTTCTCCGGCTGCCAGATGTACCTGTTCAGCGGTTCTCCGGTACCGGAAATAAAGGGAACCTTTTTGAATGCCGTCATAAGAAACCCTCCCAACATTGAATTTGCCGTGCCGTCATTGACAATTTGCCCGCATGTTTTATAATGGACATCGTGACAGGCTGACCAGACAGCCAATCGATTGTATTGGAGAGAAGCATCATGCTGACCTATCCTATTGAAATCGCGGGGATCAAGCGCGAGCTGCCCATTTGCCGTGTGAATGATTCCCTGTACATCGGCGCGTTCGTCATCTTCGGCGATGTACAGCTGACCATTGCGGCCGCAAAGGCGCTGCTGGCAAAGGCCCCGGAATACGACTACATGATCACCGCCGAATCCAAGGGCATCCCCCTGGTGTACGAAATGGCCCGGCAAAGCGGCCAGAACAAGTACCTGCTGGCCCGCAAGTCCGCCAAGCTGTACATGCGGGATGTGTTCTCCGTATCCGTAAAATCCATTACTACCAGCAACGTGCAGCAGCTTTTCCTGGATGCCGACGACGCCGCCCTCATCAAGGGAAAAAAGGTGCTGGTGGTGGACGACGTCATCTCCACCGGCCAGTCGCTGTACGCGGTAGAGGAGTTGGTGCGCGCCGCCGGCGGCATCATTGCCGGGCGCATGGCCATACTGGCGGAAGGCGTTGCCCGCAAGCGGGACGACATCACTTACCTGGAGCCGCTGCCCCTTTTCAAGGCCGACGGCAGCATTTTGGAATGATTCTTGCGTGGAACCTTTTGCGCCCCCGCGGCATAAGCTGCAGGGGTGTTTTTCATCATGGATTCCTTATGGAATTCTAATGAAACCCCCATTGTACGCGCCGGCGCTTTTTTCTATAATGAAGGCGTATGAATGCGCATGAGAGGAAATTTTTGCTGATTGCAGCGGCTGTAAAGCACATGATGGAGGATGACCTGACCCATGGAATCAAACCGGGATCTGGCGGCATATTTGAACAAAGGCGCGGAAAAGCTGATTGGGGATATCTTGCGGGCGACGTTGCGCAACCCCAAGGAGACGGCCTTCCTGCGCAAATTCCACAAGCATCAGGCATCCATGGAAAAGCGGCGGATGGAGCTGGAATCGTCAAGCCATCCCGCTCCCCTGTTTCTGATTGCCAGCATCACCGGAGCCTGCAACTTAACGTGCAAAGGCTGTTACGCCAGGGCCAACGGCCTTTGCGGAGAAGGCGCGAAGGAAGCCCCTTTGACCGCCCTGCAATGGGAGAACATTTTCCATCAGGCGGAGGAAATCGGCATCTCCTTTATCCTCCTGGCCGGCGGGGAACCCTTTTTGCGGCGGGATGTATTGCGCATGGCGGCGGCCCACGAGGGCATTCTTTTCCCCGTGTTCACCAACGGCACCATGATGGACAAAGAGGCCCTGGAACTGATGGATAAGCACAGGAATATCGCCCCCGTCATCAGCCTGGAGGGCGGCGAAGCCGCTACCGACGGGCGCCGGGGCGAAGGGACGTACCGGCTTGTAAGCCGGGTCATGGAGGATCTGGCCGCCAAAAAGGTACTGTTTGGTGTTTCCCTGACCGTTACCACACAGAACATGGTGGAGGTCACCTCCCCCAGCTTCCTGCGGTCGCTGTATGACAAGGGCTGCCGGCTGGTGTTCTTTGTGGAATATGTACCGGCCGCGCCGGGGACGGAGCACCTTGCGCCTTCCGACGCCGAGCGTGCGATGCTGGAAAACGCCCAGGACAGCCTGCGGGAGCGGTTTCCCGGCATGCTCTTTCTCTCTTTCCCGGGCGATGAAAAGCAAATGGGCGGCTGCCTGGCTGCCGGCCGCGGCTTTTTTCACATCAATCCCTACGGCGGGGCGGAACCTTGTCCCTTCTCGCCCTATTCCGATATCAGCCTGAAGGATCACACGCTGATGCAGGTACTGGAATCGCCCTTCTTTAGAAGCGTGCGGGAGCTGAACGCCAAGGAAACCGGGCACAAGGGCGGCTGCGCGCTGTTTGCCAAGGAGGCCCAGGTGAAAAGCCTTCTCTTTCCGGTGGGAATGTAATCTGTTTTATTCTTTCGGCAGGAAAGCCGGTTCTTCCTTCCATGGCCCGCATCACCCCATGTGGTGCTTTACATAGAAAACCTGCGCGTCCTTCTGCCTTTTGGCCGGAGGACGCGCAGGTTTTTGGGGCAGCGCCAAAGGCATATTTCAATTGTTGTAATTGCGGCGGTTGGATACCCTAAGCCTGACCATGGCCCTTGCCAGCATGGAACGGGCCATATGGTATTCATCCATGCTCTTTTGCTGGCGCAGCCTTTCACGGGCGGCATACTCGGCCCGCTCGGCCCGCTTGATGTCGATTTCCTCCGGCCATTCCGCCGTTTGCAGCATCAAAAGCACCTGGTCCTGGGTAACGGTGGCAAAGCCCGCCGAGGCGGCAAACCAGCGCCACTTTCCGTTTTCCAGGATGCGGACCTCGCTTTCCAGCGTGGAGATGACCATGGGCGCATGGTTGGGCAGGATACCGACCTCGCCGTCCAGGCTCTGCATGACCAGCATTTCCACATCGCCTTCAAAAAAGGAATGCTCCGGCGTGAGAATCGACAAAAGAAAGGTATTGGCCATGCTTACTTCGCCTCCAGCTCTTTTGCGTGGCGGCGCACATCCTCCAGATCGCCGGCCATAAAGAACGCCGCCTCCGGAAGATCGTCCGCCTCGCCGTTGACGATGGCCTTGAACGAGGCAATGGTATCGGCCAACTTGACATAGCGGCCGGGGATGCCGGTGAACACTTCGGCCACAGACATGGGCTGGGACAAAAAGCGCTGCATCTTGCGGGCCCTGTATACCGTCTGCCGGTCTTCCTCGGACAGCTCATCCATGCCCAGGATGGCGATGATGTCCTGCAGCTCCCGGTAGCGCTGCAGCGCCTCCTGCACACGCAAGGCCACCTGATAATGCTCCTTGCCCACAATGCCCGGGTCCAGGATGCGGGAAGAGGAATCCAGGGGGCTGACTGCGGGATAAATGCCCATTTCCGCCACCTGGCGGGAAAGCACGGTGGTGGCGTCCAGATGGGAAAAAATCGCGGAAGGGGCCGGGTCGGTCAGGTCGTCCGCCGGCACGTAAATGGCCTGCACAGAGGTAATCGAGCCCCGGGAGGTGGAGGCGATCCGCTCCATCAAGGTGCCCACCTCCGTCGCCAGGGTCGGCTGATAGCCCACGGCGGAGGGCATGCGGCCCAGCAGCGCAGAAACCTCGCTGCCCGCCTGGATATAACGGAAAATATTGTCGATGAACAGCAGCACATCCTGATGCTCCTGATCCCTAAAATGTTCCGCCAGGGTAAGCCCTGTCAGGGCCACCCGCATGCGGGCCCCCGGCGGTTCGTTCATCTGGCCGAAAACAAGCGCCGTCTTGTCGATAACGCCCGATTCATTCATTTCCTTGAGCAGGTCGTTGCCCTCGCGGCTGCGCTCTCCAACGCCGGTAAATACGGAAAAGCCGCCGTGCTCTGTGGCAATGTTGTGTATCAGCTCCAGTATCAGCACCGTTTTGCCGACGCCCGCGCCGCCAAACAGGCCGATTTTTCCGCCTCTGGCGTAAGGGGCCAGCAGGTCGATGACCTTGATGCCCGTTTCAAACACCTGCGTGACGGGATGCTGCTCTGCAAAGGAAGGCGCCGGCCTGTGAATGGGCAGCGTATCGCCGGCGGGAATCTCCCCCTTGCCGTCAATGGGCTCACCCAGCACGTTGATGGTGCGGGCCAGCATTTCCTTGCCTACCCGGACGCGTATGGGCCCGCCGGTGTTTTCCACCTGCAATCCCCTGGACAGGCCCTCGGTGGCTTCCAGGGCAATACAGCGCACAGCATCCTTCAAATGCTGGCTGACTTCCACCGCCACCTTGTGCTGTCCGTTCAGAACATACAAAAGCGTATGGATGGGAGGCGTTTCCTCCTTGGGGAAGCGAATGTCCAGCACCGGCCCAACGATGCGGACGACCGTTCCATTCGTCATAAAATCGCTCCTTGGTCAGGATTGCCGGAAATGATTTCCGTGATCTCCTGGGTAATGGCGGCCTGGCGGGCGTGGTTGAGCTCCAGGCTCAGGCGCCCCAGCATTTCATTGGCGTTGCGCGTCGCGGCGTCCATGGCCGCCATGCGCGCACTGTGCTCGCTGGCGTAGGACTGCACCAGGGCGGAATACACAAGGCCCACCAGGTAATGGGGCACCATGGCGTCCAGCACCTCCTGGGCGGAGGGCTCAAAGGACAGCGAGGCCGTGGGCGCGTGCAGTGCGGGCGCGTTTTCAAAATCCTCATGAAGCACGGGGAGGAGCCGGAGCACCGTGGGCTTTAATACGCCCATCTTCTCCATCATGGTATAGATGATGTACACCTCATCCAGTTCCTTTTCCCGAAACAGCCTGCAAAGCCCGTAGGTAATGCCCCGGGCGCTGTGCAGGTTGGGGTCCTGGATCACATGCAGATACTTCACATCCGGCTGCATGCCAAGGCGGGTGAAATAGTCGCCTGCCATGTGCCCGATGGTAAACAGCGACTTTTGCTCGTGAATGCCGTCCTGTATGGTTCTGCGGGCCAATTTCAGCACTTCGCTGTTATACCCGCCGCACAGGCCCTTGTCGCCCGCAATCACCACATAGCCGGCCTTTTTGCCGTGCTGGCGGAAATACGGGTTGCGGATGGGACGCTCCATATTTTCGGTAATGAAGCGGATGTCGGAGCGGACCCTGGTAAAATACAGCAGGTTCTGATCATGCATGCGCATGGCCCTTTTCATCCTCGCGGAGGAAATCAGGTACATGGCCCTGGTGATCTTGTTGATATCGCGCACGACCTTGATGTGGTGGCGGACCTCTGCGATCGAGCTCATTGCCTGCCCACCGCCTCATACTCGCGCTGCCAGACCTGCACCGCCTGCGTCAAATCCGCCTCCATCGCCGCATCCAGGGCTCCGGTTTTTTCCAAGCCGCTTAAAACATGCGCAAAGCGTTGGCGCAGGAAGTCGGGAAACGCTACTTTGAACTCCTTCAATGCGGCAGGCTCCGTATCGTGGGACAGGACGCCGCGGGTGATAACGTACAAAAGCGCGACCTGTATACTCATATCCAGCGGCGCGTTGTTGGGCTGTTTTAGCAGCTCCATCAAAAGGGAGCCGTATTTGAGCATATTCTGGGTGGAGGTGTCCATGTCGGAAGAAAACTGCGCAAAAATTTGCAGCTCGCGGTATTGCGCCAGCTCCAGGCGCAATTGACCCGCCACCTTGCGCATGGCTTTGGTCTGGGCCGCGCCGCCGACGCGGCTGACGGAAAGGCCCCCGTTCACCGCGGGGCGTACGCCTTCCCTGAACAGGTCCGTATCCAGGAAGAGCTGTCCGTCGGTAATGGAGATCACGTTGGTTGGGATATAGGCGGAGATGTCCCCCGCCAGCGTTTCCACAATCGGCAGCGCGGTCATGGAGCCGCCGCCCAGCTTGTCGGACAGGCTGGCCGCCCGCTCCAGCAAACGGGAATGCAGGTAGAACACGTCGCCGGGGTATGCCTCGCGGCCCGGCGGCCTGCGCAAAAGCAGGGACATGGCGCGGTACGCGACGGCATGCTTGCTCAAATCATCGTACACGACCAATGTATCGCGGCCATTGTACATGAACCATTCCGCCATGGCGCAGCCGCAATAGGGGGCAATGTACTGCATGGTGGCCGAGTCGCTGGCTGTGGAGCAGACGACGGTGGTATACGCCATGGCCCCGGCAGAGCGCAATTGCGCGACGGTCTTTGCAACGCTGGATGCCTTTTGTCCGATCGCCACATAAAAGCAAATGACGTTCTTGCCTTTTTGGTTGATGATCGCATCGATAGCCACAGAGGTTTTGCCCGTCTGCCGGTCGCCGATGATCAGTTCACGCTGGCCGCGCCCGATGGGCACCATGGCGTCGACCGCCATCAGGCCCGTTTCCATGGGCTTGGTCACCGGCTTGCGGTCCAGAATGCTGGGCGCGGGGGACTCAATGGGCCGCATCTGTTCACCGTGAATCCGCCCCTCGCCATCCAGCGGCTGGCCCAGGGGGTTGACCACCCGGCCCAGAATGTCCTCGCCCACGGGAATGGAAAGAACCTGTCCCGTGCCGAAAGCCCGCATGCCCACCGACACTTCGGCATCATTGCCCAGGAGCACCGCGCCGACGGAGTCTTCCTCCAGGCTCATCAAAATGCCAAAGCCGCCTGTTTCAAACTCAATCAGCTCGCCCAGCTGACAGCCGGAAAGCCCGGACAGGGAAACGACGCCGTCGCCGGCGGTCAATGTAATGCCCGCGCCTTTGACATCCATCTGCGGCGTATAGCCTTTGAGCCGCCCCTTTAATTCCCTGCCTACCGACTTCCAGTCCAAAAGGCTCCTGTCCTTGGCATTGGGCTTGTAAGGCGGCAATTCCTGGCCGTTCTTTTCGTCCGAAAAGCCGCCCTCATATGCGGCCCGCATGCCATCCCGAAAAAGGGCGTCCTGGTCCTCTTCCTTTTTCCCTCCGGGCCGGTAGGCGGTCAGTACGTCCCGAAGCTGGTTTTTCAGGCTGTCGTCAAAAACGCGGCCGCCCAATTCCACCCGGACGCCGCCCAGCAGGCTTTCATCCAGCTTTACTTCCAGGGAAACCTCTTCCCCCATCGCGGCGGAAAAGCGGCTTTCAATCATCTTCTGCTGCTCCGGGGTCAAAGGCAGGGCAGTCAGAAGCAAACCCTTGAGCATGGCTTCACCCTACCTTCTTCACAAATTCATCCACAAGCTGCTGATGGTCTTCCAGCTTGACTTCACGGGCAAGCATTTTGGACGCGATATCCACCGCCAGCGAGGCGACCTCGTCCGCCATGGTCTGATGGGCGCTGACCATCATGGTCTCCACATCCTGCTTTGCCTGGGAGATCATATTTTCTGTTTCCTTCCGTGCACCAGCCAGAATCTGCTGGGCCTGCTCATGGGCCCGCTGGGCGCTTTGGGAAATGACGGACTGTACCTGAAGATCGGCATCCTTGAGCTTTTGCTCCGAATCCAGCAGCTTTTGATGGGCGTCTTCCTCCACATCCCTGGCATGCTGAAGCTGGGCGTCAATCGTCTCCGCCCTGGCAGCGGTAAATTTCCGTATAGGCTTATATAAGAAATGCCGCAGCGCCAAAAAAAGAATGACCGCATTGACGATATGCAGCAATATCGTAATTGGGTTAAACAATCCTTCCACCCAAATCCCTCCGTTTCATCGCCGGCGGAGAAAAAACGCTTCCCCGCCGGGCGGGACAGCGTCAGCCGACTCTGCCGCCAAGAATGAAAATAACGAGTATGGATACCAGCAGGCCGTAAATCGCGCAGGTCTCCATCAAAATCAAGCCGAACAGCAGCGTGGAATTGATTTTGCCAAAAGCCTCCGGCTGACGGGCGATGGCTTCAGAGGCCCGGCCTGTGGCAATGCCCATGCCGATGGCAGCTCCCCCGCCGCAAAGCACCGCGATACCCGCACCAATTGCGATAAGTCCCAAAGTGGTCATAATGTTTCCTCCCTCATGCTTGTACAAGCAGAATCAGCATTTATTCAGTCACTTCACCAACTGCCTCACTGATGTAAATCAGGAAGAGCAGACTGAATACAAACGTTTGGACGGCTACGTGCGCAAAGCTGAAATACGAAGCCACCGCCGCAGGCAGTATAATGGGAACAAGGGCATAGATCATCTGCATGATCACGCCGCCGACCAGGACATTGGCAAACAGACGGATAGCCATGGAAAAGGGCGTAATCAGATCGGTCATCAGGCGGATCGGCGCCATAAAGGCCATGGGCTTTGCCAAATTCTTCAGCCTGCCCACAAAGCCGGCGTATTTTAGGGCAATAAAGTTCACCATAAAAAAGGAGAACAGGCCCAGGGCCAGGGTGCAGTTGATGTCCTCCGTAGCGGGCGGAATGCCAAACAGCTCCACCACCGTCGTGAAAAAAATGTAGGTGATGAATGTCAGTGCAAACGGTGCGACAAAATCCGCCGCGTGGTGGCCGACCTTGCTTTTTACGAACTTGAACAGGTTCTCTATGGCCATTTCCTCCAAATTTTGAAGCCCCCTGGGGCTTGCCTTGAACCTTTTGATGACGAGAAAACGGTTGAGCACAAGCAGGAGAATAATGACGCCCAATACCGCCCAGGCAATAATGACGGATAAGCCCACATTGACGCCGAGAATTTGAAACGGCTCCGGATACAGGCTGATCTTCAAATCCACAAACTACACCCCCTTTTGGGTTCGATAGGTCCGTATGGCCATGCCAAGCATCCCAGCGGTGGCGCCCAGCACAAACAGCAGCAGGACGGGGATGGACCACAATGCCAGCAGCGTCATGCTGCCGCCCCAGAGCGCGAGCTTCAATAAAAGCAGAAGATATCGCTTTGCCCCATGGCTGCCCACAATGCCAAGCAGGATCCGGGATTGAAGCCATCCCAGGACCAGGCCTCCCGCAAACCCCAGAAAAAAAGAAATCAACATTTAAAATACACCCGTTTCGTATATCTGGCAATAGGTGGATTTCAGTAAAAACCGCGGATTTCGAGACTTTTCAGCTTTATGCGCGCCTTTCCTGAGAAAACCTTCCCCGGAATGCGCCAATCGCGGTTCTGCTTTTGTTTTCACAATCGGCAGGGGTGATTGCCTGCGGAAAAATCCCATGATAGAATGATAATCATATCCGCTCCTTCCCGCAAGCCGCAAGCGCACCAAAAAAACTTGCAAATGGGGGAAAAGAAGGTATGATACATAGCGTAGGGAGCACCGCTCCTTACAACAGGATATATCGGCAAAGGTTGTGTTGTGTTCATGATCCGTATCACTGTCTGGAATGAATTTTTTCACGAAAAAACAGAGGAAAGCGTCACGCAGATCTATCCGCAGGGCATTCACGCCGCCATCGCCGGCTTTCTTTATGGGGAGGAGGACTTTACCGTCCGCACCGCCACCCTTTATGAACCCGAGCACGGCCTGAGCGAAGAGACGCTGGCCCAAACAGATGTGCTTATCTGGTGGGGGCACGCCAAGCATGACGAGGTCAGCGATCAGGTGGCGCAGCGTGTTTGCCGCAGGGTTTTAAATGGCATGGGCCTGATCGTGCTCCATTCCGGCCACATGTCCAAGGTGTTCCGCAGCCTGATGGGTACAAGCTGTTCCTTGCGCTGGCACGAGCTGGCCGAAAAGGAACGCGTATGGGTGATTGCGCCCCAGCACCCAATTGCCAAAGGCCTTCCGCCCTATTTTGAAATCCCGCACGAAGAGATGTACGGGGAGCGTTTTGACATACCGGCGCCCGACGAACTGGTGCTGCTAAGCTGGTTCCAGTCAGGAGAAGTATTCCGCAGCGGCTGCTGTTTTACAAGAGGGTACGGCCGCGTCTTTTATTTCCAGCCCGGCCATGAAACCTTTCCTATTTATTATCAACCGGAGGTGCAGCAGGTCATCAAAAACGCCGTCCGCTGGGCCGCGCCTTGTTTTGCGGGCGCGCCGGTCATCAATGGCGACTGGGTTGCGCCATTGGAAAACCTTTAATCAGGAGGAAACGCTGTGTATCAGATTGTCAAAAAGCGCCCGCTCAACGACTCCGTCACGCTGATGGAGATCCATGCCCCCCACGTGGCGGGAAAGGCCCAGCCCGGCCAGTTTATTATTTTCCGGGTGGATGATATGGGCGAGCGCATTCCCCTTACGATTGCGGGCTACGACCGGCAAAAGGGCACGGTGACCATTATCTTTCAAAAGGTGGGCTTTACCACCCGTCATTTGGACGAGCAGCCCGAAGGGGGCTTCATCCGTGATTTTGTGGGCCCCTTGGGCGAACCCTCCCACCTTCACGACGTACGCCGGGCGGCGGTGGTGGGCGGCGGGCTGGGCGTAGCCATCGCCTATCCCCAGGCCAAGGCGCTTTTCGATCAGGGCGCGAAGGTTGACGGCATCATGGGCTTCCGCAATGAATCGCTGATCATATTGGAAGCGGAAATGCGCGCGGCCTGCGAAAACCTTTTTTTGATGACGGACGACGGCTCCAACGGCAACAAAGGGTTTGTCACCGACGCGCTGAAAAAGCGCATTGAAGAAGGCGCATCCTATGACGCCGTGGTGGCCATCGGCCCCCTGCCCATGATGCGGGCGGTATCGGAACTGACGCGTCCCTATGGCATCAAGACCATCGTGAGCATGAACCCCATCATGATCGACGGCACCGGCATGTGCGGCGGCTGCCGTGTGACGGTGGGCGGCGAAACCAAGTTCGCCTGCGTGGACGGCCCGGACTTTGACGGCCACCTGGTGGATTTTGACGGCGCCATGGCCCGATCCCGGATGTATCGGGACGAGGAAGCTCACTTTTGCCGCTTAACGGGAGGAAACCGCTGATGCCCAACATGCGCAATACAAAAAAACCCATGCCGGAGCAAAACCCCGAAATCCGGGCAAAGAATTTTCAGGAAGTAGCCCTGGGCTATACCGAGGAAATGGCTATAGACGAGGCCAAGCGGTGCTTGGGCTGCAAGCACAAGCCCTGCGTGGCGGGATGCCCGGTAAATGTGCGCATCCCGGAATTCATAGGCCGCATCCAGCGGGGCGATTTTGAAGGGGCGTATGAAGTCATCCGCATGACCAACGCGCTGCCGGCGATTTGCGGCAGGGTCTGCCCCCAGGAAACGCAGTGCGAGGAAAAATGCGTGCGCGGCGTGAAAGGCGAGCCGGTGGCCATCGGCCGACTGGAACGGTTCGCCGCGGACTGGACCATTGCCCACGGGCTGACCCGCCAAACCCCCGCCGAAAAGAACGGCAAAAAGGTGGCGGTGGTAGGCTCCGGCCCCGCCAGCCTGACCTGCGCCGGCGATTTGGCCAAGCTGGGGTACGAGGTGACTGTTTTTGAGGCGCTGCACACCCCCGGCGGCGTATTGATGTATGGCATTCCAGAGTTCCGCCTGCCCAAGGCACTGGTGCAAAAGGAAATTGACCAGATCATCGAACTGGGCGTTACGATTGAAACCAACCGGGTGGTGGGCCGCTCCTTTACGGTGGACGAGTTGATGAAGGAGCAGGGCTTTGACGCCGTATTTATCGGCAGCGGCGCGGGGCTGCCCAATTTTCAGAATATTCCCGGCGAAAACCTGAACGGCGTGTACTCCGCCAATGAATTTTTGACCCGCATCAATTTGATGAAGGCCTACGACTACCCGCGCTATGACACGCCTGTGAAGGTGGGCGGCCGGGTGGCGGTGATCGGCGGGGGCAACGTGGCCATGGACGCCGCCCGCAGCGCATTGCGCGTGGGCGCGGGGGAGGTATCCATCGTCTACCGCCGCAGTGAAAACGAAATGCCCGCCAGGCTGGAGGAGATCCACCACGCCAAGGAGGAGGGCATCCTCTTGCGCATGCTGACCAACCCCATTGGCATCACCGGGGATGAAAAAGGGTCCGTCACCGCCATGACCTGCGTGGAAATGGAGCTGGGGGAGCCTGACGCGTCTGGCCGCCGCCGGCCTGTCATCAAGCCCGGCAGCGCCTTTACCCTGCCTGTAGATACGGTGATTGTGGCCATCGGCAACAGCCCCAACCCCTTGATCAAAAAGACCACGCCAGACCTTGAAACGCAAAAATGGGGCGGCATCACCGCCGATGAGGAAACGGGCCGCACCAGCATCGATAAAGTATGGGCCGGCGGCGACGCCGTCACCGGGGCCGCCACCGTGATCCTGGCCATGGGCGCGGGCAAAAGGGCCGCCAAGGATATTCACGAATCCCTATCGAAGAAATAGCAGCAAGCAGTTCATCTGTCTTCGTCCTATACCAAGGAGAAACGAATGCTGGATAAATCCATCGCGTTCAAAAACATGATCATGCGGGCGGAGGGCCTGAATCCCGCCTTTGCCGGCTCCCTGCCGGAGGGATTTTCCATCAGAACCTTTTCGCCCGGCGACGAGGCCCAATGGGCCATGGTTGAAACAGCCGTAGGGGAATTTGATACCGAAGAAGAAGCAAAAGATTATTTTGTTCAGACCTACCTGCCTTATCCCGATGAGCTGCGCTGCCGCTGCTTTTTCGTGATCGCTCCTGACGGCACGTACGCCGGCACCTGTACCGCCTGGTTCATGGTAAAGGAATCGGGTGAAACCGGCGTGATCCACTGGTTTGGCGTACGGCCGGAGTACCAGGGGATGGGCCTTGGAAAAGCGCTGCTGCTAAAAGCCATGCGGCATTTTGAAGCGCTGAACGCCTATCCGGTTTACCTGCACACCCAGACCTGGAGCCACAAGGCCATCGGGCTGTATGCAAACGCGGGCTTTTGCCTGATGAAAACGGATACTTTTGAGGGAAATCCCAACGATTATGACGAGGCCATGGAGGTGCTCAAAGGCGCCGTTTCGCCGCAAAGGCTGGCGGCATGGGCTTCTTCCGCCAAATAATGCTCATGAAATAAACAGTGTCGATTTCTTTTTATAGACCAATAGAAAACAGTCCGCCTGCCATTGCCGCAATGCTCCCATACGGGGTGCGTCAAGACAGGCGGACTATTTTCTATAGATTAGCCTGAGGCTATGCCACTTCTCCGGCCACATGCCTGTCGGCCACATTCACCTTCCAGCGGCCGGAAACAAAGAAGCCAAGTATAATCAAAAGCGATACAAAGGAAGCCGCCGGCGCGCCCATGCCAAGGCCGCCCATGCCAAGGCCAAGCATTTTCCCGAAGAAATAGGAGGCGGGAATCCTGGCAAGCAATGAGGAAAGCGTGCCTGTAATCAGGGAGAAGGTCGTATGCCCGGCGCCGATATACAATCCGTTCAGGCAGAAAACAAAGGGCACGATCAGATAATCGAAGCTGAAGGTGCGCAGGTACGCGACGCCGGCCTCGATCGTTTTGGGGTTGGGGTCAAATATGCTGATGATGGCCGATGGAAACAGCTGTGCGACAGAAAAGGCCAGCAGGCAGAATCCCAGCGCGATGCCCATGCCGTATTTGGCGCACTTCAGCGCCCGGTCCCATTTGTTGGCGCCGATATTCTGGGCGGCCATGGTGGAAACCGCGGCGCTCATGCCGATGGCCGGCAGTATGGCAAAGCTGTTGAATTTGCCGACAATGCCCACGGCCGCGGTGGCGGTGGCGTCGTTGCCGCCGATGATATTGGCCAGGGAGGTAATGAACAGGAAGGAGATACCCACAATGGTATTCTGTATGGCGGCGGGCGTGCCGATCTTCAGGATGGCCGCCAGCTGCTGCCGGTCGATGCGGAAGGACCGCGGGCTGAAGTCAAAAACGAAATCCTTCTTTTTTAAGTAGCGGATGCACAGCAGCAGGGAAAGGCACTGGGAAATCACCGTGGCAACGGCGGCGCCCATGGCGCCCATCTTCAAGGGCCAGACAAAAATGATATCCAGCACCACATTGGTGACGCACGCGATGGCAACAAAGTATAGCGGGCGCTTGCTGTCGCCCATGCCGCGAAGGATGGCGCTCAATGCGTTATAGCCAAAGATGAACACGATGCCCAGGACCGTTACAAACAGATAATCGCTGGCCTCCGAAAAGGCTATGTCCGGCGTCCCCATCAGTTTCAGCAGCGCGTTTTTCAAAACGAGCATGCATAGCGTGATCACCGCCGCCGCCACGATCAGCCCCGTAAACAGTGTGGAGACCGTTTTTTTCAGTTTCTCCCGGTTGCCGCTGCCCACGTATTGGGCAATCAGCACCGTGCCGCCGGTGCAAAGGCCCATGATCAGGTTGGTCAAAATAAACGTCACCTGGCCGCCGATGTTTACGCCGGCGATGCTGGCCGTACCCGTGCCGCTGAATGCGCCGACCACCCACATATCCGCCACATTGTACAGTGACTGAATGATATTTGATATTAAAAAGGGAACGGAAAACTGGAACAGCCGCCGGAGCACGCTTCCTTCTGACAGGTTGTTTTCAAATCGGTTCATACATTCATCCCTTATAAAAATGCGCTATGCCCGGATCATACCGAACATAGCGCATTGTAACAGAATTGAACCCAAGATGCAAAGGATGATAAATTATTGTCAATTTGCGGCGGCCATCATTCCTTCACCGTGGCCCGGCGGATCAGCAGGAAGCTGAAGGCGGCTGTGACAACCGTGCAGATAAAGCTGAACAGAATCGCCCGGTAGGGATACAGGGGTATCCCATTCCCCAACTCGGAAAACTGGCTGAACAGCCCGGCCACAAGGCCTTGGGAAGCATCCACCGTAATGCCGTAACCCAGGGCAAAAGCGATCACATTCAGGGCGAAGGCCGTAATCCTGCCATTGGTATACAGGCTGTCGATCAAGGGAATCACGATAAAGGCCAACGCGGGGATGCCGATGGAAACGGCCAGCTTCAGGGCCTTGTTCATGCGGTAGTACAGGCCGGTGAGGAAAAAGCCCAGCATGCCCGCGGACAAATAGGACAGGAAGGTCCACAGGAGGCTGTCGGCCAGCGCGGCGAAGCTTCTGCCATTGGCGTACAGGCTGCCAAACCGGTCCATGTACGCGGATTCATACCGCAAGAACAGACCCTGGAACCAGCCAAAGGCAAGATCGATCACCGTCATGGCCGCGCTGAGGAAGATGACGCCCAGCACAAAACCGGTATACAGCGTCTTGCGGGACAAGCCGTTTTGCAAAAACAGCCGGAACTGCGTCTTGAAGGAATTCAGCCCCACCACAAACAGGAAAATCGTAGCCGCAGGCCCCATGCCCCCAGTCGCTTCGGTCACGTGCAGCAGGGATACGATGATCAGCTGAAGGATAAATATCGCCAGCAAAACACCGTAGAAAATGATCGCCGGCTTTAAAAAGTCCTTCATATAAAACCGGACGGCAGCTTTCAGTTTCATATCAATCGCCTCCTTACTCATTGGTCAAACGGATGAACAGCTTTTGCAGATCCATCTTGCCCGCCTGCAAATACTCCGGCAGCGGCTCGCCCTCCGGCTTGCCCAGCACATAGGCGGTTTTCAGGCCGCCCAGGGAATCCTCGCCCAAAAGCTCCTTGCCGGCAATGTACGCATCCACCTTGACGGCGGGGCCGGTAATGGTATAGCCCATGGACAAAAGTTCCTCTGTAGGCTGCTGGCGGATGATTTTTCCCTTCTTGATGATGACCACTTCCTCGATCAGTCCCGAGACCTCCTCGATCAGGTGGGTGGAGATCACGATGGTCCGGGGGCGCTCGGTATACGTTTCCAGCAGAATCTTGTACAAAAGCTCCCGGTGGTTGGCATCCAGGCCCAGCACCGGCTCATCCAGCAGCACATAGGGAACGGTCACGCTCAGCGCGGTAATCAGCTTGAAAATGGAACCATACCCTGTGGACAGCTCCTTGATCTTTTTGCGGGGGTTGAGCCCAAACAGATCGCACAATTTTGCGGCATACTCGCGGGAAAAACCCCCGTAAAACGCCTCGGTGCATTTAAAGGCGTCGGCCACCCGCATGTTGTCCGGATAGTAGCTTTTTTCGCTCATCATATACAGCTTCTGCTGGGCGGCATCGTTCTCCCGGGCGGGCAGACCGTTTATCAGCACTTCGCCGGAATCGGCAAAAATGCGGTTGGTGATAATATTTAAAAGCGTGGATTTGCCCGCGCCGTTGCGGCCCAGCAGGCCGTAAATTTTACCTTGCCCAAGCGTCAGGGAGACATTGTCAAGGGCGGTCAATTGCCCAAACCTTTTCGTAATGTTTTTGACCTCAAGGCCGTTCATGCTGAAAAACCCCTTTCCATCCATTCCATGATTTCTTCCTTGCTGAGCTTCAGCTTCCTGGCTTCCGCCACCAGGCTCAGGATATACTTTTGGTAAAACTGCTGCTGCCTCTTTTTTCTGATCTTCTCCACCGCGCCTTCCATTACAAACAAGCCCAGTCCCCTCTTTTTGCACAGCAGGCCCTCCTCCACCAACAGGTTCATTCCCTTGAGCACCGTGGCGGGATTGACCTGCATCGATGCGGAAATCTCCGTCGTCGATGGGACCTGCGTTTCCTCGGGAAAGGCGCCGGTGAAGATGGCGTCCTCCATCTCTGCAGTGATCTGCAGGTAAATGGGCAGCTCACTGGAAAAATCCAGCTTCATGCATCCACCTCCATTGGCTAAGTGGTTAATTGCTTACGTAACTAAGTATAGTCGATTGTCAGAAAGGTGTCAATATCCTTCCGCGATTTTTTTGAAACTTTTTCCGTGCCATGCTACAATAGGGTATGAACTGAACAAAAGGAGAAGAAGGACATGTTTCCGGTGGGCGCGCAATGGAATCCCCTGCAGGCAAGGCTGCGGGACCTGATGACAAACGGGACTGACTTTACCGGGGCAAAAGCGCTTTTGCTGCGTATGCATGCCATGCTCCACACCCGGGAGGTATCCGGGCAAAGCGAGCCCACCCTCATGGACGAGGTCTGGAAGGACCTCTCGGATACAGCGTTTTCCGCCATGCCCCATGCGGACGACGTCACCGTGGCCTGGAACATATGGCACATTACCCGCATTGAGGACCTGACGGCCAACCTGCTGATTGCAGACGAAAGCCAGGTGCTGGATCAAACCTGGCTTAATAAACTGCACATCAGCGTCACCGATACAGGCAACGCCATGACGGATGCGGAAATTCTGGCCCTAAGCCGCGAAGCCGACCCCCAGGCCCTTCAGGAATACCGGAACGCGGTGGGAAAGCGGACAAGGGTGATTTTTGAGAACCTTATGGAAAAAGATTTGAAGCGGAAATTCACCCGGGACCAGGTAAACCGCATTCTGCTGGAGGGCGGCGTGACGGAGCACCCCGATTCCAAATGGCTTTTGGCTTTCTGGGGCAGAAAAAACGTGGCCGGCATCCTGCTCATGCCCATCACCAGGCACCAAATGGGCCATTTGAACGATTGCCTGAAACTGAAGAAAAAATGCGCAAGGCGCGCGCAATCAACATCTTAACTAATGGAAAACATTATTGCGTCCAAAGCCGTGAGAGATTTTTGCGTAATACAAGGAGACGAAGCGTAGCGTAGCAGCGCTACGCGCAGCGGCAGACGACGCAGTAGCGCGCGAAAAGATCCACGGCAACGACGCAATCATGTTTGGAAGCAGTATTAAGGGAGGCGTTTGCATGGGCGTATACGCGGCGCTGCTTCGCGGCATCAACGTCGGCGGCCGGCACCGGGTGAATATGGGCGAGTTAAGGCAGACAATGGAGGAGGCCGGCTGCACAAATGTCCAAACCTATATACAAAGCGGCAATGTTCTCTTTGAAAGCGGTATCCCGGAAGACGGACTTCGTATGGCATTGGAAGCGCTTCTTGAAAAGCGTTTTGGCTTCCCCATGCCGGTCGTCCTCCGCACAGACAAACAGCTTCAAGCCATCCTTGGCAACTGCCCCTACACCGCGGAGGAAATTGAAGCCGCGCAAATAAAGTCCGGCACGGAAAGCCTGCATGTCTGCATGCTTCATACGGAGCCGGAGGCAAAGGCGCTGGAAAAAGTAAAAGCGCTCCCCGACACGGGGGACCGCTTTCACGTGTGCGGCAGGGACATCTACCTCCTGCTGGAAAACGGCGTCCACCGCTCCAAGCTGGCGGAACGCATCCTAAAGGTGGGCGAGCCTGCCACCATGCGCAACTTCAACACCATGCAAAAGCTGGCTAGCCTGGCCCAGGACAGGGCGCTTTCCAAATAGCCTCGTAAAAAAAGCTCACGACGGAATCAGACAGGCTTCGTCCGCCAGATGAAAGAACTCCTCATAGGCGTAATAGGCCTTGCGCTGGCTTTCCTCCCTGACCTTCTGAAACAGGTCATAATTGTCTATCAAAAGCTCCACAATTTCGCGGCTGATGGTTCCGTTGTCCACCATGGTTTTCATTGCCTTGACCGCCTGTTCCCTTGCCATGCCGTCCCGGTATGGCCTTTTTTCGGTGATGGCGGTAAAGATGTCCGCCACCGCCATGATCCTGGCGCCGTAGGACAGGGCCTTTTCCTCCAGGTGAAAGGGATATCCGTTTCCGTTCAGCTTTTCATGGTGATAGGCCGCCCACTCGGCAATGATTTCAAAACCCGGCACCCTGGAAAGCAGGCGGTAAGTATAGAACGTATGGGCACGGATGATGCGGTATTCCCTGGCATCCAATTGGCCCGGTTTTTCCAGAATCTCATTGTCAATGGTGATCTTGCCCAGGTCATGCAGATAGCCCGCAACCAGCAGCATGTCGCACTCCGAGGAGGACATGCCGCTCAGTTCCCCCAAAAGCCTTGCGGTATGGGCCACGCCGGCGGAATGGGTCGCCGTGAAGCGGCTGCGAAAATCGATGACGTGTGAGAAAATTTCAGAAATCTGCAGCACCTGGGGCAAGTCCACCTCCAGGGCAAACAGCGCGGCATTTTTATTCAAAAACCGCAAAGGATCCTTGTCATTGAGCTCCAGCCAGATATGCTCCTTCACCGCCAGCTTCATGACCGCCGCAACGGCGGTGGGCAGAAAGCGCGCTCCTCCGTCTTCGCGAATTGTCTCCAGAACCTCCGGCAGCTGCAGGAGCGTATGCTTGCTGCCGGTAAACAATACGCATATGCGGTCGGCCAGATGCAGGATATGGCTGGTCAGGGGCACCAGCTTTCCTTCATGGATATTTCCCGCTCCGTTGTTCCAGGAAAGGTGGTGATACCGTATAATTTCGGAAATCGGCGCAAAGGGCGGATACTTTTTCAGCAGCGCAGCGCCGCGGAAGGCGTGGCTGTTGATCTCCTCCAGCTCATCGCGCACCATGTACAGCCGCTCTTTTAGGGACAGGGAACCGATGTCGTGCACGATGCCCGCCAGCAAAAGATTCAATGATTCCTCGGCGTTCAGTCCCATCTCCTTGCCCAGGTGATACGACAGGTATGCCACCTGCTGGTGATGATTGAAAAGATCCGGCGCCACAAGGTCCATGGCGTTGGACAGCGACAGCATCAGATCATACAGCTTGATTTTCACTTGCGATATCTCCCGTCTTCACAATGGCATCAGCCATTCGACCGGTATATGTATGTATAGTCAACAACATCCATTTTAGCAAAATAGTTTCCAGTCAACAAGCCCAAGTGCAAAAATTTTCGCAATTTCAATGAAAAAGCGTCCTGTTTCGACAAAATGCGCGGTATATAGATCAAAGCTTATTCATCCCATGCATAGAACCTTTCAGCTGCTGGCGCTTTTGTACCGGCGAAGGCCGAACTTCCACAGCTTGAAGGCAAACAGCGTAAACAAAAGCGCCACGGCACATCCCCATGCAAGGCCAAAGGGGGTCAGCGTCCCGGTGAGCATTTGAACGGGCAGCGTTGCCAGCAGCCCATAAGGCAGCACCACCTGGAAAAGCACCTTCCATACGCCTTCAAACACCACGCCGGGCACCTTCATGCTCAATTCCAACAGGGAATCCTCCAACTGGTGCACCGTGGCCGCGGACGTGAAAAAGAAAGGGACGGTGCGCAGCAGCAGCATCAAATCGTACCATAAAAGCGTCATCAGCAGCACCAGCAGGGTGTAGCTGGCCACCGCCAAAAAGGAAGGCGGGGCGTCAAGCTGCGATATGCCCCTTGCAAGAATGATGAAACTCATGGCAATAAGCGGCAGGGAACCGGGATTGACGGACTCAAAGGACAGGCGCAAAAGCGGGCTTTTCGGCTTGGTAATATAGTGATCCAGCCCGCCGGTGCGAATCTTTTCGGGGATGGAGATCAGCCCGAAAAAGAAGCTGCTCATGTTCAGCGCGTTAATGAGGGAAAACGTGCCCACGAAGATAATCATCTCCCCCTTCTGCCACCCGCCGATGGATTCGATCTGGCCATAAAGAACCTCAAAAAGCAATAGCTGCAATGCAAACATGCTGCCGTCCACAAAGAACGCGCCGAAAAAGGAAAGCCTGAAAACCATCAGCTGGCTCATGCGCAGCTTGACCAGCGTTACGATCAGTTTCATGTTGCCTTTCATATGCCCACCCCATCATAGCGGACGCGCAGATGCGCATACGTCCCTTTGTTCAAAAAGTAGAAAATCCCAATCCATGCCGAAAGTACCAGCATGCCGGTGAGGGCTTCGGCGCCGCCCCGGCCCAGCAGCAGCATGGCCGGCAGGTGGGCGGCGCAGTAAAAGGGCGTCAGCCGCATCGCCTGCAAAACCCCTTCCGGCATCAGGGTCAGGGGCACCAGCGTTCCCGAGAGGAATGCCAGCACATTGCTTTTGATCATCAAAAACATCCAAATATCCTGGTATTTAAAGGTCATGATCCCAAGATAAAAGTGAAACTGGGAAAAGAATACCCGGCCCAGCGCGAGCAGCGCCGCGGCCGCAAGCCAGTCGCAAAGGCGGAAGACAAAGCTGTGCTGCAAGGGAAAGACCAACAGGCACAAAACGCTTGCGCCCAGGCTGAAGATCACCGTATACGCCGCGCTGCCCAGGGATTGAACGAACAGATACGTCTGCACTTTAATGGGCAGCACCAGGAATTTGGAAAAGGTTCCGGCCCGGATTTGGGAGCTCAATTCTTCGGCGATGCGGCCGGTATTGTCCGCCTGCGCAAAAAAGGACTGGATGAGGTAGTACAGAATCATGGTTCCAAGGGTGAAGCCCGCCACCTCGCCCTGGTTTTTGTAGATGGAGGACCATAAAAGCCAGGCGAACAGCACCCGTGCTACGCCGCCCAGCACCTGCATGGCAATATCAAAGCGGTAGGCGGTGCGGTTTTTGAAGGCGATGGTAAACGCCTCCCAATATTTTTTCATAGGGCGGCCTCCTCCCGGCTTCCGTACAGCCTGGTGACGACGCTGCCGATATCCTCTTCCTCCACCATGATGTCCCGTATGGGATAGCGGGACAAAAGGGATTGCAACATGGGCGTGGCATCGGCCTTGGGCAGCAGGAAGGACAGCTTCAACGGTTCCCGCGTGACCTCCGTGCACATGGGGGGCAGCTCCACATCGCACTCCTCCTCCAGAGCCAGGATCATTTTCCGGAAGGTTTGATGCTGCCGAAAGAGCGTATCCGTCGGCCCGTCGCACAGCTTTTCGCCATGGTTGACGACCACGCAGCGCTTGCAAAGGCTGATAATGTCCTCCATATAGTGGGAGGTCAATAGGATGGTGGTACCCTGATCCCTGTTCACTTCCCGCAAAAAGGACCGCATTTGGTGCTGGGCCACGGCATCCAGGCCGATGGTGGGCTCATCGAGGAAGAGAATGCGGGGGCTGTGCAAAAGCGCGGCGATCAGCTCCATCTTCATCCGCTCCCCCAGGGACAGCGTGCGCACCTGCACGCGCATCAAATGCGCTACGCCAAACAGGCTGGTGAAGTATTCGATATTCCGGCGGTAGGTGCGTTCGGGAATATCATACAGCTCCTTGAACAGGCGGAAGGTATCGGCCGGCGTCAGGTCAAAGAACAGCTGGCTTTTTTGCCCCATGACCACCGCGTACTGCTTTTTGAAGTCGTTTTCCAGCCGGTTGGGCACAAAGCCCATGACGGAAAGGCTGCCCGAGGCCGGCGCGATAATGCCGGTCAGCAGCTTGACAAGGGTGGTCTTCCCTGCGCCGTTGGGCCCGATGAGCCCTACAAATTCCCCTTCGGACACGGTAAGGTCAAAATCAGAAAGCGCGGTTTTCTCTACATACTTGCGGTGGAACAGCGAGGCGATGCTGCCCACAAAGCCCTGTTCCTTTTCAAAACGGCGGTATACCTTGGTAAGACCCTTTGTTTCAATCAACGGCATGTTCATTCTCCTTCTCATACCTGATCACCATGTCGGGCCGGTGGGCTCTTTCCATCTTGTGCCTTGCTTTTCTGTTTTCCACGCTGTCAAAGACGATGGAAAAATCATAGTTGTCGGGATACATGCTTTCGGCGGCTACATGGCGCTTTAGGCGTTTGTGAGGGATGCGCTTTTTGACCCCCTTGACCTGCACGCCGACAAGGCCCTTTTCATCCGCCGGCGCGTATACCAGGCCAATCTCCCGCCCGGGATAGATGAAAACGCTGTCGCCCAATTGAAACTGGGCGGCGTGGGTGGACGCGGGCTTTGGCGCCTGCTCCCGCGCAATGCGGGGCTGGGGCTGAGACGCCGTTTGACCCGCCACCGGCGCATTGGATACGGCCACCGATACAGGCTTTTTGTTCTCCTGCCTGCCATAGGCGGCTTCCCTTGCCCTTGCGATCATCCCTTCCGAAAAGCCCAGCCTTTTTACGATATACAGGGCGCAGCTTTCTCCCGCCTCACCCATTTCCAGCCGGTACAGGGGCTGCAGGCTTTCCCGGTCGAAGGCCATCCGCGCGTTTTGAAGCCCCGGGGCGTTGTAAGCGTATTCCTTGACCTCGGGGTAGTGGGTGGTGGCCACGAACAGGCAGCCTTTTTCCCGCAGCGCATCCAGTATGGCGATGGCAATGCCCATGCCCTCCATGGGATCGGTGCCGGAGCCCAGTTCATCCAGCAGCACCAGGCTTTCCCGGCCGGTATTTCTCAAAATCTCCAGCACATTGGTCATGTGGGAAGAGAAGGTGGAAAGGTTTTGGGAAATGCTTTGCCCGTCGCCGATATCGCAAAGCACGTTGGACATCATGCAAAGGCAGGTCCCCTTGCCCGAGGGCACATGCAGCCCGCTTTGCGCCATCATGGTCAACAGCCCGACGGTTTTGAGTGCCACGGTTTTGCCGCCGGTATTGGGGCCGGTGATGACGATGCCCTTTATCTCCCCGCCCAACTTAAAATGCAGGGGCACGCATCGGTCCCTATCAATCAGGGGATGGCGGCCGTTTTCAATGACGATGCGGCGCTCCACCGTGATCTCTGGCTCGATGCCATCCATGCCGGCGCTCAAAATGCCCTTGGCAAAGGCAAAGTCCAGGGTTTCAAAGGCTTCCCGGTTGCGTTCCAAGGCGGATAAGCAGCTTTCCGCCAGGGCCGTCAAGGTGTACAGCACCTTGCGGACCTCGTTTTCCTCCTGTATTTTCAGCAGGTTCAATTCTTCCTGGAGCTTTGCGACAGCGGCAGGTTCAATGAACACGGTGCCGCCGGAGGCGGACATATCCACCACCGTGCCGGCCACCTGCGTTTTGTGCTCCCTTTTTACCGGTAGCGTCTGCCGCCCACCCCTTATCGCTACAAAGCTGTCGGAAAAGTAAGCCCGGTTGCTTTGCAGCAGGCTGTTGAGCTTTGTTTTGATCTGGGCGGCT
The DNA here is from genome assembly GCA_023425025.1 of Bacillota bacterium. Lineage (GTDB taxonomy): Bacteria > Bacillota > Clostridia > Christensenellales > Aristaeellaceae > JAEWAH01. The sequence continues at coordinate 116,988 of JAFADG010000027.1, forward strand.
GTCTGCTCCGCCTTACGGCGCACATCGCGCAGGGCGGGGGAAGCGTTGCTGTCCACCGCGTCGCCCCGGATGCAGCGCTCGATTTCCCCTTCCAGCTCGGCAAGGTCCAGGAAGGACCGACCGTAAAACGCCAGCTCAGCCCCCAGGTATTCGCCGCGCTTCAAATAGGCCTTCATCCTGCGGCAGGAAGAAAGGAACTGGGCAATGCCGATGAACTGCTCCGGCGCGAGCATCGCGCCGGCCTTCAACAGCGGCAGCACCTTATCCAACGATTCGGTGGTGCTGATGGGCGGCGAGCCCAGGACGTCCAGCAGCTGCCGGGCCTGGGTGGTTGTGCGCAGCCAGGCCCGGCATTCCTTTTCATTAAAGGATGGCGTCAGGTGCAGCAGCTTTTCCTTGGCCCCCTGGGTGCTGGCCAGGCCGCAAAGCATGTTTTTGATTTCGTCAAACTCCAAGGTCATTTCAACCGTGTTCAAAGGTGATACCTCCAATCGTCAATAGAAAAAGCCCGCGGACGCATCTGCCTTTTTACATGGGCAGAATGCTCCCGCGGGCTGTGAATAAAAAACAACGGCAGATATCCGCCGCCGGCCGTGAACAAGAATCATTTTTCCGACGCAATCATGCTAAGGCAAGATGCGTGAAAACAATATTCCTGAAAACGGGCCGGAGGGCGAGCCCTCTGTCGTTTCCTTATTGCCAGTCAGGTGTCAGGAAGCAGTCTGTTAAGGGCAGATGCGGGATGGTACGCAAACAAAGCAGGCTGCGCCTGTCCTTTGCCATCCATTCCCTCATGGATTCAGTTATGAAGCCCCTTAACAGACAAGACCGACATCAAAAATCCTCCTAGCAAAAATTTCGAGTGTATTGTAGCAGAGCAAAGTAAAATTGTCAACGGTCAATCGCCATATTTCCATGCGGTTCATGGAGCACGCTATCTGTCCATAGGAGATTGTAGCAGACATTGACAATCTCTTGACAATCTCCGTAAAGATTGTTACTATATAAACAATTCCGGAGGATAAATATAAGGGAGGCGTACCCATGAAAAAGGTCCTGTCTGTTCTGCTGGCTCTTTTGATCTGCACCCTGCCTATACTGGCCCTGGCGACGGGCATTACAGCGGAAGGAGCCTACACGGACGGCGTCTACATCGGCGAGGCAGAAGGCTATAACGGGCCTCTGAAGGTGGAAGTCACGATTGAAGGCGGCGTCATCAAGGAGATCAAGCTGCTGGAAACCGTCGATACCGAGGAAGTATACACGCAGGCCAAGGCCAGCGTGCTGCCAGCCATCATCGCTGCCAATACCGTCACCGGCGTGGATACGCAATCCGGCGCCACCTTCTCCTCCCTGGGAATTTTGGCCGCAACCGCCAATGCCCTTTCACAAGCCGGCGCCATCGTAACGCTGCCCGAAGCGAAACAGGAAGCGGCGGCTGCCGAGCCTGTCAAGGCCGCGTCCGGGACAGTGTACCTGGGCTTTGGCTCCGTGCCCAACTTCCGCGTTGGCCCCGGCAAGGACCCCGCGGACGTGCAGGTATATTCTTTCAACGTGACCATGGCCTCCGTGCTCTTTGACGGAGAAGGCCGCATTCTGAACATGACCGTGGATATCTATGAAATCAGCACACCCAACTACGACGGCGAAAGTATGCCCCATTTCTCCGGCTGGCCGGGAAAAGAAGGCTACAACGTATTTGACCATGAAAAAGAAGCCGTGACGGGCCTTTCCGAAAATACCGAAGAACTGGCTGCCACCCAAATCAACGGATGGCTGACCAAGCGGGAGCGCGGCGACAGCTACCACATGAATCCGCAGAACGAATGGTACAAGCAGATGGACGCTATTGAAAACATGTTCACCGGCTGGACCGTTCAGGAAATCCGCGACTGGTTCGGCAAGTACACCTCCGCCCGCAACGGCCGCCCCATCAAGCCGTCTTCTGAAAACGAGGATGACAAAAAGGCGCTGGCCGCCATGTCCCCCGAAGAACTGGCCGTCCTTGCGGACGTAACCTCCCAGGCGACCATCAGCCTTTCCGACGCCCACGGCCTGATTCTGGAAGCCATTGAAGAGGCTTATGCCAACCGTCAGCCCGCGCTGACCATCGGCGAATAACCGGTCTGCAAAACAACGAGCCACGGCAAGGGTATGCTATAACAAGGATTTGTTGCAGCATACCCTCGCTTTTGCTATGCGCAAAAAAGAGAAGCGGCATGAAAACCTCCATGCCGCTTCTCTTTCTATAAGCAATTTCTTATTTTGCCTCACCGGTTTTGATCCATCCCCGGGCTTCCCAATGGGCCTTGTCCAGGGGATTCCAGGTATTTTTGCGCATCATGCCCTTCATCATGAAAAAGAAAAAGCTGCGGATAAAAGGCGGCCTGATCTTTTTGACTTTGCCAGCCGTTTTCACGATTTTGCCGGCCAGTATGTCGGCCTCCCTGGCCATCTGCGCCTGCTTCTTTTCCGGCACTTCGCTCCATTTGGATGCGCCTACCGCCTTGCGGTAGGAAAACAAACGCTTGACGCCCCAGAACCGCAGACTGCTGCGAAGCGTTTTTGTGGCATGCTTCGCTCCGGCGCCTGCGGTGCTTACCACGCTCAGGCCCAACTTGTCAAACATGGCTGGGTTCGGCCGGTGGCTCACCCACATATAGCATAAGTGATCAATGAGCGTCTTCATGGGCCCGCTGACATCCAGCCCATATACCGGCGAGGCCAGTATGATCAGGTCCGCCTCCGTCAAGGTCTTTGCAATGGGCGCGACAGCCTCGGCGTGCGGGCAATATTGCTCCCCCTTATATATGCAGGTGAAGCAGCCCATGCAAAAGTGGTTCAAATCCCGTGGCAACACCACTTCCGTAAGCTCCAAAGCAGTGCGCTTTTGAATGCCACCCAGCACCAACTCTACGGTATGGTGCGTGCTGCCATGGCGGGCGTTGCCATATACGGCGGCAACCTTCATAAGGACACCCCTTTCTTCGTATGCCTTGCGGCCTACAGCTTCAGCGCATCGCGGAAAAACGTCAAAAAGCCGGGCCGCAGGTCCTTGTGGCTCAAGGCCTGCTCTTCCGGAGATAAATCAAACCAATATGCCTTTTTTTCTGCTGATACCGACAAAGAGTCCAGCGGCCAGCCCGGCGTGTGCCTTGCGTGGGGCTTATCCGCCAGCAGAAAAAGATCGGAGCAGATATCATCCCCATTATGTTCAAACAGCGTCCCGTCTTCTGTAATCAGGCAAATGGCGTTCAGGTACCGGGCAGGCAGAAAGCCGTCCCTGCCGTATTCTCCGGCCAGCGCGGCATAGTGGGCGATCATTTCCGCATCGGTTAATGACTTCCCTTCCGGCCGCCTTGCATGGACGCCGGGATTTTTACTTTGCGGCACACCCAGTATTTCAATGCCGGAATCACAGGAGAATACGGGCCGGCGATATAGATTGTAATAGAAAAGCGCTTTTTGCCTGGCGTTTTGAAGCGGCGTTTTGCCATCCTCCGGCGCCGATGGGGCGCCATGATCCAGGCCGTCGATCAAAATCGGCAGTCCGCACAGCCAATCACGCATGGCTTTGAGCTTGGCCGGATTGCCCGTTCCGTATATCAGCCGCATCACATGCCCCCCAGGGCGCTTTGAAGCACCTGCAGATTTTTGCGCATCCCGTCCTCATAGGCGGTCAGCGCGCTGTCATCCATGGGGCCTGTGACCAGGGGGTCCAGCGTATAGACCTTCGCGCCGGTTTCCGCCGCCAGGGTCCGTGCCGCAAGATCCGGATACTGCGGTTCGGTAAACAGCGGCGGCACATTCAGGCCGCGCACCGCTTTCACAAGCTCTGCCAGCTGGGCGGGGCTCAGGGCCTCGCCAGGCTCCCGGTTGACCACCGCGGCCACGTGAAGACCGTACGCCTTGGCAAAGTAGGGAAATGCCTCGTGGAAGGTAATGATGTCCTTGTCTGCAAAGTTTTCAAGGCCCGCTTTCAATTCGGCATCCAGCGCCGCCAGGCGCGCGGTGTACGCGTCCGCGTTTTTTGAAAGAGCTTGCGCGTATTCGGGATAAGCTGCCGCAAGGCCATCCCGCAGATTCTGCACCATGGTGATGGCGTTCCCAACATTCAGCCAAATGTGCGCGTTATCCTCATGGTCGTGGCCTTCGTCCCCATCCTCATGGGTGTGTTCCCCTTCCCCATCATTCTCCATCAGGGGAACATTGCGGGAGGCATCCACGATTGTCAGCGCCGGGAATTGGGTGGCGACTGTATTCAAATAGCCTTCCATGCCGGCGCCGTTGATCAAAAGCACCTGGGCGCCGCTCAGGCGGCGCATGTCCCCGGTCAGCAGCTGGTAATCGTGCAGGCAGCCGGTATCCGGCGCCGCCAGGTTTTCAAGGGTAATGTCTATCCCCACGGTCAGGTTCCTGGCCAGGATATAGATTGGGTAAAAAGATGTTACAACGGTCTTCTGCCCGGCATACGCCGCGGGAAGAAAGAAAACGAGCATCGCGGCGAGCGCAAAAGCGAACCATTTTTTCATAACAATCACCTTGCTTTTTTGGGTTTGGGCCCATTGTAACATACTCGGCAAATGAAAAACAAGCCGCCTGACGGATGTTCGTCAGGCGGCAGTAACAAGAAAGAGCCGCTAATTCGCGCACCGCGCGGTTTTACTGTTCCAGTTTCGGCACAAGCCCGGTGTAGGTAACATTTGCCGCCGCCATCCACTGGTCCATAGCTGTGCTGACAAGTTCACTCTTTTGGTTGGCTTGCATTTCTTCCAGCATCTGCGCTTTGCGTGCCTCGGTCAGTTCCGCCGCACCGCTGGGAACATCCCTGGTATAGCTGAGGATATGGACGCCATAGGTGCCAACGATAGGCTGGCCGTAATCGCCCACCTTTTGCAGTTCGGGCGCAAACGCGCCTTCGGTGAACTCCGGCACAAAGCCCTGGAAATCCTTGTGAACGCTATAGCCTTCGGTTTTGTAAGGCTCCTGCTGCATACCGGGATCCTCACCGTACTGTTCCACCAGCGCCGCAAAGGCTTCGCCGGCGCCAAGGCGGCTATAGATGTCATCGATCTTATCCTTGATGGAATCGAGCACGGCCTGGCGGGCCGCATCCACATCCGCCTGGGTTACAGGCGCGGGAGCAGCCGTAGCCGCGGGGTCAACCGTGGGTTCGATCGTTGCAGTCGCAGCCGGATCGTCTGCAGCCGTCTGATCATCGGGATTGGGATCGATGCCTTCTTCCTCCAGCGCCTGTGCCTGGTTCTGCTGGGCGTCCAGCTGAGACTTTGCATCAAGATAGGTCTGCAGCAGCGTCTCATCCACATTGATGAGAATATGGCTGATGCCGCGGATGCCTTCCGGCGTATACCAAATGCTGTCTGCACCTTGGGAGGCAGCAGCTTCATAAGCCGCTATGTCACCGGCAAATGCTTCTTTATCCGCATCTACACGGGTCTGGTATTCTGTTTGAATGGTTTCATCCGTAATGGCGGGAGCATCCTTTATCAGCATTTCCTCAAGGCGCTCATAGACCTTGTTCATGCGGTAACCTTCAATGGACTGCTCCTTGGTGTATCCCTGACCGGCCAGTTCCTGCTCCACCTTTGCCTTTGCATCCGCAATCTCCTGTTCCGTGGGCGTTTCGGAAGCGGCGGTCAAAAAACTGGTATAGTTGGCATCGATAAAGGATACAAATTCTGCGTCAGCCTTGGTTTGGAATTCGGTTTCTTCTTCAACCGTGAACTGATCCAGGCCATATTCCGCAGCCTTCTGCTTGATAACCTCTTCCTGCACGGAATAATACAGCGCCACAGATTCAAGATAGCCCGCCGACGAGGACATGTCTATACCGTAACTTGCGTACTGATTGTACAGAATGTCATAAATCTGCTGGATGTCGGAACGAAGGATGTTCTTGCCGCCCACTGTCGCAAGAATGTCCTCCGGCAGCTTGGGGGCAGCCGTCACCTCTGCCGCAGCTGTGGTTTCCGGTGTGGGCAAAGGCGTTTCTCCCATTGCGCCGGTCAACGCCATGGCCGCGAGCATCGTCAGCGCCAGGCAGAGCGCAAAAAAGCGGGTAGACTTCTTCATGGAATCACTTTTTCCTTTCTTGTGTCCGGCGCCGGCGCCGGCATAGTAGTTTCATTATGGCATAGGCCACGCGGTACTGCAAGCAAAAGACGCGAAAAATCAAAAAGTTACAGTCTATTCACGAATTGCAAAGGGCCTCTGTCCGGCCAGGGGAAGCGCCTTTTCGCTTTCTTTGCGCATCGGTTGCCGACGCGCTTTCGTAAGACGATGGCCGGTCAAAAGAAGTTTCATGAAAACACATAACAATAAATGGACCTGTTGATACTTGCGGTCTGACCGGTCAGCGGCTCCATGCCCAAAGCCGCCATATAAGCGGAAACGAGAGGCACGTACTAATCAAAGGGGATCCCCCACAAGAGCTCTGTCCAAAGGCAGGCGCTTGCGCACGCCTTGACAGGTCATGGGGGGGATGATACGATATTAATCGATTATCCGGAAAAGAGGCAGCAGAAATGCCCAACATGAAGCAGATTGCCCGTTTGGCGAGGGTATCCACCGCCACGGTATCCCATGTGCTCAGCGGCAAGAAGCCCGTCCGGGAGGAAACCCGCCGCAGGGTGGAGGAAGCCATACGCCAGACGGATTATACGCTCAACACCATCGCCAAGAGTTTGCGCATGAACAGGACGCAAACCATCGGCGTGCTGGCGGAGGATATACGCGGCCTGCCCGTACCGGAAATCGTGACAGGCATCAGCGAATACCTGGAAAAACGCGGCTATCAGCTGCTGCTGGGTAATCTGCGCCTTTTGGAAAAGCTGTACAATCAATATGATCATATCCACATGTGCCAGGAGGAGATCAACCGGGGCATGAAGGTGATGACAGACGCCCATGTGGACGGCATTATCTATGTGGCCATGCACGACCGCTGGCTGGACGGCGTTCTTCTGCCCGTGGACAAGCCCGTCGTCTATGCCTATTCCATGACCGCCGCGCCCGGGGGCCTGTATGTTACCTACGACAATATTTCAAGCGCGGCGGCCGTTACACGCCTGCTGATCGAAAATGGCCACAGGCGCATCGCCGTCATTGCCGGCCACAGGCATTCCGAGCCCAGCCGCCAGCGCCTGGAGGGTTTTCAAAAGGCGATGGCCGAAGCCAAGCTGCCGATACCGGATGCATACATAAGATGGGGCGACTGGGCGTGGCAAAGCGCGGCGGCCGAAACGGAAGCGCTGCTTTCGCTTGAGGAAAGACCCACCGCCATTTTTGCCATGAACGACCTGATGGCCGCCGGCTGCTATCAGGCCGCCCGCCGCCGTGGGTTGAATATCCCCGGGGATCTGTCCGTCGCCGGCTTTGACAACCTGGATATCTCCGCCCATCTGTATCCGCCGCTTACCACCGTTGCCATGCCGACCAGGCAAATAGGCTTTGAAAGCGCCAGAATGCTGCTGGAAAAGATCGAGGAGCCCAAAGCCGCCGCCGGCAGCATGATTTTGCCCTGCTCCCTTTGCGTTCGCCTCTCCATCGCATCACCCCGGCAGAAGTAAACCAAAAGAACGTTTCATCCCCTGCCCTTTGGGGTATTCTTACGTCAGAACCCCAAACACTCCGGCCAAAGCGCCGGCCGATTGATAAAAGGCAGGTTAGCATGATGGATACTTTATTTTGGAAAGCATTGGAAGATCGCCGCAGCGTGTACGGCTTCACAAGTGAAAAAACCGTTGAGCAGGATTCAATCGTCAGCATCGCGGAGAAAGCGCTGACGCTTGTGCCTTCTTCTTTTAATAGCCAGAGCACCAGAATCGTTGTACTCTTTGGCGATCATCACAGAAAGCTGTGGGACATTGTACTGGACGCCCTTCGCAAAATAACGGACGATGCGCAGTTTACAAGGTCCGAAGCAAAGGTCCGGGGCGATTTCCAGACAGGCTACGGCACCATTCTCTTCTTTGAGGATCAGGCAGTCGTCAAGGGTTTGCAGGAGAATTTCGCACTGTATGCCGACAAGTTTCCGGTCTATTCGGACAACACCGCCGGCATGCACCAGCTGACCGTGTGGACGGCGCTGGCCCAGGAGGGCCTTGGCGCGTCGCTGCAGCATTATCACCCCCTGATCGACGAGGAGGTGCGCAAGGAATGGAACCTGCCCGCCTCCTGGAAGCTGACGGCCCAAATGCCCTTTGGCAAGCCGCTGTACGCGCCCGGCCCCAGGGAGAGCTCCCCTGTTTCCGACAGGCTCAAGGTCTTCGCATAACACAGGCTGATCGCCTATAAAAAAGGAGGAGCCCGGATGCTGCAGCCCGAAGTGAAAAAGCTTTTGAACGAACAGATCAACAAAGAATTTTACTCCGCTTATCTGTACCTGAGTATCGCCAATTACTACGCCGAAAAGAACCTGAACGGATTTGAAAACTGGTTTCTGGTCCAGGCCCGGGAGGAACAGGATCACGCGCTGCTCTTTCGGCAGTACCTGATCAACGAGGGCGAAGAGATCGCATTGACCGCCATCGACGCGCCTGCGAAGCATTTTGATTCCTTCCGCGCCCCTTTGAGCGCCTCGCTGGAGCATGAGCGCTTTGTGACCCAAAGCATCTACAATATTTACGCCCAGGCACAGAAGGCCGGCGATTACCGCACCGTCAACTTCCTGAATTGGTTTGTCACCGAACAGGGCGAGGAAGAAAAGAATGCCGATGAATTGATCAAGCGCTACGATTTGTTTGGCGCGGATGCAAAGGGCCTGTACATGCTCAACGCGGATCTTGCCGCGCGGGTTTACGCGCCGCCCTCCTTGGTGCTGTCCTGACGCACGCATAGAAGCCGGCAGTCCAATGGCTGCCGGCTTTTTGCATATATGGGAATACCGCTGTTCAATTTTCATCGGACCAGGTGGTCAGGGCCTCCTCCACCGTCCGCAAGATTTCCTTCAGGGCAGTCTGCTTTTTGCCGCTGACCCTTCCGTTCTTCGCCTGTGTTTTGATGATCAGGCTGCCGGACAATAAACTATCCATGCTGACCTCCAGCACATTGGCCAATGTGACCAGGGTTTCCAGGCTGGCTTTGCGCGTGCCGCGCTCGATATGCCCCAAAAATGATAAGGATATATTTGCCTTTTCCGCCAGGTGCTCCTGTGTCCAGCCGCGCATGACCCGCTCCCGCCGGATGTGCGCCCCAAGCGAAACATAATCCATGGGACAAGCACCTCCTGATTCTAAATATTTACATGAGGATATCGAATTATGTGACAATTGAACATAATACATAAGCATTAATATATACCAAAAGAAGTAATTTATCTCTGTTTTGTTCCAGTTTTTATTCATATTGGATAATCATATTCACCCGCGAGGTTAGAAAAATGTTAGCGGGGGGTGTACAAAAAATGACGAACGTGATATAATGCTTTATGTTAGCCCAGCCAGGTATGCATCCAGGTCTTTCCTCCTCGTTCAACGCCCAAAACCTGGGATCCACGGGAGCGATGGCAAGGCACATAGGTTTGGGTAAATAATGAACTTTGGAGGGAACCCATCATGTATCAAGACAAAACCTTGACCTGCCGCGAGTGTGGCGCCGAATTCGTATTCTCTGGCTCTGAACAGGCCTTCTTCGCTGAGAAGGGCTTTCAGAATGAGCCCAGCCGTTGCCACGCCTGCCGTGCCAACCGCCGTGCTTCCCAGGGCGGCGGTCCCCGCAGCACCGGCGAGCGTCAGATGTTTGAAGTAATCTGCGACGGCTGCGGCCGCACCACCCAGGTGCCTTTCCAGCCCCGCGGTGATCGTCCTGTATACTGCCGCGAGTGCTTCGACGCCCAGCGTCAGAGCCGCTACTAAGAGAATCAAAACCACCGGCTGAGCCGGTGGTATGCACCGCGCCTTCAAGGCGAATATACCAGCCGCATCTGAAGACGCATTGAATGGTCTGACAACCGCAATTCTATCACGGGCCGCCGCTAAAGCGGCC
>JAFADG010000039.1 GCA_023425025.1 Bacillota bacterium
CTATAGCCCTTACTCTTGCGCTGCGAACGGCAAAAAAACTTGTCATTCGCTTCGCTCTACGGCTGAAAGCTAAAGCCTTTTACCCCCACCAGCTCAACTGGTGGATTCATAACGCTAAAGCTCCATATCCAACTCCCGCTTTGTAACAAAGCGGGAGTTTCTATTGTCTTCCATATGCATTGCCTTTGCACCTTCATATGAATGTGGTATAATCTTCCCATCCGTTTGCAGGGAGGAGTACATGGATAAAGCCAAAAAGCTATGCATATGCTGTCTGGTGCTCCTTGCGTTGGCGCAGCCGGCCTGTGCCGAGCACGCTTCCTTTCGGGCCAGTGAAGAGCCCCCCGCTTTTGGGGCGGACTACGTGGTGGCGGAGGAAACTGCCGGGCAGGCCTCGCTTACGGTAACCCTTGCCGGCGACTGCACGCTTGGCGGAACCGAAGCGTCCAGCAGGAAAAGCGACAGCCTCGTGAAAACAGTGGAACGAATGGGCTTGGATTATCCTTTTTCCGGGCTGCTTCCGCTGTTCTCCACGGATGATATTACGCTGGTCAATCTCGAAGGCGTGCTTTCCGACAGCAGACTGGGCGAAAACAAAGAGAAGAACTTTGCGTTCAGGGGGCCTGCGGAATTTGCCAAAATGCTGGCTCTTGGCAGTGTGGAAGCCGTCAATCTTGCCAACAACCATTTTGACGACTATGGAAAGGCCGGCCGGGATGCCACCATTGCGGCGCTCCGGGAAAATGGAATCGCCTTTGCCGGCAACGAATGGCTCAGCATCTACAGGGCCGGGGAAATCAAAGTTGGCTTGGCCGGCATACGCGGCATGCTTTCTGAATCCAAAAAGACTGCCATCACCAGCCAGATCGCCCTGCTGCGGAATGAGGGCTGCCAAATCATCATCTTTTCCCTGCACGCAGGAAAGGAATATGATAAAAAGCACAATAACCTGCAAAAAGAGATGGCGCACTACCTGATTGATGCGGGCGCTGATGTCGTTGCGGGCCATCACCCCCATGTTGCCCAAGGTATGGAAATTTATAAAAACCGGCTGATTTTCTACAGCCTTGGCAACCTTGTCTTTGGCGGTAACCATGATCCCAAAGTAAACGATGCCTTGGTTGCACAAGTCGAATTCCGGTTGCGCAACGGCCTTCTTTACGGCCTGCAGGCTGTTTTGCACCCTGTTCGCTTTACCGGCGGGACAGACAAAAACAGCTTCCGGCCCGTATTTTTGACAAGCGGCCAGGCGGAGGACGTGCTTTTGCAGGTACAGGCGGATACCGCCTTTCCCCTTCCGCCATTGATAGACGGCTCCGGCGTAGTGCTGCCGGTCTTACCGGCGAATACAGATTAACTTTTGTGGAGGTCCTTCATGAAATATTTTCCGGTCATACTCATCGTGCTGATCCTGCTGATCACCCCATGCCTGGCCGAGGAAACAACGATTACGCTCAGCTTTACCGGCGATTGTACGCTTGGCAGTGAAGAATACCTTCATAAAAGAGACGGCTCGTTCGACGACTATATTCGGAAATACGGCGTAACATATCCATTCGAAAAAGTGCGCGACATTTTTTCAAAGGATGATATGACCATCATAAACCTGGAGGGCGTGCTGTCGGACAGCTCAAAAGGGGAAAACAAGAAAAAAACTTACCGCTTTCGCGGTCCGGCGTCCTTTGTGGATATTCTGACATCCAGCAGCGTGGAGCTTGCCAATCTCTCCAATAATCATTCCGGCGATTATGGGAAAGCCGGATTGCAAAGCACAAAGGATATCCTAAAAGCGGCAGGCGTCGCTTATTGCCATAATCAGGATGTTCATATTGCCACCGTCAATGGCATACGCATCGCTTTTGTCGGCTTGAGCATGCATGAGCATTACGCGATCGGCAAAGAGATCAACGAAATCATTGCTTCGCTGAAAGCAAACGGGGAATGTGATTTTGTTGTGCTGAATTTCCACTTTGGCTGGGAATATTCTTTCGTGCACAACCGGAAGCAATTTCTCACCGCCCATGAGGCAATCGGAAGCGGGGCCGATCTGATCATCGGCACGCATCCCCATGTTGTTCAAGGCATCGAGCAATATAAAAACAGATTGATTCTCTACAGTTTGGGTAACTTCAGCTTTGGCGGCAACACAAAGCTGAAGCCAAAAAGCCTGCAGGCATATATTGCGCAGGTAAAGCTGACCTTCAGGGACGGCGTCTTTTACAGCCAGCAGCTGAATATCATTCCGGTTCATACCACAAGCGCCGCGCCGCTCAACAATTTCCAGCCCTATCTGGTCACAGGCGAGGAGGCCCAGGCGGTCGTCGAGCGAATCCAGGGCGATACGCCCTTCCAGCTGAACCCTTACGAAGAAGGTGTCGGCGCCTTGCAGGATCCTATCCTGGCGAACTGACGCATGTATTTTCTTTTTTATACTACAGGCGTATAATACAATTATTCCATATAAAAAGGTGATTGCCATGTCTGAATCCGTACCGCAGGTTATCTCCCAAATGCGTGAGCGCGGCTTTGAAGTGGTTCCCCTGGAAACGGCACAGGAAGCCCGCGATTATTTGCTGACCCATATTCCCGCCGGCGCGACGGTAGGCGTGGGCGGCTCCATGACCATTCGCGAACTGAACGTCGTTCCCGCGCTGCGGGAGAAGGGCCATCAGGTCACCTGGCACTGGGATGTGCCCAAGGAGGAAGGCCCTGCCGCCAGAAGCACCGCCAGGCTGGCGGACGTATACCTGGCCTCCAGCAACGCCGTCACCAAGGATGGGCAGCTGGTCAACATCGACGGCACGGGCAACCGTGTGGCCGCCATGTTTGACGGTCCCAAGCAGGTATACCTGGTGGTCAGCCACTCCAAGCTGGTGGACGGCGGCCTGAACACGGCCATCGCCAGGATCAAGCAGCAGGCCTGCCCGCCCAACGCCAGGCGCCTGAACCTGAATACGCCCTGCGCCCATACGGGCATCTGCAAGCCCGGCGACTGCGGCGACGACTGCATGTGCCACATTATCGTGACCATCGCCCGGCCGCCCAAGGGTAAAAAGATCACGGTGCTGCTGGTGGAAGAAACGCTGGGCTATTGAAACAGCTATATGAGCAAGGCCCCTGTCGAAAGCGACAGGGGCCTTGCTCATATATTTTTGCTGCGGCTACTTGATCGTTTCCAGCAGGGTCAGGCTTTTGATGCGCCACTGCCCGTTTTCCCGCGTCAGCACGGCGCGGTACTTTGCGCTTTGCCATTTGGGCGGCGACAGGTTTTCCTCGCCGCCGGCGCTTAACACCGTTTCCCTGCTGCCGCTTTTCACGCGGCCGTCAATACGGGGAATGCGCTCGGTAATGTCAGCCCTGGCCGTATCCTCCCACGGCCAGCACCACATCCACTCCATGTCCAGCCGGTGGTCGATGCCGCGAATGGTGTAGTGGGAATAAGGCGAGTTGCCCTGCTTGGCCATCAGCAGCGGTTCATCCCTGTCCAGAAAGCTGTTTTGAAAATACTTCACAAGCTCCTGGCGGTCCTCCTCCATCATGACCACCTGGGCCCGCTTGGACATGCCGTCCTTGAGCACGATATAAATGTTGGTCGCGTTCATGGAATAATAGAACGCCACCGTCATCAGCGCCAGCAGCGCGCACAGCAACATCAGCCGTGTGGCCAAATACCAGACAAATCTGCGAAGATACTTCACGAAAGCGGCTCCTTTCGCCCGGATGACCATACAACGATTCAGCCTCATCCTCCCCTGCATTATACTAGAAATCGGTTCATACCGCAATGCCGGTTACAAGGTATGCTTCACCCTATCCCGTTCCTCCGATGCCTTGCCGTTGTTGAACCTGTCCAGCGTGCCGACCAGGTAGCCGGTAATGCGGCGGATGCGCTGAAACGGCAGCTGCCCAAAATCATATGTCAGCTCCACATATTCGCCATCCACCCGGATGTCAATACCCGCGGGCTTTTTGCCGAATTGTTTTTCCGCCCGCGCGATATAGGCTTCAATCTCCTGCCTGTCCAAATGGCCGTTGGTCACCTGTACTTTGCATTCCATAGTTCCGCCTCCTCGGACAAGGTATACCCCATGCCCGGCTGCCTGAAACAGCGGAAACCGCAAGATATGGTATGCCATGATGCGATGGACGCCTAATAGGGCACGCCGTTACAGCGTTTTCACCATGGACCAGCGGCTTTTGCGCGCAAAGGCCGGCGCGTTGCGGCGCTGCCAGCGGCTGTACTGCAAATGCTGCATCTGCCGGCGAAGGGTCTTTTTCTGTTCGTGCCAATACAAAAGCCAGCTGATCATGTTATTGTCCTCCTCTTTCATCAAAAGCGGGCCGCCCAAGGGACAGCAGCTTCAAAAGCTCTTCCCGCTTGTCTTTGCGAGGCGTCCTTTGCCCGTATTCGTATTTCTGGTACGCGCTGCGCGATATGCCGCAGGCGTCGGCCACTTCTGTCTGCGTCATGCGGGCCGAAAGTCTTGCTTCCACCAGCCACCCCCTGTACGCAAGGGCCTTCTTCTCTTTTTCATGCCACATCCTCTGCTCCTGCCGCATCATACGTATATCCTCCATATGCGAACGTTTGTTTGCATTATATACAATGCCGCACTTTTTGTCAACACCTATTTCAAAAAAACTTCCCGCGGAATTTCTCCGCCCGTGTCGCAACCTGAAATCAATGCGCGCTGTTTCGCACCCTGAATCAACATATTCAAGGATGCACTCATCATATACTGTGAACAGTGCTATGCGGGGAGGGGCCGGTATGAGAGTAAGCGGCGAGCTGTTTTTGCTGACCAATACGCTGGCCAACAGCCTGTCCCTGTGGCTGGCCGCCCGGCTGATGGGCATGCATGTCCCCTCCTTAAAGCGTGTCCTTACAGCTGCGCTGTGCGGCGCTGTCTACGGCATCTCGGCCTATCTTCCCGGCCTTTCTTTTTTTCGTGCCGCGCCCTTTGTGCTGCTTGTCCCCCTGGTGATGGCAAAAATCCTGCTGCCCCATCTTCGGCCGCTTTTTATTATAAAAGCCGCTGTCATGATCCTGCTTTGCGGGCTTTTGCTGGGCGGCTTTCTGACCTGGCTCACCGCCCAGGGGATCACCCTCTGGCTTGCCTTTGGCACGCTGTTTTTGTCGATCACAGGCGCGGCCTTTTTTTGCGGCGTCCATCGGAAGGTGCCCTCCCGGATCACCATGGTAGAAATCGCCCTGGAAGGCGGCTGCATGGGCAAAAGCCCCATCCGCCTGCCGGCCATGCTGGATACGGGCAACCAACTGACGGACCCCATTACAGGCCTGCCGGTGGTTGTAGCCTCCTCCAGCTCCCTGCGGCCCATCCTGCCGGCCGCTGTCATGCCGGAAGACCCGCAAACGCTGCCCTTTGGGTTCCGCCTGCTGCGGGTGCAGACCACCGCCGGCCATAAAATGATGATGTGCTTCCGCCCCAGCCAATTCCGCGTGCAATTGGAAGGCACCTGGCGCGAAGGCCAGGCGCTGATTGCCATAGCCCCCACCGGTTATGACGGCGCCCAGGCCCTTGTGCCATCCGCCGTGGTGGAGGCTTTATAAAAGGAGGAACTCTTCATGCGCTCTACTCGGCCCCTCTTCCCCTTTAGGTGGTATGCTGCTTTGCGCAGGAAGGTGCTTTTTTGGCTGGCGCTTTTGCACCCGGGCCAGGTCCACTATATCGGCGGGCCGGACCCCTTGCCCGTTCCCCTGTCGCCTCACGAAGAAAAGCTGCTGGTGGACCAGCTCAAGGATGACGACGGCACGGTGCGCTCCATTTTGATCGAGCGCAATCTGCGCCTGGTCGTGTTCATCGCGCGCAAGTTTGAAAACACAGGTATTGCCCTGGAGGATTTGATCTCCATCGGCACCATCGGCCTGATCAAGGCCGTGAACACCTTTGATCCCGAAAAAAAGATCAAGCTGGCCACCTATGCCTCCCGCTGCATTGAAAACGAGGTGTTGATGTTTTTGCGCCGCAACAGCCGCACCAAGCTGGAGGTTTCTCTGGATGAGCCGCTGAAAACGGACTGGGACGGCAACGAGCTTTTGCTATCCGACGTGCTGGGCACCGAAGGCGATATGGTGTATAAATGTATAGAGGACAGTGTGGAGAAACAATTGCTTACCTATGCCTTGGATCACCTAAGCCCCAGGGAGCAGCGCATCATGCAGCTTCGTTTCGGCCTGACCGGCGGCCAGGAAAAAACCCAAAAAGAGGTCGCCGACATTCTTGGCATCTCCCAGTCATACATCTCCAGGCTGGAAAAACGGATTCTTTCCAGGCTTCATGTCGAACTGACACGCATCAGCAGTTAGTTTGTCGCACGGCATAAAACCTCTCATACGGGGTCATACTGCATTCATCCGGAATCGTGGAGGAATGCGGTATGGCAACAGGGAAGGTAGAAATCTGCGGCGTAGACACATCCTCTTTGCCCGTTTTGAACAATGAACGTATGCGTCAGCTCTTCCCGCTGGTCCACAGCGGCGACCAGGCGGCGCGGGAGGAATTCATCCGCGGCAACCTGCGGCTTGTTTTGAGCGTCATCCAGCGCTTTACAAACCGCGGCGAAAATGTGGACGACCTGTTCCAAGTGGGCTGCATCGGGCTTATCAAGGCCCTGGACAACTTTGACGTGAGCCAAAACGTGCGGTTTTCCACGTATGCGGTGCCCATGATTATTGGCGAAATCAGGCGCTATTTAAGGGACAACAACGCCATCCGGGTCAGCCGGTCCCTGCGCGATATCGCCTACAAGGCGCTGCAGGCCCGCGACCGCCTGGCCAGCGCGCTCAACCGGGAGCCCACCGTCACGGAACTGGCGGAGGAGCTGCACATCCCCAGGGAGGATGTGGTGTTCGCCCTGGAAGCTATTCAGGACCCAGTATCGCTGTTTGAGCCTGTATACAACGATGGCGGTGACGCCATATACATCATGGACCAGGTAAAGGACGACAAGCACGTGGACGAAGCCTGGCTGGAGGAGATCACCATCAAGGAGGCCATGCGCCGCTTAAACGACAGGGAAAAGCGCATTTTGCGTCTGCGCTTTTTCGAAGGCCGTACCCAAATGGAAGTGGCCAACGAAATCGGCATCAGCCAGGCCCAGGTGTCCAGGCTGGAGAAAAACGCGCTGCTCCACATGCGAAAGCATGTGCAGGTGCAGCAGATGTAATACAAAAAAGAGCGCCGCAAGGCGCTTTTTTTTGTTGTTCATATCTTTCAACAGCTCCTGTTCAAATGCGCATTTCCGGCCCTGAAACCCTACCATCAGCCGCTCCTTCCCCCGCAACATTTCCCCTCCCTGCGCATACAAGTAAGGAGGGAGGTGCATGCCCGTGAGCTTGTCGGAATTGCGCACCAAGGACGTGGTAAATACCTGCGACGGCCGCCGCCTGGGCAAGGTGATGGATATTGAATTCTGTGAAAAAGACGGTGTGGTCACGGCCCTTGTGGTGCCGGGGGAGTTCAACATGCTGCAAATGCTTCGGGGAGAAAAATGCGGCATCGTCATCCCCTGGAACAGGATCTGCAAAATCGGCGACGATGTCATCCTGGTCAACATAGAGGATCTGTAATATTGCAATACATTTTGCGGTCCCGGCCAATGTTTTTCCTTTACGTTAAGCTTGGATTGCGATATAATAAAAAAAATGTCACAGACGGCGCGGCCGTCCGAAGGAAGAGATTGCATGAGATGCCAATACTGCTCTTGCCCCGACAGCAAGGTTATCGATTCCAGGCCCACAGAGGAAGGCAACAGCATACGGCGCCGCCGTGAATGCATACAATGCGGGCGGCGTTTTACAACGTATGAAAAAATCGAGCTGGTTCCCCTGCTTGTCGTAAAAAAAGACAAGCGCAGGGAGCCTTTTGACAGCGAAAAGATACGCAACGGCATCATCCACGCCTGCGAAAAAAGGCCGGTGTCCCTGGCCCAGATCGACGCCATCGTCGCCCGCATAGAGCAGAATGTGTACAACACCATGGAGGCCGAAGTCACCACCCGCCAAATCGGCGAAATGGTCATGGAGGAACTGAAAAAGCTGGACGAGGTATCCTACGTCCGCTTCGCTTCTGTCTACCGTCAGTTTACCGATATCTCCAGCTTTATGGAAGAACTGACCAAACTGCTGAGCGAAAGCCAGTTCCGGGCGGAAGGAAAAGTGTAATATACCCACGATATTACCGGAGGATGCAATATGAAAGCCGCCGTATTTCACGGAAAGCATGACGTCCGTGTGGAGGATGTGCAGGAACTGCCCATCAGGGACCATGACGTCCGCGTCGCTGTCGCCTATTGCGGCGTGTGCGGCACGGACATCCATATTTATGAGGGCGACCCGGGCGCCACCCCGGTTACGCCGCCCAACGTGCTGGGCCACGAGATGTCCGGCGTTGTGGTGGCAACAGGCGCCTTGGTCACGCAGATAAAGCCGGGCGACCGGGTGGCGGTGGACCCCAACGAAATGTGCGGGCAGTGCTTTTACTGCCGCAACGCCATGGGGCATTTCTGCACGCATATGACAGGCTACGGCACTACCGCCAGGGGCGGCTTTGCCGAGTATCTCACCGTGCCGGAAAAGCAGGTGTACAAAATTCCCGATTCCCTGCCGCTTGCCCACGCCGCCCTTTCTGAAACGGTTTCCTGCTGCGTGCATGGCATCGACCTGTGCCGCATTCAAGCCGGGCAGACAGTGCTGATCATCGGCGCCGGACCGATTGGGCTCATCATGCTGCAATTGGCCAGGCTTTGCGGCGCGGCTTCTATCATTATGTCTGAGCCCACCGCGCAAAAACGGGAACTGGCGCTGAAGCTGGGGGCGGACAGGGTTGTCGATCCCCTGCAGGAAAACCTTTCGGCCGTGCTTTTAGCTTACCCCAATGTAGATTGCGTCATTGAGTGCGTCGGCTCTACGCGGACCATGACCCAGGCTGTTGCCCTGGCCGGCCGCGGAGCCACGGTCATGTTCTTTGGCCTGACGCCGCCTGGCGCCGAGCTTGCCATCAAGCCCTACGAGGTGTTCGCCAAGGAACTGCATATCACCGCCTCCTTCATCAACCCCTACACCTTTACACGGGCCATTTCCCTGCTGGCGGAGGAGAAGCTCAACGTCCGGGATATCATCAGCCTTCAGTTGCCCCTTGACGGTATGCTCCGCGTGTTTGAAGAGCCTGCCTGCCGCCAGGGCGGAAAGGTATTGATCGCGATTCATCCGGAAGGCTGATATCCTGCAAAAACAACGAAACCTCCATGCTTCAACCAAGGCATGGGGTGATTCGTTTTTTGTGCAATGGATCGCTCAAGCGCCCTCGATCACGCCGGTGGCAATGGCGTTGGCCGGCAGCTTGAATTCCGCAACCTGCCCGTTCAGCCGGATCACGACCGGCAGTGCTTTGCTCGTCTTGTTCAGGAAAACGGA
This sequence comes from Bacillota bacterium, assembly GCA_023425025.1. Classification (GTDB taxonomy): domain Bacteria; phylum Bacillota; class Clostridia; order Christensenellales; family Aristaeellaceae; genus JAEWAH01. The sequence goes on from JAFADG010000039.1 coordinate 9,437, forward strand.
AACCAGCTTCCCGTCAGGATTGATGAAGGAAACGGTGTCGATCTTCTCCGTATAAACAGAGGAAGCGATGCGCCGGGCGCCGGGCTGTATGTACCTGCTGAAATGGCCGATGTACGCATAGCTCAGCTTCTTTTGCACCTCGCCCGTTTCAAGGTTGCACATGACGAGCGCGTCGCAGTAGTTGCCCACATGGTTGGGACCGCCCTTTTCATCCAGCAGGATGTTCCAATCCAGATATCCGTGCATACCTGCTTTCAGGTTGCCGATGATGTCATGGGCATACATCCTGGCGTGCTGCAACTGATCGCCCGCGCCAAAGTGGCTGTATTCCACGCATCCTTCGGAGAACACCAGCTTTTTGCCGGGAAACTGCTCGCTGACCAGATGTACAGCCTCAAAATGCTCGCCGCTATACCAGTGGAAAGCAACGCCGGCAACCATGGCATCTGTCTTTTCATCAATGATTTCTTTGGCCCGGTCATACACCCGTTCCTTGTTGTGATCCCAGATGTAGATGCCTACATCGGAAAGCCCATGCTTATTAAGGGCCGGGTACAGGTGATCCCGCAGGAAGGCCTTTTCCTCCTGGACGGTATATACGCAGGAATCCCACGTCTGCACGGCCTTGGGTTCGTTCTGCACCGTGACCATGGTAATGTTGTAGCCAAGGGCTTTGTATTCCTTGATGTAGCGGCAAACATACTCCGCCCAGCGGGCATAGTATTCGGGCAGCAGATAGCCGCCGCGGTTCTTCTGGCCGTTGCTCTTCATAAAGGCGGGCGGGCTCCAGGGCGAGAGCATCAAATCAAGCTTCCTGCCGGCCTTTTTCTGGGCACGGTCAAGCAGCGGCAGAATGTACTGCTGATCCCTTGCAAGCGTAAAGGTCGAAAGCTTCTCGTCCTTCGCGTCGGTGACGGCGGAGTAATTGCCCAGGGAAAAATCGCAGCTGTCCAGCGCGACCCTGGCCATGGTGTATCCGCTGCCCTCCTGGCCAAAGTACGCATCCAGTATATCCTGCTGCTTTTCGGGACTCATTTTGGAAAACGCATACCCGGCGGCCTCCGTGACGGCGCCGCCAAAGCCCATGACTTCCTGATACCGGATGCCCGGGTACAGGTTGACCACCTTGTTCTCCACGCCCGGATCGGCTTCAAAAGCCGCCTGTTGAATCACCTTTTTGGCCGCTCCCTTTGCATAGACCGTGCTTACCAGCTCAAGCTTCATTTGAACCCTCTCAAAGGCATATTTTCATCACGGCAGCGCTTGCGCGCGCAAGCTGCCGGAACGATGCGCTGTCATAAAAATTCGATGATTGACGTATGTACTTCCACTTTGCGCCCCGCTTTTCCTGCATGACGGCATGCCGCTGCGCAGATTGTCAGACAGCAAACGCCGGCCCCGGTTACTTTATGACCCCCGCCGGCGGCAAAACAGGATTTCGCGGTCAGTTGTTGTACAATTAGCTT
>JAFADG010000001.1 GCA_023425025.1 Bacillota bacterium
CTATAGCCCTTACTCTTGCGCTGCGAACGGCAAAAAAACTTGTCATTCGCTTCGCTCTACGGCTGAAAGCTAAAGCCTTTTACCCCCACCAGCTCAACTGGTGGATTCATAACGCTAAAGCTCCATCTGAAAAAAGGGGCGGGTATGAAGCCCGCCCCTTTTGCTGTAGTTTACAGCCCTTTGAGCTCGGGGTACTTGTCTTTGACTTCGGCCTTGAAGGCGCTGATGATCTCCTCATCCATCCTGCCTTCCTGCAGACCATTGTTCACATGCTTGCCAAACAGGTTTTGCAGGTCGCGGGTGTACTTGTCGGGGCGGATGTTGGCGATGGCGGAGCAGATGCTGTCATAGGTTTTGAGGATGTTCTGGCCGCCGAATTTCTCGTTGGCGTAGCCTTCGCCCTTGGCACTGAGCACCAGCTTGTTGGCGGGCATCTGGTTGTTGGTGTCCAGGTTGGCGCTTTGATATTCCACGGTGGTGATGAATTTGAGAAACTCAGCGATGAGCTCCTTCTTTTCGCTGTTTGCGTACACGGCGCGGTAGGTGCCGCCCTCATAAGAGGTCTTGAAGGGCTTGGCAACGCCCACATTGCCAGTGTTCTTGCCCCAGTCGGTGAAGAAATCCCAGGAGGGCATGACGCGGATCAGCAGGGAGCCTTCGTTCCAGGCCGTGGCCCATTCACCGCTCCAGGAGCCCAGGTTGGATACCGCGCCGGCTTCGTAGAACTTGCGCATGGTGGCCAGCAGGTCCATCCAGCCCTGACCGACGGCAAATTCCCCGTCGCGTACAAAGGGCGTCAGGCTATAGCCTTCCACCTTGACCATTTCGGACAGGTTGGGCCAGAGCCAGACCTTGCCTTCGGAGCGCGCCTTGATATCCAAAGCGGCTTCCAGAATCCTGTCCCAGCTGGACAGCTTTTCGCTGATTTGCGCATCGTCATCGGTGCCCAGCCACTCTTTCATGGCGCTGCGGTTGTACCAGAAGGCAACGGGGCTCACATTGTCGCAAACGCCCTTCAACACGCCGGCGGAATCACGGCCGAAATCGATGGCCCAGGGATAGTAGTCCTTTCCGATATCGGCAAGGTCCATCTCTTCCAGGTTCTGAACCAGCGGGCTGTCCAGGAATTTATAGACATAGCCCTCTTCCAGGTCGAACATGTCGGGAACGCCGTCGCCGGCGGTCAGGGTGTTGAGCAGCTTGGTCTGATACTCGTCGCCGCCGAAGACTTCCAGGTTGATCTTGACGCCGGGATTAGCAGCTTCAAACTGATCTTTGATAAAGGGCGCTTGGTCAAAGAATGTCCACCAGGTGAACTCGCCGGCGAGCGTTTCGGCCGAGGAGACGGCTGGCATCAGCGCCAGGACCATCAGCAGGCACAGGGTAAGAGCCAGGATTTTTTTCATACCGGAACCTCCTTATCATTCAGCGGAATGCTTCCGCCTGAAATCGTCGAAACGTTATCCCTTGATGGCGGCGCCGATAGCGATTTTTTCCATGATGACCTTGTTGGCCAGCAGGAAGATGACCAGCAGCGGAACCACCGAGATGAGAATGCCTACGTATTGCGCGCCGTAATCCGCGGTGCCTGCGCTGGTTTTTACCGAGGCCAGCAGTACCGGCAGCGTCAGCATGGAGCCCTTATTTAAAATCAGCAGCGGCATCAGGTAGCTGTTCCAGCTGCCGATAAAGCTCATTACCCCCTGGGTGACCAGCGCCGGCAGCATGCAGGGCAATACGATCCTGTGAAAGAGGGGCAGTTCCCGGCAGCCGTCGATGAGCGCCGCCTCAATCAACTCATTGGGCAGGCCGCCGTCCAGATACTGCTTGAAAAAGAACACCGCAAAACAGTTGGCGATGGAAGGGATAACCAGCGGCCAGTAGGTGCCGGTGAGCTTCAACGCCTGCATCTCCCGAAAAAAACCGATGACGCCAAGCTGGCCGGGAATCATTATAGTCACCATAATGACGGTAAACAGAGGGCCCTTGCCCTTGAAGGAGAATTTCGAGAAACCGTAGGCCGTCATGGAAGCGAAGTACAGGCACAGGCCCATGCTGACGGTGGCCAGGAAAAGGCTGTTGAGAAAGCCCTGCCAGATGTTCTTGTTTTGCTGCATGCGCTCATAGTTGCGCATGAACTGGTCGCCGGGCAGAAGGTTGACCGCGGAGGTAATGTGGAAGGCGTCATGGGTGGAAGAAATCAGCATAGTGAAGAACGGAAAGAAGGAAACCAGGGCGACAGACAGCAAAACAACATAAATCAGCAAGCGCCACAGTCCCCGGCGCAAACGCTCCGGCGAGAAAACAGGAAGCGCGTTTTTTACGGAACGGGCTTGCATCACGCCTGGTCCCCTCCTTTTCCGCGGGTCACCCGTAGGGCGATCAGGGAGAAAACCGCGATGATCATGAAAATGCCGTAGGCAATGGAGGCGCCGTAGCCAAACTGCCAGCGCTTGAAGGCGCTTTCATACATGTACAGCACCATGGTCCTGGTATAGTCGGCCATGCCCTCCGGGAACATTTTGGGCACGTCGAATATTTGCAGCCCGCCGATGATGGAGGTGATCATGATATACAGCAGCATGGGCTTGAGTAGCGGCAACGTGATCGATATGGTCTTTCGCAAGGCACTGGCGCCATCCACCTCGGCGGCCTCATACACATCCTGGCTGATGGAATGCAAGCCGGCGGTCAGGAAAATGATGTTGTAGCCAAAGTTCTGCCAGCAGGTGGCGATGCCGATCACCATGCGCACCGCGATGGGCTGGCGCAGAAAATCCACAGGCTCCGGCAAAAGCTTCAGCGCCGCAAAAAGATTGTTGACCGCGCCGCCGGGATAGCTGAAGAGCATATTGAACAGCAGGCCGACGGTGATGGGCGTGACCAGGTTGGGGAAGTAGTACACGCTTCGCAGCAGCGTGCGGCCCTTGACCCACCGTTCATTGAGAATCAGGGCCAGAATCAGCGCGATGGTCAGCTGCGGGATGATGGAAAATAGCCAGATGACAATGGTGTTGCCCACATAGCTGAAAAAGTAATGGGAGGTAAACAGGCGGATATAGTTATCCAACCCGGCAAACATCATCCCTTTACCGCTCAAGGGGTCGGAATCGGCAAAAAAGCTGAGGAAAAAGGAGCTCAAAATGGGATACAGGCTGAAAACGAGATAGACGATAAAAAAGGGCAGTATAAACAGATAGGCGGTCTTTTGCCGCTTTGCAATCAGCATGCCGCGCCTCCTTCCCCCATGCCGGCGCACGTTTGCGCATCCATTTCGGATAACGCTTGGCAGGAATCGCGCACCATGAGCTTTGGCTGAAGATATACGGAGGCAGGCGTTGCCTGCGGGTCCTGCAGCCTGGCCATCAGCTGTCGCACGGCCATCTGCCCCATTTGCAAAAACGGCTGGCGAAGGGTGGTGATGCCGGGAGAGGCGTACTGCAAGAGAGGGCTGTCGTCAAACCCGGCGACGGATACATGCTCCGGCACATTCAGGCCCCTTGCCTGCAATGCCCGGGCCGCGCCAAATGCGCAGAATTCGTTGGAGCCGATCAGGGCGGTATAGGATTCCCGGCGCGCCGCAAGCTCCGCAACGGCAGCCCAGCCACCTTCCACCGACCAGGGGGCATCCACTACCAACCCCTTTTCAAAAGGAAGGCCCAGGTTGCGCAGGCCCTGCGTATAGCCATCCAGGCGGCTCAAAGCAGCCGGCATGACCTCCGGCCCGTTCAAATAGGCGATGCGCCTATGGCCCAGGCTGTGAAGATAGCCCACCAGTTCGCTGATGCCCAGCCTGTTGTCCACATCCACATGAGAGATGCCGGCATGGTCGGCCCGGGAACCCAGCAGCACCACCGGCAATCCCGTGGCGGCGATGGAGGCTATTTCCTGAGCATCCCGCTGACGGAAGGTGGCAAACACGATGCCGTCCACCTGGCCCTGGGCAAACAGCGACAGAAAATCCGCTTCGCAGCGGTTGCAGTTGGCCCGGCTGAAAAAGTTGCAGATGTATTGGCTTTGGTTGGCCACATCCTGTATGCCCTGCATGATCTCCGCGTAAAAGTACATGGAAATATCGTCAAAGACGACGCCGATCACATTGGTCTTGGCCTGCACCAGGCGGCGGGCGTTGAGGTTGGGCGCGTACTGCAAGGACGCGATGGCAGCTTCAATGCTGGCCGCCGTTTTCTTTTTCACGGCGCCGCCGGTCAAATACCGGGATACGGTGCTTTTGGAGGTGCCCGCCAGCTCTGCGATGTCGATGATCGTTGCCGCCATATGATCGCCCTCCTTATTTTAGGAACGTTCCCATTTCTGATATCCATAACATTATCATAAAAATATAGTAATGTCAACGGAAACAAAGAGAGAATTATGCGTAATGCGGCTGAAAACAGTAAATTGTAATATTCAAAAAATAAGTAACGTTCCCAGCGAAAAATATGAGAAAGCCCTTCTCACAAAAGAAAAGCACGCGGGATGCATGTTCCCGGGCCAAGCCCGTGCGGACGGCAGCATCCTGCTGCCCGCACGGGCGGATTATATTATTCAAAATACAGCAGCAGGCTTTTTACCTGCCAGGGAGTCAAGACTGCCTGGAACGATTCCCCCACCGCGGCAAGCTTTTCGCCAAGGGGCCGGCCCAGGTGGTCCGCCTCCTGATAAAAAGCGCATCCGGGTAGGGAAACGGTGATTGCGCCGGCGCGCCCGCCGCACTCCATCAGCCGAAGGAGAAAGCAGTTTTCCTCCTCCGTTCCGCGCAGGGTATTCACAAAGATATGATCGGAATCCGCTTTCATCAGCGTTCCCCCGGCGGCATCCGCCAGCGCCTTGGGAATGTTACTGCGGAATTCCTGGTAGCTCATGCGCTGGACGTACAGCCCCTGGCGGGCGGCCCAGCCAAAGGCGAAGGCTTTTTCCAAGGGAATGGCGGCAGCAGAAGTGATGCTGTAGCGCAGGGTAAAGGTGCCGCCCTGGCGGCCCAGGTAGTTGCAGCGCCAATAATTGTTCAGCGCGTAGGAGTACAGGCGGCCGCCGCGCACCGGCAAATCGCTTTTCCAAAGCCCCTGCACCGGCTGGTTCACCGTGAACAAAAAGGCGTCCGGGGAGGCGATTTGCATGTCGTACCCATCGTCCCTGACCAGCATGGAGGTTTGCAGGGGCAGCCATTCCCGGCAGCCGCCGGGCAAGACGCCTTCCTGCCAATCCACCCACCCCACCTGGCTGTCGCTGAACACCTTCGCGTCCTTTTTTGCGTTAAGGGGGAAGGCAACATACACGGCCTCCGGCGCGTCGGTTGCCTGCTTTGCGTATTCCAGGCAGATATCCAGGCGCTTTACCCCCTTGGGCAGCGAAAAAGTGACTTCTGCGCTGCCCAGTACCGCCTGGCCGGCAATAACGGCCCTTTTCCCCACCGGCGTTTCTTCCGCGTGCCAGCTTTGGGGAAAGAAGCCGTCGGCCGTGATGCCGCCGGTTTGAGCCAGACCCGCGTGGTTGCCCAGCAGGGTGGTACCCCGGCCGCTCCTTGTGTACACAAGCCGGCCGATGCCTTCCCCGTTCGCGCACAGCTCCCGGCCGCATTCCTTGTCCCAGAGGGAAGTGACAAAGCCTGCCTCGGCATCGACGATCACTTTGTAGTATTCGTTTTCCAGCAGTATCCGCTTCTCCTGCGCAAGGGGCGCTGCCTGGCCCCGCGCATCGCCATCCCTGACCGGGCGCAGGGGAAAACGCCTGTAGGAGAGGGGCGGGATTTCCGGGATCAGCACTTCCGACGCCACCTGGGTGGCAGTCTCCCGGATTTTGCGCCATGGAAGCTCCCGACCTTCGGGGGTGCACACCGTTTCGCCCGCGCCGAACTCTACCTCCACCAAGCCGCCCAGAGGGAAGCTGTAGGGGTTGTAGACCACCACTTCCCGGCCCTGGTTGTTCCACGCAAGGCTCAAACGCGTGGCGCCGCGCAAAAGCAGCTTTTCCCGCCAGGCAAAGGCTTCGGCGGCCATATGCTCCTTGACCTGCCACTGATCCCGCTGCAAAAGCGCCTCCGGATCGCTGCCGGACAAAAACGCGCCCCAGGTGTGCTCGTCGTACAGCAGCACATGCTTCCAAGCCTGCGTATACTGCTCTTGGGGAAAGCGTGTGCCGGGGGCATACAGCGACGCCAGGCTTTCCAGAACCTCGGCGCATTTGAGCCCCGCCTGGGCTTTGCGCACCTTGATGGAGGCCAGCAGGCTGGAAGCGGCCCCATCCTCCCAGTAAGCGCCCTCGTCGCCCTTGAAAACGGCGAAGGTGTCCGACCAGGGCAGCACATATTCGAAAAAGCTGCTTCCGTTGGAGGGGATGAGCTTGGGGTATTCCGCGTACTCGCCCCAGGCCTTTTGGAAAGCGGCCATGCGTACATCCAGGTCGGTGTTGTCGGCTTCCTGTCCATACAGGATCACGGCGTCGGGCGCATAGTCCTCCCGCTCATACTCCATCAGCCACATATTCAGCCCACGCTCGGCGGCCGGCAGGGAGCCCGGGGAGCCGCACACCTTTTTCAGCTCGCAGTACATTCTGGCCAGCCAGGTGAGAACGCGGCTGCCATCCGGCCCCTCCCACCAGAAGGGGCTTTGGCGGTGAAGGCCGCCGTTCAGCCGGAAGGGTCCCCTGTCCTGGTTGTCGGCATGAAGCAGGTATTTGACGCCCATCCCCGCAAGAATCGTCGGATACGCGCCTGTGGCGGAGGCTACGTCCACCATGTCCACCCGGTCGGCGCAAAGGCCGTGGGGGCCAAGGAGGTTCTTGGTAAAGTCGCCGTTGTGGATCAGATCCTCCAGTGAGGCGAACTGGGTCAGCAGGTCCACATAATTTGCGGGGATGCCCAGCTTTCCGTCCCTTGCCGCTTGAATGACGGCGGGCAGGGCGTTGGCGCTCCTTGTATCCAGAAAATCCTCCAGCGCCCAGGCGGAATCGAGAATGCAGGAAAAAGCGTCCTTTTCCGCACCGCCCATCATCTCAAGGGCGGTATCCAGATTCCTGCTCATGCGCTCGGCCACCTCCCACTGGCGGTGGGTATAGCCGATATCGGTATGGGCGTGGGGCGTGGTGAATACCTTCCATTTGCGGCGGCGCATAAACGTGCCGGCGGCGTTTATGGCGCCGGAAACGGTATAGGATACCTCTCCCTGTCCATCCGGCAACAAAAAGGGCACACGGTACTGGCCGAATGCATTTCGGGAAAATTCGTAAGGCACAGTCATGCTTCCGCCTTCAAAGGTGAGGGCAATCCTGCCGCTGACCGTATCCGGCGCGTCTTTCTGAGAATCGGGCGAGAGCACGCAGGCGCATTTTTCCGTAAGCCCGTTTTCGCCCTTTACATAGACCGCGCCGGGCCGCATGTGACACGCATCCTGCCCGCTGCCATAAAGGCCCCGGTAAAGGGCCAGCTTGCCGTAATGAAAGCCGCAGGCGGAGGCCATGCGGTCCAGCCGCAAAACAGCCTGGGGATTTTCCACCGTCAAATAGCCGCCGTCGTCCACGGCGGTCACGGCCAGCGTGTTTTCCCCGGCCGCAAACAGTTCCTTGTGCAGCGGCACCGCCAGCGTATCCTTGCTGTAGATGGCTGCATGCAGGGCGTGGGCCGGCTTGATTTCGTGATCGCGGCTGGGCACGGGATAGGGATACAGCATGCCCTCATTGCCGTTGATGCTGATACGGATGTCCGGCAGCCTGGGGGTGGAAGCGATGACTTCCAATATAAGCGTGCAGTCCGCCGGCTGATCCATGAAAAAGCGCACAGTGTACGTATGGCCCCGATAGCCGCCGTCCGGGTCGGCCGGTGAAGCGTGAAAGGAGGGCCAGCCCTGCAAAACGCCTCCATCGGGCGTAAATTCCCGGGAGGCCATGGGGGTGCGGAAACAGTCCGTCATTTCTTCCATGGCCGGGGTGATGAACAAAGGCGTATCTGTCATAGCAGGCATCCCTCCTGAAGGCGGTTTAGGCTGTCGATGCTTTTTGCAAGAAAAGGCGGGCTGCCAAAGCTGCCGCTTTTGAAGACAAGCAGCAGCTCCTCTCCCTGCTCCGTATAGCCGTACATGGCCGGCAGGCCGGCCTCGATTTCCTGAAGAATGACCATTTTGCGTATTTGAAGTCCGCCGGCCACGGCGGAGGATGTTTCTCCGCCTGCCGCCACCACCTTTTTTAGCCCCGTGCGTTTTGCCACCATGGACACGATATCCGCAAGGGCCTGGGAGATCAGGCGGCCGGTTTGCACATCGTCAAGCCCCAGCCTTTTGCCCGCGTCCTTGGTCATGGCAACTTTGTCTTCCTTCTGGGGCGTATACAAAAGCGCCGGGACGCCGCGCAACAGCGCGGAACACAATTGCTCCGCAAGGCGGGCGGTATGCCTTTGCCGGGCCGCGCCGTCAAACAGCTCCCAGGCCGGCAGCTCCGCGCCCTGGATGCCCGTTTGCAGCAGGTAGTTTACCTGTTCTTTGGCCGGCTTTGTCAAACTGCCGGAGACGACCAGCGTACCGCAGGGGTCCGCTATCCTGTGCATCAGGCTCTCCGCCGGACTGGAAACCGGCTGGCCGCCCGCCCACACCTTGGGCAGCTCCTGACAAATGGCGCTGCTGCCGCACAGGCTCGTTTCCCCGGCGATGAGCCCGGCAATCGTTGCAAGGTCCTGCTGATGCCGCACATCGAAAATAATGTATTCATTTTCGTTTTTCAGCCGGTTCAGTTCAGCCATGGCCTCTTCCCAAGGCAAATCCAGGCAGGCCGCGTCAAAAACCGCCACCCGCCCGTTGCTTTGGCCGGACAGTATGGCTTTCAAATCGCTTTGTGTCATAGGGTGGATCGGGTCAAAGCGGAACATGGTGTCTTCCAGCCTGACGCCGTTCACATAATGAATGCCGTGCACCGTTGTCCGCCCGTTTCGGGGAAAGCCCAACACCACCATGGAGCAAGCCGCTTTCAGGCAGCCCCGCATGGCGTCAAACTGCGCGCCGATGTTGCCCCGGAACACGCTGCAGGTTTTGCTATGGTATACGTCGCAGGGCAGGGACTGCAGAAAGCGGCAGGCCTTATCCGTTTTCCCTGCGGCGGTGACCCCATCGTCCAAACGGCTGTCGGTATTGATGATCACCGCGTCCAGGCCCGCCGTTTCTGACTTGTCCGGCATGTTTTTCAGGGAAAAGATGCCGCAAATATATCCGTTTCCGGCCAGCATGACCCCGATGTCATTGGCGCCGGTGATGTCGTCGGCCACTACGCCGACACGTTTTTTTCGCACCCAAACACCTCCGCGCCCTCCGCCTTTCCCGCGCTGAACAGGAAGGTTTTGATGCGGTCCTCGCAAAAGGCCTGCACCTTTCGGCCGGCTTTTTTCAGCCGGGCCGGGTCCAGCAGCACGGTCTCCCGGTTGGGCAGCCTGCCAACGCCCATGATTTCCTGAAAGATCAGCTCCAGGTCGGTGGCGATGTTCAGCTTGCAAATGCCGCCCTCACCGCCCATGCGGATCGCTTGCTCCACCGTGTGCTGGGGCAGGCCGGAGCCGCCGTGGAGCACCAGCGGAACAGCCGTCAGGCCGCGGATTTTTTGAATGCGGGTGAAATCCAGCGTGGGGTTTTTCACGGCATACACGCCATGGGCCGTGCCGACGCTGACGGCCAGGCTGTCGCAGCCGGTGCGCGCAACGAATTCCGCCGCCTGCTCCGGCACGGTATAGAGAGATTCATCCCCGCCCGTTTCCAGTTTGTCGGCGCCGCCAATGCTGCCCAGCTCCGCTTCCACCGCCACATCCCTTTCATGGGCATATTCCACCACCTCGCGGGTGATGGCCATGTTCTCTTCAAAGGGGAGCTTGCTGCCGTCGATCATGACGGACTGGAAGCCCGCAGCGATGGCGCTCTTGATCACATCCATGTCATAGGTATGGTCCAGGTGCAATATCACGGGCACTTGGCTGCCTTCGGCCGCGGCATAAAAGGCGTCGGCGAATTCTTTGGGCGAAAGGTCGAACCATTTCATTTCGTTGGAGGAAATCTGCACGATGACAGGGGATTTTTGCGCCTTGGCGGCCTCGATCACATAAGGGACCAGAATGGTGTTTCTGGGAGAAAAGCTGCCCAGGGCATAACCGCCCGCTTCCGCCAGGGCATATTGCCTGATAATATCATTTCTTTTCACTTGGCTGCACTCCTGACACATAGTCTATCTATGAATACCGCCCCCGGGTGGGGACGATGGATTTGCATCATTCAAACAGCGCCGCCAGGGCTTTCATGCCGCTTTCGGGGCTGGAGAGGAATTTCGCGCGGTCCGCTTCGGGCAGGGCTTCCGCCGCCCGGGCCATGGAGGCCTGGGCCAGCACGATCAGATCGTTTTTCGCGGCCAGTGCCTGCAAACTGCCTTTGAGCAGGGCGTCATATCCCGCGATATCGCCCCTGTTCAAAAGGGCGCCGGCGCCCTCGATCAAGCAGCTTTCCAGCCGCGCCGGGCTGTTTTGCTCCCTGATCTTCCGCTCGATCAGGTGAAGGGTGGGCGCAAGCGTAGAGGGCAGCGTGGCGCATACCGTTACGCGACCCGAAAAAGCGGCGGCCTTTTCTGCCATAGGCTCGTCAATGCGCAGAAAGGGGATCAAGAAGACGCCGCGCAGCTCTTCCACCAATTCCCCCACCGAGGAGCAGGCGCAAAGCATGGCGTCCGGCCTGCCAAGAGCCGCGGCCTGGGCAAGCGAAAAGAAGCGGCTTTTGACGGAGGGGGAGAGAAAGCCATCCCGGTTGATTTCCGGCAGCAGGCTGTCATCCAGATAGTTGCGTATGGAAACGCCGGGCAGCTGCCGCTGGGCAAGCTGCCGAAGCGGCTCCAGGGTGGCGGGGGTGGTATGGATGAGCGCGGCGGTTTTTTGCATATGCGTTCTCCTTTGCCGGCAGCAGGCGGCCTCAATGCGGGGTTCATGGCCTTTTCATAGGCCGCGATACAAGAGGAGGGAGCTAACGGAATCGCTAACTCCCTCCCGCGCTTTTCATGGGCTTATTAATCAAGGAACGGGTTCTTTACTCCCCGAAGATGAACTTTTCGCTTTCGATGGCGGCGTCGATCTTGGCGGCGGCATCGGAAAGCACCGTGGTGGGATCGGTAGCTTCGAAGGTCTTCATGATGGCATTGACGGCGTCATCCTTGAAGGAGGCGGCGTTGCGGCAGTAAATATGGTTGCGGGTGCCCTTGGTGAAGTTCATCAGGTCCAGCACCTCGGTCCAGCCCACAGAGGCGGCCATAACGGGATTCTCATTGGCGGCGATGGCGCACATCACGTCTTTTTGCTCCACGGCCCAGATGGCCGCGCCTTCGGTGGCCAGGAATTCCGCCAGCATGGTGGCTTCCTTGGGATGAGCGGTGCCATAGGGCACGGTGCATACGAAACCGCCGCCCCAGGCGCCGGTCTGGCCATCCACCGCGGAGGGGCCGGCCGGAAGGGCGAACACGCCGTAATCCACCTTGGCTTCGTCATTGTACGTGGCGATGGTGGCGATATAGTTGCAGGTCTGGCCCAGCATAGCCACCTTGCCGGAGAGGAACAGGTCCTGAGCGCCGCCGGCGTTGGCCGCGTCGGTAGCCTGCACCTTTTCCTTGCCGTAGCGGTCGGCGAACCACTTCATAAAGGTCAGGGCTTCCACGTTTTCCTTGGAGGCAAGGTTGACCTTATCGGGATTGGTGGTGTTGTCGAAGATGCCGTTGGAGCCGTTGGCCATGGCGATGGTGTCAAAGCCAAAGTTGCCCAGGGTGGGATAGAAGGCCAGCATGTAATTGGCGTCGCCGGTCATGGCTTCGTCCAATTTTAAGCAGACGTTCTGGAAATCTTCCCAGGTCTTGATCTCTTCAACCTTCACGCCGGCCTTTTCAAACATAGCCTTGTTGTAGTACACAAGCCGGGTATCGGTGTTGAAGGGAACAGCGTACACGCCGTCATTCCATTTCACCATGTCCCAATATTTTTCATAGAACTTGGCCTGGGTTTCGGGGGACAGATACTCGGTGATGTTGGCCGCCTGGTTGCGCATCGCCTTCACGGCCACGTCTTCAATGGCGGTGATGACCACGGAAGCGGGATTGCCGGCGGTGACGGAAGCGATCATCTTCGTTTCGATGTCGCCGAAGGGCACGTACACGTATTCCACCTGTACGCCCTGGTCCTTGTATTTTTCATTAAAGGCGGCCACGATTTTTTCAATGGTGGGCCGGCGTTGTTCGCTGCCCCAGTGAGCCCAGAAGCGCAGGGTGATGACATCCTCCGCCAGGGCCGAGCTGACCGCGGACAGGGAGATGGCCGTCATGAGGACCAGGCAAAGCAGGACGGCTGTTAGGCGACGGGGTTTGTTCATGATTGTATCCTCCTTATTTTTATGTTCATGTGAAGCAGCAACTTAACACATTGAAACCACTCGCATGATGCTTTTTGCGCACGGCCTGATAGTTCCTATTATACATTCAAAGGAATGGATGTCAAGACGAGTGTTTTAATTTTATTCATATTTTTTCACTAATTTTCATTCACAAAGCAAACCAGTTAGAATGTCTGACGGAATATTTCAAAATTGGTAATATACCGTCAATCCAGTTCCAAAAGGTTCGTTGCACGGCATTCCCCTTGAGGACTTACGCGGACAGTCATCAATTGATGGGGCCCGCAGGCGACAGCATATTGTTTTCCACCGCAGACGATGCTGCCCGCGCTTTGCGCGCCTGTCATGTTCTGCAGCCGGAAGACAAGGCCCCCCTCTTCCCCTTGTTTGACCAGGTGGATCATGACGCCCTCCAGCCCTTCCCTGGACAGGAAGGAAAACCGGCGCAGCGTCTCGCTCCCTTCGTGCCGGATGTCGCACAACACCTCCACGGGCCTGTGAAAGCGCTGGGCGGCACGGACCCTGCCCAATCGGTCCATTTCATGGCCATGGGGCCAAAGCTGAAGGGAGAAGCGCTGCGGCCCCTGATCGGAAAAGGCGTAGTCACGGCCCGTTTGCGGCACCTCGCCGGAGCCGAAGGCGTGGATGGGGCTTCTTGATACAAGCACTTCGTAGAAATGGTCAAACACCCGGTAGCCATATTTGACCTCGTTGACAATCAGCAAAGAACCGGCATCGCCAAGGAGGTCGCAGTACCGCTGGCAATGCCTCTCCCCCTGCAGGCTGTAGGGTCTTTCCTGCTCACTGTAGGGTCCTTCTGCAATGACGGTGGAAAACAGGTCTCCAAAGGGATAGCGCAGCGAGGTCATCGCAAACGTTTCATGATTGTCCAACTGCGCATCCAGCATAAAAAACGGGTCCTCCTTGGCAAGGGACCAGATCAGCGAGGCCTCGCTTTTGCCAAAGGCCAGGCGCGCCCGCAGGGAGGTGCGGACATTCCCCTCCTCGATAACAGCCAAGTCCACAAGCTTGTAGGTTCCAAGGCAAGGCCCGATTTCCCCCTTGGCGCCCCAGGTATCCCGCCGGTCTTCATACACGGCAAGGGAAGCAGGCCCGTTCAGCAGCTCCCGGCCGCTTTGCTTGTTGAAAAGCCGCCTGGGGCAGCCGGTTGCATCATCGAACGCTATTCTGATAAACCGGTTTTCCAGCACGTGCTTTTCGCAGGCCATGCTTTCCATGGAGATTTGGGCGGCCTCCGGGATCATGCGGTATACCGCATAGCCAAGGGCCGGCACGATGGCCCGGAATACCAGATGCTTTCTGGCCTCAGGGGAAACAAGGTCCCTTGTGGAAAAATCATAGGGGATTTCCTCCCCCTCGGCGTTTTTCAGCCGCAGGGGGTGCTTGCTGCGCCAGTAGATGTCCGCGTCCACCACGCCCTCAAAGGGCGAATCGCAGGTGTTTACCAGCAAAAGGGGTGCGCCATCCCCCCTTGTATCCACCGCGGCGGACACCGCCTGCAGCGCGCCGCCGATCACCTCCCGGCCGATGGACAGGCAGCGGCGCATGTCGTCACAGGCGTCGTCCCTGGCCTCTTTTCTGGCCGTTCCCGCCATGGTATCGTGAAACTGCTGAAACAACAGCAGTTGCCACGCCTCCCTAAGCTCGCGTGCCGGGTAGGTAAAGCCCAGCTCCACGGCCAGGGCCGACAGGGTTTCCGCTTTTGCCAAAAGCTCCTCCGACAGGCGGCACAGGCGCTTGATTTCGCTGTCTGCGGTGTAGCAGCCGGGGAAACAGCCCTCCAATTCCCCCCGGTATACGGGAAGTGGCTGTGCCTGAACTTCCTGAAAAAACGCGTCCAGGCTGCCATTTTCCATGGAAAGCCCGGGGTTCTCCTTTTTCAGCTCCCGGATCGCCTTGATGTTTTCGATGGTGGGGCCGCCGCCATGGTTGCCAACGCCGTAAAAGACAGGCATGCTTGTTATCTGGTGCTCCCCCATGGCCGCCAGGCTTTGGGTCAGGTTGTCCACGATGGAGCGCTTTGTCCAGGCGCAGTATTCCCCCTGGATTTGCAGGGCCTTCACCCCGGAGCCCTCCTCGTCCTCCCACAAAAACAGGGGCGAGGGAAGCTGTATTTCATTGGGCTGGGGCCGCATGAAGACAAAGCCTTGAAGGTTTTGCCCGCGAAAGATTTTCGCAAGGCCGGCGCTGTGGCCAAAGGAATCCACCAAATACGCGGTTTCGGCCGTCTTGCCGAAGGCTTCCCGGAAAAAGCGCTGGCCGTACAGGCCCTGCCGAACCATGCTTTCCCCACCGGGGATGTTCATGTCCGGCTCCACCCACCAGCCGCCGGCCAGGTGCCATCGGCCCTCCCTGACCCTTTCCGAGATTATTGCAAAGACTGCCGGGCAGTATTTTTGCAGCCACGCGTAAAAAGCGGCGGAGCTGCCGGTAAACTGAAACTCTTCAAATTCTTCCATACGGTCCAGCACCGAGGAGAAGGTGGCCTTGACCTCCTGCAGCCCTTCCCGATCCCGCCAGAGCCATACCGGGTCGATATGGGAATTGCCGATCATGATCACGCAAGCTTTTTCATTCCGCATAAGTGCTCATCTCCAGCATGTTGACGACTTTCAATTTCCCATGCGAAAGCAGCAGCGTTTGAATTTCATACGCCGCCAGGGAAACGGGATGCGCATTGTCCGCGATCAAAATATGCGTGCTTGTCGGGATGCCTTCCGTCTCATACAGCCTGATCACAAGCCCTTCGCCATCCTCCCATTTTTTCAGGGCCCCCAGGCGGATGTTCTGCGCGCCCAGGCGCAAAAAGCTATGCAGCGCCCGCGCATCCAGGACGCCCGGATGAAAGGTATCCATCAGGCAGACGGGCGGGCAATGGAGGCGGTCGGCAAGCGCCGCCATTGCCCAGTTTGGAGAGGAAACGCCATGGGGCTGTAAAAGGAAGGTAAAGCTGTGCTCGCCAAGATCGGTATACTCATAGGTATCATACGCGTGCTGCCATCCCACGCAGGTGCCTTGGGCAAAGATGGCGCTGCGCAGAAGGGTGAGCTGCAACTCATTTTCATCAAAGGAAAAGCCGTATATGCCATCGTTCGCGACGGTCAGTCCGGCTCCCAAAGAATCCCGCGCGTCCACAAACCGGTGCATAAAGTACTCTTTTCCGGCTGCGGACCGCTCCATCACCCCGTAGGGGGACTCCGCGACGGTATTCGCAATCGGGGCGCTGAGCGGGAAGTGGAGCCTCAGCTGCTTCCATGGACCGTCCCAGATGGCTTTTACAGACATGCGCAGGAACGCGCCGCCGCTGTCCAGGGTATACAATATCTCCAGCCGGCATACGCTCAGGCGCTTGCGCACCCGGATGGTTTGACGGAGCCTTCCGCGCTCCACAACAGTTGCTTCTTCCAGCACCGGTTTTTCCAACGCCGGCCCGAAGGCGCGGCCTTCGCCGGCGTGGCCCCAGCTGTCGCGCTCGTCCTCAAAGATATGAAACGCCGCCCCGCCAGTAAGCACCTGGCAGCCCGTTTTCTTGTCATGAAGGCAGCAAAGGTCGCCCTCCGCGTTCCATTTAGCCAGCAGCCATTCATTTTCCAGGCATAGCTCCCCCGCCTCGTGGGAAGGCGCCGGGTCAAAGGAAGGCGCCTTGGCGCGGGCCCGCAAAACGCGCACGCCAAAGGGCGGCAGATCACAGCGAAACAGCACCCGGCGGCGTCCGCCCAAACGGTACCACATCATGGTGCAGGACTGCTTGGTCCGCTGGTATTCAATCTCCCGGCCCTGCTCATCGCACAGCGTCAGCGGGTCGTTGCAGAACCAGTTCAGCTCCGTATCCACCACCCCGTCAAAGGGCAGCGGGCTGTCGTTGATCAAGAGGATGGGCAGGCCATCCCCCCGGGTATCCAGCGCGGCTGCCAGGCGCTGCACCGCCATTTGGCTTGCCTCTTCCGCCTGGGCCGTCACGCCCAGCACATCAAACAGCGCGTTATCCCTGGCCGGGCGGATAGACGTGCCCCCCAGCGTATCGTGAAACTGGCAGAACAGCAGCCGCCGCCACAAGGGCTCCAGCTGGGAAAAGCGGCTGTTGCAGCCGTCTCCCGCCAGGGCAGCCATGGAAAACAGCCGCTCCGCCCGCAAAAGCGCCGCCTCCGCCCTGCGCACCGCCTGCTTGTAAGGGTGGTCGACGCTGTAGCAGCCTGTATTGACATCTTCCAGATAGGCGGATAGCGGCGGGAGCGAAACATCCTTCACCTGCTCAAAAAAGGCTTTCAGGGTGGAAAAACACAGCTCCGCCTGGGGGTACTCCCCCCCAAGGGTGCGGATGGCTTCGATATTGGCAATGGTAGGCCCGCCGCCATGGTTGCCCACCCCATAAAAGCAGGGCAGCGCGGGATAGGGCGCGAGCTGACCAAGGGTGGTCTCTATGTTCTCCCGGGTGGATTCCGTAAACCAGCAGGTGTATTCCGCCGGGAGGCTCAGCGCCGTGA
This sequence comes from Bacillota bacterium, assembly GCA_023425025.1. GTDB lineage: Bacteria > Bacillota > Clostridia > Christensenellales > Aristaeellaceae > JAEWAH01. The sequence continues at coordinate 16,889 of JAFADG010000001.1, forward strand.
CGCCGCTCCCGTCGGGGGATCGCCAGGAGATGAGCGGAACGGGATTGTCCATATACTTCCCGTCGGACCTTGTAAGGGACGGGCGCATGAACAGGTATTTGTCCATGCCGCATCCCCGCAAAATCTGCGGCAGCATGGGGTTATGGCCGAAGGAATCCACATTGGAGCCGATATCGGCGAGTATGCCGAAGGTCTTTAGCAAATAGCGCTGCCCGTAAAGCCCCTGGCGGACAAAGGCCTCCCCGCAGGGCAGGTTACAGTCCGGCTCCACCCACCAGCCGCCGGTGATTTCAAACCGGCCTTCCTCAACCCGCGCCCGGATGGCGGAAAGCAGCTCATTCGCCGCTTCCTCCAAAAAAGCAAAGAAGGCGGCAGAGGTGCAGGTAAAGCAAAAATCGGGATACTCCTGCATGCGGGCAAGGGCGGAAGCAAAGGTGGCCTTCACTTCCTGCATCCCCTCTTCCCTTGACCAGAACCAGACCGGATCGATGTGGGAATTACCGATCATGTGCAGCGCTTTTCGTTCCATGGCCGTCTCCTGAAAAAAAGATTGGGGCTTGCCGGGCAAAGATCAGCCTTTGAGCCCGCCGGCAGCGACGCCCTGAATGATATATTTTTGCAGGCAGGCGTACACGATCACCGTTGGCAGCAGCACCAGCAGGGACGCGGCCATGAATTTCTGCCATTCCACGCCGGCCGTGCCCCGGAAGGAGCGGAGCCCCAGCTGCAGCGTATACATGCTTTCCTTGTCCAGGTACAGCATGGGGCTGAAGTAATCGTTCCACTTGGCGTTGAACTCAAACACCGCAATGGTGGTGATGATGGGCTTGGACATGGGCAGCACGATGCGGGCAAAAATGTTCAGCTCGCTGGCGCCCTCAATTTTGGCGGCCTCGTTGTATGCCATGGGGATGGTCAAAAAGAATTGCCGCAAAAGGAAGATATAATAGGCGCTGGCGCCAAAGGCCGGCACGATCAGCGGCAGATAGGTGCCGACCCAGCCGAAGCTGGAAAACATGACGTATGTGGGGATCATGGTGACCATGCCGGGGATCATCATGGTGCCCAGCACGCAAAGGAAAATCACATCCCGGCCCTTGAAGCGGATTTTGGCAAACCCGTAGGCCACCAGCGAATTGGACAGGAGGGTGCCTATCAGGCAGGAAAGGGTGATGAAAACGGAGTTTTTCAGGTAGGTGCCGAAGGGTCCCGACTGCCACGCCTTGTAGAAGTTGTCAAACTGCCAGTGCATGGGGATGAAGGAGGGGTTGACCATCACTTCGGCATCGCTTTTTAGGGAGGTGGACAGCATCCATACCAAGGGGATCAGCACCACAATGGCACCGGCGAAGAGGGCAAGGGTGGCAAGCAGGCGCGCTATGGCCGCCCGCCTGCGCTTTGACTCCCTGAAGCTTGCCGTTTTCACGCCGGCCGCCTTCTTTACGCTCAGGTTCATTTGTCTGTCCCCCCTTCATAATGCACCCACTTTTTCGAAGCGCCCATCTGAATCAGGGTAAAGACCATGATGATGGCAAACAGTATCCAGGCCATGGAACTGGCTTTGCCCATGGACTGATCCTTGAAGGCAGTCAGGAACAGGTATAGATTATAGAACATCAGGGATTTGCCCGGGCCGCCGTTTTCCACCATGATATAGGCGGAATCATACACCTGGAACGCGCCGCTGATGCCGGTCACCATCACAAAAAAGAGGGTGGGCGAGATCATGGGCAGCGTGATGTGCCGGAATTTTGCAAAGCCCACCGCGCCGTCCAGCTCCCCCGCCTCATACAAATCCACCGGCACGCCCTGCAGCGCCGCCAGCAGAAGGATCATGGTGCCGCCGGTGCTCCACAGGCGCATAATGATCAGCGCGGGCTTTGTCCAGGCAGCGTCATACAGCCAGGCTGCGCCCTTGATGCCCAGCAGTCCCAGGGCGTTATTGAGCAGGCCGCTGGTGGGATCGAAAATCCACTGCCACAAAAGGAATACCGCTACGCCGGAAAGCACGGAGGGCAGGTAATAGACCGTGCGGAACAGGGACATGAATTTGACGCGCATGTTCATCAAAAGCGCCAGGATCATGGCGACCACAATCACCAGTGGAACGCTGAATACCACGTAATACAGGGTGTTGCCAAAGCTTTTTAAGAACATGTCATCCTGGGTGAACAGCGCCAGGTAGTTGCTCAGGCCGTACCATTTTTGAACGGCCGTGATATTGTAATAGGTAAAGGAAGAAAACATGGAAAACAGCATGGGGAACGCCGTAAAAAAACCAAACCCGATCAAATAGGGAGAAATGAAGGCAAAGCCTTTGAGGTTTTCCCTGCGTTCGTTACGGGTCATTTTGATGTACAGGTTTTCCTTCTTCATCCAAAGGCGCCGGTAGGCAAGGTACAGGGCCAGCTGCAAAGCGCCCAGCGCCGCAAGAACGGTTGCCCCCAAAGGGTACAGGTACTGCATGCCGAGCGCGTCATAGCCAAGGCGGCTTACCTGCGCGTTGGCGGACGATATTATTAATAGAAGAAACAGGTTCATGGCGCCGGCAGCCGCGCCAAAAAGGCCGCTGAGCAGAAAACCGGCCTTCTTCGCTTTCGCCTTTTTAAAAAAGCTCATCAGCGAACCCAGCCCTGCGACCAGCAGGCAGATGAGCGTGGCAAAGCCGCAAAAGTCAAGCAATGCGTTGGCCGCAAACATTTCCCGTATGCCGGGATAGGCCTTGGTAAACAGCTTGTCAACCTCCATGGTATTATTGAGAAAATGCAGATAGCTCCAATCCTTGATCTGCGGCAAATAGGCCGCCGGATTCAGTGATGGAATCAACAGCAGTGAGGATACGGCCAGGGGCCACAGCCGCAGGCACCACCGCAATGCACCGTATAAGGTTTGCTTTTTCAATGTTGAACACTGCCCCTTTCCGTCCAGGAAAAAAATAAGCCCTTTGGCGCAGCCATGGCAACGAGCTTCAGTTTTTTTCATTATAGGAGTCACCCGTGAAAAAGTCAACCCGTGAATTATCAGAATATTGTACATTCTTTTAAATATTTTCATTTTTCAAAGAAAATTACGCATGTAAACCCAAGAATATACCAATAACGGTCAAATTCATTTCATGTTTTTCCATTTAACAAAAAATGGACAGCCGGTTTTCCGGCTGTCCGCTTTGCGCTGCGCGCTTTATTTTTGCTCGTCCTGCGCGTAAATGATGTTGCTGTACGCGTCCAGCTCCTTGCGGCGCTTGTCGGTAATGATCAGGCACTCGTCGATGTCAGCCACCTTGCACATGGCCACGTTGCCGTACTTGCTGGAGTCGATCAAAAAATAGGTGCTCACCGAACGCTCAATGGCCATGCGTTTGATGGATTGCTCGTTGGGATCGTGGTTGGTCATGCCCAGCTCGATGCTCATGCCGTTGGCGCCAAGAAAGCTTTTGCTGAAGCGCAATTGTGAAAGCATCCGCTCGGCCATGGCCCCCACGCAGGAGGAGGTGTTCTTTTTGATCTGCCCGCCGATCATGATGCAGTGGATATCCGCCTTCACCAGCTTATTCATATGGGCGATGGAATTGGTAACGACCGTCACTCGCTCGGCGTGTATGTAATCGATCAGCAGGTAGTTGACGCTGGACGGGTCCAGAAAGACGATATCCCCCGGATAGATGAGCCCGGCGGCGTATTTTGCGATGCGGTCCTTTTCTTCTCTGTTCATAAGGAGCTTTGCGTCGATATTCATTTCCACGTTTTCCCGGTACAGCCGCACGCCGCCGCCCCGCAGCAGCTCGATCTCCCCGCCGTGGGCAAGCTCCTTCAAATCCCGGCGGACGGTGGATTCGGAAATGCCCATGGCCGCGACCAGGTCCGCAAGGAACAAAACTTCATTTCCTTGCAGCAAATCCACGATTTTTTGCCTGCGTAAGGTCGGGATCATCCAATCAATCCTTTATCAAAAGCGTTCTGATTCCTTGCGTTCTTCCATTTCAGAACACATTATAGCATATTTCCAGCATATTGCCATCCATCAAATTTTTCTATTTATTTTCACTATTTTTCATTTCGCTTCTTGAAAACAGCGGTTGTTCATGCTACCATACAGCAAGAATACAAGGACGGAGGGCAACCCATGTCTGTGTTGGCCTTGGATATCGGAACGACCCACTGGAAGGCTGGCATCATAGACGAAACGGGCCGCATACAATCGGTGCGGCGCGTGCCCGCGCCGTTCATCCGGGATGATACGGGCGGGTGCATATACCTGCCCGCCGATATGAAAGCGGCGGTCTTTTCCCTGATACAGGCGCTGCCCAAGGATCTTCTTGCAGTCGTGTCGCGGATCTCCCTGGCCGGCATGGCCGAAGCGGGTCTGATCATTGACCGGCCCACCGGGGAAAGCGTCAGCGCGATACTGCCCTGGTTTGACATGCGCAGCCTGCCCCTGTTTGAGGCAAAGCAATTTGGCCCTTTGTTCAAGGGCCGCTATGCCGCAACCGGCCTGCCGGGCAGCTGCAAGTACAGCATCTACAAGCTGCTGACGCTCCTTGAAAAAACCGGCGCACCGACAGAGAACCTGCTCTGGCTTGGCATCGTGGAATACGCGGCCTGGCTTTTGACGGGTCAGGCGGCTGCGGAACCCACTCTGGCTGCCCGCACCTATGCTTTTGATTTGGCGGCAGGCGGCTGGGACGCGCCCTTTCTGGAGGCGCTCGGGCTGCCCCTTACTATTTTTCCGCCGGTCATGCCTTCCGGCGCGCCGATGGGCCAGGTCAGGGACGGCATCGCGGCGGAGCTTGGCCTCCCCCGGGGGATTCCCGTTTGCATCTGCGGTCACGACCACGTTTGTGCCGCGTACGGCGTGCAGGCGCTGCAGGAAGGAAGGCTGTTCTGCTCCATGGGTACAGCGCAGGTGCTGCTGGCGCAAAGGCAGGCCAAGGAAATTGGAGAAACAGAGCGGTCGTCCGGCCTTTCCTACGGCCCGGCGCTAAATGCGGGCAGGCAGACGGTGCTTGGCTCCATCCAGTCCTCCGGCGGATCCGTAACCATGGTAAACAAGCTTCTGTATGAGGATGGCGGCTATGACGCCATGCTTTCACACGCCCTGCAGATGCCAAACGAACCCAGCGGCCTTTTGTACTTTCCCTATTTGGCCGGCAGCGGCGCGCCGCATTTCAACCGGCACGCCCGGGGCGGCTTTCTGGGGCTTTCTCCCGACACCGCAAAACTACAAATGCTGCAAAGCGTGTATGAAGGCATCGCGTTTGAATCCAGGCTCATACTGGATGCCTTCCGCCTGGATGCGGCGGAGGAATTGTACGTGTGCGGCGGGCTTTGCGCCCACGGGCGGCTGCTGCAGATTATGTCTGATGTATTGCGCCTCACCGTCCGCGTGCCCGATGTTCAGGAAGGGACGCTGCTTGGGGCGGCCCGGCTCGCTTATGAAAGCGCCGGGGTCATATTGCCCAGGCCGGCGGACAGGCAAGTGTTTGCGCCTCGGCCTTCTGTGAGCGAAGCGTATGATGGCATCTACCAAAATCAGTACCTGCCCTTGCAGGCGCTGCTGCTGACCTATTACGGCGCCGGCCGGCCATAGGAGGGACTTGTCATGGAAAGAAAACAGGCGGCTGAGCTATTGGTGGAAACGGGCCGCCGGATCATGGAAAAGGGACTGACCTGGGGCAACGCCGGCAACATCAGCGTGAAGCTGGATGCGGACCACATCCTGGTCACCTCCAGCGGCAGCCGGTTTGACAGCCTTTGCGAAGACAGCCTGACGGTGTGGGAGCTGTCCACGCAAAAGCATTTTGGCAAAAAGCCGTCCAAGGAGCTGCCGGTGCATGTCAAGGTGTATGAAAACGCCGCCTGGGCCGGCGCGGTGCTGCACACCTCCCCCCTGCACGCCACCACGTTCTCGGCGTCCGGCCTTTGCGTGGACAACAGGCTGTTTGTGGAGAACATGTACTACCTGCAAAGGCTGTGCCGCATTCCCTACTGCCACCCGGGCAGCGCAGCGCTGGGCGACGCGGTGGCAAAGGCCGCCCCCGGCCATAATGTGATGCTGCTGGACCACCACGGGGTGCTGGCCTACGACGCCTCCTTGGAGGAAGCGTGCATGGCCATAGAGATACTGGAAAACACCTGCCGGATGCAGCTGCTCGCCTTGGGGGCTGGCATACAGCTGAATACGCTGGATGAGCAAACCGTGCAGGATTTTCTTTTGCGCTCCGGCTACAAAGCGCCAAGGTCCTGGCCGGCCGCGAAAGATTAAGCGCAGCAGCGCCTGGGGAAAGGAAGGATGGGCATGCGTCAGCCCCTTTCATCGGACAACTGGGAGCTGAAGGGCTTCTGGCCCGGCGAGCCGCTGTGGACCACCAGCGTGGAAAGCACCGTTACCCGCCGCGGCATCATGCCCTGAATCCCCGTTTCCGTGCCCGGCGGCGTGCATCGGGCGCTGCAAAAAGCCGGCATCCCGCCCGACCCCTATTTTGAGCGTAACAGCCTGCTTTGCGAGTGGGTGGAGCACCGATGATGGTGCTACCGCACTTTCTTTACGCCGCCGCCGGCCATGGATGGCCGCCGGATGAAGCTGGTTTTCAACGGGCTGACGCTTGAAATCGGCCATGTACCCCGCGCGCAGCAGCTTTACTTTTTCACGCAAGCCGGTGAACAGGATACGCCGCTCCAAGCCATGCTGCATCTGCCGAAAGCCCGCGTGCGCATGACGCGCTCCGAAGAGGAATTTCTGGCGGAAACATCGGCGAAACCGTATGCCTCTTTTTGCACGGCGAGCCGGAGGATGCTTCCCCCGCCATGCTCAAAGACAGCTTCGTCACCCTGTTTCCCGGGGAATCGCTGCCGCTTGTCCCGCTTAAGCATGCGCCGGCCTGGCGGTTTATGGCTTTGAATGCTATCGAATTTGTTTGAATCTTTTTCAGGGAGGACTGTATATGCGGGAAATAGCCAATCAAATCATGCTCATCACCTATCCCGACAGTCTGGGCGGAAACCTGAAAGCCCTGCGGGAAACGCTGCAAAAGGAGCTTTCCGGGGCGGTGGGCGGCATTCACATTCTGCCCTTTTTCCCCTCCAGCGGCGACAGGGGCTTCGCGCCCGTCGCCTATGACAAGGTGGAGGAATCCTTTGGGGATTGGGACGATGTTCAGGCGCTGAGCCGCGATTATTACCTGATGTGCGATATGATGATCAATCATATTTCCCGCAGGAGCCGGGAGTTCCAGGACTTTTTGCAAAACGGGGACGCGTCCCCCTACGCCAAAATGTTCTTTGATTATGACGCGTTCTGGGGCGGCGATCCCACGCCGGAGGAAGCGGCCCTGCTGTACCGCCGCAGCGACAAGCCGCTGTATGTTTCCATTCCCCTGCCCGATGGGTCCGTCCGCAGGCTGTGGTGCTCCTTTTCCACAGAGCAGATCGATTTGGATACCGACCACCCCGTCACGCGGAATTACATCACGGAAACGCTCCGCGGCCTTGGCAGCCACGGCATCAGCCTGGTCCGGATGGACGCCTATGGATACATCACCAAGGTCCGGGGCACCAACTGCTTTTTTGTGGAGCCCAAGGTATGGGAATTGATTTCCGACTGCGAACAGCTTTTGCAATCGCAGCACATGACCCTTTTGCCCGAAGTGCACGACCGGTATGAAACGGCATTGAAGATCGCCGGCCGCGGCTATTGGACCTATGATTTTGTGCTGCCGCTGTTGACGCTGCACACCCTTTTGTCCGGTTCCGGCGCAGCAATGAAGCATTGGTTTTCCATCTGTCCCCGCAAACAGTTTACCGTGCTGGACACCCATGACGGGATCGGCGTTTTCGATGCGGCCGGCATCGTTTCCGACGAGCAGGCGCAAGCAGTGGTCAAGGCTGTGGAAGACAATCTGTCCTACGCCTTCAAGCCATTGAATCCCGACAGGAAGAAGCACTACCGGTCATACCAACTGTACGGCACCTATTACTCCATCCTGAAAAAGCAGGACCAGGCCTACCTGTTGGCCCGGGTGCTGCAGTTTTTTGCGCCCGGCATCCCCCAGGTGTATTATGTGGGCATGCTGGCCGGCGAAAATCAACTGGATTTCCCCGAAGACGGCCCCAGGGATATCAACCGAAAAAATTACACCGCGGAAGAATTGAACGCGGAATTCAAGCGGCCCGTGGTCAAAAAGCTCCTGGCGCTCATGCGGCTTCGCAACAGCCATCCGGCGTTTGACGGGGAGCTTACGGTGGAGGATACGCCGGATCACCTGCTGTCCTTACGGCGGGTGAAGGGAAATGCGCAGGCGATATTGAAGGCCGATCTGCGCACCCATGATTTTGAGATTACGCTTGTAGAAAACCGAAAGTCCATCAGGTTTGATCTTAACCGGGAAGCTTGACCAACGCGCAAAGGAGCCTTGCCGCTTATGCCGGAATATGCTTTTCCCCTGCTGTATCAAACGGGCGCGGTAGTCATGGTCGGCAGCCCGGGGGGCATGGCCTGCGCGCTTGCACTGGGTGCCCAGGGCAAAAAGTGCTTTTCCTGGAGCAGGGCACCTGCCTGTATGTCAACCTGCACCGCAGCGGCGAATACGCGCTGCCGGTTTTATCCGGCAAGGCCTGGGCGGAATTGCTGTTTTCGCCCAAGGCCGTCAGCGAAAACGGCATGCTGCATCCGGCCAGGCTGAAAAGGCACGGGGATGCGCTGATGAAAGCTCGTCATTGAACTCCTGTAAGCCGTGTCGGTGATCGAAGTCCAAAGGGATGAAACGGGCGCCGTCCGGCTTGTGCCGGCCCACAAATCCAGCCTGTACGCCACTGTCGTTTGCGGGGCCTATTACGACTGCAGGCGATTGTCCTCTGAAAGCCTTCACCCAGGATTCGCGCCGGCCGATCTCCCTTTCGGCACAAATGCTGCTGTCAAGCCTATCCGATTCATGCAAACAGGCATCAAACACAGGGATAAACAATAAGCGCTATTGATGCGCTTCGTTTCATCATCCGGGAACGGCTTTTCCTGCGCAAGTGGCTGCCGCAATCCTTGCCAAACACATTCATCTGTGCTACAATAATTTGCGCGCGTGTTCTCGTAGCTCAGCAGGATAGAGCGTCCGCCTCCTAAGCGGAAGGCCGTGGGTTCGAATCCCGCCGGGAACGCCAAAGACAAAGGCCCGAAAAACCTTGTAAATCAAGGATGTTCGGGCCTTTTGTAATAAGTTTTGTTATTATATTTTTATAAGCGCTTATGATGCGTTGTGATGACTTTTGATAGTGATTGGTAGTCAGCTTGGTAGTCAAATTGAAAAGGAGGCTCCGCCCCATGCCCTACATCAAGCAGTATGTCGCTATGGATATACACTACACCGCCGTCGGTCTGGTCGAACCACGCCGCCTATACTGGACAGATGGAAGCAGCTATGAGATAGACCGCGTACTTGATGTGCGCCCCGGTGCCTCGCTTAAGGTCGGAGGGGCGGGGATGCGGTTTACCGTGCTTATCAGCGGGCAAAGGCGGGTGATCTGGCAGACGGGTACGCAGTGGTTTGTGGAATTAGAGGCAAAATAGCCCCGCCTTTTAGCGGGGCTTTACTCCTGGCTTCAATTCTTCCGGTTTGTCTTGCTCTGGCATGGTCCATGTGCAGCGCCCGTCTATAATCTCTTGCTTTGCCCCTGGCACCCTGCCTTGCTGGCAGAGCACTTGCACGCGGCGGACCTTGATGCCCCAGCGCTCGGCGGCTTGCTGTGCGGTCATTCTCCGTTTCCGGCCCTTTCAAGCTCCTCCAGGGTACATCCGGTTTCTTCGAGCATGCGCGCCCGATATTCTTCTTCCGTCTGCTCATTCTTCTTCGAGCACTTTGTCACAAAGGCCTTTGCGGCGGCCTCTGTTTTGAACCAAGGGGACTTGTCAATCACGGGATTGTCTCCCTACGTCAGCAGGCAAACGCGATAACCGCCCTCTGATGCAAAGATGTCATACTTGTTCATGGTGCGCTCCTTTGTACCCGGCCCCCTTTGTGGCCTGTCGGCTGCGGCTGTCCCGCGACGCCGGACGCTGCCGGCGTTTCGACCCGGTGCCGGCCGGGTCATCGTCAGGCGGGTGTGCTCTCGCTAATTTCAATTGCCTTGGCCAACTTTTCAAGGCTGACTATCGTCAAAATCGTAACCTCGTCATTCGTAAATACCGTTCTCAGCCCAGCAATTGCAGTGTCGCGCGCCTTGATGCATTCCGGGTCATAGCCGCGCTTTCCGTAAGCGGGCTTCGTTTCCTTGTCAAACCACGCCTTGGCTTTGATCCATACTTTCAATGCCGCTATTTGTTCAATCGTGAACTTCATGGTTTTTTCTCCCCTTAACCCGCCGGTGATCGGCTGCGGCTATCTCATGACTTTATTATATGCGATGTCGCATAGATTGTCAACACCTTTTTGCAAAGTTTTTAAATTTATTTCTCCAAAAATGAAAACAGCCCCGCTACCGCTCATAACGGCAACGGGGCTTAGCTTTAGAATGCGCTCGGGTCCGTGGGGTTGTTCAGCACGCCGAACGTTACAAATAACTGCAACGCGGCGGCAATCAGGCTGTTGATAGTATCGCTCTGCGTAGGGGTGATTGCTTGCAGGATCACCAGCAACGAAAGCACCTGAGCGGCCACGGCGGTCCAGAACACCGGGGATTGAAAACGGTTCTGCATATAGTTTCCTTTCTACGGCTTCAAGCCGATTTGAGAGAGTATATAGCCGACTACTGCGCCGACAACGATCATCAGCACGGCCCAGGTAAAGGATTTCCATTTCCCGGCAGGCTCCTGCTCAATGGCGGTGATCCTGGTCCCAAGGCCATCCACTTTCTTGTCTACACGGTCTATCGTTTTTCCGACGGCATCAAGGCCGTTTGCAAGGCGTTCAATGACAACGAGTATCCCGCGCTGCTCTTTCTGCTCCTGCTCTACGCAGTCAAGCCGATCATGGGCGCGTGCGCATGCGTCAGTGTTGAGGGCTGTTTTTTCTTTTAGGTCGATCACTTCTTCTGTCAGTTTTTGCGTGGTCATAACCCTTCGTCCTTTGCATCAAAATAGGCCCCTGCGCGGCCTGTACAAGGCTCTCTGATCTGGTGGCACATTTACCCCGCCGCCTTTGTCGCGCCTGCGTACGCCACCAACAGCGCGTCAGCCTGGGCCTGTGTGAGGCCCGGCACGGTGACGGTGTACACATCGTCGGCAGGCGGGGTAACGTCTGGCTCTTTGAGCAGCGCCGCCCATGTGGCCAGGCCGCAGATGCCGTCAACGGTTAGCCCGTTTAATCCCTGAAACTGCTTGACTGCCGTTTCGGTTTCGGTGCCAAAATCGCCATCAGCGCCGTACTTGGGTAACTGCACGCCGTGCATCAGCAAGAGGCCCTGCATCTCGACCACCAGCAGTCCTTTTGCACCCTTTCGGATTTGAGGATGATCAGTGTCAACCGGTAATGTAGGTGTGGTAGGCATAATGACTTCCCCTCCTTCATCCAGCCCCCGTAGGCGTGCCCAATGGCTAAACGCCCTCCCGGCCATGCTGCGGCGCACAACGCCGTACTGATGCCCCAGGGCCTCCGCTTCCGTTCCGTCGCCAAGGCATACGGCGACGTGCTCCATCTTCTTTGTGGATGCATCCCACCTGAACAGAAAGATTGCCCGGCTATCGGCGGGCAACGTGTCTATGGTGCCCTTGGCTTCCCATATGTCCTGGTTCCATTGGCTGGTAGCGCCGGACACCAGTTTGTACCCTACGGCGGCGGCGCAAACTCGGGAAAGCTGGGCGCAGTCATAGCACTTTTTGCCGATCCATTGGGGGCCGTATTTTCTAATCTTGTCAGCATAGGCCGGATAGGCTTTGGCTTGCTGGTCAATATACTTTTGCGAGCACACCCAGCCCGTAGCGCCCATGATGTAGCCGCATTTGACTTTGGCGGCGGGCGGAGTGCCGATATAGGCATCAGCCGGGCAGCGGTCAAGGGCGGCCTGTACGATCAAGGACCGTTTATCCATGTTTTTCACTCCATTCAAAAGGCGGGGATTGCTCCCCGCCCATGCTGGCCATCCATTTTACCGATTGATAAGGTCCTGGCGGCCCTCGGCAATCAGGATAGCGTCCACATCATCCTGATAGCGCTTGTACAGGGGGATGCTAAACACAGCAGCGTAATCCTGCTGGCCATCCATGATTTTCTGGGCGATATACATAGCCATTTTCATAATTCACCTCCTTGTAACATTGTTGGGATAATAAAAAAAAGAAGCTCCTCCAGTACAGCGTCCTGTATTGCCAGCTGCTGCCGTAGCCTCTCTGTTTCACTGATTGGCGTGAGGGCGGGCTGCACCGCATTCCCCGACTCATCATATAGGGGTTGGTAGGACCCGTAGCCATCGCAACGATCACCTTTATAGTCATAACTTCCGTCATTGTGCACAGCAGTTATGGCTACTTCCGATCTCCCGTCAAAACCAGGCAGCAAAATATCGATATACCTTTTCATTCGCTCACCTCACCTCACGAATAGGTTACAACCAGTTCGCCGTACACATCATAGCGCCCATAACCGCCAGAACTCCTAAACCCGAACCCTTTGCACGTTCCGTTATTGAGGTTGGTAATTGCGCTCGAGTTTAGGGTGATCGTCACCTCCTCGTTTGGCCTTACTGATACAGTATCTGCGGCCTGAGCAAACATAATTGTATTCGGTGCGCCGCTTGGAGCAGATGTTAAATTGTGCTGATGCAGGTTACACGAGATCGCCCCGGAGCCTCCGGTAGTAGCATCTCTGCGGATTTTGAGTGTGGCCGCAGTGATTGTTTTACCTGACGGCCTGTCGCTAACGATGTTCGCTGCTCCGGTAAGCAAAAATACCCCGAATACGTAAAATACCGTATAGCCCCAGTCCTCTACATATTCGCCCCATGACCCTTGTCTTGGCTTTCCAGCAGACCACGATACGCTGCTTGATCCGCTGGTTTCAGCTTTTGCGGCATATCCGGTGCTGATTGCGTAAGACTTCACGCTTGGCGGAGACGGCGTTGTCCCGTCTGTCGGGGTATTGGTTGCGGTCCCTTGAATTCTGCCGTTAAATTGCGTTGCGCCGCCTGATGCTCCAAACGGGCAAGTAGCGTTGAGGGACATGTCAGAATTATTCTCGACGTACGCGCCCCATCCAAGGTTTGAAAGCGTGGTATAGTCACCACCAGAAACGCCGCCCTTGCAGCTGCGTATATCGATCTTACAGTTACCTGAACCAAATAAGGCGAAATTATTGGTTCTGTCTACGGTTACATTTGTTACGGTGAGCGCGCTTGCATTGACGCAATACACCGCAGCATATGTTCCATCGCCGGCGCTGGGCCTTGCTTTGCCGGATATGTGCAGATTGACCATTTCGACGCACGAAGCCTCAACCAAAACGGCATAGTTCGAACCGGTGGCTATGATATTTGTGGTGTTTTGAGCATCTGCATACATGCGCACATTGCCGCAATTTCGAAAAATGATCGATCCTGTAAGGTTCGTCCCTGCTGAGAGTTTGATATTTAGGCGGGCCCCAAGAAATACGGGCACAACCACATCCTCGGTGATATCGCCAGATAGGGTTAGTGTGCTTTCAGCGAGTAACCACTTACCAATGTTGTTAAGTGACGCTTGGAACCCGCCCGCCCACGGTATCGTTTCCCCCGCAAATGTGTTCGGGACGTCGCCTATGATTTTGGTGAATACGCCGATGTCCGCTCCCAGCCGACCGTTCGCAACCTCAAGCATAGTCATCGTTTTTGCGAGGTTTTGGATCGTGAACAAGTCTGTTGCAATATCAACGCTCGCCCCCTCAAGCGCCATTGTGCCGCCTGTTACCATACGGAGCGCGTTATCAAGTATCTGGATATACGACATTCGTACACCGCTCGCAGGATCATATGGGGAAACCGTCCACCCTGCACCTTTGTTTCCCTGCGACAGGCAGATATCTGTAACGTATGTATAATATGTTGGATTGAAAAACCTTAAACTACAGTTATACATGTCGGTTGTTACAGACGATAGCGGGGTGTGGATGACCCATTCAAACTGGGTCAAGTTGCTTGTGACGGTAAATGTGGTTTGCGGGAGTGTGTCAGGGTACAGGTCAACCACCAGCGTTTCACTTGCTCCTGCGCAGACCGCCTTGAAAGACAAGACGTAGTCCGTGTTTGGCAGAAGATGTAATTGCAACGGGGAACCGCTGCCTATTTCCGCAACCGACGCGCCCCCGCCAGGTATTTCTAGCCCATACTTGCAGAGCGGTTTTAACACATAATTCGTCATAAGGTACGTCGAATTATCTATCCATGGTGCGGAAAGGTGCTTGCCGATCAGGTTTGTTCCGCTGACGTTAACGGCATTAGTGGCCATCAGCGTCAATGCCGCTTTCGCCGGCGCGCTGATGTTGGTGGTTTCAACCGCGCCGGCTGCAATATGCCCGGACTGGATTTTTCCAATAAGAGCCGAACCGCCCATAATTTCATCTACATCCAGGCAGTCCGCCGTGATGCTTGACTTTATCAGCTTTTCCCCGGCATCAAGGGAGAGATCGGCAATGTTGTCGTTGCTCACTTGCGTCAAGGTGGCAATCACGTTGCCTTCACCATCCACGGTCAGACGGTAGAATGCGCCATCATCGCCACGCACCATGAGTTTTCCTGCCGTCAGATCAACGATATTTGCTTCCGTTACCGTAAGCCGGCTCATGTGGATCTTCCCGCCCAACAGTTCTTCAAAAATCGCGGTGTTGCCTATGACGTCTTTTACCTTCAAGAAGTCGATGCCCGCTTCCGCAATTTTGGCATTTGTGACCGATAGATTGGCTAGTATGCCGCTTTCCGCCGTAATCGTTCCTACGGCCATTTCATCGGCGGTGATTGCTCGCGCTGCTATCTGATCCGCTGTAATGGTCTTCGCTGCTATCTGATCCGCAGTGATGGCATGGGCTTTGATTTTATTCGCATCAAGCGACTCGGTTTCTATTCTTTCGGCGGAAAGAAAACCCGTATTGATCTTGCCGGCGTCCAGGTTTCCTATGTGCGCATTAAGCACCGAAAGCGCCTGAAAATGTGAGCTCCCCACGCTTCCCGGCACCAGTTTATTCCCTGATATGCCCATGCTGGGCAACTGGAACCCCGCCACAGCGCCAAGGTCCGCACCGTTCTTGATGCTGCCCATGTTGATTTTGATATACCGGCCTAGAATAGCGTCGAACTCATACCCGACAACCTGCGTCTTGTAGTCCAGCCCCAGCCGGCTATGACGTACAGTCACGGTGTCGTAAAGGAATACTTGCTGCAATCCCTTGTACTGCTTGTATTCTTCCGTGTCGCCCAGGTGAATGAAGTCCACCGTGATTTCCGGGTCTATGAGGTCACAGCCCTTGTCAAACTCCGCTTGCGCCGCCTCTCGCATCTTGGTATTTGCCTGCTCCAGCGTCATCCCGGGATCATCACCGGACGCCGCCTTGACTTTGGCGTCCTGCACATCCAGGGGCACGGCGCGGACCGTGGGGTATTCGCCTATATAGGGGCTGTCTATGCATTCTTCCGGCAGCAGAATGGGCTTTCCGTCCGCATCGTACCCGATGGGCATAATACGGGTAATGGCCGCTTCGTCGTTTGCCTTGCTGGTGATCCCCAGCAGGTTCTTGCCGTACTCGATGACTACGCCCCGGTCACGCTCCACATTTTGCAGCAGAAAGATGTCGTAGTTGTCGCGCACAAGCTGTGCCTGAAGCTTTGGAACCGCCCCGTTGTCAGGGTCGTGTATGACTTCTATGGCGTTCTTGCGGGCCCATTCGGCGGTGATCTCGTCCGTGATATTAGTGTAGTAACTGAAATCATGCTCATTCAGACAGTCCGCCGACATGGCAATCAGCGCCGCTTGCAGGTCTGCGCTGGCCGGGTTGTATGATTTGATCAAGTTCCCGATCTGGTCATAATGGATGTGCCTTGCGCTGGCTTTCACCGTCTTTGCGTTATCATCAATCTGCACATCGTAAATGCGGAACACTTGGTCACGTATCTGGCGCGGAGGAACGGCGGTGTTATAGGCCGGCTGCGCCGATAAAAAAGGCTCCGTGCGCTTGTAGGCGATGGAGCTTTTTTGCATATATCCCGTTGTGCCGTCCGGCGTGGTGATCTGGATCCAGGTGCTATTTTCATCCTTGTGGTAAATGACTTCCGTATACTGTTTCAGCTTTTGTATCCGTTTGCTGCCGGTAGTGATCTTTATCCAAAATCCCCCTGGCGGCGCTACGCTGTAGTGTATATCACTATCCCAGCGATAACTTTTCCCGCCGTAATTGACCTTTGCACCCTTGTTATACGTGCTCCCGCTGTTCCAACTGCTATATCCGGTGCTAGGCTTGGTGTATACGCTTCCGGTGGACGCCGTAACTTCCCAAATGATGTGTTCAGCGCTTTCCCCGCGCGCCTCCGCGCTTTGCTGAATGAGCGGCGTTTCCCGTTCCGGTACCGGCGCTTTAATCAAAAACCCCCGCTGTAGCATTTGCCAGCGGAGGTCATCATCAAGCGGGTGCTCTATTTCCAGGCTGTAATCCCCGCCTGCCTGCTCTTTGACGATGCAGGCTGTCGGCAGGAGCACGCCTAAGCCGTTGTTGCTTAAATCCTGGGTGTCAGGGCTGTATGCCGTGATCAAGTTATCACATCCTTATAACCATCGCCAGTTAGGCGTTATGGTCACTTTTGTAACGCTTCCCGTCCAGTGCACAGAACTGACGCCCGCCGGCAGGCTTATGAGGCTGAAATTCCCGGTCACTTGGTTGTTGATCAGCGCCGTTTTGTCCAGATTGAAGCAATCCGGCAGCGTGCAATCGATGATGATCCCGCCGGATATATCATTCAATTCGATGTACACGCCGCCTACCGTAAGCGTAATGTCCCCGCTTCCTTCAACCTTGATAATGGGCTTTGATGCGACCGTACCGGGATTCGTTATGCTTTGCCCGCTGACGGTCCTTTCAATGTCAGCATCCGCGACAGCCTGATATTTGAATGGCTCTACCACAAACGGCGCGGTAAAGGACCGGTGCTCATAGTTGGCCAGCAGCTTATCAAGGCTTATCTGGTTGTCAACCCTCGCTATATACGCCTTTGTGGGCTCATTTGAGAAAACCACGCGCCCGCCGCCCCGCAGCCACGCAAGAAAGGCGTCCTTGCTGGCGCTGGGGCGCAGGTAACACTGGCACGGTTTGGCGTAGCTGTCGTATATGTCTTCCCCTTCGGTGAAATGATACGCGCCCGGGCGGCCCGTCGCCACCTTTTCCAATACCCTTTCCTTGGGGCGGATAATGGGCGGGAGGTTTGTCACCACCACGCCCATTACCCTGCTGTCTATCCCTTTCCAAAAGAAATACGGTTCCGCCATGTCATCACCCCACACGCCCAGGGAATTTTCCACGGGCTGTTTGTTGGTCCTTTAGCATCCGCTGCTGATTTGCAAGCAATATTTCGGCGTCATATGGGTTGTTTGCAACATATGTTCCGATATGCATACTGGCAGTGGGTGAATAGGTAATAGTCCGGCTGTTGTTGACGCCGCCGGAGCCCCCACCCGCGCCGCCGTTTTGCAGGTAGGACATTGCCGCCGCCAGCTTAGGGCGCATACGGTTGGCTTCATCAATGGCAGCCTGAAATTGGTTGCGAACGGACGTAACGACGGTGGGTGTGTTTGCGGTTATTCCAGCAGCAAGGCTTGAACTGGCATCAGCCCCGGTGCCCTCAAACATGTTTGGGATTTTAAGCGTATCTATGGCACCTTCCATTGCACCGGTGAAGGTAGAAAGGTCGACGCCTTCAAGCGACCCGTTATCAAATAGGGATTGAGCGAACGTCAGTACTGGGTTTATTTGGGGGTTGGTTGCATTCTGGGCAATGGCATCATTGAGTTGCTTCCCAAGATTTAAGGCAAAATTCTCAAGCGAAGTAGCGGCTGTTTCCGGGTCGATTCCAAGATTCGACCAATCAATGTAAGACGCTATATCTATTTTGTCTTGAGGAGACAGATACTTGTAAAGTGCTCCATCAGGGGCAAAGGCCTTTCGGTATACCTCAATTTTGTCCATTGACACGGCTCCAGATGCCTGATTCAAAGCGTTTAGCGTTTTTGTCAGCGCTTCGGAATCCTGGTTGATGGATGCCAATATTGTTTCCGCCCCTGCTGCCTTTGCAATACCATCAGCCAATTGCTGGAATGCGGCTGCGGCAGATGCATTTATTCCATCAAGCGTTTTTTGATATTCTGCTCCGGCCTTGTTTTGTTCGGCAAGATTACCAGCGTATTTTATCAAGTCATCTTGATATTTTTGAAATGCATCAGCCCTTGCATTATTTCTTGTCTGCGTGACATATCCTATGGCGGTCCCGGTTGTTTCGTTGTTGCCATATCCGGCAGCGGTGAGGTTAAAGCTTTCCTTTGCAAAAGCGATAGCCTCAACGTTGGCAGCCTGCAACTCGCCGCGGATTACGCCGATCTGCCGTAAGTATTCGACCAACTGTGCAATTTCCGCTTCCGTAGGTGTGCGCTTGTCTTTGTAGATTTGCGCCAGAAGGGCGTTTGCGTCTTTGTATGTGCCCTCCAGTTCGGTGATAAGTCCCGCCGTTTTTTCCTTTACGTCTCCGGTCATCCCATCCAAAGCGGCTTTTGCGGCTGTAACATCGGGGGCAACAGTATCGGTAATCGCTTTTGTCAAGTCCTTGTATTCTTTGGGTTTGAACTTTTCGTCAGAGAACGCCGCTGTCATTTTTGTGACCAGCGCATCAGTATCGGCGTCGATTGTGACCTGCAAGGCGTGTACCTTGTTAGCGGCTTCAATGCCCGTATTGATTGCGCCGGAAATCGCCTCTACCGACTTTTCATCCACGCTGATCTTGATGTTTTTCAGCCTGTCCTGAACCTGCTGAATCGGGCTTTTTATGTTTGCAATAGCTACCCCCAGCCCAGCCACAGCCCCTATCGCCAGTGTAACCCATCCCGCCGGGCCAGTAATGAATTTAGCAATCGTCCCGGACGCCGTGATGATCTTCCCCATCCCTGTCACGACAGGCCCGGTAGCGGCGGCAAACAGCCCAAATTTCACGATGTTTTCAAGTATAACGGGATTCATTTTTGATAGCCCACCAACAAAACTAGAAGCCCCGTCTGCCAGCTTTTCAAGCGTCGGCACCATAACCCTGCCAAACTGTGCGCCAAGATTCACCGTTTGGTTTTTGAGCATGGTAATTCTGCTCGCTGTCGTGCCGTACCGCTTACCCGCTTCTTCTGTTAATGCGCTGTTTTTCGCCCACGCATTGTTTGCGGTGTCGATTGCGCTTGACAAGATATTTCCCGCGCTTGCCGTGGAGAGCAGCGCATTTCTCAACCGCACTTCTTTTAGGCCCATGGCTTCAAGGACAAGAGCGGCGTTTCCGCCGTTCTTTTCAACATTTCCAAGCCCGACAACAAATGAGTTCAGCGCTTTCGCAGGATCAACGTTCCATGCGCTTACAAAATCCTTGGCGCTCATTCCCGCCACCTGCGCGTATTGCTTGATCTCTTTTCCGCCCTTTGCGGCAGCCATATCAATATCAAGCATCACTTTGCTGAAAGCAGAACCGCCCGCCTCTGATTCTACGCCCACAGAAGATAAAGCGGTTGCAAGCGCCATAACGTTAGCCTCCGTCATGCCGGTTTGTTTCCCGGCGGCAGAAAGGCGCTGCCCCATCTCCACAATGTCGCGTTCGGTTGTGGCGTAGTTATTCCCAAGGTCTACAATGACGCTACCAAGGCGCTGAAAATTTCCCTGGTTCATTTGCATGACGTTTGCAAATTTCGCTAACGATGTCGCGGCATCCTCGGCGCTAAGGTTTGTGCTGTTTCCAAGGTCTATCATCGCCCCTGAAAACCCAAGGACATTATCAGTCTCGATTCCAAGCTGGCCGGCGGCCTCCGCGACCTTTGCAATCTCCCCGGCGCTGGACGGTATGGTTTCGGACATTGCCAGTATCCCATCATGGAGCGCTTGCATTTGCCGTGCGGTTCCGTCTACTGTCTTTTGCACCCCCGTAAAGGCGCTTTCCCAATCAATCGCGGCCTTTATCGCCGCGCCGCCAACCGCAACAATCGGCAGGGTAACGGTACGGTTAAGCGTGCCCCCCACTGATGTCCATTTCTTCCCGGCTTTTTCTGCCGCTTTGGCGTATTCCTCTACCTTTTGCCGGGCTTGCCCCCATACGGAACCATGCTTTTGCAAGGTGGCGTTTGCTGCCTTTAATTCCGATTCCGTACCCTTTACCGCCGCCCGCGCTTGTATAAGCTGGGTTTCTGTTCTTTGGACGGCCTGGGCGGCGGTCTGCGCACTTTTGCTTTGCGCCTCGTATTGGCCCTCCAGCTTTTTCAATTCATCGGCAAGCGCTTTCGCCGCCTCGCTGTTCTTCCCGGTTGCTGTAACCTGAGCATTGTATGCTGCCCTGGCTTTTTCTACGTCTGCGGCGAGCTTCTTTTGACCGTCAGCAGCCGTAACCATCTTCGCCTTGGCTTTTTCCAGCGCCCCGGCAGCCTTATCCACAATGCCCTGCTGTGCCTTGAGCTTGTCGGAAAGCATTGTCACACGGGCTTGCATACCAGCGGTAGACTGCTCAAACCCCTTGATCCCCGCGCCGGCTGTTTTAAACTTTGCCTCCGCCTGATCAACGGCATTTTGCAGGCCCTTTATATCCTTCTGCGCCGTGCTGGCCCCGTTGGCACTAATTTGTATGGTTAACTCGCGGGCTACCTCGGACAACTGGATTCACCTCACATCAAAATGTCGTCAATATAGGCTTCTTTTACTTCGGGCGTGCCACCGTAGAACAGCAGTTGGATATACCCGCAGGCATCCGTGCTATCGATGTCTGCAAGCGGCATGCCCTTTTGCTGTAGGTCTTTTGCCATCGTCATCCACAATTCCCACAGCGACGTTACGCGGTCTGTTCCGCTGTCGCTGTGGGCGGAATAGGGAACTCGGTAAAGGCCCTCAAAACACCCGCCTGCATGGCGAAATACGCCGCGAAAATATCAGGCATCAATTGATCGGAGGGGTAGCCGTTCAAAAGGTCGTCCGTTGTGAATTTGTTGTCGAACAGCAAGCAAAACCATTCCACACATTTGTCAAATTCCTCGCTGGTGAACGCCTCGCCGCTTTTTGCCTTTTCGGTAAGATCGCCGATCTCCTTGCACTTGCGAAGGGCGACGCCCCGGAAAAACGGGATTTCATACGTTTTGTCAATGTACTTATCCTTGGTAGAAAGAAAAGAAAAAGGCCGGGGGTATTTCCGGCCCTGAATGAGCTTTTTCAATGTGATTTTAATCATGTTTACACGCCTCTTTTTCAATGTACTTGCGCAGGGCGTCTATCTTTCTGGGGGAGAACACGCCCGCCTGTATATATTCAACGGCCATACCGCCACCAGGAACAACCTCCTTGAAGCTCCCGCTTGGTGTCATTTGAAAATTCTTCGCATGCCGGATATCCTCGGTATGGCTGCAGCGACCGCCGCTGTGCGTGTTGCATCCCTTGGCGCACGCCCTGCGGTCACATTCATACATCACTTTGGGACGCGCCTTGTCCTTTACGTTGACTTCCAGTTCAATTTGCATTTTCTCCATACTCTTTTCCTCCTTGTCGAAAAGAAGGGGCGGGAGTAACCCCGCCCCGGCGTCATCAGGCGGACGCAATAACCTGCGCCACAAAGGTTGTAACGCTGTTCGCGCCGCTCAGGCCCACCTTGCAATAGAAATAATGTGTCCCGGCAGTCAGGCCGGTGGGAATGGTCAAGCTCGCGGAGGTAGCGCCGGAAACGGCGGTGTCCGCTGTGCCCACCTTCGGGGCGCTGGGTTTGTACCACTGATATGTCAAAGAGCCGGACGGATGCGCGGCAGCCGTAACAGCCAGGGAGCCGGACACGGAACCCACGGTAACGGCGGCGTTCTGCGGCTGCTCGGTGATGGAAATGTACGGTTCCACGGCCTTGACGTAAGGCGCATTGAAGAACGTGTCCTTGACGCCGGCGAAGGCGGGCGTATCAGAATCAGCCTGATAGCGGAAATCGCCGTCGTTAGTGCGCTTGATGAACGTGATATCTACCTTGTCCGTCTGGCGCGTAGGCGTCTTTTCTCCGGTGTGGTAGACATCGGACATGGGCTTTGCCCGGCCTTTCAGCAGCTGCACGTAGCGATACGCCTTGTTGCGCTTTTGAGACTTGAAGCCCATGGCAAAATAGGGCGGGTTGGGGTTGGCGTTTTCCACCAGAACGCCCTTGGAATCAATGGTTTGACCTTGCATCCAGGCCCGAAGCGTAAGCGGCAACTCCTTGGATTCAAAGGTGCCGTTAAGCTCGGGGTCGGCATATAGCACGTCGCTTTCCACGTCCTCCGCGTATTGCACGTCGGGATCGGTGCTTTGCGCCGCAACGTTGAAGTCAATGGCCTCCACTACTTCGGGGCGCTGGCTGCCATAGGTAAGGGTTCCGGCCTCGTCTACAAGAAGCTCCCAGAAAATGACCTCTTTCAGGCCGATTCGGCTGTATGTCTGTCCCATGTATTTCATCCTTTCATTTCTTCGGATAGTGATTCCTTGACATTGGAAAAGGCCTCGTCCTTTGTTGCGTCAAAGGCGGGCCTTACAAATGGGTGCGCAGGCGCTGGGTGCGGGCCTCCGTGCCCGTCCTCCACAAGGTGGGCATGCGGGGCGTCCCGCCCGTTCACAATGCCCACGCGTATGTAATACTGTCCGCCGTGCCACCTTTTGAGGGGGCCAACCCTAAGCGCCTCTTTTAACTTCCCGCTTTTTACCGGTGCATTCTGGATCATCCTGTCAAGTACCGGCTGGGCTCCGCTTGATAAGGCCCTTTCCATTGCTTCCCGGCTAAGCCCGTTGCTCAACCTTGCGAGCTCGTCAGAGAGGGCCCGAAACCCGGATGCTTTCAGCGGCATTATATCGCCTCCTGGTACAACCACGTCATTGCCACGTAGTATGTCTTTGTGTCGGCCTCATACATGGCGCGTTCTTCCTGCCAGAGGAAGCCGGCGCTTTCCATGGCGGCGTGAATATCGGCAAGCGTGGCAACGTAGTTTGAAGATGACCACAAGGTAAGGTAGATATAGTGCCCTATGCAATCCGTGTCATCATCGGCGCTTGATTCGGGCGTTGACATGACGGTGAATGTGGCATACTGCGCCGGGGGAACGCCACCCGTCCACATCCCAAAATCAACGGGTATCGTTCCGGTCAATGCCGTAATTACCCGGCTGTTGATACTCATTACGCCACCCCCGTTGTGATGCGCGTTGCAATGATTTCCATGTATTCGTGTGCGTCTTCGTAGTCGTTTGCGTACTCGATTTCATAATCGACGCCATAGCGGACAATCATTTTTCGCGTGATCTCAGGTTTTGGGAAACGGATCAGGAACCGCGTTTTCACGTCTGCCAAGTCGGTCCCTGCCTTGATGACTTCCGTGCCGCTTGTTCGCGTCACCTTCGCATAGCAAGATAAAACCAACGTTTCAGAGCCGGACGGGAATCCGTCACCGTCTTTGCCACCAGC
Organism: Bacillota bacterium; assembly: GCA_023425025.1. Classification (GTDB taxonomy): domain Bacteria; phylum Bacillota; class Clostridia; order Christensenellales; family Aristaeellaceae; genus JAEWAH01. Next base: position 40,503 of record JAFADG010000001.1, read on the forward strand.
CTTACTGTATATGGCTATCTTTTTGTTCAGTTCTCCTGGGTTTATCTGCATGCGCTCACCTCACAAAAGGTTGATGCAATGCATCCCAAGTATCGCCTCAACAACCCTGTTGACGTTCGATTTTTCAACGTAATATGCGCGCGTGTCGTACATATCCTGGCACAGCACATAGACGGCAAGAACAACGTCGGGGAAGTCGTCAAGGGCCGCTTCCGTCTGCCCCGTGTATGACTTTACGTATGCCGTTGCGGCATCCAGGATTGTGTCAAGCTCCGCTTTTTCGGCGGCGCTCATGGTTGCGTAATCCAAGCGCAGATATTCAGCCACAAGCTGGCTGGTGATCTCGCTAACCTTCATGTGGCTATTCCTCCTGTCAGCTATCGGCCACCATCAGGCCGGCCGCCTTAAGCTTTGTAAGCAAGGCGTTCAGGTCGGTTTTCAGCCCGGATACATCCGTTGCTGTGCTGGCTGCCTGATTGGCGATAAGCCGCGCGCCGCTGCCGTTCACAATAGCGCCGGATATTTGCAGCGTACCGCCAATAACGGTTTTTCCCCCGCCCTGCTCGGTGTAGTTCAAAACATTAGGCATGTGTTTACCTCACTTTCAGTTAAAGGGGGCGGCATATTTCAGCCGCCCCTTGTTGTTTCATCAGGACATAACCAGCGTGGCAAGCTTCTGGTGATCAATGACGTTGCTGTCAAACTCAAACCAGCTTACAAGCCCCACGGCGTGCTGCGTGGCGTACTTCTCGTTGAGCACCTGCATTTCGATGTTCTGCCGCATATTCACGCCCAGGCCGGAGTAATCGCCATACAGAATGGCCTTGTTCGCGCTGCCGATGGCGGGCATGTTGTCAGACAGGTAAACGGACTTTCCAAGCAGCACAAACGGAGTCGGGCCGGTGAAGGCATCCTGAATCAGGTATTTGCCGTCGCCGTATTTCAGCTTGCGGATGGCCGTAAACGTAGCGGGGGCCATCGTCCAGCAAGCGTCGCCCTGGTACGCCGTAGGCACCTTGGATTGCAGATCAATCAGGTTATCGGCGTTGATGGCGCTGGTGGAACCGGCGTTTAGGGTATTGGTAGTGGACAGCGCGCCCGTAGCCTTACCGGAGGTGCCGTTCAGCAATTCGTTCTCGAGGAACAGCGCAATTTTCTTGCCCATCTCCGCGACGATAAAGCTTGTAACGTCGATGTCGCTATTGTTGATGACAGACTTGCCAATCAGCGTCAGCGCGCCGGCCAAAAAACCGGTCAGGTCAACGCTGGTAAACTTGCCCGCATCGGCGGTGATGTCGGTAAACTCGGCCTGATATCCCACGGTAATGTCATGCGTGGTGTTCGCGAGGCCGTAGACAGGCACCTTGAGCGTACCCTTAACGCTGAACATGGTGGCCTTTGCAAAGATCGGGCACATTTCCTTCACGGTGGAAATGATGCGGTTGACGATGCTCACCGGGATCACCGCGCCGTTGTTGGCCATCGTGAAGTTCTGCTCACCGGCGCGGACTTCCACAGGGAGTCCGCATTCACGCCTTACATAGTTCAAGAACGCCCGTTCCTCAACCGCTTCGGCGCGTTCTTCGGTGGCGGTGACGGTTTTCTTTTCGATGCCGCGGGCCCTTTCCTCTAGGGCAATGGTAGCGTCAATATCCTTGATTTCCTTCTCCAGCCGGTCAAATTCGGCGCGTTCCTCGTCGGTGACAGCGCGGGTTTCGGTATCGGCCTTGGCGACAATGGCGTCAAGCTGCTCCTGGTGCTCTGCGCGTTTTTCCATAAGTGCCTTGAGATTCTTCATGTGTGATTCCCTCCGTCATTTCTGCCGCAGTGCGGCAATTCGTTTGTGGTAATCGTTGTTGTCGGGTCTGGTTGGTGTGTTGTCGGTAACCTTGGGGGCGTCGTCGAACGCGCGCGTTTCGATGTCTATGTCAGCGCCGGCGCGAACCTCAACGGACGTCGCCGCATAGACTGGGCGCGTTTTTACAGACAGCGTAATGTGGTCAAGATCAAGCTCTTTAACGCGCCGGATCGGTATACCGTCCGACCTCGGCTCAACGTCGGCGACCACGTTGTACATGCCAAAGCTCCAGCCGCGAATCTTCCCCTGCTTTGCGATTTCGATTACGGCAGGATCACTTATGACCACATCGGCGTGAAGCCCGATTGCGTCTTCATACAGTGTGAGCGTTCCTTCCTGCGTGCTGGCATATATGTTCGAGTTGTCATGATCGACCGTAACCGTGATGTTCCCGGCGCGGTCAATTGCCTTTTCAAAAGCCCTTGGCTCAATTTCCTCGATCACCTTCCCGTGCGGGGTAATGACCGGGCGGCTTTTCTTCTCCGTCACATTTACGTACCCGCTGATTTGGGCCTTGCCGTCCGCGCGTATCTCTATTTGCATCTATTCACCTCCCTTCGGCGGTTCGGGCGGGTCCGCCGGTTGCGCCGCGCCGCCCTGCGTATCAGTCAACGTCTTGGTGTTAGGAGTGAAATACTTCCCTGTGTTTGCATCGAAGATCACATCTGCAAGACCCATTGTAATGACGTCCATGCCCGGAATGCTCGGCAAATCTTCCGCATATCTGGCCTCGTTCGGCATCATGACCTTTTTGTCGATAGCAATTCCGTATGCCTCCATGCGCTCCTTGAAGTTGCCTTTCAGCAGTTCCTTGGTATCAAACGCCCAATAAAAAACCCCCTTCTCTTTTTCCAGAAGGAGGTCACGGTTCAGGGCGCTTTGTATGGTATACATAAGCGGGATAGCGGCCAGCTTTGCAAGGCTTTGCAGGTCGCTTTCAGAGGCTTTCCCTGCTATTGTATCAGGGGAAACGTGGAATATTTTGCATAGCTCCAGCGAGTTTGTGACCTTGTTTTCATTGAGCTGCATTTCAACGCTGGTGTTGCTGGATTCTTGAAACTCCACGCCATCATTAAGCACAACAACGTTTTCTTCGTTGTTTCCATACAGCCTTTTCCATGCTGCTTTGAGCGCTTCCATGGCAGGTTCTGCTAGCTTTTTGGCTGATTTCAAAAATCCCTTTTTGTTGCCGCCTTTTAAAACAAGCGCATTTTCAAAAACGAGCGTATTGTATGCGACGCTCAGCAGTCCGCTGTTTTCGCCCACGATCCCCGTTCCACTTGCGCCGTCCCGGCTGTTTCGAAGGATTTTGATAAAGTCATAAGGCTTATATGGCTTCCCTTGCACCAATATGTCATAATCCTTGAAAATCGGGTCCGTGTTCTTTTGGATTGTGATCTGCGTTTCGTCTACATAATGTAGGCCGATAAATTTGCCGCGCGCTTTATTGATATATGCATATCCGCCTTTACCAAGATAGTAATCATGCACAACCGCCATCCAGAAGTCATGAGCATTTAGCGTGTCGCCAGTTTCATCATTCAACAACTTTATGCGCGAATCGTCCTTTACCTCTGTGGTTGCACCATCACTGTCCTTGTACAGTTTTATAGGCGTGCTGGCGATAACGTTGCCGATCAGGTCAATAGCGCTGGCGACAGTTGGTATTTGCATGGCCGTTGACCTTGTGACCGCCGTACTGCCAAGCATGGCTTGCAGGAGCGCATCTTCAAAGCTTTGTTGCCCGTCTGCTCGAGATTCCGCTTTGGTGTCGGCCCTGATTTCATGCTTCTTCTTGCTGAAAATTCCCATAAAGCCTCCTAATATTGCGCCACAAAAGAATCTGTACCAAACAGCATAGATTGCTGCAAGAGGTATGTGGCAATGATCGTTGCGACAACCATGTCAACCTTCCCAACAGACTTCTTTTTGTTGACGTACTTGTTCAGGTTTGTGTCCTCGGTGCAGCGTGCGTTCTGGAAGTTGATTTCAAGCATCTGGTTTTCGTCGTAGAAATACTTCTTTCCAAGTATGTATTCCTTGAGAAGCTTTGTTGGCATGTGCAAAACGCTGGAATGCATCTTAACCTCCACGCATTCATAGCCGGCGGCTTCAAGCTTCTGGACGGTGGAAAGGGCGTTGTACCTGTCGTAGCCTATCTGCTCGATGTGTACGCCATATGTCTTTTCAAGCCCCATGATAAACCGCTCAATAAACCCATAGTCTATAACCTCGTCGCCGCAGGCGAAGCATACACCCTGCCGAATAAGGCTCTGATAGTCAACGTTTTCCTTTTTGGTTTTGAGCGTCATCTTGTCCGCCGGGATGAAGCCCCAAACCTTTGAATGAATGCCGCCGTCGCTTTCGCAAGTCATAGAAACCGATGCGTTATCATCTGTTTGCGCCAGGTCAAGGCCCAAATACACCGATTTCCCACGCCAGAACGACAAATCCTCCTGCCTTTTGCACTCCTTAACCTTATCTATTTCTACATACCCTTCCACCCCAAGGCTTTTGTACTTGATGTTGTTATGTTTGCACAGGTAGTTTTCGCGTTTGTTTTCGTACAAAACGGCCATCGTGCGCATTTCTTTGACCGCTTCAAAGATATATTCATGCGCTACGGCCACAGGGTTTGACTGATAAATAACAAGGTCGTTGGTCTGCCATTGGTCATTGAGCAGCAGATAATCGTCCGGCTCATACAACAAAGCAAATCTGCGCTTGTTTTCCGTCAGGTCATCAAGCGTTTTCTTTGCAATGTCGATTTCGTCGATCATGCCGTTATTGTCGTTGGGGTATTGCGTGCTGATGATGATACCCAACTTATTGAACAGTGTGATTTGCGACGATCTCATAGCCTCTATCGGGTATGAATCCATCGCCCCGGCCTCGTCGGCAAGAAACATGTTTGCAAGCTTGCCGTCCATGCGGTCTTCCGAATAGGCAAGCGGCGTATACTCGGAATCCGTGACCAAGCACCGGATTTCGCTTCGCAGGATTTTGAACGCCTTTTCATCTGCCAGCGCCGGGCTGGCTTTAATGATCTTGCGTATTGCAAGCTTTAGCTCGCTTGATAGCTTCAAATCAGGCGCGACGGAGAAGAAGCGCGAAAAACGCGGCTCTATCAGCATGCCTATGATGAAGATCACGCCGGCGTTGAACGTTTTGAAGTTCTTGCGGCTGATCTCCAACAGGGCCGTGGTGTAGTACCTGATATTCTCTGTTTTCAGTTTTGTGCAGAACACAGCGACGATAAGAAGCCAGGCGTAATCCTCCAGCCCGTCATACATTGGACATTTCAGGTCCGGGTGTACCATGAGTTTGAGGATTTTACATATCTTTGCGTACGTCTTATCGTCGGTGTACGCTTCGCCATTTTTTCCCTCAGCAATATCTATCCACTTTTGAGCCTGCTTCTTGACATAGACAGGGGCTTTTTTGTTGGCGGGAGCAACGCACCATCTGGCATATGCAAGCGCCTTTGATTCTTCAATCGTCACGCAAGGCAGCTGCAAGCGGGTTATCCCCGACTTTTCCTTTCTTTGGTATGCTGCGCAAGGCGGCCGCGATGGTCATAGCATTTTCCCGCTCTATGTCAAACAGCATCCGGCGCTTTGCCTGCACCTGCTTGTCCAGGTCGATGATGGTCTTTTGCATATCGTTGATGATCTTGTATTTTTTGTCGCTGTCCATGTCGCTGTCTTCAACGTCTTGCAGCCTGTTATAAAAACTCTCGCGCTTCGTCTCAAAGTCCAAGCATTCCGCCTGTAGCAGACAGTAGCGGTTCATGATAGGCTCGTGTATGGCGTCGTTCTTCCCGATCTTCTCAAGCAGTTTGAACAGACGCAAAAATTCTTGATGCGCAACCGGGTTTTCTTTTACCTCTTTGCGCTCCTTCATTTTCACGCCGGTAGACATGGCCTGTTCAGCCTCAATCCTTGCGGCAAGTTCACCCTTTGTCTTGTGCGCCTTTCCATCGTAGGCTATGACCGCCGCGGACTTGCTAGGGTTTGGCATTGCCATACCTCCTTTGAAAGTTGATCGGGGAATATATTATCTTCCTGATTTACCCTGTTGGTTCGGACCCCTTTGGAATATCCAATCTCACCCGCCCGGGGGGTATGTTGAACAGCTTTCTTCTCGCTCTTTGGCTAATCTAAACAAGTATTCCCTGCTTATCTCGCCGCGCTCTGCCTGTTCGTGATGCCAATCATCCAAGCATATCAGATTCTCGTCCTCAAGCAGCAGGTCAGGGCGATCTACCAGCGGTATGATGTGATGTACCTCGAGGTTGTCACACGACACGCGCCCTTGGTCCCGGCATACTGCACACATGTATAGGCTTCGCTCTCTGATTTCTAGCGACTTCCGCTCCCACGCGTAGGTGTATCTGCCTTGCTCTGCTTCTGTGCGTGCATATTGTTTCTTCTTTGGCTTCTTGGGACAGACGTGGTTACGATCTACGATACGCCCGCAGTATTTGCAGCTTTTAAGGCTCATTACGCTCACCCCCTACACGCAACTGAACCACATTTCCCTAAGTCCGTGCGCCTCGTGCCATTTATGCGTATTCCCATCTGTATCCGCCAGAGGATTTTCTATCGTTACGGCAACACGCCCTTATCGCTGCGCCTTTGACGCCTACGCTTTTCCCTGCGTCTTCTGAGCACGAAAAATAAGCAGACTGCTTTCCGGACAGGTCCATTCGCCAAACAGGCTTGAGCCTATTTCTTGCGATGCTTTTCTCCACTCCATGATTCCCAACCTTCTCCAACGCTTTTATTGCATAGAAAAGGAGCAGGCGGTTGGCACCTGCTCCCAGATAGCTAATCTGTCTATGCCCATCTCGCTTTTGCGTAATGGCTCTTATACCGGCGTGTTGATCGTGTGTATCAGTCCATAGTCACGGTCATAGATAAACGTCTGCGCCTTCCTTATCGCACCCACATAGCCGCTTTGATAATGCCACGTATCGGTTGCTGTCGGGCTTGATACTCGCCTCACGATAACGCCGTTTACCTCGTCTATTGCCTGCTCACAATGAAGGTGTGCGGCATGTACCTCACAGCGTTTTGCTTGCCCCCAAAGTTCCCTTGCCTCAACTGGAGGAAGTGCAGCGAGCGCTCCTAATGCTGACCGGGCTTGCTTTCGCTCCGTATCTCCGTGCGTAAAACCAAGTAACGTACTTCCATACAGCCTGTATTTCCGCGCCATCGCATTTGTATCTGCCATAAACCGGTCTTTGTTGTTTCGGAAAAATCCCTCCAGATGGCATATCGCATGGAACATCGTCTGCAGGTCGTGATTGCTTGCCGTGTACAGTGCTTCTGTTTCGGCAATATCCATCATGCACCCTGATACGTCGGTCAGCATATTGAGTCCGACCTTGTACAGTTTTTGCCAACGTATATCGGTATCTTGGGGCGTCCCTGCCGTTGTGGTCTTCTCCGGGTTATCGCTGTTGAAAAAATCGTTTGTGACAACAAGTATTATCTGCTCTATCTGCTGCCCTTTCAGTTCTCCATAAATTGTCGAAACAATTTTGTTCCAGGATTCACGGGCAATCTTATAGTCGTAATCGTTCCCGGTGTCGCCATGCCAACACAACTTTCCCAGGTGCAGGTCTGCAATGTTGACCTCTGCCATCATGCGTCCTTCGCGCTTGATGTACATAAGCGGCGGCCTGCTGTACTCTGTCGCCAACTCGCGAAACGTCTGCTTAACATCCTCGAACGACAGGCTTTGTTTGCGCGGTCTGGCCCGCAACGTACTTTGCCAAAGCTCTACAAGCTCGTTGTTTCGCTGCTTTCCAGCCATTCCGTTCCATACGTTGCTTTTGCAATCGATCATTTCCCACAAGTCGGGAGGGTCAAACCCGTGCAGCTTCAAGAGCTCGTCCGGCGTGTACTTGTGGTTTTTGTATAGCTCCAGCAGCTTGAATGATTCGCGGGAGCCGTCGGCGTTGATCTTTTCGGATGACTTGAACCCATTCCCCGCGCTTTCTTCTTCCCGGCGCTCGGGCTGTTTCCGCTTGTTTTCCGATGGCTTGCGTTTGGAGCGCTCACCATTGGCCCAGCGTTGCCCCTTGCGGACGATCCCGCGCACCCGGTTATATGTGAACCTCTCACCGGGATAAAGGCGGTTAAGCTCGCTAGCGGCCTCCTGCCACGAAAAGCCCTCATCCAGGGTGAGGCGTTCCGCTTCTGCCCTTATGTCGTCTTTGTGCATGCAATCCTCCTTTGCATCCTCCTGTATCAAACATGCTCCGGCCCCGCCACACCATAGATGGAGCACACCCGCCGACGCGAAGGAGGTTGACGCACCGGCACCCCAAAACTGAAAACAAAACAACTGCGCACGGCCCCGCCTCCGCCTCATGCATAATCGCATTTGTGCGCACCCGCTTAGCCACGCATTCGCGTATTGGCTTAGCCCTACTGGAGCGATCAGCGGGAATTGAACCCGCGTAACCGGCTTTGAAGGCCGGTGCACAGCTACTATGCATGACCGCAAAGAGAAAAGGCCACCCGCTTGGGCGACCTTTCACGCTTACATTATATCACACTTGACGTGTGCGGTGTTGTGTCATTGTGTGCGTTTGTAAGTGCTTTGCAGGTAATTTTCCGCGCTGTTTCGCCGACGCGTCACCACAGACCGCGAATAGTGCAGTATTCCGGCAATTACATTGTCTGTTTTGCCCAGTCCGTAATACTCCCGCAATATAGTGCGTGCGGTTCCGTCTCCCACAGTTTTCATCATCATCTCAAATTCAGCCAGAGCCACGGCGTTGCGTTGTTTTGCCTCGGTCAAAAGGGTTTCATACTTTTCGATGGCCTGCACCGCTGCCGTTGTTGGATCGTTAGTGCCCCCCGGCATATCTGTTATGACAACACCCTTATAACCGCTGGGCCCTCCCGGTATGTGCACTAAATCCATCTGGTGCTGTATTGCGTTTATCTCATGTGCCGCGCTACGGCAGGCGTTGAGTATATCTTTTGCAGTCGTCTTTCACCCCTCCTTCGCAGCTCTTTCTAGGTCATCCAGCGTTCCGTGAGGCGCGTATTTTTCAAAGCACGCCTCGTGATGGTATTCCGCCTCGTTTTTCCCGATGTCGTATACCATTCCGGCCTGCTCTTTTTTAAGCAATCTCCCGCAGTAAACGCACACCACCGTATTCCCTTGTTTTTTGTACAGTTTGGTTGCGCGTCTGGCCGCCGTGTCAAGGCCAAAGAAAAATAGCCGGCTTTTTATTCTCGAAAAAAATTGTTTGGCTTTCACTTTCCCTCCTTGATTGCGGCGCGGGCGGATTCTTGCGGCATGATCTCGATCTCGTCGTACTCGTCGGATTCTGGGTTGAAGCGCCGTTCCTTTACGCTTACGACCTTCTCCCCGCACTCGTGGCAATATCTCACGTTGTTATCTACGGGCGTTCCGGCTTCATACGTCCATACGCTACCACAAGAGCATTCCCATATACCTTCATCCTCTGTGCCCATCATCGTGCAAGTTCCCCGTTCCACCAGCTCCCCGGCGTCGATCTTCCCGCGCAGGGCGGAGAGGTCGGCCTCGCTTGAATCAAGTCTGTCTTTCAGCCTGTCGTACATCTGCATGACATCAAAATGATCGTTACTTGATTTCACAAAGCTTTTAATCAATTGGGGCTGTGGGACATCCCTCGCCGCCTTGTACCCCGCCAGGAGGGCGCGAAGCGCTGGAATAAAGTCACTCCGAAGCGTCAGAGTGTTACCCGACAAATCTTTTACAACAAAAAACGCATAGTCGGGTTCGTCAAGGCAATCCGTCAACACGGAAACGGCATTATCAGGCGTCATCATCGGCGGTTTCCTCCGTTTCTGCACACTCCGGCACAAACCCATCGCCATTACAGTACGGGCACCGTTCGCCAAGCAACTCACCTGGCATGCGCCCTGTACCCATACACGGTCGGCAAGGGCTGCACCTATATTCAGGCATCATCGGCGGGGCCTCCCGGCACAGCCGTTCCGCCACCTCGCGTTCTGCCGGCGTAGTGAGTTTGTAATTGTCAGTCATGAGGTGCCTCCTTTACACAAACAGTAGGTATTGACGGTATTGATTGATATCCACCGCCACTGAATCATACTTACGCCACTTCTTGACCAAATTCAGCGTCATTGGTACGGACTCATCTGTTTTCACTACCGGTCCATAACCGGACCGCTGCAGGTCCGCCATACTGTACACTTCTGCACAGTCAGGATTGGTTGTATATCCACCGTAACAACGTGGTTTATCATCTGCCGTTTTTCCCGTTTCTCCCCACAGAACAAAGGCCCTGCGGCCCTTTGGATATTCAGAATGTTTTATGCTCACCAAGAAAAACCGACGTTCATTTATATCAAACTCCATCCTGCCCACTCCCCTCATTCGGTAAGTTCCCCGATCCTCCGTATGCATTCCCTGATCTGCGCAACCAGCTCCGGGCTTTCCGCTTCCGCCGCATACCGTTCCGCCGGCGTCATCGGTTTATCGCTCATGGGCGTCCTCCTTGGGTTTGATACGAAATGTGTTACACCCTTGCGCCCCATATCCCTCAATTGTCAAGATTCTTGACTTGCATGCCTCGCACACATCAATCTTTTCTTGGCTGATATATGGCTTACACGGCCTTCCTTCCGTTTGGTCGGTGGTAAAAATCACGGGGTAGTTTATCGCAACAACCGGCTTTTCCATTTTGCATATATCACAGCTTGTGACTTCAATTGTCTTTTTCATTCCCCCGCCTCCCTCAGCGTCTTATCGATGTCGAGCGGTTGCGTCCAATCGGGGATGAGGGGGGTCGTGATTTCTGTATTTGGCAATTTCATTACCTGGCAATCATCCCACGGCTGCCACGCGCTGACCGTTCTCTCTGGTTTTTTTCCATATGCCCACAGGCCGCCGCGCATGTCCTTCGCCACCCACTTGAACCCCAACACCGCCAGCGCTTCCATCACCTTCCGCTGCTCGTCGGTGAGGCGCGGGCGGCGGAGAATATATTCTGGGTGGTTCAATATCTCCGCAAAGTGGTATGAGTTTTCATCGTGCCATGTTTGGCTTTTTTCATCCCATACCATGAGTTCACAGATCGCACCGAGTTTGTAATGCTTATCTTCCTTTGTGAGTATCGTGAACTGTTCGTCCTTTTTTACGCCCAGCATCCTTTCGATGTTGCTCTCCACCGGCTTGTCCTCCTTCTTTCCCAACAAATTCCTAGCCACATCGAAAAAATCCCATTCGCGAGATAGTATTTTTCGTTTTACTTCCGGATCGCCGTTATAAGCATCCATCACATTCATTCCCATAGCCGACTCAACGGCGTGTGCTTGAGCAATAAGCAGCTTTCCGTACCGATCCACATCTTCCATCACCTTTCCAAAATCAGCCATCACGCCACCCCCGCATCTTTCCGTATCGCATCCCACGCGACGCTGAACCATTTCAACCAATCGCCGCAGCACCGTGTTCCGCCGCGCTTCATCGTGCAGTTTTTCTTCGTGCACTTCGCGCACGGGCTTGGTGTTTTCGCCATATGTTATTCTCCTTCAATCGTCACTTGTACGCCCGGTTCAAGCCCGTAATACTTTTCAGACACAATCCCTACCACCTGCGCGTCATCCGCAAAAGCCACTCCGTTTATTCCGTCCAGCACCGCCTTAAGCACATTGTCCAGATCGGGCTTTTTCGTTGGTTTTTCGTCCCCTTTCAAAAAGGCCTCCAGCTTGCGTTTTGAGACGCTTTTGTTTATGGGGTACTTGCAGGACACAGATACGGTCACAGGCCCCTCAAATCGCGTGCTAGAGGCCTTTATCATGGCATTGTGGCACGCGATGCGAACTAAGTTCTCATACGCGGCCGTTTTGTCATCGGTATAGACCCTTGCGAAGCCATTTCGTGCTGTTGCGCGCGGCCTGCCTTTCCCCCTCGGCGGGCCGGGTACAAAGAATGTGAGTTGGATCATTCCGCCGCCTCGATCTCGCGTCCGCAACCGGGGCAGCACACTTCTTGAAAAGCCTTCTTGCCGGAATCATCGAATTCCCAGCCGCATTCTGAGCAAACTTCGTCTGGCCCTCCGATGGGAATGCGCTTACACTTCCCGTCCGCCTCGATGGCGTCAAGCGCGTTGATAATCAAAACCGCGTATTTTATGTTGTTGAGGTAGTGCCCACGAATCCAATTTACGTCCTTTCGTATCTCCCGCAGCGCTTCCTTCTGCCTTTCTGTCACCGCTTCCACCTTCCCGTCATAATTTTTCTAAGGATTAATCCGGCTGCACAGCCTGCCAATGCCGAAAACACACGAATGATTAGCTTTGTCTCTGTGCTCATACTGCCACCCCTCCTATCCTCACCAGCCCCGCGCTTGCTACGGCGTCCAGGGCCTTTTGTGGTGTACAGCCCAGCCGCACCGCCTGCCGGGCAAAGTAGATGCCGTACACGCACGCCTCGCGGGCCTCTGATGGCGTGGGGCCCCTCCGTGCCGGGTTTTGCTTCGGTGCGCCCGCCCTTGCGATTTCTCCGACGTGCTGGCGAGTGATGCCCACTATCTCCGCTATCTGCTTTCGCTTCATGCCGGCGGCGAGAAGCTCGTGTACCTGCGTGGCGCGTTCCTTGGCAACCTTCTGCGATGACGCTTTGCTCACCACTGCATCCTCCTGTATCTCATGTGTGCTCCGTCAAATATGGCGTGGTACTTTCCCTTCTGGCCCTGCCTGACCTTTGCCGCCTCGATCTGTACGTAGGTTAGGCGATTTGCCTTGCACTGCTCGTAGGCTTCTTTTTCGCGCCCCTGAAGCTTCGTGTTGTCGTCCGGCGCAAAGAGCAGGAATATTGCGTCCGCATCTTCTTCCCACGCTCCGGTATCCCTCAGTTCAGCCATTGTCGGAGCTCGTGATGCCGTTGATCCGGCGGTTCCTGTTTTCTGGCTATCCCGGTTTACCTGCACGATTGGAACTACCGGGATATCGAATTCATGCGCTATACCTACTAGCGCCCGGCTGATTTCCGACATTTCCTCCCGTTGGCTCGCCGTTCTTACCCCGCTGCGCATGTACCGCACGTAATCCACGATGATGCAGGCAAGGTCATTGTCCTTGTTTGCCTGTACGACGGCTGCCCGTATCTTGTCCGGCGTATTTGAGTCAGGGGCCCAAGTGATTTTCATGTTCGCGATGTCCTGATAGACGCCCCCCGCCTTTATGAACTCGTCCGGCGTGAGATTGCCTTGGTCTACCTTCCCGACGTCGATGCTTGCCAGATTCGCCACAGACCGGGCGATCATATCGCGGGTTTTCATTTCGAGGTTGAAATACAGCGTTCTATATCCGCGTCTGCTGGTTTCCATCGCTATCCCCAGCGAGAATGCCGTTTTTCCTGTGCCCGGCCTCGCGCCGATAACTATCATTTTCGGCCCGAAGAACCCGCCCATTTGCTCGTCAAGTGCCGGTATTCCTGTATAAGCCCGCTTCTCTTTGTTGCCCTTCTGCATGGATTCCAGCCGGTCGCAGAATTCTAGCAACCCCTCTTCACACGATACCAGCTTTATGCCATTGTTCATACTGCGCAGGGATACGGCGAACTCAGAAACCGCCTCGTCCGGGTCCGTGTCGTACCGCCCAGCCTTACCCATAAGGGCCTGTGCTGCCCTGTAAACCGCCCGCCGTCTCGCCGCCTTGCGAATCTCTGCCGTATGTATATGGGTCGCAGAGGGGATGGCTGCCGCGCAGATGTCCACCAAGTAAGAGAACGCGCCCCCCTCAAACGCCCCCGCTCCGTCAAGAGCGCCTACCACTGAGGCCATATCAACCGCTCTATGCTCCTTGTATAGCCTCCTAACAGCCTCGTATATGGCCCTGTGGCGTGCGTCGTAGAAATCCTCAACCGTGAGCGTTAAAACCTCTGTAAGCGCGCTAGGGGAGCCTATAGCCGCACCCAGGGCCGCCGCCTCGGAATCCAGTGCGGAAAACGCCGTGTCTTTCGTGTGGATCACCTCACCAGAATTCCGGCACGCCGGACGTCGTTTGCGTCGATTCATCCTTGGGCTTACTGGCAAGAATGCCTTTCACGTACCGCCAGTGCCACTTGTCCTTTGGTTGCTCTCCCGCTTTTCGTATGGCTTCAAGCAGCTTGTCCAGCCCGTGGGCTGCATACAGTTCCATTGCCGTATCCATGCCTTGCTGGGTAACCGGCAGCCCACATCGTTTTGCCTCTGCAAGGATGGCGTCCTGGTCTTGCTGGGTACTAATCGCCTCTTCCAGGGTCATCTCTAAGGTATCAATCCGTCCGTCCATACTCTCTTTATTGATAGATTGATTGATATATATATTAGGTACGGTACGGTTAGGTACGGTAGACGCGTTACAAGGGCTGTTTTTTTCCGTTACGTACGCGTTACGTACGCGTTCTGTACGCGTTACACTCGCGTTACGTAACGTGTTTGTAACGGGATTCTTCCTATTATTACGGTGTGCTTCTACTCTTCGTTTTGTATCCTCTCGCTTCTCGTTCAGTTTACCGCAATAGGTGTACCAATCGTGCAGCACATACCCGGGTTCGGTGAGGTCGATGTACCCCGCGCCGACAAAAGCCTCTACCAGCACATCACACTTCTTCAACGGCCAATCTAGCGCCGTGGCTATATCGGGCGGGCCAAGGTTAAGCAGCAGGCCGTTTTTATCGGCGTTGTCTATTCCCCAAGTCCACAGGTCAACAAGTATCCCTATCGCTTCCCTGCGGCTTATTTTGAGGGTGTTGGCAAGGCACAGGGTTTTCCGATGCCTTGCCATTGTTTGGTGCAGCTCCATCCAGGCCAATGTATCACCTCCTTGGGGCGGGCGGGGTTGTCTCTACGTCGTAGATGGCTTTGAAGATGGGGTAGAATTGCTGCGGAACTACCGCATTCCCTAAGCATTTAAGTCTGTCCACCCGATTCTTTTGTTGCGCGGGAACTGCTTTTCTTCCGGCCCTGTCATGTGGAGGCACAACTCTCGGTATGTGCGGCGGCTCTACGGCCCAATGACCGTCCAGTCTTCCGGAAATCCCATTAGCCACTCGACCCACGTCGGGCTCAGTTGCCCACCAATCTGATCGTTGAGATTCCGCGAGCGGTTTTCGTCCTCCCATCGGGATTGCTGGCCCGTTCGGAAGTCTCGGGCTTGTGGTGTGGCAAACTTCACTGCCCCTGTCAGCGTCAGCACCGGCTTGTTGTGATCCCCGTGGCTGTACTGGTAAGCGCCCTTCTCGCTCGATCGATGTGTTGGCCAAAGCCCTGCCGCCGCCATCTTCCCAAGGCCCATTGATGCGCTCCCGATCGACGTTTTTCTTCTGGGTTTCCCGGTCTTGTCTAGATACATGGTCGCGCCACCCATCCGCCTTGAAGAGGAATCCTCTTGCGCTGTTGGCGTGGGCAACAAAGGCAACCCTGTCCCGTCTGTGCGGCGCTCCGACAGCCGCAGCTTCAAAATTAAATATCCAGACTTCGTAGCCCGCACGCTCCAAATCGGCGCAAACATCGTCAGCCGCGAGGTTGATGATTCCAGGTACGTTCTCACCGACAACCCAACGCGGCGCAAGCTCTCCGATGACGCGAAGCATTTCAGGCCATAGGTAGCGATCGTCTGATTTTCCCCGCTGCTGTCCGGCCACGGAAAAGGGCTGGCAGGGAAATCCTCCTGAAATAATGTCAACTGTTCGGCGAACGGTATGTTCATAAAAACTTTCTCCCGTCAACGTCCGTATGTCCCGCCATCGCGAAACATCAGGCCAGTGCTTTTCCAAAACCTTTGTGGGGTAGTCGGCCCATTCACATTGCCCAACGGTGCAAAAGCCGGCTTTTTCCGCCGCTATATCAAGTCCGCCTATCCCGCTGAACAGAGATAAATGGGTCAGATCAGAAGGGCAGCTCATCTTCATCCACCTGCGTAAACCCCGCGTCCCTGCTGCTCCCCTGCACGCTCTGGCCCATGCTGCCCATTCCGCTGCCGTCCTCGGCCCTGGGGCTCAAAAATTCTATGTCATCCGCTGTAACGTCCAGGCTGGCCCGCGTGGTGCCGTCCTTGCCCTCGTAGGTGGACACGGACACGCTTCCGGTAACGCAGACCTTGCGGCCCTTGGCAAGGTATTTCTGGCAAAGGTCACTCAATTGCCGCCAAGCGGTGATGCGGAAGAAATCCGCCTCCGGTTCGTTCTGCTGGGAACTACGGCGGCGGTTGACCGCGATGGTGAAGGAGCACACGTTCAGGCCTGTGCTTGTGGTGCGCGTTTCCGGATCGCGGGTAAGGTTGCCGATCAGAATAATTTTGTTGATAGGTCATTCCTCCAATCGTATCTGTTGTAGTTGTTGCGTGGGTCTGTCGAACAAACTCACCTGTGCCTTGGATTTTTCCAGTCGTTCCGTAGCGGACTTGTAGTAGTCGGGGTCAATCTCGAATCCCCAGCAATGAAATCCCATCTGGTGGCAGGCAATAAGGCTGGATGCGCTTCCTACATGAGTATCGAGTATCTTGTCACCAGGATCTGCGTAGTTAGAAAGGAGCCATTTATAGAGGGCAACGGGTTTTTGGGTGGGGTGGATCCTGACTTCATTTCTGGATTTGTCTCCCTGCATTATGTGTCCCTCTGATATACTTTTGCCTTGAAGCATACCGTTCCACATATAGCGAAAAATGCGCGCCGCTCCATCAAAACTTGTCCACGCCATTTCGAAATCAGCCCAATTTGTATCTCCATTACATTTGTCCCACACAATCCAACATGGGCTGTTTTTGCGAAGCATCAACGCAAAGTAGTTGCCACCCCAAATAACTTGATTTTTGGATACCCTGAAAAGCTCGTTGAAATAGCTCTGGTCTGTCTTTTTCTGCGACCATATTCCGTAATTGTACTTTGGGTGTGGGCCCACCCCGCCTGCAGACTTTCCGTTCATGTATCCGCCGGCTTTTACATCTCCGTAGATGGGATCCACAATCGCAAGATCAAAGAACTTGTCCGAAAACTGCGCCATGCCATCCATGCAATCCATGTTGTAGAACCCAGATTCGAGCATCGTTCACTCCTTCTGCAAATTCCGTTTGGTCAGGCCGGGGCTAAATTGAATCGTATGGGACCGGCCCGGTCAGAACCTTCGTGGCCCGGCAGTATTCGCACTTTTCGCAGCGGTACGGATCCTGAATACCTAGCTTAATCTCGCTGTACTCCGGTGCGTGCCGTTTCACAATATCCAGGCAGTAATCCAAACGACCTTGCGGTATACCGAACAAATCAATGTTGGTGTGCGTCTCTTTCGTCGCACAGGCCAGAACAACCGGGAGCCTCTTTTTCACATTCTGTCTTACGACTTCTTGATAGATCGCGCCGGATATGTCGTACCCGTATGCCTCAACAAACGGCATCTTACCTTCATCTGTCCACACCGGCCTGAAGTCCTTCATGTACTTCATGTCCACGATCTTGTCAGGATGCAGGCTGTCAACTTTAATTTTGACGCGAACCCCGGCGATTTTCCCGGTCATGATCACTTGGTGCAGACCAGAAACGTATTTGAGGAATAGCGGGTCTTTCTCGCAGCGCTGAATGGCTCTGTTCGCTTTTTCATAATCCTCATAAAGCTTGCCGGTCTTTTTGCTGTACACTTCCGGGTGTTGCTCAAGAAACTCGTTCATCGTCCCGGAAAAGTGTGCGTCAAAATAGTTTCCAACCAGATACGCATCCTTTTCGTCCTCCTGCCACTCGCCCCGGACCATTGCCAGGGCGGCGGCAGAACACGACCAGAAATCCTTGAATTGAGTTGACCCCATGTATGCCTTGTTTGCTTCAAGGCTGTGGTAATTGGCTTCATTCAGTTGGATCATTCAAATCCACCTGCTCCGGCGTCGGTTCCTCCGCCTTCTGTGGCGCCGCATTTGCCTTTGTGGCGCACGATGCGCATAGACACCGACCATACTTGCCCTTTGTATACTGCGCCAAATAAAGCGCTGTACGGCCGCTTGCGGGCTTAATGTCCTGTCCACAATCCTCACAGGTTGGGCTGTCCTTGGGCACATACGGCCTGATGCGAACGGCGTCTACAACCTCACCAAACGCCTTTACGTCATTCTGGACAAATAGCTGTACCTTTTTCCCAGACCATTCCTCAATGTACGGGGTGTGGTAAATCTTCTGGATCGTCTTGGAATTGGTAGTATTGAGTATGAACGGCTTTTCTGGCTCCGTGAAGCGCATCACGACACAGGTTTCCTTCTTCCCGTCCGCGCCGGTTACAACCTCGTTCGCAACGGATTTCACTGTCAGAACCTTGTCCACACCAACATCAAAAGCATATGTCCCAAGATAGTCCGGGTTAGTCAGCTTCTTCCAGTGCGTTTTCTGTTGCTGCATATTCGTCCTCCATTTCTTCTTCCATCCGCTCTTTCGCGTCCTGCATGTAGTCCGGCTCGTACCGGGGCAGGCGCGGCTCGTATATATCCGGGTAGCCTTCGAAGCGGTCAAACGGGATCATGAATCACCGGGCCTATCCCGCCTGCAAACTCGGCCTTGAAGCCGCTACGTGCGATCAGGTCGGCGTTCTTGGCGTTGAGCGCTGCATTCTCGTCTCGCAGGGCGGAGTTTTCCTTTTCCAGCGCCTCCTTGGCGTTGCGCTCGCACTTGAGCAGCCATTCCTGGTGGGCAATGTGCTCGTCCAAGGCTTTAAAAAGATGGTCCATGTCAGCCCTCCCTCTCGTCAACGATCTTGCCTATCTCGGCGTTGGTCAGTCCGGACGGGGCGCGGCGGTTCCAGTCCTTTACGGACGTCCGCACCGCAGCTTCCTCCTTAAGCATGTTTACAGGGGTTGAAAGGTGATATTTCCCGTCCTCGCCAAGCCATTCGTGCTTATCAACCACCCAATGTCCTTTAGTTGAGAGCGAACAGGCTGTACACCGCACTTTGACGGCAGAGTTTCCATACTGAACCTCGGACGCTCTGACGATTTCTGCTGCTCCCCCACAGCAAGGGCACGGCAGCAGCTTGTCCATCACGCCCTCTTGCATACGCGCTTGCCTCCTTCCATGTGGCTAAACTCCGGCTCTTTCTGATCCGGGGGTTTTGTTGCAAAGTACGCGCCCACAACAAGGCCGACGCTGAATACCAGCAGGAACGCCGCGCCGCCGGCTAGGAATATCAAAACGTAATTCACTTGACATCCTCCTTACGGCTTTTTGAAGCAGTAGAACACACCATTTACGTCGCAATATACGCCGTATCCAGCAACCCATAGCCCCCAACGGGTCTTGATGTAGTTGACGTGCTTTTGATCGATAGATAGGCCAGAACAGATATGGGTAATCAGCGTATACAACCTTGCGTCCCTGGCAGCGGCCCAGGCAGCGGCCCAGGCAGCGTCCCTGGCAGCGTCCCTGGCAGCGTCCCTGGCAGCGTCCCTGGCAGCGTCCCTGGCAGCGTCCCTGGCAGCGTCC
>JAFADG010000012.1 GCA_023425025.1 Bacillota bacterium
TTGCTTCGCTCGATTCAGTAGCATCTTTCATCACCTGGTGTTTATTTCGACATTCGCTCTCCTCTTTCCTTTTGGTTCTTAATAAAAAATTGCCCGCTGATACTTTGTCAACGGGCTGACCTTCCCCCGGAAGGGGAAGGCTTTAGAGGACGTTTCGCCTGATATCTTTACCTCGCTGCATCCCGCGTCTGACGCAATCGCTATACTTTCTCGTTCGTCAATCCTCTGTCAGGCTTCGCTTGACACCTCCTTTTAAAAGGAGGCTGAGAAGGCTTAATCCGGGGATTCCAAAGAGATGATATCCCTTTGGCAGGGTACCTGGGGCAGAGCCCTTAGGCCGTTTCGATAGTGTCCGCGGCCTGGAGGTTCAGGGTTTGGACGCCCAGCTCGCGGAGCTTGTATTTTTGAATCTTGCCGCTGGCGGTCATGGGGAAGGAATTCATGAAAATGACGTAGCGGGGGGCCTTGAAGCGGGACATGCCGTTTTTGACGAACTGAATGATCTCATCCGGAGTGGCTTCCCGGCCGTCGCGCAAGATCACGCAGGCCAGCACTTCCTCGCCGTATTTGATATCGGGCACGCCTACCACCTGCACGTCGCGGATGGCGGAATGGGTATAGAGGAATTCTTCGATTTCGCGGGGGTAGATGTTTTCACCGCCGCGGATGATCATGTCCTTTAGGCGGCCGGTGATGCGGAAGTTGCCCTCCTCATCCATGGTGCCGATATCGCCGGTGTGCAGCCAGCCATCCTTGTCAATGGCCTGGCGGGTGGCTTCGGGCATTTTGTAGTAGCCCTTCATGACAAGATACCCCCGGGTCACGATTTCGCCAGGCACGCCCCGGGGCTGTTCCAGACCGGTTTCGGGGTTGATGATTTTTCCCTCGGTACAGGGCAAAAGCTTGCCCACGGTGGCGACCCGCAGTTCCAGCGCATCGTCGGCGGAAGACTGTGTCATGCCCGGGGAGGACTCTGTCTGGCCGAATACGATGGTGATCTCATTCATGTGCATTTTGGTGTTCACATCGCGCATGGCCTTGATGGGGCAGGGGGAGCCGGCCATGATGCCGGTGCGCAGGTGAGAAAAATCAAACTTGTCAAAGTCCGGATGCTCCAGCATGCCGATGAACATGGTGGGCACGCCGTGGACGGCGGTGCACCTTTCGGCGACGAGCATCTCCATCTCTTTCAAGGGATTGTACCGCTCCATCAAAACCATGGTGGTGCCGTGGGTCAAACACGTCATGACGCCCAGCACGCAGCCGAAGCAGTGGAACAGGGGCACCACGATCAGCAGCCGGTCGTCGGGGGTAAACTTCATGCGGTCGCCCATGAACTGGCCGTTGTTGGTGATGTTGTGGTGGGTGAGCATAACGCCCTTGGGGAAGCCGGTGGTGCCGGAGGTGTACTGCATGTTGATGACATCATGGGTGTCGGCGGCGGCGATCAGCTCCTCCACGGCCTCATTGGGCACGGTTTGGGCCAAGGCGTAGAACTCATCAAAACGGCGTACGCCGCGGGGCAGGTTGTCGTACTCGCCGATGACGACGACGGACTTTAAAAAGGGCAGCGAAGCGTCGCCCGCTTCTTCGGGAGCCTTGTCCTTTAATGAGGGCATGAGGTTCAGAATATGGCCCAAATAGGGATTGTCCCGGTTTTCGGGCATCATGATCAGCATTTTGGCGTCGCTCTGGCGCAGCAGGTACTCCACCTCAAACTGCTTGTAGTTGGTGTTGACGGTGACCAGTATGGCGCCGATCTTGGCGGTGGCGAACATGGTGAGCATCCATTCGGGCAGGTTGGTGGCCCAGATGCCCACGTGATCACCTTTTCCTAAGCCCATGGCAAGCATGCCCCGGGCGATGAGGTTCGTCAGGCGGTCAAACTCCTTCCAGCTCAGGCGCACGTTGTATTCCGGCGCGACGACGCAGTCGTTGTCGGGTATTTCACGTACATTCTTGCGCAGAAGCCCCGGAATCGTGTAGTTGCTCAGCGTGGTGATGGCCAAAGTAACCGCCTCCTTTTTGCTATAAAAAAACTCCGTCCCTGAAATAAATCAGAGACGGAGGTAGAAACATCCGCGGTACCACTCTGCTTGGGGCATACGCCCCCGCTTGTGCAAGGCGATCACGGGCCTGGCCGTCCGCCGCTACTTACGGATTCATCCGCTTTCTGGCGGCCGCTCGTGGGTGAGCTTCCTTCATGGCCTCTGCCGCCTTGCACCAACCGGCGGTTCTCTGAAGAAGCGTTTGAAGTACTGATCCCAGTCATGGCGTTTGCAATTTGGAAAGATTGTATCCAAGAAGGGGCCGTTTGTCAAGCGGAATTTGCAGACGCGGAAAAAGTCCCGCAAGGGGATTGACATGGGCTTTTTGGGAGATTATAATGACTATGAAGTCACTGATTAAGGAGTCATTGAATGAAGCCGAACATCCGCCAACAGCAAAAAGAGCAGACCAGGGAAAAGCTGCTGGAAGCAGCCTACGCGGTGTTCACCCGGCAGGGGATCACGCAAAGCCGCATGGAGGATATCGCCAGGGAAGCCGGGGTATCCCATGGCACGGTGTTCCTGCACTTTGGGAGCCAGGAGGAATTGGTGGAAGCGGTGGTTTCGCGGTATGGCGGGATCATCGCGAACCGCACCCATGCGCTTGTACAAAGCGGAGCCGGGTTAAAAGGCGTACTTACGGCCTACCTGCAGGGGCTAAGCGAGCACGAAATCTTTTACACAAGGCTTTTGCTGGAGGCAAGGCTTTTACCGCAAGGGGTTCGTGACAGCTTCATCATGATCCAATCGGTGCTTTCGCATCACTTTTCCGCTGCCATCGCGCGGGAGGGGATGGTAAACAGGCTGAATTTGCCGGAACATCTGCTGTTTCATATGTGGGTAGGGCTTGTGCACCACTATCTGCAAAACGGCGATCTGTACGGCGGCGAAGGCCAGATCATCGCCCGCCACGGAGAAATGCTGATGAATGCCTATCTGACACTTTTGAACAACGGACATAAGGAGGAAGCAACATGAAAACCTGCATCGCTTGCGGCATGCCCATGACCAAACCCGAGGATTTTGCCATGAAGGATGAAACAAAGGACTACTGCCTGTACTGCGCGCGGCCCGACGGCAGCATGCAGTCCTATCCTGAAAAGCTGGAGGGCACCACCCACTTTCTGATGAAGACCCAGGGGCTGGAGGAAAACGCCGCCCGGGAAACAGCCACTCGGCTGATGAAGAAGCTGCCGGCGTGGGCGAATACTTGACAAGCGCCAATGATCGTCTCAAAAAGGCCGCCGTGCTTTTGCCGGCGGTCTTTTGCGTGAAAAGTGTGCATTTCTTTTTAAAACCTGTATAGGGGTTGACAATAAGTGGGATTGTGGTACACTTCCTACCGCCGGCCATGCCGGGGGAAAGGAAACAGGAACCATGGAAACCACAGTCAAAAACCTACCCATTCATTATGAATCTTTCGGCCAAGGCCGGCCCGTGCTGCTGATTCACGGCTATAGCGTGGATCACAGGCTGATGAGCGGCTGCCTGGAGCCCATTTTTGAAACAGTGCCCGGCTATAGGCGGATTTACATCGACCTGCCCGGCATGGGCAAGACAAAAAGCGCACCCTGGATCGTGAATTCGGACGTGATGCTGGACGTTGTGCTGGAATTCATCGGCAAGGTCATACCGGGCGAGCGCTTTTTGCTGGCGGGCGAATCCTATGGCGGCTACCTGGCCAGGGGCATTGTCCACAAAATTCCGGAAAGGGTGGCCGGCGTATATCTGCTGTGCCCGGCGATTATTCCCGATTATGACAAACGCACGCTGCCGGAGCACAGGGCAATGAAGGTGGACGAAGCGTTGCTCAAGCGTCTTTCGTCCAAGGAAGCGGAAGCGTTTACCCAAGTGCACATTGTGCAGACGGAAGAAATGTGGCACAAATTCCGGGATGAGATCCTGACCGGCATACAGCTCGCCGATATGCCGTTTTTGAAGTGGTTCCGGGAAAACGGTTATGCTTTCACCTTTGACGTCGATCAGTTGAAGAATGCCTTTGCGGGCCCTTCGCTGTTTTTGTTGGGCCGCCAGGATGCAAGCGTTGGGTACCGGGACGCGTGGAAGATCATCGAAAACTATCCCCGCGCCACCTTCGCCGTGCTGGACAGGGCCGGCCATAACCTGCAGATCGAGCAGCCGGAGCTGCACGCGTCGCTGGTCAGGGAATGGCTTTTGCGCGTCAGGGAAGCGATGGGGCTGGAATAAGGGATATGATCACGGGACGATTGCTTTATTTAAATCCATTTGTTATAGAATTTTGTATAATGGTCCTCCTGTCGGGGGACCATGTTTTTGTGACGGAATACGGACGGAAGGCCTTTTGGCTTTTGATTCGTTTTATAGTAAAATGGATATAGACAATTGGACAGGCAAGAACAGCGCGGGGGCAATTCTCCCTTTATATATAAAAACGGTTTGTTCTGAGGTTCCAATAAACCACTTTACCAGAATTCGCCTGGCATTTTTCCGGGTACTTTACCACCTGATGGATTTGTGGTATAATCATTAATCGGTTGCCGATTTTTGCGGCAGCTTTGGAAGGAGGAAGACCATGTACCGCTATTCCCAGCAAATGCGGGCAAATACAGGCGGGCAGCGGGTGCGGCAGCAATTGAGCAAGGTATTGCTGCTGCTGCTTGTGGCCGCGATTGTCGTATTGGCGATATTGGGCGGAAACGCCATGAGTTTTGCCGCAAAGGAGCAGTCACAGTTTAAAGAGCGCATGCGCAGCGAGGTGAATCTGGCGATTACCCAGGTCAACAACCTGTCGCGCACCGGCGGATCGACGACGACCAACCTGCTGGGCAAGCTGCGCCAGCATGTGTATGCCATAGAGACGCTGCAGGAAGTGCATTTGGCGCTGCGGGGCAACGGGCAGCGGGTGGTGGATGATGGCCTGTTTGATTCCATTTATGCCGTGATCGACACGTTTGACGCCAAGCTGCAGACGGGGCAGCAGACAAAGGAGCCCCAGACGCAGCTGCTTACGTTCCTGACGGAATTGAACACAAAGGTCGGCGAAATCCAATAACAGAATTTATTGCAAAAGCCCGCGCCCATTTTCGGCGCGGGCTTTTCGTCTATCAAAAAAAGCAACGGTGTTCCTTATTCGATTATTTGATTGCCGTCCGGATGAAGCCCATAAACAGCGGATGCGCGCGGCCGGGGCGGGAAAGGAATTCGGGGTGGTACAAAACCGCCGCGTAGAAGGGGTGATCCGTGACCTCAAAAGCCTCCGGGTATCCTTCTGGCTCGCTTGCGCCGGTCATGACAAAGCCTCTTTCACAAAGGGCCTGGGCGTATTTGGCGTCCACCTCGTAGCGGTTGCCGTGGCGCTCCCTGGCCGCAGTGCTTTCATAGAGCGAGCGGATCAAGCCGTCCTTCAAAACCACGCTGCCGGCGCCCATGCGGGCGGTGCTGCGGGCGCCGTTGGCCGTTTTCCTGTCCTCGGGGATGTATGCGACAGGCGCCGGGGTATTCGGGTCAACCTCCTGGGAATTGGCGGCGGGCAAAGCAAGAAGGTTGCGGCAGGCCTCTACCACGGAAAGCTGCATGCCAAGACCGATGGCAAGGTATGGCACCTTGTTCACCCTGGCATAGCCGGCCGCGGCAATGATCCCCTCGGCGCCCCGGTCGCCGAAGCCGCCGGGCACGATGATGCCGTCGTAGCCGCGAAGCTTGTCCGCCGCGTTATCGCTCGTGACGGCCTCCGCGTTGATCCAGTCGATGGTGACGGCGGCCGAAAGGGCAATGCCGGCATGGCGAAGGGCTTCTTCCACGGAGACATAAGCTTCCTTCAGGGTCACATATTTGCCGATCAGGGCGATTTTCGCCTTGTGGACGGGGTTGCGGGAACGCGCCACCATGTCCTTCCAGGCGCTTAAGTCGCAGACGGGATGGTTAAGGCCCAGCTGCTCGCAGACGATGCTGGCAAAGCCCTCTTCCTCCATCATCAGGGGCACTTCATACAGGGTGGGCACGTCCGCATACTGCACGACGTGGCTGGCTTTCACATCGCAGAACAGGGCGATCTTTTCACGGGATTCACTGGTGATGCGCTTTTCCGTGCGGCAGACGATGACGTCCGGCGCGATGCCGATGGAGCGCAGGTTTTTCACCGAGTGCTGGGTGGGCTTTGTTTTCAGCTCGCCCGCCACCGATATGTAGGGCAGCAGCGTCACATGGATAAAGCAGCTGTCCTGGTCGTTCAAATCCCAGCGCATCTGGCGGATGGCTTCCAGAAACGGCGCGGACTCCATATCGCCCACCGTGCCGCCGATTTCCACCAGCGCGATATCGGCGCTGCTGTTCTGGGCCGCGGTCCAGATGGCCTGCTTGATTTCGTTGGTCACATGGGGCACCACCTGCACGGTACCGCCCTTGTATTCGCCGCGCAGCTCCCGCTCCATCACCAGCTTGTGTATTTTGCCGGTGGTGACGCTGGATTCGCAGGTCAGGTTCACATCGGTAAAGCGTTCAAAATGCCCAAGGTCCAAGTCGGCGGCCACGCCATCGTCAGTGATGAAGGACTCGCCGTGTTGCAGGGGGCTGAGTAGACTTGGGTCCACATTGTAATAAGGCTCGATTTTTTGAAGGGATACCTTGAAACCGCGGGCCGCCAGCAGCCGGCCCAGAGAGGCTGTGATAATGCCTTTGCCCAGGGAGGACACGACTCCGCCGGTGACAAACACAAACTTCGTAGCCATCTGGAACGCTCCTTTTACGCATAATGAAACGCCGGTACAGCGGTCGCTGCCGGCAGGTACAAAAACACAATACGCATATTGTAATGATAAGGGGGGTGCCTGTCAATGGATAATTCGGGAGATTTCGCCCCAATTGAAAAGTCCCGATTGGAAACTCAAAAGGGTACTGTCAGGCGCTTGGGGACAAGCTGCACCGCCTTGGGCTGCTGGGATAAATCCTCCCTGGTGACACGTAAAAGCGGCATGGGGGAGGGCGCTTGGCCAATCAGCTGAAAATAATCCTCCACCGGGGCGATGGGCAGCCGGGCGCTGCTTTCCGTCTTGTAATGCATGGGAATGGCGACGCGGGCGCCAAGATCATGGCGCGCCTTTTCCGCCTGGGCCGCGTCAATGGTATAATAGCCGCCCACAGGCAGAAGCAGCACATCCACCCGGCCCACTCTGCCGCATTCCTCCGGGGTCAGCGTATGGCCAAGGTCCCCCAGGTGCAGCACCCGAAGGCCGTCGGCCTCGACCAGGAACATGGTGTTCGGGCCGCGCTTTGCGCCCTGCACATCGTCGTGGAAGGAGGAAAAGCCGATCACGCGAAGGCCGGGCAGCGGCTCAACCTTGCCCTCTCCTCGAAGAACCACGGGTTCTCCCTCCACCAGGGATATATTGTTGTGGTCGTGGTGCTCATGGCTTACGGTGACGACGTCGCCATGCAGCCTGCCCATGGGGTAGCCGACAGAGGCGTCGTAGGGGTCCATGACGATCACATACCCCTGTGCCGTTTCCAGCTGAAAGAGCGCGTGACCA
Source organism: Bacillota bacterium (assembly GCA_023425025.1). Lineage (GTDB taxonomy): Bacteria > Bacillota > Clostridia > Christensenellales > Aristaeellaceae > JAEWAH01. Next base: position 7,556 of record JAFADG010000012.1, read on the forward strand.
AAGTAGGTGATGAGCATTTGATCCTCTCCTTTACGGTTGTTCGTTCAGCCAAAGTGCAATCAGCCCGCCCGCCAGCGTGGGCAGCGGCTTTTTTTCGCGCAGCAGCGCCGCAAGGTGTGGCGGCAGGCATAGGTTCAGGTCCAAAATTGCTTTTTCACCGGTTTCCATGGCTTTGAGGACTTTGCGCACAGTATCCAGCGGCTGCGTTTCCACCGGAGCGGGGTGCGCAAAAAGCGTTCGGCACAGATGCCAGAGGGGCAGGTGCGCGTCTTTTTCCGGCCTTTGCGGCGCTGCTTGCGGCAAGGCGTTGGCAAGCTGGGCGTACCACGAAAAGGGCGCGTCCAGATACCAAAGCTTGTCCCCGACGGCGGCGAGAAGACCAGCGTGTTCAAGGGCTGCCTTGGCCCGTTCGGGGTTCAAAAGCCGTTGGGGCGCGTCGCTGACAAGCAGGTACGCGTCCTGTGCGGCCCGGCGCGCAAAAGGCTTCCCGTTTGGGAAGCCTTCCGCGTCAAACAGCGCGTTTGCCTCCCGGCGCAGCGCGTAAAGCAAAGGAATCATGCGTTCAAATCCTGGTGGACGAACACCACTTTCAGCTCGTGCATGGCTACAAACTGCCCCTGCAGGTCAAGCTGGTATTGCAGCGTAACGTCGCCCTTGTCCGCGCCGGCCGTATATTGCACCCGGGTGGCGTAAATGCCCATTTCCAGATCGCCCATGGGGGTGCGGTAGTTGCCCTGAAAGCGCCGGCCCTTTTCAAACACCATGCTGGTGGCGTAGGCGCCGTCCCTGACCATGGTGACGCTGCCCTTTTGCACATCCAGGGTGATATGGCTGGTTTCGCCGCTGTCGGGCTGGGTTTCATCATATTTCAGGGAAAAGCCCCCGTCCCTTTTTTGCAGGTGCCCGGTGGTAACCAGGTGGATGCGTTCTTCCTGCTGGCCGTCCTGCTGGCTTTGCCCGGTAACGGACAGCAATACGGGGATGGAATCAAGCATCATAACATCATCCTCCCCTTTCTTTCTGATACTATGATTATACCATGACATACCATGCACTGAAAACAGGGAACAATAAAAAGGGATATGCCAAAAAGCGCGTTTCTGCTATAATGCCAGTCGGAGGCGATGGACATGCAGGTATTGGCCCGGGCCAAGATCAACTGGACTTTGGATGTGGTGGGGAAGCGGCCCGACGGCTACCATCAGCTGGACATGCTCCTGCAGTCGGTGTCGGTGTGTGACGAGTTGACCATCCTGCCCGCGGCTGAATTGTCCCTGGCGCTCAATCAGGGCGCCCGGGTGCCGGAGACGGATGACAACCTGGTATTAAAGGCGGCCGCGGCCCTTCAAAAAACGGCGGACTGCCGCTTGGGCGCGCAGATCCATTTGAAAAAATGCATCCCCATCGGGGCCGGCATGGGCGGGGGCAGCGCCGACGCCGCGGCTGTGCTGGCGGGACTGAACCGGCTGTGGGAATTGAATTTTACCGATGCGCAGCTGCGGGAAATCGGCCTGACCGTGGGCGCCGATGTGCCCTTTTGCCTGGCCGGCGGCCTGAAAAGGGCACGGGGCATCGGGGAGGAGCTTTATGATCTTCCCTGCGCCCGGCAGTTCTGGCTGGTGGTGGTGCAGCCCTGCCGGGGCCTTGGCACCAAAAAAGTGTTCACCTCCCTGGAATGGGAGTTGATTCCCCCGGAATACAAGCCCGATACGGATGCCGCCCAACAGGCCCTTGCGCAAGGGGATTTGACCAGGCTGTGCCATGCCATGGGCAACGCGCTGCAGCCCACCAGCGAAATGATGCGCCCTGAAATACGCACGGCGGTGCACGCGCTGAAAATGCAGGGCGCCAGGCAGGCCATGATGACCGGCAGCGGCTCGGCGGTGTATGGCGTGTTTCCCAGTGCCGTGCATGCCCGTACGGCACTGGAGACGCTCAAGCGCCGGTGGCCCACCTGCTTTATGACCCATACCTGTCTGGAGGGGCTGGTTTTTCAGGAAGAATAACTTCTTGTGCATGATATAGGCAGACTGTCAAATAGCCTTTGGGAGGCATCGGAGGGCCGAAGCCCTTCGATTTGAAATCGCAAATCAGCGACATCATACATAATATATAGTTGCAATGGGCACCCTGTATGCACAAACCTTCAAGGAGGCTTATGCATGCGCAGGGTGCTTCTATTTGTATCCGTACTTGCTTTGACTTTGCTTTTTACTGTTTCTGCTCTTGCCCAAACGGAGGAGCAGCAATTGCAGGATGCGCTTGCATCCGGTCAAATCATCCGCCTGCACGTGATCGCCGCGGGGGACGACGCGGAGAACCAGCGCATCAAGCTGTGCGTCCGGGACAAGGTGCTCTCCGCCTGGCGGGAGAAGATGGCCGGCATCAAAACCAGCGGGGATATGATGGATTTCCTTGGTGAAAACCGGCAGGCGCTGGAGGACGCGGCCATCGCGGCCGCCCGGGAAGAGGGCTTTTCGGGCGATGTGTCCGCCCAGGTGGGAATATTCTCCTTTCCTGACCGGTGGTACGGCTCCGTGCTGGTTCCGGCCGGGGAGTACAACGCCCTTCGGATCGTGCTGGGAGGCGGGGCGGGGAAAAACTGGTGGTGCGTGCTTTTTCCTAGCCTTTGCCTGTCTTTGGCCTCCTCCGAAATGCCGCCTGCGGAACAAAATGAACTGCCGGCGGATGTTCAGGCAGATACGATGCCGGAATTTTCCTGGTGCGTAGGGCAGTTGTTTTCTGCCTGGCCGCTTTTGTCGCCCGTATGATTTTGTGAAAAGGATGCCATACTTTGCCTGAGCGGGTAGCAAAAAGGGGGAAATGCCGTGTTCAGGCAAAGAGGAAAAATGTCGGCCCTGGCCACGCTGGCGGTGGGCCTGGTACTGCTTTTCAACATGCAGCTGGCGTATGCCCAGGTGGTGGCCTGGGGCTCCCAGGGGGATCAGGTCAGCGCCGTACAGAAAAAATTGAAGCAATGGGGCTATTTCAACGGCTCTGTCACGGGGTATTACGGCCAGGAAACATACAACGCGGTCGTCTATTTCCAGCGCAAAAACGGGCTGAAGGTGGACGGCGTGGTAGGACCTACCACGGCGGCGGCGCTGGGCATCACATTGTCCGGCGGCGCGGTTTCCGTGGGCAGCTTCAACGATAGTGAGGTATATACCCTGGCCAGGCTGATCAACGGCGAGGCCCGGGGGGAGCCGTATATCGGCCAGGTAGCTGTCGGCGCGGTGGTACTAAACCGTGTCAAAAGCCCCTCCTTTCCCAATACCATCAGCGGCGTCGTTTACCAGCCCGGCGCCTTTGACGCGGTGGCCGACGGGCAGATCAACCTAAGCCCCGGCCAGGACAGCATACGGGCGGCCAGGGACGCCATGAACGGCTGGGATCCCACCGGCGGCGCGCTGTACTACTACAACCCCGCCACCGCCACCAACGGCTGGATCTGGACCCGTCAAATCACCCTGTCCATCGGCCGGCACAACTTTGCGATATAGGGAGGGGAGCATATGCAAAAAAAGCATCACGCGCTGATTTATACCTTCCTCTCCCTGGCGCTGGCGGCCGCCATCGGCACGGCCGTCTACCAGGGCCAGCGGGCGGCAAAGACCAGCCGCGTGCTGGAGGATGTGTATTACAGCGCGGTTTTGCAGTCCATCAGCCAGCTGCAGAGCATGGAAGTCAAAATGAACAAGCTGCTGGTTTCCGCCAGTCCGCAAACCGGCGTCGATTTATTGGGCGACCTGAGCCGCCAGGCCTTTGACGTGCAAAGCAATTTGACGGTACTCCCGCTTTCCTACGATGCCCTGGAGCCTACTGTAAAATTTGCCGGGCAGGTGGGCGATTATACGGACACGCTTGTTTTAAAGGTTGCCAACGGCACGCCGCTCAATGACACGGACTTGGACCAGTTGAACAAGCTGCTCACCAACTGTGTTTTGCTGGCCGGCCAATTGCAGGCGGCCCAGCAGCAAATGATTGCCGACAGCCTGAAGTACACCACGGACGCGTCTGTTTTCTATAATGATATGCAAGTGCAGGCACGCCCTATGGAGCAGGTGGGCGACAAGGATAACGGCATCGATTATCCCACGCTGATCTACGACGGCGCGTTCTCCGATTCCCGGCACATGGGCGCGCCCCAGGGACTGCCCAAGGAGGAAATCACCAAGGAGCAAGCGCTGGAAATCGCCAAGGCTTTCGTAGGCGCGGAGCGCGTGACGGCGGTCCGGGAAAGCGTGGCCATACAGGGCGCCATCCCCGCCTATGGCGTGGCGGTGGATGTGGGGGACAATACCCTGAACGTGGAGGTCACAAGACAGGGCGGCAAGGTGCTGTGGATGATGCCCGAGCACGCCGAATTTGCCCAGACGCTGTCCATTGACCAGTGCAAGGAAAAGGCAAAAGCGTTTTTGACGGACCGGGGCTTTGGCGAGATGGTGGACAACTACTATCAGATATACAACGGCCTGGCGGTGATCAACTACGCTGCCACGCAGGACGGCGTGCTTTTGTATCCCGATCTGGTCAAGGTTCAAATCCGCATGGATACCGGCGACGTGGTGGGCGCGGAGGCCAACAATTACTGGATGAACCACCGGCAGCGCACGCTGGACAAGCCCAAGCTCACCGAGGACCAGGCACGGGAAATGGTGAGCAGCCGGCTGGAGATACTGCAAACCAGGCTTTGCCTGATCCCCTTCCGGGGCGGAGAAAAGCTGTGCTATGAGTTTAACGGCGTGTGGAGCGACAGCCAGTACCTGGTGTATATCGACGCTCTGACCGGCGAGGAAAGCGAGATATTGAAGGTCATCGAAAGCCAAACCGGGCCGCTGGCGGCGTAAGCCGGTTCCGGCGTGCAATTAGGCGAAGGAGATATTTGTAAGTACGGTAATGCGCAGAGAACGGCATGGCGGTTTCTCGCTGCGCAAACCTCTGTGACAAAACCAACGGATGTTATGTTGTTACCAGGGCGGGCGATTGATAATCGCCCGCCAAGTTGGTGAAATATGTTGCCGGGGGAGTGCGTCCCCTCACTGCAAATGCTTTTTAATCACATCATACACCGGCTGATTGATTGTCGCCTCCTTGGGATTACCCCAGATCTCCCGGATCACAGCCTCGGGGGAGGTGTTTATATCCACCGAAAGGTCCGGCATGTTTTTGATGCCCCAGGTGGAGCCCGGGCCCTTGACCTTGTATGACCAGGTGGTCCAGTGGAAGCCCGCATCATTATAAGCGGACAGCACCTGGTCCCAGGCCTTCATGTTTTGGAATACGGTGAACTCGCCGATGAAGGTGGGTACGCCGTAGTTTGCTTTTTGGATACTCAGTACCTTTGCCTTGGCAAATACCGTTTGCATGGTTGCGTTGTTGTCCGCGCCCCACTTGTAGGCGTGGTACTGGTACACCACGTTCTCCCAGCCGTATTCCTTGGGGTTTGGCAGATTGGCCGCTTCCCAGCAGGATTCCAGGGTGATGATATGCTCTTTGTCCACCGTCCGTATGGCCTTGTACAGCCGGTCATAAAAATCCCATTGCTTGCGTGTCGTGGCGCCTTCCTTGCCCAGCGGCTCGTTCAAAAGATCGTACATAGCCACCGCGGGATGGTCCTTGTACCGGGCGGCCACCGTTTCCCACAGGGCGACGGTCTGATCCATATACGCCTGGTTTTCAAAAAGGTTCGCGCCGCTTGTATCGCCGGAATGGTCCTTGCCGTTTTGCGAGCCCGGCGCGCCGTGCAGGTCCAGTATCACATACATTCCCCGCTTGGCGCAGCCCTCCACAAACCAATCGATTCTCTGGAAGGCATCGGGCAGCAAAACACCCTGCTCGTCGTACAGCGTTCTGTACCAGAAGGGCAGACGCAGAACCGTCACGCCCATATCCTTTAAAAAATCAAGATCGGCTTCGGTGAAGAACTGGTCCTCATACAGGCTGAATAGCTCCTTGCGCGTCTTTTCGCCAAAGCGCCGGTCCAGCACATCGAAGGCCTCCAGCTGACACTCGGCGTTGGTGGGAGACATCCAGCTTTCCATGACCAGCCACCCGCCGATGTTCGTGCCCCGCAATTGCACTTCGCGGCCGGCTTTTGTGACGATCTTCTCTCCCTGGGCGGTCAGGAAATCCTCGGAGGAAAGGGCCGAAGCCTTGGCGCTTTGCGCGCCCGCGGCAACCAAAAGGGCCAGGAGCAGCGGGATCAGGAAATGCTTCATACGTCCTCCTGCTTTCATTTTATATAAAACGTTTTACTTTATTTTAACCGATTTTTGAGATATGTCAAGAAAAAAACGAAGGCATGTCCCGGCATACTGTACGAATTGGCAAAAATATTCCCGGAATACTTGACATGTGCAAGAGTCGAGTCTATAATCAAGAAAAACGTTTTATATGATTTGCAAGGAGGAGTGCAAATGCCTGGTAGGAATGCGGGCATAGCGGCCTATGGCCGGCGGCGCGGCCTATGGTGGTCCCTGCGTAAAAACCGTTCTCTTATATTGATGTGCCTGCCGGTGATGCTATCCCTGATCGTATTCAGCTATCTTCCCATGCCGGGCCTGTATGTGGCGTTCATCAACTACAACTATTCCAAGGGCATACTGGGTTCGGAGTTTGTGGGCCTGCAAAACTTCCGCCCGCTGATCCTGTCCGGCACCCTCTGGTCGTTGACCCGCAACACCATTTTGTACAACATTGCCTTTATCCTGACAGGCAACATCGTGCAATTGATCTTCGCGCTGCTGCTCAATGAAATCGCCAACCGCACCTATCGGCGCGTCGCCCAGTCCATCATGATCCTGCCGCACTTCATCAGTTTTGTGGTGGTGGGGCTATTCCTGTACAGCATCATCAATTATGACCGGGGCATCCTCAACAACCTGCTGGCCTCCCTGGGGCAAAAGAAGCTGGCTGTCTACAGTACGCCTGCCGTATGGCCGGGGCTGCTGATTTTACTGAACCTTTGGAAAAGCGTGGGCTACGGAACGATTGTATACTTTGCCGCCATCACCGGCATGGATTCGGAAATGCTGGAGGCGGCGCAAATCGACGGCGCCAGCACCTGGCAGCGCATACGCTTCATTCAATTGCCCTGCCTGCGCCCCACCTTCGTGATCCTGCTTTTGCTGGCGTTGGGCGGCATCCTCCGCGGCAACTTCGGGCTTTTCTACAACACGGTGGGCGCTCAAAACTCCACGCTGTATGAGGTCACGGACATCATTGAAACCTACGTCTTCCGTGCCCTGATGAATAACTTCAGCTTCTCCACCGGCAGCGCCGTTTCCCTGTACCAGTCGGTGGTGGGCTTTGTGATCATCCTGGGCGCCAACAGCCTGGCCCGGCGGATCGATCCGGATTACGCGCTGTTTTAAGCCGGAAGGAGGAACGAATATGCTCAAAACGCTACCGGCCGTAAGACGCCGCCGCCATATCCGCACCGATTTTTCGGGCGTGGTCATCAAGACGCTAGGCTACTTTTTCATCACCCTGTTTGGGCTGTTGTGCGTCATCCCGTTTTTCATGATGGTGGTGGCCTCCTTTTCCACGGAGCGTCAGCTGCTGCTCAACGGCTACCGCCTCTACATCCAGCAGCCCACGCTCTTTGCCTACCAGCTGGTATTTCAAAATCCCGACAAGGTCATCGGCTCCTATGTGCTGACCATCCTTTTGACGGTCATCGGCACGGGCGTCGGCCTTCTGGGAACGGCCATGGCCGGGTACGCGCTGCAGCGGCCGGACTTTGACTTAAAGGACAGGATCAGCCTGTTCATGTACTTTACCACCCTGTTTTCCGGGGGAATCGTGGCCTATTACCTGCTGATGACCCAGTTTTTGCACCTGAAGAACAACTATCTGGCGCTGCTTTTGCCGGGGCTGTTCTCGCCCTTCAACGTGTTCATGATGCGCAACTTCATGAAGAGCATACCCCATTCCGTCACCGAATCGGCGCTGATGGACGGGGCGGGGGATTTCAAGATCCTCATCCGCATTATCCTGCCCATGTCCACCCCTGCCCTGGCGACACTGGGCCTGTTCATCGCCCTGGGCTACTGGAACGAATGGTACAACGCTTTGCTGTTCCTGCCCAACGCGCCCTACCGGCCGTTGCAGTTCTTTTTGTACAATATCATCACCAAGCAGGACTACATCAAAAACTCCGCCGCCGCCGCCCATGTGCGCACCGCCGATGTGCCCCTGGAAACCATGAAGATGGCCTGCGCCATGATCGCCACCGGCCCCGTGCTTCTCTTCTACCCCTTTGTGCAGCGCTATTTCATCAAGGGTATCACCATCGGCGCCGTCAAAGGATGACTTGTACCTCGCGGGGGGAATCCCGTGAAAATAGGTTAAGGAGGATGGACCCATGAAAAAACCCCTTGTGGCCTTGCTGCTGGCGCTGATACTGGCATTGCCCGCCATCAGCGTCACCGCCGAGGAAAGGCTGCCCTTCGCCGCCGACATCGACCTGAGCCAGCCCGTTGTGATCAACTACCTGGTCTTTGGCGATCCGCCCGCCGGCGAGCCCGCCGTGCTGGAAAAGATCAACGAGATCCTTTCCGCCAAGATCAACACTACGCTCAACTGGCAGCGCGTATCCTGGACCGACTGGTCCACCGTGTACAACCTCATGCTGGCCACGGGCGAAGACATGGACCTGATCACCTCCTCCGCCTCCTGGCTGGGCATGTGGGAGAACGCCTCCAAGGGCGCTTTTCTGGACATCAGCGAGCTTTTGCCCAAGTATGCTCCCAACATTTACGCCAACACCCAGCCCGAAGAGTGGAACATGTGCAAATACAAGGGGCAGATTATCTGCGTGCCCGGCAACCATTATGCCCAGTACTCCAACCACGGCATGATGTACCGCGGCGACTGGCTGAAGGAATTCGGCATGGAAGAGATCAAGACCATCGACGGCCTGGAAGCCTACTGGCAGAAGGTCCTCGAGGTCTACGGGCCTGAAGGCGTCGTGCCCTGGAACACCAAGGGCGGCGTGGGCGACCTGCAGCTGTTTAATATGTACGAAGCCGCCTACACCAAGCATATCGACATCAACGGCCTGGCCATCGCCCAGTTCCCCAGCATTCAGGGCACATCCCTGGAAGACCCTTACACCCTGTGCCAGCCGCTGACGGAAGACTGGTTTGTGGACTATGCCAAGCTGATGAAGAAATGGGCCGACATGGGCTTCTGGCCTACCGACGTCATGAACTCCACCAATGACTCCCGGGCACTCATGCGCGCCGGCCTCTCCGCCTCCGACCAGCATCATGTGGCCACCTATACCGGCCTGGTCAGCGAAATCGAAAAGCCTGAGAATCAGCCCGGCGCCGATCTGAAGGTTTTCCTGTGGAGTGACCTTTCCGGCCACATCGTCAAGGAAAGCTTCCTGCAGGACGCCATTACCGTCAGCGCCAAGTCGAAGCATCCCGAGCGCGCCCTGATGGTGCTGGACCTGCTCAAGGAGGATGAAGAAATTCATACGCTTTTGAACTACGGCATCGAGGGCGTGCAGTACGTCGTCAACGCTGATGGCAAGCGCGAAGCCCCCGCCGCCTACGACTCCGCCACCCAGGCCTACTGGTGCGACGCCTGGGGCGTGCGCGAAGACAAGTACCTGCGCAAGCTGCCCCATGTGGACGACTGGGCGGGCAAGGCCGATATGTTCGCCAACCGCCTGGACCCCATCTCTGTCTCGAACCCCTATACCACCTTCGTGTTTGACTCCACCGAGGTGGCCGCCGAGCTGACCGCCGTCACCGAGGCCGTCAACCGCTATTCTCCCGCCATCCACTTTGGCAAGGTGGAAGACCCCGAGGCCGCCGTCAAGGAACTGCGCACCGCCCTTCAACAAGCCGGCATCCAGAAGCTGTTCGACGAAGTGCAGCGCCAGATGACCGAATACAAGGCGTCTTTGGGACTCTAAGGACGACGAGGCCGGGGAGGCGCCGTTTTCAAAAGGCGCCTCCCCCGAACCCTCCTGGAAAGCTTCGTTAACAGGGACTATTACAGTAGCGAACAACGATTTAAGAAGGTGGTGTCCGAAGGTTTCCAAAGGGCGACCGGAAAGCCCTTTGGTCGCGTCCGAAGATGCGAAATCTTACTGCTTCAGAGGCAATTTTGCATGAGCAACGCAAGCCAATGCACTATGAATCTTGTATGTCTACAGAAGAAAGCCTCAACTGAAAATATCACTCCGCCACTTTTTCAAAACGCAACTTTGTGATATGATGGATCGACAAAATTTTCTCATTGGCAGGGGGTAGTGCCCATGGCTTCCATCCGGGATGTGTCCAAACGCGCGGGGGTATCCATCTCCACGGTATCCAACGCGCTCAACGGGCAGCCCAATATCAGCGAAGCCACCCGCGAGCGGGTTTTGCAGGCCGTGCAGGAGCTGGGCTATTTCCCCAACGTCAACGCCAGATTAATGAAGACCGCGAAAACCAACGCCATCGCCGTTTTCTTTCCCAACTTCAACGCGTCCTTCTACACGGGCATGCTGCAATCCATGTACGGCGCCTGCAAGGAGCACGGCTACGACATGTTCGTGCATATCTCTCAGGCCGACACCTCCCGCAAGCTGGTGGCCTCCATATTATCCTGCAATTTTGACGGCGCCATCGTGCTCCATGAGCAATTGGCGGAGGAAGACCTGCCGCTTTTAAATCGGCGGAATGTACCCTTTGTGTTCATGGATAAGGAAGTGGCGCAAAACAAGCTGTCCAGCGTGCTGATCCACAACGAGAAGGGTGTCATGCAGGGGTTGGAGTATTTGAAGCATACCGGCCACACCCGCATCGCCTTTATGGGCGGCACGGGCAACTATGACAGCCAGGTCAGGTACAGCGGTTTTGTGCGGGGCATGGAAAAGCTGCGCCTGCCCATGGATCCGGACTATATGCTTCAGGGATATTTTCAAGAGGACGCGGCCTATTCCATCATCCGGGGCAATGCCGCCGGCGGCCGCTTTTCAAATGCCGGCACAAGGCCGGACGCTATCTTCTGCGCCAACGACGCCATGGCCAAGGGCGTCCTAAGAGCGCTGTGTGACATCGGCCTGAAGGTGCCCAAGGATATCAGCGTGCTGGGCTTTGATGACAATGAATTCGCGGCTCAGTGCGTGCCGCAGCTTACCACCATTCACTATTCCCTGGAGCATTTGGGGCAGCGGGCCGTATTGGAGGCGCTGCGCCTGATGGAGCCGGAGGCCCAGGGACGGCAAACCTTGATCGATACAAAGCTCATGGTTCGGGAGTCCTGCGCCATCCGCTATGAGGGAGAGCTCTGATTCCAACCGCGTCATTTGTGACTGCACACAGCGGACTTTCGCTGTTTTAAGAAATAAGGCTTGTACCATCGCCGCTGCGAGAATTTGCAGGGGATTGTTCAATATTGCGTGAAAGCGCCGCGGCCTTTTTGCTGCGGCTTAAGGAGGTTTCCATGGCGAAGCTTCAAGGGGTCAATTTGGGTAATTGGCTGGTGCTGGAAAAGTGGATGCACAAGGATTTGTTCCGCGGCACCACGGCGGAGGATGAAACGGAGCTTTGCCTGCAATTGGGCGAAGAGCGCTTTGCGCGGCTGAAGGCGCACCGGGACACGTATATCACCAAGGCGGATTTTGAATACCTGGCCGCCCGGGGCTTCAATGCCCTGCGCATTCCCGTGCCGCATTTTATCTTTGACGACTGTTACCCTTACGTAGGCTGCATCGAATATCTGGACAGGGCCTTTGAATGGGCAAAAGAAACGGGCCTCACGATCCTCATCGATCTGCACACCGTGCGCGACAGTCAAAATGGGTTTGACAACGGCGGCATCTGCGGCGTGTGCAAGTGGCACTTGAAAGAAGAAAACCTTGTGCATACCAGGCAGGTGCTGTGCAAGCTGGCGAAGAGATACAAGGGCCATCCCGCCCTGTACGGCCTGGAGTTTGTGAACGAGCCCACCCGCCCCGACATGTTTGAGGCCATGGAAAAGGCCGGCCGCTATCCGCCCCATGACAAAGAGCGGGCCCGTGGCTCCTGCGGCGTGCCGGATGATTTGCTGATCCGCTTTTACAGGGATTGCTACCGGGACCTGCGGGCTATCCTTGGGGATGATGTGCCCCTGGTGTTCCACGACGGTTTTCGCCTGTCCTTGTGGAAGGGCGTGTTCCCGGCGGAGGAATACAGGAACCTGGTGCTGGACGCCCATTTGTACGTGGCCTTCAACGAGTTTGAAAAGGGGCCGGAAGCGTTCTTGCAGGTGCTTCAAAAGACGCTGAAGGAGTTCCATTCGGGCATACAGGAAATGCGGGCCCACTATCCCGTGATCATTGGGGAATGGTGCTTTTCCTATCCCGACAAGGGCTTTGGCGAATCGGACACGCCTTTGATGATGGAGGCCGCCATGCGGGCCGGCGCGGCCTGCCAATTGTATGTGTTCGAGCAGGCCGACGGCTGGTTCTTCTGGAGCTACAAGCTGGTGAACGGCCCCCTGGGCTGGGATATGCAAAAAGCCATCGAAATGGGATGGATGCCGGACAAACTTAATTCATAAAGGAGTCTGCTGCGATAGAGGAACGTGTTTTCACTTAGCGTATTTTCTTTTTACGATGTGCGATAGGTGAAATCGAATGGCGGCCTTTCTATTTGTCAGCCAGACGATATGCACATTATTCTTTCTGTTGGCCAATATCCGGGGGGCAAAGAACGCGGCGACTGTCTCCGGTCTGTCCGCCAGTATGTTGAACAGCTTCTGGAAGCGTTTGTCTCTCTCGATGGCCGCCTTACCGCCATCAGGCGTCTTTGTTATAAAAGCGGGCAGCATCATCCCGGGTGATAAAATCTCCCGGCAATGATGCTTATTCCTCCAATTCCTTTGCCAAGCCTTTTATGAAGTAGGTCAAGGCGTGCTTTGTCGTTCCGTATGGGATGGTCTCTTTTTGTATCATCATTCATGCTTGAATATGCGAAACACAAAAGGTTCGGATTCATTCTTGCCATGGTCCAAAAGCGGATTTTTATGGACAACGAACGGCACAGATCGTAAAGAACTGCGCCGCTTTACCTTGCCAAACTGTTTGTATTTGTTTATCCGGCCCACTCTGTAAAATGGATATATTTCAAAATAATGTTGAAGTTATATCAATAAGCAAGAGGGGGTGAAAGACTTCTATTCGTCACGCTGATTCTTTTTGGAATATCCAACCGAACCGATACTCGACGACAACCTATAATATTGACCAGGGGCATATATTAATGGGTCTATTGAAATCGTGTCAATTTTCCCATATGAGATATCTTCAATTGTTTCATCTGCTAATATATTTTTAATTTCCCCTATATATATGCATCCACTACCTTTTTTTATCGTCTCAACAAGTTTACATTCATATACCCATGGAGATTCTTCTAACACAGGAATGTCCAGCACCTTACCTTTTATATACTTAACGCCAATATCTTCACATTTGTTTTTTTCATAACCTGAAGTATTTCCAAAATAATCTGCCATGTACATCATTTTAGTTGTGACAAGGTTTGCTGAAAATACCCCATTTTTTTCAACAAGGTCACGAGTAAGCTTTCTCCCTCTTGATGCAAACATTAACATCGGAGGATTAACCGAACAGAATGTTATCCAAGTGATTAAAGCAAAATTAGGAGTGTCATCATTTTTAAAAGCACCAATTAGATATGATGGTTGAGGGAAAAACCCTCGCTGTGGTGCTAAAGAATATTTTCGCATAAAATCTTCTTCCTTCCTGATGCAATTTCTATTGTACAGTTAATTGCAAACTTGCATTCTATAGCATATCCTCAACATTTCATAAATTTTTGCCTCTGTTAACAACAAGGCCTAAAAAAACCAGCATCCGCTCGTTGACTTCCTTCACCTGCTCGGTGGGCATATGGGGCCTGTGCCCCGCGCCGGGCACACTATATATTTCGGCCTGGGGGCACTGGCCTTGCATATCCGTAAGCCTTTGCGGTGAAGCAAAACCATCGTTTTCCCCGCCGATAAGCAGCATGGGCATGGTGAGCCTTTGCCAGTCTTCCGCCGTCAGGCTGGGATACAGCCGCCAGTCCCGCACACTCATGCGCATGTGGTGCTGCCAGTCGCCGCCGTGGGCCTGGGCGTGGAGGACCTTTATCCGTTCAATGATCGAATCCTGGCGGTTGGCGATCAGTGCCTCCGGCGTAAAGTCTTCGGAGCCGGCGGGGTCCGCCTGGCCGGAGCAGCCGATGGTGATGATGCTTTTTACCAAGTCAGGGTGCTTTGCCGCCAGGTGCAGCGCCACGCCGCCGCCCAGGCTGTAGCCGATAAGGTGGGCTTTTTGGATGCCAAGCACCCGCAAAAAACCGGCCATATCTTCTGCGATGATGGGCGTATCCCAGTCGCGGCTTTCGCTTGTCGTCCGGCCATGGCCCCGAAAATCCGGCAGCAGGCAGCGGTAGGTATGAAAGAAGGGCTGTATCTGCCCGCTGAAAGCGATGATGCCGCGGCTGTAACCGCTATGCAAAAATAGTATTGGTTCGCCGACGCCGATATCCTCATAAAAAACAGAGCAATCTTTTACCTGTCGGTAGGGCATATATGCTACTCCTCAAACGATTGTACGCTGAATAGATGCTTTTGCAGGCCGTGATAGTAATTGCCGCTGTCCGCCGTAAACTTCAAAATGCAGTAATCCGGGTCCGTTGGCCCCAGGGGATAGTATTTTTCATCCCCGTCCTTCCAGAAGGACAGCTTGGTTTCGTCGTCCGTCAACACCTGCATGCGTCCGGTCAGCATCAGGCCGTGAAAGCCCGCGTGGTCCACAAAGTAGATGCAGGCTTCCGGCCGCTTTTGAAACTGCCCGGTGCGGATGGCGGAGGTGTTGGTGGAAAACCAAAAGGTGTTAAGCCCCTCGCCCTTTAATTGAAACATGGTCTTCGCGTTGGGATAGCCATTGTCGTCGGTGGAGCAGACAATGATGTCGCGGCTGTTCTTGACCAGCTTTTTGATGTCCTGTTTGTTTTGATCGTTCATTCCAAATCCCCGCCCTTTTTCTCTAAATTTTCGATGATTTTCCGCAGTGTGTTTTCGAAGGTTTCAACCTGCCCGTCTGTAAACCCCTGGTAGAACAAAACGTTCATCTGCTCCGACACCCGGTCGTAATCCGCCTTGTAGCCCTTGGCGGTTTCGGTGATGGTGACAAAAATTTGCCGGCGGTTCTTTTTGTCGGGAACACGCATCAGCAGCCCCGCCTGTTCCATTCTGTCCAGCATGCTGGTAAGGGTGGTCTTCGCCAGCGAGGTCAGGCGGCCGATCTCGGTGATGGTCAGCGTTTCATGCTCCCAAAGCACATACAGAATTCTGCCCTGGGCGCCGTTGAAGGCGTCCACGCCGCTTTCCCGCAGCAGCTTTTCAAAGGCACGGGCCTGCAATTGGTGTATTCTGGAGATCAAGAAGCCCCCGTAGGTTTTGATGCCAATCACCTCCCTATATAGAATAATACCATATAGTATTGTTGTCAAGGCATTCGAGAAACTTTTGCTGTGTGCAGCGCGTGATAAAAAAGCGCAAGACAGTTGACAGCGGGCGGTATGGCGAGTATACTTGCAAAAAACTTTCAAAGCCGGCGTATAGGGGAGGGGAAAGCAATGCTTGCGGACCTGCACATTCACACGAGCTTTTCGGATGGGGCGCAATCGCCTGCGGAGGTAGTTGCCGCTGCTGTGCAAAAGGGGCTGAGCGTGATTTCCGTATGCGACCATGATACCATCGCCGCCTATGACAGCCTGCATCCCCTTTGCTTGAAGGCGGGCCTCACACTTGTTCAGGGTGTGGAGCTGGATGTGTACTGGCGGGGAAAGACGCTGCATCTTTTGGGTTATAACTTTGATCCCGGTCATCCCCGCATGGCGGCGCTGATGCAAAAGACTCGCCGGCAGCTGGAAGAAATCAGCGTACAGATGGTGAAAAAGATGCTGCCCGATTATCCGTCGCTCAGCGTGGAGGATTATGATCAGTTCAGCTACCCGTCTGGGGAGGGCGGTTGGAAGGGACTGCATTACCTGCGGGCCAGGGGGCTGACGCAAGCGCTGATGGAGGGACTTTCCTTCCATCAAAAGTATGGGGGCTTCCGCCCTGAATATGAGGATATCGCTGAGGCCTGCCGGGTCATCCGGGAGGCGGGCGGCGTGCCTGTACTGGCCCATCCCGGCTGCTGGTGGCCGGATATGCCGGCGGATTTTGTAGATATACTGGACGATTTGAGAAGCCTGGGCGTCGGCGGCATCGAGTGCCATTATCCCGAGCATACGAAGGCGTTTACGGATTTTTGCGCGGCCTACTGCCACACCCATGGCCTGTGCGTCACCTGCGGCGGCGACGGCCATGGAGGATTCAATAATTCTCCCGGCGGCGTCGTCCATGACATCGGCATCATGCGGGTGGATATGGGCGAGCTTGACCTGCGGGGGATCATCAATTGATGTATCAACAGTAAATGGGGCTGACATAATTGTCAGCCCCATTTACTGTTGATAGAAGATGCATGTATTCGGTCGTCAGTTGGCGGATGCTTCCGGCACGCTGAAAATATGTACCGCCAGCAGCGCCTGGGTGCTGGTTTGGTAGGTGAGCATGACGATGGCATCCACGGTGAGGTCGGAAAACGTGGCCGCTTCGCCGCCGCTGAACATATTGAAGCCGCCAAACCCGCCCTGGCCCCGTTCCCACTGCCTGTCACCGCCTGCGGGGGGAGTTCCCTCGGGCCTTGAAGGCGCATTTCCCTGGCTGTCCTGGCCCTGTCTGCCGCCCTGCTGCCCCGCGTCGCCGGAGCCGGGCATCGTGCCTTGGCCCTCGGGCCGTGCGCCCTGCTTGGTGAGGGTTACGGCATTGGTAATTTGAACGGTAACCAATTCCCCGGTCAGGGTCAGGCTGCCGGCAAAATTCCATCCGCCGCGCTGCTGGCCGTCATTTCCGGCCGGCGGGTTTCCGCTCTGCCCATTGCTGCTCTGCCCGCCGGCATTGCCCTGGTCCGGCATCTGCGGCATATCCATGGTGGCGATGGCAACGGTAACATAATCGCCGTCGATTTGGGTCACCTTGCCAAAGAAGATGGAGCGGTCGGTTTGCTCACCTGTGGTTTCGGCCATGCCAGGCAAAGCCAATGGGGTGACAAGCAATGCAAGAGCTGTAATCAGCGCCGCCAAAGAGCGCATCCTGTGTGATTTTGTCAAAGGGACACACCTCCTTGAGGATGGGATTTTGTAGCATTCCCATCTTAATGGAGGCATGTGACGGTTCTATGTACAGACGGTGAAGGATAGGTTATTCTTCCGCCCGCTTGTCGCTGAGGATGTTGATAAAAAGGCCGGCCAGCACAATCAGGCCGCCGGCCAGCGTACCCGCGGAGAACTTGTGCAGCAGAAAATAATCCAGCAAAAGGCCCGAGAACAGCTGGCCCACAAAGATGAGCAGCGTCAGCTGCGTGGCGGGCAGCCGGTGGGCAACAATGTTGAGCGCGTACACACTGACAAGGCCCAGCACACCGCCCAGGTACATGGTGATGCTGCCGCCCGGCGCGGGAAAGACCGCGTTTGCCGCGGCGCCCATGGCAAGGAATATAATGAGAGAGCCCAACAGGCCGGTAATGTAATTCATCAGCGAGCTGTAGGGCGCGCCGCACTTTTGCGCCAGCCGGGCATTGCACATGCGGGCCAGCACAATGGTCACGCCGCTGAGTAGCACGCCTGCGATCGCGATTACCATAGCAGCATCACCCCCACGCCCACGGCAATCAAAACAAGGCTGAAAGCCTTGGCCATTTTGAATTTCCGTTTTGCAAAGCCCCACAGGCCGAACTGGTCAAAGACCATGGAACAGACCAGCTGGCCCAAAAGTGTCAGCGACAGGGTGACGGTGACGCCCAGAGTGTTAACGCCCAGGTTGCTGGTAACCACCGTAAAAATGCCCAGCGCGCCGCCCATATGCATCCATAAGGGGGCGCGCCGCTTTTGAAAAAGGGTGCGAATGGTCAAGGGCAGCACGCAAGCAAGGCCCGCCACATGAATGATCACCGTGGCATAGGGGTTGCCGTATACCTGGCTTAATTGCGCGTTGAACAAATTCATAATGGAATATAAAAAGCCGACAACAGCGCCCATTACTTGGGGCATTTGAGCACCTCCAGTTTATAGTACCCCCCTGAACCCTTTGCCGATAATTTCGCCGGTATTGGTGATCAATATAAAGCAGCGGGGGTCCACTTCCTTGGCAAACATGCGCAGGCGAACGGCCTGGGTGCGATTGACGACCGCCAGCAGCACGGTGCGGTTTTCATGGGTATAAGCGCCCTCACCGTTTAATATGGTTGCGCCACGGTGCAGCTCATTGACAATAAAGCGGAGGATCGGGTCGGGGCTGGAGGTAATGATGTGAAAACATTTGTTGGTCTTTATGTTTTCCAGCACCAGGTCGATCAGCAGCGCCTTGATGAGCAGGCCCAGGATGGAGAACAAACCTGTTTCCACGCCGAAGGCAACCAGCGCGCCCAGGGTGATGATAAAGTCAACGGCGAACAGGGCGTTGCCAATATTCAGAGAGGAGCATTTTTTCAGGATCATCGCGATGATGTCCGTGCCGCCGCTGCTGGCGCCGATGTTGAAAAGCAGGGCCGAGCCCACCGCCGGCAGGGATACAGCAAAAATCAGCTCCAGCAAGGGCTGGGTGGTCAGCGGCTTTGCCAGCGGCACCAGGGGTTCCAGCGCCCATACGATGCCGGACAGCAGCGTGCTGGAATAGGCGGTGCGCACGCCGAAGGAACGCCCAAATACGGCAAAGCCCAGGATCAGCAGCGCGGCGTTGATGATAAACACAAACGATCCCGCTGTCAGCCCGGGCACGTAATGGCCTAAAATAATGGAGATACCGCTGACGCCGCCGGTGGAAAAATGGTTGGGAAACTTGAAAAAATAGACTCCCACCGCGATGAACAGCGTACCGATGGTTAAAAGGACGTATTCCTGAAAGGTCTGCCGGGCCGTTTTGGGCATGGGTGAATTCCACTTCCTGATTCAGCATTGGCATTTATGCGGACAAATCATACCATGTTCTATCAAGGGCCGCAAGGGGAATCTGGGACATGCTTTCATTGTATGCAGTATACAATTTTAGGTCCATAAAAAACCGCCCCCTTGCCTTTGCGTGGAGCGGTTTCAAAGGCGGGGGAAGGGCCCCGGTCCTTGACTTGGCTGCGGTATATATCCCGCCCTTCGCCTATCTATTGTAAAGCCAAATTGCTTTGGCACATATATTCCCATTACATTGATCCCATAATTTGAGGTTTTTGAGGATGAGCTCCGGGGAAGGGGCTTTTTTCAATAGGCCCCTTCCCCGGCAAACAACCGCGAAAACATTAGTTATTCCCCGTGATCGTCTCCTGGCCGTTGCCGCCGATTAAGATACGGCGCTGGGTTTTTGCGGGTTCGGGGGCGTTCTTGGGCAGCAGCACGGTGAGAACGCCGTTTTTGTAGTCGGCGGTGATGTTGTCCTGCTGGATGCCATCCAGGCTGAAGCTGCGTTCCATGCGGCCCACGCGGCGCTCGCAGTAGAGGTAATTGTCCTTTTCCTCCTTGCGTTCCTTGGAGGCGTTGGCGGTAATGGTCAGGACATCGTTATCGACGGTGAGCTCGATTTGCTCCTCGCTGACGCCGGGGAGCTCGGCCTCCAGGAGGTAGTGGTCGGCTTTGTCCTTGACGTCGACCCGAAAGCCGGCGCTGCCCACAAAGTCGCTCATGTCAAAGAAGGAACGGAAGAAATTGTCGCTGAGCAGGCTATTGGCCAAGCTGCGGCCCACATCCCTACGGCCCCGGAAGGGAATCAAAGTATACATACGTAAACCTCCTTCAAATCTTTTCTTGTTTTTATTTGGGTGGGAGGGGAACCCTTTTTGCATCGGTCCCCTGTCCGTGGCTTTATTCTATTTTAAAAGTCAAAGAAGGTCAAAGTAAAATTCCGGGCAATAACGTTCATGATGAGCAAAAAATCAAATGAAATCTAGATATATCTTCTGTTTCCTGAAAAAATCAAAGAATATCAGAGCTTGACCAATACGGTATAGTAATAGGGAAAGGTCAAACTTTTGACCTTTCCGGCGGCCTGTTCTCGCGGGAATTCAAAATAATGCGGAAAGAGATGAAAAAAAAGCGCGCAAACACTTGCGCCCAAAGGAGGAAGCGGTTACAATAGGCGCATGAAAACCATCATGCGATCTGCGCTTATGCCGGCTTTGGTCAGGGAACTCACGCCGTACGGCTTATTTCGCGGCGGCAGCGTGCTGCTTGCGGGGGTATCGGGCGGTGCGGATTCTGTGGCCCTGTTGTATGCCATGGCGATGCTGCGGTCTTCGCATGATTTTTCATTGACGGCGGTGCATGTGGAGCACGGCCTGCGGGGCGAAGCGTCAGAAGCCGACGCGGCCTATGTCCGGGACTTGTGCCAAAGCCTTCAGGTTCCGCTGAAAATGTATGCGGTGGATGCGAGGGCGGCCATGGCCGGGCATTCCCAGGGGGCGGAGGAGGCGGCGCGGGTGCTCCGCTACGGCTGCTTCCAAAAAGCCATGGCGGAAGCAAAAGGCGCGGCCATCCTGACGGCGCACCACGGCGGCGACCAGGCGGAAACGGTGCTGATGCATTTGCTGCGCGGCGCCGGGCCCGGCGGGCTTTCGGGCATCGCTAAAAAATCGCCCTTTGCCGGCGGGCTGCTCATTCGGCCCCTGCTTTCCTTCACCCACGCGCAGCTGTGCGGCGCTCTTGAAGAAGAAGGCATTCCCTGGCGGGAGGATGAGACCAACGCGCTGCCCCAGGGGCTGCGCAACAAACTGAGGCTGGAGCTCCTGCCGGCGTTGGAAGAACTGTCTCCCGGCTGCACGCAGGCGATGGGCCGCACGGCCTCCCTTTTATCGGCGGAGGAGGACTGGTGGCAAAGCGAGGCGGAAGCGTTTTTAAAACGCAACGCCAGGCTGGAAAAGGAGTACTGCTTCATACTGCGCCGGCCGCTTGAAAACCGCCACCGGGCGTACATCCGCAGAATCCTCCGCACATTTTACGGTACGGCCATGGAAAAAATGGGTATCCTTATAGATAGGGGAATGGTTTCCCTGGAGCTTTGCAAAACCGAGGAGCTGGCGGATTGCCTTACGGGCGCAGGCGGCGACGTCGTGAACCTGCCGGGAGACGCCCGGGGAGAAAGAAGCGATCAAAGGCTGTTCCTGCTTCCCCCCAAAACGGAAGCTCCATCCCCGGAAACATCCCTTTCCCTGACCGGTGCCACTTGGTTTGCGAACGCGGTCTTTCACGCCCGGCCCTGGCAGAGCGGCATGCCTTTGGGCGATGGCATAAAGTGCCAGGCGCTGGATAAAAATGCGCTTAAGGGGGCCGTGGTGCGGTTTAGGCGGGCGGGAGACATCTTCCCGCTGCTTCACGGCCGGGGCACGCAAAAGCTGAAGGAAACGTTCAGCGGCCATCATGTGGACAGGCCCCTGCGGGACCTGCTGCCCATCGTCGCCGCGGGTGAAACAGTGCTGTGGGCGCCGGGGATAGGCGCGTCAAACGCCGCCGCTATCCAAGCCGATACCAAGGACGGCATATGGCTGACATACGCGGGATTATTGCCCTGGGAGACTGCAAAAGACGATCAAGACGAATAAAAAAGGAGAATGGCTTATGCACAGCGGCGCAAAAATATATGCCGACCTGGAATCGGTGCTGTTGACAAAAGAGGAGATCAAAGCGGGCGTACAAAAGCTTGGCGAAACCATAGCCAGGGATTACGCCGGCAAGGAACCGGTGATGATCGGCATTCTAAAGGGCGCCATACTGTTTTACTCCGACCTGATCCGGTGCATCGATTTGCCGCTGAAGACGGAGTTCATGGCCATCTCCAGCTACGGCAGCGCCACCAAGACCTCCGGGGTGGTGCGTATATTGAAGGATCTGGACAGCGACATTACGGGACAGGATGTTTTGATCGTGGAGGATATCGTGGATACGGGGCTGACGCTCTCCTACCTGATCCGCGCCCTGTCCGAGCGCAAGCCGGCCTCTATCCGCATCGTTACCCTGCTGGACAAGCCGGCCCGCCGGAGGGTGGAGCTGAAACCCGACTATTGCTGCTTTGAAATTCCCGACGCGTTTGTGGTGGGCTATGGCCTGGACTACGATGAGAAGTACCGCAACCTGCCGGATATCGGCATTTTGCATCCCAGAATTTACAGCAAATGACGGGCGGGAAGTTTGCTTTCCTACCTTGATTGTGCTATAATGATAATTCAATTTGACAGAAGGAGGACCCGGTTTTGAAGCGCACATCCAGAGGTTTTATGGGCTATGTTGTGCTCATCAGCGCATTCATACTGATCGCGGTTCTTTTGAACGGCGGTTTTGGCATTACAGAAAACAAAAGAATCGAATACCCACAGCTGTTGGAAATGATAAAGGAAGATCAGGTGGCCAAGGTGGCCATCCTCGGCAACAGCCTGTACGTTATGAAGCGCGACAGCAATGTGGCGCAGGCCGACTTCCCCAACAGGAATTATGACTATGAGACCACCATCGGCGGCGACTTTTTGGAGACTGCCCGGCAGATGGAGGCCACAAAGCGCGGCGTTTCCATTGATGAGATCTCCGTGAAGGATCTTGGCTTCAGCGTACAATATCCCAAGCCGCCGGAAACGCCCTGGTTTGTGGACTTTTTGCCCTTCCTTCTGATCATGGGCATCTCCGTGCTCTTCTGGTTCATTATCATGCGCCAGCAGGGCGGGGGCAACAGCAAGGTCATGAACTTTGGCAAGAGCCGCGCCCGCATGGTGGATGCCAGCAAGAACCGCATCACTTTTGCCGATGTAGCCGGCGCGGATGAGGAAAAGGAAGAGCTTCGCGAAATGGTGGACTTTTTGCGCAGCCCGCAAAGCTATACCGAAATGGGCGCGCGCATCCCCAAGGGTGTGCTGCTGGTGGGTCCTCCCGGCACAGGCAAAACGCTGCTTGCAAAGGCCGTGGCCGGCGAGGCCAACGTGCCCTTCTTCACCATATCCGGTTCCGACTTTGTGGAAATGTTCGTGGGCGTCGGCGCCAGCCGTGTGCGCGACCTGTTTGAACAGGCCAAGCGCGCCGCCCCTGCCATCGTGTTCATCGATGAAATCGACGCCGTGGGCCGTCACCGCGGCGCAGGCCTTGGCGGCGGTCACGACGAACGCGAGCAGACATTGAATCAGCTGCTGGTGGAAATGGACGGCTTCACCACCAACGAAGGCGTCATCGTCATGGCGGCCACCAACCGCCGCGACATTCTGGACCCCGCGCTTTTGCGCCCCGGCCGCTTCGACCGCCAGGTGACGGTGAACTATCCCGACATGAACGGCCGCGTGGATATTTTAAAGGTGCATTCCCGCGGCAAGCCCCTTTCCCGCGATGTGGATTTTGAAAACGTGGCCAAGCGCATGCCCTACGCCACCGGCGCCGACCTGGAAAACGTGATGAACGAGGCCGCCATATTGGCCGCTCGCAGCCGCAAGAAGGAAATCGACCAGCAGATGCTGATTGACGCCATCGCCAGGGTGCAAATGGGCCCCGAAAAGCGTAGCCACAAGGTCAACGAAAAGGACAAGAAGCTGGTGGCCTACCATGAGGCCGGCCACGCCATCGTCGCCCATGAGCTGCCGGGCTGCGACGAAGTGCATCTGATCACCATTGTGCCCCGGGGCCAGGCCGCCGGCCACACCCTGGCTTTGCCCGCTGAAGAGCGGGACAACATGGGCCGTAACACCCTGCTGGATACCATCGCCATGATGCTGGGCGGCCATGCCGCCGAGCAGGAGGCGCTGGATGACATTTACACCGGCTCCTCCTCCGACCTGAAGCGTGCCACGGAGCTGGTCCGCCGCATGGTCACCCAGTTCGGCATGAGCAACGTTTTGGGCACCATTTACCTGGGCAACGACCAGGAAGTGTTTGTTGGCATGGAGTTTGGCCACACCAGGGAATACTCCGAGGAAGTAGCCAACCAGATCGATAAGGAAGTGCGCCGCCTGCTGGACGAAAGCTATGAAAAGGCCCGCAAGATCCTGCGCGACAATATGGAAAAGCTCCACGCCGTGGCCAACGCGCTGCTCAAGCACGAGACGCTTTCCCGCGCCGAGTTTATTGCGCTGATGGAGGGCAAGGAGCTGCCCGAGCCCGACAAAAAGTATCAGCGGTCCGAGCCCGACAAGACGGCGGACAAGAATGAAAAGCCCGCCGCCCCCAAGCCGGACATGCGGCGCATCCTTACCGGGGACCATGGAGGGCAAATATAGCCTTCAGCTCCCCGAAAATGATTCTTCATTTTCGGGGATTTGCGTTGTTCCCTTGTAGCCCTGCGAACCTGCCTGCGCTTTGCCTGGCCGGATTGCAGGGCTACGGCCGGCGAATGGCGTAATACTATTTCCAAACATTATTTCGTCGTTGCGGCAGTACTTTTCGCGCAGTGCTGCGTCGTTCTCCGCTCAACGTAGCGCGGCGTTGTTTCGCTCCAACTCCTTGCCCTGCATCGAAAACTCCTCGCCGCTTTGGATGCAGTAATGTTTTCCATTAGTATGAGGGAGTTCATGGGGAGCAGTATCGGTTGTTGATTTCCCGGAGGGAGGCATTCATGCAGTCCGTTTTCACCGACCCAAGGCCCGACCTACATGTTCATACCGACGCCTCCGACGGGCAGTACGCCCCGGCGCGGGTGATCGGCATGGCGCAGGAAAAGGGAATCAACGTACTTGCCATCACCGACCATGATACCATTGACGGGTTGGAACGGGCGCAATCGGCCGCGGCGCAGGCGGGCATACTGCTGATTCCCGGCGTGGAGATCAGCGCCGGCGGCGACAACGAGGTTCACATTCTGGGTTTTGGCATTCACAGCGGCATGAAGCGCCTGTTTTCACTTTTGCAGGATATGCGCTTTGAGCGGGAGGAACGTGTCCGCAAAATGGTGGAAAAGCTGAAGGATCTTGGCCTTTCCATCGGCCTGGATGAAATCGCACCGCCTCAGGCCCAAAGCCTGGGGCGCGCGCATATCGGCCGTGCCATGGTGAAAAGGGGCATCGTGGACAGCCTGTACGACGCCTTTGACAAGTATCTCTCCCCCGGAAGGCCGGGGTTTGAGCCCAGGCCCAAACGAAAGGTATCCCAGGTGATCCGTTTGATGCGCGAAGAGGGCGCGGCGCCCGCCATCGCCCATCCGGGGCTGCTGAAAATGGATTCCCAGGACGTGCGCCTGCTGCTGGCGCAATGGAAGGACGAGGGCCTTTTGGGCCTGGAAGCCTACCATCCGTCCCACCTGCCGGCTATGACAAAGGTGTGGGACGGCATGGCCAGGTCGCTTCACCTCATCGTTACCGGCGGCAGCGATTTTCACGGCGAGGATGGCCGGCATCTGGATATCGGGGCCATGCTGCCTCACTGGCATACGGCAAGGGAAGATATTTTCGAGTTATTGGAAGTTATTGGTCTTCTTGTCCGTTAATTGATTGTACCTCACCATAGATGAACCTGCTTACAGGGAGAATTCGCATGTATCAGCAAGGATACCACCCCCCCAACCGGCCGGAACCCAAATCAGCCAAGCGGAACGCGAAAGACGTCTCCCCCAACGGATTTGCCCCCTATGACATGCGCGTGCCGCTGGAAGCCAGAATGCCCCAGCGGGAGGCGCTGAAGGAGTATGCCGCCAGCGCCGGGCAAAAAAAGCCCAAGCCCAGGGCCAAGCCCAAATCGGGGATTGGCCGCGTGCTGTTTATCACCGTTGTATGCTGCCTGCTTGCCTTTGGCGCGTTTTATTTGAAAACATACCTGGAGGTGCAGCCTTATGAAAAGGTGTTTGCGCCCAATGTGTATGTGGATAATATCCTGCTTTCCGGCATGACCGCGCAAGAGGGCGTGGACGCCGTGCGAAACGGCGTCAGCAGCAAAACGGACAGCCTTGTGATCCGCCTGATGGTGGGGGACAGGGAGTATAAGCGCATCGACAGCCAGATGCTGGGGATTACCTATGATGTGCGCGATGCGCTGAACAACGCCTGGGCCGTGGGGCACCGTGGCACGATCTTTGACAGGAAAGGGCAGATCGATGGAGCCCGGAACAGGGAGGCCAAGTTCTATTCCGCCACCCCCGGCGCCAATACCGAGCCGGTGGACGCACTGCTGGTCGCGTTGAAAAATGAGGCCTACCGGGCGCCGCAAAACGCTTCCGTCACATTCAACGACGATGCGTCCGATCCGTTTATCTATACCGCCGAGGTGCCTGGTCAGCAAGTGGACATTGAGCCGTTGAAGCAGAAGATTTATGAAATGGTTGCAACCGCGCAGGGCGGCGACGTGCAGATCGAACTGACACCGATTGCGCCGGAAATAACGGCTGCGGCCCTTGCGCAAGATCGGGTATTGCGTTCAAGGGCGGTCACGCCCATCGCCTCGGATAGTGTGGAGAACCGCAACAACAACATCCGGCGTTCCTTTGAGCTGCTCAGCGGCACGGTTTTGAAGCCTGGTGACAAATTCAGCTTCAATAATGTTGTAGGCTGGCGAACGGAGGAAAACGGCTTTTTCCCGGCGCTGGAATATGCCTACGGCGAGCTGACGGAGGGCATTGGCGGGGGCGTCTGCCAGGCTAGCACCACGGTGTACCTGGCGGCGGCGCAGGCCGGGCTGGAAATTGTGGATCGCGAGCCCCATTCCGGGCCTGTCAGCTATACGGACCTGGGCATGGATGCCACGGTGTACATGACCAAAAACCGCAAGATCGACTTTGTGTTCAGAAACAACACAGAGGGTGATATATACATCGTTGCCGCGGTGAAATCCGACCCCTCCAACCGCAAGCGCCTAATCACCGAAGTAAAAATGTACGGCCCTTCCTTGGGGGATGTGTCGTATGAGATGGTTTCCAAAGTGATGCAGGAAATACCGATCCCTGAACCGGTGGACGTAAAGGATAAAAAGGGAACATACGTTATCTATGTGGACGAGAGGAAAGAAAAGGCCAAGGGCCGCAAAGGCTATGTAGTCGAAACCTATCTGGTGAAGAAGGTTGGAGGCCAGGAAGCGGAGCGCAAGCTGTTGTCCAAGGATACATACGAGGCCCGCGCGCCGCAATTTTATGTCGGCGTGACACAAAGGTAAGGTGGATGAACGATGGAAATCAAACATTTTCTGACGGAGAAGGGGCCCAAGGCGGTAGGTCCCTATTCCACCGCGGTGGAAGCGGCGGGAACGGTGTATTTATCTGGCATGCTGGGCATCGACCCCGCCATCGGCAAGCTGAAAGACGGCGGCGTACTTATTGAGGCCGGCCAGATTTTTGAAAACCTGCGCACCGTATTGGCGGAATTGAACCTTGACCTTAACCACGTGGTGAAGGCCACTGTGTTTTTGACGGACCTTACGGACTTTGCGCCCGTCAACGCGCTGTACGGCGAGGCCTTCCAAAAGGATTTTCCGGCCCGTACCTGCGTGCAGGTTTCCAAGCTGCCACTTGGCGCGGCCATTGAAATCGAGTGCATCGCGGTGAGGGACTAACAGCTCTTTTGAAAAATGCATATTCGCACGGTAAGGCCCTGCCTTGTTTTAGCGGACAAGGCAGGGCTTTTATATTAGATACAGGGATTCCAAAGGGATGCATCCCTTTGGCGGTAGGGTCCAGTGAGGCAGCGCCTCCCCGGCGTCCCTCACTCCACCTGCCGGATGCCCGCCACGATGCTGTCCGCTGTCATTCGTTTGATCCAACCCACGGAGACGGCGAGCCCGGTCAGGGGATACAACGCCAAAGCAATGGCCGGGGCAGAGAGGGGCACATCTTTTGCCAGTGACAGGTAAAAGGCGATGCCCTGCCGGCCGGCCGCCATGTCCTCGCCAAAACCGAGCAGGTTGTTGACCAGCGCGCAGGCGATAACGCCCAGCGCCGTGCCGATGGCCGCGGCCCAAAGGCCGTCCCGGATGGATTCGCCGAACAAAAGCCGCAGCACTTTTCCACCCTCCATGCCTACCGCCCGCAAAAGGGATATTTCTTTTTCCCGCACGGACAA
Organism: Bacillota bacterium; assembly: GCA_023425025.1. GTDB lineage: Bacteria > Bacillota > Clostridia > Christensenellales > Aristaeellaceae > JAEWAH01. The sequence continues at coordinate 35,649 of JAFADG010000012.1, forward strand.
GCGGCTCCAGGTGTTGCTGACGAGCAGCGCCAGACCCATGGCCCCCAGCATGAAGAGGATGGCCCGGTACAGGAATACCATTCCCTCAAACGACCGGCGATTTTGAATTTGGCTTTGATACCGGCTGTTCAGGTCAAAGCTGTATTGTTTGGCCAGCATATCCAGGCTTCGGTAGGCGCTGTCGTAGCTGCCGTCCATGGCAAGGCGTATCTGCATATAGGCGATGCCGCCGGGAAAGCCCCAGGCGCTGTAGCGGTCCGCAGTGGTATATATTGCGCCGGGGTTGGTATTGACAAGGCCGCAGATGCGGGATGTTTGGGTAACTGTCTTCCATTTCAGCCTCCCATTTTCTTCGTATATGAACAGTTTGCCGAAGGTGATCGTATCCCCCACGCGGAAGGCGTCGTTGCTGTAGATATACGCGCCCTTGCGCTGATTTGTCAGGCCGCTGTCCCAGCCATAGGGATCAGGCCGCTTGAAATAGCTGGACGCGCCCAGCAGCACCGCTTCGCCTTTGCGGATGGCGTCAAGGTCGATGGCGCCGGCGAGCAGGGAGTCTTTCAGACGGATCAGGCTTTCTTCATCCATGCCCAGTATGCCCGCTTCGGGCCATTTGAGGCTTTGGGACATCAACGGGTGAAGATTCTCCGGCATGCCGGCGTACTGCGCCGCCTTCTTTCTGGCCTGGATGCCACGGTTGTATTCAGCTTCCTCATTAAAGGACCAATCGGCATTTCTGGTATAATCAGTCACCTGATCAGGCTGTAAAAACAGCACCGGCCAGCTTACGCGCCTGGCGGCTGTAACGGCGGTTACCCCGGGAAGTGCCTTGGCCTTCTCAAAAGCCGCGTCCGGCACATAGCTCATATCCAATACATCTTCGGGGTCCATTGCCCGGACATCCAATTCGAGATCGGATGTATAACTGGCCCAGAAGGGCCTGCGGTATTCCAGGGTGATCAGGTCTTCATCCTTCACTGCACGATCATCGTACCGCACCAAATTCTTTTCATAAATGCTCATGACTACCATTGTAAGCGCCAGACAGGCGGAGAGTACAAGCACGGGAAATATGTGGCGGAACCGGTGCAGCCGCACATACCGGCGGGCCAGAAAACGCAGGGGGTGATGCGGCAGGCGCTTTTTGGGTCTGATTTTTTTTGCGGCGCCTACACTGCCCTGCAGGTTCAACAGTGCCACGGGGCTTTTGCGTGTCAGGCGCAGCATGGGCCGAAGCGCGAACAGGCAAAGGAAGAAGCAGCAGATGCCAAGGCCCCAGAGCAGGACGGATATGCTGGGGAAAGCAAATATATATGGGCTATCCAGTATGTCTGCAAGACGGTCAAGGCTCAGTTTTGCGGCCAGGCTGCCCAACCCGCCCCCCAAGAGAAGGCTTGGCAAAAGCAGCATCAGCGCCTCCAATAGCATCAGGCGCACCGCCTGCCAGCGGGATGCGCCGATGGCCCGGATCAGGCCGATTTGCTGACGCCGGCTGTCCAGGCGTATCTCAAAGGAGCTGGCAATGCCCGAACCCAGCAAAAGCACTGCCAGCCCGCCGATGATAAGGCCCACCGCCAGGCGCAGCGCCTGCTCTCCCAGAATGCGGAGGCGGTCATCCCAGCAGTAGGCCGAATCGTTGCGCACAAAGTAGGGCAGCTCATCCTCGGGCAGTTCGCCCGTGTACCACAGCGTCCGGGTGGGGTCAAGCAGGTCCTGAAAAAATGGGCCGATAACTTCTTCGTTGAGGGTGATCAGGTCCCAATCGCTGATCAAGGCGCCATCCCTGCCGGCAAACTGCATAAAATAGGTTGTTTTGCCGCCATCCAGCGCGCCGGCAATGCGATCCGCTTCCTCCGGCGTTACAAGCGCGGTAGGAATGCAGCTTTCAACCGGCAAATTGTTAAAGGAGAATTGGGTCATGTCGCTGTTGTAGAAATATCCCCCAAGGCTACCCTTCAGGTGTTCCGTATAATCTGTAAAAATGCCGGTCAGGCGGAAGGTTTTTGCAACTTTTGCACTGCTGCCCGTCCCTTTTGCAGGCGTCAGGTCAAGAGCCAGCTGCCCGCCGATTTGCGTATTTTGGCCAAGGCGCATCAGGCTGTAATCGGACAGGGCGATATCCCCGGCCTCCTTTGGCCATGTGCCGGATTGCAGGGTGAAGCCGCTCATGGATAAGGCCGAATCATCCAGGGAGCCCACCGTGATTTTCAGGTGATTGTAGTCCTCCCCCAGGTCATGGCTGCCCGCTGCCAGTATCTGTCCGGCTGCCTTGAGGGGAAAAGCGGCCTGCATTTTCTGCCAAACGTCCGGCTCCGCATCCAGCAGCATGGCTTGGGCGGAAGTGTATCTTTGTTGGATTTCCCACCTTTGCAGCCTTTCCCAGCTGTCATACATCAGCGTGGCCGCGGTGACAAAGCAAAAGCACAGGCTCATCATCAAAACGGCGGCAATGTTTTGGGTCGGGTGTTTTTTCAGGCCGGAGAAAACCAGCTTGCGCAAAGGATTTTTCATGGCCGTTCCTCCCCGGCAGGGGGCAGAATGACCCCATCGCTTAAGGTGAGGATACGGTCGGCGCCTTCCGCCATCAAAAGATCGTGGGTGACCATGACCAAGGTTTGGTGGTACCTTTGCCGGGTAAGCCGCAAAAAGGTCAATATCTCCTGAGACGATTTCCCGTCCAGGTTGCCGGTGGGCTCGTCGCAGAATACCACCGCCGGTTTTGTGACCAGGGCTCTGGCGATGGCCACCCGCTGCTGCTGGCCGCCGGAGAGGGCGCCGGGCAAGTGGTAAAGCCTGTCCGTAAGGCCCAGGGTGTGGATCACATCCTTCACGTAATCCTCATCCGGCGCCTGGCCGTCCAGCATCAGCGGCAGGAGTATGTTTTCATAGGCAGTCAGTTCCTGCACCAGGTTGAAAAACTGGAACACAAAGCCCAGCCTCCGGCGGCGGAAGACCGTGCGTTCCCGCTCCCGGAGGCTGTACAGGGCGATATCCTCGATCAGCACCTCGCCGGAGGTTGGCGTTTCCAAACCGCCCAGCAGGTGCAGCAGCGTGGATTTGCCGCTGCCGCTGCGGCCCATGACGGCCACGAACTCGCCCGGTTCGATGGCCATGTCCGTGGCCTTGAGCGCTTCCACCCTTAATTGCTTTTGTCCGTAGGTTTTGCAAAGGCTCTTTGTTTCGATCACCGGCATACAACCGCCCCCCTTTTGTATACAGGGTAACGGACGAATCTTAAGATTTTCTAAAGAATGCAGTTTTTTCTCAGTTGCTTCTATCGGCCTTCACGCTGCCGATGACCGCGGGCAGCATGAGGATGAAAATGGTTCCGCCGCCCTCCCGGTTCATGGCGCGGATATCCCCGTGATGGGCGGCGACGATGGCCCTGCAAAGCGCCAGGCCGATGCCGGCGCCCTCCGTTTTCCTTTTCTCGCTGCCTTGATAAAAACGGTCGAAAACCTTGGGCAGGTCTTCGCGGGGGATGCCTTCGCCCTGGTCCATGACCTGTATGCGGAGCATGGGGCCGGCTTCATCTCCAGCAATATCATAGGCGGCTTCAATGCTGCCGTTTGCCGGACTGTGGGTGGAGGCGTTTTTGAAAAGGTTCTCCAATGCCTCCATCAGCCACCTTGGGTCGTGGCGGAAGCGCAGCGCTTCGTCCCCCGTGATCTTGATGCGCTGGCCCCGCTGGTGAAGTGCCTGCGCAAGGGCCTCCGCCGCCCTGCTTACGGTATCGCCCACCTTTTCATGAACGAAGGCCATATGCAGCGCACCGGCCTCCAGCCTGGCGATCGTTAGAAGGGATTGGATGAGAAAGGTCATGCGGTCGATGGGCGCGATGCAGGCCGAAAGCCATGGTTCCCCTGACGCCATTTCCTGGGCCTCCAGCTTCAAACGCAGGGAGGAAAGGGGCGTTTTCAATTGGTGGGCCACATCCTCCAGAAACCGGCGCATAAACTGCTTGTCCTCTTGCTTTTGCGAAGCGGCGCTTTGAAGCCGGCTGTTTAAAAGAATGAGCCTTGCATACAGCGCCATCAGGTCGCCTTCCTTCAATATAGGCGCTTTGTCAAACGCTCCGCCGCTCATCAGCGCATCCACCTGTCTTACGATGCGGCGGATGCTGCCATACAGCATGACTTGGGTGATGACGGCAATGAGGGCTGCTCCCACGATCCCCGCGAGATAGCCGGCCAGCGGGGAAACCCACAAAAACAGCGTAAGGCTTGCGGGCACCAGCAGCATAAGGCCCAGCAAAAGCCGCCGGAAGCTTTGGTTGCGCAGGCTCATGGGCTGACCCTCCCTACCTTGGCATCCAGCAGATACCCCACGCCCCGCACTGTTGCAAGGGGCAGGCTTTTGATTTTCTCCCGCAGGTGGCTTACGTGTACCGACAGGGTGTTGTCGTCCACAAAATCGCCGCTGTCGTCCCACAGGCGCTGCAATAGCTGTCCGCGAGTCAGCACCTGGCCCGGATGGCGCAGGAACATGAGCAAAAGGTCCATTTCGGTTTTCGTAAGCATCAACAGTGTTCCATTTTCCAGCGCCCGGCGCTCCTTTATGTGAACGCAAAGCCCGTTTGTGCGCAGGCAGGCGTCGGGTTCCCCGGCGGTGCGCCTAAGCAGCGCCCGTATGCGGGATAACAGCTCCATCAGGCGGAAGGGCTTGGTGACATAGCCGTCGCCGCCGGCGTCCAGCCCGTTTACGGTATTGATCTCATCGTCGCAGGCGGTCAGAAACAGCACCGGCGCGTCGGCTTTGGCCCGCAGCTCCTTGCATAGCGCAATGCCGTTGCCGTCGGGCAGCAGCACGTCCAGGATATACAGGGAATAGGCTTCGCCCATGCGTTGCCTGGCCGCGAGGATGCTTTCGCAGGTGTCGCATTGATACCCTTCCTTGACAAGAACGGCGGAGAGATCCTCCCGCAAGGAGCGGTCGTCCTCCACCAGCAGGATGCGGTCCATCTTTTGTACCCCTCCCATGGACAGGTGTTTTTTCCAGTATAGCACAGGGGGAAAGCGTGGCAAATCAATTTCTGACACCAGGCTGCGAATATTGCAAAAACGTTTGGAATTTGTAAGGCGAACAGATTGACACATGGACAAGCCCTATGCTATAATTGGGCAATTTGTGGGTCACTCCGCAAAGAAAATAAAGGGGGAAGAGACGTGGCAAGAGACCTGTTAACCCTCAGTGAGCTTAGAGTCTCGGAGGTCATGGCGCTTTTAAACGAGGCGCAAACCTACCGGGACAAAGCGGTTTTTCCCAATCTTTCCGGTTTCGTGGCGTGTAATCTTTTTTTCGAGGCTTCGACCCGCACCCAATACAGTTTCTGCGTTGCAGAAGAGAGGTTGGGAATGCGGGTCATTTATTTTCATCCGGAGTCTTCTTCCTTGAAGAAAAACGAAAGCTTTTATGACACGGTGAAGACCTTTGACAGCTTTGGCGTGGACGCGCTGGTGATCCGCCACTCGGAGAACGAGTATTACCGGGAGCTTTTGGGCCATGTGCGGGCGCCGATTTTAAACGGCGGCGACGGCACGGGCAACCATCCCACCCAGTCGCTGCTGGACCTTTTGACCATACAGCAGGAGTTTGGCGGATTTGACGGGCTGAAGGTGGCCATCATCGGCGATGTGCGGCACTCCCGGGTGGCCCACACCAATTATGAGATCATGCGAAGGCTGGGCATCAAGGTGGTGGTCTCCGGTCCGGAGGAATACATGGCCCCGGAGCTTTTTTCAGAAGACCTGGAGGAGGCCGTTACCACCAGCGATGTGGTGATGCTGCTGAGAATTCAATATGAGCGGCACCGCATGCGGGACCATATGAGCCAGGAAGATTACCACCTGCGGTACGGCCTCACGCGCAAGCGTATGGATACGATGAAGAAAAATGCCATCATCATGCACCCCGCCCCGGTGAACCGCAATGTGGAGATTGCAGACGAGCTGGTGGAATGCGAAAGATCCCGCATTTTCAAGCAGATGGAAAACGGCGTGTACGTGCGCATGGCGGCGCTGCGGCGCGCTGTTGAGGGCTAATATGAGCAAGCGGTTATTGATACGGGGCGGGACGGTTTACACGGAAGGCAGGCTGCAAAGAGCCGACGTAATGGTGGGAAACGGCATGGTTCAAATCATTGCCGAAACCATCTGCGCGCCCGGTGCGGAGGTTTTTTGTGCCGAAGGGATGATCGTATCGCCGGGGTTTGTGGATGTGCACGTCCACCTTCGGGAGCCGGGGCTTTCGCACAAAGAGACCATTGCCACCGGCACCAGGGCCGCGGCGGCGGGGGGCTTTACCACCGTGTGCGCCATGCCCAATGTAAATCCGGTGCCGGATTGCATGGAGGCGTTAGCGCGGCAGTTGGATATCATACGCCGGGACGCCGTGGTGGAAGTGGTCCCCTACGGTGCCATCACGATGGGCGAAAAGGGGCAGGCGCTTGCGGATATCGAAGGATTGGCGCCCTTTTGCGCAGGGTTCTCCGACGACGGCAAGGGCGTGCAATCGGAGGAAATGATGCTGGCTGCCATGGAGAGAATCAAGCGCGTGGGCGGGCTGCTGGCGGCCCACTGCGAGGATGAAAGCCTGGTTGAAAAGGGCGGTTGCGTACATCAGGGCATGGCGGCCAGGCGGTTTAACCTGCCCGGCATCCCTTCCGAATCGGAATGGCGTCAAATTGAACGAGACCTCGAGTTGGTGGAAAAAACCGGGGTGCGCTACCATGTGTGCCACATCTCCGCCAAGGAGAGCGTGGCGCTGATCAGAAAGGCGAAAAGCCAGGGGCTGCCGGTGACCTGCGAATGCACGCCCCATCAAATCATGCTTTGTGATGAGGATATCGCGGAGGATGATGGCCGGTTCAAAATGAATCCGCCGCTGCGCAGCCGGGAGGACAGGGACGCAATTATCGAAGGGTTGTGCGATGGGGCCATTGATTGCATCGCCACCGATCACGCCCCTCATACGGTGGAAGAAAAGGGACGGGGGCTGCAAAACAGCGTCTTTGGCGTGGTGGGGTTGGAGACAGCCTTTGCGGTGTGCTATACGGCGCTGGTGAAAACGGGTAGGATGACGCTGGAGCAATTACTGGACAAGCTGACAGCCGCGCCGGCCAGGTTGCTCAAACGGGAGCGGGCGCTGCGTGTCGGGGCCAGGGCGGATATCACGGTGCTGGATGTGAACGAAGCCTGGCGGGTGGAACCGGAAAAGTTTGCGTCCATGGGCAGGGCGACGCCCTTTGAGGGCAGGGAGTTGACGGGAAGGGTCGTTGCGACATTCCGCCAGGGTAGACAGATTTTTCACAAAAGTGGTTTCGGTATGGGCGAAGGATGTCGATAATCAATGTGGGGAGAAATGTTCATATTAAGGAATTCCTTAATATGAAATGGAGCATGCAATATCGTGGGCTTTCCCTTGAACAGAAACGCAGAAGCCCTGGAACAGGGCCGCGGCAAGCGTGCAGAGGCTTCCCATGGTAGGGGAAGCTGTCACCGAAGGTGACTGATGAGGTCAAACAGGTAAGTACCCGTACGGTGAGGACCTCATCCGGCGCTACGCGCCACCTTCTCCTGGCAGGGAAAGGATCTGAAACGAGGCGGCCTGTCGATGAAGGACAGGGATGATGTTATTGGGCAGGCGGTTGATAACCGCCCCTACAAAGCTGCGAGTTTTCCATGGCGAATCATTCCCTTCATAATAAACCGGGATTCCAAAGGGATATATCCCTTTGGCGGGATTCCCAAGGGCAGGGCCCTTGGGTGGCAGGATTCCCAAGGGCGGAGCCCTTGGGCAAGGAGGAAAGAGATTGAACACGCTCAATAGAAAGCTGATTTTTGAAAACGGCCGGGAGTTTATGGGCACAGGCTTTGGCGCGGAATGCGATACGGTATGCGAGGTGGTGTTCAACACCAGCATGGTGGGGTATCAGGAGATTCTGTCTGACCCTTCCTACTGCGGGCAGATGGTGTGCATGACCTATCCCCTGATCGGCAATTATGGGCTCAACGAGGAAGATTATGAGACCCGCACGCCGAAACTCGGTGGGTTTATTGTTCGGGAATACAACGACGACCCTTCCAACTTCCGCTATACCAAGACGCTGGCGGAGGTGATGGCGGAAAACAACATCCCCGGCATCGAGGGCGTGGATACCAGGCAAATTACGCGCATGATCCGGGATGAGGGCAGCATGCGGGCGCTGCTCACCGGCGCGCAGGTGAGCGTTGCGGATGGGCTGGAAAGATTGAAGGTCACCCCCGAAATGCACGACCAGGTGCTGCGGGTCAGCTGCAAAAAGCTGTGGTACAGCCGCACGCCGAACTTTATGTACAGCGTGGTGGCGGTAGACTGCGGCATCAAGCATAATATTATCCGGCGCCTCAACCAAAAAGGCTGCAACGTGACCGTGGTGCCTTATGATACCACCCCGGAAGCGCTGCTGGCCCTCCGGCCCGACGGACTGTTTTTGTCCAACGGTCCCGGCGACCCGGAGGATGTGCAGCCGGTTGTAAACCTGGTCAAAGCTTTTCAGGGCCGGCTGCCGATCTTCGGCATATGCCTGGGCCATCAAATGATTGCCTTGGCCAACGGCGCAAAGACGTATAAGATGAAGTTCGGCCACCGGGGCGGCAACCATCCGGTGAAGAATATGGGTTCCGGCAAGGTGGAGCTCACCAGCCAGAACCACTCCTTCGCGGTGGATGTATCAAGCCTCGCCGGATCATCTCTGCGCTTAAGCCACATCAACCTGCTGGATAACACCGCCGAAGGCCTGCTAAGCGACGATCAGCGCATTTTCAGCGTGCAGTACCACCCGGAAAGCGCCCCCGGCCCCCAGGACAGCGATTACCTGTTCGACATCTTCCTGAATCATATGAAAGAACACAAGGAGCAAGGGGGGATGCAGCATGCCTAAGCGCACAGACATTTATAAAATACTGGTCATCGGCTCCGGCCCCATCGTCATCGGCCAGGCGGCGGAGTTTGACTATTCCGGCACCCAGGCCTGCCTGGCTTTGAAAGAGCAGGGGTACACGGTGATCCTGGTCAACTCCAACCCCGCCACGATTATGACCGATACCCATATTGCCAGCAAGGTCTACATGGAGCCGCTGACGCTGGAATACGTGGCCAAGATCATCCGCAAGGAGCGGCCCGACGCGCTCTTGCCCACCTTGGGCGGGCAGACGGGCCTGAACCTGGCCATGCAGCTGCACCAAAAGGGAGTGCTGCGGGAGTGCCGGTGCGAGATACTGGGCACCGGGTTTGACTCCATCAATAAAGCCGAGGACCGGGAAAAGTTCAAGGCCCTGTGCGAAGAGATCGGCGAGCCTGTGATTGCCTCCGGCATCGCGGAAACGATGGAGCAGGCGAAGGACACGGCCAAGCGCATTGGCTACCCCGTGGTGCTGCGGCCGGCGTTTACCCTGGGCGGTACCGGCGGCGGCTTTGCCGACAATGAGGAGGAGCTGCTGATCGTTGCGGAAAACGCGCTGCGCTTGTCACCGGTAGGCCAGGTGCTGGTGGAAAAGTCCATTAGGGGCTACAAGGAAATCGAATACGAGGTCATGCGGGATAAAAACGACACGGCCCTGACCATCTGCAATATGGAAAACATCGATCCCGTGGGCGTGCATACGGGGGATTCCATTGTGGTCTGCCCTTCCCAGACGCTGACGAACAAGGAATACCATATGCTGCGCGACGCGGCGCTGCGCATCATAAGGGCCCTTGCCATCGAAGGCGGCTGCAACGTACAGTTCGCGCTGGACCCCTATTCCATGCAGTATTATGTGATTGAGGTCAATCCCAGGGTATCCCGCTCGTCGGCTTTGGCCTCCAAGGCCAGCGGCTACCCCATCGCCAGGGTCAGCGCCCTGATCGCCGTGGGGATGACGCTGGATGAGATACGCATCGCCAACACCCCCGCCAGCTTTGAGCCGACCCTGGATTATGTGGTCACCAAGATTGCCAGGTTTCCCTTTGACAAGTTCGACAAGGCCAATAGGCAATTGTCCACGCAGATGAAGGCCACGGGAGAAATCATGGCCATCGGCCGCACCATGGAGGAAAGCCTCTTAAAGGCGGTCCGCTCTCTGGAAGCGGGCGTCACCCACATCTGGCTGAAGAAGTTTGACAACGTACCCACAGACGACCTGCTGGCCCTGATCAAAAACCCCACCGACGAGCGGCTCTACGCCATCGGCGAGCTTTTGCGAAGGAACGAGGACCCGGCCAGGATCTGCGATATCACGAAAATCGATTACTTCTTTATCAGCAAAATCCGCAAGATCATTGATTTCGAAAAAGAAGTCAAGGGCAACATAGGCTGTATCGATACCCTGCGGGCCGCAAAGCGCATGGGCCTTTCCGACGGGTACATCGGCAAGTGGTGGAAGACGACCGAGTCGGATATCTACACCCTGCGCAAAAAGCACGGCATCCTGCCGGTATACAAGATGATTGACACCTGCGCCAGCGAGTTTGATTCCTACATCCCCTACTTCTACTCTACCTACGAGGCGGAAAATGAGTCGAAGGTCACGGGCAAAAAGTCGGTGGTGGTGCTGGGCGCCGGGCCCATCCGCATCGGCCAGGGCGTGGAGTTTGACTATTCCACGGTCCATGCCATCTGGGCCATACGGGAGGCCGGGTTTGAGGCCATCATCATCAACAACAACCCGGAAACCGTATCCACGGACTATTCCGTCAGCGATAAGCTGTATTTCGAGCCCCTGACCGTGGAAGACGTGATGAATATCATCGACATGGAAAAGCCCTACGGCGTGATCGTCTCCCTGGGCGGCCAGACGGCCATCAACCTGGCGGAGCGGCTGCATAATTTGGGCGTACCCATCATCGGCACCGATGTTGCGGCCATCGAGCGGGCGGAGAACCGGGACAGCTTTGAAAAGACCATGCGGCAATTGGATATTCCCCAGCCGCCGGGCAAGGCGGTCACCACCTTAACCGATGGCTTGCAGGCCGCAAACACCGTGGGCTATCCCGTATTGGTGCGCCCTTCCTACGTGCTGGGGGGCCGAGCCATGCAGATTGTGCATGACGATGAGGGGCTGAAGCGGTATTTGAGCGAGGCCGTGCTTGTCACTGAGGACCAGCCGGTGCTGGTGGACCGGTACATCTCCGGCAAGGAGTTGGAGGTGGACGCGGTATGCGATGGAACCGATGTGTTCATTCCCGGTATCATGCAGCACGTGGAGCGCACCGGTGTACACTCCGGCGATTCCATCAGCGTGTACCCGCCTTTCTCGGCAAGCGATGCGGTCAAACAGACCATCATCGACTACACGGTGTGTTTGGGGCTGGGCATCGGCATCAAAGGGCCGTTCAACGTGCAGTTTATTGTGGACGACCACGAGCAGGTGTTTGTCATCGAGGTGAACCCCAGGTCCTCCCGCACGGTGCCCTTTATTTCCAAGGCCACGGGCATCCGCCTGGCCAACATGGCCACGAAAATTGCGCTGGGCCAAAGCATTCAGATGCAAGGGTTTTCCACCGGCATTGCCGAAGAAAGGAAACGTTGGTATGTAAAGGCGCCGGTATTCTCCTTCAGCAAGCTCCGGGGGGCCGATACCTACCTTTCGCCGGAAATGAAATCCACGGGCGAGGCCATCGGCTACGATAACACCATGAACCGGGCGCTGTACAAGGCGCTGCAGGCGGCCAACATGCGGGTCGTCAACTACGGCACGGTGCTGGCCACCATCGCCGATGAAGATAAACAAAGGGCGCTGCCTCTGATAAAAAGGTTTTACGACCTGGGCTTCAACATCGAGGCCACGGCCGGCACGGCGGCGTTTTTGAAGGAAAACGGCATACGCACCCGCAAGCGCAAAAAGATCAGCGAGGGCAGCTACGAAATTCAGGAATCCATGAAGCTGGGGTACCTGGCCTACGTCATCAACACCATCAGCGAGCAGGCGGGGGATACCCACCGGCGGGACGGCTTTCTCATTCGCCGCTGGGCGGTGGAAAACAACGTGACGGTGCTGACGAGTTTGGATACGGCCAAGGTGCTGCTGGATGTACTGGAAGAGATTACACTAAAGGTATCCACCATAGACAGCGAGGAGTAAGCAATGATTACACAGGGCATTTTTGAGGTGAAGGACAACAGATCCATTGCCAGGGATGTATGGGAGATCACCCTTGCGGGGGATGCCTCCGCCTTCCGTCACCCAGGCCAGTTTGCCAACGTGCGTTTGGACGGCCTGTTTTTGCGCCGGCCCATCAGCGTGTGCACATGGAGCGCTGATTCCATGAAGATGATTTATAAAGTTATGGGCAAGGGTACGGCCTGCCTGTCCCAATTCCATCCGGGCGACAAGGTGGACCTGCTTACCGGCCTTGGCAACGGCTTTACCCCGGCTGCCGCGAAGGGAAAGCGCATCGCGATCATCGGCGGCGGCGTGGGCGTACCGCCCCTGTATGGGTTGATGGAGCGCTTAAAAGGCGAGGATGTGCACTGCGTGCTGGGCTTTAATACCGCGGCGGACGTATTTTATGTCAGGGAGTTTGAAGACCTGGGCGCCAAGGTCACCGTGACTACCGTGGATGGAAGCTGCGGCATGAAGGGCTTTGTTACCGACGCGCTCAAGGGGATCGATTACGATTACTACTTTGCCTGCGGGCCCATGCCCATGCTCAAGGCGGTGCACGCTTTAAACAAGGAAGGCCAGCTTTCCCTGGAGGCTCGCATGGGCTGCGGCTTTGGCGTGTGCATGAGCTGTTCTTGCCAGATGATGACCGGCATGAAGCGCATCTGCCTGGAAGGCCCCGTGTTCACAAGTGCGGAGGTGAAGCTATGAGCAGACTGGAAGTCAAGCTGGGGGATATTACGCTGAAAAATCCCGTCATCCCCGCCAGCGGCACCTTTGCCTATGGCTATGAGATGTCCAGGTTTTATGATATCAATGTGCTGGGCGGCATCGCCATCAAGGCGGCCACGCAGGAACACAGGTGCGGCAACCCGCTGCCCCGTGTGGCGGAATGCCGGGACGGCATGCTCAACGCCATCGGCCTGCAAAACCCCGGCGTCAAGGCCATTGTGGAAAACGAGGTCCCAAGGCTCCGCAAGCTGTACAAGGGCGTGGCCATCGCCAACGTGGCGGGCTTTTCCTTGGAAGAGTATGCGTCTGTCGCCGCGGCGCTGGACGCCGCCGCGGGTGTGGACATATTGGAAGTCAACATTTCCTGCCCCAATGTGCAGCACGGGGGTATGGCCTTTGGCGTAAGCCCGGAGGGTGCGGCGGCGGTGACACGCGCGGTGAAGGCGGTATGCCATAAGCCCGTATTTATGAAGCTGTCGCCCAATGTGACCGATATCGCCGAAATCGCCGTGGCCTGTGAGGAGGCCGGGGCCGACGGATTGACCATGATCAATACCCTGCTGGGCATGGTTGTCGATACCCGTACGGGCCGGCCCATCGTATGCACCAAAATGGCGGGCTTCTCCGGCCCGGCCATCAAGCCGGTGGCGCTGCGGATGGTGTACCAGGCTTACGAAAAGGTCAAGATTCCCATCATCGGCGTGGGCGGCGTGACCTGCGCCGATGATGTGATTGAAATAATGTCGGTGGGCGCTGCCGCCGTGCAGGTGGGTTCCCAGACCCTGGTGGACCCCTGGGCCTGCAAAAAGATTGTGGAAGAGCTGCCGGAGAAGATGGATAAATACGGCATCCAGGCTCTATCCAATATTATAGGGAGGTCGCACCAATGAAAGATGTCATCATCGCCTGTGACTTTGCAACCCGGCAGGAGACCATGGCTTTCTTAACCCGCTTTGAAGGCGAAAAGCCTTTTTTGAAGATCGGCATGGAGCTGTTTTACGGCGAGGGGCCGGACATCGTTCGGGAGATCAAGGACAAAGGTTTTTCTGTGTTCCTGGATTTGAAGCTGCACGACATCCCCAATACGGTCAAAAAGGCCATGGCAAACCTGGCACGTCTGGACATTGACATGGTGAACGTTCACGCCGCCGGCACCGCCGCCATGATGGAGGCGGCCCGGGAAGGCTTGTACCAGGGAGCCGCGCCGGGCAGGAAGATTCAATTGATTGCCGTGACGCAATTGACCAGCACTTCGGAGCAGGTGATGCAAACCGAGCTTTTGATCGGCGAAAGCCTGCAGGGCGCCGTGGCGAAATACGCGCAAAACGCCAAAGCGGCGGGGCTTGACGGCGTCGTTTGCTCGCCCCTGGAAGTAAGGCTGGTCAAGGAGGCCTGCGGCGAAGGTTTCCTCACCGTGACCCCCGGCATCCGCTATCCCGGTGGAAGCATGGACGACCAGAAGCGGGTGACATCCCCCGCGATGGCCCGGGAGCTTGGCTCCGACTACATCGTGGTGGGCAGGCCCATCACCGGGGAAAAAGACCCCAAGGCCGCCTGGCTGCGGGTGAAAAGCGATTTTGTTGGCTGAGAAAGGATGAAACCAATGAAAAAGAAAATGGCAAGGCTCCTGCTCAAAATCGAGGCGGTTTTCCTTCGCCCGGAGGATCCCTTTACCTGGGCCAGCGGCATCAAATCGCCCATCTATTGCGACAACCGGCTGATTCTGTCCTATCCCGACGCCCGCAAGCAGGTGGAGGCCGGGCTGGCCTCGCTCATCGAAAAGCATTATCACGGCTGCGAGCTGGTGGCCGGCACCTCCACCGCCGGCATCCCCCACGCGGCGCTGGTGGCGGACATTCTGGACCTGCCCATGGCGTACGTCCGCGGCTCCGCCAAGGACCATGGCCGCAACAACCGCATTGAGGGCAAGGTCACCCTGGGACAAAAGGTCGTGGTGGTGGAGGACCTGATATCCACCGCCGGGTCTGTGGTAGAGGTGGTGGAGGCCCTTCGGGAAGCGGGAGCCAACGTGCTTGGCATCGTGTCCATCTTCACCTACGGCATGCAAAAGGGTACCGACCGGCTGAAGGAAGCCGGAATAGAAAATGTGTCCCTGACGAATTTCATGACCCTGGCCAAGGTGGCGGCGGAGGAAGGGTACATTTCCGAAAAGGACATCGCGCGGCTGGAGGCTTTCCAGAAGAATCCGTCGGACGAGAGCTGGATGGCTCAATAAGCTGCATGCTCCCCCAAATGGTATTTTCCGGCGGAGATTCTGCTGCCGGACTGTACCGCAAAAGCCCGCAGGCTCCGTCAGAAAGCCTGCGGGCTTTTGTATTTTTCGTTACCCTTGCCATGTCAATGACAGTCAAGGAGAATCTTTTGGTTTTCTGATGGAACCACCGAATTCATATTTCGGAAAAGATTGCTGATTCATACCATTTTGTCAGTTTGTTAATGTTTGGTTGACGCGGGCGGTGTTGTGCTTCATAATGGGATGATCAATTCCTATAGGTGGACGATATGGCCGACATCAACATCTCATCTGTCAGGAAATCCTTTGCGCAGGACCGCGTCGTGCTCAGCGGCGTGAGCTTTCAGGTGGACCGGGGCGAGCGCGTGGGGCTGCTTGGCGGCAACGGAGCGGGAAAAACGACGCTTTTGAAAATCATCACAGGCGAGCTTGCGCCCGACGCGGGCAGCGCCAGCGTCCTAAAGGGGCTTCGGCTGGGCTATGTGGCGCAGCTCAATGACTACACGCCGGGCACGATGTGTGAGGATGTGCTGCGCGCGGCGTTTTCCCGCGTGTTTTCGATCAGCGAGGAGATCGAAAAAATCCATGCGGGCATGGAGGCGGGCGACGCGGGACAGTATTCCAGGCTCATGGACGAGTACGTGTCCCTGGGCGGCTATGAATGGGAGACGGAGCTCAACAAGGTTGCCAACGGGCTCGGGATCGATGCCGAAATGCGCCGGCGTTCTTTCGATGATCTCTCCGGCGGGGAGCGCACCCGGGTCTGCCTGGCGCGGCTGATCCTTGAGAAGACGGACGTCCTTATCCTGGACGAACCGACGAACCATCTGGACACGCGCTCCATGGAATGGCTGGAGGATTACCTGTTAAGCTACAAGGGCACCGTGCTTGTCGTCTCCCACGACCGGTACTTTCTGGACGCGGTGGTCACGCGGATTGTGGAGCTGGAAGATGGAAAGCCGAACCTTTACGGCGGTAACTATACCTTTTATGCGCAGGAGAAGGAGCTGCGGTACCGGCAGCAGCTGATGCGCTATCAGCGGGAGCAGGCAAAGGTCAAGCAGCTGGAGTTCCAGGTGCAAAGACTCAAGGCCTGGGGCTCGGTCTACGATAACCCCGCGCTCCACAAAAAGGCGCGGGCCATGGAAAAGCGCATCGAACGCGTGCAGGAGACCGACCGGCCAACGAGGCAGTCGCGCATGGAGATAGGGTTTCACTCCGACCCGTTCCGGGCGGACAGGGTGCTTTGGACGGAGAATCTCACAAAGGCCTTCGGCGAAAAGACGCTGTTTTCCGGCGTGAACATTACAATGCGCGGGGGCGGCGAACGAATCGCGCTGCTGGGGCCCAACGGCTGCGGCAAGACCACCTTTTTGAAGATGCTGATGGGGCTTGAGGCACCGGATATGGGCGAAACGCGCTTCGGACCGTCCGTCCGCTTTGCGTATCTTCCGCAGGTGGTGACATTTGCGCATCCGGAACGTACGCTCTATGACACGCTTCTGTACGAGACCAGCTGCAAGCCCCAGGAAGCCCGCGACCGGCTCGGCGCCTTCCGGTTCCGGGGGGAGGATCAGTTCAAAACCATTTCGCAGCTTTCCGGCGGCGAGCGCGCGCGGCTGCAATTATGCCTGATCATGATGTCGCGGGCGAACCTCCTAATCCTTGACGAGCCGACGAACCACCTTGACCTTGCCTCAAGGGAGTGGATCGAGGAAGCGGTGGCGGAGTTTGAGGGAGCGCTTCTGTTTGTCTCCCATGACAGGTACTTTATCCGCAGGTTCGCCGACCGCGTGTGGGAGATCGAGGATGGGTCTTTCCGCGACTGGCCGTGCGATTACGAGCGGTACAAAAAGCTCAAGACAATGGAGCAGGCTGCGCCGCCGCCCGAGAAAGAGAAGCCGCCAAAGCCCGCCGCCCGGCCGTCCGGGCGCGACCCTAAGGCGGAGCGCAAACTGCATGCGCTGGAGCGGGACATCGCCAGGACGGAGGAAAAGCTTGCCGGCTTTGACAAAAGGGTGGAGGAGTGCGCCAGCGATTATATACAGTTGAGCGAGGTGCTTTCAGAGAAGTCGGCCCTCGAAAAAGAGCTTCAAGGCATGTATGAACAGTGGGAGGCCGCCGCGGCGGCGCTGGAGGGTAATCAGGAGTAGGGTGCGTTCAAAAGCTTTCGATTCACAAAAGCAGAAGGATCGTTCGGACAGCTCCGCCGATTTTTTGAAAGATTGTGCCCGGCAGACAGTACGCTGCCGGGTGTTTTTGTGCGTAAACTCCCTGCCTTTTGGGGAAAATGTGTTGGCAGAGGAGGATGTTCTATGAAAAATGTGGGGCACAAAAAGGGGTTAAAGCCGGCAGCCGTTTGCGCTGTCATGCTGGCGGGGCTTTTGCTGCTTGCAGGCTGCGGACCAAACAGCGCTTCGCGCTATGCCTACGCCCAGGATTGCCTGGCCTATGGGGAGTATGAGGCGGCACGCAGCGAGTTCCAAATGCTGGGTGAATACCAGGATTCCGCCAAGTTCGTACTGTACGTATCCGCGCTGATAGCCATGAATGAGGGGAATTTTGACCTGGCCCAAACGGACTTTGAAAACCTTGGCGATTTCAAAAGCAGTGCGTTGTATCTGCGCTATGCCGGGGCGCGCCTGCTTGAGCAGCAGGAGGATTATCCCGGCGCACAGGCGGCGTACGGAGCCCTGGGCTCCTTCCGCGACAGCGTAAAGCGCCTGGATGCCTGCACGGCCGCGATCCCCCAAAAGGCGTATGAGGCGGCGCAGGCGCTTTTCACCCAGGGGGAATACCAGCAGGCGATGGATGCCTTCCTGGCCCTTGGCAGCTACAGCGACAGCCGTCAAAAGGCGGAGGCATGCCAGCAGGCCATGCTCTCCCAGAAGTATCAGTCGGGGCAGGGGCTGCTGAAAGCCAAGGATTATCATGGCGCGCTGGAGGTATTCGCGGCCCTGGGAAGCTACCGGGACAGCGCCATGCTGGCCGACAGCTGCCGCCAGTCCCTGTACCAGGCGGCGGACGCAAAGCAGAAAGAGGGCGGCTTCCAGAAGGTGCAGGAGGCCATTGCCCTGTATGAATCGCTGGAGACGTATGCCGACGCTTCCCGCCGGGCGCAGGAGCTAAAAGACAGGTATGAAATCAACCTGCGCCTGCGCGGCTATCAGGAGGGCTGGCAGTATGTGGCCCTGGGCGCCTATCCCCAGGAGACCACGGGCGGCAAGACGCCCATTCTCTGGCGGGTGCTGTCGGTGGAAAACGGAACCGCGCTGCTCATTGCCGACAAGATCCTGGACGCGGCCGCCGCGGAAACGGGCACAGCCTTCAAGGGCTTTTCAGGCAGCAGCCTGCAAACCTTTTTGAACGGCGCGTTTGTCACTGAAGCCTTTACCACCGCGGAGCAGGCGGCTCTTGTTTCCTTTGGAGCGCTGGGCAAGGCGTACCTTTTGAGCAAGGAAGAAGTGCAAAATCCCGTTCTCGGGTTCACGTCGGATGCCGCGCGCCAGGCAAAGGGCACGGCGTATGCCTTGGCAAAAGGCCTGCACGCTTCCTCCGCCGGCGACGGCTGGTGGTGGCTCTCGAGTGCCGGCACCAGCGAGAGCAACCAGGCCATCGTATACTACAACGGCGTGGTATACAGCCCAGGCCTGCGCTATGACGATGCCCAAACCGGCGTGCGCCCGGCCATCCGTGTGAAGCTGGATACGCTGTTCTTCGCAAAGGGCACGGGCACGGCGGAGGATCCTTTCCGGGAGTAGCAGGCAGGGGGCGCCGCCCCCTGCACCCCTGTTCAAGGGACAATATCCCTTGAACAGCCCGGTTCTTTTCACTAATCATACAGCTGCCGTACACGCCAAGCCATTGGTGCAAGCGCGGCAGCTTTTGCTTACAAAAAAAGTATGACCAATTGGTTTATTGCACACTTTTCCCATGTGTACATCAGGAGCCGTGCCGTGATATAATAAGTATTCCGGGGTTTACAAACCCTGTCAGGAGGTTCAGTATGCAGGGCGTCGGCCGGTTCAGAAAGACATTCATCGGTGACAAAAAGTTCTATCGGGCGGTATTTGCCATCATCGTTCCCGTGATCATCCAAAACAGCATTTCCAACTTTGTGAATCTGCTGGACAACATCATGGTCGGGCAGCTGGGCACAGCGCAGATGTCGGGCGTCGCCATCGCCAACAATTTGCTGTTTGTGTTCAACCTGTGCGTGTTTGGCGGCCTGGCCGGGCCCGGCATCTTCGGGGCGCAGTTTTTCGGCGCGAAAGACTTGGAAGGCTTCCGTAATACCTTTCGCATCAAGCTTTGGATGGGCGCTTGCATTTTTCTGGCTGCTGTGGGGATATTCGTTGCATTGGGAGACCGGCTTATTTTGCTGTACCTGACTGGGGAGGGCGACCCGGCCACCGCGCGGGATATGCTGGTGCATGGCAGGGAGTATTTGATCATTATGCTGGCAGGGCTTTTGCCCTTTACACTGACCCAGGCCTATTCCGGTTCTCTGCGGGAGGCGGGGGAAACGGTACTGCCCATGACGGCCAGCATTGCGGCGGTGCTCACGAACCTGTGCGGCAACTGGCTGCTGATATTCGGTAACCTGGGCTTTCCCAACCTGGGAGTGGCCGGCGCGGCCATCTCCACAGTGATTTCGCGCTTTGTGGAGCTGGCCATCGTCGTCATTGGCACGCACAGGAATATAAGATACAGCTTTATGCGCGGCGTGTACCGCACTTTGCTGGTGCCCGCAAAGCTGCTTCGCGCGGTGCTTCGAAAGGGTTTGCCGCTGCTTGTCAACGAGGCATTCTGGTCTATGGGTGTGACAACCCTGATGCAGATCTACTCCGTCCGGGGCTTGATGATTCTGGGCGGCATGAGCATTGCAAGTACGATTGGCAACCTGTTCAATGTGGTGTTTATCTCCATGGGCAGCGCGGTGGCGATTATGATCGGGCAGGCATTGGGCGCCAACGACATGCAGCGCGCCAAGGGAGACGTATGGAAGCTGATGGGCTTTTCCATTTTCAGCTGCCTGATCGTTGGCGGGGTGATGGCCAGCCTGTCCTCCTTTTTTCCGCTGCTGTACAACGTGGAGGACGGTGTGCGGATACTGGCCGCCCGCTTTATCCTGACCGCCGCCTGCATGATGCCCATCAACTCCATTGCCCATTGCAGCTATTTTACCCTGCGCTCCGGCGGATCCACCATTGTCACATTTCTGTTTGACTGCGTGTTTTCCTGGTGCGTTCATATCCCCTTTGCGCTCTTGCTGGTGCATATGACGAGCATGGATATCCTGCTGCTCTATCCCATTTGTCAAGGCATCGAGGTATTGAAAAGCATGATCGGTGTGCTTCTGGTAAAGAACGGCACATGGCTCAGGAACATTGTTTCCAACCATCGGGAGCCAACGCAGGCGGCGGTCCAGGAAGGATAATCAGGGTTATTGCGCAAAAAAGAGGCTGTTCTGAAGGTGAAGTTCAGAACAGCCCTTGTTTTATTGCTGTCAATCTTCCATGTTCAAATTCTTGTACGGCCCCAGCTCGCCCCGCTGCCAGTGCCGGCGGCACAGGCTGACGTAGCGGTTGTCCCCGCCCAGTACGATCTGTTCGCCGTGCTTGACCACTTGGCCGTCGTACACGCGCGCGTTGCAGGTGGCCTTTTTGCCGCACCAGCAGATGGTTTTTACTTCCTCAATCGTATCCGCCCAGGCCAAAAGCCACCGGCTGCCCTCAAACAGGTTGCCTTGAAAATCCGCCCGCAGACCGTAGGCAATGACAGGTATGTTCTCTTCATCCACCAGGCGCACCAGGGTCTCCACCTGGGATTTCGTCAGGAACTGCGCCTCGTCTACGATCACGCAGTCATATTCATGAATGGGCAGGCTATCGATTTCTTCCATGAAGTTGCACTCGGTGGTAAGGCCTGACCGGGAGCGCAGGGTGCGCTCACCGTCCCTGTTGTCCAGTTGGGGCTTGACCATCAGCACCTTTTGGTTGCGTTCATGATAGTTGTGCTGTACCATGATGGCGTTGGCCGTTTTGCTGGAACCCATGGCGCCGTACCGGAAATAGAGCTTTGCCATACCGATCATCCTTTTTCATAAAAAATCAAATGTAATACAGCTGTCCAAGAACCCGCATAAACCCTTTTTTCAAATATCCGTAGCGTAAAAGCATCAGCATGCGCAGCGGCTTTTTGTGCATGGAAAGGTGGGCATACCGGTAAACGGCGTGCCAGGCGCTTTCGGGAAGAAGCTCCTCGTATACCGTGCAAAAGGCCTTTGCCTGAGCCATGGTATCCAGTATGCGCTGCCGGAAGCCGCCGTCACCGCCGGCGGCCTTTTTCATATCCCGCACGGGATCAAAGCCTGATGCGCCCAGTTGGTTGTTTCCATGCTGGCGGTAGCGGATCAGGGGCTCGTCCACCGGCAGGATATGGCCCATGGATGCGGCAATCAGCGCCGCCCACCAGTCATGCATCAGCATGCCGCCGGCCGGAGCCTTTTTCAGCAGCTCTTTTAATGCCCTGTTGATGAAAACCGTGCAGCCGGTGACGCTGTTTTGCACCAGCAGCCGGTTTACTGCCGGCGAGGGGTCCAGGTTTTGATAACGCCAGAAGGAGGGGGCGATGGGGCCAAGCGACGCATCCACAACGCTCAAATCCGTGTGCACAAGCAAGGGACAGTCCTTGCCGAAGCGTTCTTCCCCTGCCCGCATGCGGTTAAGGCTTTTTTGTATTTTTCCGGGCTCCCACACGTCGTCCTGATCGCAAAAAAAGGTGTACTCCGCGTCGCTTTTAATAAGCAGGCTCATAAAGTTGCCCTTGGCGCTTTTTTCATGTGCCGGGCCTTCGGTCAGGCGAATCACATTGGGATGGGCCTGGGCATAGGCCGAAAGGATGGCCGGGGTATCGTCCGCGGAGCCGTCGTCCTGGACGAGCACCCGGGCGTCCTCCGGTATGGCGTGCAGCAGGGAATCCAGCTGCTCCCTTAAAAAACGGCCGCCGTTAAAGGTGGCCAGCAAAATGTCGATCATGGCGCCATCCTTGTGCTTTTTTGTCATTATAGCACGGTTCGCGCTTTTCTGGCAACGCGGACAAAACGGCGGACGGCAGCCTGTTGCGATTGTTACACGTCTTTTTTTGTGATAAAATGCATATAACCCTTCCTAGGCAAGCGCCGGCAAAGGGGGGAAGGGCATGGACGGCTTGGAGCTTATGGTAACGGCGCTGGCGGTTTCGCTGGATGCGTTGGCTGTCGCTGCGGCCACGGGGGCCATGCTGCAAAGGCCCGGCATAAAAAACGCGCTGAAGGTGGGCCTTTGCTTTGGGCTTTTCCAGGCGCTGATGCCGGCCATCGGCTTGTGGGCGGGCCGGGGCGTACGTTTCTGCCTGCTGGCGCTGGACCATTGGGCGGCCTTCGGGCTGTTGTTTATCACCGGCTCCCGGATGATCTGGGACGAGCTGAAGAAATGCCCGGAAGAAGATTGCCCCGGCGACCCCATGCACTTTGGCCGGTTGATGATGTTGGGCGCGGCCACCAGCATGGACGCGCTGGCCGTGGGCGTATCCCTGGCCGTATCCGGCGGATATATGGTACACCACGGGCTGGTGATCGGCTTGACCACCTTTTTTATCTGCACCGCCGGTGTTCTTGCGGGCGGCAAAATGAAGAAGCTGCTTCACAGGCGGGCCGGCATCGCGGGCGGCGCCATGCTGCTTTTGATCGGCCTCAAAATATTGATAGAGCACTTATTGAAGGGGACATAGATTTGGATGCGTTGGATGCGGCCCGGGCTTATTTGGAGCATGTGACCCCGCTGAACCTGGATTGCGGCAGGCGCTGCGGCGCGGCCTGCTGCCAGGGCGGCGAGGAGGACGGGATGCTGCTGTTCCCCGGCGAAGAAAGGTATTATGAAAACGTAACCTGGGCAAAGCTTTTGCCTGATCCGTTGGGGTTACGGCTTGTTTGCCGCGGGGAGTGCCCCCGGGAAAACAGGCCCCTGTCCTGCCGCATATTTCCCCTTGCGATACGGGCAAAAAGGCAGGAGGATGGGACCCAAAAAGCGAACATATCCATGGATGTCAGGGCCTGGCCGGTATGCCCGCTGATGCAAAGCGGCAGGAGAGGCCTGAAGACGGAATTTGTACATGCGGTAAAGGCGGCGGCCGGGCTGCTGATAAAAGAGGACAAGCACTTTGCCTTTCTTTTACAGCTGGACGAAGCGCTTGCGGCATACGAACAAATGAAAGAATCATTCCTTTTGGGGAGGGATGGATGATGTGGACCCTGGGCAGCGCCTGGATGGAAAGCCACGGCACGGGGGAAGGCGGGCTTTTGTTGAAAGGCGACGCGCTCCAATTATCCTCCCGTCTTGTCAATGAATTTTCAGGGCAAGTGCAGTGCCTGTACATCGATCCGCCCTTTTTCACGGGGGATGTGTTCCAGCACCGCATGCGCGTAGGGCAGGAAGGCTGGCTCACCGGCCGCCATCAGATCGTGCTGCCCGCCTATACCGACCGTTATCAAAGCCGCGAAAAGTACCTTGCCTTCATGCGGGATGTGATTACCCTGGCCCGTCAGCTTTTGCGGGATACCGGGGTTTTCTTTTTGCACATCGATTACCGGATGCACGCGTATCTGAAGGTCCTGTGCGATGAGATTTTTGGCGAAAAAAACATGGTGAATGAAATCGTGTGGGTCTATCAGACGGGCGGCCGGGCGGTGAAGCATTTCAGCCGCAAGCATGACATCATCCTCTTTTATAAAAAGGGTGATGATTTTGGCTTTGATATTACGCAGGCGCCCATCAGCCGGGTGGAAAACCGGGAGAACCACATGCGCCGCCATGTGGACGAGCAGGGCCGGGCGTACCGCTCCATCAAGGTGGGCGGCAAAGTCTATACCTATTATGATGATGAGCCGGCCTACCCCAGCGACGTGTGGACCGACGTAAGCCACCTGCAGCAAAAGGACCCACAGCGTACGGGCTATGATACCCAAAAACCCATGCGGCTTTTGGAAAGGATCATATTGACCTCCACAAAGCCCGGGGACCTGGTGGCGGACCTATGCTGCGGCTCCGGCACCACGCTTGCGGCGGCGGCAAAAAACGGGCGCAGGTTCCTGGGCGTGGATGCTTCCGCAGGGGCGGTGGCTGTTTCCCGAAAGCGGCTTTTGCAGGAAAATTTCCTCTTGGAGTGGCCCTGCGAAGGCGGGGAGCCGGCGCTGCTGGGCGAGGTACGGCCAGCGCTGGGCTTTTATGAGGTGGCTTTGCAATCCTTCACGCTGGAAAGCACATTGGAAGCCGGGCTGAAAAAGATACCGGCGGGTTTTGAATTTGGCACCCTGGACGCGGTGGACCAGTGGTCGGCGGGGTATGTGAAGGAGGGTGTGTTCATTTCCCACGCCCACGCCGCCAGACTGCGCCACACCCCGGAGATTGCGCCCCTGCTGGAGGTGCCCATGCTGACGGGCCAGCTGGCCGTCGAGGTGGTGGACGTGCTGGGCCGCAAGAGCATTTGGAAGTGGGAGGAGAACAGCTAGGCATATGCCGATGCGTTCTTTCCATGGTTGGCTTTATAATAGCGGCAGTCGGTGCATGGGACTAGGCGGGCGAATGCTATTCGTCCCTACACCGTTATATCTTTATTGGCTTCCCTGCCGGAGCAAGCCAACTCAGAAGAAAAGCCAGCCAACATTTCGCAGCTGCAGGGGCGGTTATCAACCGCCCGCCCAAGCAGCAAGGACAGTCCATTTATTACCTGCGTTTTGCATGCCTGCAAACAGTTGTTGTTGATTCGCCAGCTTCTGAGGGGATACATACATCCTGCCGGCCCGCGTTTGCGCTGCCGGCATTTTTTTGGAAAGGATCATGCGCGTTATGAAATTCATGCACTTGTCCGACCTGCACTTGGGCCGCCGGTTCGGCGAATTTTCCCTGATCGAGGATCAAAAATACATCCTGGATCAGATCATACAAATGGCCGGCACGGAAAAGCCCGACGCGGTCATTATCGCCGGCGACATCTACGACAAGTCCGTGCCGGCGGTGGAGGCCGTGCAGCTGTTCGACGACTTTTTGTGCGCCATAGCCGCCCTTGACATCAAGGTGTTTGTGATCAGCGGAAACCACGACTCGGCGGAGCGGGTGGCCTTTGGCGCGCGGCTGATGGACAGGCGCGGCGTATACCTTTCCCAGGTGTATGATGGGGCCGTCAAGCCCGTCACCCTTACGGACACCTTCGGCCCGGTGGATGTGTATCTGCTGCCGTTTTTGCGGCCTTCCAACATACGCAGGTTCTTCCCCGATACGGAGATCGGCTCCTACCATCAGGCGTTGTCGCTGGTGACCGGCAGCATGAAGGTTGATACATCCCGGCGCAATCTGCTCATCACCCATCAATTTGTGACCGGTGCGGTGCTCAGCGAATCAGAGGATATTACCGTGGGCACCGTGGATAACGTGGACGCGGCGGTGTTTGACGCCTTTGATTATGTGGCCCTGGGCCATATCCACAGGCCCCAATATGTAAGCCGGGAGACGGTGCGCTACTGCGGCACGCCTTTAAAGTATTCCTTTTCCGAGGCCAGGCAGGAAAAGTCCGTGACGATGGCGGAGCTTTTTACAAAAGGCAGCGTGCAAATCCGCACCCTGCCCCTTTTGCCCCTTCGGGATGTGCGGGAGCTGCGGGGTACCTTTGCGGAGCTGACCGCCAGGACCTTCTATCAAAGCGCCGGCGCAAGCGATTATCTGCACATCACCCTGACTGACGAGGAAGACGTGATGGACGCTATCGGCAAGCTGCGGGTGGTGTACCCCAACGTGGCGCTGCTGGATTACGACAACACCCGGACCCGGTCAAGCAATGTGCTCACGGCCATTGACCAAATTGAAAAGAGCACGCCGATCGGGCTGTTTGCGGCCTTTTACGAAAAGCAGAACGGCCAGCCCATGACGCGGGAGCAGTACGACTACGTATCCGGCCTGATCGGGGAAATATGGGGGGATGGAAAATGAGGCCGCTGAAACTGACCCTTTCCGCCTTTGGGCCCTACGCCGGGCTGACGGTGATCGACCTTAATCAATTGGGAAACAAAGGCATTTATTTGATCACAGGGGATACGGGGGCGGGCAAAACCACCCTGTTTGACGCCATCGCGTTTGCGCTTTACGGCGAGCCCAGCGGCGACATGCGGGAATCGAATATGATGCGCAGCAAATACGCCGCGCCGGAAACAAAAACGTTTGTGGAGCTCGTGTTTGATTATGGCGGAAAAACCTACACCATCCGCCGCAATCCGGAGTACATGCGCCCAAGCCAGCGGGGCGGCGGGTTCACCCCGGAAATCGCCAGGGCAGCGCTGACCTATCCCGACGGCCGGACGGTGGAAAAGACAAAAAGCGTGGACGCCGCGGTGGAAGAATTGATGGGCATCACCCGCGCCCAGTTTACGCAAATCGCCATGATCGCCCAGGGCGAGTTTAAAAAGCTGCTGACCGCCACCACCGAGGAGCGCCGCCGGATTTTTCAAAAGCTGTTTGCGACCGCTCCTTACCAAGTGCTGCAGGAGAGGCTGAAGGCGGAGACGGCAAAGCTTGTCCGGCAGCGGGGGGAGTTGCATACGGCCATCAGCCAGTATGTGGACGGCGTGGCCGCAGGCGAGGGCAGCCCCCTGGAAGCTGGCGTGCGCGCCGCAAAAGAAGGCGGCATGCTGCCAGGCGACATGGTGGAGCTGATTGGGGCGCTCATTCTGTCCGACGAAGGGGAGCAGGAAAAGCTTTCGGGCAAGACAAAGCAGCTGGACGCGCGCCTTACGGATGTGAATCTGCAGCTTTTAAAGGCGGAAGCCCAGGAGCGGGCAAAAAATGAGCTGAGCACTGCTGAAAAAAATCTTTTGGAGGCGGAGCCCAGGTTTTCGCTTTTGCAAAATGCCTTGAATGCCCAGCTTGAAAGGCAGCCGGAGGCCGACAAGCTGGCCGGCGAGATCGAGGTCTTAAGGAACAGCCTGCAGGACTACGACAGGCTGGAGGTTTTGTTCAGGGAAATCAAAGGAAACGATCTGGAGCTGGTCCGGCAAAAAGCCGGCCTTGCCCAGGGAGAGCTTTCGCAGAAAAACATAGAGCAGGAGTTGGAAGCCTGCCAGAAGGAGCTTGCCGCGTTGCAAAGCGCCGGGGCGGATTTGGAGCGGCTTGGCAGCCGCAAGGATGCCCATGAGCGCAGCCTGCGGGAGATGGACGACCTGCAAAAATCCCTGGAGGCGCACAGTAATCTCTACCGATCCTTTTTGCTGGCCCAGAAGGAGTATGAGGGGAAACGCGATAAGGCTATGGCAGCCAAAGCGTTGTATAACGATAAGTATCAATCGTTTTTGGATGGGCAGGCGGGCTTTTTTGCATCCAAGCTTCATGATGGCGAGCCTTGCCCCATATGCGGCGCGCTGAATCATCCCAGCCCAGCCCACCGGCCTGCAAGCGTGCCCACCGGGGAGGAAGTGCGGCAGTTAAAGACTGCCTATGACGCCGCCATGGACGCGCAAACCAAGGCCAGCGAAACCGCGGGAAGGCTGAACGGCCAGGCCGGCCAGCTGAAAGAGGGCATTGCCGTACAGGCCAAGCAGTTGCTGGGCGCATGCCCATTTGAGGAAATATCTCAAAGGCTGCAAAGCGCTAAAAAGCAGGCGTCGGACGATCTGGCGGACTGCCTTGCAAAGATCAGGGCGGAGATGGAAAAGATCCGCCGAAAGAAAGAGCTGGACGCCGGTTTGCCCGTTTTGGAAAACCGGCTCAAGGAGGCGGGAGAAGCCATTGCCGGCTTGAAGCAAAGCATTTCCGCCCTTTTTGCCACACAGACGGAGCTTATCAAGCAGCGGGAAGGAATGCAAAGCCGTCTCCCCTTTGCATCCCGGGAAAAAGCCAACGGGCACATTCGGGAATTGGAGGGGAAACGCAACGGGATCATGCGGGAGGTCAATGACGCAAAGGTGGCTTTTGATGCAGGGCAGAAGGCAGCGGACGCCTATAAAATACAGATCGCCACGCTGAAGGCTCAGTTGAGGGACGCAGTGGAAATAGATGCTACTGCGCTCAGGGGAGAAAAGCGTCAGTTGGAGGAAGACAAGGGCAGCCTCGAAAAGGAAAGCCGGCTGCTTGAGTTGCGGCTCATCGGCAACCGGCGGATGCTGGAGGGGATACAGTCAAAGGCCGGGGAAATGGAGGCCGTGGAGAACCGCTGGAAGTGGATGAGCGCTCTTTCCGACACGGCCAACGGCGCTTCCCGGGGCAAAAACAAGATCATGCTGGAGACCTACATCCAATGGGCGTTCTTCGATCGCATTTTGACAAGGGCCAACCTGCGTTTGCTGGTGATGACCAACGGCCAGTATGAGCTGGTGCGGCGGCCCGAGCCGGAGAACAACATCAGCCAGGCCGGCTTGGATGTGGATGTCATCGACCATCAAAACGGCTCCCAGCGCAGCGTCAAATCCTTATCCGGCGGCGAATCGTTTATGGCGGCCCTTTCCCTGGCGCTGGGGCTGTCGGATGAAATACAATCCTCCGCCGGGGGCATACGCATGGATACCATGTTTGTGGACGAGGGCTTCGGGTCCCTGGATGAAGACACGCTGCAGCGGGCCATGAAGGCCCTGCACGGCCTGGCGGAAAGCAACCGCCTGGTGGGCATCATATCCCACGTGGCGGAGCTCAAGCAAAAAATCGACAGGCAGATTATCGTCAAAAAGGACGCGGCAGGGGGCAGCAGGGTTTTCGTCGTGGTGTAGCAGGTTTTGATCAAACGGATGGGAGGCGCCCTATGGATTTTGGCATGCCCACATTGTTGGAAACAAAGACCCTTGAAGAATGCGCAGCTCTTTGCTCAGCGCTTGGACTGCGATTTATTGAACTGAACATGAACCTTCCGCAGTATCAGCCGGACAACATCGATACGGAATTATTTCGCGATATCGCAAAGCGCTATGGCGTGTATTACACCATCCACCTGGATGAGAACCTGAACCCCTGCGACTTCAATTCCTTGGTGCGCAAGGCGTATGTGCAGACAGCGCTTCAAACCATAGAGATGGCCAAAGCGATTCAAGCGCCGGTGGTCAACATGCATCTGCACCACGGCGTGCACTTCAAGCTGCCCGGCGAAAAGGCCTATCTGTTTGACGCGTATCTGGACACGTACCTTGGCAGCCTGCGGGAATTTCAAGATGCCTGCGAAAAGGCTGTGGGGGATTCGGGGATCATGATCTGCGTGGAGAATACGGACGGACACCATTACCAATTTGCGCAAAAAGCCCTTGCGCTGCTGCTCAAAAGCCCGGTGTTCGCCCTGACCTATGACATCGGCCACAACTTTTGCATAGGCGGCGGGGATGAGCAGATCATTCTTCATTACAGGGACCGGCTGCGCCACATGCACATGCATGACGCCGCCGGTATCAAATGCCACCTGGCCCTTGGCGACGGGGAAATCGACATCCCACAATACGCGGCGCTGGCTGAGGAGCTTGACCTTCGGGTGGTATTGGAAACCAAGACTGCGGAGGGATTAAGGCGCTCGGTGGAGTATGTAAGGGGGATGCTGGGGAAGATGACTTGCATTACAAATGGGATTCCAAAGGGATGAAATCCCTTTGGCAGGGGCCGGGGGCAGCGCCCTCGGAACGGTCCCTTACCCCCGCCAGAATCCATCCAGCGTATTTCCCTCAAACCGCCAGTGGGGCGGGCACAGGGACAAATAGTCATGCTGAAAATACCGCTGGTCGATGAGCAGCACCACGCCCCGGTCGGTTTCCGAGCGGATGACCCGGCCGGCGGCCTGCAGCACCTTGTGCATGCCGGGGTAGCGGTAGGCGTAGGAAAAGCCGTCGCCCAGGGCGTCTTCGTAGTGGCGGCGCAGGGCCTCCTGCTCCAGGCACACCATGGGCAGGCCCACGCCTACCACCATGACGCCCAGCAAGCGCTCGCCGGGCAGGTCGATGCCCTCGGCGAACACGCCACCCAGCACCGCAAGGCCGAGTAGCGGGGTTTCATCGGTGGTAAACTGGGCGATATATGATTCCCGGTCGGCTTCCTCCATGTTGTTTTGCTGTACCAGCAGGTTGAGGCCGGGGTTCAAAAGCAAAAGCTCCGCCCCTACCAGCTTTAAATAGGCGTAGCTGGGGAAAAAGGCGATGTACTTGCCCGGCCGGGCGGCAAAGGCCGTCAGGATCGCGGCGGCCGCTTGCGGCGCGGTGGTTTTGCGCAGGGCGTACCGGGTATCCACCCGGTGGCGGATGACCAGCAAATTTTCCGGCGGGAAGGGCGAAGGCAACTGGAAGCAGGCATCCTCCTCCCCGCCGCCCAGCAGCTTTTGCATGGCGGAAAGGGGCGATAATGTGGCGGAAAAACAAACCACGCCGCTGAGCTTTTTCGTGCACTCCTGCAAATGCTCCGCCACCGACAAGGCCAGCAAGCGAATGGACCGCTCCCGGCCCTGCTTTGAACAAAGAAAAGCGTAATTGGAAAGCCCCCGGTCCACAGCCGATACAAAGCCCAGGGCCATTTGAAACATATCCCCCAAGGCTTGGCCGGCATCGCCCGGCGGCGGGTCGCCGAAGGATTCCATGACCTGCTCCAGCAGGTTTTCCACGGCGGCGGGAAGGCCTTCAGGCAACTGATCAAGCTCCCGCTCCGTTTGGTCTTCATCAAACTCCACGGCGCGCATAAGGCTCATGACCTCCGTTACCGCCTTGTACAGCGGGCCCTTGCGGCCCCGCACCTTGCCAAGGCTTGTCCGGAAGTTTTTCAACTGCTGCCCGTCGCACAGGCCGGAGAGCATCTCCCGGGTCCTTGACGCCAGGTTGTGGCTTTCATCCGCCAGCAGCGTCAAATCCGTGCGCCACTCGAAAATGCGCCGGATCCTGGCGGCCGGGTCAAAAGCGTAATTGTAGTCGCAGATCACCACATCGGCGATCTCCGTCAGCGACAGCGCAAATTCAAAGGGGCACAGTTGATGCTTTTGGGCCATATCGATCACCGCCTGGCCGTTCCAGTCGGTCGCAAGCATCATTTCTTCCAGGGCACCGGGCAGCCGCACAAAGTGGCCCTTGGCCCGCTCGCAAAAGTCCGGGTGGCAGCGGGTGAAGCGGGGGCATTGCTTTTCCTTGGCGTTGAGGGTAAGGCTTCGAACGTGCATGCCTTTTTTGCGCATGAGCGAAAGGGCCTGCAAGGCGGCCTGCCTTGCGGTAGTGCGGGCGGTCAGGTAGAAGATCTGGCCGGTGAGGCCCTGGCCCAGGGCCTTTAAGGCCGGATACAAAACCGCGGCGGATTTGCCCGTGCCGGTAGGCATGCTGGCAAACAGACGCTTCTTTTTTTGTATGGCGGTATACACTTGCACGGCCATCTCCCGTTGGCCGGGGCGGTAGCTTTGAAATGGAAAGGGCAAAAGCGACAGGCTTTCGTTTCTTTCGGCCCGGTGCTTGCGCTGCGCCGCCTCCCATTTGGCGTAGGCGTCAAGCAGCGCCTGAAACTCCGCCGCCAGCCGCGCCGCGCAAAGCGCCTCCTCAAAGGCGGCCCGGACCTTGCCCAATTCCGTCACGTACGCGACCCGAATCAGCACCTGGTCCTTTCCTTTTTCCAGGCAGAGCATGTGGCCGTATACCACAGCCTGGGCCCTATGGGCCGGCCAGGGGGAAGGGGGAGGCGCGCTTGTTTCATAACAGAGCTTCAATTCCTCGATGATGGGCATATCGGCGTCAAAAAACGCGTCCATGCGGCCGGAAATGCTAAACTCGATCTCCTGCGCGGTGACGGTCAGAGCAAGCGGCAGCTCCGCCCGCCAGCCTTCGCCCAGCATGCTCTGCCGGGCTTTGTGGCCCTTCATGCCGGCCATCATGTCCTGCTTGCCGGAGGAGGGCAGAATATCCTCCCCATGGATTGAAAACTCCACCAGGTCGCGGACCGACAGCCGCTTTGTACCTTCCATGCGTCACCTCAAGCAAACGTATGTTTCCATTATGGCACAGGAGGGGGCGGGATGCAAGAGGCGGACAGGGAAATGATTGAAACCAATGATTGAAACCGGACCGGAGGCAGTCATCAGGAATACAGTATATTCGCGTTGCGGCC
This sequence comes from Bacillota bacterium, assembly GCA_023425025.1. Lineage (GTDB taxonomy): Bacteria > Bacillota > Clostridia > Christensenellales > Aristaeellaceae > JAEWAH01. The sequence goes on from JAFADG010000012.1 coordinate 67,880, forward strand.
TTGCAAACCTTTATACAATCTTTATATGAAAAGACGTATAATATGTTTTGGGTCGTGCGCGGACCCGCAAACCAAAGCTTTGGGTGAAGCACAGGTGCTGTATCGCTTTTGCTGCGATGCAGGCCAAGGCAGGATCGGGGCAGATGTGCCCCAGCTTAGTGATGATAATGTAACGGAGTTGTTGAAGTATGTCCATCCGCATGTTTGACAGGCGGAAAATCAATGAGGGCCAGGTGCTGGCGTTTGGCTTTCTGGCAGTGATACTTGTCGGAGCAATGCTATTGCGTTTGCCCATATCCTCCCGCAATCATATGCCGATCCCATGGGTCGACGCCATATTCACAGCATCTTCCGCCACCTGCGTGACGGGGCTGATCGTATATGATACCTATACCCAGTTCACCATCTTTGGCCAGACGGTCATCCTGCTATTAATCCAGATCGGCGGGCTGGGCTTTATGACGGTGGCCACCATGTTCTCCATGTTCATGGGCCGCAGGATCGGGCTGATGGAACGGGGGCTGATGAAGGAATCCATCAGTACCGGGCAGGTGGGCGGCATTGTGCGCATTTTGAAGCATGTGCTCATCGGCACCGCCATGCTGGAGGGGCTTGGCGCCATCCTTTTGTCCATTCGCTTTATCCCCGATATGGGCTTTGCAACCGGCGTTTATTATGGCGTGTTCCATTCTGTATCCGCCTTCTGCAACGCGGGCTTTGACATCATGGGCCGGTTCGCACCCTATTCTTCCCTGGTGCCTTACCAGAGTGATGTGCTGGTGAATGTGGTCATCATGGCGCTCATCACTATCGGCGGCCTGGGCTTTGTGGTCTGGGAGGACCTGTATGTCAAGCGCTTTCGCTTTTCTCGCATGAGCCTGCATACCAAGGCGGTCATTGTTTTTTCAACCGTACTGATCTTGGGCGGCGCCGTACTGTTTTTTATCCTGGAGCGGGATAACACGCTGAAGGATATGCCGCTGGGCACCCGGGTCCTGGCCAGCTTCTTCCAATCGGTGACACCCCGGACCGCGGGCTTTAACACGGTAAGCATGGGCAATTTGACCGGCGGCGGAAAGCTGCTGATCATACTGCTGATGGCCATCGGCGGCAGCCCCGGGTCCACCGCCGGCGGCTTGAAGACAACAACGGTACTGGTGCTTGTTCTGGCCGCGTTTTCCTATGTGCGCAGCCAGGAGGATGTGAACTATATGGGCCGCCGCCTGGAAAACGGCATTACGCGCAAGGCATTCACCATTGCCACGGTATATATACTGACTACGCTTGCGGCTGTGATGATTATTGTGGGTATGCAGCCCTTAATGATGGAGGATGTGGCGTTCGAAGTGGTTTCCGCCCTGAGCACCGTGGGGCTGACGGTGGGCATTACGCCGGCATTGAACCCTGCGGCCAGAATCATCCTATCCTTGTTGGTATTCCTGGGGCGGGTCGGCGCCATCTCGGTGCTGATGGCCTTTGCCCGCTCCCATAGCGGCTTGAATACGAAAAAACCCATTGACAGGGTAATTGTTGGATAAGGAGAAGGAATCATGAAATCCATACTGGTGATCGGCCTTGGGCGGTTTGGGCGCCATCTTGCCATGAAGTTTGCCGAACTGCGCGATGAGGTCATGGTGGCGGATATTGACGAGGCAAGGATCAACGCCATTGCGCCGCTTGTCACATCCGCCCAGATTGGCGACTGCACCGACGAGCGTGTGATAGACACGCTTGGGGTGCGCAACTTTGATATTTGCTTTGTCTGCATAGGCGGAAATTTTCAGGCCTCGCTGGAAATCACGTCTTTATTGAAGGATAAAGGCGCGGCCCGGGTGATCGCAAGGGCAGGCCGGGATATACATGCCAAGTTCCTTTTGCGCAACGGCGCCGACGAGGTGATCTATCCCGAGCGGGACATGGCCTGCCGCACCGCTATCAAGCACAGTGCGGGGCATGCCTTTGACTATATTGAATGGTCGGAGGATTATTGCATCGCCGAGCTTTCGCCCTTGCGCGGCTGGATCGGCAGGAGCATACGCGAGATCGCCGTCCGTACCGAATACAAGGTGGGCATCATTGCCATCAAGGGCAGAAGCGGTTTTTCGCAAACGCCGGAAGCCGGCCATGTTTTTGTGGAGGACGAGCACCTGGTCATTGCCGGCAGCAAAAAAGATGTGGGCAGGCTTTTGAGCAGGTCATAAACAAGCGAAGAATCGGGGATTCTGCCCATCAACAGGCAGAATCCCCGATTCTTTGCCTATATGGTTTACTGCTTCTTCCATACCGCCGGGTGGAACAAAACCAGTATCGGAAACAATTCCAGCCTGCCGGCCAGCATGATCGCCGACAGCACGATCTTGGAAAAACCGCTATACCCGGAAAAGCTGCCTGCCGGCCCCACCGCGCCAAGGCCCGGGCCCACGTTGGAAATACAGGTGAGGGCGGCGGTAAAGTTGGTTTCCAGGTCGTACAGGTTGTCCAGGGAAACAAGCAGCGTGCCCAGCAGCAGCAGCACCAAATACGCGAAAAAGTACACCGCCGTCTGGGAGAGCATATCCTCCTCCACCGCTTTGCCCTCAAAGCGCACTACCTGCACCTTGTGGGGCCGGAAGGTCAGGGCAATCTGCCGAAGGCTCATTTTCCCCAGCAGTATGGCCCGTACCACCTTCAGACCGCCGGCGGTGGAGCCCGCGCAGGCGCCCAGGAACATCAAAATTACCAGAATCACACGGCTGAACTGGGGCCACAGGTTATAGTCCGTGGTGGCATAGCCGGTGGTGGACATGACGCTGGCCATTTGGAAGCTGCCGTAGCGCAGCGCCTGAAAGAAATTACCGAACAGGGGCAGTATGTTGATGGAAATCAACAATGTTGAAAGGCCCGCGATGATCAGGTATATCCGCAGCTCCTCACTGCGCAGCGCCTCCCGCCAGGAGGAGGATACGATTTTATAGTATACGGCGAAATTCGCGCCGAACACCAGCATGAACACGGTGATGATGCCGTCAATCAGCGGGCTTTTGAAGGCGCCAACGCTGGCGGAATAGTTGCTGAACCCGCCTGTGCCGGCAGTGCCGAAGGCGTGAAGCAGCGCGTCGTACCAGTCCATGCCGGAGATCACCAGCAACAGCACCAGCACGGCCGTGAGCACCGTGTAGATGAGGTACAAAAGCTTTGCGGTATCCCCCATTTTGGGCACCAGCTTGGACAGGCTTGGTCCCGGGCTTTCCGCCTGTACCAGGTGAGACGTGCGCCCCGACATGGTGGGCAGTATGGCCAGGGTTAATACCAATATGCCCATGCCGCCGATCCAGTGGGTAAAGCTGCGCCAGAAGAAAACGCCCCGGAAATCATCCTGGGGGAAATGGGTCAGCACCGTCGCGCCGGTGGTGGTAAAGCCGCTGACACACTCGAAAAGCGCCGAGGGAAAATCGGGGATCAGGCCGGAAAACATAAAAGGCAGGCTGCCAAAAACGCTGATCAGCACCCAGGACGCGGCCACGGCCACAACGCCCTCCCGGGCGCGCAGGTTCATATCCCTGGGCTTTGACAAAAGCCACATGGGCAGCGCGAAAAGCAGCGTAAGGCCAATGGTCTTTACAAAGGCCATGGTATCCCCGTCCCGGTAATAAATGGAGACGGCGAGGCTTAAGGCCATGGCGCCCGCGTCAATCAGCAGTATCTTGCCCAGGACATTGAGCAGCAGACGCTTGTTCATGCCCGGTCCTCCTGAAGGGTCAACACCTCATCCAGGCTGCCAATGCCGTTTTCCTTGGCGACAACGACGACGCTGTCGCCTGCTTCAATGTGGTCATTGCCGAAGGGAACGATGACCTTTCCTTCCCGGAAGATGACCGCTACTAAAGAGCCCTCCCGCACGGCAAGCTTGCGCAGCGGAATGTTGACGTATGCCGCGTCGGGTTCGGCGATAAATTCCAGGGCTTCCGCCTTGCCTTCCATAATGCGGTAGAGCTTTTCCACCGCCGTACCCTGGCCGCTGGCCCTGGCCCGGACATAGCGCAAAATGGTATTGCAGGTGATCAGCTTGGGGCTGACAATGGAGCCCAGCCCCATGGTTTTGATGATGTCGGTATAGTTGACACGGTTGTTTTTTACAATCACCTTGCTGACGCCGTGGGCCATGGCATACAGGCCGGCCATCAGGTTTTCTTCATCCCGGTCGCATAAGGCTACGAAGGCATCCGTGCTGAACAGGCCTTCCTGATTCAGCAGGTCCTGATCGGTGCCGTCGCCGCAGACAACATTTGCTTCCGGCAGTTGCTCGCTGAGCAGCCTGGCCTTATCCGGCTTGATTTCGATGATCGTTACCTTGATGCCCATGGGGAGAATCAGTTTGGCCAGATAGTAGCTGATCCGCCCGCCGCCCAGCAGCATGACATTGCGCACCGACAGCGTATTCTTGCCAAGGTATTTGAAAAACGCCGTAATGGTAACCATGTCGGATGCCACATGGACCTCGTCGTCCGGCTCGATCGTGAAATCGCCGTTGGGGATGATCACGTCCCCGTCCCGCTCCACGGCGCAGTAGAGTACCTGGGGCAGGTTTCTGTGCTTTTTGGCAAGGTCCCGGATGGGTACGCCAACCACCGCATCCCCCTCATGGGCGCGGAATTGCACCATTTCCACCCGGCCTCTGGCGAAGCTTTCGATGTTGTCGGCAAACGGGTAGCGCAGCAGCCGGCTGATTTCCAGCGCGGTTGCGCGCTCAGGGTTGATCGACATATCAATGCCCAAAACCTTTTGCATCAGCAGCAGGCTGTCGTTGTATTCCGGATCCCTGATGCGGGCAATGGCATATTTCGTCCCCAGTTGTTTGGAAGCAAGGCAGCAGAGCATGTTGATTTCATCCGTGGCGGTTGCGGCAATCACGATGTCCGCCTTGCCCACATCCGCCTCCATCAGCGTACGGATATTGGCGCCATTCCCCTTGACGCACAGTACATCCAGCGTATCCATGCTCCTTTGGAGCACATTGTCGCTACGGTCAACGATGATCACGTCGTGATCCTCTCTGGCCAGATTTTCCGCCAGAGTATGTCCCACCTTGCCATCGCCCACCACCATGATCCGCATAGGGCTGCCTCCGTTTCTATTCTGCAACCGAAATCCCAGCATATTATATCATACGTAAAATAAATGAAAAGCCTCGTTTTTCGACAAAGGCGGCATCAGTGCGCATTCATGGGAGGGAATGGCTTCAGGCAAAGGAAAAAGCGCCGGCTTGTGCCTGACGCCTTTATTGTTTTTGGCTTTATTGTATCCGGATCAGCCGATATCCCCCGCTTTCTTTTCCTGGAAGGAAAGCATTGCTTTTTTTGCTTCCACATTGCCGATGGCTTTGATATACGCCTCCTTGGCGGTGACTGCCACCAGGAAGGCGTAGGCGACGCATTTGGGGGCGAACGCCCACGTAAAGCTGCTAAAGCCCTGCAGCAGTGCCTGGGCCAGCACCTGGGCAATGAGGGCGATGCCGTAGACAATGTACTCTGTTTTGACCTTGCCGATTTTCTGGTCGATGGGCAGCTTGATAAACTGCACCACCAGCACCACAAACGTCACCTGCCCGGTAAAGGAAGCAAACTCCTCCGGCGTCAGATAGTCGCTGACTTTAGTGTCCGCAGCGCCTGCCGCTTCGGCCAATGCCAGCAGCGGATACAGGACGCACAGCGCAAGCATGCCAAGAAACAGGACTGAAAACAGAATCCGCCGCATATGCATCGCTCCTTTTTTATGGTCGGCCCAAGGTGCCTCGCCATGATCTGCCGTTTGCCCGGGCCTATATAAAGGATATTCCGCCGTTTGAAATGTAGCACGGTATGGCGGTATCCTGTTTGATACTATAGGCAGAAAGCAAGAAAGGTGGTAAAATAAGTTTCAAGTGGGCTTGCACGGTTCACCAAGGTTTTTCCATGCATAAATAACGGCCAACCGGCATATGAAAGGAGTCCCCGTTATGCAATACGTACCTTTTGGCAGAACCGGTATCATGGTTTCGCGGCTGGGTTTTGGCTGCATGCGTTTGCCCTATGACGAGAAGGACGGCGTAAAGGTGTTCAATACCGAAAAGAGCGTACAAATGCTCCACCGCGCCATGGAGCTTGGCGTCAATTATTTTGACACCGCGCCCTATTACTGCGACAAGGAAAGCGAAGTCATTGTCGGCAAGGCTTTGAAGGGCCGCCGGGACAAGGTGTACCTTTCCACGAAAAACCCCATTGAAAACGACTCCGGCGATGATTTTCAAAAGCGGCTGGAAACCTCGCTCTTGAAGCTGGACACGGATTACATCGACTTTTACCATTTCTGGGGCATTAATCTGGAAACCTACGACACCAAGATCGACGTGAAGGACGGTCCTTTGTCCAGGGCGTTAAAACTCAAGGAGCAGGGGCTGATTCGCCATATCTCCTTCTCCTTCCATGACGACGCGGAAAATTTGGTGAAGATTTTGCAGCGCGGCAAAGGCATCTTCTCCTCCGTGCTGTGTCAGTACAACCTGCTGGACCGCTCCAATGAGGAGGGCATGGCCCTGGCGAGGGAGCAGGGCCTTGGCGTGGTGGTTATGGGCCCCGTGGGCGGCGGCCGGCTGGGCGCGCCCTCCCAGGTGATCCGCGACCTTCTGCCGGGCAAGGTGGAATCCTCCGCCGAGGTGGCCATGCGCTTTGTGTTCAACAATAAAAACGTGCACATCGCCCTTTCCGGCATGGAGAACATCGCCATGCTGGAGGAGAACAGCCGCCTGGCCAGCAACATTCAGCCCCTTTCCCAGGAGGAGCAGCAGCGGGTGGAAAGCATGATGGCCGAAAACAAGCGGCTGGCCGAATTGTATTGCACCGGCTGCAACTATTGCATGCCCTGCCCCGCCGGCATCAATATTCCGGAAGTGTTCAAAATGATGAACTACCACAGGGTATACGGCCTGACGGAATATGCCCAAAAGCAGTATGGCATGATCGGCAAGTCGGAATGGATGAAATATGAAAATGCCTCCGTTTGTGCGGATTGCGGCGGCTGCGAGGATAAGTGCCCGCAGCATTTGAAGATCCGGGATCAGCTGCGCCAGACCCATGAGACGCTGGCCAGGTAAGGGGACGAGAGCCGGGGGGAACCTCCCTTTATAAAAGGAGGTTTCCCCCGTACCCCTTCCGGAAAAACTTCATTGGGGATGCGCAGGCAGGAAAGGCTGCCGTGCTGGCATTTTGCTCAATGGATTGTTTCCTGGGTTAGTAGATTCTTCTGGTTGACAAAATGACCATTTTACACTACACTGTACATGCGCAGAAATTCAAATGGTTTTGAATGCGCCCAGTACCGCTGATCGGACCGTAACTTCCGTTTCGTGGAAGTAGCGGTTTTTTTTGTGGATGGGCCTGCGCCCCATCCGAGGGCATGCCCTCAACATATAAAGGAGTACCCATGGAATTTCAACAGTTATCCATCCATCCCACCATCTTAAAGGCGCTGGCCCAGGAGCAGTATGTGACCCCCACGCCGATTCAGCAAAAGGCCATCCCGCCGGCCATCTTGGGCCGTGATTTATTGGGCTGCGCCCAAACCGGCACGGGCAAGACCGCGGCCTTCGCCGTGCCCATTTTGCAGCGGCTGTACAACAAGCCTGTTCCCATGCAAAGCCGCAGGCCCGTCCGCGCGCTGATCTTAACCCCCACCCGGGAGCTGGCGCTGCAAATTTATGAAAGCTTTCTGGCCTACGGCCGATATACGGGCCTTAGGACGGCGGTCATCTTCGGCGGCGTTGCCCAGGGCCCTCAGGAACAGAACCTGCGCCGGGGCGTCGATATCCTGGTAGCCACGCCGGGGCGCCTCAATGACCTCATCAGCCAGGGGCTTGTGAACCTTGGCGGCGTGGAGGTATTGACCCTGGACGAGGCCGACCGCATGCTGGATATGGGCTTTATCCACGATGTGAAAAAGATTCTGCTAAGAACGCCGGCAACCAAGCAGACGCTGTTTTTCTCCGCCACCATGCCCAGGGAAATCGCCGACCTTTCCAGCTCGCTGCTCCATGATCCCGTCAGGGTGGATGTGGCGCCGGCGGCCCCGACGGTGGACCTGATCACCCAGTCCGTATATTTTGTGGACAAAATGAACAAGCGGAACCTGCTGATCCATCTTTTGCGCGATCCATCCATTCAGTCGGCGCTGGTTTTTGCAAGAACCAAGCACGGCGCTGACCGGGTGGAGCGGGAGCTGATCCGTGGCGGAATCAACGCCAAAGCCATTCATGGCGACAAATCCCAAAGCTCCCGCCAGCAGGCGCTCAGCGGCTTCAAGAACAAGACGCTGCGGGTGCTGGTGGCCACCGATATCGCGGCTCGGGGCATCGATATCGACGAACTGTCCCACGTGATCAATTATGACCTGCCGGACGTGCCGGAAACCTACGTTCACCGCATCGGCCGCACCGGCCGGGCCGGGCATACCGGCATTGCCTTCTCCTTTTGCGACATCGAGGAAAAGGATAAGCTTAGGGCCATCGAAAGGCTGACCAACCGCAAGGTGCCGGTAGTGGAAGAGCATCCCTATCCCATGCAGGTGTTCACCCCGCCGCCCAAGGTGCCCCGCCCCCCCATGCGCATACAGCAGCAACAGCGGGCACGGGCAAGGGCGTAACGGAAAACATACATTTGATTAATGAGCAGCGCCGCCTTTCGATTGGAAGGCGGCGCTGCTTCAGTGCTCTGAAAACAGACTTCATGGGGCGGAAGGGCTTTCACATCGTCCATTACCTCGCACGCGTGGTTCATGACGCTATGCGGGTGGTTGGTAACCTCCATCTGGCTCAATCGTCGCATTACTCGCTACCGCTCGTTTCGCCAGCCTCCTCCGCCTCGCTTCTTCCGCCTCCGGCGGCGCTTCGGCCACGGAGCCCCTACACTGCTTTTTGTTTGTTGGCTTCACTGCCGGAACATACGTGAAGCGCAAGAGCAGCCAATATACACTTTGCGGTCGTAGGGGCGATTATCAATCGCCCGCCTGTATGGGCCAAGCCAACGAGGGGTATAAACCCAGAAAAGGGATTGCCGCTTTTTCAAAATACTATATGCTGTATTCCTGTTCAGGTAAAATCCTTCTAAGAAACTGCCTCGTCCGCTCCTCCCTGGGTCCCCGGAAAAAGTCCTTGGGCGGGCCTTCCTCCACGATGACGCCGCTGTCCATGAACACGATGTGGCTGGCTACCTCCTGGGCGAAGGCCATCTCATGGGTGACCACCACCATCGTGGTGCCCTCGTTTGCCAGCCGCTTCATAACGCCCAGCACCTCGCCGATCAATTCCGGGTCCAGGGCGGAGGTGGGCTCGTCAAACAGGATCACATCCGGATTCACCGCGATGGCCCGGGCGATGCCCACGCGCTGCTGCTGACCGCCGGAGAGCTTGATGGGGTAATAGTCGTACCGGTCGGAAAGACCCACCTTGTCCAGCGCCTGCCTGGCAATGCGTATAGCATCGGCCTTTGGCACCTTGCGGGCGGTGATCAGCCCCTCGGTCACGTTCTCCAGCGCGGTTTTGTTGCTGAACAGGTTGTAGTTTTGAAACACGAAGGCCGTGCGCTTGCGGATTTTCGCGATGTCCGCGCCGGTGGCGCTGTTCACGTTCACCCGCAGGTCGTCAAACAAAATCTCGCCCTTGTCCGCCCGCTCCAGAAAGTTTACGCAGCGCAAAAGCGTGGTTTTGCCCGAACCGCTGGGGCCTAGGATCACCACCACGTCGCCTTTTTCCACCTTGATGGTAACGCCGCGCAATACCTGATGGTGGTGAAACGCCTTGTGGATATCCTTGATCATCAGCATGGGAAGTCTTTCCTCCTTCAGGCGCGCTTTAAGGATTTGTATGCGCCGAACCGCTTTTCCGCCAGGTTGAAAAGAAGCTGCGTTACGGAGCAGACCAGAATGTAAATTAAAAAGATGTCAATGTATGACTCGATATAGTTGTAGCCGTAGGCGGCCTCCACCTTGGCAATGGCGGTGATGTCCTTGACGGTCATCAAAAACGCCAGGGAGGTGCTCTTGATCAATTGTATCGTTACATTGCACAGGTTGGGCAGCGCGGCCACCAGCGCCTGGGGCAGTATGATGCGGACATACGCCTGAGCACGGCTGAGGCCTATGGAAAGCGCCGCTTCCATCTGCCCCCGGTCTACGGTGCTCAGCGCCGAGCGGCACAGCTCCGACAGTTCTGCCGTGGCGTTGATGGAAAATACGATGCAGGCGTACAGGATGGGGTTGATGTCAAATACGTTGATGGGCAACCCCAGCTGCTTTACTATGACGTTCAATAAACTGGGAAAGAGGCTGTATACCATCAATATTTGCAGCAGCACCGGCGTGCCGCGGATGAAAGAGACATAAAACGTGACGAGCTGCTTGAGAACGCGCACGTTGTACATTTTGGACAGTGCCATAAAAAAGCCCAGGGGAAGTCCCACGATAAGGGCGGTTGCCGTGATAAAAAGGGTGGTAGGTATGCCCTTTAAGGCCAGGAAAAAAGTGTTCACCATGTAGCCGACGTTCAGTTCCATGCTGCCTCCTATGCCGCCAGGCTTCTTTGGCCGCGGGAGAATCTCCGCTCCAAGAGGCCGAAAATCCGCTGGAACAAAAGCGTCAGCGTCCAGTAGATGACAGCCAGGGCGATGTATGTTTCCATGGCGTGGGCGCCGTAATTGCGGGAAACGATCAGCGTGCCCTGGCCCATGACGTCGATCAGGCCAATGGTGTAGGCCAGGGAACCTTCCTTCATGAGCGTGATCAGCGAATTGCCGAAATTGGGCAGCGCGAATACGACGGCCTGGGGCAGCGTAATGCGGAAAAAGCATTGCGCCTCGCTGAGCCCAATGCTTATGGCCGCCTCCCGCTGGCCCCTGTCCACCGCCAGATACGCCGAGCGCATGATTTCGGACATGGAGGCCGCAAACAAAAGGGTAAAGGTGATCAAAACAAAAAGGCCTTTATAGATGAAGTTGATGTTGACGTTAAATAGGGTCATGACCAGTTCCGGCAGCCCGTAGTAGACGATAAAGAGCAGCACCACCGATGGCGTGCAGCGCATGGCGCCGGTATAGCCGTTGGCCAATGCGCGTAAGGCACGGCTGCCGGAAAGCTTGGCCCTGGCCAGCAAGAAGCCCAGCAGGCCCCCCAATACGACCGTGCCCAGCATCAAAAGCAGGGTGACGGACAGGTAGGGCAGCAAAAGCGGCAGCACCTCAAGGATATACTTTGGATCAAAAGGTCTCATGTCGCTTCCCCTTGATAGACGTACCCCGGCGCGCGGCTAACCTTACGCGCCGGGGTGACGCTTTATTTTTGAATGTACTGGAAGATGTCTTCGCCAAAGAACGCTTGCGAAAGCTCCGCGATCCTGCCGCTTTCGGTCAGTTCCACGATGGCCCCGTCATAGGCATCGGCCAGCGCCTGGTCTTTTTTTGTGAACAGGGGCCAGGTGGGAATAGCCTTGTAGGGTACATAGGAAAGCTTATCGGCCAGGTCATGGTAAGGTCCGTCATCCTTGAGTACATTGTTCTGGAAGGAAAGCTTGATGTCAAAGAACCCGTCGTACCTGCCCTCCAGCACCCAGGCGTAGGCGTCGGTGATGGTGAAGACTTCAGAGGGCAGCAGGGTAATGGGCTTGTCAGGATGGGCGGCGTTGTATTCCTCCACAATGGCATACTGGGCGCTTTGGGGGGCAATGGGCACCAGCTTCCCGCTGAAAGCGGCAAAGCTGTCGATGTCTGTGATCTCGGCGGCGGTTTCCGCTCTTATCGCCAGTCCGATGATGCTGGCCGCGATGTTGTTCTTGGGGAAGATGAACTTTTCGGCCCGTTCGTTGGTGAACCACGCGCCCTTGATGCCGATGTTGTACTTGCCCGATTCCAGGCCGATAAGCAGGTCGTCGTCGGTGGTGGGCACAAATTCGAACCGGTACTGGGGCAATAATTCATCCACAGCCTTCAATACCTGCACCTCAAAGCCGTCAGATTCGCCTTTTTCGTTTACATAATCATAAGGCACATAGGTTTGGGTATGCGCAACGTAAATGGTTGCGGGGGCTTCCGCCTGAGCGCCCAAAAGGGTGGCGGACAGTACGAGGGCAAAAAATAAACCGGTGAGCACTTTGACCTTTTTCATACGGATGATCCCCTTTTCATGTTTTTGCCGGGCGCGTTTTCATCCCGGCGGATACAGTGACGGTGAGCGTTCCATGAACGGGGGAGGAGGAACGGCTGCACATCCGCGTCCGGTGATAAACCGGACGCGGATGCTAAATTACTTCTGGATGTACTGGAAAATATCCTCTCCGAAGTATTCCAGCGCAAGCTCGGCGATCTTGCCGCTGGCTTGAAGCTGCTCGATAGCGCCGTCATAGGCGTCGGCCAGTTCCTGGTCGCCCAGATTGAACAGCGGCCAGGTGGGAATGGCCCTGTAGGGCACATAGGAAAGCTTGTCGGCCAGGTCGCGGTAGGGCGCGTCATCCTTTTGCACGTTGTTGTAGAAGGACAGCTTGATATCAAAGAAGCCGTCGTACCGGCCTTCCAGCACCCAGGTGTAAGCGTCGGCAATGTTGAAGGATTCGGAAGCCGTCAACGTGACCTGCTTGTCGGGATGATTCTTGTTGTAATCCTCCACGATGGCCCACTGGGCGTTTTGGGGCGCGATGGGTACCAATTTTCCGCTGAAGGCCGCGAAGCTTTCCATATCCGTAATCTGCTCGGCGTTCTCGGTGCGGAAGGCCAGGCCAATGATGCTGGCGGCAATGTAATTCTTGGGGAAAATGTATTTCTTGGCCCTCTCTTCCGTGAACCACGCGCCTTTGGTGCCCAGGTTGTACTTGCCCGATTCGATGCCGATCAAGAGGTCGTCGTCGGTGGTGGGCACATACGCAAATTGATACTGGGGCAAAAGCTCATCCACAGCCTTCAGAACCTGCACCTCAAAGCCGTCGGATTCGCCCTTTTCGTTCACAAAGTCATAGGGTACGTAGGTCTGGGTATGGGCGACATATACGGTTTTTACGGTTTCAGCGCTGGCGCCTGCCAAGACGACGGACAAAGCGAGAACCAGGAACAGAGCTGCAGCCTTTTTCATGGACTTCATATATTTTTCTCCTTCACTCAACGCAATTATGGTTTGCCTCTATTTGTCGGCCGACAGAGCGGCGGCCTTGTCGCGGACCCAGGAAAGGCGGTTTAAATCGATGTCGGAGGGGATGGTGCAGTCGGCGCCGATGATTACGCCGGTTGTTCCCACATCCTCCAGCAGTTCTTTGGTGTACTGTTCGATGTCCTCCCTGCTGCCCGCGTACAGCAGCGACTGCTTGGTATTGCCAAAGCCGCCGATCACGGTGCGGCCGCCAAAGAGCTTTTTGCCTTCCTTCAAGCTGACACCCTCCACGGTGACGGCCCAGTTGATGGCCTTCACATCGTAGTCGGCATACAGCGAAAGGTTATTCCGGCTGCCCTCATAGCCGCAGATGTGTAGAATGTTGTACGCGCTGCCTTCGTGGGCGGCAGCCAGCACCTTTTTCTCGCTGGGGGTGACGGCGCGGCGGTAGACTTCCTTGGAAATGCGGCTGTCCTGCACATTTTTGACGCTGAGGTAAATACCTGTGGACCGGCCTTCCGATATGACGGCCCGGGCAAGGTCGGACAGATCCTCGGCGATCACGTTCAGGGCGTGCCTGACCGCCGCTTCATCCTGAAGCAAAAAGTCAGCCAGTATCTTTTCGCCGTCGCTGCCGATGCCGCCCAGCAAAAAGCGGAAGAATGTCGCCGGGGAAAACACGTTGTAGAAGGTGGCGACATCATCGCCGAAGGCTGCGTTCAGCCGGCCGGCCAGCTCCGCCTGGTCTCTGATCCAGGGATGGTCCGCCCCGATGGGGCTTGCGGCAAACAGATCTTCGGCAGACTTTGCGTTTGTGATGACGGCGCCCGGATAGCCAAAGTAGCCGTCGCTCATCAGCTTTACAAAATCAGGCCGGAACGCGTTGTAAAAGTTCAAATGACCATTTATGTTTGTATCAATGACCGCGGGGTTTGCAAGGCCGTCATAAAATTCGCTTTCTTTGGCGAAATGAAACCAGAAACCCACCGGTACCCGCTCCACGGGTTTAGCATCAAAGGCATCCAGTACAAGCTGCTTTTTAGACATGGCTTTCTCCTGTTTGTTATTGCAAGATTCGGCAGTAAAAGCGTATTGCTCGGCGGCTTTCCATGCGCTGCCGGGTCATGTCAAGCCGCCCCGGGACATCGACGCCTTTGATTTGTATTCATGAGACATCCTCCTAAACATTTAAAACCTACATGAATAATAGGTTGTTGGAAGTATATGCGTGACGGCGCTGTTTGTCAACCACTTTTCTTCGTTTTTCCGAAATTTGCTGCATTGCCGGCAAGCAAAAAACGGAAAGCCGCGGAACGCAAACAAAAAAGGCTGCAGCGGCAGCCGGAGGATGGAAATGGGTGGATTGGTTTTATATGTGTCTGCTTTGTCCATGATATAAGGGATATTATGCTTCATTGTTTGTATTGCATAAGTCATGCGGATACAGTACAATTTATACTGGTGAATTGTTGGCATGAACAGGTTTCTTGTGTATTGAGATATGCCATACATCGCCAATGTTTTCAACAGGAGATGTATATGCAGAACTGGAAAAAAACGGTCACCTGGTTTTTGGCGGGTCAAGTGGTTTCCCTCTTTGGTTCCTCGCTGGTGCAGTATGCCCTGATGTGGAGCGTTACGCTGCGTTCCCAGTCCGGCGCCATGATGACGATCGCCATCCTCTGCGGCTTTTTGCCCATGTTCTTTCTGGCGCCGTTTGCCGGCGTCTGGGCTGACCGGTATCCCCGCAAGCGGCTGATGATTATGGCCGATGGCGGCATCGCGCTGGCAACGCTGATACTGGCTGTTTTGTTTTTTCTGGGCCGCGATGAGCTGTGGCTGATTTTCGTATTCATGGCCGTGCGGGCCCTGGGACAAGCGGTACACAGCCCGGCGATCAGCGCCGTGCTGCCGCAGATCGTACCCACGGAGGAACTGACCAAGATTACCGGCATCAACAGCAGCATACAGGCCGCGGTCATGCTGGTATCCCCCATGGTCAGCGGCGCGTTGCTCACCTTTACCAGCTTGCAGCTGATATTGATGATCGACGTCATTACGGCGGCAATTGCGATAACGATTCTGCTGCTATATATACCTATCCCAGTCCACCAAAAGGCAGCGCAGGCGCAAAAAACAAGCTATTTCAGTGATATGAAGGATGGCCTCCGCTACATTGCCGGCCACCGTTTCATTCAGCTTTTCTTTTTGTACTGCCTGTCCTTTATGCTGATGGCGGCGCCGGTGGCCTTTTTAACACCCTTGCAGGTGACGCGCAGCTTTGGCGCGGAGTATTGGCGCTTGACGGCCATTGAGGTCGCCTTTGCGCTGGGCATGATGGTCGGCGGCGCTTTGATCGCCGCAAAGGGAGGGTTCAAAAACCGCATGCACACCATGGGCGCGGCAACGCTGGGAATCGGCCTGTGCACGGCGGCGCTGGGGCTGGTATCCAACTTTTATGTGTATTTGTCTTTCATGCTCCTGGCGGGCTTTACCATGCCCTGCTTCAACACGCCATCATCTGTTATCATTCAGGAAAAGGTGGAGGGGGATTACCTGGGCCGTATTTTCAGCGTGATGGGCATGATCGGCAGCGTCGGCATGCCGGCCAGCATGCTGGTGTTCGGCCCGCTGGCGGATACCGTTCCCATCGAAACACTTCTCATTATCACCGGCATTGCCATCATGGTCATCGCCGCTGTGACTTTGATGAGCAAAACGCTGCTGGAGGCGGGAAAGCCGCTGCCCAAGCCGGAGCAGGCGGCATAGGATACCTGTTATTCGGCCTTGCGTAAACGATGGTAAACCGGTGGCCGTACAAAATGTGCCATTCAGACGCATTCATGCAGCAAAACGGGCGATTTACTTCAGCGCCGCGGCGCAGGGCGCAAAGGCATACGCCAGCTTTTCCAGCGCCTCCGTAAGTACGGGCTGCGGGCAGGCGATGTTAATGCGCTGGAAGCCCTCGCCGCCGGTGCCGAACATGCGGCCGTCGTCCAGCCACAGCTTGGCCGTGTGCACGATCAAACGGTTCACTTCATCGGCGGAAAGCGAAAGGCCCCGCATGTCCAGCCAGCAAAGATAGGTGCCTTCCGGCTGGATCAACTGAACCTGGGGCAGGTTGTCTTTCAAAAACGCTTGCGCAAAGCGCAGGTTGCCGTTTAAGTAGTACAGCAGCTCATTCAGCCACATTTCGCCTTTCGCGTATGCCGCCTTGCAGGCCGTGATGCCCATCACATTGGGCTGACTGTAGCCGGAGGCGGCTATTTCATTGACAAAAAGTTCCCGCAAGCCTTTATCCGGGATGAATATGTTGGAGATCTGCAACCCTGCCAGGTTGAAGGTTTTGGTGGGGGCGGTCAGCGTGACGGATATCCTTTCAAACTCTCTGCAAAGGCCCGCGAAGATATGGTGCTGGTAGGCGGGGAACACGAAATCCTGGTGGATTTCATCCGCCGCGACGATGACGTTATGTTTCAGGCAGATTTCGCCCAGCCGCGCAAGCTCCCCCCGCGTCCAGACCCGGCCCACGGGGTTGTGGGGGCTGCACAGCAGGAACAGCTTCACATGGTGCTGCTCAATGGCCTGTTCAAACCCCGCAAAATCGATTTCATAATGCCCATTTTTTAGCACCAAGGGGTTTTCTATCAACGTACGATGGTTGCGCAGTATGCAGTCGGAGAAGGGGTAATACACCGGCGGCTGAATAAGCACCGCGTCCCCCGGTTCGGTATAGGCACGGATGGCCGTGGCGATGGCGTAGACCACACCGGGGGTCTTGATCAGCCATTCCGGCTGGATTTCAAAAGAAAAGCGGTTCAAAAACCAATGGGACAGGATGGTGAAATAATCCTCCCTGGTGTCGGAATACCCGAAGATACCATGCCGGCTTTTTTCTGTCAGGGCTTTTATGACACAGTCGGGGGCGGGAAAGTCCATGTCCGCTACCCACAGGGGCAAAATGTCCTCGGGCATGCCGCGCTTTTTCGCGAAATCGTATTTCAGGCTGTCGGTATCCAGCCTTTTGACAATGCCGTCAAAGTCGATCACTTTGCTTCCCTCCCCGAAATCGCCTGGCACAAGTCGTTTTTCAAATCGTCCAGGTCCTCCAGGCCCACGGAGAAGCGGAGCAGACGGTCGGTGATGCCCTTTTTCTCTCGTTCCTCCGGCGGGAGGTCCGCGTGGGTTTGGAGCATGGGGTAGGTGATCAGCGATTCCACACCGCCCAGGCTTTCGGCGTACTGTATAATGCGCACGCCTTCCAGAATCCTGCGTGCGGTTTCAGGCGCGTCCACCTGGAAGGAGAGCATGGCGCCAAAGCCCCGGGCCTGGCGCAGGGAGATGTCCCGCTGCGGGTGATCAGGGAGCCCTGAATAATACACCTTTGTGACGTGGGGCTGATGGGAAAGCCACACGGCCAGCTCCATGGCCGTGTTCTGCTGGCGCTCCATGCGCACGGCCAGCGTCTTGATGCCCCGGATCGTCAGCCAGCTGTCAAAGGGGGAAAGGCAGGCCCCGGTGGTTTTGTAGATAAAGCGCAGCCGCTGGGAAAGCTCCGGATCTTTGACGACCAGGAACCCGGCCAGGGTATCGTTGTGGCCGGCCAGATATTTGGTGCCGCTGTATAACGAGATATCGGCCCCCAATAAAAGCGGCTTTTGCAGATAAGGCGTCAGGAAGGTGTTATCCACAATCAACAACAGGTTGTGGGCGCGGCAGATATCCGCCGCCGCGGCGATGTCCGTAACCAGCATCATGGGGTTGGAAGGCGTTTCAATAAACAGCGCCTTCGTTTGCTTTGTGATCAGAGGCGCAATGTTGGCAAGGTTTGTGGTGTCGGCAATGCTGAACGTCAGGCCGTTCTTTTTGGAGATGTGCTCAAACAGGCGATGGGAACCTCCGTACAAATCATCGGAGGCGATGATGTGGTCGCCGGGGGAAAACAGCTCCATCAGCGCGGTGACGGCCGCCATGCCGGTGGAAAAGGCCAGGGCGTCGACGCCTTCCTCCAGGGCGCACAGCGTTTGCTCCAGGTGCTCCCGGGTGGGGTTCTGCTGCCGGCTGTAGTCAAAGCCGGTGCTTTGGCCTACGCCAGGATGGGCAAAGGTGGCAGACTGGAAGATGGGTACGCTGATGGCGCCCGTTAAGTCGTACTTCCTCCGGCTGCCGTGAATACAGCAAGTGGTAATGTCCATAGCCAACACTCCCAAACTCATAATTCATATCAATTAGGTATGAAAAAGATGATATGCGGAGCGGGCCTATTTGTCAATACCTATTTCATATTTTTTTGGTATGATTTATTCTGCACGCAAGGAAATGTGATCAATCGATGAAAATGATATATTTCCATGATGAACCGTTGCGGTGAATAAAAACAGTTGGCTGGTACGTTTCTTCCATAGAGAACTGGTATTATTTTCCCAAGAGAGGCAGGAAGAAAAGAGATGCAGGCAATTCGCTATGCTATGGCTGTCCTTTATCTGGCGGCTGCGTTGGGGAGCCCTGCCCAATGGACTGACGGCATCACGGAAATTGGGCCGGAAGAAGAGGCAATATACTTCATGGAAGCGCTGCAAGAGGGCGGCTGGCAGTATGCGGCCAATTATTGCACCGATCCCGATGAGTTTGAAAAATGGACGCCGCCCTTTGTGACCAAGTATCTGGTCTTCCCTTCCGTTGACGACATACAGGTGAAGCAAGCGCTGGTCAGCGGCGATACGGCGGAGGTCACGCTGTCCCTGACCGCGGCGGATTTTGACGCGGTGGGAAAAGATGGATATGCACTTGGCGAGGATTTTTTGTACAGCCTGTGTCTAAGCGATGAATATGCGACGGAGAATGTGCTGAACGATGAGAATTTGATGTGGCTGATAAACGGTTCTGGCGAACTGATGGCGCAGTTAAAACAGCACCGCAAACAGTATGAAATACCTTTTGCACTGAAAAATGTGCAGGGGGAATGGCTGATTGACCTCACGGCGACGAAGGAACTGCGGCAGCCGGACGCGCTGGCGGTTGCTCCCTTGTCCTATGGCACACTGAGCCAGGACTATGCCCAGAGGCGCTACTATGTAAAGGATGCGCTGTACAGCAAAGCGCTTTCGTACCCCGAGGATATACCCTGGGGGGATTGGCTGCAAAGCATCACAGTGGATGCGGTTTTTGCCGCCCTTGGGCAGCCTGTATGGAACGTGTGGCTGCGGCTGCAGGCGCAGGGGGATGCGGAAGGGCTGTACGGGTTTTCTGCCGGCGATTCCGGGGCGCAATGCGCACCTGGGCTGGTAGAATACGCCGAGTTCGGCGTTTCGGTTCGCGACCGGCGCTGGGCAACGATCGGCGGACAAGCCTGCGGCGTGTTGGAAATGCACATTCCCGGGGCGGGAAGCGGGCCGCTTGGGGATATCGCCCTCCAGTGCAGGCGGCGCATGAATATTTGGACGCCGCTGTATTTTGAGGAAGGGCTGATCTTTTCATTAAGCGGTGTTCCCTATGATTCCGGATATCCGGCGGGCGGTGTGTCCTTTGAGATCAACCGCTTTCTGCGGTTCGGGGAAGATAACGGGATGTCAAAAGACGATACCCTGGGCCAGTGGATGGCGAATGAACTTGCCCACCAGGATTCCGCTTATTATGTTTTCCAGGACATGCCCGAAGGGATCGGCGACCTGCCCGTGATCAACAGCGAATATGCGCTGTACCAACTGGAAGGCACCGTGAAAAAGGAGCAGGGTGATTTTGGGGTATACGATGTGACCTTTGCCCTGCAAACGCCGGCGGACGGCGTGTGGGTGGAAGCCTTTGAACAATGCTCCAGCGAGTGCGATGCAATCGACAGCTTCGACCTCATGGGGGCGGAAAGCACCGCGAGGGAGAAGCTGCAAGGCGGCTTTGATCTGCTGGTGCTTGTGCGCATGGAGGGAAGGCCGGAGCAGGAGCTGGCGGCGCTGCTCTCTTCGCTGAAGCTTTCCGCAACCTTTTCCTGTGAGGAATGGAATTTTTGTTACGAGCAGCACGGTACCACCCGCCGCATCGGCCCCCGGACCACGCTGCCTGTTGATCTTTCGAACATGGAATATTGGCCGGGGACGCTGTTTGATCTCCCTCGCGCCGAGAGAATCTATGCCGACGAGCAATAAGCGCGGTACGGCAAACCGTCAAAAGCGGGGTTTTGATCATGCAGACGCGGTGTTTGATCTTTTCCGGCAGGACCGGTCGGAAGAAAGCCGAATAAGCATACCGTAAGCTTATAAGGGGGAGTGTTTGATGGGAGACAAGCGGTTCGTCAAGATTTATAGCCAGGGTACTTTCAATTGCACGGAAATATGGGTGGACAAGGAGACAGGCGTCAACTACCTTTTCCGCCAATCCGGTTACGCCGGCGGCATGTCGGTGCTGCTGGACAAGGATGGGAAGCCGGTTATTTCGAAGCTGTCGCCCATGGAGCTGGAGCGGTATTGATGGCGGGTGCGCTGCCTTGTATAAGCAGGTTCGTATAAACCAATGGTTTACAGATGCACGGGCAGGACAAATTCAGCTTGACAAGGGCAGCCGACATCCGTTACAATCATCCTATCAAACGAAGGAGGTGGCAGTATGACAACCAAGACAGGCATCATGCGGAATCGGAAGTCGTATTGCCTGATCCATCGGGCAATCTAGCTTTTGCGCGGGCGCATAACGCCTCTTGTACAAAGCACTTCTGATTTTTGCAGAGGTGCTTTTTTGCATGTTTCTATTCGTGCGAAAAAGAAAGAGGAGAATGCATGAACGCTCGCTTGAAAAGGTTTCTTTCGTATTACCGTCCCCACGTGACAATTTTTTCCCTGGACATGGGCTGCGCGCTTGTCTCCGCCGGGATCACACTGCTGCTGCCCATCCTTTCCCGCCATATGACCAAGCAGGTGCTGACGCAGGCAGGCGACGCAGCCCTGTCCCAAATCCTGGTGACCGGCGGCGGAATGCTGGCGCTGATCCTTTTGCAAATCGGCTGCAATATGATTTATACCTCCCAAGGCCATATCATGGGCGCGAAAATGGAAGCGCGGATGCGGGCCGAGCTTTTTGCAAGGTATCAGCGGCTGTCCTTTTCGTTTTATGATGAGCAGAAGATCGGGCGGATGATGTCGGTGCTCAGCAATGATGTGCTGGCCATGACGGAGCTGTTTCACCACGGCCCGGAGGATGTGGTGATGTTCATCATCAAGTTCGCCGGCGCCTTTCTTGTGCTGATCCATATCAACGTGCCGCTGACTGTCGCGGCTTTCACCCTTTTCCCCTTGATGCTCCTGTATGCGCTGTTCTTCAACAAAAAAATGAAGGCCGCCTACAAGCGCAGCCGGGAGCGGATCGCCGATGTCAATGCCCAGGCGGAGGATTCGCTGTCGGGCATCCGCGTGGTGCAATCCTTTGCCGGCGAGGAGGCGGAGGAAGAAAAGTTCGCCGTTGAAAACGGCCGGTTCTTAAGCAGCCGCAAGGATGTATACCACAACGAGGCCTACTTTTACGAGGTGATGGGGGCCTTTCCCAATCTGTTTACGCTGGTGATCCTGGTATTCGGCGGCGTCTGCATCCTGCAAAAGGCGATGGACCTGGCGGATTTGCTGGCTTTTATGATGTACGTTTCCAGCCTGAACGAGCCGATCCACACCATTTTGAACTTCATCCGCCTGTATCAGGAGGGCAGCACAGGCTTTGCGCGGTTTATGGAAATGATGGAGACGCGGCCCGACATCCGCGACCGGGAGGATGCCGTTTCCCTTTCCCAGGTTTGCGGGCAAATCACCTTTGACGACGTGACTTTTCACTACAAGAAAGATCAGGAACCGGTATTGCAGGATTTTTCCCTGAACGTTGCCGCGGGGGAATCTGTGGCGGTGGTAGGCTCCTCCGGCGTGGGCAAAACGACACTTTGCTCCCTGATCCCCAGGTTTTATGACGTAACCGAGGGCAGAATACTGCTGGATGGGGTGGACGTGCGCGATATCCGCTTGAAGGACCTGCGACAAAGCATCGGCGTCGTGCAGCAGGATGTGTACCTGTTTGCCGGTTCCGTGCTGGAAAATATCCATTATGGCCGGCCGGACGCCACGTTTGCGGAAGTGATGGAAGCCGCCAAACAGGCCAACGCCCACGACTTTATCGAAAGGCTGCCGGAGGGCTATGACACGGATATCGGCAGCCGCGGCGTCAAGCTCTCCGGCGGCCAGCGCCAGCGCATCAGCATCGCCCGGGTCTTTTTGAGGAATCCGCCCATTGTGATCCTGGACGAGGCCACCAGCGCGCTGGACAACGAAAGCGAACGGCTGGTGCAGGAATCCCTTGAAAGATTGATGGCACAGCGCACCACCTTCATCATCGCTCACCGGCTGTCCACCATACGGGGCGCCGGCCGCATCATCGTTATGGAGGACCGCCGCGTGGCCGAAGAAGGCACCCACAAGGTCCTTCTTCAAAAAGGCGGCGCGTACGCCCGGCTCTACCAGGCCGCGATGGAGGGATAACCGGAAGGATACGGTTTTGCGGGGAAGGGGCTTTTTCAAAAAGCCCCTTCCCCTTCCGCAAGCTCAATCGTCGCACTGCTTCACTGCCGTTCGCCCCATCTGGCTCAATCGTCGCGCCGGTTCGCTACCGCTCCCATCGCTTGTTTCGCCAGCCTCCTCCACCCCTCCCTTTTCCGCCGCAGGCGGGGTCGGGGTTACGGAGCCACCGGCGGCGCTCGGCTCACTCACCCCATCCCGAAAAACTTTCCTAACATAGAGGAATCATGTTATATTGGTTGTACCTGCCGATAACGGCGGCGATGAGAATCAATATCGGAGGCTGAGAACGCGTCGGCCTCCATTTTTTTTGGATTTTTCAGTCAAAAAGAACGTATTTTGAAAAAGTTGCTTTCGCGGGCTTTACCTTGAAATAAGTTGTGCGATATAAATAAATGGGGGATTTCATCCATCCCGCTGCTGTAAGCGCAAGCACGCGGAACAAAAGGGCCGGGCGGAGCCGGCCGTGGAGGGAACGATACCTTGAAAGCCCAAAGCATTTACCGTACCATTTGTGAAAACATA
Organism: Bacillota bacterium; assembly: GCA_023425025.1. Classification (GTDB taxonomy): domain Bacteria; phylum Bacillota; class Clostridia; order Christensenellales; family Aristaeellaceae; genus JAEWAH01. Next base: position 91,078 of record JAFADG010000012.1, read on the forward strand.
ACGCCGGAGGGGCGGCTGCCCCAGGGCTTTTTGATTGCGGACAAGGACGCCCAGCCTGGGAAGATCTGTTTTGCGCCGGGAGCGAAAGACGGCATCGGCCTGTTTCACAAGGAGCATCACCTGGACAGGGTCAGCGTGAAGATCGTGCAGTACATGAAGACCGGGTCGTACGCTTATATTGCCGGGCTTTTGCGCATGTACAGAACGCTGCAGGTCATTGACCCTGTGATCAAGCACATCCAAAGCAATCACGAGGCTTTTGATGCGCGCCAGGTGATCGATTTTGCCTTTGAGCTTGTGTTTGAAAGCATGGAAATTGAACCTGTGAAATTCGGGATAGCGCTGCTGGGTATGTTCGATTTCAGCGGTGAGCCGCAAATTGTGAACGCGGTCATGGCCCTTGCGCTGTATGATGAGTTTACGCTTTTTTCGCTTGTGGCCTTAAAGAATTGGGAAGACGGCAACGTTCATCAATTTTTTATTGCCCAAAGGGTGCAGGGGTGGGGGAAAGTTCATGCCGTGGAGCTGCTGAAGGCGGACACGGAGGAAATACGGGACTGGATTTTGCGCTATGGCTGCAAAAACCATGTGATGGATGCTTATCTTGGCCTGACCTGCGCAATCAAGGGCAACCTGATCGAGGCGCTGCGCATGGATGTTATGGACAGCGGGCTGTTCGACGGCATCTGCGTGATTATCGACGCATTGCTCGTGGAGGGGCCTGTGGCAGGGATCAATGACTACGAGCATGCCGAAGACGCCCTGCGCCTGTACCTGCAATCAGCGACAAAGCACGCCGCCACATTAAAGCATCTCTGGCATGTGCTGAATGTTCGGGACTGGCTGACGAATGCACAGAACGGCTATAAGGAGGAACTGCTGGTACTGTGCGCGTGCATCGCGGGCATGCCGCGCTGGCATGGGCTGATCAAAGACGCGGTGGCGCAAGGCGAGGAAGAAATGCTGTTTTGCGCTGTCGATTCGGCAAAACGGCTGCAGATGGATATATCCGCCCTACTCATCAAAACCGTTATGAAAAAGCCGGTGGAATGCAGCGCGTACATATCCATGCTCTACGGCCGCGCGGAATACGCGAAACGGCTGACCGCAACCTATGAAAAAACGCTGCCGCTCACGGAGATGGCCACAGGCATGGGCGATGACCATTTTGCCGCCGAGCTGCAAAGAGAGCACCAGTGCCTGGAGCATGTGCTTGCGGAATTGGGCCCGTACCCGAACATGGGCGCAAAACTGCTGGAAGCCGCGCTGCAATCTCCCGTGGTGAGGGAGCGGAGCATGGCCTTGAGCGTTTTGGAAAAATGGAGCGAAGACCTGTGGGTGTCGGTATGGCACATTTCGCCATCGGTGGGCGGCGTGTTGAAAAGAATCGCGCTGGAGGAAGTGGATGAGGAACTGCGGATGCGCATGGTAAAGCTGCTGAGCAAATGAGGCTGTCCGCCGCTGGACGCAGTGGCACTTGGCTGGTTTGCTCGCTTTTCCTTCAGGCAGAGGAAGCCTCGCCTTTATCGGTTTTCGCGACTTTGTTCCGCAATGCTGCATCACAGTTATATGCAGCGGCCGGTGCAAACAGCGGGCCGCTTTTTTTATGGTTTTTTACGCTTGCCGTGATTCCGGCACAAAACAGCATGCAATGCCTGCCGCCCCTTCGCCAAATTTTGTCCGTATATCGTTCAAGGCTTAGTTCGCAGGCTTTTCTGACGATATATGCTTTAGTTATCAAAGGAGAACAGCAGCATGGACGATTCACAACAAAACACGATAGGCATAAACGGCAGCGGCGACATGCAGCTTGCCGGCAGCACGGATGAGGCTGCTCTTAGTGCGCAGGCGCCGATAGAGCCGGTCCTCCCGCCGGTGGATGCGGTGATACGTGTTGTCACCGATGAGGGCGAGTTGAACGCATACCTGCGCATCGATCCGCCCGAGAACGGCGGCGCGTGCCCAACCTTTGAAAAGATGCAGTATGCGCTGGCCGCCGCCGGGATTGCCTATAACATCGATATGGGAAAGCTCAGGGAGCTGGAAGCTGCGCCTGTTTACGGCAGCTTTATTCCCATCGCCGCGGGTTACGCGCCGAAGGATGGCGTGAACGGAACGGCGGCATTTTTTGTTCGGACCGAAAAGCCCAATATGACGCCGAAAATCAGGGAAGACGGCACGGTGGACTATTTTGATCTGGATATTGTGGAGAACGTGAAAAAAGGCCAGGTGCTGTGTACAATCACCCTGCCTACGGAAGGCACGCCCGGCAGGTCGGTGAAGGGGAAGGAGCTTGCGCAGGTAAAAGGCCGGCCGGTGGCCTCATACGTGGGCAGCAATACGGAGCTTACGGAAGACGGCACGGCCATTGTATCCAAAATCGACGGGCAGGTCGTCTTCGCCAATCACCGCATATCCGTCAACGAAACCTTCCGCGTGCGGGAGAATGTGGACCATTCCACCGGCAATCTCAATGTGGTCGGCAATATCGTGATTGCGGGCACGGTCATGCCCGGATTTCGGGTGGAGGCCACCGGCAACATACAGGTGGGCGGCGTGGTGGAATCCGCTTTGCTCAAGGCCGGCGGGAACATCCGGCTGCAAGGCGGCATCATCGGCAGCGAGGTTACCTGCGATGGGAATGTTACGGGCCGGTTTATGGAAAGATGCGGCATGTTTGTCAAGGGCGACGTGCAGGCTGAGTATATTATTGACTCCAACATACGCTGCGGCAAAAATATCAGGGCCGTCGGCAGGGATGCCAAGATCATTGGGGGCAGCCTGATCGCCGGTGAAAACATAGAATCGCGGACCATTGGTTCGCCCGCCGGCGTTTCCACCAGGCTGGAATTGGGCACCGACCCTGGTATTCTGCAAAGGCAGCAGCAGCTGGTGGCGCAGATTGCCGATCTGGAAAAGTCTTTAAAGAGCATGCAGCCGCTTCTGGAGCTGCTTTATCAATTGAAGAGCGCGGGGGCCCTGACGCCGGACAAGCGGGAAATATTCGAGAACGTCAGCTACAGCTTTGAAAGCAATTCCACGATTTTAGATGCTGACCGGCAGGAGCTTGCGGAAATCAACCAGCAGCTTGCGAAAAAGGGCTATGGCCGTGTGGTCTGCACCGAAACGCTGCATTTTGGGTGTGTTGTGGTGATTGGCGGCGAGTCCTTCTATGTGAAAAAGGACATGCCCTTCGCGGGGCTTTATTATCAGGATGGGGAGATCAGGGTGGGGATGGCGAGGTAGGCCGTGGAAGAATGACGGAAGTATTGCGGGGAAGGAGCTTTTTGAAAAAATCTCCTTCCCCGCACCCTATCCTGAAAAACTTTCATTTATGAGTAATTTCAGATATTAATTCAGGAGGGGCGGCTAGAAGCATGTCTGTTCAGGGAAATATGCTGCATGAAGAAATGGAATTTCCCAAGCTCTTTGCCTCCTATGAGGAGAGGGAATACGGCATACTGTTTTATGATACGGAAGATGGAGAATCCCACGACAGCAACCATGCCGTTTTGTACCCTGATAAGATCAGAGATTTCGAGAAAACGGTTCTGGAAATCAGGGCGTTTTATTTGGATAAGGGCCTTGTGCCCAGAATCTATCAGCCGTTTGAAGAAGGATATTTTGCAAAAAGGAAAGCCGTACTCGGAAAATGCGGGTATGGCGTGCAAATGTACGGCAAGAACAGGTTTATGCTTTTGACGGATGAAAACAAAATCAATGTGCCCCGGCGGCTGGACATACGCAGAATCACAACGTGGGATGAGCGGATCGCCAGGGATATCTTTCTTCCGGCGGAGGAGAAATATGCCATCGCGGTGGAACAGAAAGGCATGCAAAAGAGCTGCTATTATTTGTTTGCCGGCATGCTGGGCGATGAGGTTGCCGCCATTGTCTCTTTTCACACATCGCAATTTGACTGTACCAGGTTTGATACCATTGAAACGGCGCCAAAGCACCGGGGAAAAGGGTATGCCAGGGAGATGCTGAGCTTTGCCGCGGATTATTGCAGGGAAAAGGGTTTTCGAAATTGCTTTCAATGGCCTATGCATGCGACGTCGGAAAGAATGTGCTATGAGGCGGGGTTTCGGGTTGCGTTCGAGGTGGAGGCTGGAGTGGCGGTGGGGGAAGGGTAATGTATCGGAGGAATGTAAAATTGTGGATGATTTGTATTGGGTTAGCGTCAACGCAGGGGCGTAGGGGGATTTCGATTTCCCCCTTAATGCCCCTGCACCCCCGTCACTCCCTTGAAGCGACCAGGGGCTGCGGATGAAAATGACACATTTATAGTACAAGGAAAAGTTATTGAAGTTATAGTAGCTGATTCAAAAAAATGATATAGGAATTGGGTTCCCAAAGGGATATATCCCTTTGGCAGGAGCCCAGGGGACCGCGCCCCCTGGGCTCCTCGTCCTACCGTCTCTTCGCCCGTCTTCTCCTCCTCACCTGCTCATCCCTCTTTTCCACGGCCTGGCCGCGGAGGGTGAAGAGCTGGTCGCGGAGCTTGGCGGCTTTTTCGAAGTCCAGGGACTGGGCGGCGGAGAGCATTTGATCTTCGAGCTGGAGGATGAGGATTTGTTTGTCTTCGTCGGTGAGTACGTCCGGCGATTTTTCTTCGACCTGGCGGGTGATCTCCAGCAGGGCGCGGACGGTGTTTTGCACGCTTTGGGGCGTGATGTTGTGGGCTTCATTATAGGCCTGCTGCAGGGCGCGGCGGCGGTTGGTCTCCTGGATGGCGCGCATCATGGAATCGGTGAGCTTGTCGGCGTACATGATGACCCGGCCTTCCAGGTTGCGGGCGGCGCGGCCGATGGTCTGCACCAGGGAGGTTTCGCTGCGGAGGAAGCCTTCCTTGTCGGCGTCGAGGATGGCCACCAGCGCCACCTCCGGCAGGTCCAGGCCTTCGCGCAACAGGTTAATGCCCACCAGCACGTCAAACTCGCCCAGGCGCAGGCCGCGGATCAGCTCCATGCGCTCCATGGTCTGTATATCGCTGTGCAGGTAGCGGACCTTGATATCCAAATCCTTTAAATACGATGTCAGGCTTTCGGCCATGCGTTTGGTGAGGGTGGTCACCAGCACGCGGTGGCCTTTTTTTGTGACCTCGTAGAGTTCGCCCACCAGGTTATCCACCTGACCGGTGGCGGGGCGGATAATGATCTCCGGGTCGATCAAACCGGTAGGGCGTATGATCTGCTCCACAACCTGGCCAGATCTTTCCAGTTCGTAGGGTGCAGGGGTTGCAGATACATAAATCGTTTGATGTATGCGCGTCTGGAACTCATCGAACAAAAGGGGCCGGTTATCATAGGCTGATGGCAGGCGGAATCCATATTCCACCAGCGCATCCTTGCGCATGCGGTCCCCCCGGTACATGGCGCGGACCTGGGGAACGGAAACGTGGCTTTCGTCGATGAAGGTGATAAAATCCTCCGGGAAGTAATCCAGCAGGGAGAAGGGCGGATCGCCGGGGCTGCGCCCGTCAAAGTAGCGGCTGTAGTTTTCGATGCCGGTGCAGTAGCCCAGCTCCCGCATCATCTCGATGTCGTAGCGGGTGCGCTGCTGCAGGCGCTGGGCTTCCAGCAGCCGGTCGGCATCCTTGAGTTCTTGCAGGCGCTTTTCAAGATCAGCTTCGATTTGCTGGATTCCCTTTTCCATGCCCTCGGGATCGGTAGCGTAATGGGTAGCGGGGAAGACGGCGGCATGCAAAAGCGTGCCCAGCACATGGCCGGTAGTGACTTCGATTTCGCTGATGCGCTCGATCTCATCGCCGAAAAACTCCACCCGCAGCCCATGGTCGTAGGCGCCCGCCGGTATGATTTCCACCACGTCGCCGCGGACGCGGAAGGTCCCGCGGGAAAAATCCATGTCGTTGCGCTCGAACTGGATGTCCACCAGCTTTCGCAAAAGGGTATCGCGGCTTAATTGCATGCCCGGGCGCAGGGAAAGCATCAGCCCTTCGTACTCCTTGGGGTCGCCCATGGAGTAGATGCAGCTGACGGAGGCGACGATGATCACATCCCGCCGTTCGCGCAACGCCGCCGTAGCGCTGTGGCGCAGGCGGTCGATCTCCTCGTTGATGGAGGAATCCTTTTCAATATAGGTATCGGAGGAGGCGATGTAGGCTTCCGGCTGATAGTAGTCGTAGTAGCTGACGAAGTATTCCACCGCGCTGTCGGGGAAGAAAGATTTGAACTCGCTGCAAAGCTGGGCTGCCAGCGTTTTGTTGTGCGCCATGACCAGCGCGGGCCGCTGCACCTTTTCAATGACGGAGGCCATGGTAAAGGTCTTGCCGGAGCCGGTGACGCCAAGGAGCACCTGGTCGGTAAGGCCTGATTGTATGCCCTTGGCCAGCGCCTCGATGGCCTGGGGCTGATCGCCGGTGGCGGTGTAGGGGGCTTTCAAAACAAATTTGTTCATCTTTTCCTCCATTTTCGCTGTTTGCAAGATAGTAAGCAAGCGAAAAGCGTAAAATCGAGAAAATGGCTTATCCTCTTCTCGATAGGAACGTTTGTTCTGAAATTGTACCACAAATCGCTTTATTTGGAAAGCCTTCTCCAGAAAAAATTGTTGACGGCAACGGAGCTTTAAAATCTGCCTTGTATGAATCCGGGCGGCTGAACTGCATCGCATTATGATGCCAAAATCCGCCCGCCAGCGCCGTTTTGCGGCGTTTTCCAGCAGAATATTTGCTCCTTCGCAGGAGAAACTGAATGCGACAGGAGGGAAGTGTATGGCAATAACACTTGTGAAAAACGCGGCTCCCGGGCCAATATCGGCCGCTTTCAGGGGATGCGGTGTATGACCACTTATGTAGTATCGCAAAGCCCGGTGCTGAGCGGCGAGGTCGAGATCAATACGGCAAAAAATGCCGTTTTGCCCATTTTGGCCGCGGCGCTCCTGACACGCGAACCGCTGTCTATTCAAAGGGTGCCCAATCTGACGGACGTGCAAACGCTGATCCATATTTTAAAGGACTGCGGCACGCAGGTCGATGAACAGGGAAGCACGGTGACAGCTTTTGCGGAAAAACCGCACAACCCCACAGATGAGGAAAGCATCCGGCTGATGCGGGCGTCGGTGCTGATCATGGGCCCGCTGCTGGCCCGCACGGGATATGCCAAGGTGGCGCTGCCGGGCGGCTGCGCCATAGGACAGCGGCCCATCGACCTGCACGTAAAGGGCATGCAGGCCATGGGCGCGGAGGTGGAAATTACCTCCGGCAGCGTGACGCTAAAGGGCAAGCTAAAGGGCGGAAACGTATACCTGGACCTGCCCAGCGTGGGCGCTACGGAAAACATTCTAATGGCGGCATGTTTGGCCGATGGCATCACACGGATTGAAAACGCGGCCAAGGAGCCGGAGATTACGGACCTTGCAGACTGTTTGATCAAAATGGGCGCAAAGATAACAGGCGCCGGCAGCGGCACCATTTTTGTGGAAGGCGTGAAGGAGCTGCACGGCTGTACCTACCAGCCCATCGCGGACCGCATTGAGGCCGGCACGCTGGCCTGTGCCGCGGCCATCACCAAGGGCAGCGTGCTGTTGCAGGGCGCGCGGCCGGAGCACATGCGGTCGGTGCTCTTTAAACTGCAGGAGGCCGGCGTGCAGGTTCGGGAAAGCCGCGGCGGGCTGAGAATCTTTGGCCGGGCGGTCCATCCATTTGAACTTCGTACGTTAAGTTATCCCGGTTTTCCCACCGATATGCAGGCGCCCATGATGACGGTGGCGCTGGTGGTCAAAGGAACCAGCGTTTTTTCGGAAACTATTTTCGAAAACCGCTTCATGCACGCTCAGGAACTTAAGCGCATGGGCGCGCGCATCCGCGTGGAAAACCGCGTGGCGATCATCGAGGGCGGCGCTTCACTGCAGGGTGCTACCGTGACGGTAACGGACCTGAGAGCCGGCGCGGCGCTGATGCTCGCCGGCCTGATCGCCCAGGGCGAGACGGAGATCATAGACCCGCAGGGGAACATTTCGCGGGGCTATTCCGATCTGGCTGAAAAACTGAATCATCTTGGCGCAAAGGTTGAAGTGAAAAGCAAAGGATGAATAGCAAGCAAAACGCCGCGTGATAACATGCGGCGTTTTGTTTTCGACAAAGTGGCTTTGCCACTTTGTCGAGTTTTACCCTCGCTGCACTGCAAAACGCTGTGCGTTTTGCGGCCGTTTGCTCGGGCAAGGAAGGAATTTCTTCGAAATTCCAGCGCAAATCACCGCACATGTCGCTGATTTGCGATATAAAATTGGAGGACTTCGGCCCTCCAATACCTCCCGAAGAAAAGATGTTTTGCTTGGAAACGATGAATGTGCGTAAAGTTACTTCGCCTTTAAAAGCTTGAGCATGCGCGGCGCGATCAGCAGCGCCACGGCAATACAGATGGCTGCGTCCACCAGCACGAAGGAGTTGTACCCCAGGCTGTAGACCCAAGGGTTCGCGTCGCCGGCGTATTCTGAGAAGAACAAAACGCCGCTGAGTACATGGCAGGCCATGCGCAGTATGCTGACCACGCCCATGCCAACGAACATGGACCACTTGTTTTGCTTGCCGGCAAACAGGCCCATCAGCCCCAGCACGCCAAAGGCGATGGGATAATCCAAAAGGAATTGCCAGAAGCCGACGATATACGGGTCCTGAATGGCCTGCAAAAGGCCGTAAGCCAAAGAGGCGACAAGCCCGGGACCTGCGCCGAAGGCATAGGAGAAAAGCATAATAGGCAGCATGCTGGCAGGGGTTACTGTGCCGCCCTGAGGCATGCGCCAAAGGCGGATGTAGGAAAGAACAAAAGCCAGGGCGATGGACAGGGCGGCATAAGCCAAAAGCTTCGGCGTCCATTTTACTTTTTGCTTGGCGATCACGGCAAGACCCGCACCCAGGATTACCAGCACCGCCAGTATGATCCACCCGGTAGAAGAAACATCCTCAAACTTTTCAAAGGCTGTCTGCAGCCAGCCGGGCTGCGGGGTGGCCGCGGCCGCTTCGCCTTCGGCCAGGGCAGGGGTCAACAAGAAGTCCAACATGAGAAAAATCCTCCCTTTCTTGCGCATCCATCAAGAAATGAAAAACCCGCGGCATAACGCACGCGGGAAACAGAGAGACCCGATTTCCTTGCGAAAATTCAGGCTGGACACGGAATATATCCGTGCCCTCCGCTTCCCTACGGTAGGATTACCTACACAGGTTCTAAGGGTCGGGACATACGCCCTCTCAGCCACGGTGAAAAACCGTGTTGCCCCCCTAGCGGTGGATGCAGTTTTCGAGTATGATTATAGCATACCTACCGAAACTGTCAAGGAGCTGCCAATGAAGCATTTTTTCGCGTACATATCCAGGATGAAGCTGATCCAGCGCTGGGGGCTGATGCGCAACACCCGGCCGGAAAACGACATGGAGCACGCGCTGCAGGCGGCCATCATCGCCCACGGGCTGGCGGCCCTGGCGGTTACGCGCTTTTCCAAAGAAGTCAATCCGGAGCACGTGATGGCCCTGGCCGTCTATCATGACGCGGGCGAAGTCATCACCGGCGATATGCCAACGCCCATCAAATACCACAACCCTTTCTTGCGTACAGAATATAAAAAGCTGGAGCACCTGGCCCATGAAAAGCTCTTGTCCATGCTGCCCCGCGATTTGCAGCCTTCCTTTTTGCCCTATTTGATGCCCAGGGACGATTCCTACGAGTGGAGGCTGGTGAAGGCCGCCGACCGCATTTGCGCCTACATCAAATGCGTGGAGGAGGAGAAGGCCGGCAACAGCGAGTTTTTGAAGGCCAAGGCCTCGGTGTATCAATCGATATTGGAGATCGACCTGCCGGAGGTGCAGGCGTTTATGCTGGAGTTTGTGCCCAGCTTCGGGCTGTCGCTGGACGAGCTGTCCGGCGGAGGCGAATAATGCGTTTGGGGCTGACTTCGGCCGCTTTTTACGGGCGGCTGGAGACGGAGGACGCGGCGCGAAAGCTTCGTGATTTTTCGCTGGATGTTTGTGAAATCTTTTTGGAAACCCACGGGGAGTACAGCCTTGCCTTCGGCGAGCTGGTCAAAACGCGGCTGGGGGACCTTCCCTGCCGGTCCATACACGCCAAGGGAACGCAGTTTGAAGGCGATCTTTTTGGCGCATCGTCCCGGCAGCGGCAGGATGCCTATACAACGCTTGCCGGTGTGCTGGACTGCGGCATGGCGCTGGGCGCAAAGCTCCTAGTGTTTCACGGGATGCCCGACTACAGGGGCATGCTTGCGGTGGAGCGGATTCCAAGGCTTCATGAAACAATCTGCCGCGTCATGGAGATGGCCGGGGAGCGGGGGATTACCCTCACCTGGGAAAACGTATCCTGGTGCGCGCTGAAGCGGCCGGAGGACGCGGCCTTTTTGATGTCACAGTTTCCGGATCTGCGCTTTACGCTGGATATCAAGCAGGCCCGCCAAAGAGGCGTTGACCCGTTGGCCTTTTTGCCTGTTCTGGGCAGGAAGCTTGCCCATGTGCATGTTTTGGACCATGATGCCGCCGGGCGCCATTGCCTGCCGGGAGAAGGGCTGTTTGATTTTGAAAGGCTCAAAAGCGAGCTTTCGGCCATCGGCTACCAGGGCGACGTGATCCTGGAGCCCTACGCGGCTCAGACGCTTGACGAGCAGGCGCTGCGAAACAGCATCACCTATTTGCGTGATGTGTTTGGGAAGGACGCATGATTTGCGAGCACGGATGAAGCGGGGCGCTGCGCAAGCGGGCCTTTCTTTTTTCTATGATTCCGGAAAAAAGATCAAAAACCGCAAATAGGGGGCGTTTCTTTTTACAATTCTGCGTGTATGATGGCGGCTGTTTGTGATTGCATAAATATGGAAAACCGATATAATGGACATAACACGGTTTATCACGCCGGCATCCTTTGACCGGCGCAAGGAGCTTTGTATGAGATGTAAGCCGGCAGTGTTTGCTCTGTTGTCATTTTTAATATTTGCCTGTCTTGGCACCTTTACAAAAGCCTGGGCGGAAGTGATCGTTTCGGGTGACTATCAATATACGGCATCAGGCGGCAAGGCCGCGATCCTGCGCTATACCGGCGCGGAAACGGGCACGCTTGTTTTGCCGGACCAGCTGGATGGCAATACCGTGACATCCATCGGCGAGGCGGCATTCCTGGGCAACAGCTTTGCCTCCGTTGTGATCCCGGCGGGGATGACCGACATCAAGCCCGGCGTGTTCGGCAGCTGCATGAACCTTGCGTCCATTGATATTGCCGCCGGCAATTCTGTTTATCAGCAGGCGGACGGGGTCTTGTTTGACAAGGCAAAGTCGGCGCTGCACACCTATCCGGCGATGCGGCCCGCCACGGAATACAAGGTTCCTGCCGGGGTCACAAGCATTTACAGCGGCGCGTTTTTCATGGCGTCGCAGCTTGTTTCCATCATCTTGCCCGAAAGCCTCAAGGAAATTGGGGAAACGGCTTTCTACGGCTGCGGCGGTCTTGTGTCCGTCACCATACCAAACGGAACAGCAACGGTTGGCAGCCGCGCCTTCTCCATGTGTACAAGCCTTGAGGCGGTAGCCTTCCCCGCAAGCGTGACAAGCATCGGTCTGAATCCTTTTGAGCTGTGCGCAGGCCTTTCTTCGGTCAGTGTCGATGATGCCAACAGCGTGTATACGGTGGTGGACGGCGTGCTGTTCGATAAGGTACAGGGGCTTTTGCACAGCTATCCCCCGGCCCTGTCCAATGAGCGCTATCAGGTGCCCGCGGGCACGCTGGCGATTGGCAGCGTGGCTTTTGCAAACAGCCGGAATCTTGTCAGCATTCAAATCCCCGACAGCGTTTCCGCCATTGGTGACGGTGCGTTCAGCGGCAGTGCAGAGCTTGAATTGGTTGTGCTGCCCAGGGGGCTTACGCGGCTGGAGGCCAATATTTTCGCGGCCTGCCCCAAGCTTCGGGAAGTGCAGATGCCCGACAGCGTGCAAGTAATCGGCGCCCAGGCGTTTTACAATTGCGGGATGCTGCGCACCGTAAACATCCCCTACGGCGTGACGGTCATCGAGCCGTACGCCTTTGCGTATTGCAGCAACCTGTTTTCCATTATTATTCCCGGCAGCGTGGTCTCCATCGGCGATTATGCGTTTATGGGCGCCGACTGGCTGGGAGGCGTCGATCTTTCAGGCAGCGTTCAATCCATTGGCGCCTATGCTTTCAGTGACTGCTCGAGGCTGACGTCCATCTCCATCCCGGCCAGCGTCACAGTCATAGGGGCTTCCGCTTTTTCGAGTTGTCCGAGTCTGACGGCCCGGGTGAAAAACGGCAGCTATGGCCATATCTATTTTTACGAAAACAAGCTTTCCTTTACGGTAGATGATCCATAATCGGTGATAACACGGCATTGTTCCACATATTTTGGACAAAAGCGGGAGAAGGGCGAAAAAACGCGCTTCTCCCCTGATTTTTTCTGTCTCCTCATGGAATGGACTGTTCTGCCAAAGGAAAACTATGCTATAATGGCTTGATTCAATTTTGACGAGAACCAGAGGGGGAAGTATTTGTGTCCAATCAACAGATCACGCTGGACGTAAACCATATGATGACCGATACCCTGGGCTTGCAGTATGGCATCGACGCAAGCCAGGTGGACGCGCTGGCCGGTTTTGCCGCAAAGGCGAACCAGGCGCTGCAGAAAAATCGCGGCACCGGCTGGCTGGGCTGGATGGAGCTGCCCTATAACCAGACTGAAATCATTGCCCAGGTGGAAAAGACGGCTGCCGACATCCGCAAGGATTTTGACACCTTTGTGGTGCTGGGCATCGGCGGATCGGCCCTGGGCCCCATCGCCGTGCAGCAGGCCCTGAATCACCTTCGCTATAACGAGCTGCCCGATAGCAAGCGGAACGGCCCCAAGCTGTATGTGGAAGACAATATCGATCCGGAGCGGATGCAGTCGCTGTTGGACATCATCGATGTCAAAAAGACCTGCTTTAACGTGATCACCAAGTCCGGCGCCACCGCCGAGACCATGAGCCAGTACCTGATCATCAGCGAGCTTTTGAAAAAGGAAGTGGGCGCCGGCTGGCAAAAGCACATTATTGCCACCACCGACGCCGAAAGGGGCAACCTGATCAAGCTGGCCAAAACGGAAGGCTTCCGCCTGTTCTACATTCCTTCCGGCGTGGGCGGCCGCTTTTCCGAGCTGTGCCCCGTGGGCCTCTTGCCCGCGGCCGTGTGCGGCATTGACATCAAGAGCCTGATCGCCGGCGCTGCCGATATGGATGCCCGCTGCAAGAATGACGATGTGTGGCAGAACCCGGCTCTCCTAGAGGCGGTTTTGCAGTACATCGCCATGCAGGACATGGACACCAACGTTCAGGTGGTCATGCCTTATGCTGACAGCCTGAAATACATGGCCGACTGGTTCTGCCAGTTGTGGGCCGAATCCCTGGGCAAGAACGTCACCCGCAAGGGCATGGCGGTCAATGTGGGCCAGACGCCCACCAAGGCCCTGGGTGTTACCGACCAGCACAGCCAGCTGCAGCTGTACACCGAAGGTCCCTATGACAAGATCATCACCTTCCTGAAGGTCGGCGCTTTCCGCAACGAGTCGCCCATTCCCCACGGCTGCGAGGAGTTCCCGGATGTGGCCTTCCTGGGCGGCAAGAGCCTAAACAAGCTGATCGCCGCGGAGCTCACCGGTACCGAATACGCCCTGTACCGGGCCGGCCGTATGAGTCAGGTAATCACTCTGCCTGAGGTCAACGCCCATACCATCGGCCAGCTTTTGTACTTCTTCCAGATGGCCACCGCCTACGCCGGCGAGTTGTTCGACATCGACGCTTTCAACCAGCCCGGTGTGGAGGAAAGCAAAATCGCCTCCTATGCGGTACTCGGCAATGAAAACGAAAAGTACGCAAAAAAGCGCCGGGAAATGACCGGCAAGCCTGAAGCAAAAAAGGAATATATACTGTAAGTGAAAGCGGGGAGTGCTTCTTTTGAAAAAGGAGCACTCCCCGCACACCTTAAGAAAGCTTTTTTGTCAAGTGTTACCGGCCGCCTGCTCTTGCCGCATGATCTGCGCAATTCCAAGCGCCACGGCGATTTCTGCCGCTACCAGGCAAAGGTTCATCGCCAAGGGAAGGAGTCGGCTGTACTGGGCGGCCTGGCCGGCGATCCAGCCGGCCGGGATGCTGACGAGCAGTATCCCGGCAAATATCAAGCTGTTGATGCGCGCCCGCTCCCCGCTGGGAATGGTCAGCGACATCAGCGATTCGGTCACAGGTCCAAGCATGGCCAGCGCAAAAGCATCGCACGCGGCGGAGACGAACACGGCCCCTGATGCGGCTGCGCCCATCGGCAAAAGCGCCAGCAATACGATCAGCCCCAGTCCCTGCGCTAGAAAGCCCAGTAAAAGCGGGCGCCGGACCCGAAGAAGACTGATGCGCGGAGCGATCAGCAGGTACACCAGCAGCGTGACAATCGCTTTGACCAGCGGGGAAACGGAAAGCGTGGAACTGCTTATCCCGTATTCAGCTGTAACAAACAGCGGCCAGAAATTTGCCTGAACCGTATTGAAGCAGGTCATGAGCACCATCAAAAGCAGGCACAGCAGCATGCGCTTTTGCCTGAGTGCCGCCAAAAAGGCAGGCCACCCGCCAAAGGAAAGGGCAAAGAGGGATCGGCCCCTGCACTCTTCTATACGCTGCTTGCCCATGCTGCTTTCGCTTGTCATGCGGTATTGAACAAGGAATTTCACTGTCATCAGCACCATGGCCGCCAGGTACAGCCCGCGCATGGCCGGGGCCAAGGCAAAGCGTTCGATGCATAGGCCGTAAAACGGCGAAAGAAAGCCTGCCAGCAGTCCCATGATGTTCAGGATTGTGTAGATGCTCACCAGCTGCTTCATATTTCCGTCTTCCACGATCATGCAGCTGAAGCTGTTTCCGGTGACACGCCACATGCTGTTAAAGGCGGCCGCAAGCACAAAAAGCCAATATCCCTGGGCAAACGCCCAGAGTGCGCAGGAAACGGTCCAACTCAACAGGCCGAATACCAGCATCGTTTTGCGTCGTCCGAACCGATCGATGATCGCGCCGGACAACAGTCCCCACACAAGCTGCATAGCAAGGCTCAAACTGGCGATGGCGCCGATTTGTGCGTCTTTGAGACCTGTTGCCGACATGTACAGGGATGCGAAAGGCAGGAAAAGATTATACGGAACCGCCCATAAGGGCTCAGTAAACACACAAGCCCTTTGATTGCCTTTCAGGGAACGCAAGGACGTATATAAGGCTTGAACAGCCCTCATGTTTCAAAACTCCTTTTTTGTTTTAAATGGCATCAGCTCCTTTCTGAACATCTTGACCGGCTGGGAATATCGTGGCGCTGTATTGCCGTATCGGAACACGGCATAGGATTGCCTTCTTCACAGGCATAACGTCACTGCTCCTTGCTTGCATAAATTACGTACACAATTTTGTTCATCATATAGGATGCGGCGTGGATTGTCAAATTGCCGACGCGGCGGCAATAAAAAACGGGGATGGCTCCGCTTTGTGGAAGCCATCCCCGTTGCATGCTTACAGCGGCAAAACCTTTTTCCCAAACTCCCCGTTGATGATCTGCGCCGCGCTAGAGTAGATGGCGGAAAGTCCGCAGAATATGCCAACGATTCCGGCCACGGTCTTGACCGCGTGTGCGCCGGTAAAATCACCGATGGCCAGCAGTATGAAAAGAATGGTCAGCGAGCCGAACACTACCTGCGTCGCCCGGTTGTGTTTGAGCGTGCCGACAAACATCACAAAAGTAAAAAGGCCCCACAGTAAAAGGTAAAAGCCTACGGAGGTCGCGTCGGCCGCCTGAAGGTTGGCGACAGGGTTGGCCCATATCACAATCAGCGACCACCAGAAGAAACCGTACGCCGTGAAGGCCGTCGCGACAAAGGTGTTGCCCTTTTTAAACTCCATAACGCCGGCGATGATCTGCGCCGCGCCGCCCAGCGCAAAGCCCATGGCAACGATTACGATGGACAGGGGAAGAAGGCCGGCATTGTGCAGGTTCAAAAGCACGGTGGTCATGCCGAATCCCAGCAGGCCCAGCGGGGCGGGATTGGCGATCGGGTTTTTCTGTTCCGGCAAGCTCATGATAAGTCCTCCCATATAAATGAATACGTTACACGCGGCCGGATTTGGCCGCACAATTGGTGATTATACCATGCAAAACGGCGGTCGGCAATCAAAAAAAGAGGAGCCGCGCGCCTCATATGGATGGCATGTTTGCATTCCCTGCAGCCGGTATGCGGCACTCGTTGTATATGGTAGAATAAGGGAAAAAGCAGAAGGAGATACATATGAAGAAGCTGACGGCGCAGGCGATTTTGGAAATCAGGCTATGGATGCACAGGAACGCCAGGCCAGTCGATTTGGCGGTGTGGCAATACCACTTTGAGGGCGGCAGCGCCGATGCGGTTTTGAAGGAGCTGACCTATTACCAAAACGCGGACGGCGGGTTTGGCAGCGCATTGGAGCCGGATTGCTGGAATCCTGATTCCTCGCCCTACACCACGCTGCAGGCGATCCGGATTCTGCTGGCCATAGGCTGTGGCGACAGAAATCAGCCCGTGATAAAGGAAGCGTTCCGCTACCTTACGGAATGTCCCCCACCAGCGGGAGTACGGTTGGCTTTTCAGCATTCCCTCCAATGAGATGGCCGGACCGATCGGAAAGCCCCTTGGTCGCGTCCGAAGACGCGAAGCCTCTTTGAATGAAAATATACAATATATGGAGTTAATACGACAGCTTCCGCTGCTTGTACACATGTTTTCCCGGGGTGTTCCTATCCGGTAGGTTTTGTGTTATATTGTAGCCAAAGCGATGGGCAGGAGAATGAGAAAAGCATGTACCGACTGATGCTGGTGGATGACGAGCCGGAAATCCGCGATGGCTTGCAGGAGATTATCCAGTGGGAGCAGGAAGGCTTCCAAGTCGTTGGCGTGGCGGAAAACGGGCTGGAAGCCTTGCAGGTGGCGCAGGCCGTTTCGCCGGACCTGGTGGTGACAGACATCCGTATGCCCTTTATGGATGGGCTGGAAATGGCGCGCCGCATGCGCAAAATGCTGCCTACGGTGCAGTTTGTGGTGCTCAGCGGCTATGACGAGTTTGACTACGCCCGCCAGGCCATACAGATACAGATCAAGGACTATGTATTAAAGCCCATCTCCTCCGACGAGTTTGTGCAGGTGCTGCGCCGGGTGAAGAGCCATTTGGATGAGGACTTTGCCCAGCGCAGCGACGTGAAAACCTTACGGGAGCATTTGAAAAGCAGCCTGCCGGTACTGCGGGAGCTGCTGCTTACATCCCTGCTCAGCGGCGGTATTTCCCAGCAGGAGGCGGTTTTGAGCGCCTGCCGGTATGATCTTGCCATCGAAAGCCCCCGCTATGCCGTGGCGCTGCTTCGCATCGGCGGCATCGCGTCCATGAAAGCGGACCATGATCTTGGCAGCGATCCGGAGCTTTTGCGCTTTGCTGTCCTGAACATTGTGGAAGAGGTATTGAAGGACAGCCTTTTTTGCCATGTGTTTCATTACAATGGGCTCATCGCCGTTTTGTTTCTGCTCCGGGAGGAGGAGTACCAGCCCTTTTCCCAGGTGATGGAGGTATTGGAGACGGCGCGCCAGACGGTGCTTCGGTACCTGGACTGTATGACGGCCGCCGGCGTCAGTAACCCTTGCGAGCAGCTTGCGCAATTGCACCACGCCGCCCAGCAGGCCGCCTCCGCCCTGGACCAGTCGGCCCTGATCGAGGACGGCCAGGTGCTGGCCATCGCCGATGTGGAGCCGGGCAGCGCCAGGCAGTTTGCCGCGGAGGAAATGACGCTTCGGGCGCTTTCCAACAGCATCAAGCTGGGTAACACCGGGGAAGCGGAGGAGATTGTTCATCAATTGATGGAGGAGGCAAGAAGGTCCAAGGCCGCCTTCCGGGATTATCAGGTGTACCTGCTGGAAATCTTTCTGGCCATCATCCGCACCGGCCGCGACATGGAGGTGGAGTGGGCCGAGCAGCGGGACGGCGGGCCTGTTTCCCTGGAAAGCATGCTGAAAAGCCGCGACCTGGAGGAGACCGAGAGCATGCTTTGCGCCCTGTGCCGCCAGCTGACCGGCTCCATACGGGATACGCGGCTGGAATCGGGCAAGCTGCTGGTGCAGCAGGCGGTGGAGTATGTAAACGCCCGCTATCACATGAGCGACGTCACCCTGGAAAAGGTGTGCCGGCATTTGCATATCAGCGCGGCCTACTTCAGCACGCTGTTCAAAAAGGAAATGAAAAAGACCTTCCACCAATACCTGATCGAGCTGCGCATGGACAAGGCCATGACGCTGCTCATCGGCAGCGATTTAAAGACCGCCGATATCTCCCTGCAGGTGGGCCTTGGCGATCCCAGCTATTTCAGCTATTCCTTTAAAAAACACTTTGGCATATCCCCTTCCCAGGCCAGGAAGACCCAAAGGGGGGACAGGCCATGAGGTGGCCGTTCGGGCGCAAAGCGGAAGGCAACAGCCTGCAGATGGTCATCACCGGCTTTTTCATGGGCGGGATGGCCCTGCTTTTGCTGTTTGTAAGCGTCAGCCTGGTGACCCGCCTTTCTCATATATTGGAGGAGAATGCCATGAACCGTACGCGCCAGACGGTGGACCAGGGCAACGCCAGCCTGGGCGTGTATGTCAGCGGCATGCTGGAAACCATGGATTACCTGGGCAACCTGGTCAGCGTATCTTCTGATGTGACCGTGCCGGAGCTCAAAGAGGACATGGCGTTTTTGCAAAAGAGCCGCAAGGACGTGGCGGCCATGGCGCTGTTTTCTCCCGAGGGGGAGCTGCTCTCCGGCACCGCCGGCAAGCTGGCCAAGCCCGCCGCGGAGGTAAAGGCCTATAGCTGGTTTCAAAAGCCCCGGCAGTCCGGCACCACGGCGGTCTTCTTTTCCTCGCCATATGTGCAAAACATATTCGCCGGGCAGTACGCCTGGATCATCACGCTAAGCCGGGCGGTGGAGTATCGGCGGGACGGCGTGCGGGAAACGGGCGTACTGATGGCCGACTTTGCCTTCAGCGCCATCACTAGCCTGTGCGAAAACATCAGCCTGGGCGAAAGCGGCTATGTGTATCTGGTGGATACCAAGACGGAGATCGTATACCACCCCCAGCAGCAATTGATTTACGCCGGGCTGAAAACGGAGAACCTGGACGCCGTCCGGGAGCAGGTCTTCGGCCGGTGCCGTGACACGCTGGACGGCCGGGAGCGGCTTTTGACCATTACGACGGTGGATTACACCCGCTGGCGCATGGTGGGTGTGGCGTATCTGGATGAGATCCTTTCCATACAGCCGGAGCTTTTCCGCGTGACCATCGCCATACTGATCGCCGGCGCGCTGCTGGCGATGGTGATCGCCATCCTGTCCGCGGTGCACGTGTCCACCCCTATCAGCCAGTTGGAGAAGATCATGGCCAAAGTGGAGGCCGGCAACATGGAGGTTTGCATCCAGGAGCAGGGCTTTGCGGAAATCCGGTCCCTGAGCCGCACGTTCAACCATATGCTTTCCCGCATTCGCAGGCTGATGGAGCAGATCGTGCACGAGCAGGAAATAAAGCGCCTGCATGAGCTGAACGCGCTGCAAGCGCAAATCAACCCCCACTTTTTGTACAACACTTTGGATTCCATTGTGTGGATGGAGGAACGGGGCCGCAGCCGGGAGGCCATCGTCATGGTCACGGCCCTGGCCAGGCTGTTCCGCATCTCCATCAGCAAGGGCCGCAACATCATCACCGTTGGGGAAGAGCTGGAGCATGTGCGCAACTACCTGATCATACAGAAGATGCGCTTCAAGAACAAGTTTGACTATGTGATCGACGCCCAGGAGGAAACGCTGGATCTGCGTACCATCAAGCTGATCGTGCAGCCCATTGTGGAAAACGCCATCCAGCACGGCCTGGAGGAATATTCCGTGGAGGAGGGCCTGGTTGCGATCAGCGCTTATATGGAGGGGGATACGCTGGTTTTTAAGGTCAAGGACAACGGCGCGGGCATGTCGCCCCAGCAGGTGGCCGGCATTTTGAACGCCACCCCCGGCGGCTCGGGCATCGGCGTCAAAAACGTGCACGAGCGCATACAGCTGACCTTTGGCCGGGAGTACGGCCTTATCATCAACAGCGTGCAGGACGAGGGCACCGAGGTCTTGATCCGCCTGCCGGGCAGAAGGGAGGGGATGGAGTGAGAAAGCATGTCATCGTTTCCATCCTCTGCGTTTTGCTGGCGGTGCTGACCCTGATCTGGGGCCTGACGCCCATTACCAGTACCCATACCCAGGTATCGGGGGGCACCGTTGCCCTTTTGCTGGATACCGACATCGGCGCCGGCGCGCTGCAGATGAAGCAGGGCGCCAAGCAGGCCGCCAAGGAGCAGAAGGTGGAGCTGATCACCGCCACTGCCGATTATTCCGCCAACGCCGCCCAAAGCCAGGCGGACCTAATGATGCAATTGCTTTCGCGCAATGTGAAGGCGGTGCTGCTGGTGCCGGTGCAGGGGGCCGATCTGTCAGAGCCTTTAAAGGAAGCGGAAAGGCGCAAGGTGCCGGTTTTGACGCTGGGCGAAACGCCCATTCTTGGGGGAACCGCCTGCACCATCAGCGCCAACCATGAGGAGGCGGGCGCTTTGGCCGCCCAGGCGCTTTTGGACCGATTGACGGTGCCGGGCCGGGCGCTGCTGCTGACAGGAGACGCTGCGGACGACGCGGCGGCCCTTCGCAAAAAGGGCACCATGAAGGTGCTGGAAGGCAAGAGTGATTTTCAGGTTTTGCGGGAAGCCTCCCTGGACGGCAAATCGCCTGACGATGTGCTGGCTATACTGCAAAGCAGCCGGGAGATCAACTGCATCCTGGCGCTTACCGGGAACGCGACGGAAACCTGTGCCCTGGCCATGGGCCGCTATGCGATGGATATTCCCCTGGTGGGTATGGATTGCGGGCAGAACCGCAACCTGTACCTGGAAAACGGCCAGGTGGACGCCATGGTGCTGGGCATGCCCTTTGCCATGGGGTACCTTGGGGTGCAATTCGCCATGCAGGCGCTGTCGGGCAAGGATATTCCCGACTGGTACTTTACCGAAAGCCGCGTCATCGACAACGAAAACATGTACTTGCCGGAAAACCAGAAGCTGGCTTTCCCGCTTTTGCAGTAATTTGCTTTTGAAACAACATTGCAAAGGATACAAGGAGGATGATTCGATGGCTTACACAATCAAACCCCTCTCACCGGAATTGGCGCAAACCTTTGTGGATTACCTTGGCAACCTCGATTTCCACCATGCGCCCCACTGGTCCACGTGCTTCTGCCGCTTCTACTATACCGACTGCCCGCAGGAGGAATGGATGGGCCGCACGGGGGAACACAACGCCGCCGAAGCAATCGCAATGATCAGCGAAGGCCAAATGAACGGCTACCTGGCCTTTGACGGGGATACGTGCATCGGCTGGTGCTGCGCTGACGACGCCAATCGGTTCATCCGCCTGAAAAACGAAATGGCGCCCGTCATCACGGGCAAAAAGGTGGCCTCCATCCTCTGCTACGTGATCAGGCCCGAATACCGGGGCCAGGGCGTGGCCCGGCAGCTGCTGCGCCGGGTGGTGGAGGATTACAAAGAAAAGGGGTACGAAGCCGTGGTGGCCGCGCCCGTGGACATCAGGGACGACCTGGAAAAGCGCTACCGGGGCACGCTGCACATGTATGAGGAGGCAGGCTTTGAAAAAATACAACAGCATGACCTCATGAGCGTGATGTGGCTGGATTTGAAGGCATGACGCAAAGCGGCAACGGTGTCTTTGACGCGGCCGTCATCGGCCTGGGCCCCGCCGGCGCCACCTGCGCCCGGCTGCTGGCCAATGGCCTTCGTGTATTTGCGCTGGACGGCGCCATGCAAAAAGGCGAAAAGCCCTGCGGCGGCCTGTTGGCCCCCGACGCGCAAAAGGCGCTGGCCAGCCTTTCGCTGACGCTGCCCAAGGAAATACTGGTCAGCCCGCAAATCTTCAGCGTAAAGACCATCGATATCACAAAAAAGCGCGTCCGGTACTATCCCCGTTCTTATATCAACCTTGACCGGCATAGATTTGACCGTTGGCTTGTATCCCTGATCCCGGACAGCGTGGTCAGGGAGGAGGGCGTATGCCGCGCGCTTGCGCAAAAAGACGGCTTGTACCATGTGACCTATCAAAGGCCGGATGGCAGCGCGGGGGAGATTGCCGCCAGGATGCTCATCGGGGCGGACGGGGCCAACTCCATCGTGCGGCGTACCTTTTTCAAAGCATACAGATTTCAAAGCTACGTGGCTGTGCAGCAGTGGTTTGCAGGCGCGGAAATGGACCCTTTTTACTCCTGCGTGTTTGAAAAAAACGCCGGAAGCCTTTGCTCCTGGTCCATTTGCAAGGACGGCGCGTTTATGTTCGGCGGCGCGTACAAAGCAAAAAACTGCCGCCAGACCTTTGAAAAGCAAAAGCGGATGCTTGCGCCCTTTGGTTTTTCCTTTGGCGAGCCTTTGAAAACAGAGGGCTGCCTGGTGCTTGCGCCCAGGGTGTTTGAGCGCTTTTGCCTGGGAGGAAGCAATGCGTTTTTGATCGGGGAGGCGGCGGGGTTCATCAGCCCCAGCTCGCTGGAGGGCATCAGCTGGGCATTAAACAGCGCGGCTCGCCTATCCGGGACGCTGCTGAGCGGCACAGATGACCTGCACAGGGCCTACAGGCGGAAAACCCGGAGCCTTCGGATCAAACTGTTTTTCAAGGCGCTGAAATGTCCCTTTTTGTACCATCCCTTTCTGCGGTCGCTGGTGATGGCCAGCGGCATTCAATCCATCGGTTTGATAGCGCCGGCGGAAGATAGCGCAAAGAGGGCCCGACTAACCAAGGAGGCGTAGCCATGGACGCGTTTTCAAAGGAATTCCATGACTTTTTGTTGGCGCAGGGCGCGTCCCTGTGCGGGTTCGGCGACCTTTCCGGCGTTGCGGAGGGCGATTTACGCTGCGGCGTATCCGTGGCCGTGGCGCTGCCAAAGGACATAGTGCTTTCCATTGCGGACGGCCCCAGCCGCGGCTACTTTGACGCCTACCACTTCATCAACGCAAAGCTGGACGCCATCGTTACGACGGGGGCGGAATTCCTTCGGGAAAGGGGGTATCGCGCCCGTGCCCAAACCCGGGTCAATGTAAAGGAGCACGACGGCTACCGCACCGACCTGCCCCACAAGACCGTGGCCACCAGGGCCGGCCTTGGCTGGATCGGCAAAAGCGCGCTGCTGGTGACACGCGAATTTGGCCCGGCGGTACGCATCTCCTCCCTTTTGACCGATGCTCCCCTGAGTGCCGCCCAGCCCATCGACTGCTCCAAATGCGGCAGCTGCAGCGAATGCGTGGACCATTGCCCCGGCAAGGCCATATCGGGCAAGTTGTGGGATGTCACCATGGACAGGGATGACTTCTTCAACGCGGCGGACTGCCGCAAGGCGGCAAGGGCGCTTTCCAAATCGCTGCTCAATGAGGAGATTACCCTTTGCGGCAAGTGCATCGAAACTTGCCCCTATACCAGGCGCTATTTGAACAACGTTTCTGCCAATATGTTGTAAATGCAACGGCATAAAATGATCCCACAGGGTATACTGAGGATGAACACACGCGAAGGAGGCGTTTTTATGGGCAAGCCCCTGACAAAAAGAGTGACCTGGGTAGGCAAGGTGGACTGGGAGCTGAAAACCTTCCATGGCGAGGAGTATTCCACGTACAAGGGGTCTTCCTACAATTCGTACCTTGTCCGCGATGAGAAAACGGCCCTCATCGACACCGTATGGCAGCCCTTTGACAAGGAATTTGTTTCCCGTTTGAAGCAGGAAATCGATCTGAACGACATCGACTATATCGTCATCAACCATGGCGAAATCGACCACAGCGGCGCGCTGCCGGAGCTTTTGCGGGCCATTCCCGGCAAACCTGTGTACTGCACGCAAAACGCCGTGAAATCCCTGAAAGGCCACTATCATCAGGATTGGAACTTTGTTCCCGTCAAAACGGGGGATACCCTGTCCCTGGGCTCCGTTTCCCTCGCGTTTGTGGAAGCGCCCATGCTGCACTGGCCCGATACCATGTTCACCTACTTAACCGGCGAGAACATTCTTTTTTCCAACGATGCTTTCGGCCAGCACTACGCCACCGAATCACTGTACAACGACAAGGTGGACGCGGCGGAACTAAATCATGAGGCCATGAAGTATTACGCCAATATACTGACGCCCTTTTCACCGCAGGTAGCAAAAAAGATCCATGAGGTGCTTGGCCTGAACCTGCCGGTGGACATGATCTGCCCCAGCCACGGCGTGATCTGGAAGGAGAACCCCGCCCAGATCGTGGAAAAGTATTTGGAGTGGGCGGACAGCTATCAGGAAAACCAGGTTACCATTCTATACGACACCATGTGGAACGCCACCCGGAAGATGGCGGAAGCCATCGGCGAGGGCATACACGCGGCGGACCCCGGCGTTACAGTCAAGTTGATGCACGCGTCCAAGGAGGACAAAAACGACGTCATCACCGAGGTGTTCCGCTCCAAGGGGATACTGCTTGGCTCCTCCACCATCAACAACGGCTACCTTTCCTCCCTGGGCGGGCTGCTGGAGATGATACGGGGCCTGAAGTTTCAGAACAAGCGGGCAGGCGCCTTCGGCAGCTATGGCTGGAGCGGCGAAGCGGTGAAGCTGCTGAACAAGGGCCTTTCGGAGGCAGGGTTCGCGCTTGTGAACGACGGCCTGAAGCTGCAGTGGGTGCCCGATGAAAAAGCGCTGGCGCAATGTTTTGCCTTTGGGCAGGAATGGGCGAAGCAGATGAAGTAATGATAAGGGAAAACGTTCAGGGAGGCATGCCGGCATGAAGGTATTGATGGTCAACGGAAGCCCGCACAAAAACGGATGCACCTTTACCGCCCTTTCCGAAGTGGAAAAGACGCTAAAGCTGCAGGGGATCGAAACGGAAATCGTACATATCGGCTCCAAGCCGGTTCAGGGCTGCACCGCCTGCGGCCATTGCTTTACCGGCCCCGACCGCTGCGTGTTTGACGACGACCTGGTGAATCGCGTGCTGGAAAAGGGGGATCAGGCCGACGCTTTCATTTTCGGTTCCCCGGTGTATTACGCCTCCGGCGCGGGTTCCATGATCGCCTTTATGGACCGGCTGTTCTTTGCCGGCGACTGCTTCAAAAACAAGCCCGGCGCCTGCGTCGTTTCCGCCCGCAGGGCCGGCACCACCGCCGCGCTGGACCAGATGCTCAGATACCTGACCATCTCCAACATGATGGTGGTAGGCTCCCAGTACTGGGCCATGGTCCACGGCAGCAGGCCGGAAGAGGTGCAAAAGGACCTGGAGGGTATGCAGGTCATGCGCACCCTGGGGCAGAACATGGCGTGGCTGCTAAAATGCATCGAGGCCGGCAGGCAGGCGGGCATTGCGCTGCCGGAGCGGGAAAAACGGGTCTGGACGAATTTCATCAGGCCCTGACGGGCGATTGGATACCCATTCAAAGGGTTCATGCGTCCACGAATATACCCCCTGGCGGCAAGGCCGGCCCCCCAGGCTGTCATCCACCGCCGCGCGAAGGATTCTGATTTTCCATGCTGCCTTATGCAAGCCCTCCTACCGCTCGCAGGTGCTGGCGGCAGGAGGGCTTGCATTATCCTGCACATTCCGGTTAATATATGTAAATAAGGAAGTGCTTGACAAGGAGAACTACTGTCTTATAATAAGAGAAGCGCAATGGATATGCCGGCGCGCATACTAAAGAACCGGATGTTCTGTTCATGCAAGCATTACTTGGTTTTCTGCTGCCGGACCATTGCAACATAAAGCGCAGGAGCACACTTTTTAACGCGGCGGCAAATGTGTTGGATGCGGCGCAATCCATGCTGTTGTTTATTGCCGTTACCCGCATATGCGGCGCGGCGGAAGGCGGCGTTCTATCCATTTCCATGGCGGTTGCCTATCAAATGGTCGTCATCGGCCGGTATGGTATGCGGGATTTTCAAGCAACCGATATTCATGGGGATTTTACCTTTTCAACCTATCTTCTTTCCAGAATCGTCACCTCCCTGCTTATGTGCATCTTTCTCGCGGGCTACATTTTTTTCAATGGTTACAGCCTTGAAAAAGCAGGCGTAATGATTGCCGTATCCTGCTATAAAGCGGTGGATGTCTGGGAAGACGTATATCATGGCTATTATCAGCGGGAGGGGCGGCTGGATGGGGCAGCCCTGTCCCAAACCATACGCTATGGCAGTTCCATTGCGCTGTATATCGCTGTTTTGCTGATCACCAAAGACCTGTTTTTGTCGACATGGATTTCGGCGCTATATGCCATGCTTGTGTTCGTTTTGCTGAATAAAGCGCTTCGCACCGCGTTTCCGGCCCCGGCTTTTTTGCATGGGCAGTGGGCGGCGGTAGGAAAGCTTTTGATCTGCTGCGCTCCGCTTGGCATATGCGCCGCGCTCCAGCTGCTTGTTATCAACTACCCAAAGTATGCCATTGATTCCTATTTGAATGATCTGTCCCAAACCTATTATGGCGCGCTGTCCATGCCCGTGTTCGCTGTGAATCTGCTCAGCCTCTCCATCTACAGGCCGATGCTGCTGCCCATGGCCCGGCATTGGCATTTGGCGCAGCAGCCGGAGCTAAGGCGAACGATCCGCAAGCAGCTCTTTTTTATTGCAGTCATAACCGCATTATCTCTGGTTATGGGCTTCTTTTGGGGCGTTCCCGTCCTTTCTTTCGTGTATGGCATTGACTTGCATGGATATCGCTCCGCGCTGCTGATCTTGCTGGCGGGGGGCGCAATGGCTGCCGTATCCGGCTTTATGACCAGTGTTCTGTCGGTTATGCGCCTGCAAAAGCACTTGATACCCGGCTACGCAGCAGCCTTGCTTGCAAGTGCCGCCGCCGCAGCTCCTTTGATACGGCGGGCGGGCATAGAGGGGGCGGGTATCCTGTTTGCGGTCTCCATGCTCATACTGGCCCTCACGACAGGAGCAGCCGTATTTCGCGCCATCGCCAAAATTGGTTTTTCAAAGGAAGGAGCAGAATAATGCCGGCAGCTCAAATGCAGCATACGTTTGTCATATGCGCCTATGGCGAAAGCATGTATCTGGAAGAATGCATCAGGTCTTTGCTTTCGCAAAGCGTAAAGAGCCAAATCCTCCTGGCTACGTCCACCCCCAATGACTTGATACAGGGCATGGCGGAAAAGTACGGCATTCCCCTGCGCATCAGTAAGGGGCCGGGAGGAATCGCCCAGGATTGGAATTATGCCTACGCGCAGGCATCCACCAAATATATCACATTGGCTCACCAGGATGACGTATATGAGCCGGAATACGCTGCCTGCGCGCTGAAGGGCATGTCTCAGGCAAAGGATCCGTTGATTTGGTTTTCCGATTATTATGAGATACGCCTTGGGAAAAGGGTGGCAAAAAACCGGCTGCTTTTCATCAAGCGTCTGCTCGTCTCTCCATTGCGGCTAAAAGGCTTGCAGCGGCTTACCGCCGCGAAACGCTGCTGCCTGGCCCTTGGCAACAGCATTTGCTGCCCTGCCGTTACTTTTGCCGCCGGCAGATTGCCCAGGGAAATTTTTACGCCGCACTTCCGCAGCAATGTGGATTGGCAGGCCTGGGAGCGTCTTTCCAGGCTGCGCGGTTCTTTCCGGTATCATCCGCAAATGCTGGTAGGCCATCGGATTCACGGTGAGTCCGAAACATCCAAAGTCATTGGCGACAGCCGGCGTTCAGCCGAGGACCTGGAAATGTTTCATAAATTCTGGCCTATGCCTATCGCCAGGCGGTTGGCCCGATTGTACGCATCCAGCGAAAAAAGCAACAAAGGATAAAGGCATATGCATACATTGATCATTATCCCCGCATACAACGAAGCGGCCAATATCATAAAGGTTGCCGAGTCCCTTTCCTCATTAAAGAACCAGGCTGACTATGTGATTGTGAATGACGGCTCCCGGGATCGGACAGCCGGCATTTGCCTGGAAAAAGGGTATCCGCTGATCAACCTGCCAGTAAATGTCGGGTTGGCCGGCGCCTTTCAGGCCGGGGTAAAATACGCTCTGCGAAACGGGTATGACAGCGTATTGCAGTTTGATGGCGATGGCCAGCATAATGCTTCCTTTATTGACAAGATGATTGGCCGCATGGAAGAATGCGGCTGCGATATCGTCATCGGCTCCCGATTCGTACAGAAAAAAAGGCCAAGGAGCCTACGCATGCTTGGCAGTGGGCTGATACAATTTGCCATTGCCGTTACAACGAAAAGGCAAATTACCGACCCTACCTCGGGGATGCGGCTTTACAATCAGAAAATGCTGGACATTCTGGGCGATTCGGCAGATTTAGGCCCGGAGCCGGATACCATTGCCTTTCTGGCCAGGTCCGGAGCCGTCATTGAAGAGCTTCACATCACCATGAATGAGCGCCTGGCCGGCAAAAGCTACCTAACATTCTCACGTTCCATCAGATACATGATGCACATGTGCTTGTCGATCTTTTTCATACAGTGGTTTCGCAAAAAGCTGACGATTTCATAGAGGAGGACATGCTTGTGTCCATAACATTAAGGTGTCTGCTTTTTCTGGTCTCGCTGCTCAGTTGCGCCTACACGCTCCGGCGCATACGCAAAGCGCAAATGCAGATAGATGATTCGATTTTTTGGATTGCGCTGAGCATTCTTTTGGTGCTTATCAGCATTTTCCCCGGTACGGCTTCCTTGCTTTCCGGCGTGATAGGCATTGAGTCGCCGGCCAATGCGGTATTCCTGGCGGTTATCTTTTTACTGCTGGCAAAATTATTCGGCTTGTCGGTTCAGGTTTCACAGCTCCACCAAAAGGTCAGGACCTTATCCCAGGAACTTGCCTTGATGAAAACGGAGCAAAAGCAATAGCCGCAGCCGGCGGAAACCCATCCTTGCTGTATGAAAGGAAACCGCGCTTATCATGCAAAAGCTTTTGAAACAATCCAAAGGAATGTTGTTGATATACCTTATCCTTTTATGTACGATGGCCGCGCTGATCTTCCTGTATTGCGCGCGCAGCAATGAACTCCTGTCAAGAAATGACAAGAACACGCAGGTGCTGGATTCCGGTATGCCTTCCAGGCCATTGGACGCGCAGCCTGGCGGAACGGTCGTCCGCCAGGAAATACAGGTTACGGGTGAGCTGCTGGACCTGTCCGTGCTAATGGCCGCGCATGACAGAAAGAACGCGGGCAGTATCACCATTCGCCTTTTTGACAAGGAAACGCTGCTTGCATCCAAGACCATTGCGCAGAAGCTGGTTCGCGAGAAAACCTACACGAAGCTGATCCTCCCGGAGCCTTACATTTCAAGCAAGCCAACCCTGCTGACAATGGAAATCGTAACGGAAGGATCAGGCGAGGCTGATTCTGTTACGCCTTTCCTTACAGAGAACGGCTCAGGGTATGCTGCGGGAAGCTTGACTGTAAATGGGGCGCCGTATGATGCGGACCTGTGTTTTTCCTATACGCTGGTTCAGCGGAAGATCCCTTTGAGCGCCGGGCTTTTGGGCTATTGTGCCGCGTTTGTTCTGCTGGTATCCGCCACCTATTGGCTGTTCTGGGGAAAGCGGTTTTATGCCTTGCTTGTGCAGGTATGCCTTTCCATCAAAAGGGCTCCGCTGCAATGGCTTGCCAATACGGGCCTACTGCTTGGCGCTG
Source organism: Bacillota bacterium (assembly GCA_023425025.1). GTDB lineage: Bacteria > Bacillota > Clostridia > Christensenellales > Aristaeellaceae > JAEWAH01. Next base: position 120,835 of record JAFADG010000012.1, read on the forward strand.
CCGGCCTGGGGTTGCTGACGGAATTTTTATATGCACGCATTTGGGGCATTGGCCTTACCTCCCTGGGTACGGCGCTGAATCCTGCGCGTCTCGCCTTCTTTGCAGCGGCATGGGTCTTGGCTGCCGTGTTTTATCTTTTACGTAAGCAGGTACAGGAAAAGCCTGAAAAGCTGTTCGCTTTCACCATTCTGATTCTGGGGTGCCTGTTCATCTGCCTGATACCAACCGCCAACTTCATATCCTGGGATGAACCTTCTCATTTTTATTGGTCACTGAGCCAATCCTACCCCGACCATGTGTATATGACCACCATAGACATCGTGCTCTGGCAGGATCCGCCATTACCTGTTTCCTGGGATCTTGCCGGCAATAAAGCAGTTGTCGAAGAGATGAATAAGGTGTATGAGGTTGGATATACCGGCCATGTAGACAACGCCGGCATCGACCGCTTCCTTACCTTTATAGGCCATTGGCCAGCCGGTTTGGCCATGGCTCTCGCCAGGGCGCTGGGCCTGTCTTTTCAATGGATATTCCTGTTTGGGAAACTGGGCAATCTTGCCGCCTATACTGCCATCCTCTATTTTGCCATACGCAAGCTGCGGTCCGGAAAGATGCTGCTGGCCGCCATTGCGTGCATGCCCACGCCATTTTTCCTGGCAACGGTCTACTCCTATGATTTTTGGGTGACAGCATGGGCGATGTTTGCTTTCGCCACATATTTTTCACAGCTTCAGCAGCCGGAAAAGAAAATGACCTTTATGACGGCGTTTGTCATGCTGGGCGCCATGCTGCTGGCGTGCCTGCCCAAACAGCCGTACATACCGCTTTTGCTGCCATTTTTGTTTTTAAGCCGGTCAAAGTTCGCAACGCGGAAGCAGCACAGGGCATATGTGCTTTCCGTTATCGCGGTTGCCTTGTTGATTGCCGCTTCATTTTTGATGGTACGGATGGGCACGGTGGGCGACGGGGATTTTCGGGGCGGCGAAACGGTCAGTGTATCCGGGCAGATTCAATACATATTGACTGATCCCGCAGGCTTTATGAAAACGATCTTTGGCTTTATCAGAGAATATCTCTCGTTTTCCGGCATGGGAGGAGTATTGTCCATTTTTGCCTATCTGGGCTTGAGCAAGTCGGCCAGCTACGCAGCCTGCCTGCTGCTCCTGATTTCTGTTACGGACAAAGCCGACAGCGATCAATTTGCATTAAAAGCGCGTACACGCCTTTTCACCTGGTCTGCCTGCCTGATTACAGTATTTGCGCTGGCCGTTTCCTTGTATATTGCGTTTACGCCGGTTGGCTTGAACACGGTAAACGGCTGTCAGCCGCGCTACCTGCTGCCATTGATATTCCCGGCACTGTTTTTGATTGGATCACCCAGGATTGTCAACCATATGGACCGCCGCCTCTATTACTACATGGGGCATGGCTGCATGGCGTTCATTCTCCTTCAGTCCATATGGGATATGGTTGCGACCCAATTATTCTAGTCAAAAAAGCGGGCGGCTGAAAAAAATCAGCGCCCGCTTTTTACGCGAACTAACCGCGATCAGGCCTTGACATTTCTGGCGGATGCGCCGGAGGCCGGATACCTTCGCACGCGCAGCAGCACGCCCGCGGCGGAGGCCGCCCCGCCCAGCACCGCCAGCAAAGTGCGGTGCTCGTGAATGAACTGCATAAGCTGCTGAGCCCCGCTCAACGCAGCCTCCGTGCCGGCCATGGCGGCGGGAGGCGCGTACACCATGCCGGATACGCCGCCAGCCAGGACCAACACGCCGGCGATGAGCGTGATCAGCCCGGTCAGCCTTGTGCGGATGGGCTTTTCCCTGGAACCCGGAATGACCAGCTCCTTTGCCCATGCGCCAAACTGGGCGGCCTGTTCAAAGCCGTACCTGGTCTTGGTGACGACGTCAATGGCCACTGCCACCAGCAGTACCAGGCCCTTTGTCACCTGCTGCATGAACTGGTCGACCCCCGTGATGGACATGCCCAGGTTCAGCATGCCCATGATCAATGCCCCGATCAGCGCCCCGGGGACGGTGCCTATGCCGCCGTAGGCGGAGGCGCCGCCGATAAAGCAGGCGGCGATTGCGTCCATCTCAAAGCCCTGCCCTGCAAGCGGGTACGCGGAGGTGAAGCGGGCCAGACAAACCAGCCCGGCCACACCGGCCAGAAAGCCCATGTTGGTATAGGCCAGAAACATCAACCGCTTCGTGTTCACGCCGGAAAGCCAGGCAGCCTTCGCATTTCCGCCCAGCGCGTACAGGTGCCGCCCGATCACCATGTTGCCGGTGATATAGGTATAGCATGCGACCACGATCCCCACCGTGATCAGTACCGTGGGGAAGCCGCGATGCCGGGCCATGGTATAAAAGATCCATAAAAGCGCGGCGCTTACCACCAAAATCCTGACCGCCAGCACAAAGGGATGATCGGCCTCATATCCCTTTTTCCTGCGGGCCACGTTTTTAATGACCTGCCATGCGCCATAGGCCGCCGCGGCAAGAATACCAGCCAGCAGGCAAGTGACGTTCACATTGTTTCCAAACAGGACAGTCCCGCCGAAAAAGTCAGGAATGTATCCATTGAACAGTAGCAGAAAGCTTTCCGGGAAATTGCTCAGCGTCAGGCCGCCCAGAAACATGCCCGTGATCCCGCGGAAAAGGAGCATGCCCGCCAGCGTGACAATGAATGGCGGAATGCCCACATAGGCGATGCAGTACCCCTGGAAAGCGCCGAGGAAGATACCCGCCAGAAGACTTAACGGAACCACAATCGCAGGGTCCATATGCCAGGTTTTCATGGCCGTTCCCGCGCTGGCCATCACCAGGCCCACTACCGCGCCCACCGAAAGGTCGATGTTGCCGCCGGTTAGGATGCACATGAGCATGCCTACCGCCAGGATCACTACATAAGCGTTCTGGAAAATGATATTGGTGACGTTCATGGGGTATAGCAGCGCGCCCTTGGACAGAATCGTAAACACGAGCATGATGGTCACCAGCGCGATGAGCATGGTGTATTGCCTGATGCCGCCTTTAAACATTTTCTTTGCCAGAGCGTTCATGCTACGATTTCCCCCTTGCTTGCCTTCATAATATGCCCCATGATAACCTCCTGGGAAGCCTCGGCGATCGGGAGCTCCGCGATCAGCTTCCCTTCGTTCATGACATAAACCCGGTCGCACATCCCAAGGATCTCAGGCAGCTCGGAGGAGATCAGCAGGATGGATTTCCCCTGGGCTGCCAGGGAATTGATGATCTGGTAGATCTCGTACTTGGCGCCCACGTCCACGCCCCGGGTGGGCTCATCCAGGAGCAGGATGTCAGGCTGCGCAAAGATCCATTTGCCTACTAGCACCTTTTGCTGATTGCCGCCGGACAGGTTGCCCGCCAGCTGCTCCACCGTCGGAGCCTTGATCCCAAGCTTTGACCGCAGGTTTTCGGCCTCGCCTTTTTCCAGGTCCTTGTCCAGCACGCCCCGGCGGCTGATAAATTCCGTTCTGGCCAGGGTCACGTTGTGCTTGATACTGTTCATCAGCACCAGCCCGTTTTGCTTGCGGTCCTCGGTGATGTAGGCAAATCCAGCCTTGATGGCCTGGTGGATGCTGTGCAGCTCTATTTCCTTGCCGTTTAGGAAAAGCTGTCCCGAGATTTTTTCGCCGTAGGCCCTGCCGAAGACGGACATGGCCAGCTCCGTACGGCCTGCGCCGATAAGCCCGGCCATCCCCACCACCTCGCCCCGGCGCACCGTAATGGAAACGTTGTCCACCACTTTTTTTGCGGTGTACTGGGGGTGATGAACCGTCCAATCCCGCACTTGAAGCGCAACTTCGCCGATGCTTCTTTCCCGGAGCGGGTAGCGGTTGGTCATTTCCCGGCCCACCATGCCCCGTATGATCCGGCCCTCGCTCCATTCGTCCACGCCCCGGGTCAGCGTCTCAATGGACCGGCCGTCCCTTAAGATGGTGATCCTGTCGGCACAGTAGCTGAGTTCCCCCAGCTTATGGGATATGAGAATGGAGGTGATCCCCTTCTCTTTTTTCAGGTAGATCAAAAGATCCAAAAGCTTCTGGGCGTCGCTCTCGTTGAGGGAGGACGTGGGCTCGTCCAGGATCAGCAGCTTTACGTCCTTGGCCAGGGCTTTGGCGATCTCCAGCAGCTGCTGTTTGCCCATGCCGATGTCGCGCACCAGGGTGCGGGGATTTTCATTCAGCCCCACCATGCGCATGTATTCCTCGGCCTTTTGATAGGTCATGTCCCAGTTGATTACGCCGTTTTTTCCCTGCTCGTTGCCCAGGAACATGTTTTCGCCGATGTTAAGATAGGGAACCAGCGCCAGCTCCTGGTGGATGATGACGATTCCCTTGAGTTCGCTGTCGTGTATGGAATGAAAGCGGCAGGCCTCTCCCCTTAAGATGACGTCGCCCTCGTAGGAACCGTAAGGGTAGATACCGCTAAGTATGTTCATCAGGGTCGATTTTCCCGCGCCGTTTTCTCCGCAGATGGCGTGGATCTCGCCCTGGGTGATATCGATGTTCACATGGTCCAGCGCCTTTACGCCCGGAAAAAGCTTTGTGATATCCAGCATTTGAAGCAGGCATCCGTTCAAATCCATCACTCCAGCCAATGGGATAAAAATTTGGAAAGGAGAGACGGACAAACTTCGTCCGTCTCTCCGGAGGCATTGTACTACTCACTGGGGCTGGGCTGATTACTTCAGATCATCCTCGGTGTAGTAGCCGCTGTCAATGAGCACTTCCTTGTAGTTGTTGACATCGGCAAACACGGGCACGCACAGGAAGGTGGGCACGACCAGCACGCCGTTGTCATAGGTGGTGGTGTCGTTCACTTCGGGCTCTTTGCCGGCCAGAATGTCCAGCGTCATCTGAACCGCCTGGGCAGCCAGGGTGCGGGTGTCCTTGAATACGGACATGGATTGTTTGCCGGCGATGATGTTCTTGGTGTTGGCTTTGTCACAGTCCTGGCCGGTGATATAGGGGAACTGCGTATAGCCGGCATTTTCCAGAGAGGTGGTCACGCCGAAGGCCGTGGAGTCGTTGGAGCAGACAACCGCGTCCAGCTTCGTCTTTCCGTCGGAATAGAAGGAAGCCAGGATGCCGTCAAAACGGGCCTGGGCAACCTCCGGCTTCCAGGTGGGGGTGGCTACCTGTTCAAAGGCAGTCTGGCCGCTGGGAATGACGAGCTGGCCTTTTTCGATGTAGGGCTTGAGCAGGTCCATTGCGCCGTTGAAGAAGTACCCGGCATTGTTGTCGCCCGGGTCGCCGGCGGTGAACTCCACATTGTAGGGCCCCTTGCCGTCCTTGAGGCCAAGCACATCTTCAATGTACGTGCCCTGAATAACGCCAACCTTGTAGTTGTCAAAGGTTACGTAGTAGCTCACAGCGTCGGTATCACGGATCAGCCGGTCATAGCAGATCACTTTGACGCCCTGGGCCTTGGCTTCAGCCAGCGCGGACCCAAGAGAGCTGGCCTCGATGGCGGAGATGATGAGCACTTTGGCGCCGCCGGCGATCATGCCTTCGATCTGGCTCACCTGCAGGGCTACCTGGTCGTTGGCGAACTGAAGATCGACTTCAAAGCCCGCTTCCTGCAGTTTGGCCTTCAGGTTTTCGCCGTCCTGATTCCAACGCTGCAGGCTCTGGGTGGGCATGGATACGCCGACCTTGTCGGTAGCCAGCGCGCCGGTGAGCGAGAGGCACAAAACCATTGCCAAAAGTACCGCGATAAGTTTCTTCATAGGGACAACTCCTTTTTTTATTTTTCAGGCGTTTCATCCGCCCAAAATACGCTGATGAACGGGGCATGATGTAAATCTGTTTTTTTGTGTACGCAAAAAACAGACAGGACCTTAACAAGCAAAACGCTTTTTCGGACATGCCTGCACATTGGGTGCGCATAAAAGCACCGGTGCGGGATTAAAGCCATAATAAGTATGCGGTGTGTGATGAACGGGACAACATACATATATGCCGGTTACCCGTATATATTCCATAAAGGCACATGTGCTCGAGCACACATTATTGCTTATATCATACAAAAATTCCAGATACTTGTCAATTGGATATTTTGCTTTTTTCTATAGAAAAACAATGGTGTTTTGCAGACAGCACGCCGGGAAATGTTTTGCGCCCTTTTATGTGGTATGATGTGTTTGAAATCAGCCGGCCGGCTGGAGGGAAAAAGTCATGGAAAAGGACCAGCTGCAAAGAAGCCTGGATTTTATCGAGGACCATCTGCGCGCGGAGATCACCCTGTCGGACATAGCGGGAGAAGCCGGATTTTCCGCCTTCCATTTCAGCCGCATGTTTCAGGGAACCGTTGGGCTGCCGGTAATGGCGTATGTGCTCAGGCGGCGCCTTTTGCACGCCGCATACCATATCGCCTGTGGGATGGACGCGAATACGGCCGCCCTGACCTTTGGCTTTGATACCTATGCCGGGTTTTACAAGGCTTTTGTGCGGACCTTTGACAAGACGCCTGCCCTGGTGAAAAAGCGGGGCGCCACCCTGCCGCCGCATCGGATTGATTTGTGTAAAGGAGACGATTGTATGATCAGCAATGAAAAGCTGAAGGATATTTTGCGCAATTGGGGCTTGGAGGAGATGCCATTCGTACCCGTCCGGTATGAAAACAGCGGTTTCATTTCCGATACCGCGTGGTATGTGGGCGGGGAGCATGTGCTCAAGGCTACGAAAAACCTGTACGGCTTTCATACCCACGCGGCCATTACCAAAGCCCTGGCGGAGGAGGGCATGCTGGCGCCCGTGCCCGTTGCGGCAGCGGAGAACCGGGAATATGTTCAGGAAGGGGAATGGTACTTTTACCTGCTGCCCCGCCTTGGGGGAAGGCCTGTGAACAGCCGGAGGCTTATGGAAAAGGATTGGGCGGAAAAAGCATACAGGCTGGGAAGCCTGATCGGCCGCCTGCACAAGGTGCTGCGCCTTCATGATGGGGACATCGCCGCGGACGGCATGGATTTTGCCGCCATGGTCAGGGACTACGCCATGCCCAAGACAAAAGTGGCCCTTTCCATGCCCAAGGCCTTCTACGATCATTATCTGGCCCGGTTTCCTGAATTGTACCCGCTTTTGCCCAAGCATGTCATCCACCGGGATGTGAATCCCGCCAACATTCTCATGCGGGGGGAGGATTTCTGCGGTTTTGTGGATTTTGAGCTGGGCCAGCGGAGCATCCGCCTGTATGACCCCTGCTGCCTGACCACCGCCATTTTGTCGGAAACCTTCCCGGAAGGCAATCCTCCCTCCTATGACAAGTGGTTTGAAGTCTACCAGGCGGTGCTGCGGGGGTATGACAGCGTGTGCGGGCTGACGAAAGAAGAACGGGAGGCCGCGCCGTACGTGGTGTTCACCATTCAAATGATCTGTGTTGCCTATTTCAGCGAAACGCCCAAGTTCCATGCCCTGGCGGAAACCAACAAGCACATGCTGGTCTGGCTTTGGGAAAACAGGGAGCGGCTTGCGTACAATTCGGATGCGGTGATACGGCGCTGATTTGGTCGTTGGGATGCTTACCCTTTCCCGGGCGCAATGAAGGCCCGACTATGCATGGATTTACAACAAGCCCCTTGACAAGCGCCCTTCCTTGCGTATACTGATAAATGTCATATGAGCGTTTGATCATATGATGGCAAAGCCGGATCGCCGGAAGACAGGAAAGGGCGGGGAAATATGGGGCTTGTACAGTTTTTGATGCTTCTTACGCTATGCGGATTCTATTCGATCTATGCCGTGAAAATGCTGCTGTTGAAAAGGCGGGGCATCCGGGGCAACCTGCTGGGAAAGGGCGATAAACCCGAGAACGCCAAAATCGTGGAGCTGCTTTTGAACCTTTTCGCGTCCATCGGCACCATCATACAGTTCGGCAGCGCGCTTTTTACCGAGCCGGCAGCAGTATCCGTCCTGTACATTCCCGGGCTGATCCTGTCCTTTATGGGCACGGTTTTCTTTGCCGTCTCCGTCGTCACCATGCGCGACAACTGGCGGGCGGGCTTTGATGAACAACAGAAGACCCAACTGGTCACCCGCGGCATATACCGCATCAGCCGCAATCCGGCCTTTGTAGGCTTTGACCTTTTGTATATCGGCTGCGCCCTGGTCTTTCCCTTCTGGCTGAACATCGCGGCGGCAATCGCGTCGCTTGCGCTGTTTCATGTGCAGATCATAGGCGAGGAGCAGTACCTTCAAAAAACCTTCGGGGCGGAGTACGCTGCCTACAAGGCGAAGGTCATGCGGTACCTTGGCATAAGGGCGGCCAAATAAACAGTTTTATTGCACGTCCTCCCAGCGGATCAGCCCGGGCATCTGCCACCCGCCCAGGGGCTCGTCGAACTGCGGCATCACCGATCCTGGCTGGGCAGGCAGGTACAGGCTGCGGGTGGGGCGGGTGTCCATGCCTTCCTCCGGGGGCGGCATTGGTTCTTCACTGGCGTTTTTGTACAAAACGCCGTCTAATACCCAAACAGGATAGGCCCAGTATATACCTTTTGTGCTTGGGTCGGCGCACAATCCGTATCCCAGAGAGAGGCTTCTTACCTCCCGCAGCCGTCCGGCAGCGATCCACTTTTCAAACTCCGTCTTTACCGCGTCAAGGGATAAAAGCGGCACATCGGGGCAAGGCATATCCAGTATGCGAACCATGTTAACGCGGACGGAATAGTCGTCCGCGGCCGAGATGTGGGCGGAGGCCATGGCGGAAGGACAGGGCTGTGCTTCCTGAAGGCTTGGGGACAGGCCGCCCGGTCCGCGAGTTAATACCGGTATGCCGCACAGTGCCTGGGCGAAGCTGAATTCATACCCTCCCCAGGTGTTCATGGGGCCGCCGAAATCTTTTGTTTTTCGGTTATAGGCGTACAGCCGGCCGGTGACCCAAAGGTTGTCCAGGCGGAAATGCTCTTTCCAGCTGCTGCCATACAAGCGGGTGAACACCTGGTCAAAAATGGTAATGGCCTCCCCGGCGGTAATGGGGTTGTCCATCGTCAGGTGTTTGTCCCAATCAATTTCTACAGGGGTAAGGGTAAATGTCTCACGGAACCAGGCGTCGCCCTTTTTTACAGGCTGCCTGTTGGGCGATACTTGGCTGAAAGACAGGTAATTGTCACTGTTGGCGGCAACATTGACATCTTTGAGCAGCCCGTTTTGCACGGCGGGCTGTTTTTCTACCCGCAAAACCGGAAAGGCGCCCACGTTTGGGACAATTATGGGGATATCGACCGTTATCGTCCGTCCATGGGCCTGATAGGTTTCGTGCCAGCCGGCCGCCGCCTCTTTTTGCAGCTCGGTAATGGACACGTACTCCGCCCGGGAACCGGCGGGCCAGAGAAGCAGGTAGCCAATCACCCAAAGCAGTATCAGCACAAACAGCCTGACCGGACTTTTCATGGCGGAAATCCCCCTTTATTCGTATACACGCTATATGCCATCATGATGTCAAAACGCAACAAAAAATCATATGCTTGCCAAATTTCGGTTTATGTGTATACTGTTGCCATCGATACCGGCCGGAAGGGGGATGGCGGAACGTGGACGAGCAGCAGTGGCTGGAAAAGCTGTATGAAGACAATTTTAAGCTTCTGTATCACATCGGCCGCGCCTTTTTGACCGCTTCGCCGGATAGGACAGGCAGGATCGAAGAGGAGATCCACGAGGTATTCCTGCTGGCCTTGCAGAAGCGGGATAAGCTGTTAAAGCACCCCAATCCCGGCGGGTGGCTGGTGGAGGTCCTGCGCAAGCGGCTTTTGGCCGACTTTCGCAAGTGGCGCAGGGAGCAAAAGCACCTTGCCTTTTCCCTGGATGGCGAAAGCCTGCCTTTAACGCCGTCAACGGGCGGGGAGGTCGTGTTTGAAGCCGCCGCGGATAAGGCAAGGCAGCAGGCCCTTGACCGTCTGCTGGGGCCGGAGGACGCGCTTTTGTTCACGCTGTTTTGCGTGGAGCGGGTGCCGGCCAGGGAACTTACGGAGCAATTTTCCATGACGGAGGCGTGCATCCGCATGCGGGCAAGCCGCATCCGCAAAAAGGTGCTCAGCCATCCGGAAATTTTTATGGCCGTCGTTTTTCTGCTTGCGTTGCGTTTTTGAACCCTTCGGACATAGGCGATATGGAGGCTGAACAATGAACATCCTCAAACGGCGCAAATACAAGGTGTGGCTGCTTGCCACGCTGGAAAAGGGCGCGCTTTCCAGGCAGGAGATCGATATCATTCTCCGCGGGCAGCTTTTGCTGCCGGCCCGCAATCGCGATGCGGGGCTGATGCGGGAATGCGCCGCCGCCTTGACGATGGATGATTCTGATGCCTCCCAAGCGCAAAGGAGGGTTTGGAACATGATTTCAAAGGATGTTGAGCAAATGAAACGGGAGGCCGCGCAGCGCAAGGCGGTGAGAAGGCGCACTGGGCTGGTTATCGCCATGGTGCTGGTCCTTGCTCTGGCGGCCGCCGGGCTGGCCGCGGCGCTTTCGCCCCAGGTGTTTTCCTTCCTGTGGGGGCAGGAAAACCCCAACGCCTATGTGCAAAAGGATGCCGCCGGGCTGGTGAAGACAGACCTTGGCCGCATCGAGCGGGACCATTTGGTGATCACGATCCTGGAGGCCGCCTATGACGGCCAGGAGCTAAGGGTGGTATACTCCGTACGGGATAAAAACGCGCAAAGGCTATACACCTATGAGGATGAGGCGCTGCTTGCAAAAGCTGCCGAAGAGGACAGCCTTGGCATCATCTGCGATTGGGTGGTGCTGGACGGCGCGGATGTATTCCTTTCCGACTGCGGAACAAACCCGGGCGCGCAAAATGGCGAGCTGTTATACTACCTGCAGGCGCTGACGGCGGAACAGGGCGCAAATCCGGAGGGCGATTTCACGGTGGGCTTGCCCCTTTTCAAGGATACATCCGGCGAAAGGACCAAATCGGTTGTCCCGCCAGAATTGCAGTTTACACTGAACGCGGCGGAGGCGATAAAGCTTGTCCGCACCGCCGGGCCGGCGGAAGCGACGATCGACGGCGTGAAGTTTTCAATGACGGAAGCCGCCTTCACGCCGGTGGCAGGCTCTATCCGGCTGGATGTGACAGGCAATGACGCGGCAAATGCAAGAGCTGTGGTCTATACCTTTGGGCTTGACGCCAGGCTGTATACCCTGGACGGCGTTCCAATCGGCGAACCGCCCGTGTCGTCTTTCATGGAGCCCAATGGGCAGGACGCTCCTCCCACCGCCATCCTCATGCGCATCGTGCCGCCGGACGTGTGGGCGGAGGAAATGCTGCTGGCGCTGCCTGACAAGGATGGAAAGCCGGACGCGGTGAAGCGGATCGCCATCAAGCTCAACCAGAAATAGCACCAACCAGGGTATGCCCCTCAAAATACTGCCCGGATGGTTCGCGTGGCGCGAATCTTCCGGGCAGCAATGTATGAACAAGGGGATGGCGTCCGCTCTACCTTGAGAACAGCATGCTTTCCATCACAACCAGATCGCTGTCGTCCTGTATCTTTTTCAAAATTCTCTTTTTGTCCTCGCCTTGAACCGGGATGGGCCGAAAGTCATTGCCGGGGCTAATGCCGGTAGTCAGCACGGGAACCAATTGCAGCTGCACGCCCAGGTATTTTTCCCCTTCCCACAAAAAGACTGCCTGTACGATACAGGCGTCAAACTCCGTCAGTTTCAAATTGCCGCCGAAAACAAAGTTTCCCAAGCTGTACAAAATCACACCGCCGTTGTAGTATTCTATCCCCTGTACCACGTGGGGATGGTGGCCCACCACCAGGTCGGCGCCAAGATCAATGGCTTCGCGGGCCATCTTCTCCTGCAGGGCGTTGTGTGTTCTTGCATACTCCTTGCCAAAATGACAGGCGTAGATGATAATATCGCAGCCCATGTCCTCAAGCGCCTGTATATCCCCCGCCATGATATTGCGTTTTTGGCGGTATACGGTCTCCCGTATGCCCCCAAAGCCAATCTTCTTGCCGTTTACGACGGCGGTGTGCAATTCCTGGTAGCCGCTGAAAGCGATGCCGGCCTGTGTGAGCGCCTCAAGGGTGCTTTCCCGCCCGGCCTTGCCATAGTCAATGTAATGGTTGTTGGCGATATTGACCTGTTCCACACTTCCAAGACGCAGGATTTCCGTATATGCGGCAAGGCCACGGAAGGTATGCAGCTTTTCCGTCAGCCGCCCCTTGACGTTATCCTTTAATACGCCCTCCAGGTTCACAAAGGTGATATCGTCTTGCGCAAACAGCTGCTCGAAGGCTGAAAAAGGCCATGCCATTCCTTTTTGTGCGATTACATTGTCAAAAGAACTTTCATTCCTGCGCGTTTTTTCTTCGCCGCCCAGCACGCAGTCTCCCGTCATAGTCACAGTCGCCCGGGTCAGGCCTGCCATTTTTTCAGCGCTCAAAGGCGGATAGCGCGGTAGCTTGGCATCTGCCATCACGCCAAAGGGCAGCGCCAGGAGAAGGATGCACAAGGTCCACCATGCCGCGTATTTCATCATGCGTTCCCCTTCATTTACAATTTGGCGTGCGCCCGGCTGCCGGACCAAAGGCAGGGGGGACTGCCGGCCGGAAAATGGCGGACACCAATAACGCTGTGCCGCCGGGCGCCGCCCCTTGCATATGTCCTTTCGGACCCAAAACGTGACGGCTTGCGGCAATATTTTTTAACATTACCATAAAAATCATGATTTGTGTTCATTTTCCAGGATAAACGTGTAATTGTTACACTTAAAAAGAAGGCCGCCCCTCTGCAGTTGATCAAGAGGAGCGGCATTTGGTTTATGCTTTTGATATCTTTACCGGGATCTGCAGTTCGGTGATATACTCGTTTTCGTCCCCGGCGGCCCAATCGCCCTTGTGGTATATCTCACGCAGCGGGCCATTTGGTGTGTATCCGTTTTCTTTGATCCAGGCGAAAAAAGATTCGAAGGTCTTGCCAATGGTTGAAAAAGGTCCTTTGTGTATGATGCAGGCCATGGTCTCTTCAGCGGGAAGGGTGGTTACGGATACCGCTGCGCCTTCCTTGATTTGCGTATGAAGGGGTTCCGCCACCTCCACATCCAACCGGCCGTCTTCCTTAAGATTCCACCAGCCGGTGTGGTAGAGCATCATACAGGGGACCGTGCGCCTGCCGCCGGCGGCCAGGATGTGCCGGTTCACTTCGCCCCACAGGGCTTCCAGTTCTTCATCAAAGCGGCTCTTGTGAAAGGCTTTGCGGATGGTCGCCGCCAGGATGGGTTCCACGCGCTTTATGGCAATTTCATGCATAGCAGGTATGCCTCCATTCTTCAGCAAAAAAATGTTGGTGTGGATTCGCTCAAGTCTTGCTGTTTGCAGTTGAAGGGTTTTTTCCAGCGAACCGGCCTTTTCGCTAAGCAGCTCTATCAGCGAAGCGGCGGCGGGCTTCGCCCGCAAAATCTCCGCGATCTCCGCAAGGGAGCAGCCCGCGTCCTTGAGGGCGAGGATTTTGTTGACGATCATCAGCTGATGGGCTTCATAGTACCTGTAGCCCGACTGACGGTCGGTGCGGGCAGGCAGCAAAAGCTCCATCGCTTCGTAATGATACAGCGTCTCCACCGAAAGGCCGCAAAGTTTGGAAAATGCACCGGTTGTGAACATAAACTCCTCCATTGGGTCTTGCATAAGGCGCGCGTTCCTTAAGACAATACCATCATAAAGCCTGGGGTAACCCGGGAGTCAAGAGGGGATAAGAAAAAAATTTCAAAACACTTGCCGCTTCCGGTTCAGCAGCTGAAACAGAAGCGGCAAGTGTTTTGATAATCGATCAGATATGGGGATTTTCAAGGGGTTTTATCCCTTGAATGGGGTGCAGGGGTGAGTGAGCTGAGCGCCGCCAGTGGCGGATGAAGCGAGGCGAAGGAATCAAGCGAAACGAGCGGTGCGAGCGGCAGCGAAGTAACGCGACGATTGAGCTTGCGGATAAAGCCCCTGCTACAGGCCGAGCTTGGGAGCAATAGGGTCGATGTCCAGGGTGGCAAAGTAATCCTGGGCGGTTTCGGCGCGGCGGATCAGCTGGAAGCTGCCGTCGGTCTTTAACAGGACCTCCGCGCTGCGCAGCTTGCCGTTGTAGTTGTAGCCCATGGCATAGCCGTGGGCGCCGGTGTCGTGGATGACCACCACATCGCCCAGGTCGATTTGGGGCAGCGGCCGGTGAATGGCAAACTTGTCGTTGTTTTCGCATAGCGAGCCGGTGATGTCGTATACGTGGTCCTCCGGAACGTTCCGCTTGCCGGCGATGTGGATGTGGTGGTACGCGCCGTACATGGCCGGCCGCATGAGGTTGGCGGCGCAGGCATCCAGGCCGATGTAACTGCGGTAGGTATCCTTGCGGCTGGTGGCGGTGGCGACAAGCCAGCCGTGGGGGCCGGTCATAAAGCGGCCAAGCTCGGTCTTGATGGCCACGCCACGGATGCCGGCGGCGGTGAATACTTCGTCATAGGCTTCCTTGACGCCCCGGCCGATGGCGGCGATATCCGCCTTGTCCTGGTCCGGCCGGTAGGGGATGCCGATGCCGCCGGAAAGGTTGATAAAGGCAAGCGTAAGGCCCGATTCATGGGCAAGCTCCGCCGCCACCTGGAATAAGAGCTTGGCCAGGCCCGGATAATAGCTGTTGTCGGTGGTATTGCTGGACAGGAAGGCATGGATGCCAAAGGACTTGGCGCCGAGGGTTTTCAGCGTCTTGAGCCCTTGTGACAGCTGCTCCCTGGTAAAGCCGTACTTGGATTCGCCGGGGTTGCCCATAATGGTGTTGCCGATGGCAAAATCTCCGCCGGGGTTGTAGCGGCAGCAGACGCATTCGGGAATGCCGCCGTGCTCCTTCAACACTTCGATGTGGGTGATATCGTCCAGGTTCACGAAAGCCCCCAGCCTGCGGGCATAGTCAAACTCCTCCGGGGGCATGGCGTTGGCGCTGAACATGATGTCGCGGCCTACGATGCCCAGTGCTTCGGAAAGCATGAGCTCCGTCATGGAGGAGCAGTCGGTGCCGCAGCCCTCTTCCTTTAAAATGCGAAGGATCGTGGGATTGGGCAAAGCCTTTACCGCAAAGTACTCCTGAAAATCCTCACACCAGGAAAATGCGTTTTTCAGCGCGCGGGCGGTTTGGCGGATGCCTTGCTCGTCATACAGGTGAAAGGGCGTCTGAAATTCCTTGGCCGCCCGCAAATATACCTCGTCGGGTACGGAAAAGTTGGGCACGGGGATGCACTCCTTCCAAATATCAGCCCGGAATCACTCCCACTCAATGGAGGCCGGGGGCTTGGTGGTAACGTCGAAGACCACGCGGTTCACATGGGGCACCTCGTTGACGATGCGCTCGCTGATGCGGGCGATCACGTCATAGGGGATACGGGCCCAGTCGGCGGTCATAAAGTCGTCGGTGGTCACGGCCCGAAGGGCCAGGGTATAATCATAGGTGCGCTCATCGCCCATCACGCCCACGGAGCGGACGCCGGTGAGTACCGTAAAATACTGGTGCACCTGGCCGTTTAAATTGGCAGCGGCGATCTCCTGGCGGAGAATCGCGTCGCTTTCCCTAACGATGTGCACCTTTTCCGGCGTCACGTCGCCCATCACGCGGATGGCAAGGCCCGGGCCGGGGAAGGGCTGGCGCCAAACCAGATCGGCGGGCAGGCCCAGGGTCACGCCCAGCTTGCGGACCTCGTCCTTAAAGAGCATGCGCAGGGGCTCCACCAGGCTGGTAAAGCCCAGCTGCGCCGGCAGGCCGCCCACGTTGTGGTGGCTTTTGATCACCGCGCTGCCCTTGACGCTGCCGCTTTCGATGACATCGGGATAAATGGTGCCCTGGGCAAAGTGGTCCAGCTTGCCCAGCTTTTGCGCTTCTTCCTTAAAGACCTCCACAAAGTCGCGGCCGATGATCTTGCGCTTTTGCTCAGGGTCAGAAACGCCGGCCAAATCTTTGAAGAACTTGGCGCTGGCGTCGGCGTGCACAAGATGCACGGGAAAGACCTTGCTAAAGATTTCCACCACCTGCTCGGCCTCACCCTTGCGCATAAACCCGTGGTCCACGAACACGCAGGTCAGCCGGTCGCCGATGGCCTGGTACAACAGCGCCGCGGCCACGGAGGAATCGACGCCGCCGGATAAGCCCAGCAGCACCGTGCCCGTTTCGCCCACCTGCTCCGCAATGCGGCGGATGGCCATTTGGGCATAGGCTTCCATGGACCAGTCGCCCACGCAGCCGCAGATATCCTTCAAAAAGTTTTTCAGGATCACAGCGCCTTCCTGGGTGTGGGTGACTTCGGGGTGGAACTGCACCCCGAAAAGACGCTTTCGTTTGTGCTCCATGGCCGCGATGGGGCAGTTGTCGCTGTGGGCGGCGGCTTCAAAGCCCTCGGGCAGCTTGGATACCTGGTAGGTGTGGCTCAGCCAGCAGACGGAGGCAGGGGAAGCGTTCGCAAACAGCCCGTCACGCTTGTCCATGGTGACCAGGTTGCGGCCATACTCCCGCTGGTCGGGCCGCGTGACCTGGCCGCCCAGGAGAACCGACATTAATTGCATGCCGTAGCAGATGCCCAGCACCGGCACGCCCAGCTCAAAGATGCCCACGTCGCAGCTGGGGGCGTCCTGATCCAGCACGCTGGCAGGGCCCCCACTTAAAATAATACCCACCGGCTGTAATTTTTCAATCTGCCGGAGGGACGCAGTATAAGGCACTACTTCTGAATATACGTTATTCTCCCGCACGCGCCGGGCGATCAACTGGGTATACTGGCCGCCAAAATCCAGGATCACCACACATTGGGTCGAAAGCATGGGGGCACTCCTCCTTAACGCTTGGACCGGAACCGGGAGCTTGTCCCGGTATTATGGACTTACCTATTCTGCCATAAAACCGCCCGCGAAGCAAGTATTCCCGCGAAAAATGCAGGAATAAATCAGAAGAGAATGACCGGGAAACAGGCGGGGAGGGAGCTTTTTGAAAAAAGCTCCCTC
>JAFADG010000033.1 GCA_023425025.1 Bacillota bacterium
AAACCGCGGGCGGGGGTTCTTTTCGGACGGGGGCCGGCGTCAAAACAGGATTGCGCTGTCAGTTCTTGTCCATTTCGCTTCTGAGCTCATCCGGCGAGAACGGGAAGGTCAGCGCCCCCGCGGCGCCGCTGGCAATGACAGAAGGCTGCACAAAGAACACGATATTCCCCTGCTCGTCCAGATAAAAATCGCTTTCCGGATAGAACTCGGCAAACAGGTTTTCTTCCGTCAGCTCCTCAAAATACTCCACGGTGCCCGCCTGCATCTGCTCCACAATGATATCCCACACCAGGCGGTACGCCGTATCCACAAGCTTTGTGGCGGAGGCCTCGTCATCCTCCGATATGCCCATCACATACGGCAGCGTGACAAGCCCGCCCGCGCTGTCGCCGGTCCTGGCGAACACGCTGGCCAATAAGGTCTGCGATTCCGCCACGCCCATAAACTGTTCCTGGGTGAGCAAAACGCTGAAGAAATCATCCGTATTGGCCGTTACCTGATAATTGATGTGCATGTAGGCGGACACGTTGTCGTCCAGGGTCGCGCTGGCTTCGTCGTACAGCATGGGCGCGGTCAGCTGCATCAGATCATCGATGAGTTCCTGATAAAATACGTTGATGTTGGTATCGGTGTCCATTTCCGGCGTTACCTGCGGATACGCGTAGGTGAGCAAGAATTTTGCGCTGTCCACCGCGCTGCCTTCCGGAAAGGCTGCCTCCCCCGCCAGCGGGCTTGCAAGCTCCAGCGTCTTTGCGGATGCCGGGGCCATAAAGCAGCCAAGCAATAAGATAACAGCCAGCATCAAACCGGTTCCCTTTTTCATACTCTTCCCTCCCGGGCAAATGCCCATCAATTACGTATTTGGGACAAGGCTCCGATCAACAAACGCTTGAAAGGCCCAAAAACATCCCTGTGTTTTCCTTACAGATGTCCGCGGTACTCCGCGGCGCGGATGGCGGCAATGTTTCCCTCCCCCACCGCCTTGGCAATTTGAAGCGGCTGGCCGGTGCAATCGCCGGCCGCGAAAACGCCCGGGATATTCGTTTCCATAAACCGGTTGACGGGAATGAACGCGCCCTCCGTTTTCAGCCCCGGCAGCAGCTGGTCAATGGCCACCGCAGGTCTAAAAACAAATACGCCGGCGGCACTGTGCCGCCCCTGATCCGTAATCACCGCAAGCCCGCCCGTTTCTTCCTCGATCCGCAAGGGCTTTTCCTGCACAAGCACCGCGCGGCTGTCCAGCGATTTGGCGTCATGCTTTTTCAGCGGCAGGTAAATCAATTCCGCCGCCAGATCCGAAAGGAAATTGGCCTCATGCAGGCCCATTTCCCCGCTGGAGAGGACTGCCACCTTTTTGCCCCTGTAAAACATGCCGTCGCAGGTGCCGCAATAACTGACGCCGCGGCCCAGATATTCCGCCTCGCCGGGCAGCGGCTTGGGCCTGGCCGCGCCCATGGCCAGGATCACGGTTCTGGCCTCAACGATTTCGTTTTCCGCCAGCAGCATAAAGCCGCCCCCGTTTTCCATGATCTGGCGCACCACAACCCTTTGCAATGCCGCGCCCATTGTAAGGGCCTGCTGTTCAAAAGTGCTCAGCATCCCTTTCCCGCTGATTCCCGGCATACCGGGATAGTTGTCCACCTTTTCCGCCTTATACAGCCAGGTGCTTTCCTCCGCGGGGGAAAACACGCAAACCTCCTGGTTGCGCATTCTGGCCGTGATGGCCGCGGACCAGCCGGCGGGCCCGCCGCCTACAATGGCAATGTCCAGCAAAGCAAATTCCTCCTTCGCCTTTCTACCCATCAAAATATCAGCATACGCCATGCTTGTCAACCTCTTTTGTTGTATAATGGTGCTGTCAAAATCGTTTGAGCTAAAAGGAGCAGACTGTGGATACGATTTCCTTTACATCAAAAGACCGGTCCATCACGGAAAAAGAGATCAGGGATTGCCTTTCACAATTGATCGCGCAGGTTCCGAAGCTTTCAAAGCTTCTCATCATCCCGCCGGACATCACGCGCTTTTATTCCATGGCCGGGCAGATCACGAACCTCCTGTACCATATGCTGCCCAAGGACGTTCAGGTGGATATCCTGCCGGCCACAGGCACCCATACCGCTATGACAAGCGGGGAAATCGCCCGCATGTTCGGCGATGTGCCCCAAAACCTGTTTTTGAGCCACAACTGGCGCACGGACACGGTATCCATCGGCTCTGTTCCGGCCGCCTTTATCGGCAGCGTTTCCGGCGGGCTGTTTGAAACGGACATCGATGTGGAGGTCAACAAACGGCTCATACAGGGCGGCTATGACCTGATCCTGTCCATTGGTCAGGTGGTCCCCCACGAGGTGGCCGGCATGGCCAATTACAGCAAAAACATATTTGTCGGCGTCGGCGGCCGGCAGATGATCAACAAAACCCACATGCTGGGCGCCGTTTGCGGCGCGGAAGCAGCCCTGGGCAGCGACCACGCGCCGGTCCGCCAGGTATTTGATTACGCTCAGGAACGGTTTTTGAAAGACCTTCCCCTTACGTACATCCTCACCGTGGTCAGCAAAACCCAGGAGGACGTGTCTGTAAACGGCCTGTACATCGGCAGCAGCCGGGATACATTCGAGCAGGCGGTCAAGCTGTCCCAGGAACTGAATATCATCTACGTCGAGCGGCCGGCCAAAAAGGTGGTGGCCTACCTGGAACCTGAGGAATACCGCTCCACCTGGGTGGGCAACAAGGCCATCTACCGCACCCGCATGATCGTTGCCGACGGCGGCGAATTGATTGTGCTGGCTCCCGGCGTGAATACCTTCGGCGAAAACGCGGAGGTGGACCAGGCCATCCGCGCCTATGGCTATACGGGAACGGCGCGCATACTGGAGCTGTACAGGCAAGGCGCGTTTGAAAACCTGCTGATGGTATCCGCCCACCTGATCCACGGCTCCTCCGACGGCCGGTTCCAGATCACCTACGCCACCGACCCCAAGCTTCTCACCAAGGAAGAAGTGGAAAGCGTCGGCTTCAAATACATGGATGTTCATGAAGCCATGAAGCGCTACGACCCAACGGTGCTCAAAAACGGCTGGAGCATCCTGCCCGGCGGCGAAGAAATCTACTATGTGGACGCGCCTGGGCTGGGGCTATGGAAATGCAGGAAATAAACGAAATGCCGGGGTTTTGCCCCGGCGTTGTTACGTTATATTTCAAAGCAATCTGCCATGCTTTTCAAACATTTTCAACGATCGCTCCATTTTAATGGCACGCACATCAAAGCGCGGCAGCCGCGGAATACCGGCACGCTTCCCTGCGCATACTGCCATTGCGAAAGGAGAAAGGGAAAATGAACGGTAACGCGGAACTGCTGAATTTTATCTATCAGAACGCGCAGATGGGCGTGGGCACCATTGATCAGCTGATACATATCGTGGAAAACGAAGAATTCAAGGAGCACCTTGCCTTCCAGCTGGAGGAATACCGCAGCATCCTCAACGAGGCAAAGGAGCTGCTGAACAAGAGCGGTCTTGACGAAAAGGGCATCAGCACTTGCTCCAAAATAACAACCTATATCTCCATCCGGCTGCAAACCGCCAAGGATCCATCGCCCTCCCACGTGGCCGAGATGCTGATCCTTGGCAGCAACATGGGCATCATCGACGCCATCAAAAACCTGAAGCAATATGACGACGCGGAAGAGGATATCCGCAACCTGATGAAACGGCTGCTGAAGTTTGAAGAAGAAAATGTACAGCAGTTGAAGCATTTTCTGTAAGGCACTTTTTTCATCAGCCTTTTAGGCGAGTCACGCATGCTGCCGGACCACTGTTGTATGGACGGCAGCATTGCTATATTTTGGAATAAGCAACCTTTCTTCCTATCAATGTATCATAAAGGCAAATACTCCGGCTGAAAAAACTCCTTCCTTCTTGCCATGAATCCTTCGCATAGCCATTCCTGTCTGGGTGAAAGGAGAAAAGCGCTTGTCAAGCGGTCATCCGGTGTCCTATAATGGATACAGTACATATGAAGACGCTTTTCATGCACGGCGCCCGTTATGCATGTTGGCTTCATTCCAGGAGGTATAACAGAATGCTCTTTTCTGAAGGAAAGACTGTATTTCCCTCTGCCGTACACCGGTACATTTTTGCCGCCGGGCGGCAATTAACGCCGCTGAAACGTTCCCTGGAGGGTATGGCGGAAGACGGTTTGAAGGATTCCTGCCGCATCTTTTTTGCTTTCATCGCGGACATGCTGTCCGATATGTATGAAAACCCGGAACCGTACGGGCTGCCGCTGAACATGCTGGAGAACCATTTAAAAGGCAGAAAACTAAACGGCGTCAAACGGAAGCAGCCGCATCAAACCGAAAAAATACTTTCGCAGACCCATAATGCAGTCAACGGCTATCAGCTTCTTTTGTGCATGCTTGGAAGACACGGCAAGGTCCAGGAGAATGCCCTTGTCCTCCCCGCGGACGCGTGGCATGAGATCGAGAAGCGCACAAGCACCTCTACAAGTCCCATCCCCTTGCAGACACGGATGAGTGCCCTTGGGCGCATGGGCATCATACAGGATGAAAACGGCCTCCTGTCCACGCGCTATCCCGGCATGTTCACAGGCATGTGCGCGCTGGCTTCTTCCTCCAAGGAAATGAATTCTTTTGGCTATTTTGCTTTTCAGAATCTGGAGTTTCGCAATATTGGCTCAGCATATCGACCCGTTTATGAGGATTATGTCCAGCCTCTCATAGAGGAACGCCGCTTCATCGCGGATCAAGTGGATGCGCTTGCCCGCAGCCTGAAAATGAAACCGGCCTGCAACACCTTTTGGAAGGTGGATTACAAATACAAGGGCACGCAGGTGATGTGCCTGGAGAATATGCGCGGCGATTTGATCCTGCGCGTCACCGGGACCTACCATTGGGATGATCCGGCGCTCATCAACGGCCGGCTCGCGGGGGAAGACGAAGCATTTCAAAAATATATACTGCGCCACATATGGGGCTGCACCGGCTGTTCCACCTCCCACCTTGGCGCCTTTGCAACCATTCTTGGCCGCAGGCGGCGGGTTTGCATGGGCGGCGGGATCGGATTCCGCTGGATCAATCCGCAAAGCGATGATATTGCGTACATCCGCAAATGCATGGAATTCCGCTGCCGGATCATTGACGATTTGAAGCGCAAATAATCCATTTATTTTACAGGAAAACCATTGACATAATTATCAGATCATGGTACTAATTATAACGAAATAATCAATGATTTTACAATTTTGCGTCAGTACAATGATTCTTTTCGTGCATTTCTGTTTTGACCAATGCGCATACTGCCAATAAAGGCGCAATATATGGGCTGCTGTCTATCAAGAGAGGATAGGTGGGTCATCATGAAAAAGCTGCTTTGCATCCTGCTGCTGATCTCGCTGCTTTGCGCCGCCTTGCCGGCGCAGGCTACGTCGGCAGTTTTTTTGCCCGATCAAAAGCTGACGCTGGTTGCGGGCGGAAGCATGGCGCCCAAACGCATGCCCGGCACCATTGTGCAAAGCTACCATGGCGGCGATATGGAAATCATAAGCATCAGCGGCATCGCGACTTCGATGCCGTCCGAATGCATCACCGGCATACATGAGGGATCCACGACGGTGATGATGCTGGAATATGATACCGCGAAGGATATCATGTATTATACACCGATCCACGTGACTGTAACGCCTTATGAACCGCTGGGCAGGCGGACCATGCTCCGGTTTGGAAAGAACAGTGCCGACGTGCAAAAATACATCAAGCCGGGCGAAAATGTCTCCGTGCCGATCGGCACTGTGATTCACATGGAATACGTTGATATGGATACGGGGGAAAAGCTGCCCTGCACCTATGCCACCAGCAACACCGATGTCGCGACCATAGATCAAACCGGCGCAGTTACCGCGCGGTATCCCGGCCGGGTGGAAGTCATCGCAACATACGCACCGAATAAATCCGTCGCCCTGCCCCTGTATGTTTATGAAGAAACGCCGGACCCTATTATGGATATGGAGGTACACACCGGCGGCAATTCGCTGAACCTGTTCAAGAGCGAAAGCCTGTCCTCCGCAATCATCGCGCGCATCCCTGACGTTATGATCGTAAAGGTGCTTTCCAAGGGAGAAACCTGGTGCAAGGTGAAATACAACGGCTATACAGGGTATGTGCAGTCCCGGTATCTGTTCGATCCCGACACGCTGAATCCGCCATTTTTGCGGCCCACGCCGACCCCGGCGCCCAATACCGGCGACGGCGCGCTATCCGGGCCGGTAGATGGTTTGTTGGAAGGCAACATCAACCGCCTGCGCATGTATACCTTTCGGACCGATGGACAAAAAACGGTTTTATACGCCGGCAATTCGACTTCCTCCCAGGTTCTGGGCGAATATCAAAACGGCCTGTTAACCTTTCTGGAGATGAAGATCGGCGATTGGTCCTATGTCACCGTGGATGGAAAAAACGGCTACATGCTGACCGCCCATCTGTCCAACACGCAAAATGGATCGGACACTTTCTGGAATAATAACCCTGCCATTGTACAGTATGTGAACTCAGGAAACGCGCAAAGGGTTCATCTTCGGGCAAAGGCTTCCACCTCCTCCGCATCGTATGGGCTGTTTGCCACCGGAACGAAGCTGATTGTTCAAAAGCAAGTCAATCCCACCTGGGCTTATGTGTTGCTCGAGAACGGGAGCACCGGCTATATGATGAGCAAGTTCATCACAACCGTGCCTCCGGCCGGCGCAACGGTAACGCCCGCCCCCTCCGCAACGCCGGTACCGGCCGGGTTTGCGACCGGCGGCGTACTGGTTGTTCAAACCGGGAATGACGGAAAACTGATCCTCCGGGAAAAGCCGTCCACCTCCGCCAAAGCGCTGAACCGGTATTCCAACGGCACGCTGGTGACGGTGTACGACGTTGCCGGCGACTGGGTGCATGTTCATGTTGCCGGCAAATCCGGCTATATGATGCGCATGTATCTTGCGCAGAGCAATCCCGATCCCACCCCCATCCCGCAGGTCACGCCCACACCTACACCCACACCCACACCTACACCTACGCCTACACCCGCGCCTGCGGATACTGCTACGAACCCGCCGGAGGCTTTGCAAACCCCCAATCCCACCCCGACGCCCGCGCCTGCCGGGCCTGTTACGGAGGGCATCACGGCTTATGTGCAGACAGGCAACAGCGGCAAGCTGAACCTGCGCGCAAAGGCTTCTTCCTCTTCCACGCTGGTTGACCGGTGTTCAAGCGGCACGCAGGTGTCCGTGCTCAAAATTTCGGGTGCATGGGCCCAGGTCCGCGTGGGCAAAAAAACAGGCTACGTAATGCTGCAATACCTGTCCCCCTCTGCTTCCGCTCCCACCCAGACGCCCGTGCCCGGTACCGCCACACAGACTCCGCCCGCTTCCGCCACACCGGCGCCGGGCGATGCTGCCGGCGGCGTACGGTATGTTCAGACAGGCAACAGCGGCAAGCTCCACCTGCGCGCCAAGGCCAACACCTCCGCGATTTCGCGGGGGCTATACGAAAACGGTACGCAGGTCACGGTGATCAGCCTATCCGGCGTATGGGCGTATGTACGTGTCAATGGCCAGACGGGCTATATGCTGCTGGAATTTCTTGCGGCGAACGGCTCCTGATACAACCACATCATAAACAGCCGAACCCCCGCTGTCAAAACGCGGGGGTTCGGTTTTGTGTATGCATTTGCCATGAAGAGCCTTCTCACCGCAGTTCCCGGCTGACGGCAATGATCTCCCCTTCGGTATTGCTTTCCACGAAATTCAGCACATTGTCGATCATGCTGTCGGCTACATTCGAATCGTTGACGACGCACGCAAAACCCAGCCCGATCTGCTGGTGCACGTCATTGAGGTCCACCTCGGCGATGGATACATTGAAGGTGTTCCGCACCTTGGCGCACAGGCTCCTTACCTCCATACGCTTTTCCTTCAGGGAATGCACCCAGGGCACGTGTATGGTTACCTGGCCAGTACCTACGATCATCGCTGTTCCTCCGTAAAGCAAGTTTATTGCGCAAGCTTTATCCCGCGCGCATCAAAGCTTTTTCCCGATGTACAGAAAATGCTCTGTCATGTTGAGAAACTCTTCCCGCTCGCAGACCTTTTCGGCAAAATCAATCCAGGCTTTGACCACTTCGGGCGGCTGGGCGCCAAGCTCCGGCTCGCGCAGGGCAAGAATGCTTTCACTGCCCAGCAGGTGCAGCGTATCAAGCGGGAAGCCGGCCATAAAAGGCCGGATATCCACAGGCCTGATGAAATGCGTCTGGGTGAAGGAATAGCCGCTAAAGCCCATGTCCTTCTCCATCAGGGCATAAAACCTTTGCTCGCTTTCCTCCGTGACCATGTGGGGATAGCGGGCCAGATAGTCCCATACCGGCGCGTAGGAGGAGATAAACGCCACATACAGAATACCGCCCGGTTTCAGCAGATTCAGCGCGGCCTTGACCGCCATGACCCGGTCCTTTTCCTCCGGCAGGTGATACAGCGGCCCCATCAGGAGCACGGCGTCAAAGGGCCCTGCAATAAGCTTGTCGGCAAACCGCGCGTCGCCGGGAAACGCATCCAACGGAAGGCCCAGCTCTGCCGCCTTTGCTTTGGCAAAATCCACATTTCCCGGGGAAAGGTCCATCAGCGTCACGCCGCAGCCCTTTTGGGCCAGGTGCATGGCATACCGGCCGGGCCCGCCGCCAATGTCCAGTACACGGTCGCAGGCATGGATATACCGGTCCATAAAGCGCTTGTTGATTTCAAATTCCACATAGTGGCGCGTCAGCCTGTTCCATTCCGTTTCCACAGAGCTGTCATAACAGGCGCGTACGGTTTCAACGGCGTCCACCAAATCACTCCTTTTTAAAAAGGCCATGTCAGGAATCATATAAGGTCAGCAGGGCTGCCTCGCATCAGCGCATGAGCCGTCAAAATGGCACATTGCCGCCAGCCGTGCGCCGGGCAAGAACTGGCAAAATCAGTATATCATGGCGGCAGGCGCAAGTAAAGGAACGTGCATGCACGTTTCAAATCTCACTTTTTGTCTTATCCTTATAAGTAATCACACTCAGGAGGCGCTGTATGGAGACCTTAGCGGAATATTTGAAGGACATTGAAAATCCCAAGCACAGGGCGCGGGTGGAATCAACCTTGGCGTGGGTGGCCGATCAATTTCCAAATCTCGCGTCCAGAATCGCATGGAACCAGCCCATGTTTACCGATCACGGAACCTTTATTATCGGCTTCAGCGTGTCCAGGCAGCATATGGCGGTTGCCCCTGAACGGGCCGCCATCACGCTCTTCTCCGATAAAATTGTGAAAGCCGGGTATGACCACACCAAGGAACTGATACGCATCCCCTGGGAACAGCCGGTTGATTTTTCCCTGCTGGAGGAAATCATTCGCTTCAATATGGAAGACAAGAAAGAATGCTCCGCCTTTTGGCGCAAATAGCATCCGGCAGCTCCCTGAAGGTCATCAAGGAATGTGCCTTACGCAAATCACACAATTCGCATAAGCCCGCTGACAAATTGTCCGCGGGCCGTTTTATTGCGGCTGTTTGTGCAGGTAATTGACCATTCATGTAGTATAGTATAGGATATTGGCCCGTGAGAGGAGCCACATCAAATGAAAGCATTGGATATCACGCATCTGGAAAAGCAGCCCGATACCTATGCCCTGTTTGGCGATGACGGTCACGTGTATATTGCGCGCCATGGCCAGCCGCCGGCATCCATGGCGCAGCTTCCAAATATCGCTGCAGATAAAGAGATCAAGCTGTATGTCCACGAGCCGTGGGTCTGTGTGACAGAACGCTTCGGCACCCGGGCGGCCCTTGTCCACATGGAAAGCGGCAGCGTACGGGAATTATGCCGTGGGGATTATCACGCGAATGTATCCAGTTATTCCATCGGATTTTTGGAACGGGAGGGCCGCGTGTTGCTCATCCACCAAACGGAATGGAACCGGCTGGACATTATGGACGCGGCCACCGGCGAATGCCTGACCGGCAGGGAAGTATATTACCGCCAGATCAAGCCCTGGTACAGTGAAGAAAACGAAGCATGGATAACACCTGCGGACGAGATAAAAAACTATCTCGACTATTTTCACAGCCTGCTGCATGTTTCGCCGGACGGAGCACATTTTCTTTCCAATGGTTGGATATGGCATCCAATTGGGCAGATTATCTGTTTTCACACAGACGATTTTTTCAAGCGCTACGAGTATTCCCATATCCCTTTGGCATACAGCAGCGATTACAATTGGGATTCCCCCTGCACATTTATCGGCCATGACAAGTTTGTGGTAGCCGTGGATGACCCTCAAAAAAACTGGCTATCCGATCGTGAGGACCGTGTGGGCTATCCTTATAAACAACTGCAGTTCTACTGTTTGAGCACGCCGGCGGAGGAAATAGAGTCTGGAATAACCGTTGTGAAAAAGAGTACGCCGGCGGAAAAAACACAGCTTGGGCTAAGCGTTTTGAAAAAAGAACGGGACGCATTTTGTACCGCCTTTATGCCGGATGAAGACGGAAGGGTTCATGGTGAACTTGCCTGGGATGCAGCCTATGAAACCATCGCGGCCATTACGCCGGAAGGAGCGTTTGCCATCCATCTCAACGGCAATGTACTGGAAATGATCTCCGAATGCAGATGCAAAGCAGAAAAAACCTACAAGGGTACCGTATCATCGGAAAACCTGGATATCGGCTGGCATTATTATCCCCAGCGCCATTTGCTGTACCATTGGTCGCAGGAGGCGGAAGAAATCGAAACGCGGCGATTTGACTGCATGAAAGATGAAAACCGAAGGATTCATTCGGACCAAGGATAACCGTGAACGGGAAAACCCCGAATCCATCAAACAATGCAAAGGCGGGATCAGTTAATGAGGAAAATGTTGGTACTGCTGTTTATCGTATGCATGCTCCCCCTAAGCGGCCTGGCGCAGGGAGCCAAGGGCACCGATTCTTTGTTCGCCGACGCGCTCTATCCTGCCCGGGACGCAAGCGGGAAATGGGGCTACATCAATTACGGCGGGGAATGGACGCTCACGCCGCAATGGGATTATGCGCATGCGTTTCGCGGCCGGTATGCGGTTGTGGGCATGGGCAGGATGGGAACGGATGGCAATCCGGAAGGATTGATCGACAAAACAGGCGCTTACATCCTGCCATTATCCTCAAGTTATCTGATCGGGTCCGGATACGACGGCTACTACTACGGCGGCAAGGATACAGGCATTTACTATGTGAGCTATTTGGCGTCAGACGGACAGGAGGAAAAGGCCGGATTTGTGGATATCCCCTCCGGGTATGTCTCGGGCCCAAGGTGGGGTGATGTCTGGCATTGGGTAAATGACAGCGGCCTCATTGCCGTACGCAATCATACAGATTATTCATGGGGCTATGCCGACCGTGCCACAGGCAGCATGGTCGTACCCTACATTGATGGAAGTGTTGATCCTCATCAATTTTATGACGGCTGGCAGCTTGTTGAGCATTATACAGACGAAGGCGATTTCATCGGATCAGAATACATGGATATACAGGGCCGCAAGCTTCCGCTGCCGGACGGGATCATCCCCTATGATTCCTTCGCCGGCGGCCTGGCGGCCGTTGGCGACCTTAAGACCGGACTCCTTGGATTTATTGATACGGCCGGCAGCCTTGCCATTGCGCCCGCCTATGAATTTACCTACGGCTTTGTCAATAATCATGCCGTGGTGGAATGGACGGATGGCGGCAGAGCATTGATCGACAGGGCTGGCAAGCCGGTTGGCCGTGCCTGGCAGGACGCGTATGATTTTTCCTATGGTTTCGCCCGGGTGGAGGAAAACGATAAATCCGGCTTCATCAATGAAGCGGGCGAAACAGTCATCGAGCCCGTTTGGGATTTTGCTACTTATTTCATGAGCAACGGTCTTTGCTGGGTAGATGATGCTGCCATGGGCAGTTCCTATTTGATAGACAGCAAAGGCAGCCTTGTAAGTGACCCGATCGATATCCTCGAATGCATGTATGTTCCGCGCGACGGCGAATACTACGACTTTTCGGAAGGCTTAAAAGCAGTCTCAAGAAATGGGCTGTACGGCTTTATGAACGAAAAAGGCGCTATTGTGATTCCCTGCACCTGGTCCTACGCGGAGGATTTTGTGAACGGGCTGGCCTATGTCAAAAAAGATGGCAAAATGGGCTATATCAACCACGATGGGAAAATCGTGTATATGGAATAGATTTTCATATCCAGACAGAAAGGCAAGGCATATGCATTACTACGTTTACGATCGGCCGGCAAGCGAAATTTCCCATGAGAACCCGGCCCGCTTTACCTGGATGCCAAAGGAAGGCGCGCAGGAATACCGGATCGAGGTCTATGACCCACTGGGCAATTTGAAATATCAATACAGCCGGATCGATATCAATTTCTACACGCCCAGCCATGCCATGGAACCTGGCCGGTATACTTACCGCGTTCTGACGGACGGAGCGGAGCTCGTAAGCGCCAAGCCTTTTGAAATCGCAAAGGACGCTTTGGTCACGCCGCTGCCCGGCAGGAAGGATCGGTACGTAGGCATCGGCGCCCACCCAAGGCTTTGGATCGGGAAAAACAAGATAGCCCGTTTGAAATCGCCCATCGATGGCAGTTTGCGGGCGGCCTGGGATGCTTTCATGGAAAAAGGCGTCGCACCGTGGATGAGCAAAACGCCAGTCAAAGAGCCGGAAAGATATCCCGGCGAAAAAAGGGTCATTTCGCTTTGGCGCAAGATGTATATGGACTGCCAGGAAGCGCTGTATACCGTCAAGCATTGCGGTATTGCCTGGCGCGTCACCGGAGAAGACCGGTACCTGCACGCGGCCAGGGCGCAGCTTTTGTCTTTGGCGGCGTGGGACGCGGAAGGCCCGACTGCCAGAGCCTATAACGACGAGGCGGCCTTTCGTGTGACAACGGCGCTGGCCTGGGGCTATGACTGGCTGTATGACGCGCTGACGGCTGCTGAGCGGGAAAAGGTAAAACAGACGCTGCTTTTACGGGCCAGGGAACTGTATCACTATGTGAAAGACCAAATACAAATCCATATCAAGCTTCTGGACAGCCATGGGGTGCGCTGCCTGTCGATGACGCTGGTGCCGGCGGCGCTGGCGCTGCTTGGCGAGGAGAAAGAAGCGCAGGAATGGCTGAACTACACCATCGAATATTTCTTTACCATCTTTACCCCCTGGGGCGGGGAAGACGGCGGCTGGGCGGAAGGGCCCACCTACTGGCAGACCGGCGTATCCTTCTTCACGGAAGCAAACTGCCTGATGCGGGAAGCTCTTGGGATCGATGTATTCCAACGGCCGTTTTTCCGGAATACCGGCGACTTTATATTGCATACCTACTGCCAGGATCTGCGGTTCATGGCCTTTGGCGACATGTCGGACCTGGGGGATTACCCCGGCATGAAGGCCGGCTACACCATGCATAT
This sequence comes from Bacillota bacterium, assembly GCA_023425025.1. Lineage (GTDB taxonomy): Bacteria > Bacillota > Clostridia > Christensenellales > Aristaeellaceae > JAEWAH01. Next base: position 13,504 of record JAFADG010000033.1, read on the forward strand.
CCTAAGCACTGTAACGGATTCCAGAAACAAGCGCCTATACGCGTGGTACTTTGAACAGGCCAAACGCCGCGGCCAGGGAACAGAACACTTGTTTTACAACCATGGCTGGTGGAATTTTGCTTTTGACGAACTGTTTTTTCAGATGCTGTTTGAAAAAACGCCGCCTGCCGCCCCGGATGGGCAGCTGGCGGTCAAGTGCTTTTCGGATATCGGCTGGGCATGCATCCACAAGGATATGGCCGATGAGAAAAAGCATGTGGCGTTCATGTTCAAATCCAGCCCCTACGGCTCCGTAAGCCACAGCCACGGGGATCAAAACGCCTTTGTGCTGCACGCCTTTGGCGAGCCGCTGGCCATTCAATCCGGCTACTATATCGGCTTCTGGAGCGAAATGCACATGAACTGGCGGCGGCACACAAAATCCAAAAACGCCATTTTGGCGGATGGTATCGGCCAGTTCGCCGACCTTCGCAAAACGACCAAGGCCGAGGAGATGAACGGCTCGGCCAAATCCCAGCATGACAAGCTGATTGCGGCCAACGGAAAAATCGAAGCCTGCCAAATGCGAAAGGACTGCGTTTATATCCGCGGAGATGCGACAGCCGCTTTCCGGCAAACCGTCCCCTACCTTAGGGAGAACAAAAGGCATGTGCTGTTTGTGGCGGAAAAGTTTTTTGTGATCATCGACGAGATCACTTTGGAGCAAGAGGGCACCGTTCAATGGCTGTTGCACGGCCTTCATGAATTTCAATTGGGAAACAACGCGTTTGAAAGTATGCATAATGGCGTTGGCCTGAAGGTGCTTTTTGCGGGGTGCGATATGGAAATCACCCAAAGCAGCGTATTTGAAGGGGTGGACGCTTCGGAGACGGAGGGCCTTGCGTCCCAGTGGCATGTACAAGCCTCCACGGTGAAAGCGTTAAAAGCACACCGGATCATCGCCGTGCTGTATCCTTACCGCTTGGGAGAAGCGGAAGAATTACGGGTAGATGCCGGAGAAAGCATCACTGTTTGCTTTGGACGAAAGCAAATGGCCGTCTCCAAGGTGGACGGCAGCTATTCTGTTTGTGAAGCAAATCTCCCGTTTAATGGATGACCGTGTTTTTTCCGGCTTTATCGCCGGTCAAAAACGACAGCCAGATCAATCCGCCGAACAAAGCGCCGCCGCCCAACAGATTGCCCAGGGTCACCGGCAGCAGATGGTTCGCAAGGAAACCGGAAAAGGTCATGCCCTCCACGGATCCGGCCGCAAAGGCCGCGGTGAAGTAATACATATTGGTTACGCTGTGCTCCGTGCCGGTCAGCACGAAAAGCATGATCGGAAAATACAGCGCAACCAGCTTGCCGGCGTTATTGCTTGTCCCATAGCTCATCCATACGGCGGTACAGACCAACAGATTGCAAAGAATGCCCCGCACAAAAGCGCTGATCCACGTGAGGTGATACTTCACCTCGGCCGTATGGAGCGTTGCCTGAAGAAAAGCGGTGTCCATCGGCCGCGCGGCGATAGTGAGCAAAGCAATGATGGCCGTGCCGGCAAAGTTGCCAACGAAGATCAGAATCCAGCAGCGCAGCATGGCGCGGATGGAAACGCCGCTTTTGCCAACAGACAACACCATCAGGCAGGCGCTGGTAAACAGTTCTCCGCCGCAAAGCAAAATCATGGCCAGGCCGGCCGGAAATATCAACGCGGAGATCAGCTTTGCTGTGGATTGATTTTCAAACAGCGCAATCGCGCTGTTGGCGCCAAAGGCCGCCAAGGCAATCAATGCGCCGGCCAATACGGCCCGGAAAAATAAAACAACCGATGGCATTTCCGCTTTATGCGCTGCGATGCGGTGATAGTTTGAGGCGACCTCCTGGGGGGAATAATGCATTACAAATCTCCATTTCCAATCATATTTGAAAAGATTTTGAAAACCCTATCTTCACAAAACCAATATTGATACGCCGGCCGGGTTTGAAACAGCGCCCCATTCCCCGATCCATAAAATGCGGACGGCGGCTGGTTCACTCATTCTGCCCCATATACGCATCCAGACACTGGAGCAACAGCGGATGCCCCACTTCATGGTAAACAAAGTCCGGCCGGCGGTCCATGATGGCCCGCCTGAAGTCGCCATACTTCATATATCGTACAGCCTGCACTTCGTCCTCCTGCAGCTTCAGTGCGCCCAAATCCACATCGCATTTGAACAGATAAACGTCATAAAACTCATTGTCGATGAAAGCGCCGTTTTGCGTGACGGACACCTCCTTGAAGGTATGGAGGAACTTCAGCTCATCTATATGCGCGCGGATATCGAACTGCAATTCTTCTTCAAACTCCCGCACAATCGCCGCAAGGCCATCCTCGCCGCTTTCCATGTGGCCGCCCATGGACACATGCCACATATCCGGCATCCAATCTTTGGTTTTGCTCCGCTTTTGCAAAAGCAGTTCATTTTGGGAGTTCACAATCCAGACCTGCACAACGCGGTGGCAGATGCCTTTGCGGTGCGCTTCGCTTCTTTCGACGATCTCGCCCGTTTTCTGCCCCTGTTCATTCAATACATCAAAATACTCCAAGGGATGCACCGCCTTCCGTGGTTTGAACATAAACACGGGATGGATACACAAGCCAAAGGTTTTCCCTGCCGGCATTAAAATAAGGACCCGGATCGTTCCGTCTGAGTCCTTATTGGTCGGCCGCACTTTGGACTCGAATCAAAAATCCCATTCCTATGGCTTCACTTGCGTGGGCACCACTGTTTAAAGTTCTTTTGCCCGTACCATCATACCACGCACATGCATACCGTGTAAAGAAAATGCCACCCCCAAAGAATGCCTGTGCCGGTGCTTACTGGTCTTGGGCGGATGTTCCCCTCAATGGGAACGGAACGCTTAGCGAAATTGGAATCATCCGCCTACCTGTAGGAAAACGCTGTTTGAATCATCTCCTGATAAGCTTTGTTGTCGTACCGCTTCAGAATCAGCAATCCCCTGTAGGTATTGAACCTTCCTCTTGTGCCTTCTTCCAGCTGAAAATGGATTTCGCCCGGATGGCTCTTTCCCCTGCCGGCAGAGCCTTTTTTCAAGGCATCCTTCACCAGATTCAAAGCAGCCTGCATGCGGCTGTCATAAGGATGCCCGACATGTACAAAATACTCCAGCGCCCGAAAGCAGTCGTATTTCCAGCGGCAGGGATAATGAAAGCGAATCATCTCCGGATGGATGACCTCGCCGGTTTTCAGCGATTTGAACAGCTGCCGGCGCAGCAGATATTCCTGCCCCAAAGCCGCCTGCCGCTTCATTTCGGCCAGGCGGTAGGTATAGCCGTATTTTTCATAATCGCAAAACGCTTCCAGCACGGAAATCGTGGTATGCACCGAACTCACAGCAGACCGCCTGTGTTCCGAATCCCAGGCGCAATTCCAGCCGCCGTCGTCCATTTGGTGGGCCAGAATGTAATCCACGATTTCATTGATCCTGGGGTCCTCCATTTTCCCATAACAGGCAAGGCTCAGCAGCATGGCGGACATGCACATATCCTGGTATCTGGCCTTGGAAACCTTGCCGTGATCCTGCCAAAGACCGTTCAGCACCTTTTTCGCGGCAGCCTGGTAATATGGATGATCGTGGTGAACCTCCATATACTTTAGCTCCAGCAATGTATAGGTGCTGGATACCCATTTGCGGGCATAGATGCTGCCGCCCCACTCTTGGTGAGCATCATCATACAAATCAAGACATTTGGCGATATAGCCTCCGTTGTTATGGTCAAAGGAACGGTCCAGCAGGTATTTGTTCGTCAAGTGCTGAATAACGATGTCTCCCTCCAGCAGCCAATCCATGATCCGCATCCTTGTCCACTCCCCCGCCATCTCAGCCTTTTTTTCTTTTTTACCATTATCATAAAGCAAATACGGAAAAGGGGCAACCTATCAAACAAAATGCTCAAGCGCATAAGCAAATTTTTGATGCCCGGTTTTTTTCTCCATTTTCTCCCTTTCATGACGAATTTGTCACCCGCAAGCTACCGAAAACAGGTATAATGAAAAAAAGGGGGATGTCCATGAAGCGGATCCTGTTGGTGGAGGATGACAAGACAATCGTTATCGGCCTGGAATACACCTTGCGGCAGGAAGGCTACGAGGTGAGCAGCTGCTATACCGCGGCCCAGGCCAGGGATGTGATTGGGAAAGCCGCCTTCGACCTGTATTTGCTGGATCTCTCGCTGCCCGACGGCAGCGGGTACGACCTGTGCCGCCTGATCAAGGCACACACCGGTGCGCCGGTGGTATTCCTAACCGCCTGCGATGATGAGGTGAATGTGGTGATGGGCCTGGATATGGGGGCCGACGACTACATTACAAAACCCTTCCGCGTCCGGGAGCTGGTTTCCAGGCTGCGCACGGTGCTGCGCCGCTACGGGCAGGAGGCCGGGGACCGGGATGAATTGCATCTTGCCGATATCATTGTAAACACCAGGCAGGCCAAGGTGACAAGGGACGGTCAGGAAATTCTTTTGACCGCGCTGGAATACCGGCTGCTGCTCACATTGGCCACCCATCCCAAGCAGGTGCTCAGCCGTTCGCAGCTGCTGGAGGGCATATGGGACATCGCCGGAGACTTTGTGACCGACAATACGCTGAGCGTATATGTAAAACGTCTTCGGGAGAAGATCGAGGAAGACCCCCAAAACCCACAGATCATACAAACGGTCCGCGGGCTGGGATACAAGGCGGGTGACTGAAATGCGCATGTACCGTAACCCGGAGCTTCGGCGCCTGCTGGTGCTGCTGATCCTGCTTGGGGCGGCCGCCACCGCCGGCTGCGTATTTCTGGCACAGTGGGCGGCTTACATCGCGGGGGCCGCATCCCTGGGCTTTATTGTGCTGCTGCTTGCGTACACCCGCCAGCGGTATCAGCAGATCGACAGGCTCAGCGCCTACCTGGCCCGAATCAACCGGGGGGATGATTCCCTGGATGTGCGCGATAATAAAGAGGGCGAGCTTTCCATATTGAAAAGCGAAATCTACAAGGTGACCGTGACGCTCCGGGAGCAGAACGAGCTTTTGCGCCGGGATAAAACGGCCATGGCCGACGCGCTGTCGGACATCTCCCACCAATTAAAAACGCCCCTGACCTCCATGTTCATGATGACTGATCTGATTTTGGACGCCGGAGTTTCTGAGGAGGACCGCCGTACATTTGCGGGCCGCATCAGGTTGCAATTGGAGCGGCTGCAATGGCTGGTGGCCTCCCTGCTGAAATTATCCAAGCTGGATGCCGGCACCGCCCGGATGGAGCCCGCGCCTGTCCCAGCGAAAAGGCTTTTGGACAGGGCTTTGGAACCTTTGCGCATCCCCATGGAGCTCAAGGAGCAGAAGCTGAACCTTTCAGGGGAAGACATCACCTTGTGGTGCAGCGAGCCCTGGACAGCCGAGGCGCTTTTGAATATCCTGAAAAACTGTGTGGAGCATACGCCTGTGCAAGGGGAAATTACCGTTGCCTTTTCCGAAAACCCGCTGTTTACCCAGGTAAGGATCACGGATACCGGCCCCGGCATTGATCCCAAGGACCTGCCTCATATCTTCAAGCGCTTTTACCGGGGCATGCACGCTTCCGACGACAGTGTGGGCATAGGCCTGGCCATGGCCGCTGCTATCGTGGAAGGGCAGGGCGGGGCGGTGGAAGCCAAATCCCACCCGGAACAGGGCGGCGAGTTTGTACTCCGTTTCCCCAGGCAGCCGCAGCGGCAGTCTGCCATCGTATAGAATAATGACAAAACTGTCACCAAATTCGTCACCGGGCTGTCATGGGAGCGCCGTACAATGAAATTGTTCAAAGCGGCGCACGTGATGGCCCGTTTCCTTTGAACACACGCAAGGCTGGAGGATATACAATGGAAATTTTGAAAGTGGAAAACCTGACCAAGATATACGGAACCGGGGAAGCCGCGGTCAAGGCGCTGGACAACGTGTCCTTTACCGTCAAAAAGGGCGAGTTCGTGGCCATCATGGGCTCCTCCGGTTCGGGGAAAAGCACACTTTTACATATCCTGGGCGGCGTGGACAGACCCACCTCCGGCAAGGTGTCTTTGGATGATACCGACATTTACGCGCTGGATGAAACCCGTCTGGCCATCTTCCGCCGCCGCCAGGTGGGGCTGATCTACCAGTTTTACAACCTGATTCCCGTGCTCAACGTGGAGGAAAACATCACCCTTCCCCTTTTGCTGGATGGACGGAAGCCGGAAAGCGATCAGCTGAAGGTGATTATGGAACTGCTGAATCTAAACGATCGCCGGAGCCATTTGCCCAACCAATTATCCGGCGGGCAGCAGCAGCGGGTATCCATCGGCCGGGCGCTCATCAACAACCCGGCCCTGGTGCTGGCCGATGAGCCCACCGGCAACCTGGACAGCAAAAACAGCGCCGATATCGTGCAGCTACTCAAAACCTCCAACCGCACATACAAGCAAACGCTGCTTTTGATCACCCACGACAGGAGCATCGCCTTGCAGGCGGACAGGATCATCAGCATTGAGGACGGGCGCATCGTTGGGGATGAGGTGACGCGCGCATGAACGTGATGAGGCGCTTTACGCTGCGCAGCCTTCTATATAACAAAAAGCGCACCGTGGTCACCATTATCGGAGTGATTTTGTCGGTAGCGATGATCACCGCCGTGGCAACGCTGGCAGCCTCTTTCATCAGCCTGTTCCAGCGGGATACCATTGAAAGCGGCGGCAACTGGCACGTGAAGATCGCGGGGATCAAGGCAAAAGATATCCAAACCGTATTGCAAAGCGATGCGGTGGCTGAATGCACCTTCACAAGGGATGTGGGCTACACCAGGCTGGAAGGCGACGATGAATGGTTTTATTTCCTGAAGCAGTACACCCGGGAAGGCTTTGCGCAGATGTCCGTGCGCCTGGTATCCGGCCGGCTGCCGCAAAACAGCGGCGAGGTGGCCATATCCCGGCGGATATTGGCCGCAGGTATGGACGTAAAGGAAGGCGATGCATTAACGCTTGAGTCCGGCGCCAGGCTGGACAAAAGCGGCCTCCCCCTTGCGGATAACCCGTGGTATCAGACCGAGCCGGACAGATTTGGCAACCGCACCATCACCGAAACCTTTGTGCCGGGCATCGCCAAAGAATATACGGTAGTCGGGGTGATTGAGCAGCCGGTGTTTGAACAAAGCTGGTCGGCAGGCTACGGCGTGCTGGGGTACCTTGATGTAGCCTCCCTGGAACCTTCTCAGACGGTAGACGCCCTGTTCACCGTCAAAGAGATCAATCAAGGCATCACAAAAAGCGCGGAGGCTTTGGCGGCCGCGGTTCATAGATCCGAATCCGATGTTCAACTTAACGCAGGACTTTTGCGTTACTATGGCGTCATGGACGGCGACAGGCAGACCCGTTTTGTGTATGGCATGATGCTGGTGATGATCGGCGTCATCGTGGTAGCATCGGTATGCCTGATCTACAATGCCTTTGCCATCTCCGTGGCCGAGCGGGCGCGGCAGCTGGGCCTTTTATCCAGCGTAGGCGCGACCATCCGGCAAAAGCGCACCAGTGTGTATTTTGAAGGCTTTGTCATATCGCTGATCGGCATCCCGCTGGGGATAGCCGCCGGCCTGTGCGGCATTGCTGTCACGCTGCACTTTATAAGGCCCCTGCTCAGCGCGGTTTTATATGTGGAAAGCAGCGTGGAACTGCTCATGCAGGTGCCCTGGTGGACGGTCCTCGTCACGGTGCTCTTTTCCCTGATCACGATCTTTCTGTCGGTGTACATACCGGCCAGGCGCGCATCCCGCATTACGCCCATGGACGCTATCCGCCTGAGCCAGGAGGTCAAGCTCACCGGCAAGACGGTCAAAACATCACGCTTCACCCGCAGGCTCTTTGGTTTTGAGGCGGAAATCGCGCTGAAGAACCTGAAGCGGAACAGAAAGAAATACAGGGCCACCGTCGTGTCCCTGGTCATCAGCCTGGTGCTCTTCCTGACCGTATCCCAATATATCTCCCTGATCAGAGGCTCCGCGGCCGCTGTGGATGAGGGTTACAATTTCGACATTTCCCTGGATTATTACCAGGCAAGTGAAGCGCAAAGGCTGGCGGCGGAACGGGATATCGCGGCGCTTGAAGAAGCCGGCGAGATCGCGTTCTCTGACAGGACATGGGGCGCTGCCGATATTCCCAAAAGCCGGTTCACCGATCAGGCCGTAGAGATCATTCAGAAGGATTATGAGGTGGTGAATGATCCCTTCCCCTATCCCCTGGGTATCATGGCGCTGGATCAAAAGGCATTTGAGGCGTATGCCAAAAAGGTTGGGGTCGATCCCGCCCGGTACATGGACGCGGAGCATCCGGCGGGAATCCTCATCAACTACGCGACCCAGCGCATCGTGCTTGAGGATGGCAGCAAGATAAAGGCGGCAGGGCAGATTTTCAACTATCAGCCGGGCGATGTTCTTTCAACCGCTTTCATCTCCCGCATCAAAAAGGTTGAGGCGGAAGCGGAGGCGGAAGGGGTTGTAATGAACATCACCATCGGCGCGCTGACCGAACTCCGTCCCATAGGCGTGACGATGCCGGCCTTCAGCTACACAACAATGGTTGTCAGTCAGCCTGTGATACACGCCATATTGGCCGGGTTTAAGACAGCACAAGAGGATATTGGCGATATTGCCTTGCAGCACACCGTGTTTTTAGCGGCCGCAAAAGACGACCTTGCGCTGGAAAAAAAGCTGAATGGCATTATGAAGGGTAACAACATTCTGGACTACAGCCTTTTCAACATCCACAGCGCGGCGCGGACAGATCGGAACCGCAATCTTTTCCTGGGCGTGCTGATCTACGGCTTTATCACCCTGATCACGCTGGTCTGTATCGCCAACATCTTCAACACCGTATCCACCAATATTGCCCTTCGGCGCAAGGAGTTTGCCATGCTGCGCTCGGTAGGCATGACCCCCGGCGGCTTTTTGAAAATGATACGGTACGAAAGCATCTTCTACGGATTGAAAGGTTTGCTGTACGGGCTGCCCCTGAGCCTTGCGACTGCCTTTTTGATGTACCGCATCAACCGCATCGTCATGGATTTTGCCTTCAGTCTTCCATGGGAAAACTACCTGATCGGCGTTTTGATGATCCTGGTGATCGTACTGGCCACCATGCTGTATGCCACGGCGAAAATCCGCAAGGAAAACATTATTGAAGCCCTCAAGGAAGAAAGCATCTGATTTCACAAGCGATAAAGGCAGGGATTTGCCGCCGGCCGTCCCACAATAGAAAGCGGGGTGCGATCATGCAAAAGGAAGCGCTGGATGGATGCTACAAAAAACACCAACAGTATATGTACCGCCTGGCCTATTTGAGGCTCAACAACAAAATGGACGCGGAGGATGCCGTTCAAACCGCCTTTTTGCAGGCCCTGCGGTATTGCGAAAGCCTGGAAAAGGATGAATCCTTTCTGCCCTGGCTGATCCGCATCGTATTGAACGAGTGCAACAACATCCGCCGCAAAAGGCTGCGCCGGCGGGAAGAGTTTGCCGACGAGCAACTGGCCCAGGTGCCTGTCGCCGGTGTGGAGGACCGGGCTGTTATGCGCCTGGATTTGGTGAGCGCCTTTGCCTCACTGGAGAACAGATACCGCATCCCCATCGCGATGCTGTACCTTTTGGGCTACTCCTCCGAGGATATCGCCAAGCGCATGAATATGACGCGCTGCGCCGTCAGCGGCATGGTAAGAAGGGGCAAGGAAAAGCTTCGCGCGGCGATATAGCGGCAAAGCGGATGGATTATTTTCAGTTCACATAATCATTTTTTGCCCTGAATTTGGTATCAAAAAGCCATGCCCTCCTGAAGCGGTCGGAGGGCATGGCTTTTGAACAGAGCCTTCATTTCCTATCATTGGGGGCAGTCAATATCCATGTATAGCCGTATTTGTCCCGCACCAGGGCGCCCATTCCCCCATCATCGGGCGGAGGATGCGGTGTCAGGCGCTGCAGCAGAACCCCATCCGCCGCGAACGCTTCAAGGATCCGGTTGGCTTCAGTGGATGTCCCACAGTGTACCAGCAGGCACACAGCATCGGAATGCTGTACCGGCCCTTCCTGGTCAGCGGCACAGACGGCGCCGCTGCCAAATGAAGCCTGGGTATGCATCACTTTTCCCACAAGCGCGGCGCTTCCCGTCTCGCTGGTATAACGCGACAAATGCTCGATCCTGCCGCCAAGAACCGATGTATACAGCCGCATGGCCTCCTCACAATCGCCTTGAAACGTCAAATAAGGGATGATCATAGATTCTTCTCCTTTCAATTGGTATTCCCAAAAGCTGCTCCTTGATGATACATCACATTTTGAAACGGTCATTGTAAAAAACGGACATATTGCCGCTGTACTCCTGCGGCATCAAGCCGCAGATTGCCCTGAATTCATGGATAAAATGTGACTGGTCGTAATATCCCGTCTGTGCCGCGATATCCGCATGCCTGGCCGGCGTTGTTTTCAGAAGCTTCACCGCATAATTGAATCTTGCGATACGCGCGAATTCTTTGGGCCCGGTCCCAACGTACTTCACGAACGTCCGTCTCATCTGCTTTTCACTGTAGTGTACCTTGCTTGATAAGCAACGCATATCCATGCACCCATGCCGCGTCAGGATCAGTTCCATCATCGCGGCAGTAAGGGGATCTTGTGTTTTGCCCGAAAGCCGGTACAGAAGAATGCTGTCCAGTGCATCAAAAAGGCCCTGAATGCTCATGGCCGATTCAAGGGCATTTTCAAGTCCATGTGCAAAACCACTGTTGAGATCAGAAAGCGAAAATGAATGATTCAAAAGCTCGTGCTGCTCGATTTGGAGGAAGTGAAACAAGCAGCCCGGATGGAACTCAATCAATACAAGCAGCTTCATCTTGTTGGCATGGCCGCCAACATTGCAGGCTACTGTATTCACGCCTCTAAGGCTGCTGACAATTCCGGTGCTGTTTACAGACAAAACAACGGTTGAACTGACGGTAGGTAAAACCGTATAAGTGTCGGGCATCGATACCGGCGTCGGAAAGGATACCGTATAATTGGAAACAAACGGCCTGAGGCAGGGGTGCGGCTGTACATAAAGAAAGCCTGGGCCACGCTCCAGAGAGCCTCCCTGATATCCTTTGATGTCGTCTGTTGTAAGCATAACTGTATGGCTCACCGTGCCGGATGGGTGTTCCCGCCGCGGAAAAACAGGGCCGTCGCAACCATCCCCAAAGACAGCAAGCCAACATTCAGCACAAAGGGCAGCGCCCTGTCCACATCACTCAACAGGCCGCCGATATACCCGAAGGGAACGCTGACCAGCATCACCGTGGTCTGCAAAAGCGCCATGATCCGCGAGCGGTCCTCCGGGTTTACATGAATGGCCACCAGGGATTCGCGAAGCGTGCCCAGGGCAGCGAAACCAAGGGACTCGCAGGCCAGGGACGCGCATAGCAGTACATAGCCCCATAGTCCCGTTCCGGGCACGCTGATCAAAAGCAGGGCGCCGGCAATCGCACTCAAAAAACCGCCGAGCAGGGGCCATTTGAGGTTGGACTGCTTGATGCGCGAGAGCACCGTAAAGAAAAGCAGGATGGACAATACGCTCTTGCCCATGGGGAAAATGGGCAGCATGGGATCGGGGATGCCGATGCGCCGGGAAACGATAATCTGCCAGAAGGTCATGCCGATCATACCGGCAATCTCCACCAGGACGCTGATGACAATGGCAAACATCGTGCCCGGAGAAGTCATGATCCGGCTCAGGGCGCCTTTGTAGCTGCCCAACATTTGGGGAAAGGTCTTGCCCTTGACCGCCTCGCGGCGGATGCGCCCGATGGCTGTTTCGGTAGAAAACCTGTACAGCAGGATGAGCTTTAGGGTCATCACCACAAAGGCGTTGATGTACAGCACCCGTATGGCGGGGATCAGCGTCATCCTCGCCACCAGTATGGAGGAGATGGGGGCAAAGAGCGCAGACAGGTTCCCGGCGATGATGACCCAGGAATAAATTTGAGTGATCTTGTCCCTGGGGGCATCCTCCACCAAAAGGCAATCCCAGGACACGGTGGTGATCTTCATCATGCCGTTGAAAAGCGCCGCCACCGCAAAGAACCAGAAGCCCTGGCTGGAGGCCCAGATCAGGCAGGGCACGCTCCAGGCCAGGAAATCAAAGAGCATGGTGCTGAACCTGCGCCCGAACTTATCGACGATGGCGCCGGAAAGAAAGGCAAAAACCGTCTGTGAGAACATGTAAATAGACGCTACCAACCCCACCTGCACATCGCTCATGCCAAAGGAAAGCATGAACACCGACGCGTAGGGAAGGCAAAGGTTCATGGACAGCCCCCACATGGGCTCAGTGAAAACACAGGCCCGGGTGTTGCCGCGCAGCTGCGACAGGGTGCGCACAAGCGGATGTTTGAGCAAAAACCGATTCAAAGGATCACTCTCGTTTCCGGCGGGATCGGGTCCCATGCCATCCCATGGAAAAACCAAGCCTTTCGGCCTGGTTATCAAACATAGGAGACAGCTTGTATAAGCGTATTTATTATAACAATGGAAAACGATTGCGTCAAGGGCCCCGGACGGCCGGCAGAATGAAAGCGATGTCCATCCGGAAGCATTTATTTGCCCGCTTCAGCAATGAAGCGGGGCAGGCCCGCCTGCACGCCCGACAAAGCAAAATCCAAAGACCGCCCTGCGCGTACCCGCACATTTTGCTTGCCTCAGCCTTGCGGCTATGGTAGCATAATATCCATCAACGCGTGAAAGGGGAATCGGATTTGAACATCCTCCTCCTCGGGCTTATCAAGTAATCAGGGATGGATAAGCAGAATAAGGCAGTCAAAACCCTGTAGAACCAAGCGGCAGGGTTTGTTTGCCAATCGGAGGATGTCATGAAAAAGATAGGCCTGTTTTTCGCTGCGGCCGTTCATCGTTCCGTATTCCGTCTTGTGCTTGCGCAGGGAATTTCCCTTGTGGGCAGCAGGTGCACCGCGTTCGCGCTGGGCATCTGGCTGTTTGCGCAAACAGGAAAGACGACGGAAATTTTGTTGATTCCCTTTTTTCAGGAAATCGCGGTGCTTCTGTTCAATCCCTTTTGGGGAATGATCGTAGACAAGGTTTCCCGCAAAACGCTCATGATCCTGGCCGACTCCATCCAGGCGCTCGGCTCCATTTTTCTTGCCGTGTCCATTTCGCTGGGCATGTTCAGTGTCACAATCCTATATGCGGTGGTCGTTTTGCAGGGCCTGTTTGCATCGCTCCAGGGCCTGGCCGCCAACGCCGCGATTGCGCCGCTAACGCGGGAGGAGAACCGGCAAAGGGTGAACGCGGTCAAGGAAATGCTCTTCCCGCTGGCGGGGATGATAGCGCCTCCCGTTGCGGGCCTGCTTTTCTTCCGGTGGGGGCTTGCCAGCGTTATCGCCTTTGACCTGGCGACATACCTCATTTCCATGGTTATTCTTGTCTTTGCCCGCATCCCCCGCGCGGAGCAGACAGCGCCCGATGAAAAAGAGCTCCCCTTCAGGAACGCAGAAGGATTCCGCTATCTGAAGGATCACAAGGACCTGCTGCTGTTCGCCGTATTCTTCGGGCTCCTCAACTTCCTGTGGAACGGCCCGCTGGAGCTGATCACGCCGTATCTGATCGCCGCCGGAACCGGCCCGTCCATGCTCTCGCTGAGCGTGAGCTTCATGAGCATCGGCGTTTTGACGGGAGCGGCGCTCCTTGCCGTGAAAAAGGTCCAGAACCGGAGCCTTGTCCTGTTTGCGCTGGCCGTAGCCTGGAATGGCGTCTGGATGCTCGTCTTTGGTATGGCCAGGGAGCCGGCCCTGCTGGCGGCATCGCTGTTTTTCCTGATGATGCCCCTGCCCGTGGCAGGCGCGCTGTACAACACCGAATTGCAAAACCGGGTTCCGCATCAGGTGCAGGGAAGGGTGTTCTCCATCGTTTACCAGATTTCCGGCGGCACCGCGCCGCTGTCCTTTCTACTGATTGGCCCGCTCACGGACCGCGTGCTTACGCCAATGATGCGGGAGGGTTCATCCGGCCTGCTGTACCGCATGTTCGGCGGAGGCGAGCCGGCGGGAATGGGCCTGATGCTGTCCCTGTCCGGTTTCCTGGTGTTCGTCCTCTCGCTGTTGTTTCTCCTTCAAAGAAAAGGCCGGAAAAACAGCCGCAGTTAGGTGATACCGCCCCCGTCCTTGCCGGGGCAGTATGCAAAAAGGCACTTGCGGTTTGGCAAGTGCTTTTTTGTCGCGGATACCTGTTTATTCGATGAATATAATTTTCTCCCTGTCCGGTGCATGGGGCGGTTTCGTCGTATTCGCATACCCCAGCAGCACCGAGCAGCCGAACGCGTAGCCTTCCGGGAAGCCCAGCCGCTGGCTGAATTCCCCGGCACGAAGGCCGCTGGCGAACGCTAGGCCGGCAAAGCCGCACATCGTATTGGCAATTCCAAGGGATGTCGCGGCCAGTGCAATATTCTGGCACAGAATGCCGCAGTCAATCAGGGCGGGCCCGTATTGCGCCGGATCAATCGGAACAACGATCATGCATGGCGCGCCGTAGAACAGCCGGCCGCCGCGGTCCATGATCCTGTTATACGAAGACTTATCCTCCATGTTCTTAAGATAGGCCATCCCTTCGGCTTCCATATCCCGAATCAAATCCTTGTCCCGTACGACAATCACCCGCCACGCTTGGCGGTTCATTCCGCTGGGCGCCTCTATCGCGGCTTGGGCGATGGCCTGAAGCATTTCATCCGGCGGCACATCGCTTTTGTAATCGCGGCAGGTATACCGCTCTGCTATGACTTTCAACGTTTCATTCAAACTTTCATCCTCCTTCATGCGGTGGTTCTATTGCATGCCCAGGTCTCATTTCCATGGTTCGCAAAACAAGCTGCAATTTCTATAATAACCTTGTTATGCCAATGATAAAAGCCAATCCGATTACAAAAACCAGAGCAGTGATATTCACAACCTTATAGACATTTTCCTTGCATATTTTTTGCAATATAAAAAACATCCCAATGCCGGCGATACCGCCGAGCGTATTTGCCAGTACATCCGTAATGTCACTGGCCCCAATGACAAAAACATACTGTGCCGCCTCAAAAAAAAGGCTTGTCAGAAGAATCGGCACAATCAGCCGGAGAAAGGATTTCTTCTTTTTCAGCATGCACAAGAAAATACCGAACGGCACAAATACCAATCCGTTGTAAATCACTTCACTATAGCTTGGCGCACCGTTTAAAATAAGCATATCGCCAAACGGGATGAGATTGATGCTTCTTTTGATTTCCGAAACTGCAAAGGAAAACCTGAGGTTCAAAAACGCAAATGAGAGCTTGGTCTTAAAAAGAACAAAGGATGAAAGCGCCAGCAAATACAGCAGGAATAATGTTATTGTCAATTTCCTTGATTTCATCCCGTTGTCCTTTCAAACCATTAATATCCCTGTTCATTGCAGTCCGTATTATATCAGACCCTTGGCCGCCGGTAAAGGGAAACGGGCCGTCACATTCAATATTCCCGGTTGGGCTGTACCTCTATCTTGGTCACGCTGCCGCTCCGGCATACCGATTTCATGCCCGGCGCGAGCGACGGAAAATCGCCGCCCGCGCCATACCGGATCAGGCCTGATGAATGTCGTATCCGATTTCGCACACGTTGGTATAGAGCACCTCCTGGGCCAGAAGGGAACCTGTCTTCTGGTCAATCGTCCGCCGGATTACGTCTACCGACTCATAGGTTTTCCCTTCGCGCGCTATGTACTGCAGGTTTTGATTGATGACGTCATACCGCTTTTCGGGCGGGCGGCTTACGAGAATCTTTCCGTAATAATAGGTATCGTCCTGTGTCAAAACAATCTGCACCGCTTCTTCCGTATCATTTCGCACCCTAAGATCGAGCCAGCCCTCCAGGATTGTGGCATCCACGCCGCAGGGATCCTCCGGCGAAGGGTTGGGAAACTCCTTTACCCCATGCATATGCCGTTCCACAATTGTAAGCGGCGTATGCAAAAACAGCCAGAACAGCATATTGCTTAGTTGGCAAAGCCCGCCGCCATAGACGGCGACCAGCTTTCCGCTGTGCACACACAATCCGTCTTTGTACGCCTCCCGCCTATCCGCATGGCGCGTAAGCCACCACAAAGAAAATGTCTCTCCCGGGCGGACCACGACGCGCGACACAGCCTCGGATGCCAGGCGCAAATTATGCACCTTGTTGTATTGATACTTGATATCGGCCCCCGTGTGCTCGTTGATAAGCAGCGACTTGTCGGATGCGAGCTCATACGAAAATAAGGCTTCTTTGCGCGTCGCGTAACGGTTCTTATCAAGCCGCATTTTAAGGTAGTAGCATTTTTTTCGCTGCCACAGGCGCAGCGGCAAGAGAAAAGGAAAGAGCTGTGTTAACAATTTTCTGGACATATCAAAACCTCCCGCATTTCATCCGGATTGCATTTTAGCAGAATGCGGGCGTTCAGCGTTTAAGCGCGTCTTTTTAAAACCTTAGGTTTTTCTGAAGGAACATCGCAATAAGAAATTCTTAAGAATTGCCTAAGCCAAATCCTCCGAATGACGGACCTGAATTGTGGTTTAATGTCAGCGTAGGAGGTTTGTTATGGCTGATGAAATGATTTTTATTTTTGGATGCGAAAAAGATGAACGGCAGCTGTTTGAACGATACGCCGCATGCCATGGTGTTGCGATTTGCTGTATCGATGATCCGCTGGGATATGAAAACGCTTGCGATATTCCGTATGAAAGTGCGGTCAGCGTAAATCACAAGGCGCCGGTTGACGCGCGGTTGATATGGGCCCTTCAAAGGCGCGGCGTCAAATACCTTTCTTCGCGCAGCATCGGGCTTGACCACATCGACAGCGCTGCTGCGAAAATGGCGGGGATTCTTGTAGAAAACATATCTTACTCGCCGGAGAGCGTTGCGGAATATACGATTATGCTGATACTGATGGCATTAAGAAACGCGGGAGGCGTACTGCGCCGCGCAAGTCATTGCGATTTTCGCCTGGAGGAGAAGCGCGCGCCGGAGCTTCGTGACATGACGGTCGGCGTGGTCGGAACGGGGCGGATCGGGAAGGCGGTCATCCAGCGGCTGTCCGGCTTTGGATGCAGAGTCCTGGCCTATGATCCCCACCCAAGCGCCAATGCCGAGTACGTAACATTGGACGAGCTTCTTATGCGAAGCGATCTTACGACGCTGCACCTGCCCTCGAGCGCCGCCACACGGCACCTGCTTAACCGGGCGCGCATTGCCCGAATGCGGAAAGGCGCAATTTTGGTCAACACCGCCCGCGGCGCGCTGGTTGATACGATTGCTTTGGCAGACGCGCTGGAATCCGGCGGCATCGCATGTGCCGCGCTGGACGTCGTCGAGGGAGAAGAGGGCTGGTTTTACCGGGATTGCTCGGCCCTTGCGTCGCCGCCATTTGCGCGCCTGCTCGCGCTGCCCAACGTGATCATCACGCCCCATACCGCGTTTTATACCGAGCACGCGCTGAACGACATCGTGCAGAACACGATTACAAATTGCCTGGAATATAAAGGAGGACTTAAAAAGTGGATAAGCTGAAATTATTGGTCCTGTACGGCGGAATATCGGCGGAGCATGATGTATCCATCAAGTCCGCGCGGGAGCTTTCGCAGAATTTGGATGCGGCGAAATATGACCCCATCTACGTGTACATCGGCCGGGATGGCGTTTGGCGGCTTGGCAGCTTCCCGGGAGAAGAATCTCAAAATGGCGCGGTCGTCGCGCCATCCACAGACAGGAAAAACAAAGGACTTGTCGTATTGAAGGAGGAGCGGTACGAGCTGCTGCCTGTGGATGTTGCCTTTCCGATGCTGCACGGAAAGTACGGCGAGGACGGCACGGTGCAGGGCATCCTCAAAATGTCCGGCATCCCGTATGTGGGCTGCGGAATCGCCGCGTCGGCCCTGTGCATGGACAAGTCCCTTACGTATCTGGCCGTGGCGGAGGCGGGCGTGCGCGTGCCGCGCCACAAGGTGCTTTTTCAAAATGAAAAAATCACGGCAGGCGATTTGCAATATCCCCTATTCGTCAAGCCCGCGCGTTCGGGATCATCTTTTGGCGTGAACAAGGTTTGCAAGCCGGCCTCGCTTCCCGCCGCTGTGCGTGCCGCCTTGGCCTACGACGACAAGGTATTGCTGGAGGAAGCCGTCATAGGGAGCGAAGTCGGATGCGCGGTGATGGGGAACGGCTCCCATCTGTTTACGGGCGCCCTTGACCAGATCGAGCTGTCGGGCGGTTTCTTCCACATCCATCAGGAGGCGAAACCGGAACAGGGCTCCGAAAACGCGACCATCCGCGTGCCGGCCCCCATACCGGAAGCAGCCCGCGCGCTTGCGGTCGAGACGGCGAAGACGGTTTACCGCGCGCTGGGCTGCCGGGGGCTGGCGCGCGTGGACCTCTTCCTTACGCCGGATGGACAAGTGGTACTCAACGAGGTCAACAGCATGCCGGGCTTTACTTCCTACAGCCGCTATCCGCGGATGATGGCCGCCGCCGGCATAACCTTGCGCGAGGTGATCGACCGGCTGATCACCCTGGCGCTGGAAATTGGAGGTGACGCGGAATGAAGACGCTTATCAAATGGTTCCTGTGCGCAGTCATAGGTGTTTTCCTTTTGACTGCGGGCAGCAGGATTTTCGGGGATCATGGTACGAAGATCGGCAGCATGCCCATACAAAACGCAAACGCGCAAACCGCTTCGGTTGACGTTCTGCTTGTCAACGTATTCTGCCCGCTGCCGGACGGCTATTCCATTGGCGAGCTCGTGGATTTGTACGGCGAGAAGCGGTCCTTTCAATTGGCGTCCAGCGATATAAGCCTGACGCGGGAAACGTTTGAGGCGGCCAATGACATGTTCCGCCAGGCGAACCAAGACGGCGTTAAAGGCTTTACAATCACCAGCGGCTACCGTACGGAGGAAAGGCAGCGGGAGCTTTACGAAAATGACAAGAAGGGAACGGCTGCGAAGCCCGGCACAAGTGAACATCAAACAGGCCTTGCCTTCGATGTCACAACACGCAGTGACGGCGGAGGCTTCGAAGAAACCGAACAGTTCCGCTGGCTGAACGAAAATTGCTGGGATTTCGGTTTCATTCTTCGATACCCCGAGGGCAAGGAGGGCATCACCGGCATTCCTTACGAGCCCTGGCATTATCGGTATGTGGGCGTTGAGATCGCAAAGACAATCCATGAAAACGGCTGGACGCTGGAAGAATACTGCGAAAGGAAGGGAGATTGAGATGAAGGAAGGTTTTGTTTATCTGGATGATGTGCTGCCCGGAATATTCTGGGACGCGAAATATGCTACGGAGGACAATTTCACAGGTTCAAAAGTGGATGGATATCATGCAAACCGCGTTGCAGGGACAAGCGAGATGGCCGCCGCGCTTTTGAATGCTGTTTCCCTTGCGGCGATGTCGGGATATGGCTTGCTGCTTTGGGATGGCTACCGCCCCCAGCACGCCGTTGATTGCTTCCTGCGCTGGGCGGATGCCCCCGAGGATGGGCGGACCAAGGCAAAGCATTATCCAAACATCGCAAAGGGCGACATGGTTCCCCTGGGTTATGTGGCGCCAAAGTCCGGGCACAGCCGGGGCAGCGCCATCGACCTGACGCTCTGTGACAGGTCAAGCGGACAGATGATCGATATGGGCGGCGGCTTCGATTTGATGGACGTTCGCTCGCACCACGGCGCGCAGGGGCTGCCCCCGGCGGCAGCCAAAAATCGCGAAATCCTGCGGGAAATCATGGAGAAATGCGGCTTTAAAGCCTTTGCGCAGGAATGGTGGCACTATTCCCTCAAAAAAGAACCCTATCCGAATCAGTATTTTGATTTTCCGATAGAATAGGGAGCATATCAGTTGACAGCCCGCCCCTATCCCCCTATCATGTGTTGATGGTGATGAAATGAACGAAACGATTCTGGTCGTGGACGACGAACGGGAAATCGCGGACCTTGTGGAGTTCTACCTCAAAAACGAGGGGTATGACGTCTGCAAGTTCTACAGCGGAGCGGAGGCGCTGCAGTGCGCGGCGGAGCGGCAGCTGGACCTGGCCATATTGGATATCATGCTCCCGGATGTGGATGGCTATGAAATCTGCCGTTCCATCCGGGAAAAGTACACCTACCCCATTCTCATGCTGACGGCGAAGGAAGAGGAGATCGACAAGATCGCCGGCCTTGCGCTGGGCGCCGACGACTATGTGACCAAGCCGTTCCGGCCTTTGGAATTGGTGGCGCGCGTCAAGGCGCAGCTTCGGCGCTATACGCGTTACAACGCCGGGCAAAGCGACCGCCGCGAGAACGTGCTGGCGGTGCGTGGGCTTACGCTGAATATTGATACACATGAATGCACGCTGGATGAAAAGCCGCTGCAGCTGACGCCGATTGAATTTTCCATTCTGTGGCTGTTATGCGAATCGCCGGGCAAGGTCATCCCGGCGGAAGAGATATTTGAGCGCGTTTGGGGTGAAAAATATCTGAATAACGCCAACAACACCGTCATGGTGCACATCCGGCACCTGCGGGAGAAGCTGCACGATTCGCCTGAACGACCAAAGTATATTCGGACCGTATGGGGAGTTGGCTATAAACTTGAAAAATGATGAACGGAACTTCCTGCGCAAATGCGTGCTAACCGCTTTTCTCATCATTACGGCGATTTTGGCTGTGCTGTGGATCATCGATACAATGTTCAACGGCGCTCTGCTGGACCTCCTCGTGCTGCTTTCCGGCAGTGTATTCAAAGGCAATTGGCCCGCACGGAGTGTACTGTTGGGCATCGGCCTCATAGCCATGCTGCTCATATCGCTGGTTGGCATTGTGACCGTATACGGAACCTATAAGTCGCAGCATACGCTGTACCTGGAAGCCAGAACCGAGGCGGAGCGCGCCAAAGCATTGGCGGAAACGGAGATGCAGCGCAAAAGCGATTTGATTACCTATCTTGCCCACGACCTGAAGACCCCTCTCGCGTCCGTCATCGCTTATCTGAATCTGTTGGAAGAATCGCCGGAGCTTGCGCCGGCTGATCGTGCCAAATATGTCGGCATTGCGCTGAACAAGGCGTACAGGCTGGAACAGCTCATCGAGGAATTATTTGAAATCATCCGCTTCAACCTGCAAACGATCACGCTGAACGAGGAACAGATCAATCTGAAATTCATGCTGGAGCAGCTGGCAGACGAGTTCTATCCCATCCTGCTTGCGCAGGGCAAGAGCATCACCGTTTCTTGCGAAGAAGGCCTCGCATTGCGCGGCGATTCGGACAAGCTGGCCCGCGTATTCAACAACATTCTGAAAAACGCCGCCGCTTACAGCCATGAAAATACCGTGATCGCTGTTTCCGCACGTCAAAATCAGAATGGAACCGAGATTCAATTTGAAAACCACGGTGACCCGATCCCCAAGCAAAAGCAGGAAATCATTTTCGAGAAGTTCTACCGGCTGGATGCGTCCCGCGCCACAAAAACGGGCGGCGCCGGGCTGGGGCTTGCCATCGCAAAGGAAATTGTGCAAGCGCACAGCGGAACCGTATCGGTTGCCAGTGATACGGAGGCCACGGTTTTTACCGTATTCATACCGGCCGGGACTTTGGATGGCCGTTTGCAGCCGTAGGCCTTGCGCAGCTCCCAGTCCATCTGAGGGTTTTCATATGCGAAAAAACGTTCCCCATCCATTGCATCGGAGAGCATTCAATATTTTACAATCCGATATAAGGTATACCTCTTGGGGGAGCAGTCCCTTTTTCTTCATGTCGGCCATCTTCTCGTCGGCAGTGTATACCTCCGCCCTGCCGGTATACTGTTCTGCCGGCACCGGAGACTGCTCGGTGGTGAAATCCTCCGCTTCTATCCCGATCAACCGGGCTTTCAGGCACAAAAGGATATCCTTGGTGACCAGAATAACCGGCGTCCAGTTGGCCGCTATATCCAAGCGCAGTCTTAAGGTCAATCGATGTCCCTGCCAAACAGCGCGGCATTGAATAATCTTTCATATCTCTTTCCAAAATAAATTGTACATGAAAGGAAAGGGCTGTCCCGAAGCGAGAAAATCGCGGCGAGACACCCCGTTTTAGTTTTTGACTGACCAGACCGTTGCGCGGTAAGTGGTTTCATCCAACGGCTCGGGAACCGGTTCGCAGGTATAGTTCTTATACGTCCGCTCGATGGAAAGCCCCGCCTTTGTGAGCCAGCCGTACACCTGCGCCTGCGTCGGGATGTGCTTGTGCCATATCTCGGGCAGAATGAATCTTTCGCCGTTGTTCTGCGTGATCTCGATATGGCCCGTGCCCGAGCAGAGGCGGGTCGCCGGGTCGAACACGGAACCGAAGCTCACGGTCCTCCCGAACGTTCCCATGTCATCGAAACCTTTGAAATAGCTGCCTTCCCCAAGGCGGTTGAAAACCGACGCGGGGTCGTGGGTAAGGTCAAAGTCCAGATAAAGGTGCCCGCCGCGGCGAAGGGCGGATGCCGCCTTGCGGATGAAGCTCTCCTGCGCCGACTCGTAATCCGCCGCCGCCTCGATGTTGATGAGTATGTTCCCCGCGAGAACAACGGCATCATAGCCTTCGCCCCAGTCTTCCTTCAGCGCGTCCGCCTTGAAGCAGTTCAGGCTGCCCAGGCCTTTTGAACGGCTGCAGCAGCGCAAAAGCATATGCTCGTCGATGTCGAAGCCCGTCACCGTATGCCCCGCCTGTGCCAGCGGCACGCAGATGCGCCCGCCGCCGCAGGCAGGTTCAAGGATGTTGAGGGGACCGTTGGTATAGACGGAAAGTACCTTTAGAAGAAACTCCACGTCGTTCGTCTGATTTTCGAACTGCTCGTAGATGCTTGCATACCAGTGCCTGGCGATGAATTCCCTGTTCAAACTGCTTCCTCCCATTTTATTGGAGGGTTACAGCGCAGTCACCCTCCATACGATTTTGATGCCAAAAGCAGCCTTCTTACCCATGTTCAACACCCTTTCGTTTTTGAATCGTACGGCGCTCGCAACGGGGAGTAACGCGCCTGTATAGATGAAGTATAGCACAAAAAGTCAGGCCTGGAAGCTCCAAGGGGCGAACAAATATCATATTCGTTTCTGTGAATCGGGCTGAGGCCCCGCATCCAATACGCAGGCCTGCCCTGTTGTCAGCGCAATTTTTCCTCATCGGGCTGCATCCGGGGGATGGCCCAGCGTATATACACGCACATGAGCATAACGCATGCGAATTTGATCCATACAAGAAACTGTGAACCGGAAAACAGAAGCCCGATGAATGGATAGGGCGCGTGAGGCTCCACAATGGAAAGGAAGCCTGTGCCCAGCATGGAGCCCGCCAGTACGGCCAGGTTGCAGACAAGGTTCCAGAACGTGACGCAGGAGTCGTTGTTGCCGCGGGGCAGGTTGATATACATGAGATTTGCGAACACCAGGTTGAGCCCTACGGCATCAATGCCCTGCAGCACGGAAACGGCGACATATACCCAAACCGTCTGCCGCGTGGAAAAACCGATCAGAAGCTCTGTAACGCCTTCGAAGAATACGGAAAACAGCAGCACCGAAAACCACGAATAGCGGTTGATGGCCCGCCGCCAATACTTCATCAGAAAGATGTTGCCCAGCGTGTATACGACCGTGCCGATATACATATAGGTGTAGCCCAGGCCCATGGTGTTGATAACGTAGTAGGGCCATGTGCTTGCGTTAAAGTTGGCGATGGCATTCCACAGTATCGCGACCCACGCGGTCAGCAGAAATTTACGCGATTTGAAGGGCGTCATGAAGATTTCTTTGATTGCCGGCGTCCCCTGCGTGTGATAAGGGAACTCCTGCGGGATCAGATAAAGCTGCAGCCCGGTGAGCACGAACACGCCCATCGCGATAAAGCGCAGCACCATGATGGTCTGCGCCTGCTGCGGGGAACCCGCAAGCGAATCCGCCAGCAATGAGGAACCGATTCCAAAAACCGTGCTCACAAGCGAGCCGATCAGGTTCGTATAGGAAAAAAAAGCGTTGCGATCCTCTCCATCAGGCACAAAGTGGACATGCCACGCGAACGTGCCGGAACCCAGCAGCGCGTTGGAGACGTTTCCGGCAAACAGGAAGATGGCAAACCACAGCGTGCGCTGCGCGCTGTCCGTAACCAAAAGCGGCATAACCGTAGTGGCAAGCAGCACGCACACAAAATAGAACAGATGGTTGAACAGCAAAAGGCCCCGCCGGCGCTTAAGCTTGCGGAAGATCAGCGGCGTAAAAAGGCTGAATCCCCACGCGATGTACGGGATAAATGTGATGATGCCGACGCGGACGATATCGATGCCGTTCACCGACAGGAAACCCGTATGGAACACGCCCGTGATGAAGATGTTGCCGAAGCTGAACAATACCGTATTCAGCAGCAGCGCGGTCCTGCCGGTGCACAGCGGATCCTTAAAGTTGAATATCCGAAAAAACTCCCAATACTGTCGTCTTTCTCGCATGGAACGCATCTGGCCGCGCTCTCCTCTTTCTAAAACTGAATATCCGGCCGGGCAGGGAAACGAACGATAAGATAGAGGATTCGTGGCCACTATGATCCCAGAAACAGACTGAAGGCGGCTTTTGACCGTTGATATCCTATCATATTCTCCTGGCCAAAAACAAGCTCTTCCGTATCAAATTTGTATAGTGTTTGCAGTACCGAAATGTATTCTTGGTTGCGTCTCGTTTCAGGCTGACTGCCCTCTGCCGAACGGTGCTCATTTTGCAGGAGTTCCTTGACAGTACCGCGTTTTTTCTATATAACATATACCGTACAAAAGCGTTTATATCAAACAAGGCAGAGGAGAAAATGACAAAAACACGAAACCCTCACAGCAGCATTTGGGGCGCCATAAAGCTCTCCCTTTCCGCGTACTGGCAAGTGCGCAAATCGCTGGTGATTTGCTGCGCGCTGGCGGTTATTTTTCGCGTGGCGCTGCCCTACGCGGGCATTTACATGCCCAAAGCTGTCATTGACTTGATCGGGCAGCAATCGGATGCTTCCCATTTTCTGCTCGTGGTAGGCGCCCTGGCGCTGATGATGGTGGCGCTGGGCTATGGAAAAAGCTTCACCGACAGCATTGTTGATCATTGCATGGGTACCACGGGTATCTTTTCCTTCATGCTCAAAACGGTAGCCAAACAGATCAACATGGATTATGAGCAGCTGGAGCATCCCGATTTCAAAGCTGTCATGGACAAATCGGAAAAGGCGGTGCAGAGCAACCATACATTGGCGATGAATATCCCGCGAACGCTTGTACAGCTTTTATCCAATGTTTTTGGCTTTCTGCTCTACGCCGGCGTCATCGCCCGGGTCAACCCCGTCATTTTGCTTGTGCTGCTGTTTTGCGCGGCGTGCAACTGGTGGGCTCTGGCGCGCTCCCGCAAGTATAACGAGGCCACCCGCGAGGAGCGCGGCAAGCTGAACCGCAAATACTTGGCCCTGCAAAACACCATGCGCGATCCGGCGTCCGCCAAGGACATACGCATGTACGGCGCGTTTCCGTGGCTGAAGGATTTTCTGCAAGCGCTGCGCAAGCAGAATCGCGCGGCGGAAAAAGCCGTGCTGACCAAACAAATGCAGGCAAACCTGATGGATGGCGCGATGATTTTGCTGCGCGACGGCATCGCATACGCCTTGCTTATCTCCCTTCTACTGCAAAACAAGCTGGAATTGGGCGAGTTTGTATTTGTGTTTGCCGCAATCGGCGCGCTGGGGGGCTGGATTTCCGGCATTTTGGTTGCCGCCAGCGATTTGGCGAAGTCCGCCGTGGAGATGGCGGATATGCAGGCCATGCTCAAATACCCTGACCGCATGAACACGGGCGTGGGCGCGATACTGCCGGGAAGCGAAGCCTTGCCGCCGGAAATCCGCTTTGAAAATGTCAGCTATACCTACCCGAAAGCGGAAAAACCCGCGCTGCGCCATGTCAACCTCACCATTCGCCCGGGCGAACGTCTGGCGGTGGTTGGCGCGAACGGCGCCGGCAAAACCACGTTTGTGAAGCTGCTCTGCGGCCTTTATCTGCCCACGGAAGGGCAGGTCTCCTACGCGGGCAAGCCGCTGCTTGCCTATAACCGAGACGAATTGTACACCCAGTTTTCGCCTGTATTTCAGGATATCCACCTTCTTTCCGCGGACTTCGCCGGCAACGTCAGCCAGCAGCCGCCGGATGTGACCGACTGCGCCAAAGTGGCCCAATGCCTTGCGCTGGCCGGCCTGAGCGAAAAGGTAAGCAGCCTCCCGGAAAAGGAAAAAACGCTGCTCGTCCGGGCGGTAAACGTCAGCGCCATTGAGCTTTCCGGCGGCGAAAAGCAAAAGCTGGCCATGGCGCGGGCGCTGTACAAGGATGCGCCCGTCATTTTGCTGGATGAGCCCACCGCCGCGCTGGACCCGTTGGCGGAGAACGAGGTGTATCAAAAATACGCGGAGCTGACGCAGGGCAAGACCAGCGTATACATCTCCCACCGGCTGGCAAGCACCCGTTTTTGCGACCGCATCATATTGATTGACGGCGCGGCGGAAAGGGATTCTATTGCGGAAATGGGCACCCACGAGGAACTCATGCGGCTTGGGGGCATTTATGCCCATATGTTTGAAACGCAGGCCAGTTATTATCAGCAAAACAGCGGGACAGACGCGGAGCGTATGACATTGTGCGGTATCCGCGGGGAGGGGCAGGCCGATGGAGAATAAGGAAAAAAAGCCTCGTTTTATGGATCATGTAAAATGGACGCTGCAAGGCTTTCGCGTGATGATGCGCCTGTCGCCGTCGTATTTGTGGGTGCTGCTCGGACAGTCGTTTATCACGGCGTTTGTACCGATGACGCAGCTTTTCTTTTCCGCGCGCATTCTCAATGAGCTGGCGGGAAACCGGGATGTCGCCGTCATTGCCGGCTATGCCGCTTTAACCGTGCTGCTGGGCTTCACTTTTTCGGCGCTGAAATCGCTGCTCACGCGGGAGGTGGATTTGTCCACCTTCTGGTTCGCTTATGCCGACATGCTGGGCATGGAGGCGGAGCAGTTCGCAAAAATGGACTTCCCTCACACGGAAAACAGTGAGATTTCTGAAAAACTGGCCATCATGGATACGAAGGCGCGCGGGAACGGACTGGGTCTGATGAACCTGTACTGGATGTCGCAATCGGTGTCTGTCGGCCTGTTTTCGTTGATTTTCTCCGGCGTGCTGCTGGCGGGCATGTTTCACAGCAACACGGTGTATGAGCGTACCTTTGCCACCACGCATTTTGCCGCGCTGCTGCTGGCAGCGCTGGTAGCCGTAATGCTTGCGCTGAATATCCTGTTCCGGCGAAAAGAAAAGAAAATACTGGATGAGGTGTTCGCGGAAAACACAAAGTCCAACACCGCCGCCTCATATTACAATGATTATTTGAAAGCCGGCCAGGCCGCCAAGGACATCCGCCTGTACCAGCAGGGCAGCATGCTGGAGCATATTTTTTCTTACAGCTACAACGTGAAAAGCTGGCTGCGCTTTTTCTTTTTTGAAGGCCGCCTCGGCGGCTTTTCCGCCGCGGGTATGGCCGTGGTGGGCGGCGCGGTTTACCTGCTCATCGGGCTGCGGGCGCTGGCGGGAATGTACGCCGTAGGGTATGTCGTGCAATATGTCGGTGCGGTGACCGCGCTGGTGACAGCCGTGACAACGCTTTTTAATGATTTGGGACGTGCGTACAACAACGCCGCGTATATCAAACCGCTGCTGGACTATTTGAATCTGCCCGACGTACTGACCAAAGGAAGCAGGCCCATCCCTGACGATACGGAGTACCGTTTTGAGTTTCGCAACGTCAGCTTCCGCTATCCCGGCGCACAAACCTACGCGCTGAAAAATCTGAACATGACGCTTGACGCAAACCGGCGTCTGGCCGCTGTCGGGTTAAACGGCAGCGGCAAAACCACCATGATCAAGCTGCTCTGCCGCTTGTACGACCCTACGGAGGGCGAAATCCTACTCAACGGCGTGAACATACAGGAATATGACTTTCAGGCGTATCGCCGGTTGTTTTCCATCGTGTTTCAGGACTTCAAGCTCTTTCCGCTGACGATCGGCGCAAATGTCGCCATCTCCAATACGCCGGACAAAGAGAAAGTGCTGCGCTGCCTTCAGGACGCGGGCTTCGGCGAGCGCTTGGCTAAGCTTCCGCTGGGATTGGATACCATCCTTTACAAGGAATTTGACGAGGAGGGTGTGCAGCTCTCCGGCGGCGAAGCGCAAAAAATCGCGCTGGCGCGGGCGCTGTATAAAGACGCCGGTATCATTGTTTTGGATGAACCCACCGCGGCGCTGGACCCCATCGCCGAGTTTGAGGTGTATTCCACCTTTGAGAAAACCATCGGCTCCAAAACGGCTGTCTTTATCTCCCACCGTCTGTCCTCCTGCCGGTTCTGCCACGATATCGCCGTTTTTGACAGCGGGGAGCTCGTGCAGCACGGCAGCCATGATGATCTGCTTTCCAATGCCGACGGTCTTTATGCCGCCCTTTGGCATGCGCAGGCGCAGCATTATGTGGACGCGCAGCAAGGAGGCTAAGGTATCCGCAAACGGCTAAGGGCGAGGTGTTTTTCACACCTCGCCCTCTTTGTTTTGCTCTGCCGCCGGCTCAACTGCCAGCAATAAAAACCGGCGGACCGTTTGTCAGTTCGCTTCGCCCAACGCTGTAAGCGAAAGCTCTTTCTTCCACCAGCCGAATTTTCGTGTTTATTGCTCGTTGAGCTTCCCGAATATCGCCCCTTCTATGGCGGCTATTTCATCCATGGGGATCGCTTTTCCATCGGTCATAATAACAATCCGTTTGTATTCGTCGATCTTTTTTACCGCACCGGCAGCAATAACATAAGACCCGCCGCTTTTCACCATATCTGGCTGAAAGTAGGTAATTGCGATTTCTGGCTGCTGGGCAATTCGCTCTGCTATGATTTGCAATCTATCGCTCAAAGCGTGCGTTGCATATTCGTCCAATTCCATTCTCTCGTCAGTCAATCTTGCTGTTTCTTTGATGGCGGCATCATAGCCGGTCAGCGCGGCGAACGGTAAAAACTGAGCCGCCCGGTCAATCGCCGTCATATGAGGACGCTTTATTGAGACATGGCGCGGCAGATTGATGATGTCGTCATATTCGCCTGTCATGCCTTATGCCCTCCAATCTGCCTGTTTCGATCAACGGTGGTCCCGCCATCCTCCAAATTCATGCCCTTGAGAATAGCGTTTCTTCCATGCCTCTTCTTTATTGACAGCATTGCCTCCTGCATCCGCTTTTCCCGTGCGAGGGCGGCTTCCTCGGCTTCCTTCTGCGCTTGGACAGCCGAGTAATCCGTGAAGAGATCAAGCTGTTCAAATTTGCCTGCCTTTTGAGCGGCCGCCTCGTCTATGACGCGGTTCGCCGCGATGTTGACCCGCCTGACCAAGAGATTTTTATCAACGATTCGCTCAAACAGCTCTGTCACGGCATCCAGCAGCATCTTTGCAGAGGAGGTCTGCCTTGCGAGGTTGATCGTGCCATGCACTGATTTTGGTACGGCGCGTCCGTATTGATCCATGGTAACCTCCCCGCGATAGGCTTTTCTGATCATCGGGTCTGCCAGACTTTCAACGTCGTACCCAACCGCCAAGGCGATCTGTCCGGTCACAAGCTTTTTATCTACGAGGTCAAGCGCCAGCAGGTCGGTCATTTCCCGCACGATCAGTTTCGCCTTATCAAACGTATAGGGGCTGTGCAGCACCTGTCCCGATCCGACGCTGCTTGTACTCGGCTTGTACGCCTTGATATCGGCCATTGTGCAGGGCTCCCATCCCCACGCATGGTCGATCAGCAGCTCGGCGTTGATGCCGAACAGCTTGTATAGCAGATCCTCGTTGGGGAAATCGGCAGGTTTTCCAAGAGAGCAGCGCGCGATGTCTCCCATCGTAAAAAGACCGTGTTCCTCCAGCTTTTTCGCATATCCCCTGCCGACGCGCCAGAAGTCTGTCAGCGGCCGGTGTGACCACAGCAGGCGGCGATAGCTCATTTCGTCGAGTTCGGCAATCCGCAGGCCGTTCGCGTCAGCCGGGATGTGCTTTGCCTGGATGTCCATCGCGGCCTTGCAAAGGTACAGGTTCGTGCCGATGCCCGCTGCCGCTGTAATACCGGTTGTCTCCAGTACGTCGAGGATCATTTTCGAGGCAAGCTCACGGGCTGAGAGCTTGTAGGTTTCCAGGTACGAGGTTGCATCCATGAGCACCTCGTCGATGGAGTAGACGTGTATGTCCTCCGGTGCGATGTACTTCAGATAGACATCGTAAATCCGGGTGCTGTACGCTATGTATAAAGCCATTCTTGGCCGCGCAACGATGTAGTCCAGCGAGAGGGCCGGAGAAGATTTCAATTCAATTTCGTTGAAGGAGGCGCCGGAAAAGGTGCGTCCCGGTGCTTTGCGCAGCCGCGCCGCGTTTGCCTCTTTGACTTTTTGCACGACCTCAAACAACCGCGCCCTGCCGGGGATACCATAAGCTTTGAGGGACGGAGTGACGGCGAGGCAGATGGTTTTCTCCGTGCGGCTGGCATCGGCGACGACAAGGTTGGTGGTCATCGGATCAAGCTGCCGCTCAACGCATTCCACCGAGGCATAGAAGGATTTCAGGTCAATGGCGATATATGCTCTGTCCTTCATGATTCTTCTCCGGCCGCCTCCTTAAAAATCATTCGCCCGTAAACGTTAGATTTAGTCTGCCCCGCGGTCCGACGATATTTACGCCCAAAGCAGCTATGGGGAATTTGCGGCACAATTCTGCGCTTCCATAGCTCAGGACGCCGCTTTTCATGATGGAGAACATATGTTCGTTTACAGTATAGTCCGCATTTCTTTCGCTGTCAACAGGGTTTTGGGTATTTATGATTTGGAATCCGAATCCCTAAAACGCAAAAGCGGCTGAAACCCCTTGGCCTGCAAGGACTTTCAGCCGCTTGTCCATAAAAGGAACCGCCCTGCCTGGGCGGTTTTGGTGGTCTGTTACTTTCCTCGTACCAGGGATCCATTGATATGAACGATAGGCCACTCAATCTGCCGTCTTATTGATAAAATCAATCTCGTTTCTGATCCCTTTGTGGGCGTCATTCCACAGGCCCTTTGTCAGGCGGATACGCAGCAGGCATGTATTGGGGTCTTCGTCATTGTTGGCCTCTTTATACCACGCGGCAAATATTGTGCGCAGCTTTGTCATCATTTCAACATTTTTCTCGTCACACACCCAGCCCAGGTTTTCACCGATTCCATCGGCCGTGAAGTTTTCGACGATGATGCAAATGGCGACTTCGGGGTTTTGGGCAATCTGGCGCATCTTGCCAGAGGTGGCGTAGGTGACGGTGTAGAAGGCGCCGTCCTCATAATAGGCGTCCACAAGGCGGGCGGCGGGGCGGCTTTTGCCATCGGCCCCCGGTTCCAGCGCGATGGTGGATAGAGAGATCAGGCCGTCCTTGTTGCCCAGTTTTTCGTCCAGCAGTTTCATGGCCTCGTCATACTTGCTCATGGTCATTCCTCCGGTTCATATTATTTTTCACGTTGTCTAAACGGGATCCACAATTCCATATAGGGGGTGTCAGATAAGTTGGGATAATACACTTCGGGGAAAAACCCGTCCGCGATCAGACCATGCTGCTTAAGCCAAAACCGGGTAAATTTCATAGCCTTGCCCAGCGCACAAGGCGCCAACTGCGCAAAATCCTCCGCCTCAAACCCGCAGACAACGTATTCCCTTGCGGGCAGCTGCCAGCTTTCGTAAGGAGCGTTCTCCGCAACCTGTTCTACCTCCGCGCCGGCAAAGTAAGAGGTATGGCCTTCCGGCGCGTCGCCTTGAAAGCAGACGCCAATATGGCGCCCGCCGGGGATGCGCGCAATAGCTTGCTGAACACTGTAAAACTCCTTCCATATATCTTCTGCCGAGGAAACCCCCGGCCTTTCCCCAAGCATCTTGCCATACACAAAGGGAAAGAATCCCTTCTTGCCTGCGAAGCAGATCGGTTTTTCAAGGGTCTTTCGGTTCATTTCCAGCACCAGCCCGTCGCTGATCAGCGGTACGCCCTCATCGACAATTACATAGTTCAGCAGCAGATTCGGCTTGTCAAAATGGTCCAAGGCGACAGGCTTGTCCCGGTATTGCGCCGGGGTGATTCCGTAGGTATCCTTGAACGCCCGGGTAAAGGTCTCATGGCTTCCAAAACCGTATTTCAGGGCAACATCCAGGATGCGGTTTTCTTTGTCACGCAGCATGTTGCAGGCCCTGGCCAGCTGGCGTACCTTGATGTATTCCCGTACCGGTTTCTTGACCAGCCGCGTGAACAAACGCTGATAATAAAACGGCGACAGCGAAGCGGTTTCCGCCAATCCTTCGATTGAAATCTCTGCGCCGATGTGTTCCTCTATGTGGTCCAGGGTTTTCTGTACAGCTTCCCAAGCATGCATGCAGCGCACCTCTTTCGTAGACAGTATACCATATAGGCGCGGCAAGCGCTTGATTGTGTCTGCCCTTTTTTATCCATGGCGCATTGTGACACAAAAAAATGAACGCAACCTTTTCTGATTGAGTTCAGCAGGGCTTGGTGGTCTGTTACTTTCCTCGGACCAATGACCCCATCGATGTGAACGATGTGCTCTGCCATATTGGTCCGTTTACATATATGGGTCGCGTTTGGCCAGATGAGGTTTTTTATACTCCCGCCAGCCATCAACCACGGTATAAACCGTAACAATCATTTTTCCGCCATCCGCCTTATAAAACACCAAATGCTTTTCGATAATCAAAACACGATACCTTTTTTTTTAAATGCTGTATCTTGGATAACCGCCCATATGCGGCGACATTTCCAACTGCATGACGGCATATTTATCAACATGAACATTCTCATGTCTTGCATCGATATTCTCGATGTACTTCTCTGCAATTGCCCATCTTCACCAACAGGGACATAGGGCGATGTAGGCATCGCCCCCTACGGATGACACACGACAAATTCCTGCTTGTCGTTTTCTCTAATCATATTACATATAATTCAAAATAGCAATGTTGGACGATACGCCACAACCCCGACTGACCGCAGTAAATAAATAAAACCCCACGCCGCAACCATCATATCGGACATGGGATTTCTTCTTGCGGTTATAGAGCTTTTTGCTTTCAACCTTTTTTGTCACTGGGGAGAATGCCCACGTGGTACGCTGCTCATGATCGAGCTTGCTTCGAGCTTTCTTACCCATTTTCTCCTTGGGGATGAATTTCGCCATGGGATCACATCCTTTTTCACACAATCAAAACCACCGGCTTAGCCGGTGGTATGCACCGCGCCTTCAAGGCGAATTTACTAGCCGCGTCTCAAGACGCATTGAACCATCTATCAACTGCATTTCATGCCCCACCGCTCGTAAACGAGC
>JAFADG010000041.1 GCA_023425025.1 Bacillota bacterium
AGCTCGTTTACGAGCGGTGGGGCATGAAATGCAGTTGATAGATGGTTCAATGCGTCTTGAGACGCGGCTAGTAAATTCGCCTTGAAGGCGCGGTGCATACCACCGGCTAAGCCGGTGGTTTTGATTGCTGTGCAGTTTTTTGCGGTACTTGCTTGCAGTGCCCCGAAGTGCCGCTGCGCCGAGTTTTCTCACCCGCTTCTAAAGCAGGTTGGTGCCCTATCCCGTATTTCTGCCGTCCCCTGACGTTTATACAAACGGGGGCATGGCATCCACACAGGAACGCGGGCTCCGAATGTGGAGATGTGGGTAAAACCTAAGCGCTGGCGCACACCCCAGGAGCATGCTGCTGGATTTATTATATGCTTGAAGTTGCGGCCGTGTCAAGGGTTAATGGATGTCAGAAACTTTGGCATTTTCATCCTTTAAGCCATTGGTTTGTGTCAGTTTTTCGATGCGGCCGGCATAGTGGGAGCAAAGCTCGCCGGCAAATTCCGCGTCGAAGGATTCGGTTTGTATGCGGAAGGCCGCCCTGTCCTGAAAGGGGGAAAGCCATACGGAGCCGCCGCCGTGGCGAATGCGCAGCCCTTCGCCCAGCTCCTTTTCCTTGGCGGCTTCACACAAAAGGCGCAGCACGCGCCCCTTTTCACCGGTGGGGCAGGGGACATCCTTTCGCACCCTGTAGGTTTTGGGCAATTGCTCCAACAGGCCCTGCAGATTCCTGTCGTTCAGCCGCACAAGCAGCGCCAGCATCCGCAAAATCCCGTCGTGCATCAGGTCGTACTGGCGCAAAAGCGATGCTTTTTCCTCCTTGGTGAGCTCGGCTCCGTTCTTTTTCCATTTCACCGGCCCCAGCTGCTCCAGGGACCTGGGGGCATCCGGCGGCGCAAACAAGGGCAGGCTGCCCTCCTGGGCAGCCAGCTGCCATACAAGCATCTGCTGGCTGGTCTCGTCCGGCTGGCTGGTCTTGTCCAGCACAAACGCCGATGTGCCGTCCGGCTCCAGCACGAAACCGGCCTCCCAAGGCTGAAGGGACCGGCTTCTGGCGTTTTGCCCCCGCACCTTTTTGATGCCGGCATGTTGAAGCGCCTGAAGCGCCAGTTCCAGCAGCGCCGGATCGTCGCAGAATACGGCTGTCTGCACGGAGCTCTTTTCCAGGAGCCTTGCGTCCACAGCCGTGAAAAGGTTTGTGAGATAAAGCTCCTGGATGCCGTTCATTTTCACAAGCTGTCCCGATTTGTCAAACGCGGGCGGATATTCCTGCTTCAAGGCCGCGCTTTCCACGGCCTGTATTTGTGTTTTTTCCAGCCGGAGCCCGTCTTTGCCGAGCACCGTTGCCTGCTGACCGTCCACCATCACGCCAAGGGGCAGCTTCATTTGCCTAACGAGCATGGACAGTATGGGCTCATAGCCACGGCCCAGCAGCAGGACCTTGGCGCCGCGGGCGGCGAAAGCGCCTGCCAGCAGGGTATAGAGCGCTTCATCCTCCCCGCGGAAGCAAAGGGCGACCTTCTCCGCGTGCAGCGCCAAAAGCGCCGACGCGGCCAATTGGTCGGCGCGGGCGGGGGAATCCAGGGTGATTTGGCTGTTTTCATTCAGGTGCAGCCGCTTTAAGTCGCCCCACACCACGTTTTCCAAAACGTTGACCTCGCTGCCCACTTCCTTCTGCGGCCAAACCTTGACACCGGTGTTCAGTTTGGCGTGGGAACCCAATATGGCGCCGGCGCCAAGGGCGCTGCCCTCCAGCATCCGGCCTCCCGGGCGGACCTGGGCTTCCCGGCAGAGCACCGCGCCGTCCACATGGGCGCAGCGGCCTACCCGGCTGAATTTCCACAGGCAGGATTTTGTGATCTTCGCGCCTTCCTCCACCACGGCGCCCTGCCCGATCACCGCGCCTTCCAAAAGGACAGCCCCCTGCTTGATGACGGCGCCGTCCCCGATATAGCAAAGGCCCTCCAGACGGACATCCGGCTCCAGGGTACACTTGCCTTGAAGGATCGCGCGGCCGGAGGGGATGCCTTTGATCTGCAGATCGGCTTCGCCGCGCAAAAGGTCCAGCTGCGATTGCAGATAGGCTCCCTGGTCGCCGATGTCGCACCAATAGCCGGACATGGGATAGCCGTAAACGGGCAGGCCTTCCCTGACCATTCTGGGGAAGAGGTCCTTTCCAAAATCATAGGGCGTGTCTTCGGGGATCAGGTCCATGACTTCCTTTTGCAAAATGTAAATGCCCGTGTTTACCTGGTCGCTGAAAACGCCGGACCAGTCGGGCTTTTCCACAAAGCGCTGGATGCGGCCATGATCGTCGGTAATGACCACGCCGTAGCTTAAGGGAATGGGCACGGATTTCAAAACGAGCGTTGCCATGGCGTTGCGGGATTTATGAAAGGCGATGGCTTCGGTCAGGTCGCAGTCGGTCAGGCCGTCGCCGGAAAGAATGACAAACGTATCCGTTGTAAGGCCGTTGGCCAGCCGCACGCTGCCGGCGGTGCCCAAGGGCTTGGCTTCCTCTATGTAGTGAAGGTGGACATCGTAGGCTTCACCTTTGCCAAAGGTTTCACGGATGGCGTGGGGAAGGTACATGATTGTGGCCGCCACATCTTGGAGGCCATGGCGGCGTAAAAGCTTCAGCGAGTACCCCATTACCGGCTCGCCAAGAACAGGGACAAGGGGTTTGGGAATATCCAACGTCATCGGACGCAGGCGGACGCCTTCGCCGCCTGCCATGATAATTGCCTGAAACGCCATATTGTACGCTCCTTTTGTCAGTATGGCAGTATTGTTGACAGGCGTAAACCAATTTATGACGAAGATGGCGGTGTGCGGGAGAAAACCTCTTGTTCAGGGCAAGGCGTTCGAGTATAATGGACAAGCGGCAGGATTGTTTTGGATGCGGGAGGGCATATATATGCTTCAAACGGAAATCGGCAGCCGGGAAGTTGCCAGGGCGGCCATATTATTGAGCCTATCCCGCAGCCGGGAGGAAGAGAACACGCTGCGCGGCCAGATGGCTGCCGACGGCGTTCTGACCGCGGCGGTGGATTACGGCGGGGAGTTTGTGACTTCCGTCATGCGCATTGTAGAGCGCGCGGTCATTGCCGCCAAGCGGGAAAAGGTGATCAACGAGACCCATCACGAGGAAGGCGCCGTGGCCGGGGCGGCCAGGGAGGCCATCGCGCAGGTGACCACAAAAGCCCTTGGTTTTTCCGTGGGCGGGAAAATCGGCATCGCCAGGTGGGGCGAGCATGTGGCCGTGGCCGTGTTCTTTGGCGTCGGCCTTGTGCATTTGAACGAGGTGTGCGTAGGCATGGGCCACAGGGCCATATGAATGTACGGGAGAGAAGTAGCAATGCCTTTGAATATCGCAATCGACGGGCCGGTGGGCGCAGGGAAGTCCTCCATTGCCAGGGAGGTGGCCCGGCGCCTGAATATTTTGCACCTGGATACGGGCGCCATGTACAGGGCGGTGGGATATTCCGCCCTTGCAAGGCATATATCCCCTGAGGATGAAAAGGCCCTGGAGGAATTGTGCGGCCAGATTGACATCGCCGTCAAATATGTGGATGGCCGGCAGCAGACGCTGGTCAACGGTTCGGACGTAAGCGGCCTGATCCGCACGCCGGAGGTCGGCATGGCCGCTTCCGCGGTATCCAGGTTCGGCGTGGTGCGCAGGTATATGGTTTCCCTGCAGCGGGCGCTGGCGAAGGGAACCGCCATGGTGGTGGACGGCCGTGACATCGGCACCAACGTGCTGCCCGATGCCGGAATAAAGATTTTCTTGACCGCTTCTCCCCAGGAGCGGGCCCGCCGCCGGTATCTTGAACTGCAGGAGGCCGGCTGCAAGGACACGTATGAGGATGTTTTGAAGGACCTGCACAAGCGGGACCTGCAGGATTCCACCCGGCCCATCGACCCCCTCCGGCCGGCGGAGGACGCGCTGATGCTGGACAGCACCGGCCTTGACAAGGATCAGGTGGTGGAGCGTATTTTAGGCATCGTGGAGGCCCGTTATGAAAAAGAAGAATAACGCTGCCGGGAAGAAGCCCAGAACGCTTCTGTACAGCATTGCCAAGGCGATAGCCTGGGTACTTTTCCATACGGTATACCCGGTGACCGTTCATGACAGGGAGCGTCTGTACTTGACCGGTCCCTGCATTTTGATCGCCAACCATCTGAGCGGCTTGGACCCCATTTGCGTGGCGCACGCCGTAAAGGGAGAGGAGATCACCTACCTGGCCAAGAAGGAGGTCATGCAGGGCCGCTTTTCCGGCTGGCTTTTGCGCTCGCTGCACGCCATTCCGGTAGACAGGCACAATTTTGACATGGCGGCCATGCGGGCCTGTATGCAGGCGCTGAAGGAAGACCGGGTGCTCGGCATCTTCCCGGAGGGTACGCGCTACAAAAAGGGAAACATGGAGGAACTGGAAGCGGGCGTCGCGATATTGGCGCTGCGCAGCCAGGTGCCGGTGGTGCCGGTATACATCCATGGCAAATTAAAGCCCTTCCGCCGCATCCATTGCTATGCCGGCACGCCCATCCCCATGGACGATCTGCGGGAAAAAGGCGTGGGGCGCGATTCCAGCGACGAGCTGCTCAAGAGGATTGCGTTGCTGTATGCTGATTTTGAAAAGCGGGCCGGTGCATGATTTTTCACAAAAAAAGATGGAAAAAATTTTTTACATTTTAGAAGGAAAATGCCTTCCTCAAGCGAATCTTATAACATTAGTGTTTTTTTGCGGAAAGGAAAGATTATGCCGCTTGAAATCACAGCTCACGCCGGTTTTTGCATGGGTGTCAGCCGCGCGGTAAAATCCGCACTGGAAGCCGCGGGGGCAGGCAAGGAATTATGCACGCTGGGTGAACTGATCCATAACCCCCAGGTTGTGCAGCTGCTCAAGGAAAAAGGCGTTCCTTCGGTCAGTACCATCGGGGAAGCCGAGGGCCGCACGGTCCTCATCAGAAGCCACGGCGTCACGCCCCAAACGCTTGAAACCCTTCGGGAAATGGGCAGCGGCGTCATCGACTGTACATGTCCCTTTGTGGATAAGCAGCACCATGTTGTAAAAGCCTATTCCGCTGATGGCAAACCGGTGATTCTGGTTGGACAGCCCGACCATCCCGAGGTTGCGGGGACAGCCGGCTGGTGCAACGGACCGGTGTTCATCCTAAAGGATGAGTCTGAGGTTGAAACGCTGCCTCCTATGGACGAGGCGCTTGCGGTGGTGCAAACTACCTTTGCACCCGACAAGTGGGAACGGATTGCCGATCTTTTGAAGCAGCGGATCCCCGGTATCACGGTCAAGGATACCATTTGCCCCGAAACCCGCTACCGGCAAAAGGAAGCCAGGGAGCTGGCCGCAAGGGCGGACGCGATGATCGTGGTGGGCGGCCCCAACAGCGCCAACACGAAAAAGCTCTTTGAAACATGCAGGGAGCTGTGCGCAAGAACCATCTTGGTAGAGCGTGCGGCGGATATTCCGCCGGGCTTTGCAGATATCCATTCAGATCTTATCGGAATAACCGCTGGCGCGTCTACGCCGGATTGGTCACTTAAGGAGGTTGTCACCCGCATGATCGACAAGGAACAACAGGATCAGATGTTACCC
The DNA here is from genome assembly GCA_023425025.1 of Bacillota bacterium. Taxonomy (GTDB): domain Bacteria; phylum Bacillota; class Clostridia; order Christensenellales; family Aristaeellaceae; genus JAEWAH01. The sequence goes on from JAFADG010000041.1 coordinate 5,604, forward strand.
GCGGAAGAAGAAACCAAACACAACTTCATGGCGGATGTGGAGGCAACTCTGGTCAAAATCAGACCCGGCCAGACCGTTACCGGTACCGTCGTGCAAATCACCGAGGACGAGATTTGCGTCAACATCGGCTACAAGTCCGATGGCTTGATCAAGCGCTCCGACCTGACCGCAGACGATGTCGAACTGGGCCAGGAAATCGAAGTGGAAGTCGTCAAGGTCAACGACGGCGAAGGCAATGTGGTTCTTTCCCAGCGCAATATCGTCAACCGCAAGTCCTGGGATGCGCTGATGGCGAAGTTTGATGCGGGTGAATATGTGGAAGGCGTCGGCAAAGAAGCCGTCAAGGGCGGTCTGATTGCGGATGTGGAAGGCGTTCGTGCCTTTGTGCCCGCTTCCCAGCTTTCCCAAAGGTATGTGGAGAAGATTTCCGAGTTTGTGGGCAAGCCCATCAAGCTGAAAATCATTGAAGTGGACAAGCAGAAAAAGCGTATTGTGGCCAGCCGCAAGGCCTATCTGCAGGAAGAAAGCGCCAGCAAGAAAAAGGATGCCTGGGATAAGCTTGTGGAAGGCGAAGTCATTACCGGCATCGTTCGCAGGCTTACCGATTTCGGCGCCTTCGTGGATGTGGGCGGCGTGGACGGCCTGATCCATGTGACCGATTTGAGCTGGGGCCGCATCAAGCATCCCTCCGAAGTCGTTTCCGCAAATCAGGAGGTACAGGTCAAAATCCTGTCCCTGGACCGTGAACGCGAGCGCATTCAGCTGGGCTACAAGCAGCTGCAGCCCAAGCCCTGGGACGTGGTGGAAGAAAAGTATGCCATCGGCTCCGTGGTGGAAGGCAAGGTTGTCCGTATCACCGCCTTCGGCGCGTTTGTGGAATTGGAACCCGGCCTGGATGGACTGGTCCACATTTCCCAGTGTGCCCTGACCCGCGTTCAGAAGGTCGAGGACGCCGTGAAGGTTGGCCAGGTGGTCCGCGTGAAGGTATTGAAGGTGGAGCCCGCCGAGAAGCGCATCAGCCTGAGCATCCGCGAAGTGCTGGAAGACGAAGCCTTCAACTACAGCCAGGAGATTCCCGGCGAAGGCGAATTCGAAGCGCCTCAAGCGGAAGCTTCGCAAGAGCCCCAAGTGGAGGCTTCGCAAGAGCCCCAGGCGGAATAAGGTATAAATGCATAAGCTGTATTCGTGGCGCATGGCTGGCAAGGCCAGTGCGCCGCGGGTGCAGCTTCTTTTTTTCAAGCGACAACGGTTTGAAGGTGTTATTGTTGGGACGCTGCGTGATCATAACTGCCTGGGCGCCGGATGGGATCCGGGATGTGGTTGGGCTTATGCCGGATGATTTCATTATCTGCGCCGACGGCGGCTATGCCTTGGCAAAGCGGGAAAACATCCGGCCCAACGCGGTTGTCGGCGATTTTGATTCCCTGGGCAAAATGCCGGAGGATCTGCCCGAAGGCTGCCAAATCATACAGGCCGCCCGGGAAAAAAATGAAACGGACACTTTTTTGTGCCTTTCCTATGGAATGCAGGCCGGTTTTCGCACCTTTGCGGTGGCCGGCGGCATTGGCGGGCGGCTGGATCATACGGCTGCCAATCTGCAATTGCTTGCCTACGCGGCGCGCCGGGGGCTTGCAATGTGGATGATGGACGCGAACAACCGCGTCACCGCCATGGGTCCCGGGGAAAAGCGCATTGGGAAAATGCCGGGCTGGAAGCTTTCCGTACTGGCCCATGACAAGGCATGCTATGGCGTAACCCTGCAAAACGTAAAATATCCGCTGAAGGACGCTGTGCTTGTCAATGAGTTTCCCCTGGGGATCAGCAATGAGTTCGAAGGGCCTGAGGCCGTCATCACCTTAAAAGAGGGGCTTTTGCTTCTGTTTGTCAGCCGGGATGCGGCAATATCGGCAGACGGTCAGGCGCGAGGCGGTGCCAGCAGACGGTAATGGACAATTGTATTGCCGATACGCACTTTTTCTGTTAAAATTATTTCTTGTACTTTAATCATTTTTCGGCAGGGCGCAAAGGAGCATCATGCATGAAAATTGGCGCATTGATTCGGGAAGGCAAGGGAAAGAAAATCTTCGAGACAGATGACTTAAGCCTTCTGGTGGTGTGTTTCAAAGATGAGACGATGGCGTTTCATGGCTTAAAACGCGGCAGGATCGTTGGCAAAGGGGAAATCAACAACGAGATCTGCTGTCATTTGTTTTCCTTGCTGACGGCCCAGGGCATTCCCAACCATTTCGTCAGCAAGCTGGACGCGCGGCAGTCGCTGGTCAAGCGCGTGGAGATCGTGCCGGTCAATATCAAGGTTCGCAACATCGTGGCAGGAAGCCTTGCCAGGCGGATTGGATATGCGGAAGGCACCAGGCTGAAAAGCACGGTGCTCGAGTGCAATCTGAAAGACAACGAGCTGGAGTACCCCCTGATCAACGAAACGCACATCCGCGCAATGGGGCTGTGCACCGAGGAAGAACTGGCCCGAATGTATCAAATGGCGCTTAAGATCAACGAAATTCTGACGGCATACCTGAAGGACATCAGCATTGAATTGATCGATTTCAAGCTGGAGTTTGGCCGCCTTGACGGGCAGATCATATTGGCGGATGAGATATCACCGGACACGTGCCGCTTCTGGGATGCGAAAACCCATGAGCCGCTTGATCTGGACCGTTTCCGCCGCGACCTTGGAAATGTGGAACAGGGATACCAGGAAGTGCTTCACCGGCTGATGGGCGTCAGCTGAGGAAACAGTTGTAAAATAGTGGTTATTGGGCGGCTGGAAAGTGTATTTCCATTGAAGCCGCCTTTTTTTCATGGTATGCTTTGTGGGAAACTTCAATGGATAACAGGGAGTCACCGTGAAACGTATTTTATTGTTGCTTTATGTAGTGTTGCTGCTGCTGCCGTTTTCCACATCAAACGCAGAGGAAGGGAGCTTTCCAGCGCTGGACGCGGCCGGATTTCTGGACGAAGGCGAATTTGTGTACCAAAACACTGACGATGGCATATGGCGGTACGCTTCTTCCGTTCTGAAGGTTGAAATCCACCGTTTTTATGACAAAGAGGAAAACCTGACCTGGTACGAGGCGGAAATATGGAGCCGGGACGGCGAAGCCTTCCGCTGCATCCCCAACGACCCGGACGACCGTGTCAACAGCTGCGACTGGCCGGCGAATATTGCCAAAAAGAATAGCACGGTTTTTGCCATCAACAGCGATTTTTCTCACCTTCGGCTGCAGCAAAAAAGCCGGTCCGGCGTTTTGGTGCGCAGCGGGGAAGTGCTGGGGACCAGGACGTTTGCGCATAACAGGGGCACCTTCCCGAACCTGGACAACATGGCCCTGTATCCGGACGGGCGGATGGAGGTTTACGCTTCCGACGCATACACCGCTCAGGAGTACATTGACATGGGCGCCGCGGATGTGCTGTCCTTCGGTCCATACCTGATCAAGGATGGGCAGCTGAACGAGGCTGCCCTCAAAAAATACGGCAAGAGCAGGGCGCCACGTACGGCCATCGGCATGGTGGAACCCGGCCATTACTTTGCCATGATGCTGGAAGGCCGGCATAGCAAAAGCCGCGGAGCGGGCATCTCCTTTCTGGCGGAGCGGCTTTCGGAAAAAGGCTGCCTGACAGGTTTTAACCTGGATGGCGGCCAGACGGCCACGATGGTTTTTATGGGGGAACAGATCATTCACCTGGGCAAAAGCTCCGGCACCAATGCCAGCGCCCGCCGCACGGCAGAGATCGTCGGCATCGGGACATCCCAGCAGGTGCCGGAGTACGAATCCAAGAGCACGAAATAACATTTGGCCGCCGGCCATAAACCGGCGGCCTTTTGACAGGGTTACGGGAAGACTTGCACAATGACCATATTGGCCTGTACCGCAGTATCCGCCAGGGCAACGGTTGCACCCGTGGCATTGACCAGGGTGATGACTGCGGGAACGGTGGTGACGGTAATGAACGCGCTGCCATTGATCTGCCCTGTGACAGTGGGCGCATTGCCGACGATAGCGCCGGCACCATCGACCTCAATTGCAAAGGCCACATTGACCGGGCCTTCCGTGCCGTCAACGGCAACCCACCAAGTAATGAAATAGTTGCCGGGGGCGGAAATCGTGAATTCGCCGGTCGTTCCGTCGTAGGTGATGCTCGGGGTCTGGTCATTGATGACTGTATCGAAGATGACGTTTTCGCCATCAGCAACTGTTGTGGCAGGGGCGCCCAGCAGCTGGGTCTGGATGCCCAGCAGCAAGCTGGCGGGGCCGGTAGGCCCGGTATCTCCGGTGGGGCCGATAGGCCCGGTATCCCCGGTGGGGCCGGTAGGTCCGGTAGCCCCGGCAGGGCCGATAGGTCCGGTATCTCCGGTGGGGCCGATAGGTCCGGTAGCGCCCGTTGCGCCGGCGGGCCCGATAGGTCCGGTATCTCCAGTGGGGCCGGTAGCGCCGGTGGCGCCGGTGGGCCCGGTATCTCCGATGGGCCCGGTAGGTCCGGTAGCGCCCGTTGCGCCGGTAGGCCCGGTAGGTCCGGTAGCGCCGGTGGTGCCGGTGGCGCCGGTAGGCCCGGTCGCGCCGATGGCGCCGGTAGGCCCGGTAGGTCCGGTAGCGCCCGTTGCGCCGGTGGCGCCGGTTGCACCGGTCAGGCCGTTAGCGCCGGTAGGTCCGGTAGGTCCAATAGCTCCGGTAGGTCCGGTGGGGCCGGTAGGTCCGGCCGCGCCGGTGGCGCCTGTCGCGCCGGCAGGTCCGGTAGCGCCCGTAGGTCCGGTGGGCCCGGTAGCGCCGGTAACGCCGGTAACGCCGGTAGGTCCGGTGGGCCCGGTAGCGCCCGTAGGTCCAGTCGGCCCGGTCGGCCCGGTCGCGCCTGTGCCGGCAGGTCCGGTAGCGCCGGTAGCGCCGGTAGCGCCGGTGGCTCCGGTGGCCCCGGTAGCACCGGTAGCGCCGGTAGGCCCGGGCACGCCTCTACAGCCCATGGGGCCCGGAGGTCCTGGAGGTCCCGGAGGGCCCGGAGGTCCTGGCGGGCAGGGAGGCGGGCAGGGGGGCGGACAGGGCGGATAAGGTGGGTAGGGGGGCCTGGGGGGGCACGGCATTACGGGTTGTATATCAGGCACCGGGCAGGGAGGCGGGTAGCCGAACTGCCGGCCTTGGCCGTAGCCTCCCGGCCCAATACCCTGGGGTACATAATGATAATTGGGATATCTCATATACAATCCTCATTCTTCTGCGAAATTTGGATGAACTCCATCCAATGATCACATTATGCGGACAAGAAGGCAAGTGTTACCATGCTCGCATAGCGGTATCTTCTGCATCCGTGTGAGTTTTGCAGCCGATTCCTGGCCGAATGGTACACTATCGGGAAGGAATTTCGAAAAACAACGGGATACGGCTTTTCATGCTGGCGTGGCTGTGATATAATAATATACTTGAAGAAGCCATCGGAGGACATTTGATGCGCAGCATGACAGGGTACGGCCGCAGGCAGCTGCAGGCGGATGGTCGTGAGATGACTGTGGAGGTCAAGACGGTAAACCACCGTTTTTTGGACATCGGCTTTCGTATGCCGCGAAATCTAAGCTTTTTGGAGGAGCCGGTCCGCGCGCAGCTCTCCGAGACGCTCAAGCGCGGCCATGCCGATGTTTTTTTGAACTACCGCAACAATCGGGAGGACGCCAGGGAAGTTGCGGTCGACGAACCGCTTTTGCTTTTGTACCGTCAGGTTCTGGGCAAGATGGAGGCTTTGTCGGAGGCTCCGAATGATGTTGCCCTCTCCCATTATATGACGCTGCCCGATGTGCTGCGCGTGACCGAGCGGGAAGAGGACAGGGAGGCTGTGACCTCGCTTCTTCAAAAAACGCTGGCGCTGGTGCTTTGCGACGTTGCGGCCATGCGGGAGAAGGAAGGCGAGGCGCTTGCGGCAGACCTTGAATTCCATTTGGATCAGCTGGAGCAGCTGGCCGGGAAGATCGCCGGAAAGGCCCCCCAGGTGGCGCAATTGTACAGGGAGCGCCTGGAACAGCGGCTTGCGGAGGTTGCCTTGACGCCTGTGGAGCCGCAGCGCCTGGCCCAGGAGGTTGCCTTGTTCGCGGACCGCTGCGCCATTGACGAGGAGCTTTCCAGATTATCTTCCCATATTCAGCAAATGCGCGGCATTCTAAAAAGTGACGGCGAAGCGGGGCGCAAACTGGATTTTTTAGTGCAGGAGCTGAACCGGGAGGTCAATACCGTCGGTTCCAAGGCCTCCGATGTGGAGATCACGGGCTGGGTAGTAGCCGCCAAATGTGAGATAGAGAAACTGCGGGAGCAGGTACAGAATATCGAATGACGGGCGCCGGCTCGGAAAAGAGGGGCAGCATGGGACCAAAGCTCATCAATATCGGGTTTGGGAACATGGTTTCCGCATCCAGGCTCATTGCCATCATCAGCCCCGAATCCGCGCCGGTCAAGCGTCTGATACAGGATGCCAGGGAAAGCGGAAAGCTGATCGATGCGACCTATGGCAGGAGAACCAGAGCGGTGATTGTCATGGACAGCGAGCATGTGGTGCTTTCTCCTGTGCAGCCTGAAACGGTAGCCAACCGCTTAAACGCGCGGGAGACATCGCCGGCTGAGGATGAAGGAGAGGAATAGGGGAATGCAGGTACTGAGGAAAGGCATGCTTCTGGTGATTTCAGGTCCTTCGGGAACGGGCAAGGGAACGCTGGCCCAGCGGCTGTTGAAGGAAGATCCCAGCTTCAGGTTTTCGGTCAGCGCCACTACGCGGGCCCGCCGGAACAATGAAATCGAAGGCGTCCATTACCACTTTATCTCCGACGAGAAGTTTGACAGGCTGCTGGCGGAGGATGCTTTTCTCGAGCATGCCGTCGTGCACGGCCACCGGTACGGGACAATGAAGTCCCAGGTTTACCAAAGCATCGAGCGCGGGGAAAACATACTGCTGGACATCGATCCCCAAGGCGCGCGCAAGGTGATGGAAAAAGAAAAGGATTGCGTGACCGTGTTCATACTGCCGCCCAGCTACAAGGCGCTGGAGGTCAGGCTGCATACCAGAAACACGGACGATCCCGCGGAAATCAGACGGCGCCTGGGCAATGCCCGCGGCGAGATCGAGCAGCTTTCACGCTACCAGTACGCGGTGGTCAACGACGTGCTGGACCTGGCGTACGAGCAGCTGTTCAGCATCGTTACCGCCGAAAAGCAAAGAACAACCCGGTTTTTCCCGACGGTGAAGGAAGAATAGAATGTAAGGAGGACCCCATTATGTCCATTGTGGAACCTACCATTGTCGAATTGGGTGAAAAAGCCGATTGCCGCTATACCTTGGTGGTGGAAGCATCCAAGCGTGCCCGTCAGCTGGTGGCCGGCGGCCAGCCTTTGCTGGACCGCAAGGATATGAAGCCGCTGAAGCTGGCTGTGGAGGAGATCAACCGCGGCCTGATTGGCTATGTCCGTAATTCGGAAGACGAGGTTTGATCTATGATGCTTGCGGGGAAGGATATCGTTTTGGGCGTTACCGGGGGTATTGCCGCCTACAAGGCGGTAGAGGTGGCATCCCGCCTGCGCAAGCTCGGCGCGCAGGTGTTTGTCATCATGACGAAGAATGCCTGCGAATTTGTGACGCCCCTTACCTTTGAAACGATATCCAACCACCCTGTGGTGACGGATACCTTTGCCCACCCCGAAACCTGGGAAGTGGAGCACATCGCCCTGGCCAAGCGGGCATCGCTGTTTTGCATCGCGCCGGCCACAGCCAATATTCTGGCCAAGATGGCCCATGGCATTGCGGACGACATGCTTTCCACCACAGTGCTTGCGACCCGCGCACCCATTTTGGCGGCGCCGGCGATGAACACCAACATGTGGGAGGCGGAAGCCACCCGGGAAAACATGCAGGTGCTCAAAAGGCGCGGCGTCATAACTATCGGCCCCGGCGACGGTTTTCTGGCGGAAGGCATCAGCGGCGTGGGCCGTATGGCGGAGCCTGCGGAGATTGTGGATGCCATTGTGGGCATACTTTTGCAAAAGCAGGACATGGCGGGCCTGAGGGTGCTGGTCACGGCCGGGCCTACCAGGGAGCGGATCGACCCTGTCCGGTATATCACCAATGATTCCTCGGGGAAAATGGGATATGCCATTGCCGGGCGTGCCGCTGCCCGGGGGGCGGCGGTAACGCTGGTGTCCGGGCCTGTGGCGATCCCCGCGCCCGATGGCGTCAGGACGGTTCCTGTTGTCAGCACGGGGGACCTGCATGAAGCCGTGCTTGCGCAATGCGGGGAGCAGGACGTAATCATCCAGGCTGCCGCGCCGGCCGATTATAGGCCGTTGAGCGTAAGCAACCAGAAAATCAAAAAGCAGTCGGGCGAAGGGCTTACGCTTTCCCTGACCGAAAACCCGGATATCGCCGAGGCGGTTGGAAAAGTGAAAAAGCCAGGGCAGGTTTTGGTGGGCTTTGCGGCGGAAACCCAAAATCTTTTGGAAAACGCGAAGCAAAAGCTGAAAAAAAAGAACCTGGATCTGATCGTCGCCAACGATGTGACAAAGCCCGGCGTGGGCTTTCATGTGGATACGAATATCGCCGCCCTGGTTACGGCGGCCGGTGTAACGGAGCGGCCGCTGCAAAGCAAGACCGCCTTGGCCGATGATATTCTGGATACAGTGCTTTCCTTAATGGGCAAGTAGATAGGTGCACAGTTATATGCCGCTTCTTTGAGGCGGCTTTTTCTTTTGGGAAAATAATAAACTTTTTATGGGGTCTTGCTCGTTTTGGTCAACGGACTATAATGGATCTTGACTGGCCCGGTCAGTCAATGAAAGGAGGGAATCAGGATGAACGATAAGTTCTTTGCACTGCCCAGGGAGAAGCAGGACCGGATTTTGAATGCGGCGCTTAAGGCCTTTGGGAAGCATGGATACCGGCAGGCAGTTACCGATGATATCGCGTCATCGGCGGGCATCTCCAAAGGCCTGCTGTTCCATTACTTTCACAACAAGCGCGAGTTGCTGCAATATGTGTATGAATACAGCATTCGCTTTATCCGGGAGAAGATGGCTGAGAGAAACATGGCCGCCGAAACAGATTTTTTTCGCCTGATGCACGCCACCCATATTGTAAAGGTGGAGATCATGAACGAATACCCATACATTTTTGATTTCCTGATGAACATTTACTTGAGGCGGGATCAGGGAGCGTCGGAGGCCGTGGATGCGTACAACGTCGATTTTGTCGCGGCACAGAAGGCGGGAATACTCAAAATCATCGACAGAGGAAAGTTCAAGGAAGGCGTAGCGCCGGAGAATGTACTCGATATCGTTCTTTGGAGCGCGCAGGGGTTCATGGACATGGAGTTCCACCATGGAGACCGGAATTTTGAAAAGCTAAGCGAGAAATATCTTGTCTGCATGGAGCTTATGCGCAGACAGTTTTATAAGGAGGAGTATCTTTGAGCATGGTTGCAATCAGTCACCTGACCAAGGATTATGGCGGCGGCAGAGGCGTATTCGATCTTTCGTTCTCCATTGAAAAAGGGGAGGTATTTGGTTTCCTGGGGCCAAACGGCGCGGGGAAAACCACTACCATCCGCCATTTGATGGGATTCATCCGGCCGGAGCAGGGCACCCTTCAAATCAATGGCCTGGATTGCTGGAGCAAAGCCTCCGACATTCAAAAGACGCTGGGCTATATCCCCGGGGAAATGGCCTTCCCGGAGGATATGACGGGTATCGGCTTCTTACGCTTCATGGCCGATTACCGGGGTCAAAAGGATTTTTCGCGGGCCGAAGGGTTGATGGAGCGGTTCGAGCTGAATCCCAAGGGCAAGCTGAAAAAGATGTCCAAGGGGATGAAGCAGAAGGTGGGCATCGTATGCGCCTTTATGCATGACCCGGAGGTTTTGCTGCTGGATGAGCCCACCAGCGGATTGGATCCCCTGATGCAGAACCGCTTCATTGACCTCATCCTGGAGGAAAAGCGGCGCGGGAAAACCATACTGATGTCCTCCCACCTGTTTGAGGAGGTGGAGCGCACCTGTGACCGGATTGGCATTTTGAAGGAAGGCTGCCTGGTGGCGGTGGAGGATGCGCAAACGCTGAAAGCGCAAAAGCAGAGGGCTTATGTGGTCACGCTCGCAAGCGAAGATGCGGCGAAAGCCTTCGTGGCGGAAAAGCTTACCGTGGCCGGCCGGGAGAAAAACCGTGTAACGGTGACGGTGCGGCAGGATATCAAGGAATTCATACAGGCCATGGGACGCCACGCGGTAACGAATATCGACGTGGCGGAGCAGAGCCTGGAGGAAATCTTCCTGCACTATTACGGGAGGAATGGCAAATGATCAACGGAAGGCTTTTCAAAAAAGGAATACAGTCAAATTATCTCATGATCGTCATCTTTGCGGGCGTTCTTGCCATGTACTTTGCCATGATCATCTATATGTTCGATCCCAAACTGGGGGAAACACTCCAGCAAATGGCGCAGGCCATGCCGCAGGTGATGGCCATGTTCAACATGGATGAGGCCGGAACCACCCTGACCTCTTTTATCACCAATTATCTCTACGGCTTTTTGATGGTGCTTTTCCCCATGGTGCTCGTCATGATACTGGCCAACCGGCTGGTGGCAAAACTGGTGGATTCGGGCTCGATGGCCTATCTGCTGGCCGCGCCGCGCAAGCGACTGACGGTGGTGGCGACGCAATGGGCGGTGCTGCAGGCGGCGCTGATTGCAGTGATCCTGTTCTGCACTGGGCTTGGTATTGCCGTGAGCGAGCTCATGTTCCCAGGGCAGCTGGATATCCCGGCGTTTCTCCGGCTGAACCTTGGCATATTCCTGCTGCAATTTGCCATCGGCGGCATTTGCTTTTTTGCTTCCTGCATCAGCAACGATACGCGTACATCCCTTGCCATTGGCGCCGGCGCGTCCGTACTGTTCTACCTGATCAGCATGCTCTCGAACATGGGCGGCAAGCTGGAATTTTTGAAATATGCCACGATCATTACGCTGTTTGATGCCACCGGGCTTTCTCAAGGGGAGGCTGGGGCCGTGGCCGGCCTGGTGGTACTGGCAGGAATCGGCATCGCATTTTATGCGGCAGGAATGATCTCCTTTCAAAGGCGGGATCTGCCGCTGTAGGTATCCAATCAAAAACAACGCAGCCCGGCCGGTATGAACCAACCGGGCTGCAAGCATTTTCAGCGCTTATTTTCCAAGTGCCTTCTTTACAGCGGCCACAGCATTTGCGGTTGTAAAACCATACGTTTCAAACAGCTTGCCGGCGGGGGCGGAGGCGCCGTAGTGGTCGATGCAGATCGTTTCGCCATCCAGGCCCACATACTTGAACCAAGGCATGGAGGTGCCGGCTTCCATGGCTACGCGGGCGCGCACTTTATTTGGCAGCACGCTTTGCTTATACTCGGCGGCTTGGCTGTCAAACAGCTCCATGCAGGGCATGGATACGACGCTTACGTCAATGCCGTCGTCCCAAAGCTGCTTCTGGGCCGCGATGAGGGGGGCCACTTCGCTGCCGCTGCCCATTAAAATGGCGTCCGGCGTTTCCTTTTTGGCGGGGGAGAGCACATAGCTGCCCTTGAAGGCTTCTTTACCGCTGCCGTTTTGCAGGGGCAGGTCCTGCCTGGTGAGTACAAGGCAGATGGGCACGCCGCAGGTTATGGCCGTGATCCAGCCGGCGGCCGTTTCGGGGCCGTCCGCGGGGCGGAAGACAAGCAGGTCGGGGATGGCCCGCAGCCCGGCCAGATGCTCGATGGGCTGGTGGGTGGGGCCGTCTTCGCCGACACCGATGGAGTCGTGGGTCAAAACATAGGTTACCGGCGCTTTCATGATGGCTGACAGGCGCATGGCGTTTTTCATGTAGTCGGTGAACACAAAGAACGTAGCGCAATAGACCCGCAATCCGCCGTGGAGAGCCAGGCCGTTGGCGATGGCGGCCATGGCGTGCTCGCGGACGCCAAAGTGCAGGTTGCGGCCGGCACGGTTTTCGGCGCTGTAGTCGCCGCCGTCCTTGATCAGCGTCTTGGTGGAGGGCGCAAGGTCCGCGGAGCCGCCCACCAGGTTGGGGATGCGCTTGGCAAGGCGGTTGATCATTTCAAAGGAGGTGTTGCGGGTGGCCATCTTTTCGGGGAACTGCCACAGATCATCGCCATCAAGCGTGCCTTCGGGCAGTTCCTTGCTGAACCATACCTGCCATTCGGCGGCCAGCTCGGGATAGGCCTTGGCATATTCCGCAAACAGCCTGTTCCATTCCGCCTCTGCCTTCGCGCCCTTTTCCGCGATGCTGTTCAGGTGCTCGTACACCTCGGGCAGCACAAAGAAGGATTCCTCCGGCATGCCCAGGGTGACCTTGGCGGCCTGTACGTTTTCCGCGCCCAAAGGCTCGCCGTGGGCGCTGGCCTTGCCGGCCCTGGCGGAGCCGAAACCGATGGTGGTGGGCACCACGATCAGGGAGGGCCGGTCGTCGGCCTTGGCGGCTTTGATGGCCGAGCCGATCTGCACAACATCATTGCCATCCTTTACATGCTGCACATGCCAGCCGTAGGCTTCAAAGCGTGCGCCAACGTCTTCCTTCATGGCGATATCCGTGTTGCCCTCAATGGAGATTTCGTTGTCGTCGTACAGGAGGATCAATTTGCCCAGCTTCAGCGTGCCGGCCAGGGAGGCCGCCTCGCTGGAGATGCCCTCCATCATGCAGCCGTCGCCGCAGAAGCAATAGGTGTAGTGGTCCACCACCGAAAAGCCGGGCTTGTTGAACTTGGCGGCCAGCATGGTTTCCGCCATGGCAAAGCCCACTGCGTTGGCAACGCCCTGACCCAGGGGGCCGGTGGTGGTTTCCACGCCGGCGGTATGGCCGAACTCGGGGTGGCCGGGGGTTTTGCTGCCCCATTGACGGAAGGCCTTCAACTCATCCATGGGCAGGCCATAGCCGAACAGGTGCAGCAGCGTGTACAAAAGAGCGCTGGCATGGCCTGCGGAGAGAACAAACCGGTCCCTGTCCTTCCAATTAGGGTTGGCGGGATTGTGGCGCATGGCTTCCGCCCAGACAGCGTATGCCATTGGCGCCATGCCCATGGGCGCGCCGGGATGGCCGCTGTTTGCCTTTTGAACGGTGTCGGCTGCCAGGACGCGGATGGTGTTGATGGTTTTTTCCGTGATAAACATAAACGCAAAACCTCCAGTATTTGATCAGGATAAGGTGGCCAACTTTTCCCGGATGGGCGCCAAGTCGATGCCGGGCGCATTTGACAGCGCATTCAGCAGCGATTCCAGCATATATTTCATGCCGCCGGGCACATCGCTTTCCACATTGAGGGGCAGCACCGGGTCATGCACCGACAACCGCAGCAGGAACCAGCCGTTTTGAAGGCCGCCGTCCAGGTCAAAATTGATGCGCACGCCCTCCCGGCTGTCCGGGGCGATGTGCCAGCCCGCCGTATTGGCGGCATGGTCCAGCACCTGCTGTATGGCTGCTTTGCCCGCTTTTTTGAAATCAGGTACGGTGAGCTTCAAGCGTATCTCGGCATTTTCCACCGGCTCCCGCAATTCCGCGATCAGGCTGCCCAGGGTTTTGCCGGCCTGTTTGCGCTTCATGGCCTCCACGATCAAAAGCGTAACCAGGTACATGCCGTCGTCCAGGAAATGATTTTCCCGGAAAGCCGCGTGGCCGCTGGTCTCAATGGCCAGGGGGCAGTTAATGCCGCTTTTGTTCAAGCGGATGGCCTCGTCGATCACGTTGCGGTAACCCCGCTTAAAGCGGTAATGCACGCCGCCCCATTCGGTGATGAATCGGGCGAGACCGGAGGAGGTGACGGAATCGGTGACGATGGTCAAGCCCTGGGTGTCACCTAGCAGTATGGCGGAAATCAGCGCGATCAGCCGGTTGCGGTTGATTTCCCGGCCCGTATCATCCACGATGGCTGCCCGGTCGCAGTCGGCATCAAAGATTACGCCTAGGTCCGCCTTGGCGCGTTTGACCGCGGCGGAAACGGAGGCCATGGCCTCCTCGTTTTCAGGGTTGGGCACATGGTTGGGGAACATGCCGTCGGGCGTCAAGAACTGGCTGCCATCGACCCAGGCGCCCAGGCTTTGCATCAGCCCGGCATAAAAGCCGCCCGCGCCGTTGCCGGCATCCACCACCACGTGCAGCCCCGAAAGCGGCCGCGCGTTATTCGTATCCAGGCCTTTCTTGATGCGGTCTGCCAGCAGCCCCTGGTAGGCGGGCAGGAATGGCTTTTGCGTGACGCTTCCTGTGCCGGGCTGCTCTTCATAGGAGAGGGCGGAGGCGTCGGCAAGCAAAAGAGAGATGTCATCCCCGTTCAGGCCGCCCGCTTTTTCGAAGAATTTCAGCCCGTTCAGCTGATAGGGGTGGTGGCTGGCGGTAACCATTACCGCGCCGTCCACTTGGAAACCTTCGGTCAAGATACTCATATACATGGCGGGGGTGGTGCACAAGCCAAAATCCAGCACCCGGGCGCCGGCTTTCGCCATGCCTTCCGCCGCGGCCGAAAGCAGCTGGGGGCCGGATATGCGGGAATCGCGCCCGATGGATACGGCAAGGGAGCCCGGCGCTTTTCCCGTATGCTTTGAAAGCAGGCGCACAAAGGCGCTGCCCAGTGCCCGGGCCACATTGGATGTCAATACGGCAGTTTCGCCAACGGCTGTCCCGCGGATATCGCTGCCGCTTTTCAGGGCCATCCAGTCCATAGATACCTCCTTGGTCTAAAAGGCGAAGGGGGAGTCACATCTTTTCGGGAATATTGGATACTTCCTCCATCAGCCCGCGAAGCGCCTTGTACAGGGGAGTTAAGGCCTGATAGTCCTCCACGACCCGGCTTATGATGTCGGGGGAGTAGATCCAGGGGAATTGCGTCTGGGATTGATGAATGTACAGATCCTTGGCGGTATAAAAGGGCACAAGCTCCGGCGGGATTTGGCTTGGCACCGCCATGCGCTTGAAGGATTCACCGCCGACAACAAGGCCCCGTTCCTTCAGATGGCAGCTTTCCAGCACACTTTGGAAAGCTGCGGGATTGGCAGCCAGGCGGCGGCGCAAAAGATCAAACACCGGCCGGTTTTCGCCCCAGAAGCCCATGCCCCAGCCGGTTGTTTCCGGGGACACCTCAAACCAGAACATCAGGCTGCCTTCCCTGGGCTCGGCTGCCCGGCGGAACAAAAGCCACAAATGGTCGCGGAAGGGGGATTTGTCCTTGGTGAAGCGCACATCGCGGCGGATGCGCGCCAGGCATTTGGCCGGGCGCACCTCCATGGAATCATCGATCAGGCGCATGTGTGGCGCCATTGCTTCGATAAAGGCATAAAAGGGCGCTTGCACGTCCCGCAGATATTCTTCTTTATGCTCCTCGAAAAAGGAGATGTTGTTGTTGAATCGCAAGCTTAAAAAGAACTGGATGGTTGCTTCCCCAAAGCCCGTAAACATGCTGCACCTCCAAATTTCTGCCCGTATGATTATACCCGGAAATGTCCTTGGAAGCAACTGCATGTCCGAAAAAAAGAGCATTTGTTAAGTTGACTTATACTAATTACAAACATTATTTCGTCATTGCGGCAGTACTTTTCGCGCAGGGCTGCGTCGTTCTTCGCTAATGTTTTCCATTAATATTAAAGCAAATTTCTGTTGCGGCGCATGGAAAAAGCCGCCTTGAGCGGCGGCTTATGAACGTTGGTGCTGTCAGGAATCGATTGCTTTTTCGCTGCCTTCATTTCGTGCGGTACGGCGGCGGCGGGCGAAACCGGCGGCGGATAGGGTTGGCTCGTCTTCTACGGCCGGCTTTGCGGTGCGGGGCAGGCGGTAATGGCCTGTGCCGCCGGAAAGGATGGCCGCTTCTTCTTCGGAAAGCTCCCGGTAATTTTCCTCGGCCTGGGGAGGATCATCCTCCTGCTGTTCATCGTCAAACGTATTGCCGCCGTCCTGCGTCTGGTCGCTGCGCACATACTTCATATGCGGCAGCTCATCCTCCTCGACGGAGAAAACAGGTTCCTGCTGCGATCCGTCCTGCTCCTCGCCGTCCTCCCTGTATTCGACGGCATCGGCGTCATTTTCACTGGGAGCGGTATAGTCCCTTCGCGTGCCGCGCTCCAAATGATCCAGCGCTGCGTCCGACTGGCGCTTTTGTGCCAGCCGCTTGGCAAAAGCCACGGCAATCAGCAGAACGGAGCCGGCCGTCAACACAAGGAACAGCGCAAACAGGATCATGGAAACGCTCTTGGCGGTGGCAAACGCGGGCGGCAGCCCGGCAGAGGTGGGGATCTTTTCCGTCACCAGGGGCGCCGGAGTGCGCTGGGGTACGGTGGTCGGTTCCGGCGTTTGCACGGCAAAGGAAATGGATATGGGGTTGCTTTCAAAGCTCACATCATTGCCCAGCAGATCCTTGCAGGTTGCGGTGAACCTAAAGGTGCCGGCTACGGAAATGCTGGTGTCCCTTTGGATTTTCTTGGTCTCGCCGGCCTTGATGGTCGGAAAGGTGTAAATCGTCGTGCTGCCGTGGCGCAATGTCACATTGGATGCATCGGATTCGCTGGCGTTGGTAACGGCAACCTCGAACCGCACCTGGGCGGGCTCGGTGTATACTTCCAGCCTGTCCGCTGAGGCATTGACGGTCAGCTCCAGCTTCTTGTTGGGATCGACAGCGCCCACAGACACTTTGTCGGTGGTGATGCTGACTTCTGAACCGGTATTGTCGGTGGCCTGCACGGTGAAGGCGTACTCGGCGCTGGCCATCAGCGTGACTTCTTTTTCAATGGTCTTTGTTTCCCCGGCCGCCAGTTCCAGATTGGAATCGATATCGCCCAGTCCGGGATCGGTCACCTTGACATTGCTGTAGCTGATGGTGCCCTGGTTTTTGAGCGTCAGCGTCAGCTTGACCTTATCGCCGATGTTTACGCCCGCGGCACTGGATGCAAGCTTGGCCGACAGGTTGGCCTCGCCCAGCGTAATGGTCTGCGCCTCGATGGTCTTTTTCAGCGTTTCGTTGGAACCGGTGGCTTTGTAGGTGACGGTGGCGCTGCTGGTCAGGTTTTTGTCGCCCATGGTCACTTCAAAACTGACTTTTTGGCTGCTGTTTGCCGGCAGCGATTTGATGGTGGCCTTTTTGGTGGAAATGCTTTTGTTTTCGGTCAGCGTGATATTGGTCAGCGCAACGTTGCCCGTATTGGTCAGATCATAGGTGACGGTCACCTTCTGATCCTTGCGGGCCATTTGCGCGGACAGGGTGCGCGTTACCTCCAGCCCGGGAACCGCGCCTTTGTAGATGATGGCTTTGTTGAAATATTTGTTTTTCCAGACCAGGTCGCTGCCATCCTCGTTGGGAACGGGATACTTGACCCCAAAGGTGATTTTGCCGTCTTCCAGCTGCTTCTGGGTAACGCGCCACGTGCCTGTCCAGGTCCGGAAGACGCCGATATCCAGCGTAACGGCGCCGCCGTCGCCAAAGTCGGAAACGGTCTTTCCGTCAGGGTAAAACAAATAAACAGGTCCCGGCATTCTGTCGTCGCCCACATTGCTGACCTTGATGGATACCGTCACATCGCCCGGCCCGGTAAACTCATTTTTGGAAAGATCCATGGTAACGGCGATCGGATCATACGCCTGTGCCACGCCAAGGATGCCCACCAGCAAGGCGCACAGCAGAATCAGCAAAAAAACCTTTTGCCTCATGTACATTATCGGGCGCTTGGGAACACCCTTCCTCCCTTCGCTTGCGCACAGCGGGTACGCAATGGTGAAACACAAATAGTATGCCACAAACATACAAGGATATACAGATCAATCATCGTATACTTATACTATCGCTGTTATTGTAGAGCATCCATGACCGCGTGTCAAGCAAAGCGGCTTGCCGGACGGCGCAAATTGGTTCTGTTTTCCTGAAAAGCATGTAAAATAACGAATTTTGTAACAGGAATTGGCATGCAATCGACAGATGCCGTTTACGGAACCAGGTTGACGATATCCATTTTTTCGTTCAAATCGACAAACTGACTGGGAACTTCACCGACGATGATGCTTTCGGCGATTGGGACCGTGCTGACGAGCTCCACCAGCTTTGCCCCTGTGGGAATGACAAGGCGCACCGTGGTTTTGGTGGACAGGAGAATTTTGAACCGCGTTTGGTTGATGCCGGCAGACTCGAATTCAGAGACATACTGGGTGGATACCGCGCCTACAGGAAGTATTTTGACGGGGATGCCCGGTCCGCTGCCGGCCAGGAATTTGATGCCGAAGGCGGCCCCCAGCGGGATGACGATCACCTGATTTTTCGTTTCCTGCAATTTTTCCTGGGCCTGCAGCGCTGTGCGCGTGGCCAGGTCGTTCATGCGCACGGTATTGGCCTGCAGCATGGATACCTGGCCTTTGTCGTCCATGTGGACCGTAATGAGATCGTCAAACGTAACGCCCGAGCGCATGATGTCGGCCACGGCGGAATTGATGACCTTCACCGCCAGGGAATAGGCGTCTGCGTATGCCATGTCCAGTATTACCTGGGAAAGATTGTTTTCCAGTACCAAAAAGGCCGCGGTCAAAAGCAAAAGAATAATGACCGTTATGCGCAAAAGCTTTCGTGGAAAGTGTTTTTTTCTCTGCGGGGATGCAACCATTTTCATTCCTCCCTCGTTTTATGAATATGCGAAGGCATGAGGCTATACCCGTTTTCCGGGAAACTTTGAATTGCTTTTGCGCCTGTGTTATAATGTAAGCATGTCCTTGACCCTACGATGAGGATTCTAGGCTAAATGCCGTTTGGAGGCTTTGCTTTGTATCAACCGCCTTATGCAGACGATCCCAAAAAGACAAAGCGGGCAGGCGTATACCCACCCGTTCAGCCCGATGACGCGCAAACCGCGCCTGGGCAGTATATGGATGAGCAGTACGATGCCTATCCTGCGGAGGATGCGGGTTATTCCTATGAGGATCAGCAGGAATACTGGCAGGAAGGGGATTATGCGCCGGAGTACGCCCCCCAGCAGGATGCGAGTGAGGATTGGCAGGGCGACCTTCCGCCTGAGAAGACCTACCGCCATACCATCTTCAAGCCCAAGGTCCGCAAGCCCAGCTTCTTCCTGTCCATTTTGGTCAATGCCGTGCGCATCTTCATGCTGATCGCGGTTCTGGCCGGCTTGGCCGGGCTTGGCGCGGTGGTGGGCATTGCCAAAGCGTATGTGGAGACGGCGCCCAGCCTGAACCTGGCGCTTTTGGATGCCCAGGACCAAACTTCCTTTATTTACGATGCCGACGGCAACCTGATCACCGACTACAAAGGCACGGAAAACCGGGTTATGGTCTCCATCAACCAGATGCCGACCCACCTGCAAAACGCCTTTATCGCCGTGGAGGATGCCAGGTTTTTTACGCACAACGGCGTGGACATCAAGCGCATCGTCGGCGCGTTTGTCGCCAACCTGACCTCCGGCAGCAACCAGGGCGGCTCGACGATCACGCAGCAGCTGATCAAGAATACGGTGTTGAGCGATGAGTTGAGCTACAAGCGCAAAATCCAGGAAGCGTATCTGGCCATGCAGCTGGAGGCGCGCTACAGCAAGCAGCAGATACTGGAAAGCTACCTGAACACCATTTACCTTGGCGAAAACTATTACGGCGTGCAGGTGGCCGCCAAGGGCTATTTCGGCAAGGACTTAAGTGAGCTGACGCTTCGGGAATGCGCCATGCTGGCGGGCGTCAACAACAGTCCCTACTACTATAATCCACGCAGGAATTTCTTCGTGCGTTCCGCCGAGGGCGTCGATTATCCCGCCATCACCAACAACCGCACCAACTATGTGCTTCGGTGCATGTATGAAAACCAGTTCATCACCCATCAGCAGTATGTCGAGGCACTGAGTCCGGAAACGGCGGTAGTGCTGAAAACCTCTCCTTCCGACGGCGCGGGCATGTACAAATACGCCCATTATGTGGAATACGCCGTCCGGGATGTGGTGAACAAGTTTCTGGAGCTGGAGGGCCTGCCGGATACCAGCGAAAACCGCTACGCCATGGAGAACAAGCTTCGCACCGGCGGCTATCACGTGAAGCTGGCCATCGATACGCAGATTCAGGAGATCGTGGAGGATACGCTGGAGACCTGGAAAAACTATCCCAGCCTGCGCAATCCCAGCGACAAAATCTACCGGGCGCGCAACGCCGACGGCACCTATTCCGAGATCATTCAGCCCCAGGCGGCGGCGGTGGTCATGGACTATCGGACCGGCGAACTGAAGGCCATCGTCGGCGGCCGCACAAGGCCCACCCAGCGCAAGACATTGAACCGCGCCACCGACAATCAGATGCCGGTGGGTTCCGCCATCAAGCCGCTGGCGGTGTACGCGCCGGCCATCGAGGGCGGGGCTTCCCCTGCCAGCGTGGTGTACAACATGCCCCTGCCTATCGCCGGCTATAAAAATGAAAAGAACCAGGACGCCTGGCCGGAAAACTATGGCGGCGGTGGATACAAAGGGCCGCAAACCCTGCGCGCGGCCATGAAAAACAGCTATAACGTGTCCGCGGCCCAGACGCTGATGACCATGGTGGGCGTGGACCGGTCGGTGGACTATCTTTTGAAGATGGGCGTGAGCCGGGACCACATCAACGCGACGCCCTTTGGCGTGTCCTTGGGTTCCAGCGGCATTTCACCGCTGGAAATGACGGTGGCTTACGGCGTACTGGCCAATGGCGGCATGTATCAGGAGCCGATTTCCTTCCTGGGCATTTCCGACAGCAACGGCAAGGTGATCTATGACAGCCACAAAAGCCAGGAGCGCCGGCAGGTGTTCAAGGCCTCCACGGCCTGGCTGACGGTGGATATGATGAAGGATGTCGTGACCGGCGGCACCGGCACGGGGGCCAAAATCAGCGGACAGACGGTGGCCGGAAAGACGGGCACCAATTCCGACCAGAAGGGCATCGGCTTTGCCGGCATGACAGGCTGGTATGTCAGCTATGTGTGGATCGGCCACGACAATTACAAGGCGCTTTCCTCCAAGTCCACGGGCAGCAATTCGGCCGCGCCGCTGTGGAAGGCGTATATGTCCAAGATTCATACGGCCAAGAACCTGGCCAACCGCGATATACTGGAAGGCGATCCTTCCCAGTACGGCCTGGTCAAGGTTACTACCTGCTCGGTCAGCGGTCAGCTGGCCACCAGCGCCTGCAGGAACGATCAAATGGGCTACGGCACGGTGACGGATTATTGGGCCGCGGGGACCAAGCCGCTGACGGAATGCCAGATGCACAAGGTCATGACCGTCTGCACAGAGAGCGGCAAGCTGGCCAACGAGTATTGCCCCAATGTCGTGAGGGCGAACAAGGGCGTCATCGTGATTCCCAAGGGGCACCCGCTGTACGCTTTCATTGGCACCAAGTACAATTCCACCCTGGAAAAGTATCTGGGGGAATTCTCCACGCTGCGCTATACCAACGACGCTAACGCCAACGCGGCCATCAACAGCGCCATTACCTGCAATATTCACGGTCCGGGCACCAATAACGACAACTATATTGTCGACAATACGCTCATACCCGATGCCAACCGGCTGCTGAACCAGGCGCAGGGTGTGCTGAACAACCTTGATCAGGGAACGGATGCCTACAACAACCTGCAAAACGCCATTACCAACCTGCAGGGGGTCTTGAGCCAGGGCAGTCCTTCCACAGCCAGCCTGACGCAGGCGATGGGTTATCTGACCCAGGCCATGGCGGCGGCGCAATAAATCAAATTGAAACAAAGCCGCTTCCATGCTTTGCGCGGAAGCGGCTTTGCTTTGCTTTCAAAATAGCTTATCCCTTCGCCCTTGGCTTAAAGAGCATGGCTGCCAGCGCGCCAAAGAGCACCGCGGCGGTGATGCCGCCGGAAGTGGCGGTCAAGCCGCCTGTAAAGACGCCCATCAGACCGATTTCCTGCACGGCGTGAATGACGCCCTGGCTCAGCGCGTGACCAAAGCCGGTCAGCGGCACCGTAGCCCCCGCGCCGGCAAATTCCACCAGATAGCCGTAGACGCCGACGGCGCTTAAGATTACGCCGGCAACGATATAGCCTACCAGAATCCGCGCCGGGGTGGCGTTGGTTTTCATGACCAGCAGCTCGCCGATGGCACACAGTATGCCGCCCACAAGAAAAGCCTTCAAATACATGAGCATACGTTCTTCCTCCTTATGCCCGGGCCGATTCGAGGACGACGGCATGGGCTACGCCGGGTATGCTTTCGCCCTGCTGGTTGCTGGTGGGGCTTAGCAGCGCGCCTGTGGCCATGAACAAAATCCGCTTGAATTCCCCGGAGGCCAGCTTGTTCAAAAGCAGCGTGTTGAGCACGCTGGCCGCGCAGCCGCAGCCGCTGCCGCCGGCGTGCACATCCTGGTTCGCGTCATACACCTGCAGGCCGCAGTCCATGTAGCGGTCAAAATCGAGGGGGAGGCCCTTCTTGTCCATCAGCTCCAGCAGCGCGTCATGGCCCACGCGGCCCAGGTCGCCGGTGACTACCCGGTCATAGTCCGCGGCGCTGCGGCCCGTGTCCTGAAAATGGGCGGCAAGGGTGGCGGCCGCGGCCGGCGCCATGGCGGCGCCCATGTTGTTGGCATCGGTGATGCCCATATCCACCAGCCGGCCGATGGTCACATGGGTCACATGGGCGATGGGCTTGAGCGCTGGATCGCCGGAAACAAGCGTAACCCCCGCGCCGGTGACGGTCCATTGGGCGGTGGGGCAGCGCTGGCTGCCGTATTCCAGGGGGAAGCGGTACTGCCTTTCCGCCGTACAAAAATGGCTGCTGGCGCCGCAGAGGACCGATGTGGCAAAGCCGCCGTCCACCAGCATGGAACCTAAGGCAAGGCTTTCGGACATGGTGGAGCACGCGCCGTACAGGCCCAGGAAGGGGATGCCCAATTCCCTGGCCGCCATGGAGGAGGCCATGATCTGATTTAGAAGATCTCCGCCCAGCAGATAGTGGATATTCTTTTCTACCACCCCGGCCTTTTGAAGGCAGGCCGTCACCGCCGAATAGAAAAAGTGACTCTCCGCCTTTTCCCAGCTTTCCTCGCCGTAGGTGTCGTCGTCAATGATCTGGTCAAACAAGCTGCCCAGAGGCCCTTCGCCTTCCTTTTTGCCCGCAAATGCCGCGCCGGCAATGATGCCGGGCCGGGAAGGAAGCTGTACGGTTTGCGCGCCGATGCGTTTTTGCATGCTTTCGCTCCTTTACCACATGAAAATGGCGTACAGTATGCCTACGATGACCGAAGCGCTGATACCGTATACCAATACCGGCCCCGCGATCGTAAACAGCTTTGCGCCAAGCCCCAGCACCATGCCCTCCCGGCGGAATTCCATGGCGGGGGAGACCATGGCGTTGGCAAAGCCGGTGATGGGCACCAGCGTGCCGGCGCCGCCGAATTTGGCGATCTTGTCAAACAGGCCGATGCCGGTAAACAGCGCGGTGAGAAAGACCAGTACGATGCTGGCAAAGGTGCTGGCGGTAGAAGCCTTCATATCCAAATAAGCGGTCCCGATGTCGACAAGTGCCTGCCCCAGCGTGCAGATCAGGCCACCCACCAAAAAGGCGCGAAGCATGCCCTGGCCCAATTGCGATTTGGGGGAAAGTCGGGAGATGAGATCCCGGTACGCGTCCTGCTTTTGTTTTTGCCGAAGGGGGATTGGCTTTTGCTTGTCAAACATTGGTTTTCTCCTTTGAGGATGCTGTTTTGGGCCGGGCGCTCAGGGTCTGGGACAGGGGCCGCACGCGTATCTCCCTGTCGCCTGCCCGGGGTACGACCTCCAGCGCGTAAGGGACGAGCGTGTTCCGCGTTTTTTCCATGAAAAAAGCACCTGCTTTCAGCGGCGTAAAATGCCGACATATGACCGCAGGCTTTAGTATGCGCTTTGCTGCATTTGCTCATGTAATGGCAGCGATTTTCATACCGGAAAAAATGAAAAAAGAACCATGGACCGGCGCCAAACGGCATAAGCCGGCCGGCGCGATTCCATGGTCCCATTTGTGTATTGCTATGTTTTGCGCTGTTTTACGCCGACATCGCCTGCTGGAATTGGGCGTTGTACAGCTGCGCGTAGAAACCGTTTTGCTCCAGCAGCTCTTCATGGTTGCCCTGCTCCACGATATCCCCGTCACGCATGACCAGGATCAGGTCGGCGTCGCGGATGGTGGACAGGCGGTGGGCGATGACAAAGCTGGTGCGGCCGCGCATCAGGTTATCCATGGCCTTTTGTATGCGCAGCTCCGTGCGGGTATCCACGGAGCTTGTTGCTTCGTCCAGAATCAGTATCTGCGGGTCGGCCAGGATGGCCCTGGCGATGGTCAGCAACTGCTTCTGGCCCTGGGAAATATTATTGGCTTCCTCGTTGATGACCATATCATAGCCGCCGGACAGCGTTTGGATAAAATGGTGGGCATGGGCCGAACGGGCGGCAGCTTCCACCTCTTCGGGCGTTGCGTCCAGGCGGCCATAGCGGATGTTGTCCAGCACGCTGCCGTTGAAAAGCCAGGTATCCTGCAGCACCATGCCGAACATGCTGCGCAGCTCGCTGCGGTCAAAGCTGCGGATATCGTGGCCGTCAATCAAGATTCTGCCGCCCAGCACATCATAGAACCGCATCAGCAGCTTGACCATGGTGGTTTTGCCGGCGCCGGTGGGGCCGACGATGGCCACCTTCTGGCCGGGCTTGATGACTGCGCTGAAATCGTGGATGATGGTCTTGTCGGCCTGATAGCCAAACTGCACGTGGTCGAAGGTCACTTGGCCGGAAAGGTTTGCAATGGAAGCGGGGTTTTGGACAGTTTGAGCTTCTTCCGGCAGCTCCAGGAACTCGAACACGCGCTCGGCCGCCGCCGCGGTGGACTGCAGCATGGTAGTTACCTGCGCGATTTGGGACAGCGGCTGGTTGAACATGCGCACATACTGGATAAACGACTGAATGTCGCCGACGGTGATGACGCCGCGCACAGCCAGCGTTCCGCCCAGGATAGCGACCATGACGTAACCCAGGTTGCCGATAAAGACCATGATGGGCATCATCAGGCCGGACAGGAATTGGGACTTCCAGGCGGAGGTATACAGCTCCTGATTGTTTTTGTCAAACGCCTCCAGGGCCCGCTGTTCGCTGTTGAAGGCTTTCACGATCAGCTGGCCGGAGTAGATTTCCTCCACCTGGCCGTTGACGTGGCCCAGGTATTGCTGCTGCCGGATGAAGTGCTTTTGAGACTTTTTCACCACGAACTGCATCAAAAACGCGGACAGGGGGACGATCAAAAGCGCCGCCAGCGTCATTTGCCAGGAGATGGAGAACATCATGATGAGCACGCCGATGGCAATTGTAATGGAAGAAATCACTTGGGAGAGGCTTTGGTTCAGGCTCTGGGTCAGTGTATCCACATCGTTGGTGATACGGGACAGGATTTCGCCGTGGGTCACGCCGTCAAAATGGCTCATGGGAAGCCGGTGGATCTTGGAGGACAGTTCCTTGCGGAACTGATAGCTCAGTTTCTGGGAAACGCCGGCCATCACATAGCCCTGCAGGATGCCGAACACGGAGCTTAGCAGGTACAGCGCCAGAAGGAATAAAAGCCCTGACGCGATATCTGCAAAATTGATCCCTTCGCCGCCTTGAAAGCGCCCGACAAGGCCGCTGAATATATTATCCACGATATGGCCCATCTGCTTGGGGCCGATGATGGAGAAAACGGCGCTGACGATGGCCAGCAGGATGACCAGGATGGTCGCAATGCGATATTTGGCCAGGCGGCCGATCAGCTTGCCCATGGTTCCCTTGAAATTCTTGGGTTTTTCCCCGCCCATCATGGGGCCGCCCATGGGGCCGCCCATCGGGCCTCTGGGGCCGCGGCCGCGATTATTGTTCTGCATGTGCCAATTCCTCCTTTGACAGCTGGCTCATGGCAATCTGCCTGTAGACTTCGCAGGTATCCATCAATTGGCTGTGGTTGCCGATGCCCACAACCTCGCCCTCGTCCAGTACGATGATCTGGTCGGCATGCAGAACCGTGCTGATGCGCTGCGCCACGATGATCACGGTGCTGTTTGCCGTTTCCTGCTTCAGCGCTGTGCGCAGCGCCACGTCCGTTTTGTAGTCCAGCGCGGAAAAGCTGTCGTCAAAAATGAAGATTTCAGGCTTTTTATAGACCGCCCGGGCAATGGACAGACGCTGCTTCTGACCGCCGGAAACGTTGGTGCCGCCTTGGGCAATAGGGTCTTGATAGCCTTCCGGTTTTTCCGCGATGAAGCCTGCGGACTGGGCGATTTCCGCGGCCTTTTCAATATCCGCCTGCTCTGCGTCGTCTATGCCAAAGGCGATATTGGAAGCGATGGTGCCGGAAAACAGCACGCCCTTTTGCGGCACGTAGCCGATGCGCTCCCGTAAATCGTGCTGGGTCACCTGGCGGATATCCTGCCCATCCACCAAAATACGGCCGCAGGTCACGTCAAAGAACCTGGGAATCAATTGCACCAGCGTGGATTTGCCGGAGCCGGTGCCGCCCAGGATAGCGGTGGTTTTGCCGGGCTGTGCGGTGAAGTTGATACCGCTGAGCATATCCTCCTTGGCGTCGGGGTAGCGGAAGGATACGTTTTCAAACTGCACGACGCCTTTTTTGTTTGCGTCAAACGCCGCAGGCGCCTGGGGATCGTTGATGGAGGGCGTGGTGGAGATGACTTCGTCAATGCGCTTGGCGGATACGGAAGCCCGGGGCAGCATGATGGACATGAAGGAAATCATCAGGAAAGACATGATGATCTGCATGGCATATTGAATGAAAGCCATCATATCGCCAACCTGCATGCTGCCGCCTTCGATGCTGTGGGCGCCCACCCACAAAACCAGCAGCGTCACAGCATTCATGATCAGCATCATCAGCGGCATCATGCCGGACATGACCCTGGTCACGAACAGATGCGTTTTGGTCAAAGTGACGTTTGCATCGTCAAACCGTTCCTCTTCCTTTTTCTGCGTGCCGAAGGCGCGTATGACGGGCAGGCCGGTCAGGATTTCCCGGGAAACGCGGTTCAATTGGTCAATGTAGGGCTGCAGCTTTTTAAACTTGGGCATGGAGGTAAAATACATGGTGCCGACCAGGGTCAAAAGCAGGCCCACCGCCAGGGCGATGATCCAGGTCATGGACACGTTGGTGCGCAGCACCTGCAAGATGCCGCCCACGCCCATGATCGGCGCGAAAATCACCATGCGCAGCAGGAAGACCATGACCGTCTGCACCTGCTGGATGTCATTGGTGGAACGGGTGATGAGGGAGGCGGTGGAGAAGCTGTCCATTTCCTTTTGGGAAAAGGAGACCACCTTCGAAAAGACAAGGCTGCGCAGGTCGCGGCCCAGGACCGCCGACACCCGGGAACCAAGATATCCGACGCCTACGGACGCCGCCATGGCCGCCAGGGCCACGCCCAGCATTTTCAGGCCGGCCAGCAGGATGTAATTGGTCTGCATGGATTCGGCGCTTAAACCCACCGCCTTGTATTCCGCCTGTACAAAATAGACGGACAGTTGGGACAGCATGGTATCGGGGACGGCGGACATCTGCTGGTAAATGCCCTTGAGCACTTCATCCCGCAAAAGGTCCGGAAGTATGGTGATGGAGGCTGCCAGCGGCGGCGCTTTGGGCAGCATGCCGCCGATGCTGGAGGAGGAAAGCGCTTCCGGTATATTGCCATCCACCACCATGCGGATCAGGTAGGCCTGGGAAAAGGTTTTGTCCAGGGCAGCGCGGGTATCCACGTTCACCTTTTTGATTTCATACAATGCTTCCGTGTCCTGCAGCGGATATTTTCCGCCGGCGGCCGCATCCAGCTTTTCATAATTGGGCAGGACAAGATCGTTGTAATCGGTGCTCAGCATGAATTTGGACAGAGCGTCCAATTCCGACGCGCGGATCACGCTGGGCGAGCCGTTTTCTATGCCCTGCTGCTGGATGCCGATATTGACGATCTTGGCTGTATAACCCGGCAGCGCCAGCTCGCATATAGCCTGCGCCGCCAGCATCGCAACGATGAGCACAAGGACCGGCCAGGATTTTTTCAGATACTTAAGCATGCGGGTCAAAGGCAGTCATCTCCTTCTTCGTTTGAAGCGTATGTACCATAGGATTTCTTGAGGGCAATCAAATTTGCCATGATCCGGGACAGGTAGCCTTCCAGCGCGTCAATCTCCGCTTGCGTGAAGCCTACCATTGCCTGGGCTTCTACTTTTTGAATGGCCTTGCGCAGATCCAGGGCCATTTTTTCGCCCAAGGGGGTTAGGGAGAGCACTTTTTCCCGCAAATCGCTGGGGTTTTGCTTTCTGTACAGCAGGCCCTGCTGCTCCAGCCGGCGCAGCGAGACAGCCACGGCCGCGGCGCTTACCTCCAGCTTGCGGCACAAATCGCGCTGGCTGATGGAGCCTTTGTCCAAAAGGGAGCTCAGCAGCGCGCCCTGGCCGGGATGGACCAGCGGCGTTTCAAGTTCCTTGGATATGCAGGCAAAGAACATGTGGTGCAACCGGTGATATTGTTTGGGCAGCATCATTTTTTCGGACATGATCAAAGACCTTTCTTGATCGTTAGCCGGTTAAATAATTCCGGCTGCTGCATTGTAATCCCAATCGGCCGGTACGTCAAGCGGAAATTGATTAGAATTGGATGAATTTTGCTTAAGCGGGTATACACATCCTGCCATGGCAGCCTGCGCCTTTGACAACGGCACGGGGTGAATGTATAATGAATCCATCATGCGATTTTTATACCCGTGAGGGTATGTGGATGGGAAACAATGAGGGAGGACGTGTTGTGAGCCGACAAAAGACAGGCAAAAAGCGCTGGCGCTTTCTGCCCCTTCGGTTAATGCTGTATGTGCTTTTGTATGCGGCCTTTTTTGGCATTGTCGGCTTGAACAACTGGCCGCTGTGGACCTTCAGCCGCACCTCGGGCGTGACCCTTTTGACCTTTACGGTGCTGCTGACCGTAATGCTGTCTGTTTACGGCGGCTACGACATTGGCAAGCGGAAAAGCAAGCCTGTGATTTCGTCGCTCATCATGGCGGTGAGCCTGACAGATCTGGTTACGTATCTGCAGCTGCAAATTATGAATGTGAATGATGCCAACAACAGCTCGCTGGTATTGTTCGGCTGGGACTTTGTGCTTTTGCTGTGCGCCATGGCGGTGCAGGTCCTTGTGATCGTTCTGTTTACGCGCATTGGGAACAAGCTCTATTTTGACGTGCATCCTCCCGAAAAATGCTGCATCGTCGCCGGCTCGCGGGAGGCGGCCGAGCATGTCGCGGCCAAGCTCCTGCGGTACCGCCTGCAGTATGCCGTGCAGGATATGGTCAACTACAGCGCAAGCGATGTATATAAGTCCATCCTGCGCAGCGACGCGGTATTTTTTGCCGATGTGCCGTCAGAGTACAAAAGCAGGCTTCTTTCCTATTGTTATGAGCAGCAGAAAAGCGTATATGTCACCGCCGATCTGTACGATGTCATGATTGCCAACGGCCGGCAGGTCATATTGGATGACTGCCCGTTTATTGCCATGGGCAAAGGCGAAATGGAGCTCCATGAGCAATTGGTCAAGCGGATGATGGATATCTTCGTTTCCGCCGTCGCCCTGCTCCTACTCAGTCCTGTCATGCTGCTGGCGGCCGTCTCCATATTGATGGAGGATGGGGGACCGGTTTTCTTTTTGCAGGACCGGATGACGATCCGCGGAAAAGTCTTCAAAATCATCAAGTTCCGGACCATGCGCCGGGAGAAGGACGTCGCGGGCCCCCAACAGTCGGTGCGGCAAAATGACGGGCGGATTACCAGGGTCGGCGCGGTCCTTCGCAAGTACCGTATCGATGAATTGCCGCAGTTTATCAATATTTTCGTGGGGGATATGAGCGTTGTGGGGCCAAGGCCTGAAATGCTGGAAAATATTGCCCAATACAGCAAGGAGTATCCGGCCTTTGCGTACCGGCAAAAAATGAAGGCCGGCCTGACGGGGCATGCGCAGATTGAGGGGCGGTACAATACCACGGCCAAGGACAAGCTGATGATGGATTTGATGTATATTGAAAATTATTCCATCTGGCTGGATGTGAAGCTGTTGCTGCGCACGCTGACGGTTTTCTTCAAGTCGGACAGCACCCAGGGATTCTCTGTCCAAAAGAAAGCATACAATGAAAATCCCCCCATCCGGGAGGATATGGGGGCAAAGGTCTCGGAGCGTATGTAAAGCGCTTTGGAGAAATACCGGAAATGGGCGGGCTTTGGCCGGGTTCGTTTTTATAAAAGAGACAGCACGAGGAAGAGGACGCCGCACGCCACATTGGCCGCCAGGCGGCAAAAATCCTTTTCCTCATCCTCCAGATCGTCAAAGCTGACCACATCTTCCTGCACGTGATCGATCATGTCTCCATACGTCCGCTTGGGCTTTCGGGTCCATTCAAAAAGACGCCGGTCCAGGACGGGCATTTTGAGCCCATCCAGGCGAAGATAGGCCATCCAGCCCATGACCAGAAGGAATACCCCCAAAAACAGGAAGGCAAAAGCCCGCATGGGAAGCGCAGATCGGACGCCTACAAATTCATTCCACAAAAGCGCCGCCGTCAGGCCCAGAATCCCCCGGACAAAGGCCATGTAGACAGTGGGGCGGATCATGTGCTTCTGCCAAAGACGCTTAAGCTTTTTCTTCATGCACCGGATCCTTTCATATTTGCTTGCAGATTTATGCCATTATACATCGAATCGGCATATATATCAATCCGTGCCGCGCCGCGGCGCCTGCCAGACTGCCGCCGTGCCGGGGCGGAAATGTAAATTTTGCAAGCGTGCCATTTAAAATTTGCATTTCTATGCCATACGAATGATATTTCTATTGACAGTATAAATGTCTGCATGCTATAATTTGAATCAACGGGTAATGGTGCCGACAAATAGGTTTGGTGTCATTTTTTTTACCCAGGGCCAATATAAGGAGGAAGGTACATGAAGAAAGCTCTGTCCCTCGTACTCGCCCTTTGCATGATGCTCAGCATCGCCGTCGTGTCTGCAAGCGCAGATGAAATCACCGACCTGCGCACTTACGAGACGACCGCACGTGAAATGGAGACCTTCAACCCCCACTACTCCCAGGCCGCTGTTGACCTGAATATTTTGAGCAACTGCGTTGACGGCCTTCTGACCAACGATCCCAAGGGCGCGCTGGTTCCCTCCGCTGCCAAGGAATGGAAAAGCGAAGACGCTGGTCAGACCTGGACATTTACCCTGAATGACGGTATGACCTGGGTCGACAAAGACGGCAACGTCAAGGCCGACGTCGTCGCCGAGGACTGGCTGTGGGGCCTTGAGTGGGTTCTGAACTTCGCCAAGAACGACTCCGCCAACACCTCCATGCCCATCGAGATGATCGTTGGCGCCGGCGAGTACTATGAGTACACCAAGGCGCTTGCCGAGAAAGACGGCGTTCCTGCCGCTCAGGCGCTGGGCCTTGAAAAGTTCCTGGAGATGGTTGGCGTTTCCGCTCCCGATGAGAAGACCGTTGTCTTCACGTGCGTGGATAAGCTGAGCTATTTCCCCACCCTGACCACCTACAACTGCCTGTATCCCGTGTCCGGCAAGCTGCTTGCTGAACTGGGCGTGGAAGGCTATCGCGGTGTAACCTGGGAGACCCTTTGGTATTCCGGCCCCTACACCATCACCTCCTACATCCACCAGAACGAAAAGGTTCTGACCGCCAATCCCAACTGGTACGGCAAGACTGCCAACAAGACCTTCAACACCGTTACCATTAAAATGGTTGATTCTATTGATACCGCCTACACCCTTTTCCAGACTGGCGAACTGGACAACGTGAACCTGTCCCAGTCCACCCTGTCCACCATCGCCGGCAGCGAGTCCAACGAATTCCACAAGAATTTGGCGGAAGCTCTGCCCACCAAGTATTCCTTCCAGATTCACTTCTCCTATGACAAGAAGACCGAAGATGGCAATCCCGATACCAACTGGAACACCGCTATTGCCAACGAAGCCTTCCGTCTGAGCTGGTACTATGGCCTGGAGCTGACCTCCTACCTGGCCCGCACCAACGCCATCAATCCCCAGTCCTGCCAGAACTACGCCTACACGGCCAACAAAGTGGCTGTTACTTCTGCCGGTGAAGATTACACGAGCCTGGTTTTGAAAGAGCTCGGCTTGGAGTACAGCAAAGAATCCTTCACCCGTTACGATGCCGAAAAGGCTGCCGCTTACAAGAAGCAGGCGATCGAAGAACTGACCGCCCTGGGTGTGACCTTCCCGATCGTTGCTGATCATTATGTAATCGGCTCTAGCCAGACCGCCATGGACACCGCGCAGACCCTTGCTCAGATCTTCTCTGATTACCTGGGCGATGATTACGTGAAGCTGAACGTCAAGACCTACGTGTCTTCCTTGGCTCAGGAAGTCCGCAACCCGCAGCTCGCTTCCTTCTACATCAACGGCTGGGGCGCTGACTTCGGCGATCCCATCAACTTCCTTGGACAGGAAACCTACGGCGAGGACAATGCCTATTACTCTCAGGCGTACTCCAAGATCAACAACGCCACCGATGAGAAGCTGGTTGCCTCCTACAAGGAATTCACCAGCATGGTCACCGAAGCCAAAGCGATTACTGATGACTTGGATGCCCGTTACGCTGCTTTCGCAAAGGCTGAGGCCTTCTTCATCGGCCACGCGTTCACCATCCCCAGCAGCTATGAAGTGCTGTGGCAGCTGACCTGCGTCAATGACTACTCCAAGATCAACAGCGCCTACGGCAACCAGAACACCCGCTATGTGAACTGGGAGACCAACTCCAACATCTATACCACTGAGGAATACGAGGCGTTTGCCGCTAAGTAATCGCTAAGGCATCTTACCGGCAACAAAGTTTCTGGGGAGGCTCCTTAGGGAGCCACCCCAGAAACTTTTATCAGTTATCAGAAAGTCAGGGGATACATGATGGCCAAGTATACGATCAAGCGGCTGCTGCAGTCAGTGTTCACGGTGTTGCTGGTAGTGACAATTGTTTTTTTGCTGCTGCGATTGATGCCTACAGATTATTTCTTTACAGAGGATGAACTGATCAAGCTCACCGATACGCAAAAGCATGACAGGCTGCAAGCCGCCGGCATGCTGGACGCTCCGCTGGTGCAGCTGGGACATTTTTATGATTCCCTCTTTACAAGGGGAGATTTGGGTGTCAGCCGCCGCATTCAGAAAAATGTACCGGTAGTCCAATTGATCGCTGGGAAGTTTAGCATATCAATGCGCCTTGGCCTGACTGCGCTGGCCATCGCACTGGCGCTTGGTGTTTCCATGGGCGTGCTGCAGGCGCGCTACAAGGACGGCTTGTTTGATCATGTGGGAACTGCCTATACCGTGTTTGTCAATGCCGTACCGCATCTTGTATCATTTTCACTCGTACTAGCCTTAGGAGCCCGGGTGCTGGGGCTGCCATCCATGTATTCTGTCCGAAAACCGGAGCTATCATCGGTTTTACCGATTGTCTGCCTGGCGATGACCTCCATTGCTGGATATATGCTGTGGACGCGCCGGTACATGGTCGATGAATTGAATAAGGATTATATACGCCTTGCGAAACTGAAGGGTCTTTCCACCCGCAGTGTAATGTACAGGCACGTTCTGAAAAACGCTTTTGTGCCGTTGGCGCAATACCTGCCTTACTCCATTGTGCTGACGGTTGGCGGGTCGCTTCTGGTAGAGCGGTTTTTCTCAGTTCCCGGTATGGGACCCATGCTTACAGATGCCATATCTCGCTACGATACAAATGTTGTACAGGGCGTTGTCATACTCTATGCATCCTTGGGAATTCTCGGCGTGTTTCTCGGGGACGTGCTGATGACGATTATCGATCCCCGGATTCGTCTGACAAGTAAGGGAGAGACGCGTTAATGGATAAGAATCCTGCAGAGCTGGCAGCCGAAAAGTCTGCCGCTGATAAAAGCATGGCGGAACAGCATGTACATGACCGCATTTACGTAAAGGCACGTTCGAATATGCCCGAAAGTCAGTTGTTTGACTTTGCCGAGTATCATGGGCAGGATGCCGAGCGTATTGGCTATTCCGAATACTCCTATTGGAGGAGCGTGTTGCGGAATTTTCTGAAGAAAAAATCCGCAGTCATCATGCTTGTTGTATTCTCGCTGCTATTTGTCTTTACGTTTGTAGCGGTTCAGATCAGTAAGTTTGACGTGAACAATTTGCGTATTGATAATGCTTTGATGTTTACCGCGCCAAACGGCGAGTTTTGGTTTGGAACAGACAACATTGGCCGGGACTATTGGTCGCAGGTATGGCACGCCACCAGAACGTCGATTATCCTGGCGGTTTCCGTATCTTTTGGTCAAATTTTTCTGGGCATGATCATTGGTCTGGTGTGGGGCTATGTTCGCAAGCTGGACCGTATTATTACCGAACTGTATAATTTGATTGACAATATACCCACCATCATCTATATGACGCTGATCGTTTTGCTGATCGGCAAAAGCTACGTCATTATGGGAACGGCCATCATTGCGTTTGGCTGGCTGCCCACTGCCCGCAATGTGCGCAATCTGGTTTTCATGTACCGGGACCGTGAATACAATCTTGCTTCCCGCTGCCTGGGCACCAGCCTGCGGCGCATTCTTGTCAGAAATATTCTGCCTTACCTTGTCAGCGTGATCGTACTGCGCCTGGCTCTGGCCATTCCCGGAACGATTGCCTATGAGACGACGCTGGCCTATTTGGGCCTGATGGACATTTCTACGCCGTCCCTTGGTATTCTTTTGCGGAATGCCCGCAGCTTTTTCCTGGATTATCCGTACCTGCTGGTGTTCCCCGCTGCCATCGTATCCGTGATCACGGTAACCTTCTACCTGGTGGGCAACGCATTCTCCGACGCGTGCGACCCGCGTAATCACGTTTGATGGAGGCCGCAGATGAGTGAAAAAATATTGAACAGGCCCGCAGGTATGGAAAATATCAACTTTGAGGCCCGGGCAAAGAAAATTCTTTCCAATGAACCGATTTTATCCGCCAAAGACGTGGAGATCGACTTCACGCTGCGCGGCCAGCACTTAAGGGCGATACGCAAATGTTCGTTGGACCTGTACGATGGCGAAACCCTTGCCATCGTGGGGGAATCCGGTTCCGGAAAGTCCGTGTTCACCAAGTCTTTCGTCGGGATGCTGGATAAGAACGGGTCCGTTACCGGCGGGTCCATCCTGTATGGCGGCCAAGACCTGGCGAAGTTTACCACCGAACGCGAGTGGCGTACCATCCGCGGCAGAAAAATCGCCATGGTGACGCAAGACCCCATGACCAGCCTGAATCCGCTGAAAAAGATCGGCGCCCAGATTCAGGAATCCATTGAGCTGCATCAGGGGCTGCGCGGATCTGAGGCCAAGAAGGAAGCCATGCGCATGCTGGAGCAGGTGGGCATACCTGAGCCTGAGCGCCGCTACAATCAGTATCCCCATGAGTTTTCCGGCGGCATGCGCCAGCGGGTGGTAATTGCCATCGCCGTGGCCTGCAAGCCGCAAATTCTGATTTGTGATGAGCCGACCACCGCGCTGGATGTGACCATTCAGGCCCAGATTCTCGACTTGATCCGCAGGCTGCAGAAGGATCAGGGCATGACCATCATCTACATTACCCACGACCTTGGCGTTGTGGCCAATGTGGCCGACCGGGTGGCTGTGATGTACGCGGGCCAGATCGTTGAAATCGGTATGGTCGATGAAATCTTCTTTGATTCCTGGCATCCCTACAGCTGGGCGCTGCTGAGCGCTTTGCCGCAGCTGGGGGTGAAAGGGGAGAAGCTGCCCGCCATTGACGGCACGCCGCCCAACCTGTTCAACAAGGTGACGGGTGATTCTTTTGCCCCGCGCAATCGCAAAGCATTGAACATCGACTTTCTGGAAGAGCCGCCGATGTATGATGTGACGCTTACCCATCAGGCCAAGACCTGGATCCTGGACCCCCGGGCGCCCAAGCTCGAACGTCCGGATTCCATCCGCAAGCTGAGCACGCAGCACATACAGGTGGATGTCCACGCGCCCTCCGTATACCATCCCCATGAGGATCCCAAACGGGAACCGCTTGTGGAGCTCAAGAATGTGCAGGTGACCTTTGGCGGCGGCAGAAAGAGATTTGTTGCCGTTGACGATGTAAACCTTACGATTTACCGGGGCGAAACCCTTTCGCTGGTAGGCGAGTCCGGCTCCGGAAAAACCACTATCGGCCGCGCCATCGTACGCATCAACCCTGTAACCGGCGGCGAGGTGCTCTACAAGGGACGCCGGATCAGCGGGCAAATAGCCAAGGAGCTGGACATTGAAGTCATCCGCAGCATGCAGATGATTTTCCAGGATCCCATGGCTTCCCTGAACGAACGGGCCAAGGTGGACTATATCATCTCTGAAGGCCTGCTGAACCACCATCTGTACAAGGACAACGCCGACCGTGAAGCCAAGGTGCAAAAGGCGCTGGAAGAGGTTGGTCTGCTGCCCGAATTCTCCAGCCGGTTCCCGCATGAATTTTCCGGCGGCCAGCGCCAGCGCATCGGCATCGCCCGTTCGCTGGTCATGGAGCCTGAATTCATCGTGGCGGACGAACCGATCTCCGCGCTGGATGTATCCATCCGCGCCCAGGTACTGAACCTGCTGAATGATTTGAAGCAGAAACGCGGCTTAACGTATCTGTTTATTGCCCATGACCTGTCTGTGGTACGGTTTATTTCCGACAGGATTGCCGTTATCCACAAGGGCCGCATTGTTGAACTGGCGGAGTCCGAGGCATTGTTCCGCCATCCGCTGCATCCGTATACCAAGGCGCTGCTTTCGGCCGTGCCCAACCCCAACCCCTATCTGGAGCGCAGCAAGAGCCTGCTGGTGTATGATCCTGCCGTGCATGACTACACGACGGACGGCCCGGTTTGGTTTGAGCTTCAGCCCGGTCATTTTGTCTATGGCAATGAACGGGAGCTGGACGGCTACCGCAAGGAATTGGGAATGTAAAGGACATACGCACGCATGTTTGCCGCGGGAATCCGGTCGCCGGTTCCCGCGGCACTTTTTTGCCCTGCCATAAACCTCTGAAAAAGATGGAATAATGATCTGGCGGCAGGAGGGAAGGAATTTTGGCTTTTCTGTAGAATGGTAGATTTGCCAAAATAGGGGGGATAACGTGCAGCACACGGCATTGTTGGTCATGGCAGCAGGACTCGGCGCCCGTTACGGCGGCAACAAGCAGATAGATGATCTGGGGCCTCACGGCGAGATCCTCATGGAATATTCTATAAGCGACGCCATCGAAGCGGGATTTGACCGGGTCGTTTTTGTAATCAAAAAGGACATGGAAAGCGTCATGCGGGAGAAAATCGGCGACCGTATCGCCAAACGGGTAGAGGTTGCCTATGCCTTTCAGGAATACGACACCCTTCCCGGCGGATTCCTTCCGCCCAAAGAGCGTACAAAGCCGTATGGAACGGTACACGCGGTGCTTTGCGCAAGGGATTTGATACATGAGCCATTTGCAGTCATCAATGCCGATGACTATTACGGCAAGGAAGCTTTTGGGGCCGCCCGGCAGTCGCTGCTTGGCATGCCGGCGAAGGGGCACGCGTCCATGGTCGGCTACAAGCTGCGCAACACGGTGTCGGAGCATGGTCAGGTGACGCGGGGCATATGCAGCGTGAACGGACAGGGCAGGCTGACCGGAGTGACGGAAACATACCGCATTGCGCTGCTTGCAGGCGGCACCATCAAGGATACGGAAAAGGACAGGGTCCTTCATCCCGATGCCCTTGTATCCATGAACTTCTGGGGGTTTACGCCATGGATTTTTGACATGGCGGAAGAATCGCTTGCGGCATTTCTGAAAACCCTTGCGCCGGATGAGATGAAAAAGGAATTTCCCCTGCCTGTAATGGTGGATGCGCTGATGCGTCAGCATAGGATACAGGTGGATGTCCTCTCCACGGAAGCCAGCTGGTTCGGCGTCACCTATCAGGAGGATAAGCCCATGGTCAGGGAGGCGCTGCTGCGCTTGCACCAACAGGGCGCTTATCCGGACAGATTATTTTAAACAGCGGGAGTGTGGCGACAGTATGATGATCTTACTTACGGGCGGTGCCGGGTATATCGCTTCCCATACCATCATTGAATTGATCAAGGCGGGCCATGAAGTGGTTGTTGCCGACAATTTCGCCAACAGCCAGCCGGAGGCGGTCCGGCGGGTGGAAAAAATAACAGGCGCCTCCATCCCCCTGTATGATCTGGATGTGTGCGACAGGGAAAAGCTGACTGCCGTGTTTGAAAAGCATCCCATCGACGGCGTGATACACTTCGCGGGGCTGAAAGCCGTGGGTGAGTCGGTGGGGATTCCGCTGAAATACTACAGAAACAACATTGATTCCACGCTGACGCTGTGCGAGGTCATGAACGCGTTTTCCGTAAAGCGGCTTGTGTTCAGCTCTTCCGCCACGGTTTACGGCATACCGGGCAAAATGCCCCTGGTGGAGGATATGCCCACCAGCGCCAACAGCCCGTACGGCTGGACAAAGTTTATGATCGAGCAGATTTTGAAAGACGCAGCGTTTGCGCAAAAGGATTTGTCCGTTGTTCTTTTGCGGTATTTCAATCCCGTCGGCGCCCATGAAAGCGGCCTGATCGGCGAGGATCCCAACGGCATACCCAACAACCTGATGCCTGTTATCACCCAGGTGGCTTCCGGTAAGCTGCCCATGCTGAAAGTATATGGCACAGATTATCCCACCCGGGACGGCACCTGCATCCGGGATTATATCCATGTGGCGGACCTGGCCCGGGGCCATGTGAAAGCCATCGAATACGCCTGGAGCCATACCGGGGCGGAAGCCATCAATCTTGGCACAGGCAATGGCTACAGCGTATTGGAGATTCTGCGCGCTTTCCAGGAGGTCAACGGCATACAGGTGCCCCATCAGCTGGCTGACCGCCGGCCGGGCGACGTGCCGGAGTGCTATGCCGATCCCCAAAAAGCGCTGAAGCTGCTTAAGTGGAAGGCGGAGAAGACATTGGAGGACATGTGCCGCGACGCGTGGCGCTGGCAAAAGAACAATCCCAAGGGATATTCGGCTTAGGAAACGGCTATGCAAAAGCAGGACTGACATGTTTGCCAGCCCTGCTTTTTTTGCTGCTGCTTGAATTACAGAATGTTTACGCCTGCGCTGGCAAAGCCGGTTACCGTGGTGGCAACATCGATGCCCGCAGTTACATCCGCCGCGAATACCATGAGCAGCCGTGTCCTGGCGGAGACGGGGATATTCAAACCGGTGGTGAGGCCGTCCGAGATGGAACCAATGCCTACGACGCCGGTTAACGTGGGGTTGAGGGTGACGATCGCGCCGGGAATGGGGAAGAAAACATTGTCGGGAGTTGCAGATGCATACAGCTGCGCGGTCAGCGTAACCGTCGTGCCCACCAGGGAAAGAGCGACGGTGGTGCTGAAATAGGCGGCCACGGAGGTAATGATTCCATCCCTGGGCATGGAGAAGGCCATGTTGGCGATGGTAGTGGTGTTGATGGTGCCGCCAATGAGGCTGACCCCGGTCACCGAGCTGCCAAAACCGAGCAGGGTAGTTGTACCAATCAATTCACCAATGACTGTAGTCATGACGGCAGGGGTTCCGGAGGAGAAGGGAATGACCGCCCCGTTGCCGCTTGGGCCGGCAGCGCCCGTTGCGCCGGTCGCACCGGTAGCGCCTGTCGCGCCGGTAGCGCCTGTGGCGCCCGTGGGGCCAGCCGGGCCGGTAGCGCCCGTTGCGCCGGTCGCACCCGTGGCGCCTGTGGGGCCGGCCGGGCCAGTCGCGCCTGTCGCGCCAGTAGCGCCTGTAGCACCGGTAGCGCCTGTGGCACCGGTAGCACCTGTTGCACCGGTCGCACCCGGGGCGCCTGTGGCACCCGTTTCACCTGTGGCGCCCGTTGCGCCTGTGGCGCCCGTAGCGCCGGTCGCACCCGTGGCCCCGGTAGCGCCTGTGGCGCCGGCCGGTCCAGCCGGTCCTGCAACGCCTTGTGGACCCGTAGCGCCGGTCGGTCCGGCCGGTCCGGCAACGCCTTGTGCGCCTGTAGCGCCGGTGGCTCCGTTGGCGCCGGTGGCTCCGGTGGGGCCGACGGGACCTTGCGCGCCGGTTGCGCCGGCAGCGCCGGTAGGCCCGGTAGGTCCGGTAGGTCCGGTAGATCCGGTAGGTCCGGTGCCGCCCGTAGGCCCGGTGGGTCCGGTGGGTCCGTTGGCGCCGGTCGGCCCGGTGGGGCCGGTCGCGCCCGTGGGGCCTATGGGTCCCGTTGCTCCGGCAGGTCCGATGGGGCCTGTGGGCCCTGTTCCGCCGGTAGGCCCGGTGGGTCCGTTGGCGCCGGTCGGTCCGGTAGGCCCGATGGGGCCGGTTGCCCCGGTACGGCCGGCAGGGCCGGTGGGACCTATGCACCCAGTGGGGCAGGGAGGCGGACAAGGCGGGGGAAAGGGCGGACACGGCGGGGGAAACGGCGGGCAAGGGGGCGGGGGCGGCGGACACGGAGGCGGGCATGGAGGTGGCGGAAAAGAAGGACATACGCCGTCCGGACCAATATCCCTGATGCCGGAATCGTTAAAATGATAGGGCGCGTCATTAGGGCCAGAGCCGGCATTTCCTCTGCCCGGACCATACTGCGGGTTTCTCATGGGCTGAAAATCCCGCTGATCATAAAAACCTCTTGCCAAGAAGATCACCTTTCTTATCATCAGGCTAGGGAGAGCGGGCAGCACGATTGCCCACCAACTCCATACAATAAAGTATGAGAAGCCGCCGGATTCGGTGCGCTTCCACGCGTTATGGAGGTGGATGGTTTGCCGGAACTGAGCTTGTGCATGATTGTCCGCAATGAGGAAGCGGTGCTTGGCCGCTGTTTGGACGGCATACGGGATGCCGTGGATGAAATCGTGATTGTGGACACGGGTTCGACTGACCAGACCCGTGACATTGCCCTGGCCTATACCAACGATGTGTATGATTTTACATGGGTAGACGACTTTGCCAAAGCCCGGAACTATGCGTTTTCCAAGGCCACAAAGCCTTACATTATGTGGCTGGATGCCGATGATGTGATTGCGCCTGAGTCTGCGGCGCGATTGAAAGCATTGATGAAAAACCTGGAGCCCAATACCGATATGGTCATGATGCCTTACCATGTGGCCTTCGACGCCCAGGGGAAGCCCACCATGACCTACGAGCGGGAAAGGATCATACGCAACGGCGCGGGGTTTGTTTGGTTGGGCGCGATCCACGAGGTGATCCAGCCGGCGGGAAAGATCATCCATGCGGATATCCCGGTGCTGCATCAAAAAGTTGGTCCCGGCGATCCGGACAGGAACCTTCGCATATTTGAAAAAGTGATCGCTTCCGGTCAAAAGCTTTTTGGCCGGGAGGAATACTACTACGCCCGGGAGCTCATGTATCACCAGCGCTTTGAGGAAGCGGTCCGGGGGCTGGAGCATTTTCTGGACAGCGGCCTTGGCTGGGTTGAAAACATTCAATCCGCCTGCCGGGATTTGAGCGAATGCTACAGTTTGCTGGGGAATAAGGAAAAAGCGCTGGCCGCGCTGTTCCGCTCTTTTCATTACGGTCCGCCCAGGGCGGAAACGTGCTGTCAGATCGGCCGGCACTTTTTTGAAAGGGCGGACTTTCAAACGGCGGCCTTCTGGTACGAGCTGGCTGCTTCCGGCAAGCTTGTAAGCCCGCCCGGGGGGTTTCATGAGCCTGATTGCTATGGATACATCCCCTATATGCAGCTGTGCGTATGCGCCTATCGGATGGGCGATGTGAAAAAGGCGCTGGAATACAACCACATGGCAGGCCAGATCAAGCCGGATGATCCAAGCTATTTGTACAATATGGCGTTCTTTCAGGCTCAGCTGCAGCTTCAATAGACGCTTTATGGTCAATCCGCGCAGAAGAAAAGTCATAGTTTAAACAAATTGTTGTATTTGCTCAAATCCCTTTACAGACGGCCGGGAGGGAGGTATGCTATAAACCGTACGCATATGGCTACCATCACCCTCTTGGGAGGAACTATGGATACGTTCAGGCGCATTCTAAAGTGGCTGAAGCCTTATCGTGGCAAAGTGGTTCTGTGCATCGTTTTTCTTGCTATCGGGACGGCATTGCGAATGGTGATCCCTTATATCACGGCGGCAGTGGTGGACAGAGTGCTGCCGGGAAAAGACATGGGGCTGCTGTTGCAGCTTTGTGCTGTGATGATCGTCTGCACTGTCATCCGCGGCGTTTTTATGTACAAGCGGGGCATGCTGGTTGAGAATGTATCCCAAAGCGTGGTGTACGATCTTCGCACCAGCTTGTACGCGCATATGCAGGAATTGTCCTACGGGTTTTATGACACCCATCATATTGGCGAAATTATGAGCCGCATGACCGGAGACATTGAAGGTGTGCGGGTTTTTATCGTAACCGCCGTGGTGGGCGTGGTGGAAAACCTGCTCATGTTTTTCCTGGCCCTGATCAGCATGAGCTTTATGTCCTGGCAACTGACGCTGTATATGCTCTGCTTTTGCCCGGTGGTCTCGTTTGTGGCCTGGCAGCTGCACAGGCGAATCCGCCCGGCGCATATTGCCGTGCGGGAGCAGAACGCGGTGCTGAACACCCGCACCCAGGAGAATATCGCCGGCGTGCGCGTTGTGAAAGCTTTCGCCAGGGAAGAACACGAGAAGCAGGCCTTTTACGAAGATAATCAAAAGGTGCTCAAAAACAACCTGAGGGTCACCTGGATTTGGAGCACGTTCTTCCCGCTGATGGATATG
This sequence comes from Bacillota bacterium, assembly GCA_023425025.1. Classification (GTDB taxonomy): domain Bacteria; phylum Bacillota; class Clostridia; order Christensenellales; family Aristaeellaceae; genus JAEWAH01. Next base: position 48,455 of record JAFADG010000041.1, read on the forward strand.
ATCGCAAGCTGCGCCATACCGGTGCTGCTTTTGTCCGGCTCCTATCTTGTGATGCAGGGCGCCATCAACATAGGTACCCTGATTGGCGCGACGGGATTTGTTTGGATGATCATCGCGCCCATGCGGCAGCTGGCCAACTTTGTCAATGTTACCGCCAACGGCATCGTGTCCTCCGAAAAACTGATCTATTATATGGATTTGGGTTCCACCATCCGCAATCCCGAAGCACCCAAAGCGCCGGAAAAGTGGGAGGGCCGGGTGGATTTTGACCGCGTCACCTTCAAATACGGTGACAAAGCGGTGCTGCACGACATCGACCTGCATGTGACGCCGGGTCAGACAGTCGCCATTATGGGCGCTACCGGCGCCAGCAAAAGCACGCTTATCACGCTGCTGGGCCGCTATTATGACGTGGCGCAGGGCGGCGTGAAGGTCGACGGGGTGGATGTGCGGGAGCATGCTCTGCACCTTTTGCGTAGTCACATTGGCGTTGTCATGCAGGAAACCTTTTTGTACAGCGAAACCATCGCCGACAACATACGCTACGGCAGGCCGGACGCTTCCATGGAGCAAGTGCAGGCGGCGGCCAGGGCGGCCCAGGCGGAGGAGTTCATATTGCAAATGCCCCAGGGCTACGACACGGTGGTCGGGGAAAGGGGCCTTGGCCTCTCCGGCGGTCAGAAGCAGCGTGTGGCGCTGGCCCGGGCGATTTTGTGCGATCCCTCCATACTGATTCTGGATGACGCCACCTCCGCCGTGGATATGGAAACGGAAGCGGAAATCCAAAAGGCACTGGGCAGCGTGCTGCACGGCCGGACCACCTTCATCATTGCCCACCGCATTTCCTCGGTGCGCAAGGCGGACCAGATCATCGTGCTCAAGGATGGCCGCATCCAGGAGCGGGGAACGCACCGGGAGCTGCTGGCCGTCGACGGTTTGTACGCCTCCATGTACCGCGATCAGACACGGGATTTCGTTACGGCACAAAAGGCAGGTGAACAGGCATGACGCGGCTTCGCAATTTGGATGACGAGGTCATGGAGGCGCCGTTTGACAAGCGCCAGTTCCTGCGGTTGCTTTCCTATCTGAAGCCCTACAAGAAGCAGATGATCCTGGCCCTGAGCCTGATGATTGTCGCCTCCGCCGCTTCCCTGCTTGGACCGTACCTGTTGAGCCGTGCTGTGGGATACCTGCAGGCCGGCAACTATACCCAGGTGCCCTATTTGCTTATCGGCATGGCGCTGGCCGTGTTTGTGGGCGGCATGTGCCTTCGGGCCCGCGTTCGCACCATGGATACCGCCGGCCGCAAGGCGATCGCCACGCTTCGGCAGGATTTGTTCGACCATATCCAAGGGTTGTCATTGCCCTTTTTTGACGGCCGCTCCGCCGGCAAGATCATGGTGCGCGTCATCAATGACGTCAACAGCCTCAACGACCTGTTTACCGGCGGCATCATCAACGTGCTGGTGGATTGCCTGACGCTGTTATTGCTGGTGGCGATCATGTTCGTCATCCATTGGCAGCTGACGCTGGTGGCGCTGTGCTCGCTGATCGTGCTTGTGTTCCTGATCGTGTCGCTTCGCACCAGAATGCGCAAGGCCTGGCAGGTTGTGCGCATGAAAACCAGCACCATGAACGGGTACCTGCACGAAAGCCTGGCCGGTATGCGCGTGACCCAGACCTTTGTGCGTGAAAAGGTGAACCGTGAGCTCTTTGAGGAGACCAACCTGGATATCAAGCGAAGCTGGCTGAAGGCCGTCGGCATCAATAACCTTTTCTGGCCGTATATCGATACGCTCAGTTCCATTGGCACGGCCGGGGTGTATATTGCCGGCACGCTGCTCATGACCGGCGGGTCTATGAGCCTTCCGCTGGCCGATCTGATCGCTATTCTCTGGTATCTGGGCAGGTTCTGGGAGCCCATCAACAACCTGTCCAACTTCTACAACAGCGTATTGGCGGCCATGGCGTCCATGGAACGCATCTTTGAAATCATGGACACCAAGCCCCTGATTTTTGATAAGCGGGACGACCTGCCCGAGCTGCCGCCCATCAGCGGCGAGATACGCTTTGACAACGTATCCTTCGGCTATGATCCCAATGTTCCCGTATTGAAGGATGTTTCCTTTACCGTAACGCCCGGCCAGACCATCGCCCTGGTGGGCCCCACGGGCGCGGGCAAAAGCACCGTGGTCAGCCTTGTCAGCCGCTTTTATGACGTGACGGGCGGGGCGATTACCATTGACGGCTATGATGTGCGGGATGTGAAGCTCAACTCCCTGCGCAGGCAGATGTCCGTCATGCTGCAGGACAGCTTCATTTTCAGCGGCACCATACTGGACAACATCCGTTATGGCGGGCTGGATGCCACGGAGGAGGAAGTGATGGAGGCGGCCAAGGCCGTGCATGTCCACGACTTCATCATGGGCTTGCCCCGGGGCTACCGCACCGAAGTGAACGAGCGCGGCTCTACCTTGTCGGTGGGCCAGAAGCAACTGATCTCCTTTGCCAGGGCGCTGCTCAATGACCCGCGGGTATTGATCCTGGATGAGGCGACCTCCTCCATCGACACAAAGACGGAGCTGATGATCCAAAAAGCGCTGGAGGTTTTGCTGAAAGGCCGCACCAGCTTTGTGATCGCCCACCGGCTTTCCACCATCCGCCGGGCGGATGTGATCATGGTAGTGCAGGACCATCACATTGCCGAAGCGGGTACCCATGAGCAGTTGATGGCCCTTCCCGGCGGTCATTACAGGGCCCTGTGCGAGGCGCAGTACAAGTTTATGGAAGGTGAGTAACATCAAAATACTGGCCGGCCGCGTTCTGCGGCCGGTTTTCGCGTTTTGGCGGTTTTCTGTTGACAACAGTCCGAAGGAGGGGTATGATATGTTTCAGTTAGGAAATTCATATATTGTTTCAAGATATATTAAACTGAATATTCATGATGGGTGATATATTTGTTGAAGGAGGCTGATTATGCTCCATATCCGCAAATTCAGGGACGGCCTGCCGCTGTTTAAGGCGCTGAGCTCGGAAGTCCGCATCACCATTGTGGAAATGCTTTTGGAAAACGGGCCGATGCGCATGTCCGCCATATCGGAGGCGCTGCGCCTGACCAACGGCGCTTTGACGCCCCATATCAAGGCGTTGACGGATTGCGGGCTTGTCGCAATCGATACAGCGGTGGGCAAGCACGGGGTGCAGAAGGTTTGCCGGGTAAACAGCGAGAGCGTTCTCATAGACCCGTTCGAAAACGAGGCGGAGCATAATGTTTATGAAACCGAAATCAGCGTGGGGCAGTATACGGCGTGGGAGGTGTATCCTACCTGCGGCATTGCAACGCCGGAGCATCTGATCGGCGAGGTGGATGACCCCAGGTACTTTGCCTCTCCCGAACGCACGAACGCCGGCATCCTTTGGCTGGGCCGCGGCTTTGTGGAATACATGATCCCCAATTACCTGCACGTGAACCAGCAGCTGACGCAGATACAGATTTCTCTGGAGCTGTCTTCCGAAGCGCCTGGATCGGCGGAGGACTGGCCCAGTGACATCTATTTCGCCATCAACGGCCGGGAGCTAGGCTACTGGACCAGCCCGGGCGATTTTGGCAGGCTTCAGGGGGTATACAATCCTTCCTGGTGGTTCCGCAACTGGAACCAATACGGCCTGTTTAAGCTGATCTCCATCAACAGCGGCGGAACCTACATCGACGGCGGAAAAATATCCGATGTGACGGTGGGGGAGCTTGGCATCGTGCACGGCTCCGGCCTGTCCCTGCGCATCAGCGCGCCGGAGAAGGCCAGAAATCAGGGCGGCCTGACCATTTTCGGCCGCTCCTTCGGCAATTATCATGAAGACATCAAGGTGCGTCTGCACTATAAGGAAGGTGAGGGGCGCAGAGGCGAGGCTGTTGGGAAGCGGGAACGGTAAAGGGTTTATTTCCGGCTTGGCATGGGGTCATCATTTATTTACATGATGGGGGAATGAATATATGCGCCTGATCGTAGCACCGGATGTCAAGGTATCCCATATATCCAAGGATATCTACGGCCACTTTTCCGAGCATTTGGGCCGCTGTATCTATGGCGGGTTGTTTGTGGGCGAAGGCTCGGCCATCGAAAACGTGAAGGGCATCCGCAAGGATGTGGCCCAGGCGCTTGCGCAGGTGAAGATGCCCAACCTTCGCTGGCCCGGCGGCTGCTTTGCCGATGAGTACCACTGGAAGGACGGCATCGGCCCCAAGGAAAGCCGCAAGAAAATGATCAACAACCACTGGGGCGGCGTGGTGGAGGACAACAGCTTCGGCACCCATGAGTTCATGGAGCTGTGCGAGCAGATCGGCTGCGAGCCCTATGTCAACGGCAACCTGGGCTCCGGCACGGTGCAGGAAATGCAGGAGTGGGTGGAGTACATGACCTCCGGCGAGGTGTCGCCGCTCACCGAGCTTCGCAAGTCAAACGGCCGTGAGGAGCCCTGGAAGCTGAAATTCTTTGGCGTGGGCAATGAAAACTGGGGCTGCGGCGGAAGCATGCGCGCGGAATACTATGCCGATGAATACCGCCGTTATCAGACCTATGTGCGCAACTATAGTGGAAACAAGCTTTACAAAATTGCCTGCGGGCCCGGCACCGGCCGCGACAATCCCGGCTACGAGTGGACGCAGACTTTGATGGAGCGCGCCGGACACATGATGGACGGCCTGTCGCTGCATTACTATACCATTACCACCGGCGTATGGGCGGACAAGGGCAGCGCCACGGAGTATGATGAAACGTTGTATTATCAGACGCTGTATCAATCCGCTTTTATGGATGTGCTGCTCAAGAACCACATCGCGATCATGGACCGCTTTGATCCCAAGAACAGGGTCGGCCTGATCGTGGATGAATGGGGCACCTGGCACAATGTGGAGCCGGGCACGAATCCCGGATTCCTGTACCAGCAGAACACCATGCGCGACGCCATGGTGGCGGCCATGAACCTGAACCTGTTCAACAAGCACAGCCGCCGCGTGCGTGTGGCCAACCTGGCGCAAACCGTGAACGTTTTGCAGTCCATGATCCTGACCGACGGCGAGGACATGGTGCTGACACCTACCTACCACGTGTTCGACCTGTTCAAAACCCATCAGGAGAATGAACTGGTGCAAAGCGTTGTGCAGAACGAAACGCTGGAATCGAAGATGGGCGCCTTTGAGCGCTTCAGCGAATCGGCCTCGGTGGATGCAAACGGCCGCGTTCATGTGACGGTCGCCAACTTCCACGCGACAGAAGGCGCACCCGTGGCGCTGCGGCTGGATGGGAAGGCCTATGCGTTGGCCGAAGCCAAAGTGCTGGCCGGCGATATGAAGGCCCTGAACACCTTTGAGGATAAAAGCGCCGTGCATCCCGTTACGCTCGGCGGCGTGACCGTAAAGGCCGATACTTTCGGCACGGAGGCTTCCTTCCAGCTGCCTGCCTGCGCCGTCGCAACCTTGATCTTTGAGCAGAAATAAGGAGATGCGTTGTTATGAAAAAGGCCACCATGGTTCTGGACCGGGATTTTGCCATCGGCGAAATCGATAAAAGGATTTACGGCAACTTTGTGGAGCATTTGGGCCGCTGCGTATACGGCGGCATCTATGAGCCCGGCCACTCCACCGCGGACAAACACGGCTTTCGCAGGGACGTGCTGGATTTGGTGCGCAAGCTGAACGTGCCGGTGGTGCGCTATCCCGGCGGCAACTTTGTTTCCGGCTTCAACTGGGAAGATTCCATCGGCCCCATCGCAGACCGCCCCAAGCGGCTGGACTTGGCCTGGTTCACCACCGAAACCAACGAGGTGGGGTTGCACGAGTTTTACGACTGGTGCCGTGAAGCCGGCAGCGAAGTGATGTATGCCATCAACCTGGGCACCCGCGGCCCGGATGCAGCCCGGAACGTGGTGGAATACTGCAATCATCCACAGGGCACCTACTGGTCTGACCTGCGCCGCAAAAACGGCAAGGAAGACCCCATGGGCATCAAGCTCTGGTGCCTGGGCAATGAGATGGACGGCCCCTGGCAGATGGGGCAGAAAACAGCTTACGAGTATGGCCGTGTCGCTTACGAAAGCGCCAAGATGATGAAGTGGGTCGATCCCTCCATCGAGGTGGTGGCCTGCGGTTCCTCCTCCAGCCAGATGAAGACCTTCGGTGATTGGGAACTGAACATGCTGGAAGAGTGCTATGAGCATGTGGACTATGTATCCCTGCACCGCTATTATGGCAACGCGGAGAACAATACGCCTGATTTCCTGGCCAGCACCATGGACCTGGACGACTTTATCAAGACGGTCGTATCCATTTGTGACGCCGTCAAGGGAAAAAAGCATTCCGGCAAGAGGATTCACTTGTCCTTTGACGAATGGAATGTATGGTATCATTCCCACCAAAAGGATCAGGAGATGTATAAGCTGGACCGCTGGGGCCGGGCGCTGCCTTTGTTGGATGACATCTACAATTTTGAGGATGCCTTGCTGGTGGGCTCCATGCTCATCACCTTCTTAAAGAACGCCGATCGGGTCAAGGTGGCTTGCATGGCGCAGCTGGTGAACACCATCGCGCCCATCCACACCCGCGAAAACGGCGGCGCTTGGGCGCAGGCCATCTTCTGGCCCCTTGCGCAGGCCAGCCAGTTTGGCCGGGGCACCTCCCTGCGCCCGGTGGTGAAGTCTCCCTTGTACGACGGCAAAAAGTACACCGGCGTGCCGTTGGTGGACGCCGCCGCCACCATGGACGATGCCGGCAATGTGACGCTGTTCTTTGTCAACAAGGACATGGCGGAGGATATCGAGATGTCTGTGGACCTTCGGGATTTTGGAACCTTTGCCAAGGTGGAGCATTCCATTTTGCACCATGACGATGTGAAGGCCGTCAATACCGAAGAAAACCCGAACAATGTCGCCCCCGCTGCCGGCAACGGCGGAAGGCTGGAGGGCGGCCGGTTTACGATGATCGTTCCCAGCCTGAGCTGGAATGTGGTACGTTTATTGAAGTAAAGGAGCGATTTTGATGGCCAAGTACGCAATCGGCATGGACTTTGGCACGCTGTCCGGCCGGGCGGTGGCGGTGGAGATCGGCACCGGGCGGGAGCTTGCTTCCGCCGTGTGGCCCTACACCCACGCCGTCATGGATGAAACCCTGTGGGATGGGCAAAAGCTGCCGCCGGACTGGGCGCTGCAGTATCCCCGGGATTATATCGAAGCCATGGAAAAGACCATCCCCCAGGTGATCCGCGAAAGCGGTATCGACGCCCAGGATGTGATCGGTATCGGCATCGACTTTACCGCCTGCACCATCCTGCCCGTCAAAAAGGATGGCACGGCGCTGTGCGAGCTGCCGGAATTCAAGCATACCCCCCATGCCTATGTGAAGCTGTGGAAGCACCACGCCGCCCAGGAGCACGCCAACCGGCTGAACGAGATTGCCGGGCAGCGCGGCGAAGATTTCCTGCCCCGCTATGGCGGCAAGATTTCCAGCGAATGGCTGGTGCCCAAGGTTATGCAGATCGTGGAAGAAGCGCCGGAGGTTTACGACGCCGCCGACAGGATCATGGAAGCCGCCGACTGGGTCATTTGGCAATTGACCGGCAAGGAAACGCGAAACAGTTGCACCGCCGGCTACAAGGCCATCTGGCACAAGCAAAAGGGATACCCCGGCAAGGCCTTCTTCAAGGCGCTGCATCCCAAGCTTGAAAACCTGGTGGAAGAGAAGCTATCCACAGCTATTTCTCCCCTGGGGCAAAAGGCCGGGGAAGTGACCGCGGAAGCCTCCCACTGGACCGGCCTGAACCCCGGTACCGCCGTGGCCGTGGCCAATGTGGACGCCCATGTGTGCCTGCCGGCGGTAGGCATCGACGGCCCCGGAAAGCTGCTGGCCATCATGGGCACCTCTACCTGCCATATCATGCTGGGCGACAAGGAAAGCGAAGTACCCGGCATGTGCGGCGTGGTGGAAGACGGCGTGATGCCCGGCTACTTCGGCTATGAAGCCGGCCAAAGCTGCGTGGGCGATCATTTCGCCTGGTTTGTGGACCGCTGCTGCCCGGAGGAATACGTAAAGGCCGCCAAAGAAAAAGGCGTCGATATTCACGCATATCTGACCGAAAAAGCCAACGCTCTCAAGGTTGGCGAAAGCGGCCTGGTGGCGCTGGATTGGTGGAACGGCAACCGCTCCGTGCTGGTGGATGTGGACCTCACGGGCCTCATGGTGGGCATGACGCTGCTCACCAAGCCTGAGGAAATCTACCGCGCCCTGATCGAGGCCACGGCCTATGGCACCCGCATGATCGTGGAGAATTTCGTCAAATCCGGCGTGCCGGTCAATGAGCTCTACGCCTCCGGCGGCATCAGCCAGAAGAACGCCATGGCCATGCAGATTTATGCCGACGTTTTGAACATGCCCGTGCGCATCGCCGCCTCCAAGCAGGGCCCGGCCGTGGGCAGCGCTATCTTCGCCGCCGTGGCCGCGGGCAAAGAGGCCGGCGGGTATGACGATGTGTTTGAGGCCGCTAGGGATATGGGCAAAGTCAAGGATACCGTGTATATGCCCATCCCTGAAAACGTGGCCGTGTACAACAAGCTCTACGACGAATATCATCTGCTCCATGATTTCTTTGGCCGCGGCGGCAACGACGTGATGAAGCGCCTGAAAGCCCTGCGCAAGGAAGTCGCGGGGGTGTAAGTTAAGACGGATTTATGCGGGAAGGGAGGCTTTTTGAAAAAAGCCTCCCTTCCCGCACCCATCCCTCAAAAACTTCAAATGGGATATATATGAGTTATCATTCTAACTGTAATTTGCAAAGTGAATGATGAAGAGGGCGGCCGAAGGTTTCCAAAGGGCGACCGGAAAGCCCTTTGGTCGCGCCAGCAGGCGCGAAATCCTTTCCCTTGAATGACATTATGCAAGATACAGTGTTAGAACGATAGCTCCATTTGATATTCAAACAAGCGCCACTATTTCTTCTGCCCGTAATACGCGTTCTTTCCATGCTTTCTTTGAAAGTGCTTTTCGCTCACATGCTCCGGGCAGGGCAGGACATCGGGGCTTAATTGCCTCGTCATGGCCGCCATGGCCGCAACTTCTTCCAGAATAATGGCGTTTTCTACCGCCTTTTCAGGAGACTCGCCCCAAGTGAACGGGCCGTGGCAGCTTAAGAGTACAGCGGGCACATGCAGCCGGGGGATATCTTTGAAGGTCTCCACGATCAGGCTGCCGGTTTCGCCTTCGTAATCGCGGTCCACTTCCTCAGCGGTCAGCGGCCTCGCGCAGGGTACCGGGCCGTGAAAGGTGTCGGCATGGGTGGTGCCGAAGCAAGGGATAGGCAATCTGGCCTGGGCCCAGGCAGTGGCCATGCGGCTGTGGGTGTGAGTGACGCCGCCGATCTCCGGCCAGGCCCTGTACAGCTTCAGGTGGGTCGGCGTATCGCTGGAGGGGCGTATTATGCTGTCCACCGGCTGCCCGTCATCCAGGCGGACCAAGACAATATCCTCCGGCTTCATCTGCGCATAGCTGACGCCGCTGGGCTTGATGGCCACAAGGCCCCTCTCCCTGTCGATGCCGCTGACATTGCCCCAGGTCAAAACCACCAGCCCGCTTTTCCAAAGAGTGATATTCGCTTCATATACCTGTTCTTTCAATGCTTGCAGTATCATAATTAACCGCCTTTCGCGTTTTTATCATATTTTTATCTGTAGAGAGTATTATACCTGCTTTGTGCTTGTTTCTCAAGCATTTGTACAGCAAGAAAGCTTGTTGACGCCCGTTTTGACGGATGATACAATAAGAAAACACAATCGTTGACAGGGGAGAAAACGCCGTGGATTTGAAAGAAATCATCGCCAGCTGCCTGTACGACGGCAAGTGGGCCGCCCAGGCAGAAGAAGAAAACCAGCGGAATTTTCTCAAAGTCAAGAAGCGCTTGAACAAGACCTTTGTGGAGCAATACCTGGAATACGGCGGCTTTCGCGGCTGGTGGCTGGATGGCGTCGAAATATGGCGCACCGACTGGGCCGGAAAGGAAACGGCCGTCATGAGCCTGCATCTAAAGAAGCAGGAAGAAAAGATTGACTTTTTGTTCTACGGGGTGGAGGCAATGAACATGAAGGGGGACCTGCAGCCCCGCGGTTCCAAGTGGGCGGCGGAGGTGCTGCTGATGGCCTTTGCCGAAAAAGATAAAAAGCTGGGCTGTGCCCTTTTGTGCCGGGAGGGCTTTACGCTTAAAATGAGCTTTGTCCAGGTCATATCTGTCAACAAATCATCAAGCACTTTGTGAACGGTAGATTATCAAAAGGGGGAAATAGGATCATGCAGGTTATTTACGGACACAGGGGCGCATGCGGGTATGCGCCGGAAAACACGCTGGAGGCTTTTGAGCTTGCCGCCAAGCAGGGAGCGGCCGGCGTGGAGCTGGATGTGCATCTGTCCAGGGACGGCGTGGTTGTCGTCGCTCATGATGAGACCATCGACCGGGTTTCAGACGGCACGGGACTTATCCAGGACATGACGCTGGCGGAATTGAAGCGCTGCCGCTTTAACAAGCCTCACCCGGAATACAAGGATGCCAGGCTTCCGACCCTTTTGGAGGTGTTTGAGCTTCTAAAGCCCTACGGCCTGTATGTGAACGTGGAATTGAAAAACAGCCGGATCGATTACCCCGGCCTGGAGAAAAAATGCGTCGAGCTGGCCGCCGCGGCCGGCATGACGGACCGGGTGCTGTACTCCTCCTTCAACCATCACAGCCTGCTGCGGGTAAAGGCCATTGATGAAGGCCTCAAGTGCGGCATTTTGTATGATTGCATGATGGTCCGACCCTGGGAATACGCCCGCGCCCTGCATGTGGATGCGCTGCATCCCCATTTCTCGGAGCTGCAGGTGTTAGGCGAGTGCGAAGCAGCCCATTCGTTGGGGTTGGAGGTCAATCCCTGGACGGTCAATAATGAAGCGGATCTGACCATGGCCATACGGGCCGGGGCGAACAGGATCATCACAAATTACCCGGACAGGGCGCTTGCGGTGCTGCAATCATTGAAGCAGGCATAAGGCTGATCAGTGTATATCAAAAAGCGCGGAACAGGTGATACCTGCCCCGCGCTTTTCGTATGCCTTATTTTGCTTTATGCAGAAAAGCGATATACGACTTGGTATCTGCCGGAGCCAGCTTCGGCTGTCAAGCCACAGGAGCCCTCCCTAAAATGCAGCCCATCGGCGGAAAGCACCTGTGCCTTCCCCAGGCCGATGGTTGCGGTGGCATTGCAGGGGATATGAACGTTCAGCGTGATTTGGTCCCCATCCTTCTGCCAGTGGACCGATACCTCGCCGTATACCCCTTGATAAGCCGCCTTGGCATAGGTGAGTCCGCCGCCGGGCTGGGGCTGTATCCATATATGCTTGCAGCCGGGATGGCTTTCATCCAGCCGGATGCCGGCGATGGTGCGGTACAGCCAATCGCCGATGGCGCCGTAGGCGTAATGGTTGAAGGAATTCATACCGGCGCTCCACATACTGCCGTCGGGCTTGATACCATCCCAATGTTCCCAGATGGTGGTGGCGCCCAATTTCACTTGGAACAGCCAGGAGGGGAACTCCTCCCTGAGCACCAGGTCATAGGCCTCCTTCAAATGCCCGCTGCCGGAAAGGGCATGGGCAATGTACGGCGTGCCCACAAACCCTGTCACCAGGTGCCCGCCTTCCTTTTCGATCAGGCGGATCAGGGCCTTGGCGGTCTTTTCAGTAAATTCGGGCGGCGTTAAGCCAAAATGTAACGCCAGCACATGGGCGGTCTGCGTGGTAACCTTAAGATCGCCATCCCCGGTGAAAAAGGCCTTTGCAAAGCCCTGGCGGATTTCTTCATGCAGGCTCTTGTAGAACCTGGCATCCTCTTCCTTCCCGATAACAGCCGCGGCTTTGGCGAGCAGGCCTGTAGAATAGGCATAGTAGGCGGAACAGGTGTATTCGTTGGGGGTCGCGCCAAAGCAGCTGCCTTCCTCCGCGTCCAGGGCCACCCAGTCACCAAACTGCAGACGGTACTCCCACAAGGGACCGTTGGAATGGCTGTGCATGAAATCGATCCACGCCTTCATGCTGCCGTACTGGTCGATGAGGACCTGCGTATCGCCGGAGGCAAGGTACACGTTCCAGGGGACGATTACGGCGGCGTCAGCCCAGGCGGTGGCGGAATGGGTGCCGTTGGATTGCAGCCAGTTCTCCTCCAGGGCTTTGGCGGGGGTGATGATATCCGGTATCACATGGGGCACGCCGCCTTCCGGCGTTTGGTCATATTGCAGGTCCTTTAGCCATTTTGTGAAGAAGGGGTGGGTATCCATCAGGTAGCAGGCCGTGGGGCAGAAGATTTGGGCGTCACCGGTCCAGCCCAGGCGCTCGTCCCGCTGGGGGCAGTCGGTGGGAACATCCAGAAAGTTGCCCTTCAGCCCCCAAAGAATGTTGTGCTGCAACAGGTTCAGCAGCGGATGGGAGCATTCAAAGGCGCCGGCAGGCGCCATATCGGAATGCACCACGCAGGCGGTGAAAGCCTCTTTTTTGAGTTCACCCGGGTAGGACACTACATGGACATACCGGAATCCCTGATAGGTGAAATAGGGCTGATAGGTTTCCTCGCCCTGGCCGCTTAGCGTATAGCGCAGCGTTTGCTTGGCGGAGCGCAGATTTTCGGTATATACGTTACCGTCCTTATCCAGAACTTCAAAGCAGCGCAGCTCCGCCACGTCGCCAGGCTTGCCGGAAACAGCGAAGCGGACCCAGCCGGTAAGGTTCTGGCCAAAATCCAGAACCTTTTCTCCTTTTGGCGTCGTTATGATTTCCTGAACCTTCAGGGTATCCATGATCTTGACGCGGCAGCCGGCCTGCGGGTCCAAATTTTTCAGGTCATAGGGGATGCGCTGCACAGGCCTTATTTCCTCCGGCTGCGGACGGGCGTCGTAGATTTCGCCGTCGTAAATTTCAGAAAACAGCACGGGCAGGCTTGATCCTTGCCAGCTTTCATCAGTGTATATGGTTTGGCGGCGGCCATCCTCATAGGTGATCTCTATTTGGCACAGCAGCGCGGTGCGGCCGCCGTAATTGTTGCGCGTATTCAAAAAGCCCATCAGCCCCTTGTACCAGCCGGCGCCCAGCCAGCCGCAAAGGGTGTTTTCGCCTTCTTTTAGCAGGAGTGTGATATCGTTCGTTTGGTACATCAGGTGATGATGGTAGGATGTCCAGCCGGGGGCCAGCTGGTCCTCGCCTGCCTTTTGGCCGTTTACAAACAGGTGATACAGGCCAAGGGCGGTGGAAAAGGCGTAGGCGGAGCGGACCTTGCCTTTTATGGAAAAGCTGGTCTTTACGCAGGTCCCCTTGGAATTCTCCGCATCCTCTTGCGTTTCAGCAGATATGAACCGGCCCTGCCAGTCGCTTTCGCTGAGCAAGGCGGTGACAAAGGCCGCCGGCTCGCTTTCAGACGCTGTTTCAGCGCCTGTCCACACGGTGACACGCCAGTAATAGTTCGTGGCGGGCTTTAAGGGGAGACCCTCGGGGCGGTAGTGGGCGGAGCAATCAGATAGCACCTTGCCGCTGTCATACAGAATACTTGTGAAGGATGCATCCTCGCTTAGCTGAAAGCGGAAGGCCGTTTGCGCAACGTTGCGTTCTTCGCTGTCAAGCACCCAGCCAAAGGCCGGGCCGGCGCCAACTCCCATGGAATGCTCGAAATGGTTGACCGTCAGCTTTGTGATCTTCAGCATATGTAACTCTCCATCTCTTTGTTTCTTGAGCCTATCATATACCGAAAGACTACCCGCTGTACAGGGGCCGCAAATATATTTTTCGGCGGAAAGATTACTTCTCTATAATGCTGTCCCATATTGACAGAAACCATATATTACAGTAGTATATCACTGTACCATGCTAAAGTGCTAAATGGAAGTAGGTCGTGACAACGCAAAGCAACAGCAAAAGTTCAAAAAAGAAAAAGGCTTACCGCTCGCTGTCCGTTGCGGTGTTTTTTGTTTTTCTGGGCGCTTGGTGCGTATTCACCTATGGCGGCTATGTCAGCCACATCTTTATCCCTTCGCCGACAAAGGTGCTTGGGTCTTTGTACAAAATGCTGCTGGATGGCAGCCTGTGGGCCCATTGCGCCGCGTCTACCGGACGCGTGGTGGTAGGCTGGTTCTGGTCGGCGGCCGCCGCGCTGCCCATCGGCATGCTGATGGCCAGGTCGCAAAAGTTCAGCGCGGTCGTTCAGCCGCTGATCGAGTTTATACGTTACCTGCCGGTAGTGGCGCTGGTGCCGCTGACGATACTCTACCTTGGCATCGATGAAACGCAAAAGTACACCATCATCTTTCTGGGCACGTTTTTTCAGCTGGTGCTCATGGTGTGTGATACCGTATCCGCCGTGGACAAAAATCTTCTGAATGCCGCCAGAACCCTTGGCGCAAAACGCTGGCAAATTTACAAGGAGGTCATTTTTCCCGCGGCGCTGCCGGGGCTGATGGATGATTTCCGGCTGACCATCGGCTGGGCGTGGACCTATCTTGTCGTGGCGGAAATGGTGGCCGCCAGCAACGGGCTGGGATTTATCATCTTAAAATCCCAGCGCTTTCTGGCAACGGATGTGATTTTCGGCGGGCTGGTGATGATCGGCCTGATCGGGCTTTTCACCGATTGGCTGTTCCGCCTGGCGGCCAGGCTTATTGTACCCTGGCACGAAAGGCTGGGTGATTGATACGGACGCAAAAATGAAACTTGCTGTCAAAAGCCTTCACAAGACCTTTCACGACGCCGGGGGCGTGCACGCGCTGAAGGATATCAATTTGACCGTGGCGCAGGGGGAGTTCGTGGTGCTGGTCGGCCCCTCCGGCTGCGGCAAATCCACACTGCTGAACATCATCGGCGGCTTGGAGACGGCAACCGAGGGGGCGGTGGAGGTGGACGGCCGCAGGGTCACGCAGCCGGGCGCCGACCGGGGCATGGTGTTTCAGGGCTACAGCCTGTTTCCCTGGCTGAACGTGCGCAAAAATGTGGCGTTCGGCCTGAAAATGAAGGGCATCCCACAAAAACAGCGTGAGCAAACCGCACGGGAATACCTAAAACTTGTCGGGCTGGAGGAGTTTGAAAACGCGCTGCCCAAGCAGCTTTCCGGCGGGATGCGCCAGCGCGTGGCGATCGCGCGCACACTGGCCAACAAACCCGAGGTTCTGTTGATGGACGAGCCCTTCGGTGCGCTGGACGCGCAGACCAGGGTGGTCATGCAGGAGTTTTTATCCTCCGTCGCCCGGGAGACGCATGTAACGGTGCTGTTTGTGACCCATGACATCGACGAAGCCATTTTGCTGGCGGACAAGATTTATGTCATGAGTCGCCGGCCCGGCACGATCAGCGATGTGTTTGATGTTTGCATGCCAAAGGGCCGCACACGGGACACGCTGGTATCACCTGAATTCCTGTCCACAAAGAAACGCATCATGGACATGCTCTGGCAGGAGAGTGTGGATGCGGCCATGGGAAGGTAACCCCTACTATTTACTGGGAGGATCGTATATGAAAAAGAGGTTGCTGGCGGTTGTTCTTTCGGTGGTGCTCTGCGTAAGTTCTTTCGGGCTTGCCGCGATGGCGGAATCGCCCGTGAGATTCAAGATCGCCTTTTGCACCTGGGCGGGCTACGCGCCGCTGTATATCGCCAGGGAAAAGGGCTATTTTGCGGACCTTGGCATTGATCCCGAGCTTGTGATTGTGGAGGATGAAGCGCAGTACGCGGCCATGCTGGTGTCGGGCAGCATCCAGGCGCTGGGCAACGTGCTGGACCGCGATGTGATCCACTACGCCTGCGGCGCGCCGCAGCAGTATCTTTTGACCATGGACTTTTCCACCGGCGGCGACGGCATCATCGCCACGGCCGATATCAAGACCATGGACGACCTGGCCGGCAAAACGGTGGGCATGGACAAGTCCGCCACCTCCTACTTCTTCTTTTTGCAGGCGCTGAAAGACAGCAGCATTACCGAGGATCAGGTCAACATTGTCGAGATGGGCAGCTCCGACGCGGGCGACGCCTTCCTGGCCGGCCAGATCGACGCCGCCGTCACCTGGGAGCCCTTCCTTTCCTCCGCCGGCCAGCGGGAGGGTGGGCACACACTCGTATCCAGCGCGGAATATCCAAGGGCGATCATCGATGTGCTGACCGTGAATACGAATTTTGCTGCGGAAAATCCCAAGGCTGTGGAAGCCCTGGAGGAAGCCTGGTATCTGGCGGTGGAATACCTTAAACAGAATCCGGACGACGCGTACGCCATCATGGCCGCCGGCCTGGGGCTTAATGCGGAAGAAGTCAAGGCCGAGTGCGGCGGCATTACCTTTGTGGGCCGTGAGGGCAACGCGACGTTCAATGATCCCAATCAGGAGGAGAACGTATACGACATCGCCGCGCTGGCAGCCTCCTACTGGGTGGAAAAAGGATTGATCGAAAACGGGGATGTCAGCGGCTTCTTTGCCCAATGACTTGCAGATTGGCGTTAAAAATGGGGGTTCCTGCCAGACAGATGGCCGGGCCTCCGTTTTTAATGCTTCCAATAATGAGAAAATATCGCAATCCATGCGTGACAAAACGGGCTGCCTGCGCTATGATATTTCAGACAAGCCGGAAAGTGAAGGAACGAAATGAGCAAAAGCACCATTATGCTGGCGGCAGGCTTATTGCTGGCCATTGCCAACCTGATCTCCTATCTGTTGATGCGCTACGACAAGCGCTGCGCCCAAAGAGGAGCGCGCCGTGTACCCGAAGCGAGGCTGTTTCTCGCGACCGCCTTGTTTGGCGGCCTGGGCGGCGTGCTGGGCATGCAGCGGCTGCGCCATAAAACAAAGCATTGGTATTTCAAAATCTTTTTTCCATTGCTTCTGATCCTTCAACTGCTTGCGCTTGTCTTTGGTGTATACTGGCTGTTTCAATAATATCGTTATTATTTGATCCATGGAGGTGCGCATATGAAAATCAAATCCATTGAGCTGTTCCAGGTTCCGCCGCGCTGGCTGTTTCTGAAAATGACTACCGAATCCGGCATTGTGGGCTGGGGCGAACCCATTGTGGAAGGCCGGGCCGCTACGGTGGCCGCCTGCGTGAAGGAGATGAGCGAGCATCTCATCGGCAAAAGCGCGGGAGAAATTGAAGACACGTTTCAGATGCTGTACCGCACCGGGTTTTATCGCGGCGGCCCGGTGCTTACCAGCGCCATATCGGGCATCGAGCAGGCCATGTGGGATATCAAGGGCAAGTATCACAACATGCCCGTGTACGATTTCCTGGGCGGCAAGGTCAGGGACCGCATTGAGGTATACCGCTGGATCGGCGGCGACCATCCCCGGGATACGGCGGACGCGGCCCGGGAGGCGGTCAGCCAGGGATACCGGGCCGTAAAGATGAACGGAACGGACGAGCTGAAATGGATCGATTCCCACGCAAAGCTGGATGAGACCATTGCCCGCGTGGCCGCCATCCGCGAGGCGGTGGGTGATAAGCTTGGCATCGCCATCGATTTTCATGGCCGTGTTCATAAAACCATGGCCAAGGTACTCATGCACAAGCTGGAACCCTATAACCTTTTGTTTGTGGAGGAGCCGGTGCTCTGCGAAAACGAGGATGAATTTCTGGAGCTGGCCCGGGCCTGCCACATCCCCATCGCTACCGGCGAGCGCAATTTTACCCGCTGGGGCTTCAAGCGCATGCTCATGCGCGGCGGGGTGGATATTCTGCAGCCGGATGTAAGCCACTGCGGCGGCATTCTGGAAGCCCGCAAGATCGCGGCCATGGCGGAGGCTTTTGATGTGGCCATCGCGCCCCACTGCCCGCTGGGCCCCATTGCCCTGGCGGCCTGTTTGCAGATGGATTTTTGCACGCCCAATGCCTTTATTCAGGAGCAGAGCCTCAACCTCCATTACAACAAGGGATATGATCTGCTTAATTACCTCAAAAACCCGGAAGTCTTTGCGTACAAGGATGGCCACGCCGGGCTGCTCACCGGTCCGGGCCTTGGCATTGAGGTGGATGAGGACTATGTGCGCAAGATGGCCGAGATCGGCCACAACTGGCACAACCCCATCTGGCGGGATTCTGACGGCGTGATCGCCGAGTGGTAATAGATACCCGCCCCAAAACGGCGGACAGGGGGAACGCTCATGAACGTAATGGAATACCTGAAACGGGACAGGATCATCGTTATCGTCCGCGGCCTGTCAGCGGAGCATATGCTCCCGTTTGCCAAGGCGCTTCACTTAGGCGGCATACGCATGATGGAAGTGACCTTTGACCAGCAGCGGCCGGATACATGGCAGGATACCGCTAACGCTATTCGTGCCGTGCGCGAAGTGTTTGAGGGACAGATGGCAATAGGCGCGGGAACCGTGCTGACTTTGGAGCAATTGGAGCTCGCCCGCCAAGTTGGCGCCATGTATATGGTTTCGCCGAATGTGGATGCAAAAATCATCGTAAAAGCAAAGGCGAACGGGATGGGCGCGTTCCCCGGAGCCATGACGCCCACGGAAATCGTTGCGGCTCATCAAGCAGGTGCCGACGCCGTAAAGCTGTTCCCGGCGGGCAGCCTTGGCCCGGAATATGTAAGGGCCGTAAAAGCGCCGCTCTCGCATATTCCGTTGATCGCGGTAGGCGGGATAACGGAAAAAAACTGCGCTGACTTTTTGGCGGCGGGGGCCGTTGGTGTCGGCGTCGGCGGCAGCATCGTCAACAAAAAGTGGATCGAGGCGGGGGAGTGGGACAAGATCACGTTGCTTGCCCAGGAATATATAAAAGCGGTACAGTAAAGCGCGTCAGTCGCGAAAAAAGCTTTCGCCCCAGTCCATGCTGGCCGGGGCGCTTTTATGTGGACGAGCGTGCTTGTTCGTTTTTATATGCAGGTTATCCATCGCGGAAACCTACAGCCGTTTAAACAAAAAATGCTCGCTATGGCCAAGGGGACAATCCTCAATGGTGCCAAACACTGTATAACCGTTCTTCACATAAAAATCCTTGCCCTGAAAATCAAAGGTGTCCAAATGCGCGACATGGCAGCCCGTGGCTTTGGCTTCCTTCTCCACTGCCTTCAGCAGCATGCTGCCGATGCCCTTCCCGCGCTGATCGGCCTGCACCCAAAGCATATCGATATACAGGATGCGCCACATCACCGAATAGGCAAGCAGGCCGCCGATGACTTCGCCCTGTTCGTTTTTTATGCACCGGTTGATGCCGATAAAGGGTTCCTCCTGCTCAAAAGGCTTGGCGGCGCGGTTATGCTCCATCAGCATATCGTCAATGTAATCGGTCTCTTCCGCTGTCGGTATCGCGATTGTATATTCCATTGCCCGTCTCCTTCATGCGTACAAATATGGCGCGCCTTTACCAGGCCTATTCTACCAGCATTTTGCAATTCTATCAACGCATCCGTGATTCAAGCTGATTTTTTTCGGAAAAAGGCCCGGTTTTGCTATGCGAAAGGGCACATTTATAGTATCATTGACAATGTATTCACATTGCATGTTGGGCAAAGGGGTACGCATTGATGATGGCAGGAATCCTGTTTGCGTCTGCCGCCTTGCTGGAAGCGGCCATCCTTATTCTCAGGTTATTGGTAAAGTCAAGGCGCGCAAGGCTTGCCGGCTGGATGCGGGTTTGCGCGTGTGCGCTGTTTGCCTTGCTGACGGCCGCCGGCGTCATCCCTTGGGATGCTCGCTTCTGGCCCCTGGGCGGTCTTTTGCTTGCGCAGGCGCTGTTTGCCCTGGCGCGGCTTTTGCGCAAAAAAGGTGCGGAAAAGCCCTTCCGCCCCTTCGGCGGCGCCGCCAGAACCTTTGGCGCGCTGGCGCTGATCTTCCTTTGCGCCATACCCGCGATCCTGTTCCCGCAAAGCGGCATCATTCCGCCAACGGGCAGGTTTCAGGTGGCCAGCATCGCCTATACGTATACGGACGCAGGCCGCCCGGAAACCTTTTCGGCAACAGATGCGTACCGAAGAGTCAATGCCGCCTTCTGGTATCCTAAAGGGGAGCAGGGAAAATATCCGCTGGTGGTGTTTTCTCACGGGGGCATGAGCGTAAATACCAGCAATGAATCGCTGTATTATGAGCTGGCGAGCAATGGCTATGTGGTTTGCTCCATCGACCATCCCTACCATAGCATGTACACGGAATACGACGACGGAGAGAGCGTATATATCAGCGGAGAGTATATGCGGCAGCTTCAAAAGGAAGACGCAAAGGCGGACAGGCAGCAAAGCTTTGCCTATTATCAGCAGTGGATGTCTTTGCGTACGGATGATATGAATTTTGTGATCGATACGGTTCTTGATAAAGCGGAAGATGCCACGGCCGGCATGCCTTATTCGCTGGTGGACGGAACAAGGATCGGCGTGATGGGCCACTCCCTGGGCGGCTCGGCGGCCCTTGGCCTGGGGCGGCAGCGCAAGGATATCGGCGCCGTGATCGCGATGGAATCCCCTTTTATGTGCGATATAACGGGCGTTGAAGATGGGGAGTTTGTTTTTATAAGCGATGATTATCCGGCGCCTGTGCTGAACATATATTCCGGCAGCTCCTTTGCGAATCTTGCCGTTTGGCCGCAATACGCCCAGAATCAAAGGCTGATGGAAAAGCCCCAGGCGGATTCGTTTTATGTGAATATGCAAGGCGTGGGGCATTTTTCGCTGACAGACCTATCCCTTACAAGCCCGCTGCTGACGCGGCTTTTCAATGGATTTGAAGCATCGATGCGTGCGGAAGACTGCCTGAAAGCCATCCACCGCCAATGTCTGCAATTTTTCGACAGTTATTTGAAGAAAGCAGGAAATTACATGGGAAATAGATAATATTGTAATAGCCGCACAGCGGCATGTTACATGATCCATTCTTATACCATTCTGTTTTGCTTTGACGCACAGATGAGAAAGGAGCGCACATATGGGACTTGTGGGATGGTTGATTTTAGGCGCCCTGGCAGGCTGGCTTGCCAGCAAATTCACAGGCAACAACCAGCGGATGGGCCTTGGGCTGAACATCGTCGTCGGTGTTATCGGCGCTTCCATCGGCGGTTTTGTAGTAAACCTGCTGGGCGGACGGGGCGTCACCGGCTTTAACCTTTGGAGCCTGATTGTGGCAGTGATTGGTTCGGTGATCCTTTTGTCCATCGTCAATAAGATCCGCAAATAAAGCAGTGGGGCTGTCGCGCAAAGGGAGCAAAAAAAACGAGGGAATGCAGATGCAGTCTCTCGTTTTTTGTTGTATGATATTCTTGCAATGAAAAACCAACAACAGAGACAGGATACAACAAAAGAGCGGCAAAAGCAAGTGGTGATGCCGCTGGATGTGGGAATCGAGATCGGAGCGGAGGAATCGGTACGCCTGCTGCTGGAAGTCACGGAAAGGATGGACTTGGAAGGGCTGTACGCGGCATATGACCGCCAAACGAAAGCAGACGAGGCAACACCGAAGCAGATGCTGCAAATCGTGGTATTGGGGTTCATGGAAGGAGTATATTCCACGCGGGGACTGGAAGCCGCCTGCCGGAATGATATCCGGTTCATGTACCTGCGGGGAGGGAAACGGGTACCGGACCATAGCCGGTTTGCGAGCTTCATCAGAGACCGGCTGGGAGGGGAAGTAGGGGAGGGGCTGTTTTACCAGGTGGTGAAGGAGCTACATGGGCGCGGGGAGATAGCGTATAAGCATTTGTTTGTGGACGGGACGAAGACAGAAGCAAATGCGAACCGGTACAGCTTTGTGTGGGAGAAATCCACAAAGAAATATGAAGTCCGGCTGGAAGAAAAGCTAAGGGCATTTCTGGACTACCTGATGAGGGCGTACGGGATATTGCTGCCGGAAGGGGCACCGCCGGAAGAATATATGGCAGCCCTGGAGGAACGTGCATCGGGGATCATCTTTGTCCATGGGCGAGGGAAACGGAAAGCCCAGCTACAGCGGGACATAGAGACGCTGAGGGAATACCTTTCACGCAAAGCAAAGTATGCGGATTACAAGGCAGCTTTCAAAGGCAGGAACAGCTTTTCCAAGACGGACCGGGACGCGACGTTCATGCGGATGAAGGAAGACCACATGAAGAACGGGCAGCTCAAGCCGGGGTACAACCTGCAGCTTGGGGTGGAGGGAGAATATATTGTGGGTGTAGACTTGAGCAGCGAACGGTCGGACGAACTGACATTGCTGCCCCTTCTTCACCGGATGGACGCGGGACTGGGCCACCGCCACCAAGCCGTTGTGACTGACGCAGGATACGAAAGCGAGGAAAACTACACCGGTCTTGAAAAGCGCGGCCAGTCAGCGTATATCAAACCTCAAAACTATGAAAAATCGAAAACACGCAAATACGAAAACAATGCGTATTTACGGGAACATATGCCTTACGATGCCCTAAACGATACCTATGCCTGCCCGGCCGGAAACTTGTTTATACCGATTGCTGAAACCAAGCGCCGCTCCAAATCGGGATATGTGGCCACAGTCACAGTATACGAATGCTCCGGCTGCCAGGAATGTCCCCGGAAAAGCCTATGTACCCGCGCCAAAGGCAACCGGCAGATGCAGGTCTCCAAGACGTTCATCGCCCAACGGCAGGCGGCACTGGAACGGATCACCAGCGAGGAAGGCAAGACCCTGCGCCTGAACCGCTCCATCCAATCCGAAGGCGCCTTTGGCATCCTCAAGCAAAATTATGGCTTCCGGCGCTTCTTAAGACGCGGACACGTCCATGTGTTCATCGAAGCGCTGCTATATGCCATGGCTTTCAATCTGAACAAACTCCACGCCAAAATGATGAGGAACAGCTATGGCTGCACGCTGCACTTGCTTGATTCTGCGTAAACTTTTGGACAAGTGCATATGAGGATTAACTTTTTCCGAAGGAATTTTTGAGCCATACATGGCCTGCTGTGTTTCCTGTACGCATTTTTCGCGAGTTTTCTATTTTGGGGAAATGCTGCTTATGCTTCTATAATAAAAACTGTCGCGCTAGATAAATTTATCTAGCGCGACAGCCCCCGATCTTTTATTCAATAATGTAATCCGCGCTGGTGGAGCTTTCCCGGATGGCGTGCATGTGCGTCTGTACCGGCAGGTGGACGGGATGGGTGCGGTAGCGTTCCAGGGATTCCATGGAGTCAAACACCGTGGTCAGGCACAGGTCGCAGGAGCGGCTGCTGTGCAAGGCATCCAGGCCGACCTCCAGGGAGATCATCCCTTCGATTTTGCCGGCCATGGAACGAAGCTTCTGCGCGGCTTCCTCCACTACCTGCGGCGATTTGTCCTTCAGCCAGAACATGACGATATGGCGTACCATATTTTTCTCCTTTGCGGTTTTCAGCTTTCCGGCTTCGCGCATTGACACCTGCCGGATATGTCCATTATAATGCAGACTGACCAGGGTGGCAATGCTGCAACGAGAAACGCTTAATGGAAATGGAGACAGATACATGACGCATGAGGAAATGGCGCGCAGGGCAGTAGAGGGGCTGCTCTTTTTTGCGGCGAAAAAGGGCTTGTTGGAACAAGAGGATGTGCCCTATGCAAGAAATCTTTTGCTGGATGTAATGCATCTGGATGCGCCGGGAGACATTGCCCCGGTGGAGGATGTTCCGGAAACGGCCACCGTGTATCTGGAAGCGCTTTTGGATGCCGCCGTAGGCATGAGCCTGATTGAGGATACCTTAACGGAACGCGATCTGTTCAGCACCCGCGTCATGGGCTGCGTGACGCCGGCGCCGGTTGCGGTCCGCCGGGAATTTCAAAGGCTGCTGGAGGAAAAAGGCCCGGAGGCTGCCACCCAGTGGTTTTATCAGATGTGCCGGGACTGCGATTACATCCGCGTGGACCATATCAAAAAGAACATCCGCTATTTTGCGAAAACGGATTGCGGCGAACTGGAGATCACCATCAACCTTTCCAAACCTGAAAAGGATCCCAAGGAGATCGCCAGGCTGAAAAACGCGCCGCAGGGCGGCTATCCCCAGTGCATGCTGTGTATTGAAAATCCCGGCTACGCCGGCCGCCTGAACTTTCCTGCCAGGCAGAACCACAGGGTGGTGCCTGTAACGCTGGGCGGCGGCAAATGGTATATCCAGTATTCGCCGTATCTGTATTATCCCGAGCACTGCATCGTTTTCAACAGCCGTCATGTGCCCATGGTCATATCGCAGCAGTCCTTTGAACGGTTGTTTGATTTTGCGGATCAGTTTCCGCATTATTTTATCGGCTCCAACGCCGATCTGCCCATCGTGGGCGGCTCCATTTTGAACCATGACCATTTCCAGGGCGGCCATTATACCTTCCCCATGGACAAGGCCGCGGACAGCGTTGAGCTTGCGTCCCCCGTGCCCAATATCCGCGCCGCGGTGCTTGACTGGCCCATGTCCGCCATCGCCCTGTACGGTAAGGACCGGGAAGCGCTGATTGCGCAGGCTGTCAGCATCCTTGCCCTCTGGCGGGAATACAGCGACCCCGCGCGCGACATCCTGGCCCACACCGCGGAGCCCCACAACACCATCACCCCCATCCTGCGCAGAGCGGACGGGGAATACAAGCTGATGCTGGTGCTCAGGAACAACCGCACGACGAAGGAGCATCCCCTGGGGCTGTTCCATCCTCACGCGCCGCTGCACCACATCAAAAAGGAAAACATCGGCCTCATTGAGGTGATGGGCCTGTTCATCCTTCCCGGCCGGCTGAAGGAAGAATTGAAGGAGCTGGAGGGCTATCTCACCGGCGCAAAACCCTTGACGGAACCGGATGCGCAGGATCCTGCCCACAAGCATTTTACCTGGCTAACAGAGGTCGCAAAAAAAACCGGTACAAGCCTTTCGACGGACGCGGCGCGGCAAGCGCTGCAAAATGCCGTGGCCGATGTGTGCAGCCAGGTGCTTGCGGATGCCGGCGTATACAAGCAGACCGAGGATGGGTGCCGCGGTATGCTGGCCTTCTTGAAAACGGCGGGCTATGCGAAGCTGAAAAAGGCTTGACGCACCTTTACAATACAGTATAATGAAGCCATGGACAGGCTGTACCCTTACCAAGGAATGAATGTTGGAGGATCACTATGCCCAAGAAACCGATGCTCACAAAAGCCCCCCTCACCGACGCCTGCTTTGCGCCGCTGCCGTACAAGGCGGTACGGCCCCAGGGGGAGCTTTACCATAGACTCAAGGATGCCGCCCGGTGGGTATCCAAAATGTCCTGGGAGGACGACCGCCTTTTGGGCTATGCCGCGCTGGCCTTTTTGACAGACGATCAAACCCTTCTCGCGCAGGCTCGCGAGCGGGTGGAATTGATCCTTGCCGCGCAGCGGGAGGACGGCGCGTGGGAGGCGGGAAGCAGCCTTTCGTTCCAGGCGTCGGTTATGCGGGGGTTGATTGCCTGGTACGCGTCCACAGCCGACAAGCGGGTGCTGCTTTATTTGCTGAAAAGCCTGCAATATGTATACAAGAATGCGGAAAAGCTGTTCGAAACCTTTTCTGACGCGGCACTGACGGGGGAATTCGGCTATGCCGCCATTTGCGTATACCAATGGGCAGACAAGGGCTTTTTGCTGAAGCTGATTGAAAAGCTCCGCAGCCTGGGGCTGGACTGGACGGGTTTTTTCCATACCTTTCCTGTAACCCGGTCCTTTACAAAGCACATTTCCCCGGAGGAAATGAAAAAGGGCCTGGCGTCCCCCGACGGGCAAACCCGTGCCTATTACGAAAAGCAGAAGATCATGGCCGATGGGCTAGCGCTGGCCAAGGGTTTGAAAACCCCTGCCGTGCTCTCGCGGTTTTCCGGCAGCAGCAAGGAGCAGGAGGCCGGCAGGATCGGCCTGGAAAAGGTGATGCGTTATCATGGCACCGCCCACGGCCTGTTTGCGGCGGAGCCCGCGCTGATGGGCGGCGACCCTTCCTGCGGCATCGACGGCCGGGCCGCGGCGGAAGCCATGTTCTCCCTGGAACAGCTGCTGATTTCCCAAGGGGGAGTCTGGTTTGCCGACGCTTGGGAGAAGATCGCCCTCAATATCCTGCCGGCCATGGAGAAAAACGGCCGCATCCGCCCGTACCAGCGGGTCAACGGCCCCTTTCCATCAGAATCAAAGCCCGTTGCCGAAGTGGGGCCCTGGGTCGATGCCTGGCTCAAGGGCATGACCGGGTACGCTTCCGGCCTGTGGATGGCGGCCAAGGACGAGGGCCTGGCGCTGATGGGCTATGCGCCGTCAACGCTGCGCTGGAAAATCGGGACGACAGCCATCGCCATCTGTGTAGAGGGAAAGTACCCCCTGGATGGGGAGATCACAATATCCATGCAACTAAAGAAACCGGCGGCTTTCCCGCTGCATTTGCGCATTCCGGCCTGGGCGGAGGATGCGCAGGTGCTTGTGAATGACGAGGGCGGGCAAACCGCGCAGGCCGGCAGCTTTTTTGTGCTGAACCGTACCTGGCAGGACGGCGACAAGGTGCAGCTTTCCTTGCCCATGCAGCCCCGTCTGACCCGCTGGCACCACCAAAGCGCCGCGGTGGAGGCTGGGCCGCTTTTGATGGCGCTGTCGGTGGATGGGGAACAGCCGCTGTGGCAGCTGGCCATTGCGCCTGATGAAGCAATGAGCGTGGCCCTCGCGGAAAAAGACGGCGGGGAACAACTGCAGGTATCTGCCGTGTTCCGCAAAGTCCCTGAATGGGATGCCAAGGGGGAAAAACTCACAATGCCACCGATCCGCCCGGAGCTTGCAGGCGATGCCCTGACGCTTCATTTGACGCCCTATGGGGAGACGGTATGCCGCATGGCCCAGTTTCCCGTAGCAGCGGAGGAGTGATATGCCCGCTTTTGACCTTCGCCTGGCGCCCATGGCGGGCGTCAGCGATTGGCCTTTCCGGCTGTTGTGCTTTGAGCAGGGTTGCGACGCCGCCTATACTGAAATGGTCAGCGCCATGGGCTTAAAGTGCGCGCCGCCCGGCAATTTGGCTACGGAGCAGCTTTTGCAAATCCACCCGGATGAAGGGCCTGTCTACCTGCAGATTTTCGGCAAGGAGCCGGACATCATGGGCTGGGCGGCCGCAAAGCTTGAAGAAAGAGGGCTCTACCGGGGCATTGATATCAATATGGGCTGCCCGGCCCCCAAAATTGCGGGCAATGGGGAAGGCAGCGGGCTGATGCAAACGCCGCAACTGGCGGAAGCAATCATGCGCGCTGTCGTGAAGGCCGTATCCCTGCCTGTTTCCGTCAAGCTGCGCCTTGGGTGGGATGAAAGCTCCGTCAACGTGCTGGACCTAGGCCGCGCCGCGGAGCAGGCCGGGGTGCAGACAGTGATCGTGCATGGCCGCACCCGGGCCCAGCAGTATGGCGGCAAGGCGGATTGGGATGCCATCGCCTGCGTAAAGCAGACGCTGTCCATCCCGGTGCTTGGCAACGGCGATGTGTTCAGCGCCGGCGACGCCCTTTTCATGCTTCGCCACACGGGGTGCGACGGGGTGCTGATCGGCCGGGGGGCCATGGGCAATCCGTGGCTGTTTTCCCAGGCGAAGGCTGTCCTAAGCGGCGAGGAACCCACCCAGCCCTCCCTTTCTCAGCGCGTTCAAACAGCGCTGCGCCACGCCCGCATGATGGCGCAGTGGAAGGGGGAAGACGTGGCGGTCCGGGAAATGCGCAAGCATATCGGCTGGTATGCCGGGGGTCTGAAAGGCGCGTCAAAGCTCAGGGCGATGGCCAATGGCGCAAAAACCATGGCTGAGCTGGAGGCGTGCCTCGCCCTGTGGGCTGATCCGGCCTGACCGATTGAGAAAATGGGGGAATGGATGCAGGGTTTTCCATTACCCATTCGTTCGATTCCATGGAGAATGCCGGAAGGAGTATTGCAAATGATAAAGCGCCGTCCGGGCGTTTGCGCCTTGGTAATCGCCGTACTGTTCCTGCTTTGCTGCCTTATGTATTCCGCCGCCCTGGCGGAAGAAGCGCCCGCGCTGTCGCCCATGCTGGCGCAGTGGCTTGAAAAAGCGGAAAGCGGGAACCCCCAAAATATCACGCTTTCGGCCTCGCTGCATGCGCTGGTGCCCTTTGGGGAAGAAACGCTGTCCATGATGAACCGTATTCTGAACGAGTGCAGGCTCAATGTAGGCTGGCAGATGTTAAGCCAGGTGGAAACCAGCAGGACGCAGCTTTTGATCGGGCAGGAAACGGCGGTCGATATCCTGGAGCAATCAGGCGAGCAGACGCTTGCGCAGACATCCCTTTTGCCCGGCGTGACGCTGTCCGGCGAGGAGGGGTCGCCCTTATCCCAACTGCTGGGGGAGGAAACGGAGATCCCTTTCTGGGCCGCGGGCGTCCCTGATCCGATGGCGCTTGCCCAGAAGATACCGGAGGCATTGTCCGCTCTTTCTGCTTATGCGGTGGAGAAAGAGGGGAGCTTTGGTCTTCTTTCGGTTATTACCGCCCGCAAGGCGCTTGTGTACACCGTGCCGGAAGGGGAGGCGGAGCATTTAAAGGAAACGCTTCAAAAGCTTGCGGAGGACTTGAGCTGGCGGGAAGCGGCCGCGCTTTTCTCATCGGTCAGCATGAAGGGCGATGCGGTGATCACGCTGTATCAGACATCACAAGGGAAAAACGTGGGGCTCGGCGTTAAGGCCACCCTGGGCTTTGACAATGTATCCGCGCGCACAGTGACTTTTCTCTGGGCTTTCCGGTCCGACGCGGAGCAATGCATACAGTCCCTAAGCCTCAAGGCGCCTGCGGCCGCAGGCTCGGATGATCTTACGGTGACCGGCAAATGGAACCTGGAAAGCAAGAAGGCGAAGAACACCCTTTCTTTTGGGCTGGATATCAAAAACAAGCTCAGCAAAAAGACATCGCGGGAGCAATGGACCGGCAAGCTGGATTGCCTGCTGGCGGACGATAACCAGCGCGTGGAAGGGGAAATCAAACGGACGGTTAGCGGCCCGGAGGAGGATACGCACACCCTTGTCATACAGCCCAGCCTTTTGGCGTATAGGTCAGGGGAAGAAGTGTCCTTAAAGGGCAATGCGCGCATCGCCGTAAGCAAAGACAAGGCGGTTCAGACAGATGTCACCATTTCCCTGGCGGCGGATCAAAGCGCGGAGCTTGTATGGAACAGCACCGGCGATATTCTGTCATTGAGCGGGATGACGGCAGACCAGGCCGCGGAGCTTGCGCAAACGGTGCAAGCCAATGCGGTGGCTTCCCTTTGGCAGGCCGTGCTGATGCTGCCGGAATCGTCGCTGGAGCTGATCAAAAAGAGCATCCCCCAGGAAGACTGGGACAAAATATCTCAGGCGGGTTTTCAGGTGAGCCAATGATCGGGGAGGGATGAACGGTGAAAAAGCGTTTCATTGGGCTGATGGCCGCGGTGCTTCTGGCTGTTTTGCCTGCTTTGGGATCAGTCGCCGGTGCTGAGTCCGTGCTCATGCAAAAAATGCAAAAGCAGCTGGACGCGGGTTCCGGGCTGAAAGGCACTGTCACGGTAAGCGGCATTACGGGCGTAAGCACGCTTTCGCTGGATGTGCAGTATGTTTTGCAGAAGGCGCAGAGCCAGCTGATGCTCTCCTTGAAAAACGACCAGGAAGAGCTGATAAAGGCCGCGCTGTATCAGCAGGAGGACAGGGCGGTGCTGGACGCCGGCTTGGCTTCCGGCAAGCTGTACGGCTTTACCGCCAATTTGGAAGCCTTTGCGGGCCTTTTAAGCGGCAGCGGTTTGCAGGCTGAAATGCCTTCCTTCCATACGCTGCTTGCCAAGCTGCTTATGCCCTCCGACGGGCAGAGCGATATCGCCCTGTCGGATGCCGCCGCGCCGTACCTGACCAAGGTGGAGCTGTGGATGCAGGGCTTTGCCGGTCCGCCCGTTTTGGAAAAGGATGAAAACGGCGTATCGGTCATGAAGGTTGCCTACAACATTCCCACCGCGGCGCTGAAGGCGGAAATCAAGCAGCTGCTGGTGGACCTGCTGGCTGACAAGAAGCTGCTTCCGCTGCTATGGGAAAAGATGACCCCCGAGCAGGCGAACCTGTATCTGAACCCCGCGCTGCAAAGCTTTTATTTCCAGGCGGTGGACGCGCTTGCGCTTACCGGCGCCGTCACCATGAACCGCAGCGTCACCACGGCGGGACAGCATATTGAAACTACGATTTCCTTGCCCGTTGCAAACGGCGAGGGCGGTTTGAAAAATGTAACCTATGTGGTCAGGGCAGCCGACGGCGGCGATATCACAGATGTGAAGCTGGATATGCAGGAGGGCACGTTGGAGTTTCGCGTGCAGTCAGGCGCCGGGGTACAGGCGGATACCGCCCCTTATCAGGGGCTGATCCGCTATCTGCCCAATGAGGTCCCCAACTGGCAGGTGGATTCCACCGTGCCCAAGTATACGGGCAAGGCCTTTTCCGCCGCCTACAAGGCCGCGGTCACAACGAAGCTCACGACCGACGCGGATGGGAAGAACGACGAGCTGTACGCCCTGACGGTGGAGCTTCAGCCCGACTGGAGCCATCTTGTAGAGGCGCCAACGGATGAAATCAAGGCGCAATATATCCTGACCGAGCCCGCGAATTTAACGGCCTCCGCGACATTTTCAAGCGGCCAGGCCCGCAACGCCTCCACCTCCGTCCAGGCGCAGCTGCGCTTTGTAAGCGGCGCCGTGGATGTTAAGCTGGACGCCCAGGGCAAGACGACGCCGCCGTGGACGTTTGCGCCGGTGGATGTCAATGCCGCCGAAGATTTCGTCAGCCTGAACGCGGACCAGCTGAACGGCCTGCTGATGGAGATACTCGCAAAGCCCGCGTTTCTGCCGTTTTTGCAGCTTTTGATGCCGGGCGACCAGCAGATTCCCGGCACGGTTGGATGATCGGATAAGCCATACGCAAAAACTGCCCTGAAAGTTGGACCGCATCAAGCACCAGAGGCTTCCCCTTGAGGGGAAGCTGTCATCGAAGGTGACTGATGAGGTGGCTTGGCTGGGAAGCAGGCCTGTTGCAAGGAAAGCACCTCATCCGGCGCTATGCGCCACCTTCCCCCAAGGGGAAGGCTCTGCTTATTGACAAAGTGACGATGGCCAGTCAGCGACATGAAAGAAACCGCCCCGCTTTGTTGCAGGGCGGTTTTTCCATATGCAGATGCAGAGGCGGTCTCAGTACCGCAAGGCTTTGCGTACCTGGCTGGCCACCAGAGCGGCGCCTGCCGCCTTTACAAGGTCCAGGGGCAAAAAGGCCAGGAAAAACGAGTTCATCAGCGCGGCAAAGCCCATGGGCTTTGCCATGTACAAAGCGGCCAGCAGCGCCGCGTAGGGCAGCGCGACCACATACACGGCAAGAACGCCAATGATTGCGGGCACAATATAGCCCCATTTCTTTTTCTGCCATTTCTGATGCAATAGGGAAGTGATGAATGCCGATAAAATAAAGCCGAGCAGATACCCAAAATTGTACGTAAGCACCGTTTGCAGACCGCCGCCCTGGGAGAAAACCGGCAATCCGGCAAGCCCCAGCAGCACGTAGGCCGCAATGGCGCCCGCGCTGTACCTGGGCGGCAAAACAAGCCCCGTGACCAGCAGGAAAAAGACCTGGGTCGTAAATTGCACAGCCAGGAAGGGCAGGGGAAAACGAAGGTACGCGCCCACCACCATCAACGCGGTGCATAGGGCAGACATCGCCAGGTACTTGGTTTTTTGCTGCATGGTTTCCATCCTCCGTAAACCAATTATTGATATTGGGTTTACGCAATTATAACGTGAAAGAATGCATCCGTCAATAGCCGCGCTTCTTTCCCGCAAATGATTCGCATACATATGGGAAAGAGCTTTTGCATGGGAGGAATCAATCATGAAGGAGCAGCGTGCGGAGAATACATCGGCAAAGGGAAATGACGGCAGACCCCATGGCGTTTCCATGGAAAACAGAAGCCGCGCCATGTTAAGCGGCGTCAACGATGTGAAAAGCTTTCACGAGGAGGAGGTAGTCCTGGAGACATCCGGCGGGGAAATGGTGATCACGGGCAAGGGCCTTCACATATCCAAGTTCGCCTTGGAGGACGGCAACCTGATCATGGATGGCCGGATCGACGCCATCGCCTATCCGGAAGGCGGAAAAATACGAAAGGGCGGGAACGTGCTGGGCCGCATGTTCAGGTGACGATATGGCGCCGTTCTTTGAAACAAAAAGCCAGGCATGGGTATTTCTGGGGATGATTTATCTGGGCCTGGGGCTGGGCGTGATCTATGATGTGCTGGGCCTGCTGCGCAAAACAAAAAACAAAGGCCTTACCGCCGGCGCCGATCTGCTGTTTTTCCTTTTGGCCGGCGGCGCGCTGACACTGGCCCTGGTCATGACCGGGCAGGACGGGCTGCGGCTGTATTCCCTGCTGGGGCTGGCCTGCGGCGGCCTATTGTATATGCTTGGCCTGCGCCGCCTGGTGCTGGGAATCGCTGCTTTCGTGGAAAAGCGGATCGTACAGCCGGCACAGGCGGCAATGGCCCGGCATAAGGAAAAGCGGGAGCGCAGAAAATTGGAACGGATAGGCAGGAAACAAAGAAAACGCGGCGAATACGTAAGAAAATGATTTTGCATTGAAAGTGGGCTTGACCATGAAGCAGCCGCGCAGAGTACAATATCTGACACTGTTTTTGGTGCTGGCCGTTGTTGGCATTGCGTTCCTGGTTTTGAACAACAATATCAACGCGATGCATCAAAAGGCCGTCAAGGACGCAGATCAGGCCAGGGTAGAGGCTTCCGCGGAGCAGGAGAAGGGCTTGAAGCTGGAAGCGGAGCTGAGCATATCTGGCACCGACGCCTATATCATGAATCAGGCCAGAACACGCTTTGGATATTTGAAGCCCGGCGAGATTCGTTTTGTCATCACCAACCCGGAAGCGCTCTATTCAAACAACGGGCAGGTGCCGCAGCTTCAGGTGGTTCAGGAAGGGGACAAGCCCTGATTTTTTAATAGGGAAAGGGGGTGGGGTCATGCGGGCTGCAGTCATTGGCATTGGGTCCAATTCTGTCCGTATGCTGGTGGCCGACGTTCAGGGAGGCAGGCTTCATCGGGTGCATAGGGACAGGGAAGGGACCCGCCTGTTTGGCGGGCTGGATCAGGATGGGAACCTGAGCATGGAGAGCATGCAAAAGACGCTGGATGCCGTCTTCACCATGCACCAAAAAGCCATCGCCCTGAAGGTGGACGAAATTCATCTGTTTGCCACAAGCGCCGTTCGCGACGCCGGGAATCAACAGCAGTTCAGCAGCATGATCATGACGAAAACGGGTCTTGTGCTGGAGGTCTGTACCGGCGAAAACGAAGCGGCGCTTTCCTTTTTGGGCGCGACCACGGGCGCGCGGGCCGGCGTGATCGATATCGGCGGCGGCTCCACGGAGTATGTGGTTGGCACAGGTCCCAAAATCGAATGCGGCGTAAGCCTTCAAATGGGCGCGGTCAGGCTTTTCCGGCTGTATCCCATGAAATCCTCCAGTGATGTGCCCAAGGTGATTGAGGCCGCCAAGGAAATACTGCGGGAGGGGATCGGCCCGGTCAGGAAAGCCGGTTTGCCGGATGCATGGGTAGGCGTCGGCGGGACATTTACGGCGCTGGCGGCGATAATAAAGGACGTTCCCTGGATGGAAAAAACGCAGCTGAGCGGATGCCGCATCACGAAGGAATTGGCGGAAGAATGGCTCCACCGGCTGGCCGATATGCCGCTGGAGGAAAGGCTGAAGCTGCACGGCCTGCAGCCGCAGCGGGCGGATATCATGGCCCACGGCACGGCCATCCTTGCCGCCAGCATGCAGGAATTGAAAATACCCTTCATGACGGTATCTGAATATGGAAACCTGGATGGGTATCTGAAGCAAAAATACATTATATAGCACATAATAAGTACTCTGTTATCCGTATTCATGCCAAATACGAGGGCTGCCTGAATTGAGTTTCAGGCAGCCCTCGCTTGTTATCACATTGTCAGACGCCGCTGTTCAAACTGCAAACGATCCCTTCCAGCGTCTCCCGGCCAAGCTGGCCCTGGGAGAAAGAAGCGATGGCGTGCAGCGGCAGGTCCCGCATCATGGCGGCCATCATTTCCCGGCTGACAGCCGAGCCTTCGCCGGCGGCCTGGGTCAGGGCCGAAAGCCCCTGAAAGATCTGGTCGATAAACGGCTTTCCCTGGGGCGTATCCATGATGTCGCCCAGGGTGGAATCCAGGGTGAAGGCACATTTCAGCTGCGGCGCGCCGGTATACTGGATGGTTCCTTCCAGCCGGATGTCCCTGGAGGAAGCGCCGATCAGGATGCGGTAGGCGCCGTTTTCCACATGCCAGCCGGGGAGGGCGGTTTCATAGTAGGCAAAGCTCCTGCTCTCAAGCGTCATGGTCACGGTCTTTGTTTCGCCGGGCGCAAGGGCCACTTTGGCAAAGTCCTTCAATTCCTTTTCCGGCCTGGATACGCCCTTGTGGGCGCTGGCCACGTACAACTGCACGATTTCCTTGCCAGAAGTGCTGCCGGTGTTTGTAACGTCCAGGGCGACGGTCAGCGGCTGCCCGTCTTTAAGCTCGCTTGGGCCAAGGCGCAGGTTGCTGTAGGTAAAGGTTGTATAGCTCAAACCATGGCCGAAGGGGAAGCGCACATCCATTTTCTTTGTGTCATACCAGCGGTAGCCGACATAGATGCCTTCCCGGTACTCCACCGTATCCCGGTCGCCGGGGAAGAAAAGGTAGGCGGGCGTATCCTCCAGCTTAAGGGGGAAGGTTTCCGCCAGCTTGCCGCAGGGGTTGGCCGCGCCGAACAAAAGATCAATCACCGCGCCGCCGACCGCCTGGCCGCCCAGGTAGGCTTCCAGTATGGCGGGAACGCTGTCCGCCCATGGCAATTCCACCGGCGATCCATTGTGCAAAACCACGGCTACCCGCGGCTGAACTTTCAGCACCTCGTCCAGCAGCGTAAGCTGGCACTTGGGCAAACGCATATGGGCGCGGTCGTAACCCTCCGACTCAAAGGCGTCCGGCAGGCCCAGGAACAGCACCGCGATGTCCGACGCCCTGGCGGCTTCCACCGCCTCCGCGATCAGTTCAGGCAATACCACGTCCTCAAGCGTGTCATAGCCCTGCGCATAAACCACATTCCCGTGGACGCTGCGCACAGCCTGCAGGGCGGATGTGACTTCACTGGCGTTGATGTGGGAGCTGCCGCCGCCCTGAAAGCGCGGCTCCTTGGCGAACTTGCCGATAAAGGCAACTTTTTTGTTGCCGCGAATGGGCAGCAGGTTTCCGTCGTTCTTCAAAAGCACCATGCTTTCCCTGGCGATGCGCCTGGCCAGGTGATGGTGCACGCCCCTGTCGAACACGGCGGAAGCATCCCTGTTTTCCAGGTAACGCGCGACGACGGAGACAATGCGTTCCGCAGCCTGATCAACGACAGACTCCGGTATGCTTCCGTCGCGGACGGCCTGAACCAGCAGCCTGTCATTTGTTTCACCGCTGGAAGGCATCTCCAGATCCAAACCCGCCTGAACACCTTTCACATGATCATTGCAGGCGCCCCAATCGGTGACGGTAAAGCCGTCGAAGCCCCACTCGTCCCGCAAAATATCGGTGAGCAGCTTTTTGTTTTCGCTGGCGTAGGTGCCGTTGACCTTGTTGTAGGAGCACATGACCGTCCAGGGCTTTGCTTTTTTGACGGCTGTTTCAAAGCCGGAAAGATAAATCTCCCGCAGCGTGCGCTCATCCACCACGGCGTTCACCGTCATGCGGCGGTGCTCCTGATTGTTTACGGCGTAATGCTTCAGGCTGACCCCAACGTGCTTTGACTGCACGCCGCTGATATAGGCGGCCGCAAGCTCGCCGGCCACCAGCGGGTCCTCTGAAAAATACTCAAAATTCCGCCCGCAAAGGGGGGAGCGCTTGATGTTGACGGCGGGACCCAGGATCACGGCCACATCCTCGGCCTGGCATTCCTCGCCCAGGGCTTCGCCGACGGTTTTCAAAAGCTCCCGGTCAAAGGAACAGGCGAATCCGACCGCGGTGGGGAAGCAGACGGCCGTAATGCTGTCGTTCAGACCAAGGTGGTCGCCGGAAGTCGCCTGCTTGCGCAGGCCGTGGGGGCCGTCGGAAACCATGACGGGTGGCAAATGAAGGCGCTCGACACCCTTTACATGCCAGAAGCCCCTGCCGGAGCACAGGCTGGACTTTTCTTCCAGCGTCATTTGGGATACCAGTTTCTTGGCGTCCATAGGCACGCTCCTTTTGACAGAAATGGAATAGCAAAGCGCATTGTCAGGCCTTGTGTATGCATGTCTGTATTTTGTCTTCCATCATTTGCATGATGCTGATATCCAGCCTAGCAGACGCCGGCGGAATTGTCAAGATTTCCGATAGGCGCCTGTCCGGGGATGCGTCACGCAATGCGGTGCCCGTTGTTTCCTTATCTGGGAGGGGGATGAAAAGGGCCGGAAGATTCTTCGTAATCGATTACGGAGGCATTTGGATGCATTGAGAATCAAAGGAATCGCCGTTTGAGCGCACTTATTAAAACTATACGAAAAAGACCATGCTATCTTCTATATTAATGTGAATTGAATCAGCATCATGCTGAAATTCAGAGTTAAAATTTATCAAAAATGCTTGACATATCCTATGTGTCCGCACTATAATTGCGTTAACGATTAAGGAAAAAAATAACTGTGGAGCAATGCATATGGTCACGATGAAAGACGTGGCGCTGCGGTGCGGTGTTTCGGTTGCATCGGTGAGCAAGGCTCTGAACAACATGCCGGATATCAGCGCGGAAACAGCCGTGCGGATACGCGATATGGCTAAGAAAATGGGATATTATCCTAATTCTGCAGCCCGTGAGCTGAAAACGAACAGGTCCCGAACCATAGGCATATTGATCTTTTTGGAAAATACCGTTGTATGGACTCATGAGTACTTTACCAAAATCATATACAGCATACAGGCCCAGGCGGAAAGAAGCGGCTACGACATAACAATCGTCAACAGTGACGGCGCAAACATTATGGGCAGTTACCTGACCTACTGCAGGCACCGGAATTATGACGGCGTCATCGTTGCCAGCTCTTACTTTACCGAGCCGACGCTGATGGAATTGATCAACAGCAATTTGCCGGTAGTGACGATCGATTATCTGTTCAATCACAGAAGCGCGGTGGTATCTGACAATGTTCAGGGCATGCGCGAGCTTACGCGATACATATATGAAATGGGGCACCGCCGCATCGCCTATATTCACGGCGAGGATACCATGGTTACCAGAAACCGGCTCGCCAGCTTCTACAAGACCTGCGAGGAGCTGAATGTGGATGTGCCGCCGGAATATGTGAAGGCCGCCCACTATCACGATCCCAAAAGCAGCATTGATGCCACCCAGGAATTGCTGGCGCTGCGCAAGCCCCCCACTTGCATCCTGTATCCCGATGATTTCTCCTGCATTGTGGGCCTGAATGAAATGGAGCGGCAGGGCCTGCGCATTCCGGAGGATATCAGCGTGGCGGGGTATGACGGCATTTATCTGTCGGAGGTGCTGCATCCAAGGCTCACTACCCTGATCCAGGATGCGGAGGGCATTGGGGCCCAGGTCATCCGCATGCTGCTTCGGGCCATTGAAAAGCCCAAAAGCTTTATTCCCAAGCACGTTGTGCTGCCCGGAACCGTGCGTGCCGGCGAGACGGTGAAAGCGATCGTCACCTGATTTGCCGTTTGAATTCCTTTGGCGCTATTGGTCGGGATCGACCATAACGATAAAAAGCGTGGAGGTATACGTATGGAAAAACGGAACCGGAAACTCTTGGCCCTGGCACTCGCGCTGACCATGATCTGCGGTATGTCGCTCAGCGTCGCCTACGCCGAAACGACCATCCCGACAGAGCTGCCCCGCAATGAGACGCTGTACTTCGCAGGTCAGCAATGGAATTCTGTTGGCTCCTGGAACATTATCAGCGACAACCAGAACAACGCCATGGCAATCGCTGGCGACGCGTCCCGCCGCTTGTTGGTGTACGAGACGCTGTACATGTTCAACATTCTCGACGGCAAGCTCTATCCGCTGCTCGCTGACGGCCAGCCGGTCGTGAACGAGGCGCAGACCGAGATGACCATCAAGATGAATCCGGCTGCAAAATTCAATGACGGCACCCCGGTCACGGCCAAGGACGTCGCCGCGACCTATGCCGCGCATGTGAAGTATCAGGATTCCACCGGCAAAAACCTCCCGACCTACATTGCTGCCATTGAAGCGGTGGATGACTCCACGGTTCTCATCAAGGCCGCCCTGGACGATAAGGGCGCCGCCAAGAATCCCCTGGAGCTCTACAACCAGATCTGCCAGCTGTACGTCACCTCCGCCGCTTGGATCGAGAAGATCGACAAGCAGGTGAACGGCGATGCGGATGCGTTCAAGAACTACACGGCCAAGGATGACTTTGTCGCCTCCGGCCCCTATGCGGGCGCTGTCTTCTGCGACGAGCAGAAACTTGTTCTGGCCCGTAACGACAATTACTGGGGCCAGGATGCCTCCCTGTGGGGCAAGCTCCCCGCGCCCAAGTACATTGGACACATCTTCTATGCCGACAATGCCGCGGGCACTGTCGCGCTGGAAGCGGGCGAGGTAGACGTATCCCAGCAGTTCAATGCTGATGTGCAGAAGATGTGGCTGGAAAAGAATCTGCCCATTTCCACCTACATGGACGAAGCGCCCTACGGCATCTGCCTTACAATGCCTACCGCATGGTTCAACTTCAACAAGCCGGTGATCGCGGAGAACCCCGCGCTGCGCAAGGCTATCGCTATTGCTGTGGACTATGACCAGATCATCGCCAACGCCATGACCAACCAGTCCCCGACCTTTGCCCAGGTGCCGCGTTCTCTCATGAACCCCACGGCCGGCCAGCAGGCAATGTATGATAGGGAAGCCGTGAAAGACCTGCAATGGGTCGGCAAGGATATCGAAGGCGCCAAGAAGCTGCTGGACGAAGCGGGCATCGTGGACTCCGATGGCGATGGCTGGCGTGAAGTCGGCGGCCAGAAGATCTCCCTGAACGCTGTCTGCCCCAACGGCTGGTCCGACTGGATGGCGGCTATGGAAATCGTCGCCGCGGCAGGCAAGGATATCGGCATTGAGATCACCACCCTGTTCCCCGAATGGTCCGAAGAGCAGACCGTGTTCACAGACGGCAACCAGACCCAGTATGACATCTTCATGTGGTCCATCGCCGGCGGCGGCCCGACCTATCCTTGGAACACTGTGCGCCAGGTCGGCTCCAGCGAATTCCTCGGGCAGACCGGAAACTGGACTGGCAACTGGGGCCAGTACAAGAATGACCGCTTGGACGAGATCATCCAGGCGATCCCCTCCACCACCGATGCCGAAGCCCTGAAGGCGCTGTATACCGAAGCCACCAAGATCTACCTGACGGAAGTCCCGTCCTTCGCGCTTATGTACCGGCCCAGCGTGTTCCATACCGTGAACGAATCCGTATGGACCAACTACCCCGAAGCTGGCGACGAACATGGCTATCCGCCCACCGACTGCACCGACGGCTACGGCATCGGCGCGCTCTATGACCTCGAACTGGTCAATCCGTAACATCCGTATCGATTCAACGGATTGATGCAACCTTCGGAGAAGGCCATGTTTCCTCCGGGAAGCATGGCCTTCTCCATCAATCGGTACAAAACGAGGCATTAGGGAGGTAGGCGCGTTGAAAGGATACAGGAAATACTTCCTCAAAAAATTGCTATGGTTCGTCATTACGTTGATCGTCGCCGTTATCCTCAATTTCATTTTGCCGCGGCTGATGCCGGCCGACCCCGTTCAGGCCATCACTGGCAAAATCGCCACCGGTATAGCCAACCAGGACACCATTAACCAGATATACCGCGACTGGGCCCGCAAGTTCGGCGTTGATAAGCCCCTTTGGCAGCAATTTTTCATTTATGTAGGTAACCTGTTCAAGGGCGATATGGGCATATCCTTCCAGCAGTACCCGCGCCCTGTCGTTGACATCGTCATGTCGTCCGTCGTCTGGACGATCTCCCTGCAGCTGCCTGCCATCCTCATCGGCTGGCTGATCGGCAATCTGCTTGGCGCCTTGGCGGCGTACATCCGCAAAGGCTTTGATAAGGTCCTTGTCCCCGCCAGCCTGTTCGTCGGGGGACTTCCGGCATTCGGCTTGGCAGTCACGCTTCTTGTTGTTTTCGGCATCGGGCTCAAATGGTTTCCCACAGCGGGAGGGTATTCGTTCGACCTTCTGCCAAGCATGTCCTGGACATTCTTCCGGTCTGTGATCAGCCATTACTGGCTCCCGTTCTTCTCGATCGTGCTCATATCCATCGGCGGTCAAGCGATCGGCATGCGCAGCATGTCCATCTATGAACTGAATGCGGATTATGTGAAATATTGCCGCTTTCTGGGCGTCAAGGACCGCAAGATCGTCGGTTATGTGTTCCGTAATGCCATGCTCCCGCAGGTGACTGGTCTTGCGCTGTCCCTGGGTTCCATGATCGGCGGCGCGCTGGTGGCAGAGACCATTTTCAGCTATCCGGGGCTTGGCAGCACAATTTATCAAGGAATTGCCGGCGGGGACTACCCGCTGATATCCGGCGTGACGCTGATCATTACGATCATGGTTCTGACTGCGTCATTCGCCATTGAGATTCTCTATGGGATCATTGACCCGCGCGTCAAGGCTGCGCAGGCGGAGTAAGGAGGCGGACGCGTGAGACATCAATTGAGGCAGGTCGTTCATTCCACGAATTTCATGATAGGATTCGTCATCATTTTGTCTGTCCTTGCTTTCGTTATCGTCTATCCTCTGTTCAACCCCGGCAATCCGCTTGAAATGGTGGGGCAGGGAACATTCTTTAAACCCGGAACCTATATCAGCCTGTATGACAGCGTGGATTCGGCGGCTACATATACCCTGCAGCTGGACGATGCGGCCGCAAAGCGCTTAAGCAGCAGGCTTTCCGAGAGTGACCGCCTGGCCATGAAGGACTGGCTTGTTGCCTTCGGCATCCCGCAGGAAGCCATCGATACGGAAAACATGAACGACTTCCTCAACCTTTGGCACAACAACTATGACGGGGACGCAAAGCCCAAAGGGCTGACCAGCGCTTTCCGCAAGCGTATTGTCCGCATCGACGTCGCGCTCAATGAACTGCTTGACACGGAAGACATCGCTGTCTATGAGACAGACCCCGCAACCGGGGAAAAAGCGCAGACACAGACCATCAAGGAATCGGATTACATCAATGTATCCGATGTTGCCAACGTCCGTACACTGTGGCTGGGCACCGATAATTTTGGGCGCGACGTACTCAAGGAACTGCTTGCCGCCACAGGCGTATCCCTGCGCATAGGTCTGCTCGCCGGGCTGAT
The DNA here is from genome assembly GCA_023425025.1 of Bacillota bacterium. Lineage (GTDB taxonomy): Bacteria > Bacillota > Clostridia > Christensenellales > Aristaeellaceae > JAEWAH01. The sequence goes on from JAFADG010000041.1 coordinate 89,846, forward strand.
TGCCACATTCCTGGGGCTCACGCTGGGGCTGATTGCCGGGTATGTGGGCGGCATTGTGGACGATATCATCATGTTCGTCGCGAACCTGTTCACCGTCATCCCGGGATTCGTGCTTCTGATTCTGATTTCATACAGCCTGGGGCAGGACAAGCGCGGCGCAATGGTCGTGGCGACGGTCATCGGCTGCACGTCGTGGGTATGGACGACGCGCTCGGTGCGCAGCCAGGTTTTGAGCCTGCGCAACCGCGACCACGTGAACCTCTCGCGTTTGTCCGGGCACAGCCTGCCGCGCATTCTGGCCACGGACATCCTGCCCTATATCGCCAGCTATGTGGTGATGGCGCTGATCCTTCAAATCTGCTCCGGCATCCTGGCCGAAGCGCAGCTTAGCATGCTGGGCCTTGGCCCCAAAACAACGGAGACGCCTACCCTGGGGCTGATGATGTTTTGGAACATGACCTACCTGGCGCACTTAAACGGCGCATGGTGGGCTTACTTCCCCGTGATCGTGACGATCGCGCTGGTCAGCTTCTCGCTGAACCTGATGAATACCGGGCTGGATCAAGTGTTCAACCCGCAGCTGAGGAGTTGAGCATATGGCAAAAATCATGCTGGAAGCGCAGGAACTGACCACCAAGTACATTACTAGGTTCAATGAAAGCGTCTACGCAGTGGACCATGTCTCTTTCAAGGTGGAGGAGGGAAAAAGCCTTGGTATCGCCGGCGAATCAGGCTGCGGCAAGTCCACCCTTGCCCTTTCGCTGATGGGTTACTATTTTGCTCCGCTGCATTATACGTCGGGCAATATCATCATCGACGGGAAAAACATCTCCGGTATGGCCCCGGACGAAGTCCGCAAGACCATCCTTGGCACGGAGATCGCTTACATTCCCCAGGCAGCCATGAACGCGCTCAACCCCACGCAGAAGATCATCCGCTTTATTGAGGACGTCATAAAGGCCCATGACCCGAAGATGAAGCGCAAGGATATCTACGATTTGGCACGTCAGCGGTTTGAGATACTGAACCTGCCCAAAGAGGTGCTGGAGAAGCATGCTGTGGAGCTTTCCGGCGGCATGAAGCAGCGTACGGTCATTGCGATCTCAACGATCCTCTCACCCAAGGTGCTGATCGCCGACGAGCCGTCCAGCGCGCTGGATGTGTCCAGCCAGAAGATGGTTATCCGGATGATATTCGACATGATGGAGAAGGGCTTCATCCGCTCGATGCTTTTCATCACCCACGAGCTGCCGCTGCTTTACAATGTGACAGATGACATAGCGGTCATGTACGCCGGTCAATTTGTGGAAATGGGGACCGCCGAGCAGACCGTGTTCGACCCCATCCATCCGTATTCCCGGGGCCTGATGCACTCCATCATCGTGCCGGAGGCGGGAACGCGCGAGCATAAGCTGGAAGCGATCCCCGGCACGCCGCCGAACCTGAAAAACCCACCGCAAGGCTGCCGGTTTGCGGATCGCTGCAAATATGTGGTGCCGCAATGCAGGATAGCCGCGCTGCCCATGGTGGAGTTTGGCGAGGGGCGTACCTACCGGTGCGGGCACTCGGTGCAGCACTTAAAGGAGATGTATCAAGATGAGTCAGATAAATGAGGCGCGGCCGCTTTGCCTTTCCGGCAAGGGCGTCACAAAGATTTACGGCGCGGGAGCCAAGCGAACGGTAGCTGTGGACCATGTGAACTTTGATTTCCGCCAAGGCGAGCTCATCTCCATCGTGGGCGAGTCCGGAAGCGGCAAGACCACGCTGGTCAAAATGCTGCTTGGGTTGACCAGCGTGACAGAAGGCGAAATCTTCTACATGGGACAGCCGCGGGACATTCGTTCACGCAGCCAAAAGAAGAAATATTGGCGGGGGATACAGGCGATCTTCCAGGACCCGTTCTCCTCGTACAATATTTTCCACAAAATCGACAGCGTGTTGCTGGACTGCATCAAAATGCGCGGCGGCAAGGACTGGCCGAAGGAAAAGAAGATCGAGGCGATGACGGAGGCTTGCGCTTTTGTCAACCTGGAATTCAAGGAGCTGACCAACAAATACCCGTTTGAGCTCTCGGGCGGGCAGATGCAGCGGCTGATGATCGCGCGGATCTTTCTTCTGAAGCCGGCGATCCTGTTTGCTGACGAACCCACCTCCATGATCGACGCCAGCTCGCGTGCGACGATCCTTGATATGCTGCTCAAGCTGCGCAACGAGATTGGCATGACGATCATTTTCGTCACCCATGATATTGGGCTCGCGTATTACATTTCCGATACGGTTTACATCATGGAGCATGGAAAAATCGTGGAAAGCGGAACGGCGGACGAAGTCATCCTCTCTCCCAAAGCGGAATACACAAGACGCCTGATCAACGACGTTCCCAAAATCTACGAGCCGTGGGACTTGTCTACCGTGTGAGCGTGCGCTTGCCATGTGCCAAGCAGCAGGGGCTGTCGTGCTAAGGTCATATTTTGCATCATGTAATTCAAGAAGAAGGATATCGCGTCTTCGGACGCGACCAAAGGGCTTTCCGATCGCCCTTTGGAAACCTTCGGACATCATCTTCTTGGATATGCATGCAATTATACGCTTAGCACGACAGCCCCATCAAATGGCTAAGTCCGGTATGCTTTTTATGACAGATGCCGTCATTGCTCCGCCGGCATTCTCTGCTGTATGTCCATGATCTGGCCGATGATTTCCCGGCTGGGCAAAAGCGGCGGCATGCTGGGGATGGAAATGTAATAGCCCTGCAGATAGTCCACGCCGCAGACGATCAGCGTTTCCATCTCTTCCTTTGTCTCCACGCCTTCGGCGATGACCTGGATGCCGCGCTCCCGGCAGACGCCAATGATGCCCGTCAGCATTTGCTGGCGTTCTTTGTCGGTGTCGATGTTGCGGATCACCGACATGCCGATTTTCACAAGGTGCGGCGACAGGGAGGACAGCATGGATTCGCCCGTATCGCTGCTGTCAAAGGCATCAATCGCCACCATGGCGTCCCAGCGGGAGGCTAGCATCATCTTGTCCCGCAAAAAGCCCTCGCTGGAAGGGTCGCCGTGCACGATCTCCAGCACGACCCTTTTCAGGTGCGGCCAGAACTGTTTTTCAAAGGCGGCCATATCGCTGGTGTTCATGCTGCAGCTGGGGATCGAATGGATGAAAACGCGGCTGTCGGCGGGAATGTTGCCCAGCTTGATGCAGTTGACGTACGCCTGCATGGCGCCAAACCAGGTCAGGCTTTCCACACGGCACAATTGCGCGTGGGATCTGGCCAGGCGCAGCACATCCCGCGGGCCGGCAAAATCGTTGCCCCGGGGCCGCATCAGCATTTCGTAGCCGAATACCTGCCCGGTTTTGACGCTGACGATGGGCTGCATGGCATAATCGATCAAGGCCTGCTCCAAGAGGTTGTTCAGCGCCTCCTGGCTGCCCAGCAGCAGTTCATTGCCGTCAAACAGCAGACGGTTGAATTCCTGAAGCTCGCCCTTGCGCGTATGCTTGGCCTGGTACATGGCAAAATCGGCGTACCGGACCAGTTCTTCCAGAATGGTGGCGTCAAAAGGATACCAGGCGACGCCGCAGGACGCGCGAAGCCGGTACGGCATACCGTTGGGAAGGATGATGGTGGTTTTTGTGATCTCCTGGCAAAGCCGCAAAATCACCTTCATGGCGGATTCCCTGTTTTCATACCCATGGACCAGGGCAAAGAACTCGTCGCCGGAACGTCTTGCCGCGATGACCCGGTCATCCCGGCCCAGCTGCAGGCACCGGGCAAACGCCTGTATATATTCATCGCCGGTCTTGTGGCCGTAGGTATCGTTGATGTATTTCAGGTTGTCCATATCCCACATGACCAGGGCGCTGACCTTGGCGTCTTTGGAATCGAGCAGCACCCTGCCGGCGTTCTCCACAAAGCCTCTGCGGTTGTACAGGCTCGTCAGAACGTCAAAGTCCCTTTCATAGGCGAGCTTGCGTTTTTCCAGAATTTCCCGGGTAACATCCATCACCGTGCCGAGGATCTGGTCTTCCTCGCGCACCGTATGCACCTGTACCCACCATTGGCTTGTCGCGCCCCGGGTGATGTGGTAGATGTCCGTTTCCCCGGGCTCCCGCGCAGCTTCCAGCTGCTCCATTCGTTCATAGAAGGATTTGACATCCAGGTAGCCAAAATTGCCTTCGCAGGGCGTCCAGCCCATCAGTTCAAACATGCTCCGGCTGAGAAAAACGGTTGGCGCGCCCTTGGCATGCTCGAATACGCCGATGCGCGCGCCAGACATGGCAATGATTTTTTGTATTTTGGATGCCGATTCGGCGACAGCCCCTGACAGTTCCTCAATGGAGCAGGTGAGCTGATCGATTTCGGAAATGTGGACCTTTTGCAGTTTGATGGCCTTTTCCGGGTTGCTTGTTTTCAGCTCCGAGGCCAGCAGGATGATGGGCGTTGTAATGAGCCGGCTGGAGATGACGGCGCTGACCAGGCCCAGCAGCATCGCCATCATCAGCGCCCAGGTAAGCATCCGCGTGACTTGTGCGGCAAACGACAACAGCGTATTCTCCGGCACCATGCCCATCAGTACCCACTGCTGATTTTCAAAAGGCGTATTGGCGTTGTACAGGTGCAGATTTTCGATACGGGCCAATATGCTGCTTGTTTTGTTCTGGTCGGTAAGGCTTATGATGTGGCTGGATTTGCTTTCGCCGCGGTACAGCAGGCTGTCTTTTTCAAAAAGGCGGTAAAAGCTGTTGCCGCTGACGATGACAGGGCGGTAACTCTGGCCGCCGTCCTCCGTAATGGCCAGGCAATAGGAGCCGGCCTTGTTATCCCATAGTTCGGCATAGTTCAGCAGGGAGGTGAGATAGGCTTCGGTGATGTCAATGCCAAGAACGCCGAACACGGCGCCGCCGGAGGAGACAAGGGGAACGGAATAGGTGATGACCTGCCCGTCGCTGCCGCTTAAGGAAAACTTGGGGCACCAGTACCCGAAGGTGCTGTCGTTGGGCCCCTTTTCACTCAGCGCCGTCTTGTAGGGCTTAAAAAAGAATTGTTCGTTTTCCTGCTGGCCATCCTCCGAAAAATAAAAGGCTGCGCTCCAATAGCTGTCCAGCGGTATGTTCAAAGACTTGGATATGGAGGAAAGGCCGCGCTCCATCAGCAGATCAGAACCGGTAAAGGCATAGGTCGTATCGTTGTTGGGATCCAAATCCCTGATGTAAAGCCCCGCCCGCGCTTCCTTGACGGTATGGTTTGGCACGCCGACGCCATCCAGTACAAGAAATGCGCCGGTGACACCGTTGCCGCGCAGCAGAGAAATCAAATCCGGCGCCAGCAATTTGACCAGTTGTTCATTCAATGACGCGTTTGTATGCATGTCGCGCCATCTGAACCGCAAATCCCGCAGTGCTTTCTCCACGTTTTCTTCAAACCGCTTTTTTGCAACGTCCAGCTTGGACCAACGCTGCGTCATGGCGGTGGCCAGCGTTTCCGCACGGCTTTTCGTCCGCTGATTCAATAAGCTGTACGCATTGTCCTGCACATGATCGAGAATGCCGCTGGCAAGAAAGATAACGGCAAACAAGACCGTTTCCAATATCACCGTTAGGGTCAATTGGAGAAGAAGTCTTCGAAAAAGTGTTTTCGGTCGCTGCTGCCGTCGCAATTTCATCCGTTCCCTCCATCTACTCGAGCATGTACCGAGGGCGTTCCACATCTTCGCGAACACCCACCGCTAGTTCCAACTGCTTGAGCAAAGAGGTATACCAGCCGATGAATTGTGCCTTTGTGTTCAAAAGGGCTACGGCCTCTTCTCTGGATATGCCTTCGGCCATTTTTTCCAGAACCAGCAATCTGTCGGCAGCGGCTTTTTCCTGCAGGCTGGCTTCCAGGATGGAGCGCGCGTCGTTGCCGCCCTGGAAGGGTTTTCCTGCGAACAGGGTATAGCTTTCTGTCATGGTCTGGCCCGTTAAAAGCACATCACGGACGATGGGATTTTTGATGCTGTCGCCAAGGCTAAACAATATTTCGGCGTTATCCGCCTGCTTCTTAACAGGCAGATAGCCGGAGGAAGCGGAAAAGGCGGTGTTTTGCTCAAGGTCCGTAAACCATTTGAGGAAAGTGACGGCGGCTTCCTCCGTTTGGGGGGTGGATTTTACAATGGCCATGCCTGCGCCCTGCTGCACCGCGTAAGGCGGGGCGCCTTCGAAATTGGGGGCAGGATATACCTTGCCTGTGATGGGATAGGTGCTGCCATCCTTAAGCGTTACCTCGGTCGGGTAAAAGGCCGCGCTAGAGGTGGATCCTACGGCGGCAATCAGGTCGCCGGTCTTTACGTCGTCGGAGCGGAAACGGCCAAAGGATGCAAAATATCCGTTGAGGTAGGGCACATAGTAACAATCCCAAAGGCGGCGCATGGTGACCTGGTCTATTTGCAGCGACGCTTTTCCGTTGCTGACCGCAAACAGCTCCTTGCCCAATTGAGCGCAGCCCACCAGCATATAATTGGCCATGGCGTCGCGACCAAAGAATGCCTTTCCGTCTTCGGGGGTTTCCGTCTGACTGTCGGTCCAGCGGTAGTACGCTTGGGCAAGGCGCGCAATCCCTTCCCAGGTGGAAAGCTCGGATTCTTTTGCGCCGGTCGCCTTCAAAAAGGGCTGCCAGTCCGTATCGTTGAGGATCAGGACCTCCGTTGCTTTGGCAATGGGAAAGATGTACAGGCTGCCGTTGTCGTCCAAATCGCCTTCATTCAGATAGGTGTCAAGGTAGGCGGCTTTTTCATCCGCATTCAGGTAGGCGCCGATATCGACCACATTGCCCTTCAGAGAGGCCTGGTAGACCGTATCGGCATAGGCCGCAAACACATCCGGCGTATCCAGCGCGCCGACCTTGTGCGAAAGGGAATCAAGCGTCTTCTGGGCCAGCTCATTGATGGACCCCTGATTGACGGCCTCCACCACAATGCCCTTTTCTTCGCCGACGGTGGCGTTGAACTGCGCGACAAGCTGGTCAAACAACTGCTTCTGAACGCCGTTGTAATAATGCCAGATGAGCACGGTAACGGGGGTGGAGCTTACGACCTGGCTTGCGGGGGAAGAACAGGAAGCAACGGTTAAAGCGGCAAGAACGCAAAGAAGGGAAAGCAGGAAACGCCTTGCACCGTTTTTCATAATTTCTCCTTGGTACTGCCATCTTGAAAAATGGCATAATAACCTATTCTATTATATAAATCATTATAACATTTCTTCCAGACATTTCAATATGCAACCTACGTCAATTGCACCTTGTATTTTTTCAGCCAATAGTTCACCTGCAGGAAATAGGCAACGGTCTGCGGCCCTGTCATCAGCTGGCCGAACCAGGGCCAGGGCTGCTGATCGGTCAGCAGCCTTTGCAGGCTTTCCTTTTTGACAAGCCGGTACAAAGGCTCCTCTTCGCTTTCAAGCAGGTCTTTGAGCAGTTTGGACACGGCGGCGGTGTAGGCCGGATGATGGGTCTTGGGGTAGGGGCTCTTTTTGCGCCAGAGCACTTCCTTTGGCAGCAGTCCATCCATGGCCTTGCGCAGCAGGCTTTTCTCCACGCCGTCCTCATATTTCATGCTCCAGGGCACGGCGTACAGGTACTCGGCAATGCGGTAGTCGCAGTAGGGGACGCGGACCTCCAGGCCGCTGTACATGCTCATGCGGTCTTTCCTGTCCAGCAAAACCTGCATAAACCAATCCAGGTTCAGCTTCATCATTTCCTTCATCCGCGCTTCCTCGGGCGAGGTTCCGGGCAGCTTTGAGGCCCGTGCGCAGGTTTTTTCATACCTGGCCTGCACGAACCGCTCCACCGGGAAACGGTTCGCAAAATCATCCTGCAAAAAGCTTGCGCGATAGGCGGTGGATTGGGCCCAGGGAAAGCCGTCCCTTGAGCGGATGGCCGGATCGGTATACCAGGGGTAGCCGCCGAAGATTTCATCGGCGCATTCTCCCGAGAGTGCGACGGTGCCCTGCTTTTTGATCTCCCGGCAGAAAAGCAGCAGCGATGCGTCCACATCCGCCATGCCGGGCAGGTCCCTTGCGTCCACGGCCTCAAACAGGGCGTCCACCAATTCCGGCGTATCCACCACGATGTCATGGTGCTGGGCGTGCAGCGCCTTGGTCATCAGCCGGATGTATTCCTCATCGCTGTTGGGCTGGAACTTGCCGGCCTGGAAATACTTCTGGTTGTCCTTGAAGGAAATGGAGAAGGTATGCAGCCTTTGCCCAAGCGTAAAAAAATGCTGGTCCGCCAATGCGGAAATGATGCTGGAATCCAGCCCGCCGGAGAGGAAGGTGCAAACAGGCACGTCTGATACCAACTGCCGGTGGATGGCGTCCGTCACCAACTCCCGGACCTTTTCTATGGTTTGTTCGTACGTATCCTCATGGGGCCGGTCAGCAAGCTGCCAGTACGTATCGATCCGCAGCCGCTCTTTGGTGAAAAGTCCGCACTGGCCGGCCTTCAGCTCCGAAACATCCGCAAACACGCCGCAGCCGGGCGTGCGCCCGGGCCCCAGCAGCAGTATTTCCGCCAGGCCGTTGTCATCCAGCTTTGCTTCCACCATCGGGTGGCACAAAAGCGCTTTCAATTCGGAGCCAAACAAAAAGGTGTTGTTGCGGTAGTAGTAGAAAAAGGGCTTGACGCCAATGCGGTCCCTGGCAAAGAAGAGGGTTTGGGCGTTTTCTTTCCAAATGGCAAAGGCGAATATGCCGTTGAAGCGGTTCACGCATTCTTTGCCCCAGGCCATGTACGCTTTCAAAAGCACTTCCGTATCCGAGTGGCCCACAAAAGTATAGCCAAGCAGCAGAAGGTCCGCCCGGATTTCTTCGGTATTGTACAGCTCGCCGTTGTAGATCAGTATGAATGTTTCGCCGCCCTGGGAAAACTGCATCGGCTGGCAGCCGTTTTCCAGGTCGATGACGGCAAGTCTGGTATGGACCAGCCCGGCCGTGCTTGTTACGTACATGCCGGACTGATCGGGTCCCCGCCGGCCCAGCGCCTTTTGCATGGCGGACAGATATTCATGGTCATCCCGGACATCCCTGTTAAAGCAAATTTCTCCGGCAATACCGCACATATGCTTCACCTCAAAAAAGGGGCGATTCTGCTATTTAGAACGCCCTTGTTCGCTTTTACTGTATGCCGGGAAAGCGGGGTTGGTGAGCCTGCCCTGCTTCATCTTTTGATACTTTATAAAACATTGATTGCAAATTGTGAAGAAATATACTTCATTTTGTCTGAATTGCGGCAAGAATTGAATAAAACTTGCATGTGAACAAATTGTGAAGTATAATTTCCCCGTATGTCTTATGGATTTATAAAGGATTGGAGGGAGCAGCATAAGAAAAGGCGTTGTTTGGATCACCGGCGCATCCAGCGGCTTGGGCCGTTTTACCGCTCTGGCAGTGGCCAAGGCGGGGTTTGATGTGATTGCCGGCGCCCGTTCCTTTGCGCCCGAAGGCGCGGCGGACGGGGATGGCATACGCCGTTTGCCCTTGGATGTGACCAGCCAGGAAAGCATCAACAGCTTTGTACAGTCGGCTTTGCAGATTTTTCCCAGGGTGGACGCTCTTATCAACTGCGCCGGCATCCTTGTGCTGGGGTCTTGCGAGGAAACGTCGGCCGCTGAATTCGAAGGCGTTATCAAAACGAACCTGCTGGGTACGGCGGCCATGGTCCGCGCGGCAATGCCGGTTATGCGCGGGCAGGGATCGGGCCGGATCGTTAACTTTTCATCCATTCTGGGCTTGCTGGGCATACCGTTTCAAAGTGCGTACGCAGCCAGCAAGCACGCCATAGAAGGGTTCACCGAATGCCTGGCGATGGAGGCGGCGCCTTTTGGCATACAGGTCTGCCTGGTGGAGCCCGGCGATCATCGCGGAGGATCTTTAGCATATCGCAAGCACGCAGCTGCCATACATCAAGCATCTCCATATTATTCGGACTTTTTAAAAGGCACTGCGGCCATTGCGCATGATGAAGAGAATGGCAGCGATCCCCAAAAGCTTGGAAGCACGGTAGCAAAACTTCTGCAGCGCCGGAGAATGCCCCTGCGCAAGCGGGTGGCCAAATTTGATCAGCATCTGGCAGTTATTCTTCATTCTTTTATTCCTGCCAGAATGATGCAATTGATTCTTACGCAATACTATCTGGGAAAAGGAGAAACGCCGCATGAAAAAAAAGAGGAGCATTATTCTGGAGCACAGTGAAGCGCTCCGCAAGGAAATGACCCTTTCCAACCTGTTCCGGCTGACCTGCTCGTATGGGGATGTTCCGGCCGCGTTATACCTGGAGGATGGGAAAGAGGTTACCATTACTTTTGCCCAGTATGAGCAGCAGGCAAAGGCGTATGCTGCACATTTGATGAAACGGTATGGCGGCGGCAGCAGGGAAAAGTTTGCGGCCATAGCGATGGATACATGCCCTGAGTGGTTCCCGGCCTTCTGGGGGTTGATCCTTGCCGGCTACAACGCCGTTTTGCTGGATTTCACCCTTCCGGAAGAGCGGATGAACCATATGCTGGGCCAAGCCGGCGCGGTTCTTCTGATTACAAAGACGCTGCGCACCCTGCCAAAGGGCGTGCAGTTTGTGCCGCTGGAGGATTTGAAGAACGCGCCGCCCGCGCCCCGGGATTTTACGCCCCGGTTTGCCGACAAAGTAGCCCTTTGCACCAGCGGCACCACGGCCACCAGCCGAATTTTTGTGTATGACGGCGCCGCCATCTCCTATCAGGTGCTTTCCAGCGAGCTGCTATACAAAGCCAACCGTCAGGTGGTCAACGACGGCAACCGCCGCTCGCTGGCTTTTTTGCCTTTCCACCACGTGTTTGGTTTCATGGTGTGTTTGATGTGGGTCAGCTTCCTGGGCTATGCCAACGTGTTTTTGAAGGACCGCTCCCCGCAAACCATTGTGGAGACAGCCAACCGGTTCCGCATTCAGATGTTGCTGGCTGTGCCCCTTTTGGCCAACAACCTGGCCATCGCCCTGGAAAAAAAGGTGGCCAAGGAGTCCCGAGGCAAGCGCATTGCCTACCGCGTACTCAAGCATACCAGCCTTGGCCTGCAGCACATGGCGCCGCGCTTTGGCCAGAAAGTGGCCCGCAAAGCCCTTTTCCATTCAGTGGTTACCAAGCTGCTGGGCGGCGATGTGGAGTGTATTATCCTTGGCGGCAGCCATACGCCCAAGGAGCATATGCGCACCTTGAGCGCGCTGGGCTATTATACGGTTTCGGGCTTTGGCATGACGGAAACGGCCATTACCTCCGTGGAGGTCAGCAAAAAGCTGCGCACCCGGGTTTCCGGCTCTGTGGGCATGCCGCTGTCCAATATTTCCTATAGCGTGATCCCCGACGGGAATCAAAGCAACCGGGGCGAAATGCTGATCAAGGGCAGCTCCCTGCATACGGGCCAATTGGTGGATGGCAAGCTTGTCCCCTCCGCGCTGGATAAGGACGGCTGGTTCCACACCGGCGACGTGGTCCGCCTGGAAAAGGGCAGCCGCATGTACGTGGAAGGCAGGGTCAAAGACGTCATCATCAACGAATCCGGCGAAAACGTCTATCCCGATGAAGTGGAAGACGCCTTTGCCCTTGTGGAAGGCGTTGAGCAGATGAGCGTGCTGGGCGTGCCCAAGGACCCGAAGAATCCGCTGTACCAGGAGATCACCATGGTGGTGTATCTTGGGGAAAAGACGGAGGACGAGGTGTTCATAAAGGGCCTGTCCGCCCGCATCGCCCAGATCAACGCCAAGCTGCCGGTCCTAAAGCAGGTGGGCCGCGTGCTTGTGGCGTTGGAAAAGCTGCCGCTTGTCAACTCCATCAAGGTGAAGCGGGTGGAGCTCCGCCGCCTGATCCTGGAAAACAGCGAAAAGTTTGTGGAGGTGGACATCCGTTCCGCCACTTCGCTCAATAGCACCGCCGCCTGGAAGGCAAGCCCCAAGGTGGAGCTGGTGGACCTGGAAATGCGCCGCATACAGGATACTGTCCGCAAAATTTATGCCGAGGTTCTGGAGCTGCCGGAAAAGCAGGTCAAGGACGACGCCCACTTCCTGGACGACCTGGGCGGCGACAGCCTGCAGGTTTTGAGCACCTCCATCAAGGTGGAAGAGGCTTTCGGCGTGATGATCCAGCCCGAGGAATACGGACGCTGCACCACGGTGAACGGCCTGAGCCGGTTGCTGTACGAAAAGCAGCATGGCTTCCAGGAAGCCGCCGTTGCAAACGAGCCGGTGACGCCCATATCGGATTTTTGCCAGTCGCCCGAGTTCAAAGCCTTTGACGAGCGGCAGAAGGCTCTGCTGTCCCACGGGGCGGCCAACCCCTACTTTGTCTGCCATGAGTCGGCGCTGCGCGACGTATCCAAAATGGACGGCAGGGAAGTGCTGAACTTCGGTTCCTACAACTATGTGGGCATGTCCGGCCGGCCCGAGGTCATGGCCGCCGCCAAGGCCGCCATCGACAAATACGGCACCAGCGCCAGCGGCAGCCGCCTGCTGGCCGGCGAAAAGAGCCTGTACCAGGAACTGGAACGGGAAATCGCCGACTGGAAGCATGCCGAGGACGCGCTTGTGCTGGTGGGCGGTCACTCCACCAACGTGACCATCGTGGGCAATTTCTGCGGCCCCAAGGACATGATCGTGTATGACTCCCTGGCCCACAACAGCATTGAGCAGGGCTGCCGGCTAAGCCGCGCCCTGTGCAAGCCCTTCCCGCACAACGATGCCGCGGCGCTGGAATCCATACTGCGGCAGCAGCGGCACAAATTCGAAAAGGTGCTCATCATCATTGAGGGCGCATACTCCATGGACGGCGACATCGCCGACGTGCCCGCCTTCGTGGCGCTGAAGAAGAAGTATGGCTGCTTCCTGATGGTGGATGAAGCCCACAGCGCCTGCGTCATCGGCAAAACCGGCGGCGGCGTGGACGAATACTTTGGTCTTGAAAGCAGCGACATCGATATCAAAATGGGCACGCTGTCCAAGGGCCTTGGTACCTGCGGCGGCTATCTGGCCGGCTCCCGCGCGCTGATCAATTACTTGAAGTACAACCTGCCCGGCTTTGTGTTCTCCGTGGGCATTTCGCCGCCCCTGGCCGCCGCCACGATGGAGGCGATCCGGCTTTTGCGCCAGGAGCCTTCCATCATGGCCCGCATGCGTGAGAACATTGCCGCCTTTATGGAAGAAGCAAAGGCCCGCAACCTCAACACTTGCCTGGCCAGCGAAACGGCCATCGTGCCCATTTTGGTGGGCCGGGATGAGGACGCGTTCCTTTTGAGCAACAAGCTGCGCGAGCATGGCGTCTTTGTGCCGCCGGCCGTTTTCCCGGCCGTGCCCAGAAACAAGGCACGCCTTCGCTTCTGCGTGATCAGCGAGCACAGCCGCGACCAGATTGTTCAGGCTTTGGACCTGCTGGTGGAATTGGCCGCCCAGGAAGGCATCGCGCTGCCGGCCGCCAAGCAGGAGGAGAAGCCCAAAGACCAACAGGCAGTTGCCACTTTTGCGTAAAATCATTGTCTTTTCTGCCTGTTCACGGTATAATTGCTCTGTATCCCCATTTATTCAACGACTTATGGAGGCTTGCTGATGTATAAACTGCTGCTGGCAACCGACCAGCACGACATCTTGAATTTGTTTTCCGGAATTTCTCAATGGGAAAGCAGAGGCTTTCGCGTGCCCCGTACTGCTGTAAATGCGCAGGAAGCGGCAGCCTGTCTGGAAAAACATCATATCGATGCCGTTGCTTATCGTTTGAATGCACAGGATGAAAAAGAGTTGTATCAAACGCTCGTGCAAAGCTATCCTGATCTGCCTATTTTCCGCATTGGCCGCAGCGAGGCCGAGCAGATGGCCATTATCAACGAACTGCGGACATTATTGAACCGTACCCATGCCGACTTTGCCAACGAGGATTACGGCGTTGCGGACATGATGAAGCTGTGCCGCAATGACTTTATGCGCGCCCTGCTGTCCGGCAGCATTTCGGACAGCAGGGAGATCCTCTCCAAAGAGAGGCTTTTGCGCTTTGGCATTGACGCGGACAAGCCCTGCGTATTGCTGGAAATGGAGCTGCTCAAGGGGGACGAGTATCTGGCCGGCCGATGGCATTACGGCAGCGAGCGGCTGGAAGTGGCGCTGCGCAATTTCTTTGGCACGGTATCCGACGGGATTTCCTATCATGTTTCGGTTGTTTCCCCGCAGGTGCTGAGGCTGCTGGCTTGTCCCCGGGAAGGGCATGACGAGTCAGATAGGGAAGAATCGCTGACCGGCAGGGTGGAAGACCACGCGCTGGAGGCAATTGACCAGATCAAGGAGTATCTTGCGCTGGAAATCCGTTTAAGCGGTACCCGCGTATTGAAAAACATCACTGCTTTGGCTGCTCAGCCATAGAATAGTACAAAAGGCTCATGACCGCGGGAGGAAAGCATATGGGATTTTTCAAGAACATCATCAAGGGCCAGCTCATTGACGTCATCGAGTGGATCGACGATTCACGGGATGTGATGGTTCACCGCTATGACATGAACGGCAAGGATATCATGATGGGCGCGCAGCTCACCGTCCGGGAGAGCCAAATTGCCGTATTCATGAACGAGGGCCAGATCGCCGATGTGTTTTCGCCTGGCCGCCATGAGCTGACGACGAACAACATGCCCATTATGACAGCCCTGAAGAGCTGGAAGTTTGGGTTCAACTCCCCCTTTAAGGCGGATGTGTATTTTGTCAATACACGCCAGTTCCTGGATTTGAAGTGGGGCACCTCCAACCCGGTCATGATGCGCGACGCGGAGTTTGGCGTGATCCGCCTGCGCGCGTACGGCATCTATTCCTTCCGCGTGAAGGATCCGGTGGTGTTTTTGAAGGAAGTCTTTGGCACCAACAGCCTGTTTACGGTAAGCGGCGTGGAAGGGCAGCTCAAGCGGGTGCTCGTATCCGTTTTGAGCGATTCCATTGCCGAAAGCAAAATTCCGGCGCTGGATTTGGCGGCCAATTATGCGGAGCTGGCGGCCATCGCTCAAAGTGCCCTGCAGCCTGCCGCCCAGGCCATGGGGCTGGAGCTGACGTCCTTTGTCATTGAGAACATCAGCCTGCCGGAGGAAGTGGAAAAAGCCATGGACCGCCGCACCTCCATGGGGGTGGTTGGCGATCTTGGCCGCTATTCCCAGTACCAGGCGGCGGAAGCGATGCGCGAGGCTGCCAATAATCCTGGCGGCGGCGCGATGGCCGGCATGGGTGTCGGCATGGGCGCCGGCGCGATGATGGGCCAACTGTTTACCCAGGCTGTGAACCAGCCTGCCCAGCCGGCGGCCCAGGCGCCCAAGGCCAACTGCATTCGCTGCGGCGCGGTGATTGCGCCCCAGACCAAGTTTTGCCCGGAATGCGGCGCGAGCCAGGCGGCGCCCAAGTGCGTTTCCTGCGGCGCGGCCATCAGCGCCGGCACCAAATTCTGCCCGGAATGCGGCGCCAAACAGTAAAGACAAAACAAACAGCCGTCCTGTTCATTGCAGGGCGGCTGTTTCATGATGGGCTTATGGGTTGAAGGTGTTCTTTTCGACCCTGTGCAGATGGCTTCGTATGGCGGCTACGGCCGCCTTGGCATCCCGGTTGCGTATGGCTTGCGCGATGCGGCCATGCTCCTGGATCATGATCTGCAGTGTTTTGGGGTTGTTTGTCAGCGTGATGGACTTTTCACGCACGGCGTCATAGTAAAGATCAATATATGCGGGAAACAGCGGATTTCCGGACAGTTCGGCAAGGCGGTAGTGAAAGTAGTAATCCGGCCTGCGTTTTGTGCTGGACAGCGGCGCGTTCAGCATTTCGAAGAGGCTGTCGATCTCTTTGTCCGACGCCAGGCGGATCACATTGCGCACGACTTTGCATTCCACCGCTTCCCGAAACTCGATCATGCTTTTGTGCTCGCAGCTGCGTATGAGATCGGCGAACGAATTGCCGGTGTCGTTGCCTGTAATGCTGCGGACCACCGTGCCTTCCCGGGGGGCGCGGGAAATATAGCCCTGGGTTTGGAGTATGGTCAGCGCCTCCCGCAATATGCCCCGGCTGACGCCAAGCTGGCTTGCCAGGTCGGCTTCGTTGGGAAGCCGCGTTCCGACAGGCAGTTCGCCGGCGCGTATCCGCTGCAGCAGCTGCTGAACGGCCTTGTCGGAAAGGCGGTCATTCCGGATCCGTCGAAAACCTTCCACGAAGGGGTACCTCCCGAAAATCATCCAATAGTAAAACGATTTCTGTTTCCATATTACCATGTATTTATCATGGATTCAATATTTTCCATGATATTTTGTAAATGGTATATTCAATTATGTAACAACGTCGGAAAAATGGAAAAGATTAGCGCAAATCAGCATTGGCAGCTAATTGAATGCGTCAGAAGCGTGGATGGCAGAATCCGCTTCGTTGCAGAAAAGCGCAGGCAGCCGAATCAAAAAGCATCGGCGTACCGTCGGATGATTTTGAAGGTACGCCGATGCTTCTCTTGCGCAGAGCATTATCTGTTCAAAATTGTAAGATGGATGCCGGCCAGTACATCCAGCGCTTTTTCATGCATGGCGTCGTCAAAGCTGGCGGTGCAGGTCGCGTCGATAAGGATATCCGCGTCCGGCTGCGCCGTTTTGGCAATGACCGCGTTGGACAGAACGCACATGTTGGTGACCAGCCCGCACAGCTCAATGGCGCTGTAGGGATGCTCCTGAAGATACGCTAAAAGCCCGGCCGCGCCAAAGGTGGGCTTTTCAAACACAATGTCCTTGGGGGACTTTAATGACGCCACCTTGCCGAAAAGCTGCCAGCCGTTGGACATTCTGGAGCAGTGGGGGACGGGCAGCGTTTTGCCCTCCACCGTTGTCAAGTAGTCCTCTCCATGGGTATCCAGCGTAAATACGATGTCATCACCGGCATTCCTGTATGCCGCGATCTTCCGGCATATGGGTTCTTCCAGTGTTTCGGCTTTGGGAAAGCCCAAAGAGCCAACGACAAAATCAATTTGGTAATCCACTACGATCAACAGCTTTTTCATCGGTTTTCTCCTTCCGTTTCCGCTTCCTGCTGGGCAGATACAAGCATCCGCGCCGCATCCTGCATCAGCCGCTCAAAGGCCGGCACGTCGGTTTCATTGGCGCACATGCACAGTACAAAGGGTTCCCTGGCATAAATGATGCCAACATCATGGGTGATGCCGTCGTCCTCGCCGGTCTTGTGGGCGACACGAACGCCCTGGCCGTGCAGATAAAACGGGAACTTGCCGTTCAATTGCTGGCAGCCCAGGATATGCAGCATCTTCTGGCTGGCTTCCTGGGAAACAGCCTGCTCCTTGTAAATCATCTCCAGCAAGCGGCCCATATCGCCGGCGGTAATGTAGTTTTGTATGCCCCGGCGGGCCAGTTCCGGCTCAAACAGGCGGCGGTTCAAACGGCTATTTGCGGCGCCCAGCGCGGCCAGGGTATGGTTGATCCCATCCGGCCCCAAGAAGTCGATCAGCATATTGGTGGCCGTATTGTCGCTGACGATGATCATTAACGTCACAAGGTCCAAAAGCGTTATTTCCAGGCCATTGCGCAGATAGCTCAGTACGCCGCAGGAGGGAAGCTTGTGGGCCGCGTCCACATAAAACCTGGCCTCCTGTGTGGTTTCTCCGTCACGCATTTGCCGAAAAGCCTCCGCCATAATGGGAAGCTTGATCACGCTGGCCGCAATGAGCGGAAGGTCCGGCTGATAAGTAAACAACCTTCCCGTCACAAGGTTTTTGTAGTAGAGGCTTGTTTTGCCCGGCATATGTTCAAGCTCGCACAATATGGCATCCCAGTTCACCGGCAACGGATACACCTCGCTTTATAATGGCGTCCAGACCATTATTATACTGTCCTTTGGTAAAATTGCAAGGCGCGAAACCTGTCGATTCGTTGGTTTTTTCCGTTGCGCCCCACACCAAATCGTGCTATGCTATGCACTGTCGTGCATAAAATATCATACGCCAGGAAGGAAGCTTTTGGGATGCGGCCTGCACTTTTGGCAAGTCTGAAGCAATACTCCCGGGAGAAGTTTTTCAAGGATCTGACCGCCGGATTGATTGTTGGCATCATAGCGCTTCCCCTTTCCATCGCGTTGGGCATCGCCTCCGGCGTATCGCCTGAAAAAGGCCTTGTAACTGCCATCATTGGCGGTTTTCTTGTTTCCATTCTGGGCGGCTGCAACGTGCAGATCGGCGGTCCTACCGGCGCCTTTGTGGTCATTGTGGCCGGCGTCATCGCAAAGCAGGGGCTGGATGGCCTGATCATGGCCACCATGCTGGCGGGCGTCATCTTGATTGCGGCCGGCCTTCTGCGCTTTGGCAAGCTGCTGGAGTTTATACCGTATCCCGTGATATCGGGCTTTACCAGCGGCATTGCGGTCGTGATTTTCTCCACCCAGGTAGGGGATTTTCTGGGTCTCACTACCGGCCCTGTGCCCGCGGAATTTTTGCATAAGTGGACGGCATATTTTCATGCCATATCCACGGTGTCCTGGCAGACGGCTGTGATCGGCGCGGTCACGCTGGCTATCATTATTCTTTGGCCCAAAATCAACCGCCGTATCCCGGGTACGTTAATCGCGCTGCTGTTTGCCACGCTGCTTGCGTTTTTCCTGCCTCAGGCGGATACCATCGGCAGCAGGTTTTCCAGCATTTCCGCTTCCTTCCCGGCGCCCGCGCTTCCGGCCTGGTCGCTGGACAAGCTGATTGCCCTTTTGCCATCTTCCCTGACCATCGCTTTCCTGGCGGGGGTGGAATCGCTTTTGTCCGCCACTGTGGCGGACGGCATGACCGGCGAGCGGCATGACCCGAACATGGAGTTGATCGCCCAGGGCGCGGCCAACATCGGCTCTGCGTTTTTCGGGGGCATTCCCGTGACCGGCGCATTGGCCCGTACGGCGGCCAACATCAAAAACGGCGGCCGCAGCCCGGTTTCCGGCATGGTCCACGCCGTCACGCTGCTGTTTATTTTGCTGGTGGGCATGCCGTATGTCAAGTTTGTGCCCATGGCTGCCTTGGCTGCGGTTTTGATGATGGTCGCTTATAATATGGGCGAATGGGAATATTTCAAAGCCATGAAGCACCTGCCAAAAAGCGACAGCGCCGTATTCCTGACCGCCTTTTTGCTGACCGTGCTGCTGGATCTGGTCATGGCCATCGGCGCGGCGCTGATCCTGGCGGCGGTACTGGTGCTGGTGCGTTTGAAGGGCATGGTAGGCTTGCAAATGGAGCGCGCCGGCGATGGGGTGCTGCGCGTCAAGGTGGAGGGTCCGCTCTTCTTTGTGGCGGCCCAGAAGCTGCGCGAAATGCCGAAAAAGGAACGGGAGCAGCTGAAAACACTTTTGCTGGACCTGGAAAAAGTGCCTTTTATGGATGCTTCCGCCTTGAAAGCGCTGTCCGCATTGCGGGAAG
The DNA here is from genome assembly GCA_023425025.1 of Bacillota bacterium. Taxonomy (GTDB): domain Bacteria; phylum Bacillota; class Clostridia; order Christensenellales; family Aristaeellaceae; genus JAEWAH01. The sequence goes on from JAFADG010000041.1 coordinate 109,291, forward strand.
GCGCTCAAAAGCAGGGGATAGAGCTGCGAATGGAAAACCTGCAAAGCCAGCCGCGCTCGCTGCTTGCGCGCAACGGCTTCGAGCTTGCATAAATACTGGCGTCTGCTATCCGGCAGACGCTTTTCTGGCCAAAATCGATGATTCTTTTGTCTTTTTGCAGGTATGAACTTGAAAACGGGTTTTGATTCCTGTAAACTGAACGGTAGATATTTGGATTAACCAGAAGAAGGGAAAGCATTGAGACTGATCTTTCAATACCTGCGTCCCTATGTATCCAGGATGTCGGTAGGATTTTTCATCAAATTTGTCGGAACCATTATGGACTTATGCCTGCCCCGGATACTGGCGTATGTGATCGACCATGTGATGCCCATCGGCGATATCAATCAGGTCATCTTGTGGGGCTTCGTCATGCTGGTCTGCTCTATTCTGGCGGTGCTTACCAATATTTGGGCCAACCGCATGGCTGCGGTGGTGGCCAGGGATACCACCCGCAGGATCAGGTACGACCTGTTCCGCAAGATTGCGTATCTTTCCAATCGGCAGGTGGATCAGTTTACCATCCCGTCCTTGATTTCCCGCATGACCTCCGATACCTACAACATACACCAAATGGTGGGCATGATGCAGCGCATCGGCGTCCGGGCGCCTATTCTTTTGATTGGCGGCGTTCTGATTACGCTGACGCTGGACCCGATGCTGACGCTGGTGCTTGTTTCCACGCTGCCTTTTATGGTGCTCGTCACCGTTGTCATCACCAAAAAAGGCGTGCCGCTGTTCCGCCAGTCCCAGGAGGCGGCGGATGACATGGTACGCGTGGTCCGGGAAAATGCCGCCGGCGTGCGTGTGATCAAGGCACTTTCCAAGACGGAGGATGAAAAGCAGCACTTTGACACGGTCAGCAACCAGGTCGTGCAGGCGGACAGGAAAGCCAATGTTACCATGGCCGGCATCAGCCCGACCATGAACCTGCTGCTCAACGTAGGCCTGGCGCTGGTGGTGCTGGTCGGCGCCCTGCGCGTCAACACAGGCGCGGGCAAGGTGGGCGAGATCGTCGCCTTTTTGTCCTACTTTACCATTATCTTAAACGCCGTGATGATGCTGCCCAGAATCTTTACCATCTATACAAAATCCGCCGCCTCCGCCAACCGCATTTCCGAAGTTATCGCCGCGCCGGAGGAAATGGCCGTGCTTGCGGAAACGCCGGTTCCGGATGACAGCGATCATGTGGTGTTTGACCACGTTTCGTTCTCGTACGACAAAAAAGAAGACAATCTGACCGATATCCATTTTTCCCTGAAGCGCGGGGAAACCCTGGGTATCATCGGGCCTACCGGCGCTGGCAAATCCACCATCGCCCAGCTGCTTTTGCGGTTTTACGATGTGGACCGGGGCGCCATCCGCATTGCCGGACGGGATATACGGGAACTGGATATGGGTGTTTTGCGCGAAAAGTTCGGCGTCGTGTTCCAGAACGATATCTTGTTTGAAGATACCATCGAAGAAAACATCCGCCTGGGACGCGCCATCGAAAAAAACAGCCTGGAAGCGGCCGCCCGGTATGCCCAGGCGGCAGAGTTCATCGCCGACAGGGAAGGGTACGGGTCGGGGCTGAACATCAAGGGCGCCAACCTTTCCGGCGGGCAAAAGCAACGGATACTGATCGCCAGGGCCCTGGCGGGCAGCCCGGAAATCCTGATCCTGGACGACTCCTCCAGCGCGCTGGACTATAAGACGGATGCTTCGCTGCGCAATGATATCCGCACGCATTTTTCGCACACCACAACCATTCTGATCGCCCAGCGCGTTTCCTCCGTCATGCGCTGCGACCATATCCTGGTGCTGGACGACGGCAAAATGGCAGGCTACGGTACCCACGCGGAGCTGATGGAAAGCTGCGAACTGTACCGGGAGATCGAGCGCATCCAGATGGGAGGTGCCGATCATGGGTAAGAAGAGAACTTACCGCCGGCTGGGCCAGTATTTGATGCAATACAAATGGCTGCTTGCCCTGGCCATCGTTCTTTCCGTTTCCGGCAACTTGCTTGCGCTCATGGGCCCAAGGCTGTCGGGCTTTGCCATCGATCTGATTGATCCGGGCAAGGGCCAGGTGGATATCAACGGCGTTCTTTCGCTGGTCATACAGATGATCGTCTGCTATGTGATATCCGCCGCGTTAGGCTACGCGCTCTCTGTGCTGATGATCACCATCGGCCGCAAGGTCATCTACCAAATGCGCAAGGATGTGTTCAACCGCCTGGCGGATATGCCTGTGGGTTATTTTGACACGCATCAGTCCGGCGATATCATCAGCCGCATTTCCTATGACATCGAGACGGTCAACACGTCCTTGTCCAACGACCTGGTGCAGATATTCACCAGCATCATTACGGTACTTATCTCCCTGATCATGATGCTGCTGCTCTCGCCCGTATTGGTTTTGGTTTTTGTGGTGACCATTCCGCTTTCCATCCTGCTGACCCGTTTTATCGTCAGCCACACCAGGCCGCTGTTCCGGGCAAGGTCGAAAAAGCTGGGCGAGCTGAACGGGCTGGTGGAGGAGACCATCACCGGTCAAAAGACGCTGAAGGCCTACCATCAGGAGGAGAACGCCATCAAGCGCATCGGCGCGAAGAATGACGACACCGTGGAGGCTTACTATAAAGCCGACTATTACGGCAGCACCGCCGGGCCGTCGGTGAACTTTATCAACAACCTGTCCCTGGCGCTGATCAGCGTATTCGGCGCGATTCTGTATATCAAGGGGATCATGCGCCTTGGCGATATTTCATCCTTCGTACTGTATTCCCGCAAGTTTTCAGGTCCCATCAACGAAATGGCCAATATCATCGGCGAGTTTCAGTCGGCCTTTTCGGCGGCGGAGCGCGTGTTCCGCCTGCTGGACGAACCGTTGGAATCGGCGGATAAAGAGGACGCGGTGGAACTGAACCAGGTCAAGGGTGACGTAAGGGCGGAGGATGTGTCCTTTGGCTATGAGGATGGCAAGCCCATCCTCAAGCACTGCAGCTTTACGGCAAAGCCCGGCAGCCTGATCGCCATCGTCGGCCCCACCGGCGCGGGAAAGACGACGCTGATCAACCTGCTGATGCGTTTTTACGATGTGGGGGATGGCGCCATTACGGTGGACGGCTGCAGGGTGGAAGATGCCACCCGCAAAAGCCTTCGCAGAAGCTATGCCATGGTGCTGCAGGATACATGGCTGTTCCATGGCACCATCTTTGAAAACATTGCCTATGCCAAAAAGGACGCTACCCGGGAAGATGTGGAAGCCGCGGCCAAGGCTGCCCGCATCCACTCCTACATCCAGCGGCTGCCCCAGGGTTACGATACGATGATCACCGACGACGGCGCGAACATTTCCAAAGGTCAAAAGCAGCTGCTCACCATTGCCCGGGCCATGCTGATGGAAGCGCCCATGCTGATATTGGACGAGGCCACTTCCAACGTGGATACCCGCACGGAGATCAGAATTCAGCAGGCCATGCGGACGCTGATGAAGGACAAGACCTGCTTTGTGATCGCTCACCGGCTTTCCACCATACAGCATGCCGATCTGATCCTGGTTGTGAAGGACGGCAACATCGTGGAAACGGGCACCCACGAAACCCTGATGGGCATGCAGGGCTTTTACCGCAAGCTGTACGACGCGCAATTCGCATAATCGGGATGGGGGAGTCAAGCCATGCTGCAAAAGACAGGCACCCAGATGGAAATCGCATACGAAGGCAGGACCTTGCGCTTTTTGAACCAGCGGAACAAGGAATGGTCTTACCCCTACGAATATATCACCTCGCCGAATGAGACCCTGGCCAGCGCCGGCTGCGGGCTGTTTTCCCTTTGCCACGCTGTGGAGTGGATGCACGGCCTCCGCTTATCTTCCGAAAAGCTGTCCGACTTTGCCAGGGAAAAGGGCGGCCGGGGTGATGACGGCACCGACCGGCCGGCGCTTTTGCACGCGCTGATGGCGTACGGCGAGGCGCCGCGGATGGGCCTGCGCTATGAGGAGGACGGCCTGCGCAACGACCTGGATACGCTGTGGGAGCATATTTCCCGAAAGAAGGGCGTTTCGCTGTGCAACCTTCGCGTGGGGCATATTGTTACGCTGGTGGACAGCCGCGTGGTGAATGGGGAAAAGCAGTTCCTGGTCATTGACAGCTACAGCGAAAGCGCCCAGGAAAAGGTGCGCGACCATGTGCGCGAGATCGTGCCGCAAAGCGAAATCATTGCCGATGTCGTGAACAAAGACGGCATGGTGACCGGACAGGGCATACACTATGCCATGTTCTGGGTGCCCGCAGCGCTGCCCCGGGATTTCAACCTGATTTACGAAGCGCGGGTACAGGCATAAAATAGGGTTTTTGTGAAAACAGCACCGCTTCATGAGGAACGGTGCTGTTTTATTACCTTGAAAATGGGAGCAGAGAAAGCCTGCGGAGGCTTGCCCTTCAAGGGGAAGCTGTCACCGAAGGTGACTGATGAGGTCCTTTGCTGGGGTGCAGGCCTGTTGCAGCAAAGCACCTCATCCGGCGCTGCGCGGCATATTCTCTAGAAGAGGTGAACGCTAACTAAGACTATCCTCTTGGGCATGCGTTGCGTGCAGCAAGGCGGGCGATGATCAATCGCCCGCCTGCGTATCAAAACCCACGGCAGTGCGGGCAAGAGTATTCCTCTGCACGCAACGACAAAACAATGTGACGTTTCATTCAGACAAACAATTTGCGTTAATCAGCTATACCGTTCAAAACAAATTCAATATACTCGCCGAACTCTCTTTTGACGGCCTCAACGTTCTTAAAAAATGCCTCGGGTCTGTCCTGATACTTTTCAAAATACCTGTTGATAAGGGCCTGAACGTATATCTGCAGCGCGGCGGATGCCTTTCCCGTATCGATGGACGGCCGGAACAATATTTTTTCAGCCGCCAGGGCCATGGTTTCCGCCGCGTCCACCCTGGTTTTTGCCAGGTAATGCGTAAGTATGGTGCTTTTGGCTTCCTTTACTTCGGCGCACATTTCCCGCGATGCCATCATGGACAGGCGCATTTCCTTGGGATGCTGCCGGCATAGCCGGACTTTGCTTGCAAGCAGCGTGAACAGTACATCCTGAAGCCGGACGTCTGCCGGCGCCGGCGCGGGTGCGGTGACCGCATCCATTGCCTGTTCCAGGCAATAAAGGTAATACTCTTTCTTGCTGCCGAAATAATGAAACAAGAGCCCTTTGGATATGCCGCACTGCTTTGTGATCACATCGGTCCCGACATCCGCGTAGGACCTTTGGGAGAATTCCGCGATACCGGTATCGACGATTGCTTTCCTGCGCTGGGCGGGCAATTTCAAAAACGAATCCTGCGGCATATGGACCCTCCTTGCTGCGAAAAGAAAAGACCTTCTGATTGGATTTTATCGAATTATGACTGTTTGTCAATATATAGATCGGCAAGGATTTCGTATAATGATAGTCCCCCGCAAAGAAAAGTCTTTGCGGGGGACATTTAGCTATTAACCAAAGGATCAAAATCGCTGAGCAGAGGAGGCGTCAGGACACAAACTCCGAAAATGCCGCCTTCTCCTTGTTTTCCGGAAGATACACGCGGAAGGATGTGCCGGCACCCAGTTTGGAGCGGACGGTAATGCGTCCGCCATGGGCGATCACGATGATCCTGGCAATGGAAAGCCCCAGGCCGTGGCCGCCGGTGCTGGATTTGCGCGCCCGGTCCGCCCGGTAGAAGCGGTCAAAAACCTTGGGCAGGTCTTCCGCGGAGATGCCGCTGCCGGTATCGGTCACGGAGAGCATGCAGCCTTCCATTGTTTTCTTGACGCCAAGGGTGATCGTGCCGCCGGCCGGGGTGTACTTGACGGCGTTGTCGCACAGCACCCGCATGACCTGCTTGAGCATGTTCTTGTCGGCGGTTATTTGACAATGCTCCATGGGGGAAAGCAGGAAGGTGTGGCCCGGGGAAAGCATTTTCGCCTCCCTGTGCAGCGTGGCCACCACTTCCAAAGGATCAAACGCTTCCATTTCCAGCAGCAGCGTTTTCTTGTCATGCCGGGCCAGGAACAGCAGGCTTTCCACAAGTTCCTTCATGCTGGCGGTCTCCTGGGCGATGGCGGCGATGCCTTCTTCCAGTACGGCCTTGTCCTCCTTGCCCCAGCGGTCCAGCATGTTGATGTAGCCCTGCAAAACGGAAATGGGGGTGCGCAGTTCATGGGAGGCGTCGCTGACAAACTGTTTTTGGCTGTTGTAGCTCAACTCGATCCGGTCCAGCATGCTGTTGATGACGACGGCCAGGTCTTTCAGCTCGTTTTTGGTGCCGGCGATGTTGAGCCGGTTGGACAAATTGTTGGCGCTGAGCGTGGCGGCCATGTCGGCGATTTCCCGCAGAGGCTTCAATACCGATTTGTTCAGCCGATTGCGCTTGCGCAAGAAGCGCCAAACCCGCAAAAGATCGCACAGCAGCACCCCGCCCATCAGGTAAAGCCAGATTTCCAGCCGTTCCCGAAGGTCAAAGGAAACGACCAGCGTGCCCAGTTCCGTATCCCTTGCCAGGTTCAAAACGGGCGGCCAGCGGAAAAGATCATTGGAAACGGCTTTTTTAATAAAATAGCTGGCCCGGCTGAAGCCCTCGCTTGGGATGATATCATGGCTGATAACGGCTGCCGCGTTGCGGTCCATGACCTGCAGCGCCGTATAGCTGTCGCCGTTTTCCGGCCGGATGTTGGATACCCTGTCCACGGTTCGCAGCAGGGAAGGGATCTGCGCCGCCGAAAAAATCACGGTCATCAAAAGCATCAGGGGCAGGGTGGTGCGCAGCAGCTGCCACGCGTAATGGGTGGCGATGCGCAGCGTCAGCGAAAACCGCAGATTGCTGATCAGGGCGGTTGCACGTCTGTGAACGCCGCCGCTGACGCGGTTAATGCCTCTGTCCTCCGTGTGCGGGCGGGGGCGCCTTTTCTTTTTTTCCTTTTTGTCACTTGTCTTCATATTGGAACATATACCCCACAGCGCGGATCGTCTGGATGCATTTCACATGAAAACGATCGTCGATCTTCTGGCGGAGATAGCGGATGTAGACATCCACAATGTTTGTTTCCCCGGCGTACTCATAGCCCCACACGTCGTTTAGCAGCACGTCGCGGCTCATGGCGGTGCCGGAATGCTCCATCAGGCAGCGGAGAAGGTCGAATTCCTTCTTTGTCAATTGCAGCGGCTCGCCGTCAAAGGAAGCGCTGTAGCTGGCAGGGTCAACCTTCAGTTTGCCGACGTTTAAGGAAGTGGATGTGCTATTTTGGCCGGCCCGATGCTTTTTCAGGCCCACCCGAATGCGCGCCAGCAATTCCTCGATGGCAAAGGGCTTGGTCATATAGTCGTCGGCGCCCATGTCCAGCCCCATGACCTTGTCGCTGACATCGTCCTTGGCGGTAAGCATAATAATGGGCAGGTCGCTTGAATGCCTGAGCCTGCGGCAAACCTCAATGCCCGAAAGCTCCGGGAGCATCAAATCCAGAATCAATAAGTCCGGCTGCCAGGTTTCACACGCTTCCAGGCCGCTTCTTCCATCAAAAGCAGTACGCACCTCATACCCCTCATGCTTGAGTTCCAGTTCCAAAAAGCGGGCAATTTTCTGTTCATCCTCAATGATCATGATTTTCGGCATGGGGAATACTTCCTTTCGGGTGAATGATAAGCGCATTATATCACAAAAGCCGGCGGCAGCCTATCCGATAAAACGCAAACCGCCGCAGTTTGCGCTGCGGACGGCATGCAGGGCTTTGTTATTCGATGGTGGCTTCGCTGTAACCGTCGTCCTCTTCACTGACTTCCACCTTGCCGTTGTCCTGATACGAAACGGAAACCGGCGTGGTCTGCGCCTTGGGGGCGGGGGGCGTCTGCTCGGCGGGGGCGGGACGGCTGGTTTCAGACTGGTAGAAGCTGCGGCCGTCTTCCTGCTTGGGGACTTCCTGTTTTTCGGCGGGGGTGAATTCCTTGGTGAAGCTGCTGACGGTGCTCTTTACGTTCTGGGCGGCGTTCTTCACCATGGATTCCAGGTTGTCGCCGGCAAAATCGGCGCTGTCGGTGATAAAGCTCACGCGATAGCCCAGCACCAGCAGTACGATCAGGCCCAGGAAGACAAGGTGGGGGCTGATCAGCAGCGCCACCAGGGAGAACAGCAGGGACAGGTTCAGAATGGTGATGGTGCCCTTCTTTACAACAAAGCGGAAGCGGTACAGCCGGCCGAAGAAGTTGGAAGCCTTTTTCGCGCTGGCGCTATGTGTGTGGGGAATCTGCTTCTGTTCGGCCTGGGGCTTGATGCGGCCGTTGCGCTCCAGGTCCACCAAGGCCCTGGCCAGGTTGCCGTTGTGGTACTCCAGGAGATTGACGGCTTCTTCGTAGCTGATGCCGCTCTTGCGGCGCAAAATCTCGATGTCTTCAATGGTATAACGTTCCATAAACCATTTCCTCCTTGCGGTATTGAACCGTGTTTTGTGTTGGCGTTCAGCATGTTCTGCTGATGATGTAATGATAGCACGGCGGATTTCTATGTGCTTGAGAATGCGCTGACAATTTCATGAGAAATTCATGAGAAATGACAAGCTTTGTTTTCAGAAACGGACACGTTATGGTATCATGGGAAAAAAGCGGAGGATAACGCAAAAGATGGAGTTGTTTTTGATCCGCCACGGGCAGTCTGAAGCAGATTTATTGAAGGTGCATGAAGGAAGGGCCGACTTTCCGCTGACGGAGGAAGGCGTCAAACAGGCCCGGGCAATGGCAGCGTGGATAGCCGCGGAATATCCGCCGGGCCGTATTTATGCCAGTACCTTAAAGCGCGCCGCGCAGACGGCGGAGCTTCTTGGGGAGGCCTGCGGCCTTGCGCCCGTATACAATGCGGATCTCATGGAGCGTGACAACGGCCTGCTGGCCGGGCTGGATTTTGAAAAGGCGAAGGCGCTGTATCCGCCGGTTGATCATCTTCCTATCCACAGGGCATTATACAATATGGAACCGGCGCTGGATTTCCGCTGCCGGGCGGAGAGGGTGCTGTCCAGAATCCTGGAGGAATCCCATGAGCTGAACAGGGTCGCCATCGTCTCCCATGGACGCATGATCAACCAACTGTGTCATTGCCTTCTTCGGCTGCCGATCAACTGCAGTGCAGTCTTTGTGACCGGCGATACAGGCATACACTGCTTTCGCATTCGGGAGGATGGGAGCACGCTTGCGTTTGCCAACAAAACAGATCATCTAAAAATTTAATTTTATAGATATCGAAATATATTGACAACTCCTTATTCGATAAATATAATATCGAATGTAAGGAGTGATTTTGATGGATGTGAAATTGATTCTTGATCTGCACGATCAGTTTCTGACAAAAAAAATGGAGGAACTGGAGCATAAGATCGGTTTTCTCACAACGGATCAGCGCAAGGACGAAGCCAACCTCTGCAAGGTGAAGCGGAATGTGTATGACATCTTCCGCAAGATGGTAAGCGCTTCCCGGAAGGATGGGGAAGGGGCTATAAAGGCCTATCAAGGGTATTTGCAAGCGATTCCCCAAAGCTGGCATGCAGCGCGCGAGCAAGCTGTCAAACACGGCGATGTTCAAAAGCAGACGGTGGAGGACATGAAGCTGGCGGCGCTGAAGGAAATCCTTCAGCATTTGAAGGACACCATGGGAGAAGGGGGATTCGTGCAATGACCGGAGCGGTGGAATTGTTCAAGTGCCTGGCGGATAAATCCAGGCTGCAAATCCTGTCCGGCCTGATGGCTGAACCGATGTACGTGGAATTGATTGCCCAAAGGCTTGCCCTGACGCCTTCCACGGTGTCCTTCCACCTGAAAAAGCTGGAGACGGCGGGCCTGGTGACCGCCCAAAAGGAGCAGTACTATACCGTTTACACATTGAAGGACGGGGCCTTGAAGCAGACCATTGAAAGCCTGCTGAAAAGTGAAGCGAAAGAAAAAAGCGTGGAGGAGCAGCGGGAGGAAGAATACCGCCGCAAGGTGCTGGACAGCTTTTTCTCCTATGGCAAACTGAAAAACCTGCCGGTGCAGCATAAGAAAAAGCGGATCGTGCTGGAGGAAATGGTTAAAATGTTTGCGCCCGGCAAAAAATATACGGAAAAGGAAGTCAATATCATGATCGCGGACGTGCATGAGGATTTTTGTACGCTGCGAAGGGAAATGATCTGTGAGCAGCTGCTGGACCGTGACCACGGCCTGTATTGGCGGACAGAGGATGGGCCAAAGGCGGCTGAGGAGGATCAAAGTTAGCTTCTGATTGCAAAGCCTGCGCATGGCACCGATCATGCGGGGGAACGGGACGCCTGGTTTTGGGCACACGCAGGAACAGAAAGGAAACCATATGGATAGCGGTATCGCGCTTTCCCATCCAAAGCCGGCCGGGCTGAGGAGGAACTGGTTGGTGACGATCTTCGTGAAAAGAATGAAGGGCATAAAAAAGATGCGTGAAGCGCCTTTGGCCCAAAGGCCGGCGGAACAGGCGCGCATGGTGCTCAATGAGCGGTGGATGCGCGTCAATGGCCTGCGCTAGGGCAGCATCATAGAAAAACCGGAGGCGATAACATTGCGCCTCCGGTCTTTTGTTATGCCGTCACATCAATTGTGTGCCATTTGCCTCTGCTGCATATTTGCAGCTTGACGCGCTTCCAGTGGCTGGGCAGCCGGGGCGTCGGCGTAAGTACCCCGGCGGCGGGGTTTAACCCCAGGAAACCGTTGAGCAGTGTCATGTAAGCGCCACCGGCCGCAGCGGGGTGGGTGCCGCCGATGTACACCAGCCCGGCCCATTCCTTGCCGCCGCCAACCAAATCGGCTTTTGCGGACTTCAGGAACAGGGGGTAGGCAGCGTCCGGCCGGCCAATAAGGCAGGCGGTCAGGGCATACATGCAGGCGCTGAGGGAGGAACCGTGCTCCGTCCTGGGCTCGTAATAGTCATAGTTGGCGGCAATGATCTCCTGACTGTATTTATCTTTGAATAGGTACAGCATGGTCATTACGTCCGCCTGCTTGATGATTTGGGTGTGGGAGGCCACGCCGTAGGCGCCGCCCCAGTATTCCTTGGGGTGCTTCAAGCGGGAACGGACCGCTTCCAAGGTAGTATCTTCCAAAGAAAAATAGCCGTCAAACTGCGGTATGACACCCGTATCCTGATCCGGCGCCTGCTCCTTGAGCTTTTGCACCGCCTCTTCAAAGCGCGGCAGGTCCTTTTCAAAATCCAGCTTCCTGTTTAGGTCCGCATAGGCGGCGGCGTCCAGCTCCTGCAGCCTTTGGGCGGCCCAAACGGCGTTTTTGAGCACGAGCCGGGCCATTTCATTGGTATAGGCGTTGTTGTCCACCCGCTCGTGGTATTCGTCGGGGCCGATGACATCTTTAAGCTCCCACACGTCGCTGCATACGCGTTTTGTCAGCAGGCTGTAATAAAATCGGGCGCATTGCAGTATGGTTTCGCAGGCGCCGTTTTTCAAAAGCGGCTCTTCGCCGGTCCAGGCCATGTATTTGACCAGCCCATAGGCCACGGCAGCGGAAATATGCATTTGCTTGTCCTTGAAAAAGGTGCGCATGGGCCGGCCGGTGAACACATCGGTCACGTTGTAGTCGGAGCAGGCGTCAAAGCCGCCCTCCTGGCTCTCCCAGGCGTAGAAAGCGCCGTCAAAGCCGTACTGGCGGGCCTTTTCCAGCGCGCCGGGCAGTGTTTGAATGCGGTAATTCAGCGCGCTTTTGGCGGCCTCGGGCAGGCAGGCCAGGTAGAAATCCAGCATGAACATTTCCGTATCCCAGAAAACGGCGCCCTTGTAGGTCTGTCCGGAAAGGCCTCTGGCGGCAATGGAGAGATCACCGCGGTGACGGGGGGCGATGCACATCAAATGATACAGGGAATAATTGAGGGCGGTTTCCGCGGCCTCATCCCCTTCGATGATCACTTGTGCGTGCTCCCAGAGCTTTTCCCAGGCGTTCACATGGGTTACAAGCGCGGTATTATAATCCGGAAATGGCATTTGTGAAGCGGTCTTTTGGGGATCGGAAACATCCTTGGTGGTATACACACAGGCAGTCATGGTCAGACTGTAGGTTATGCCGGCTTTTGCGCTTACGGTATATGTGATAAAGCTGCCATTCCGCTCCGGCTTTGCGTCAAAATCGGTCAGGCAGTATCCGCTGACCGATACCTGATCATCTTTGTCTGTAGAGGCCGTGACGGTGAGCCTGTTCTGATCAGCTTCGATGTCAAACGCGCTGTAATGTGGCCCATGGATATCCCATACATCGGTGTCGATGCCCCAGGTGATATAAAGCTCGCCGTCTGCCTCGGGCGTTACGCTGTATTGCAGGGCCAGCAGGTGAACATCGGCAAGGCTTGCAAAGCGCCGGCAGGATACCGATACCTTGTGGCCATTGACGCTAAAAACGGTATCCCGCTTTTGCAGGCCATGGCGGAAGTCAATGCCCTGACAGTGGGTAAGGGGGGCGGTCTCAAGAACGTTCAGACTGCAATCGGAAAAGCTGCTTTTCACGAAAAAGGGATTCGGCGCATTAAGGGGCTCCCGCCAGCCTTCACCGTGGCGGTGGTAGATACCGGCCAGGTTGACGGCGGTGAGCTGCTCCTTGCCGTACTCTTCCAGGGTACCGCGGACGCCAAGGTAGCCGTTGCCGCAAAGGAAACGGTTGCCCAGTTCCGCCGCATGGGCAGCGTTGAAGCCATCAGCGTTGATCTCCCAGACCATAGGAAGTTCCTCCTTGAACGTTTTACGTTAAACTTACAAGCATTATAGCATGAAACATGTTAGAGGTAAACCAGAAATCATACGTGTATAGCTTGCATAAATGGAATCATTGCGCAGATGCAGCGGTTTTAGCCGCTTGACATGAAAGACAAGCATGGGAAAATTTATCAGTATTTTTGAAACCCTATTGACTTTTTGCGCAAAATGGTGTATAATACATAGTATCCAACTAGGAATACTAAGAATTTGAAAGAAGGGTCATTCATGGCACGCATTTATCGGCAGATTACCGACCTGATCGGAAACACGCCGCTGCTGGCGCTGACGAACTTGAAAGCGAAAGAAGATTTGAAGGCCGACATCATCGCCAAGCTGGAATATTACAACCCCGCCGGGAGCGTTAAGGACCGTATCGCCAAAGCGATGATCGAGGACGCGGAGGTCAAAGGGCTGTTGAAGCCCGGCGCCACCATCGTCGAGCCCACCAGCGGCAATACGGGCATTGGCCTGGCTTCCGTCGCGGCAGCCAGGGGCTACAAGGTCATTTTAACCATGCCGGAAACCATGAGCGTTGAGCGCCGGAACCTGCTCAAAGCCTATGGCGCGGAACTGGTGCTGACCGAAGGCGCCAAGGGTATGAAGGGCGCCATCGCCAAGGCGGAAGAGCTGGCGCAGGAGCTGCCCAACGCGTTCATGCCCCGGCAGTTTGACAACCCCGCCAACCCCACCATTCACTTTAACACTACCGGCCCCGAAATCTGGGCGGATACCGACGGCAAAATTGATATTCTCGTTTCCGGCGTTGGCACCGGCGGCACCATTTCCGGCGCGGGCAAGTTTTTGAAGTCCAAGAATCCCGCAGTCAAGATTGTGGCCGTGGAACCGGCGGATTCGCCCGTTCTGTCCCAGGGGAAATCCGGCCCTCACAAAATCCAGGGTATCGGTGCGGGCTTTGTTCCCAACACGCTGGATACGGAGATCTATGATGAAATCATTCCCGTGACCAATGATGACGCGTTTGTCACCGGCCGGGCCATCGCATACGCCGAAGGCGTTCTGGTGGGCATTTCCTCCGGCGCCGCGCTGTGGGCGGCCATTCAGCTGGCCAAGAAACCCGAAAACGAGGGCAAGACCATCGTTGTGATCCTGCCGGATACGGGGGAAAGGTATTTGTCCACCGCGCTGTTCACCTTCTGATGCATAGATTGCCATGCAAAAGGGCTCCAGGGCGTTGCTTGGGGCCTTTTTCCATGCCGAAAACACTTCGGATTGATAGGCCCTTTTCTGTATGGTATACTGAAGTGCAGATTGCGAAAGAATACTTTGTGGAGGGATACCTATGGATGTTATACCGACGCCGCACATCACCGCCAAGGCGGGGGATTTTGCGCCAACCGTTTTGATGCCGGGCGATCCGCTGCGCTCCAAATTTATTGCCGAAACCTATTTGCAGGATGCGGTTTTGGTCAACAACGTCCGCGGCGTGCAGGGGTATACGGGCTTTTACAAGGGCAAGCGCGTGTCCGTCATGGCTTCCGGCATGGGCATGCCGTCCATCGGTATCTATTCCTATGAGTTGTTCAACTTCTACGGGGTGGAAAACATACTGCGCATCGGCTCCGCCGGGGCTGTCAGCCAGCAGCTCAAAGTGCAGGACATCGTGGCCGGTATGAGCACCTACACCAATTCCAACTTCGGCGCGCAGTTCGGCTTCCAGGGCAATCTTGCCCCCGGCTGCTCCTTTACGCTTTTGCAAAAGGCAGTGGAGGCCGGCAAGAAGATTGGCGTGGATGTAAAGGTGGGGCCTATCTACTCTTCCGACACCTTTTATGATGAATCGGAGCCCTTGGGCAAGCTGCAGAAGCTGGGCGTGCTGGCAGTGGAAATGGAAGCGGCTGCACTCTACCTGAACGCTGCCAGGGCCGGCAAAAACGCGCTGTGCATTTGCACGATATCAGATAATCCCTTTACGGGCGAGGGCATGACGGCCGAGCAGCGGCAGACAGCCCTGACCCATATGATGGAGATCGCGCTGGAGATAGCGTAATCCGCAGGAAAAGATGCAAAAACGCGGGGGAATGATGCTTCCCTCGCGTTTTATGTCTGCTTCGGTAATAGAAATGACAAGCTTACTTCTCTTTGCCGATGCCCCGCATCACGTGCACCAAAAAGTCCTGGGCATTGGCGATGAAGCTGACGACGGAAAGGCTGCCCCTGTCGCGCAGCTTGTTAACCGCGAACTCCGATATATCCACCGTGTAGAAGAACACCGGCCGGACAGTGTCCTCCTTTACGCAAAAGGAAGGTGTCATGTTGCCTGTGGCAATGGTGTGCAGCTGGGTGGCCATGCAAATCACCGTGGTGGCTCTGGCCACCAGCGACCGCATATCATTTTGCCCCTGATAAACGTCTGCCACCACCTCGGGCAGCGGCCCGTCATCCCGGATGGAGCCGGTCAAGACAAACGGAATCTCCTTTTTCACGCAGGCATGCATGATGCCGTCCGCAATATGGTACTCGTCAATGAATTTGGGGATGGAGCCGCAGTACCGCACCTTGTTGATGACGTCGATGTGGTGATAGTGGCCGTTAAAAATGGATTCCTGGGTGTAGATGTCCTGGCCCAGCGCGGTGCGGAACAGCCCGCCCTCCAGGTCGTGGGTGGCCAGAGCGTTGCCGGCCATCAGCCCATGCACGTATCCCTGCTCAATCAGGGAGGCCATGGCATTGCGCGCGTCGGAGTCAAAGGCGCAGGCGGGGCCCAACACCCAAAGGATGAAGCCGTGCTCCCGTTCATGATCCAGACGCCGGTACAATTCATCATAATCCCTGGAATAGGCCGTTTCCCGGGAACGGCCCGTGCGGAAGGCGAAAGCCTCCGCCGTATCGTCCTCCCGGCCAAAGCCGTCGGCGTGCACATAGATTCCTTCGCTGCCATTTTCCGTACGTCCCGTTACAACCATTTCGCCGGCCTTCAAGCGCCGGAACTCCCTTATATCCACCGTGCCGTCCGGCAGAAGGACCGCAACGCAGTCCATGCGGGACTTTTCCGCCAGCACCCACTTGCCGTTTATTTTGAAGTATTCGGGGAAGATGGTGGTGGCGTGGTAGTTGTCCGGGGCCACGCCGTCCTGGGGCGCAGGCTGCGCCTGTATGTCCGGAGCGTTCACAAAATAATCCCTGGTAAAATCGGGCGCGCGGTACACCGGCATGACAAAGCCCATACGAACACACTCCAATATTCATGTATAAGAGGAACGCATATTCAAACAATTATACATGATACGGCAACTTTTGATAAAAAGCAATGGCCCTGTACAGGCCCTTTGCTTCCTGCTATAATGGGCACATTCCACGAAGGAGGATGCTATGGCGGCGGCAATTTTGCACTATGGCAAGGAGGTCCGCGTTTTGAGCGGCCACCCTTGGGTTTTTCGAAGCGATATCAACCGTGTGGAGGGCAAGCATCAACCGGGCGATGTGCTGAAGGTCGTTTCCAGCAAGGGTACGGTGCTGGGCATGGCCATGTACAACCCCCAATCCCAGATTTCCCTGCGCATGATGAGCCTCAAGGAAGAGACCATCAACAGCACGTTTATTTATGAAAGGGTCAAGCGGGCGGTGGATTACCGCAAGAAATTCGCGGACCTTTCCAGCTGCCGCCTGATCTTTGCGGAAAGCGACGGCCTGCCGGCCATGATCGTGGACAGCTTTGGCGGCGTGCTGGTGCTGCAGTGCCTGTCCCTGGGCATGGAGCGGTTCAAGGCCGACGTGGTCGAGGCGTTAAAGGAATTGATGCATCCCGAGGGCATCTATGAGCGCAACGACGTCCCTGTCCGGGAATTGGAAGGCATGGAGCAGATGAAGGGCCTGGTGTACGGCAGCGTGCCCGACCGGGTGGAGATGACGGAAAACGGCGTGCGCTTTTTGGTAGACGTGAAGGAAGGGCAAAAAACAGGCTTTTTCCTGGACCAAAAGGAAAACCGGGCGGCCATCGCCCCCTTTGTCAAGGGCGGGAGGGTGCTGGACTGCTTTACCCATACCGGCAGCTTTGCGCTGCACGCGGGCCGCTATGGCGCGGCGGATGTGACCGGCGTCGATATTTCCGCACATGCCTGCAAGGTGGCCGCGGAAAACGCCTCCCTCAACGGACTGAACGGTACGGTGCGCTTTGCGGAAGACAACGCCTTTGATTTTTTGCGTCAAAGCAGCGATCAAAAGGAGCAATACGACGTGGTCATCCTGGACCCGCCGGCGTTTACAAAGACCCGTACGGCCATTGAAGGCGCTACCCGGGGCTACAAGGAGATCAACCTTCGGGCCATGAAGCTTTTAAAAGACGGCGGTTACCTTGTCACCTGCTCCTGCTCCCAGCACATTCTGCCCGGACCCTTTATGGATATTATCCGGGAAGCCGCCTTCGACGCACGGGTGCAGCTTCGCCAGGTGGAATACCGTACCCAGGGCCGCGACCATCCCATCCTTCCCGCCGCGCCGGAAACGCAGTATTTGAAGTGCGGCATATTCCAGGTGTTCGCATAATGCTTCAAAAACGACTGTCGTGCCAACGTCACATACTGTATACTGCCACTCAAGGAAAAGGATTTTGCGTCTGCGGACGTGACAAAAGGGCTTTCCGATCGCCCTTTGGAAACCTTCGGACGCCGTCTTCTTGAATAGCCATATAATTAAGCGACTAGCGGGACAGCGTATATTTTAAATTTCATGATCGCTTCACTGCAAAATACCTTTAGCATTTTGATAATCTGAATGTGCCGCCAGCCGCGGCACTTTTTTCATTATAAATGAACCTGAAACACATTTGTTCTTTCGTAAATCTTACAATGCTATGGCACTTCACGCACAAAAATCTTTTATACTGAGGCCGTATAAAAAAAGCTTTAAGAAAGCGCAGGGAAAGAAGAAAGATGAGGAAACGTGCTTTCTGGGAAAAGGGAAGCAAAGCGCTGTTTTTTCTATCATCCTTGATCTCCGTAGCCGCGGTGGTTTGTATCTGTCTATTCATTTTCGGCGGGGCAGTGCCGGCTTTTCGGGAGATTGGGATAGGACAGTTCATTACGGGCAGCGCGTGGAAGCCCAACAATGATCCGCAGCGGTTCGGGATTGCCTACATGATCATCGGCAGCTTTTATGTAACAGGCGGTGCGTTGCTGCTGGGAGTGCCCATCGGGCTGCTGTCAGCTATTTTTATGGCCAAATTTTGCCCGAAGCGCCTGTACGGCTTTTTGTCTCAGGGCGTATCGCTGCTGGCGGGCATCCCATCCATCATTTACGGCTTTTTCGGAATGATGATCATCGTGCCGTTCATTGCCGACCACTTTCCGGGCAACGGCAACAGCGTGCTGGCCGCATCGGTGGTGCTGGCCATCATGATCCTGCCCACGATTATTACGGTCAGCGAGAATTCCATACGCGCCTTGCCGCAAACCTACTATGACGGCGCCATCGCCTTGGGCGCCACCCATGCCGAGTCAGTTTTCTTTGTGCTTGTCCCGGCGGCCAGGCGCGGCATTGTGACCTCCGTCGTATTGGGCATGGGCCGGGCCATCGGTGAAACCATCGCGGTGGGCATGGTGGCCGGCAACAGCAATATTCTGCCGTCAACCATTTTCAAATCGGTGCGAACGCTGACGGTGAATATCGTATCGGAAATGAGTTATGCCAGCGGCCTGCACTATGACGCGCTGATCGCGACCGGTGCGGTGCTGTTTGTGTTCATCCTGCTGCTGAATATTTCCCTGAATCTGATCACCAAGGGAGGGGAACAGAGTGAGAAGAGCTAAATCAGCGCTGCTTGGCGGCGTTTGCTGGCTGGCCATCGCCATTGCCATGGGCGCGCTTTTGTGGATTGTGGTGTACATCTTTGCAAACGGCATTCCCCACATCAATTGGGAGATTCTCTTTGGGCCATACAGCTCAGACAATCCTTCCATGCGTTTTGCGATTGTAACGACGCTTGTTCTGGTATTTCTTTCGCTGCTGCTTGCCGGCCCCCTGGGGCTTGGTTGCGCAGTGTACCTGTGCGAGTACGCCAAAAAGGGTTCCAGGCTGGTGAAGATCATCCGCCTGGCCACCGAAACGCTGGCGGGCATACCCTCCATCATTTACGGCCTGTTCGGCGCGCTGTTCTTCGGTACGGCGCTGCACATGGGTTATTCGCTGCTGGCGGGCATTTTGACCGTATCCATCATGATCCTGCCCACCATCATCCGCACGTCGGAAGAAGCGATACTGTCCGTCCCCGATCTGTACAGGGAAGGCAGCTTTGGCCTTGGGGCGGGCAAGTTGCGCACGGTGATGCGCATCGTGCTGCCCTCCGCCGCCAGGGGCATACTGTCCGCGCTGGTCTTGAGCACCGGCCGTATCATCGGCGAAACGGCGGCGCTGCTTTTCACACTGGGCAGCGTCGCGAAAATGCCGCAGACGCTGATGGATTCCAGCCGGACTCTTGCGGTACATATGTATATTTCCACGCGGGACGGCGGTATGGCAGGCAGGAACGTTGCTTTTGTGGCCGGCGTGACGCTGCTGGTACTGGTGACAGCCATCAATCTTTTGACCAAGTATTTTAGCAAGAAGGCGGGGAAGTTTGGTGAAAATTGAGCTTTCGAATATCAATTTGCATTATGGCACGCTGCACGCACTGAAGAATGTTTCGCTGGATATACGCGAAAAAGAGATCACCGCGTTTATCGGACCCTCCGGCTGCGGCAAGTCTACGCTTTTAAAAACCCTCAATCGCATGAATGATCTGGTGGAAGGCTGCAAAATAGAAGGAAAAGCGCTGCTGGATGGCAAAAATATCTATCAGGAACTGGATGTGACGGATTTAAGGCGCCGGGTGGGCATGGTTTTCCAAAAACCCAACCCGTTCCCCATGAGCATTTATGACAATATCGCCTATGGCCCCAGGACCCACGGCGTCCGCAAAAAGGGGGAATTGGACGATGTGGTGGAAAAAAGCCTGCGCCAGGCCGCCATATGGGACGAGGTCAAGGACCGGCTGAAAAAAAGTGCGCTGAGCCTTTCCGGCGGCCAGCAGCAGCGGGTGTGCATCGCAAGGGCCCTGGCCGTTTCGCCGGAAGTGCTCCTGATGGATGAACCCACCTCCGCGCTGGACCCTATTTCCACCAGCCGCATCGAGGATTTGATGATGGAGCTCAAAAATGATTACACCATTGTCATCGTGACGCATAACATGCAGCAGGCGGCGCGTATCTCCGACAGGACCGCGTTCTTCCTCCACGGCGAGGTCGTGGAATACAACGATACCCTGACGCTGTTCGCACACCCCAAGGAAAGCAAGACCGAGGACTACATCACGGGGAGGTTTGGATGATGCGCAGCAAGTTCCAACGGGAAATGCAGGAGCTGAACGAAGAACTCAAACGCATGAGCCAGTTTATAGAGGACACGCTGTCCAACGCCATGGAGGCGCTGCGCACCGGCAGCCAGACCTTGGCCCGCCAGGTGTATGAAAATGACCATATCGCCGATGAGCTGGAGCTGTCTATCGAGCGCAAGTCGCTGCTGATCCTTTTGTCCGAGCAGCCAGTGGCAAAGGACCTGCGCGTTATCTCCACGGCGCTGAAAATGATCACGGACATGGAGCGCATTTGCGACCAGGGCGCGGACATCGCGGAGATCGTGCTGCACCTGGGCGAAGAGCCCAACGCCAGGCCGGCCCAGCTGTACATCATGGCCGAAAAGTGCGTGATCATGGTCAACGAGGCAATTCACGCCTTCCTGAGCGGCGACACCATGCTGGCGGAGGCGGTGATCCAAAGCGATGATGAAATCGACCGCCTGTTCATGCAGGTGCGCGGCGACCTGGTGGAGGATATTTTGAAGGACCCCAGCTGCTCCAGCCGGAAAATGGATGAGCTGATGATTGCCAAGTATCTGGAGCGCATCGGCGACCATGCCCAAAACATTGCCGAATGGGTGATCTTTGCGGTAACTGGCGAACACAAAAACAGGCAGATACTGTGAGGTGGGAGTATGGCGAAAATATTTATCGTGGAAGATGATGAGAATATCGGCGAACTCATAGCGGCTACCCTTTCCGCCGCCGGCCATGACGCGACCCTGGTGGTCAACGCGGACAAGCTGCAGGACAAAATGAAGCAGGGGGTCCCTCAGCTGCTGCTGCTGGACATCATGCTCCCGGGCAAGGACGGCTGGTCAATCTTGAAAGGCTGGAAGGAATCCGCCGACACCGCTTCCATCCCCGTGATCATCCTTTCCGCCAAGGGCGAGGAGCTGGACAAGGTGCGGGGTCTGGAGATGGGCGCGGAGGATTACATTACCAAGCCCTTTGGCGTGCTGGAATTGCAGGCCAGGGTCAAGGCGGCCCTGCGCCGAATGGAGGACAGCGGAAACGCCATGCGCCTTCAGGACCTGACCATGGATTTTGACAAGAAGGAAGTCAAAAAGGATGGCGTGCTGATCAAACTGACCCATCAGGAACTGGAGCTGCTGGAGTATTTGAGCCGCCACGCCGGGTTTGTTGTCAGCCGGGACAAGCTGCTGGAAAATGTGTGGGGCTATGATTTCAGCGGGGAGACGACAAGAACGGTGGATTTCCATGTGCGTTCCCTGCGCATGAAGCTGGGTGACAGCGCCGACAACCCCAAGTACATTGAAACCGTGCGGGGCTATGGCTATCGAATGAAGAAGGAATGATCTTGCCTGTATGAAGCGGTATGTGAAGCGCTTGAGCTATTATGGCGCCCTGGCGATCCTCGTGACGCTGCTGTTGGGCTGCATTCTTGTCTTCAACAGCGTACAAAGCGATACGGTGCAAAGCAATCTGCGTGCCTTGCTGCACACCGCATCTGCCCTGATGCCTGCGGGAGAAATGGATTACGGGGCGCTTGTCCATAAGATCGCTTCCGGCGATGAAAAGCTTCGCGTGACGCTGCTGGACACAAGCGGTACGGTGCTTTCAGACAGTATGGCGAACGCCGGCGGAATGGAATCCCACGCGGACCGGCCGGAGATCATACAGGCGCTGGCCGGCGAAGTGGGCATGGACAGCCGCCAGAGCGAGACCACCGGCATGGAAACCATATACGCGGCGCAGAAAATGGACGACGGTTTGGTGCTGCGCCTGGCATACCCGTTGTCCACCACCTTGGCGTTTTTGAAAAGGCTGCTGCCCGTGGTGGCCATTTTGGCGATAGCCGTGATCGCCGCGGTGCCCTTTTTTGCGGAGCGCCTGAGCAAAAAGGTGACCCATCCGCTGCTTTTGATCAACAGCATGCTCATGGGCAAGGGCCATGAAAACCTGTTGCTCAATGATGCGGACAACGCGGAGCCGGAAGTAAAGCCGATCCTGTCCAATATCAGCTACCTGGTGGAAAAGCTGAAGTATGATTTTCACGAGGTCCAAAAAACGCAGCAGCTCCGCTCGGATTTTGTGGCCAACGCATCCCATGAATTGAAATCGCCGCTCACCTCCATCAAGGGGTTCGCAGAGCTTTTGGCGGGCGGGATGGTGTCCGACGCCGAAAAACAAAAGCAGTATTTGAAGCGCATCGTATCGGAAAGCGACCGCCTGCTCAATATCATCAACGATATTTTGCGGCTTTCCAAGGCGGAAAGCAAGCTGATGGAAAAGGCGGAAATCCTGGAACTGCAGCCCCTGGCCAGGGAGGTTGCGCAGGCGCTGGAGCCGCTGGCCCGCATGCGGAATATCACCGTTTCCATGGACGGCACCGGCAAGGTCAAGGCCAATCAGCGGGATGTTTGGGAAATGGTTTACAACCTGGTGGACAACGCCATCCGCTACGGCAAGCCGGGCGGGCAAGTGATCATCCACATGGGGGATTGCTTCGTCTCGGTGGAGGATGACGGCATCGGCATTGAGGAAGAGCATCTGTCACGCATTTTCGAAAGGTTTTACCGCATCGACAAATCCCACAGCCGGCTGACCGGCGGCACAGGGCTTGGGCTTTCCATCGTCAAGCATATCGCCCAGAACTACGGCGCCATGCTGCAGGTGAAAAGCCGCGCGGGCGAGGGCACTACTTTTTCCGTTCAGTTCCCCTGGAATATTGGGGAAGAGGACGGGGTTATAAGCGCCGCGCATGAGGAGGATAACGAAAAAACATAAAGAGGGCTTTCCATAAGCCCCTTTTTTGTATATACTATTGTGTGAAATACTTTTGTCCGGAGGAAAATCATGCGGCCTACCTATGATCAGGCTTGGGCATTGCTCAGGCGATACAATAAAGAGCCCTTTCATCTGCAGCACGCTTTGACGGTAGCAGGCGTCATGGAAGAATACGCAAAGCTTTTGGGCTATGAGGAAGAAAAAGAATTCTGGTCCATCGTGGGGCTTTTGCACGACCTGGATTTTGAACTGTATCCCGATGAGCACTGCATCAAGGTGCAGGAAATCATGATGGCGGAGGATATTGACGAGCAGATCATTCACGCCTGCGCCTCCCACGGCTACGGGCTCACGGTGGATGTAAAGCCTGAGCACGAGATGGAAAAGGTGCTCTTTGCCGTGGACGAGCTGACGGGGCTGATCGGCGCCGCGGCCAGGATGCGGCCTTCCAAATCCGTCATGGATATGGAATTGAAGTCCTTGATGAAAAAATACAAGACGCCGAGCTTTGCCGCCGGCTGTTCCCGGCAGGTGATCGAGCAGGGCGCGGACATGCTGGGCTGGCCGCTGGAGGAGCTTTTGGAAAGAACCATACAGGCCATGCGGGCCCATGAAGCCCAAATCAGCGAGAAAATGGAGACCATTCGCCTGGAAAGCGGGGAAAGCGCTTGAACCAGTTTTCCAGGACGGAGCTGCTGCTGGGCAAGGAGGGCATGGAACAGCTGAGCGCTGCCTCGGTGGCTGTGTTCGGCATCGGCGGCGTTGGCTCTTATTGCGTTGAAGCGCTGGTCCGCAGCGGGATCGGCCGGATCGACCTCATTGACGATGACAAGGTATGCTTGACCAATATTAACCGGCAGCTGATCGCCACGCGCAAGACCGTCGGCAAGGACAAGGTTGCCGTCATGCGCGAGCGCATGCTGGAGATCAACCCCAAAGTGCAGGGTCAGGATTTCGCCCTCTTTTATACGGTGGAAAATGCCGATTCCTTTGATCTTTCGCCGTATGATTATGTGGTGGACGCCATTGATACGGTATCCGCCAAGTTGAAATTGGTAGAAAAAGCAAACGCCGCCGGCATTAAAATCATCAGCTGCATGGGTGCCGGGAACAAGCTGGACCCGACCCGTTTTGAGGTGGCGGATATTTTTGATACCTCCGTCTGCCCCTTGGCCAGGGTCATGCGCACGGAGCTGCGCAAGCGGGGTATCCCCAGCCTGAAGGTGGTGTATTCCAAAGAGCCGGCCAGGGAGCCCATTGAGACAGAGGAAACAAGCTGCAAGCACCATTGCATTTGCCCGCCGGAAACAAAGCGGACCTGTACGATCCGCCGCCAGGTGCCGGGAAGCATCTCTTTTGTGCCTGCCGTGGCGGGCCTGATCGTGGCCGGCGAAGTGATCAAGGATCTGAGCGGCGTTCTTTAACCTGATTGCGCATAAAAACACCGGGCAGCCATGCACTCCGGAGGGAGGAGGCATGGCGCGCCCGGTGCTGTTGTATGCTTGCCGTACGCCGATAATATTCTTGTGACGGAATACCATTATAAAACAAAAATGGCAGCCTGTGCTATGCAGGCTGCATCAATCTGAAATGAATCAAAGGGCATCAGTCACTGTATCTGACCGTAAACGGGATGTGTTCCGGAAGGCTTGCGGCCAGGTCCTTTTGGCTGGGTGAAAGCGTCACAACCTTCAAGCTGGGGAGTGTCATAGGAGGGGCAAGATCCTTTACATCATTGCCGGACAGTGTCAGGAGCTCCAGCACCGGGTGGCTTGCCAGCGCTTGAATATCGGTGATTTTGCCGTTTTCACGCAGCAGCTGCATCAGGTCGGCCATATTCAATACTTTGCTCTTTGGCATGGAAACGATCCTCGCAAAAAACATGATTTGCATCCTATAAGGACGAAAAGAGTATTTTAAATGTCGAAGCTCCCGTCCAGATGGCCGGCAATGAAGCTGCCGATGGCTTTCATGGACAGCCGGCTTTCGGGAAAGCCGAAGATCTGAAATACGTGGCACATGCCTTCCCAGCACAGGAGCGTTACGGGCACGCCGTCCCGCCGCATGGCCGCGGCCAGGGTTTCCGAATCGCTGAGCAGCAGCTCCTTGGTGCCGGCATGGATTTGGACCGGGGGAAACCCATGAAAATCGGCATAAATGGGAGAGATCATGGGGTCGCGCATCAAGGAGGGTTCCGCGCCCGTGAAGGCGATGGCGGCCGCACGGATGGTATCCAAATCCAGCGTCGGATCAACGCCTATCAATGAGGTGTAGCTGTCGCCGGTAAGCCCCACGTCGCCCCAGGGGGATAAAAGCGCGATGCAAGCCGGCAAAGGCTTTTCCTCCTGTTTTAACTTCAAGGCCAGCGCCAGCGCCAGGTTGCCGCCAGCGCTTTCGCCGGTCAGGGCGATCCGCTCCGGGGGATACCCCTGCGCCAAAAGGTATTGGTAAACGCTGTACGCATCCTGAAGCTGCGCGGGGTAGGGGTGATCCGGCGCCAGGCGGTAGGCGAACGTGATCACATTCATGCAGCTGGCGGCGGCGATGTGGCTGGCCAGGACCCTGGCCTGCAATAGTCCGCCGGAAACATAAGCGCCGCCATGCATGTGCATGATGATGGTGTCATCATTTGTAAGGCAGCTGGGGGAGACGATGATGGCGGGAATGCTTCCAATGGTCAGCGGCCTGCCCCTGGTGCCGAGCATGGGCAGACCGGCGACGCGCTCCGGCGGCGCATCCATGTTCATCATGCGGTCGCCAAGCTTTTTAAACAACCCCCGGTTGCTGCGTAGGGTGTTGATGACCCACTGGCTCCGTCTGGTCGGCATACATACCTCCCGGTTTGGGGCTTTCTACATATAAATTCACTATGCAGGCAACATATCCTGCAATGAATGTCCGGTCAGGCTGAAATTCAGTGCAAAATGCTTTTCGGCGGGCGCTTAACATGGTATAATTATCCCGTCAGCAAGGGAAAGGACGAATGCCGCACAGTGGATAACAACCGGGAAAAGACCGCAAAAAACTGGTTCAAGCTGGATAACGCCGGCAAGCTGTATCCCGCCATCAAAAATTCCAGATGGACAAGCCTTTTCCGCGTGTCCGTCGCCTTTTTGGAGCCTGTTGATCCGCTGGCGCTGCAGCAGGCGGTCAATGATATCCTGCCCAGATTCCCTTCCTTTGCGGTGCGTTTGCGCAAGGGGCTTTTCTGGTATTATCTGGAGGAGAATACCGCGCCCTTTTCCATCATGAAGGATGAGGGGCATCCCTGCATCCGCATGCGCCGGAAGGAAAACGGCGGCTATCTTTTCCGCGTGCTGTACCATGAGCGCCGCGTTTCTTTGGAAGTGTTCCATGCCATTGCCGATGGCAGCGGCGGGATCGCGTTCATGAAGACGCTGGCCGCCCAATATCTGCGCAGGCGTGGCGTCGATGTACCCGCCGCGGACGGCATTCTCGATTTGAACGCGGCGCCTGATCCCCAGGAGGTGGAGGACGCCTATAAGCGGCTTCCCCGCGTCTTTCGCGCCAAGCGGAAGGAAAAGCCCGCGTACCACTTGCCGGCGACCCGTGAAATTCCGCATACGCTGCATCTTTTGGCCGCCCGCATCAGCGTTCAGGCGCTGAAGAACGAGGCGAAGAAGCATGGCGTCACCATTACGGAATACCTGACCTCCGTCATGATCTATGTGATTTACAGGGTGCAGCAAAGCGGCAGGCGTGACAAAAAACTGCCGGTCAAGGTATCGGTACCGGTCAACATGCGCAACTTTTTTCCCTCCCAAACGCTGCGCAATTTCTCCTTCTTCATCAATCCCGGCATCGACCCCAGAATGGGCGAATATTCGTTTGAAGAGGTGCTTTTGCAAACGCACCACTACATGCGCTATCATTTGAACAGCAAATTCCTGGCGGCGGGCATCGCCACCAACGTGGCCTCCGAAAGGAATATTTTTATCAGGATCAGCCCCTTGTTCCTAAAGAATCTGATCATCAACGGCGTCTTCAAAAGGGTTGGGGAAAGCGGCGTTTCTGCCACCCTCACCAACTTGGGGCCGATCGTGCTGCCCAAGGAGATGCTTTCACATATTGCCCATACGGAAATCATACTGGGCGGCGCGTCCTCCGGCCAGTGCAACTGCGCCGCCGTCAGCCTGGGGGATGAAATGACGCTGGCATTTTCCAGAAACATTCGGGAAAGTACGCTGGAAAGGGAAGTGCTTCGCTTTTTGGTAGAGGCGGGCATACCCGTTCTGGTGGAAAGCAATCAGGAGTGAGGATATGGCCTATTGTGTGGAATGCGGGGTAAAGCTGGGGGAAGCCGAGGGGAAATGCCCATTGTGCGGGACGGCGGTGCAAAATCCGATCCATCCCTATAATCCAAGAACGCCAAAGCCTTTTCCCGTTCGCACCCAGGAGCAGAACCTGCAAATTGACCGGCGGTATTTGCTGGGGCTCATCAGCACGGCGATGCTGCTGCCGGCCGCCATTTGCGTGGTGTTCGACTTTTTCTTCGGCGGGCGCATTTCCTGGTCTGTGTATCCGGTTGGCGCGCTGGTGCTGCTTTTTGTCGCGCTGGCTGTGCCGATACTGGTAAAAAAGCACAGGATTTATGTGACCATCGCCATGGACGCCCTTGTGCTGCTGGGCTATTTGAAAATGGTTGAGCTGCTTTCCGAAAGCAGGGGCTGGTTCAGCCCCATCGTCTTTCCGGTCATCATGCTGGCCGCGCTGATGGTGCTTGGCGTAACGGCCAGCGTGCGCCAGCGGCTGCTTCGGGAACTGGCTGTGCCGGCAACCATTCTTTTGCTGGTGGCGATTCTTGCTTTTTCCGTGGAGCTGCTTGTTTCCAGCCAGATGTACGGAGAACTGAGAATTGCCTGGTCGCCCTTTGTCATGCTGCCCTGCTGCTTTATTGCGCTGATGCTGTATATCGTTCATTCCCATAAGCCCTTGCGGGAGGAACTGAAAAAGCGCCTGCATATTTGAATAAGCGGCGCTTTCATGGATGAAACTGGTTTTATGAACCGTTATTTGTGCGGATTGCTTATGCGAGGAAGGGTGCTGCTAAAATGGATTTGATGAAGACGCTGCTTGTGTATATGTCGCTGGTTTTTTCCAGCTCGGTTGTAACCGCGCCACTGCCCAGCAATATCCCGCCGGCGGCCATCTCTCCCACGCCTACCGCAGTTGCGGCAACACCCACGCCCTCGCCGACGCCCACCGTAAAGCCAACGCCCACACCCCGGCCGACGCCGGACATCACGCCTTCCGCGGAGTACAAGACGCTGTCCGTCGGCTCCAGGGGGGAAGCGGTGAAAAAGCTGCAAAGGCGGCTGGCTGAGCTGGGCTACCTGACCGGCACGGTGGACGGCGCGTTCGGGAACCAGACAAAGCGCGCCGTGGAGCGCTTTCAGTATTACAATGGTTTAAGTGTGGACGGCGTTGCCGGACAGCGCACGCAGACGATTCTGTATGAAAGCACGGAGGTCGTCTTCGCGCCTGTGGACGTGACGCCCACGCCCAGCCCGAAGCCTACCTTAAAGCCGACCAATACGCCGGCGCCTACCGCAACCGCGACCATAGCGCCTACGCCTACCGTTTTCATAACGCCCAGCCCGACACCTACACCGGAACCGACAGCAGCGCCTACGATCGCTTCTACAGAAGCGCCGACGGCAGCCCCTACGGAAGCGCCGACAGTCGCTCCCACGGAGGCTCCTACAGTCGCACCCATACCAACGGAAGCCCCAATAACAGCTCCTACAGAGGTTCCGGTGGAGACGCCGGCCATCACGCCCTCGCCTGAAGTAACGGAAACACCGGTGCAAACGCCGACCGAAACGCCGCCGATCGTATTGGGCGAGCTTTTACCGGTTGAGAATTCAAGCATATATGCCAACGGCACGCTGCTGGTGGATGAGTTTGACCAAACCGTACCCTTCTCCCGCAGAGCGCCGGAAGAAGTATTGGTGCCCTTTACAACCCTGGCCCGTTTGATGAGCTGGGTCACCGTGGTGGATAACGGAAATATGGATGAATATTCTGTGGAGGCCGGCGGATATTTGCTGGAAGTGGCCTATATCCGGGATGAAGCGGGCATCGTCCAAAGCGTGGAGTTTAAGACGGACAGCCTGCCGGTGGAACTGCTGGCGGAGCAGGCGACGGTTGTGGGAAGCGAGCTGTATGTAAGGCCCGAAGTCCTGACGGCGCTTTTGAATGCCCAGTGGAGCCTTGCGCCGGATGCGCCCGTGCTCACTTTGACCTTCCCGCCCAAGCAGACGCAAAACGCAGCCTCGCAGGGCTGACGCCATCAAAAAACCGCAGGCGCTGTAGGTTTCATGCAGCGCCTGCGGTTTTTTGATCCGTTTTTTATGCTTCCGCGTTTCTCTTCAGCAATTCATCCCGCACATATCCCGCCAATATGTCCACGATCCTGGCATTCTTTCCGCCGTGGGCCACGATCACATCCGCCTGGTTGATGTAGTTGCGGATATAGCGGTCGTACATGGGCTTGACGGTGGTCAGATACTGGTGGGAGATGTTGTCGATCTGCCGGCCGCGCTCCTGTATGTCGCGCTGTATGCGCCGCAAAAGGCAAATATCCGGCTCCACGCTCATGTACAGGCGAAGGTACATCCGCTCGCACAATCGTTCGTCATAAAATACATGGATGCCTTCCAGAATGAGCACATCGCAGGGGTAAATCAATTCCTCGGAATCGGCCCGCCGGTGCTGGGTATAGTCATACCCCTTGCGGGTAATGGGCTGGCCGTTAAGCAGCGTTTCCATGTCACCCAGCAGCAGATCGTGGTCAAAGATTTGGGGCTCGTCGTAGTTGATCAGGCAGCGTTCTTCAAAGGAAAGCGCCGGATGGTCCCTATAATACGCATCCTGGTTGATGACCAGGCACTTCACGCCAATAGAGCAGCTCAATTCCTCCGCCAGGGTGCTCTTTCCGCTGCCGCTGGCGCCGCATATGCCGATAAATAACATTGTATCCTCTCCCATTCCTTGTACACAATAGCGCAGGTCCAACGGCGTGTCAAGAGAAAACATGCGTGTTTTGACGCATGTCAAAAGACAAAAGCGACATGAATCGGCATGTTCCAACTGTTACAAAATGTAACACTACCATGGAATATGGAAGTATGGTATCATATATGCCATGGAAACATTCGCTTTCCAGCCATACAAAAGCGGCGAAACCCCGCCAGATGGAATCAATCTTACGGGAGGGCGAGCTTTTGAGAAAGTTCATACGGGGGGTGCCTTTGCGCAAAGCGTGGATGGGCGCGGTTTGCCTTTTGATGGCGCTGTGCCTGCTGCCATCGGGCGAAGGTACGGCTCTTGGTACGGCGGCGTCGCCGGCGATTGCAGAAGAGAGGTTGAATACAAAAGTGATCAGCGCGTATGTGTATGACAGAGGGGACCTGAAATTTCGGGACGAGGATGCCGGGTATCTTTCGCAAATCAACTATTCTTTCGCCCTCATCGAGAATGGGCGCGTAACCGGCGATCACTGGAACGCCATTGAAACCTTCAAGGCGTTTATCGCAAAGCACCCGGACATCATTCCGGTGCTGGCGGTAGGCGGCTGGGGGGCGGACGGGTTTTCCCAGGCCGCATCCACCGCAAAGGGCCGGGAAACCTTTGTGGAAAGCGCCATGGAGCTGATGGACAAGCATGGCTTTTTGGGCATCGACATCGATTGGGAATACCCCGGTTCTTCTGTGGCCGGCATCGCCAGCAGCCCGGAGGATAACGACAATCTCCTGCTGCTGCTCAAAGACTTGCGTACCGCGCTGGATGAGAAAACGGCGCAGGACGGCCAAAAGCGCTATCTGACCATTGCGGTGGGCGGGTCCAAGCAGTATGCGGACAAGCTGGACTGCGTGACGATCGCCTCCTTGGTAGACCAGGTCAACATCATGACCTATGACCTGATGGGCGGCGACAAGATTACGGGCCACCACACGGCGCTGTACGCCTCCGATTTAAAGTCGCCCAGCGGCGACGCGGCCATAAAGGCGTTTGTCCAGGCCGGCGTTCCCGGGGACAAGATCATGCTGGGCGCCGCGTTCTACGGCCGTGCCTGGCGGCAGGTGAAAAGCGAGGATCAAAACGGCCTGCATCAGGCGGCCGGCACCAGCGGAAACAAATCCTACGGCTATCCCGCCATTGTGGATCTATTAAAGGACGGCTACACGCGCTATTGGGATGAAAACGCAGGCGCGCCTTATTTGTTCAATGGCAGCACGTTCATCAGCTACGAAGATACGGAATCGATAGCCGTAAAAGGCGCATATGCCAGTGAAAATGACTTGCAGGGCGTAATGTTCTGGGAATATGGGCAGGATACGACCGGGGAGCTGCTAAAGGCGCTGTTTTCCGCTATGGAATAATGTACGGATAGCTTCTTTTCCCGGGAAATATACTTGACAAAAGCATCCCTCACCGCTATAATTTAGCAAATTAACGCTTTATCATAGTAAAGCGTTTTGGAGGGCAAGATGAGCGCTGCCAAGGTTCAAATCCCGGAAGGGATGCAGGATATACTGTCAGGGGAATGCGTGCGCCGTCGCTGTGTGGAGCAGCAATTGCGCACGCTTTTTTCGCGCAGCGGTTTTGTGGAAATACAAACGCCGCTGCTGGAATACTACCGTACCTTTGATGATGCTGTGTACGGCTTTGCGGCCCATCATGTGTGGAAAACGTTTGATCCAAGAGGCCGCGTTCTGGTGCTGCGGCCGGACAATACCATTCCGGCCGTTCGCATTGCCGTGTCCAGATTGAAGGATGAGCCGCTGCCCCTTCGGCTTTGCTATGTGCAAGGCGTGGCGGCCTATCCGTCGGACCGGGCTTCCATCCCCAGCGAAAGCACCCAGGCGGGCGTGGAACTGATGGGGGAAAGCAGCGTATTGTCCGACGCGGAAGTTATCGCCCTTTCCATCGAATCGCTCAAGGAAGCCGGGCTGAAGGAATTTCAAATTGATCTTGGACAGGTGGATTTTTTCAAGGGCTTTATGCAGGAAGCGGGCCTCACGGTGGAGCAGACGGAAGAATTCCGCCGATATGTGGAAGAGAAGAACATGCTGTCTATGCAGCTGCTTTTACAGGAGTGCGCCGTTCCCGGCGAAGTGCAAAAGCGGCTGATGCAGCTGCCCCAGTTGTATGGCGGCGAATCGGTACTGGATATGGCCCAGGCGCTTACGCACAATGCGCTTTGCGAAAAGGCCATCGATAACCTGCGCGGCATCCTTCGGGCCCTTGATGTGTACGGCTGCCGGGAATACATCAGCATCGATCTTGGCATGGTCCATGCGGTCAATTACTATTCCGGCATGATTTTCAGGGGCATTACCGGCCATTTGGGCCAGCCGCTATTATCCGGCGGCCGGTATGACGGCCTGCCCGGCCAGTTTGGCAGGGAAATGCCTGCGACGGGCTTTGGTGTATCCATCGATCTTTTGCTGCAGGCGCTGGTGCGGCAGGGGGAATCCTTTTTGGCGCCCATCCCGGATATCGCTTTGGGCGTTGCGCAGGAAGGGCTGAAAAACGCGGCCGCCTGGGCCAGGGAAAAACGACAGGCGGGGCTTTGTGTGTCGCTGTGCTACAACAGCGGCAAGGCGGAGCTTATGCAGTGGGTGCAGGCTGGCCGTGCCAAGGCCGCGGCCATCGCCACACAGGACGGCGTTGAAATGTGGGAGGGGGCAGACGCATGGATCTGATCACCATCGCCCTGGCCAAAGGCCGCCTGGCGGAACAGACTTTTGATCTTTTGGAAGGCATGGGCATCGACTGCAGCCTGCCCAGGAATCCCGGCCGCAAGCTGGTGCTTGATAACGCGGAGCAGGCCATACGGTTTATTCTCGTCAAGCCTTCCGACGTACCCACCTATGTGGAGCATGGCGTGGCGGATATGGGCGTCGCCGGCAAGGATACCCTGATGGAGGAGAACCGGCCGCTGTACGAACTGCTGGATCTGGGCTTTGGCAAATGCCGCCTGTGCATCGCCGGCTATCCCGGGTACCATTCTTCATCCTCCTACACAAATGAAAGGGTGGCGACAAAGTATCCCAACATCGCCAGGAATTATTTCACGGCGCAGGGGAGAAACATTCAAATCATCAAGCTCAACGGCTCTGTGGAGCTGGGGCCCATCGTAGCCCTCAGTGACGTGATACTGGATATTGTGGAAAGCGGTTCGACCTTGCGGGCCAATGGGCTGGACGTACTGGAGGAGATTTGCACCGTCAGCGCCAGGCTGGTGGTCAACCGGGTCGCGCTCAAAACAAAACGCCGGCGGATACAGGCCATCGTGGAAGGAATAAGGGCCCAGCTTCCCGAAATCAACCAACTGTAAAGGAGGGAAACAGAATGGTACCTATCATACCCGCATCAGACAAAAAAGCGCTGCAGGAGCGGCTGATGAACAGGAGTCAACTGGCCGATGAAGCTGTTTCCCAACGGGTCAAGGAAATCGTTGCAAAGGTCCGCGAGCAGGGCGATGAGGCGCTGCTTGCCTACACCGCCCGCTTTGACAAGGCGGTGATGACGCCTGAAACGCTGCGCGTGACCAAGGCCGAAATCGCCGCCGCCTATGAAAAGGCGGATGAAAAATGGATACACGCCATGCGGGAAGCGGCCAAGCGGATCACCGCTTTTCATGAAAAGCAAAAACAAAAAACATGGCTGGACATGGAGGAAGGCATTCAACTGGGCCAATTGATCCGCCCGCTGCAAAGCGTTGGCGTATATGTGCCCGGCGGCACCGCGGCCTATCCTTCCTCGGTGCTGATGAATGTGCTGCCGGCCAAGGTGGCCGGCGTTCAAAAGATCGTGATGGTGACGCCGCCGGGGCCGGATGGTCTGGTTTCGTATCCGTTGACGCTGGTGGCGGCAGATATAGCCGGGGTGGATGAAATCTACAAGGCGGGCGGCGCCCAGGCGGTGGCAGCCCTGGCTTTTGGCACGCAGACCCTGCCCAGGGTGGACAAGATCGTAGGCCCGGGTAACATATATGTCGCCAACGCCAAGCGCGAGGTGTTCGGCCATGTGGGCATCGACATGGTGGCCGGCCCCAGCGAGGTGTTGGTCATCGCGGATGAAAGCGCGAATCCCGCCTTTGTGGCGGCGGACCTGCTAAGCCAGGCGGAGCATGACGCCCTGGCCGCCGTGGTGCTGGTGACGCCCAGCCAAAGCCTTGCCGAGGCTGTGAAGATGGAATTGGCAAAGCAGACACAGGCCCTTTCCCGCAGGGAAATCGCGGAGGCTTCCCTGCTGCGGTATGGCACCATTGTAGTAACGCGAGATTTGCGGGAGGCCGCGGAGGTGGCCAACGCCGTCGCGCCGGAGCATCTGGAGCTGAGCGTTGCCGATCCCTACGGGCTGCTGCCGCTTGTACATAACGCCGGAGCCATCTTCATGGGCCACTTTGCCCCGGAGCCGCTGGGCGACTATTACGCAGGTCCCAACCACGTTTTGCCCACCAGCGGCACAGCCCGGTTTTTTTCGCCGCTGTCGGTAGATGATTTCATCAAAAAATCCAGCCTGATCTTTTACACCAAGGAAGAGCTTCAAAAGGCCGCAAAGGATATCATTTTGCTGGCCCGGCAGGAAGGGCTGGACGCTCACGCCAGGGCGGTGGCCATACGCTTTGGGCTGTCCGTGGATGAACCTTTGGGAGGTGCTTTCGATGCGTGAGGCAAAGGTGGAAAGAAAGACCAGGGAAACAGAGATCACCCTGTCCCTTGCGCTGAACGGCGCGGGGGTTACGGCCATCGATACCGGCATCGGCTTTTTTGACCATATGCTGGATGCCTTCGCCCGGTTCGGTTTTTTGAACTTGCAAATCACCTGCAAGGGAGATTTGCGGGTGGATGGCCACCACACGGTGGAGGATGTGGGCATCTGCCTTGGCCAGGCCATACGGGAGGCGCTGGGCGGCAAACGCGGCATCCGCCGCCTGGGGCAGGCGCTGGTCCCCATGGATGAGGCGCTGGCCCAGGTTTCCCTGGATATCTGCGGCAGGTCCTACCTTCACTTTGAGGCCGATTTCAAGGCCTCCAAATGCGGCGATTACGATACGCAGCTGACGCTGGAATTCTTCCGCGCCGTCAGCCAGCACGCGGGGATGACGCTGCATATGGCCATTCAGCACGGGCTCAACGCCCATCACATGACGGAGGCCCTGTACAAGGGCTTTGGCAAGGCGCTGGATGAGGCGGTGTCCATAGACCCGCGGATTACAGGCGTGCAGTCCACCAAAGGAGCGTTGTGATGGAGCGGCATGCGTTTACCCTTTATCCTGCCATTGATCTGCTGGGCGGCCGGGCGGTACGGCTGCGCCAGGGCCGCAGGGAGGATGTGACCGACTGCGGCGACCCGGTGGAGCTTGCGGCAAGATGGCGCGACGAAGGCGCCAGGTGGCTGCACGTGGTGGACTTGGAGGCGGCCTTTGACGGGCAGAGCAGCCAGGGGGAAACCATCCGGCGGATGGCGAAGGCCTTCGGGGGACCTGTGCAGCTGGGCGGCGGCATTCGCGCCATAGAGGATGTGCAGGTTCGGTTGGAGCAGTGGGGCATATCCCGCTGTATACTGGGCACGGTTGCTATCACGCAGCCGGAATTGGTGGAAAAGGCATGTATTATGTATCCCGGCAAAATCGCCTGCGGCATCGACGCCAAGGACGGGCTGGTGGCCGTCCGAGGCTGGGTGGATGTAAGCGCCGTAACGGCTGCGGAGCTTGCTACCCGCATGGAAAAATCCGGCGTGGCCGCCATCATCTATACCGATATTTCACGGGACGGCATGCTGACCGGCCCCAATGTACAGGCTAACCGGGAGCTTTCCCAAAAGGTATCCGTTCCCGTGATCGCGTCGGGCGGTATCGCATGTCTTGACGACTTGGCATTGCTCAAGAAATCCGGCTGCACGGGGGCCATCATAGGCAAGGCGCTGTATTCCGGCGCGTTTACGCTGCGTCAGGCACTTTTGGTATAGAGGAGGGTTCATTATGCTGGACTTGGATCAAATCAAGTTTGATGAAAAGGGCCTTGTGCCCGTGGTTGCCCAGGATATCCAGACCGGCGCCGTATTGATGCTGGCCTATATGAACAAGGAATCTTTGAAGCTTACGCTGGACACCGGCTATGCCGTGTATTACAGCCGCAGCCGGCAGGCATTGTGGAAAAAGGGCGAAACCTCCGGCCATGTGCAGAAGGTGCGGGCCATCCATTACGACTGCGACGGCGATTCTCTTTTGATGCTGGTGGAGCAAACGGGCGCGGCATGCCATACGGGGGAGTATTCCTGCTTTTACAAGGAGCTGGTAAGCCTGGTGGAGGACAGCGCCAAGGCGCCTTCGCCCCACATTCTGCAGGAAGTGTACAACGTCATCGCGGACCGCAAGCTTCACCCCAAGGAAGGCAGCTATACGAATTACCTGTTGGACAAGGGCGTGGAAAAGATCTGCAAAAAGGTGGGGGAGGAAGCCTCCGAGGCCATCATCGCGGCGGTCAAGGGCAGCCGGGACGAGCTGCGATATGAGGCGGCGGACCTTGTATACCATCTGCTGGTGCTATTGTTCAACCAGGGCCTGACGCCCATGGAGCTTTGGGCGGAGCTGGAAAAGAGACGGTAAGAAGACGGTAGAAATAATGTGATGCGTGTCACAAAAAAAAGCAAAATGGTTATTGACAAACAGGCTTGTTCAGGGTATGATAGATGACGTCGCCGCGCTGGAAACGCGCTGGTTACGGCGTCTGGGAGCATAGCTCAGCTGGGAGAGCATCTGCCTTACAAGCAGAGGGTCACAGGTTCGAGCCCTGTTGTTCCCACCAATGGCCCGGTAGTTCAGTTGGTTAGAATGCCAGCCTGTCACGCTGGAGGTCGAGGGTTCGAGCCCCTTCCGGGTCGCCAACATGCCTTGGTAGCTCAGTCGGTAGAGCAGTAGACTGAAAATCTACGTGTCGGTGGTTCAATTCCGCCCCAAGGCACCATGTGTGCGGTAGTAGCTCAGTGGTAGAGTGCCACCTTGCCAAGGTGGATGTCGCGAGTTCGAATCTCGTCTACCGCTCCACACACGGCGCCATAGCCAAGTGGTAAGGCGAAGGTCTGCAAAACCTTTATTCTCCAGTTCGAATCTGGATGGCGCCTCCAGTAAGAAGACCCGCTCCCAGATGGCGCGGGTTTTTTCTTACACATGCTGAAATGGCGGAATGGCAGACGCCGGGGACTTAAAATCCCCTGCCTAATAAGCGTGCGGGTTCGAGTCCCGCTTTCAGCACCAGAGCGCAAACCCCTTGATTTTCCTAGTATATAGGGAGTTGAGGGGTTTGTTTTCATTACATAATAAGTGAATGATTTTCGCGCCTTGTACAATAAAATAGAAATGGGTGTGCGTTGACAAGATAGGTAATGCCACGTATACTTGAAGCATAGATGTGATAGTGGAGGTGTTGCAGCGTGCATTTACAAATCTGGTGGGGCTCGCTTGATCTGTTGCTGCGCATGTTATACTTGATAGCAATACCTTCTAGCGTGGTTTTAGCTATCCAGGTGTTGCTGACAATAATAGGGTTTAGCAATGCAGGCGCCCCAGATGCCGGTGATGCAAGCACACTTGATACCAGCGGCATAGATGCGGATGGGTTAACCGGCGCAGAAACGGTTGATCTTGGATTTGTGCCGGCAGAAGCTGATTCGATAATGGCTGATTCAGCGCTTCAATCGGTCGATCCGGATGCACTGCGCCTTTTTTCGATGGGCAGTGTAGTCAGCTTTCTGAATGTATTTGGCTGGTCGTCTATCGTTCTGCGCCAAGGCGGATTAAATGGCGCTCTATCTGTGATCATTGGATTTGGACTTGGTCTTGCCGCCATGTTTGGCGCAGCCAAGATTATTCAATTGACCGTTCATTTGTCGGAATCCGGAAATCTTCGGCTGAACAACGCAGTCAATCAAACCGCCAGTGTTTACATCCCCATACCTCCGGCAGGCGGCGGTGAGGGAAAGGTTACGCTTACAATCCAGGAGCGTTTTGCTGAGTTAAGCGCTGTGACTGATGAGGGGGAGCAGATTCCCACTGGCACATTGGTTCTCGTCATAGGAGTTCGTGACAATGCGCTTGTTGTTGAGAGAAAGAATGTCGCACACAACAAGAGCGACAATTCAAATGCGCGTGCTGAAATGATAAACACAATAGGAGGGTAAGTATGGGTTTTGATGTGTTGGTTATCCTGGTAATCGCCGTTGTGGTGCTTTTTGTGATTCTCTTGGGGCTGCTTTCCCGTTTTCGCAAATGCCCGTCAGACAAGGTTCTTGTCATCTATGGTAAAGTAGGCTCGGAACAGAGTGGCCTGAATCGCTCTGCAAAGTGCATTCATGGCGGTGCCGCGTTCATCATCCCTGTATTGCAGGCATATCAGTACATGGATCTTACACCGATTTCCATAAATGTTGATCTGAAAAGTGCGCTATCCAAGCAAAATATACGCGTGGATGTGCCTTCGCGCTTTACAGTGGGTATCTCTACTGAGCCGGGTATCATGCAAAACGCGGCTGAACGCCTGCTTGGTTTGAAGATGGTTGAGGTGCAGGAGTTGGCCAAGGATATAATCTTTGGTCAGCTGCGTCTGGTAATCGCCACAATGGATATTGAGGAGATCAATACCGACCGTGATAAATTCCTGTTGGCTGTTTCCAATAATGTAGAAATCGAACTCAAGAAAATCGGCCTACGCTTAATCAACGTTAACGTTACCGATATCAACGACGAATCTGGCTACATCGAAGCTCTTGGCAAGGAAGCAGCAGCCAAGGCCATAAACGATGCGAAGAAGAGTGTTGCAGAAAAGAATAGAGACGGTGAAATCGGCCAAGCCAACGCACACATGGATCAGCGTATTCAGGTGGCGGCAGCCGATGCAACGGCTATTCGGGGTGAAAACGATGCCCGTATTGAGATAGCTCAGTCCGAGGCTCGCCGGCGTGAAAAAGAAGCAGAGGCGCTGCGCATTGCTACAGCGGCAGAAAAGGTGCAGGCAGCGCACGCCCTCAAGGAGGCCTATGGCGCACAGCAAGATGCCGAGGAGACACGCGCAGCGTTGGAACGTGCATCACAACAAGCTGACATTATCGTTAAGGCAGAAATTGAAAAACAGCAGGTAGAAATCTCAGCAGAAGCTGATGCAGAGGTTATACGCCGCAAGGCACGAGGCGAGGCGGATGCTATCTTTGCCCGCATGGAGGCGCAGGCAAAGGGCATTGAGGAGATATTGACCAAACAAGCCGCAGGTATGAGCAAACTGGTTGCAGCAGCAGGCGGAAATCCCGACGCGGCAGTTAAGTTTATCATCGCCGATAAGCTTGAGCAACTTGTCCAGATGCAGGTGGATGCTATTAAGAACATCAAGATTGACAAGGTGACGGTGTGGGATGGAATGAATGGTGCTTCAGGCACACCCGCTACGGCAAACTTTCTGTCTGGCATGCTTAAGTCCATCCCCCCGATGAACGACTTGTTCAAGCAAGCTGGTATGGAACTACCTGCCTTCCTGGGCAGCGACAATGAGAAGGTTCCGACGCAGCCGTAAGAGCAATATAAAATAATCTATATATAATGAATAACTCTTCAGCGTCCTTAAGATTAAGTAAACAATGTTATGTATAAAGAGCGGCACAAGCGTGCCGCTCTTTATTGTTGTACAAGAAATACCCCCGGCTAGGCCGGGGGAGGATTATTGTGCTTTCAGGTGCTCGATGGTATACTGCAATCGTAGATTATGTATATTCTGTATGTTCGGAGGATAAAATCTTGACTTTTTATATTTCATCGCGTCTTAACAACATTGAACAAGTGAGGTATGTGGCCAATCACTTAAGAAGTAAGGGCTGGACGCACACCTATGACTGGACTTTTTATGATTTATCATCAGAGGATATCCCAACCAGTTTACGCACTATTGCCGAAAAAGAATGCAATGGTGTACAGGCGGCAGACATCGTTATTGTACTTACACCACAAGGCCGGGGAACGCATATAGAGTTAGGTATGGCAATAGCTTTAGGCAAAAAAGTATACATTTATCATATGGACGACTCATTCTTCAAGTGTGATGATAATACTTGTGCGTTTTATTGGCTGCCTCAAGCGAAGCATTTAACTGGCAAAATTGAGAATGCTGTTGAACTTATTTTGCAAGAAAATACAGACCACACAAAACAAGTATAATCCGCATAAAGACAGGAACGTTTAGAAGGCACGACTGCATTTGCCAGAAAAAATGGCCTTCGCCATTACAAGCCAGAAGTATTTGCATAATGGGCGAAAGGATGGAAGCTTTCAAATGACCATCAACAATCAGCTTATTAAACATTACCTGAAAAATGTAATGTTTATCAACGGAACTTCCTATGCGGGAAAATCAACGATGGTAAAGATGCTCGCCGATAAATACGGGCTGATTCACTGCGGTGAAAACTATAATTGTATTCCCCAAGGGATTGTTATGCCGGACAAGTACCCGAACCTTAGCTATTTTCAAACCAAGAAAAGTTGGCAGGAGTTTTATGGGAGAACGCCGGAGGCGTATGACAACTGGATTCAGGGTTGCTCCCGGGAACTGGTGGAATTTGAGGTAACGTATTTGATGAGCATATCCCATTCACAAAAGGTGATTGTGGACACCAACCTGCCCGCCGACGTGCTGCGGGAGATTGCGGCTTACAATCAAGTCGCCGTCATGCTGGCCCCGCCGGCAATGGCCATTGAGCATTTCTTTAACCGTGACGATGACAAGCCGTTCATTCTGGAGCAAATAAAGAAAATGGACGACCCAGAAAAAGGCTTGGCGAACTACCACGCTATTTTGGAACGGATATGCAGGCAGGAGTATTATGATCAATGGGCAGGCAGCGGGTTCTTTATGATCGTTCGAAAAGACACAACAAGCGACACGCGTGTAGAAACAATGGAGATGCTTGCCAAACACTTCGGATTGACGGATTGAAGGCTGAGCGGCCCGGCAGCAAGCCGGCGTGGCGGCAGCCAGCGTGCCAGGGAATACAAAACTTTGGTTACACAAGGTTTGGATAAATCCAGACGGCATATTGCACGATCAGCAGCCCGGCTGCAACCGTTTCAAGCGGAATGCAAAGGATGAGCGGCTTTTGCGCGAAGGCTTCCATACTTATCAGCTCATTGTACATCAATTCCGCCTGACAGTCGCTTTTTGCGGCATTCCACATCCGGCGCAGGTACCTCTTTTTATAGGTTACTGCATAGAGAATGTATATATCAATAAGCAGGGCGAACGGCATGAGTATATACAAATACCCCGCAACCAGTGGTGAGAAAACCAGTATCATTATCATCAGCATGCGCAATGTTGTATGGTCCTTTACTTCATCAAGCACGTGGGATGTACAAACGGAAAGCATTAATTTTGCATCTTTTTCTGTTGGCGTAAAGCGGCGGGCATAGCGCAGCATCATATCGTATGCGGCGCTGCTTGATTTGGTTTCATATTCCGTCATCGTTTGATTGTATTCGCCGAATTTCTTCTTGACGCGCGTGTCTGCCCGCACAGCTTGAATCAAGGCCTGCATGGCAGGTTTATGCCACAAGTAGATCATGAGCACCTCATTTGACATGCTGTCTTGCAGTATTTCTAATCAATATAGGACCCAAGCGCATC
This sequence comes from Bacillota bacterium, assembly GCA_023425025.1. GTDB lineage: Bacteria > Bacillota > Clostridia > Christensenellales > Aristaeellaceae > JAEWAH01. Next base: position 150,894 of record JAFADG010000041.1, read on the forward strand.
CAAACCCGCTTCGGCTTTTCATGGAATCCGGGAAAAACCCCAGTCCGACCGGCGCTTCCGCCTTTTGTTCCTTCAAAAACGCAAGCAGCGGCCTGTAGGCATAGGTTTCAAACAGCTTGTCATCCCTGGCCGGGAAGCCGGCGCTATGAAAGTGGTCGATATGATCAAGATGCCCGGCGATGAATGCGATCAGCCTATGCTCTGAAAGCCTTTTTCTCTGTTGCCAAAAGAACATCCCAATGCGGTTTTCCATCAAGATACCTGTAAACCGATATTTTTATTGGATGGCAAATAATCAGCATACCATCGTCTATACCGTCTGGCGAAGGTTGAAAGGCATCTTTCATCCAAGGAAATTTCTTGTCGTTTATTGCGACGAAAAGTTCGTGTTTTGACGGAGGCCCATATAATTCTGCCGTTGCCTCCACCTGCACATCTCCGACAACCAAGGCGACGTTTGGATTTTTCTTGATTTGCTCCACTTTTCCGCTTTGCCCATTGGTGGAGAACATAATTGTTATGCCATCATTCACGTGGCACATGGTCCTGGCGGAAACGATATTGCCTGCGCTCGTGGCAAAAACAATATTTTCTTCCTTTTCCAATCTGCCAATGATTTCGTTTACCAATTGTTCGTAATTCAGTTCCTGCATTTTGCTTCATCCTTTCGATTCATAAAGTCAAGCAAGGCAATCGCATGGCATGCACAACACAAGCAAGAAGTTGATTCCATTTATGTGACATAGGGCCTAAGCGCATCCAAAACCGCTTCGGCTTTTTCCAGGGAACCCGGGAAAAGCTCCAGCCCGACCGGCGCTTTCACTTTTTGCTCCTTCAGAAACGAAAGCAGCGGCCTGTAGTCATAGGTTTCAAACAGCTTGTCATCCCTGGCCGGGAAGCCGGCGATGTGAAAGTGGCCGATAAGGTCAAGATGCCCGGCGATCATAGCCATTACATCCTCACCCATATGCAGTTGATGGTACACGTCGTATAGAAGCTTGACATTGGGGGAATTGACTTCCTGTATGATATCAAACCCTTCCAGGGAGTCTGTTAAATAATATCCTTTATGATCCTTGACGTTATTGAGCGGCTCAACAAGCAGCGTCACATTCGCCTTTTCCAGATAAGGTTTCACGCGCTTTAGGCCCTTGACGATAGCGTCATGCTGCGCTTTGCGGGATTCGCCCGTATCCTGGCCCACCTGGGTAATCAGGGAGGGGCAGCGGAGCTTTTCGGCGGCTTCCAGTGCTTGAATCAGAGCAGCCTCATAAGCGTCGTGGCAAGCTTCGTCATTGAGCGTGAAGTAGCCTGTGCAAAAGGCGCTCAGCGTTATTTGATGCCTGTTCATGCAGGCGGATACTGGCCCAACTTCATTCTCTTTCATCTGCCAATGCTCAAAGATGGAATAGCCATGCTTCCTCATGATTGTAAAGGCTTGATCCAAAGGGACATTGCCAAACAGGCAAAGGGCATTCACGCTGAAATTCATGGTGCACCTCCTGGGGAAAATATAGACTCGGACAAGGTTTTCAGCAATTTCCGGCCGGTTCGTTTTCAGACCGGCAATCGATCCATACATAGTGCCTTTGTGCGTTTACCTTTTGGCATATCCGCCGTGGCTGCCTTTTATGACAATTTTCCTTATTGTACCATAGGGGGGCCGGCTGGTCAAAAAAAGTATTCTGCAGATCTTGACTTTGACACCGTGTCGCAGTTTATACTCAGATGGTACGTACGAAGGAGTGATGACTGCTTGAGCGCTCAAACCATCAGCCAGGTATCCAGGAACTTTGGAATTTCCACGCGCATGCTTCGCTATTACGAGCAGGAAGGGCTGTTGGAAAGCTTCCGGCAGGAGGGATATGCCTACAGGATGTACGATGAAAAGGCGGTTTCGCGCCTTCGGCAAATTTACATTCTGCGGAAACTGCGCCTGCCGCTCAAGCAGATCAAATCGATCCTGCAAAAGCCCGATACCGTTACGGCCATTGAGATCTTTGAAAAGAATATCGCGGAGCTGAACGGGGAAATCGGGGCGCTGACAACCATCAAAAACATACTGGAGCGGTTTGTGAAGGAATTGGAGAAGGCGGCGGATGTGCAGCTTGCCAGCCTGTTTTCCCAAAACGACGCCATCCTTTCGGCCATTGAGCCGTTGTCAATGATCAGCATTAACTTTAGGGAGGATCAATCGATGGATCAACCTTTGCAAAAAGCGGAAGAACAGCTTTCGAAACTCAAGGATGTCCGCATCGTATATCTGCCGCCGGCCACCGTTGCGTCGGCACACCATATCGGCGATGAACCGGAACACTATACAAGTGGAATGATGGCCGCCTTTGTGCGGGAAGCCGGGCTGCCAAAATGCAAGCCGGATGTACGGTCCTTTGGCTTCAATCATCCCAACCCTGTAGACGAAACGAATTACCACGGGTATGAAGTATGGGTGACCATTCCGGAAGATATGGAGGTCCCTGCACCCCTTACAAAGAAGCACTTTCCCGGCGGCTTGTATGCGGCGCACATGATTCCGATAGGCAATTTCAATGAGTGGGAGTGGCTTTTTGACTGGGTGGGCCGAAGCGATACGTATGAATTCGCGGGGGACATGCAGGATTCGGAGCATATGCATGGACTGCTGGAAGAACACTTGAACTATTATAACCATATTCATTTGGAAAACGTTGAACCGGAAAATTTGCAGCTGGATCTGCTGCTGCCTATCAGGGAAAAGAAATAACGCGTGAAGGATGTGCACGGATGAAGACTGCCGCTGAGATACAAAAGGAAAGGGCAAAGGAGCTGGAGGACAAGGCCGCGGAGCTGCTGAGCAGGTGCGATGTGCTGACCTTGACCTCCATCAACGAAAACGGATACCCGCGCACCTGCCTTGTATCCAAACTGAAGGCGGAGGGCTTCCGGGATATTTATGTGGAAACCTCCAAGCGCTCGGAGCTTGCCGGAAAGGCGACCCACTTTGAGCGGTGCACCAAGGCCAGCGTATGCTTTTTTCAGGGCGGCGACAGCGTTACGCTGGTCGGCGATGTGAAGATCATCAGCGATCCGCAGGAGAAAAAGGCTTTTGAAGCGTTGTGCAACAAAGGCTTTTTCAAAAAAGGGGTCGAAGACCCCAAACACCGGCTGCTGATGTTTCATGCCACGGAGGCAACCTTTTGGATCGGCGGCAGGTTCAGGACCTGTACATACAAATAGCTTGAAATAAGGGCAAAGGAAAAGGAAATATCACAAGGCGCTTCCCGCGCAAAACGGTCGGGAGGCGCTTTCCTTTTGCGCGTATCAGGCATGCCAAAAACAAAAAACTTCCCATGTTTGGGAAGAAAATCAACTATTTCACTGAGGGAGAGAACTAAATAAAACACCCTGATGCGGTGCATCAATGTTATTTATACTATAAACGGAAAACGTCAAACTGTCAAGCATTTTTGAAAAATAATGAGAAATTGCGAGGGAAACAAGGATCGCTGTGCTGAAAGGTCATTACAAATTCATATCCGCACTTTGCATTTTGGGTGCGGTCCGCCTATACTAAACCTCCGCTTGTGAAAGGGAGGGAAGAAAATGGAACAGATCGTGCTGGAAAACATATGCAAGCACTTCAAGGTCTACGAACGGCCGGAGGGGAAATGGGGGCTGCTGAAAGGGGCGTTTTCGCGCAACGTCAAACGGGTGCAGGCGCTTGAAAACATCAGCATGACCATCAAAAAGGGGGAGGTGGTCGGGTATATCGGGCCCAACGGCGCCGGCAAATCCACCACCGTCAAGGTGATGAGCGGCATTCTGGTGCCTGACAGCGGCGAATGCCGCATTTGCGGCCGTATTCCCTGGAAGGAGCGCGTGGCCCATGTGTCCAGGATCGGTGTGGTGTTTGGGCAGCGAAGCCAATTGTGGTGGGATGTGCCCGTCCGCGACTCCCTTGAGCTGCTAAAGAACATTTATGATATTCCAAGCGGACAGTATCAGCAGCGCCTGGCGGAACTGACCCAGGCGCTGGATATCGAGAACCTTTTAAAGACGCCGGTGCGGCAATTATCCCTGGGGCAGCGCATGCGCTGCGAGCTGGCGGCCTCGCTGCTGCATAGCCCAGAAATCCTCTTTCTGGATGAGCCCACCATCGGCCTGGATGCCGTATCGAAGCTGGCATTGCGGGCTTTTCTCAAGGCGGAAAATGAAAAGCGGGACACTACCATGGTCATCACCACCCATGATATGGACGACATCGAGGCCCTTTGTACAAGGGTGCTGGTCATTGGCCACGGAAGCATTTTGTTTGACGGAAAGCTGGAAGCGCTTCGGGCCCGGTACGCCGCGGGGGAGCAGGAGGACATGAACGAAACGATTGCAGCCATGTACAAGGAAATGGCGCTGTAGGTGAAGCATGCGAAAAATCAAGCAACTCAAAGCCTGCCTTTCCATCTTCCGCATACAGTTTGCCCAGAGCCTGCAATACCGGTTGGCTGGGCTGGCGGGCGCCAGTATCGGCATCTTCTGGGCGCTGATTGAGATCGTGGTGTTTATGGTCTTTTACGAGCACGCGCAAAACAGCGCCTATAGCATGAACGGGCTGACCTTAAGCCAGGTCATTTCCTATGTGTGGGTAGGGCAGATGATGGTGCCGTTGCAGCCCATGAGCATTGACGGGGAGCTTCTGTCGCAAATCACCAGCGGCAATGTGGGCATTGCCCTGTGCCGGCCGCTTGCGCTGTACGATCATTGGTTTGCCCACACGGCCGCCGGGCGGCTGGGTGTTTTTTGGGTGCGGGCGGCGTTGATTCTTTTGGCTGGGATTTTGCTGCCCGCCTCCATAGGACTGGCCCCTCCCGCTTCGGTTGAAGGATTCATCCTGTTCGTGCTGTCTGCCGCTGGGGCGTTTCTCCTGTGCACGGCCTACGGCATGCTGGTGACCGCCGTCCGGCTGAACATCACCTGGGGGGAAGGCCCTACCTACATGATGCTTTTGCTCAGCGGCGTACTGTCGGGCGGATACCTGCCCCTGCAATTATGGCCTGATGCGCTGCAAAAGATACTGCTGTACCAGCCCTTTGCGGGGTACCTGGATATACCGGTCAGGCTGTATATCGGCTCCATGGATACGCGGCAGGGGATCACTTCAATTTTGCTGCAGATCGGTTGGATCATTGTTTTTGTCATTATTGGCAGGGCGCTGATGGAGCGCAAGCTCAAAACGCTGATCATACAGGGGGGATGAACGTTGCGCAAGGAATGGAAGGTATATGTAAGCATGCTGCGCATGCATTTGCTGGCCGGGCTGGAGTACAAGGGCTGGTGGCTGATGGTATTGCAGGTGCTGTTTGTGGTCGTCAGCGATCCCATCGCCACCTTTTTCCTCTTTTCACGCTTTGGCGCCATCGGCCCCTGGACGCTGGAGAGGATCATGCTGATGTACGCCATCGCCATCACCTCCTTTGGGCTGGCCGAAAGCATGTGCCGGGGCTTTGATTACTTTCCCTGGCGCATGATCCGCACCGGTGATTTTGACCGGCTGCTCCTTCGGCCCCGCACGCTTTTTGTGCAGGTGGCGGCGTCGTTTTTTCACATACACCGGCTGTCCCGCGTTGCGGCGGGGATTGCGGTGATCGTTTGGTGTCTTGGCCGCATGGGCGTTGTGCTCAATGCCGCAAAGATGCTGATGCTGCTGCTGGCGCTGCTGGGCGGCACGCTGATGTACTGCGGTGTGTTTGTCATGAGCTCCGGCATTGCCTTTTTTACCATCAAGGCCCTGGACTGGATCTATATTTTCACCAATGCCAGCTATCAGATCACAAGGTGCCCTGTGGAATATTTGCCCCGGCCGCTGTACCGCATGTTCACCTTTTTCATGCCGCTGCTGCTGATCAGCTATTATCCCGCTTCCGCCGCCTGCGGCTGGGGCGAAAGCTTGTGGAAGGGGTATCTGGCCCTGCCGGCCGGCGCCGCCTTTTTGGGCGCGTCGCTGCTGGTGTGGCGGATAGGCGTAAAGCATTACAAGAGCACCGGAAGCTGAAAGAAAGCCTCATGGCGGCATGCAAATCGTGAAAGGCGGTGGAATACCAATATGGATTTGCCAAACATCCGGTACGAATGCCTGCAGGAAAAGGACTATCCGGCTGCGCGGGAAATGCTCAAAGCGGATGCCATTTCCGGAGAGCAGTTTTTGCGGGTACTTGAGAAATGGCCCAAGTCACTGACGGCGGCTTATATGGGGGATACTATGGCCGCGTTGGCGCAGATCGAACGGACTTTGCCGCAAGCTTATACGGTGGTATTCGTCTCTCAAAGCTTACGCAGGCAGGGGATTGGGTCTTTGGCCGCGGCGTACGCCGAAAACGAGCTGCGGGCATGCGGGGCGAAAAAGGTCAGGACTTCCTTCCCCCAAAGCAATGACGCGGCAAGGGCATTTGCCGGGAAGATTCAGTATAACCCATACTTTTCTTCCGCCTGCATGCAGCGTACAGGCAGTCCGTTTTCGCTGGAAGCCCTTCCTGTCAGGCAGTATGAAGATGCGGACTACGTGGCCTGCCAGGCCCTGTATGCCAACGCGTTTCATGAAATGCGCCTAAGGGTCGGCTGCTTTCCCGATTCGGCGGTCGCCAAGCCCAGCGAAAAGGAACGAGGGGAATGGCAGGCGGATGCCGCGAACCGCTTCGTATACGAGGAGATGGGCGAAATCGCTGCCTTTGGCCATATCGATGGCAATGAGCTCAGCAGCGTCGCCGTGGATACAAGGTTTCAGGGGCGCGGCATCGGCAGAAGGTTTGTGATGTATTTGTGCAATGCAATGTATCTGCGCGGCCATGATACCGTAAGCCTTTGGTGCGTCGTGGGCAATTACGCAAGAAAGCTTTACGAAAGCCTGGGCTTTGAGGAAAAATACATATCGGATTTTATGCGCAAAACGTTGTAAGGACTGTTCCTGGGCATGGGAAAGCGCCGACGGATGTTCCATCCGCCGGCGCTTGTCTTTTGGACGTGCCGCTATCTGCTTCTGCCCAGCAGCTTGTACAAAAGCGTATACAACGTTTGCGCTTCTTCCCTGGAAAGCGGCATGCATTGCATGATCTTCGCCGGAACGACGGCCGCCTTCTCTTTCAGGGCCTCACCCGCCTGGGTAATGGTAATATGTACGGCGCGCTCGTCCGCGGCGCTTCGCTCCCGCCGCACAAGGCTCTTGCTTTCGAGCCGCTTGAGCAACGGCGTCAGCGTCCCGGAGTCAAGGTACAAAAGCTCTCCAAGCTCCTTGACGCCGATGCTTTTCGCCTCCCACAGCACCATCATCGTGATGTACTGCGTATAGGTCAGGCCGATTTCATCCAGAAACGGCTTATAGCTGCTTACGACTTCTTTGGCGGCTGCGTACAGCGGAAAGCAGAGCTGATTTTTCAAATTCAAAACATCATAATCCATCGTTCACCTGCACGTTTTTGCCGGATACGTCCTATTATTCTCCCAGCAATTTTGCGATATCCTTCTCAATGGCCGCCGGCGTTGTCGTCGGCGCGAAACGGGCCACGACCTCGCCGCGCTGATTGACGAGAAACTTGGTAAAGTTCCATTTGATTTTGGCGCCGGCCAGCCCGCCTTTTTTCGATTTGAGCCAGGTGAAAAGCGGGCTTTCGTTTTCGCCGTTGACGTCAATCTTGTCAAACTGGCGAAACGTAATGCCGAAGCGGCCGGTGCAGAAGCTGCCGATTTCCTCGTTTGTGCCGGGCGCTTGGTTCCCGAATTGGTTGCAGGGAAAATCGAGGATCTCAAAACCCTTGTCCCTGTGCTTTTCATACAGCTCCTGCAAACCGCTGTATTGCGGGGTAAAGCCGCAGCCCGTGGCCGTGTTGACGATCAGCAGCACCTTGCCTGTATAGTCGGACAGGCGCACATTTTCCCCTTTGGCATCCTTGACCGTGAGTTCGTTGAGCTTCATCTTCTCTCTCCTTTACAATCATTGTTGTCAATTCAATTGCGCGCAATTAAATTTATACTCTTGTTTAACGCATATGTCAAGCGTTATTTTCAGGATTTGCGCAAAAGGAAAGAGAAAATGCAAGCAGCCTCCAAATTGCTGGAGACTGCTTACGTGCTTTAATCTTTCAAGAGAACCTTCAGGTTTTTTGCTTCGAATATCTCCCGCGCCATTTTCAGGGACTGCTTGTCCGGCGGTTCGGTGTCGGCTAGCGCATAGGGCAGCCGCAGCTCTTTCCACTTGTATTCGCCCATTTTGTGAAAGGGCAAAAGCTCTACCTGCTCAATACAGGAAAAGTAAGCCAGGTAATCCGCCATGGCTTCCAGCAGCTTCCTGTCCAAAGTGTATCCCGGCACCAGCACATGGCGCAGCCAGACAGGCTTCTGCTTTGTTTCGCAATAGGCCAGCGTAGCCAGGGTATCCTCATTGCCGCGGCCGGTCAGCGCCTTGCACAAATCGTTATCCAGAGCTTTGATGTCCAGCAGGATCAGCTTGGCGGCATCCAGTACCGGCCGGGAGACGGACAGGGGAACGGCGCCGGCGGTATCCAGCGCGGTGTGGATTTGGTGCTCCTCGCATTTTTTCAGGATGTCCGCCGCGAACTCCGGCTGCAAAAGCGGCTCGCCGCCGGACAGCGTAACGCCGCCGGAACGGATAAAATGCATGTAGGTGAGGATGTCGGTGATGACTTCATCCGAATCCATCACCTTGCCGCCGCCCATCTGCCAGGTATCCGGGTTGTGGCAGTACTTGCAGCGAAGCCCGCAGCCCTGCAGGAACAGGACATAGCGGATACCCGGGCCATCCAGGGTTCCAAAGCTTTCCACGGAGTGGATATGGCCTGTTACACCCATGCCGTCACACTCCTTATTAAACGCGATTGATGTTCAGATATCCTGGACATGAACCGGTCAAAAGCGCTCGTGGAAGGTGCGGTGAAGCACATCCAGCTGCTGTTCGCGGGTCAGCTTGATAAAGTTGACTGCATAGCCGCTGACACGGATGGTGAGCTGCGGGTATTTCTCCGGATGGTCCATAGCGTCCAGCAGCACTTCCTTGTTCAGCACGTTCACGTTGATATGGTGGCCATTCTCGGCAAAAAAGCCATCCATCAAGCCGACCAGGTTTTCTGTCTTCTGAGTTGATGTCTTGCCCAGCGCGCCGGGGACGATGCTGAAGGTATAGGAGATGCCGTCCTCCGCGTGGTCGTAGGGGAGTTTGGCAACGCTCTTCATGCTGGCCACGCAGCCCTTTACATCGCGGCCGTGCATGGGGTTGGCGCCCGGCGCGAAAGCCTCGCCCAGTTTACGGCCGTCAGGGGTGGAACCCGTCTTTTTGCCGTAGACAACGTTGGAGGTGATGGTGAGCACCGACAGGGTCGGCACGGAATTACGATAGGTGCGGTGCGTGCGCATCTTGGTCATGAAGCTCTTGACCACATCGATGGCAATGGCGTCCGCCGTGTCGTCATTGTTGCCGTACTTGGGGAATTCGCCTTCCACCGCGAAATCAACGGCCAAGCCTTCCTCATTGCGGATGGTTTTGACCTTGGCATGCCGGATGGCCGAAAGGCTGTCGGCTACAACGCTCAGGCCCGCGATACCGCCCGCCATGGTGCGCAGTATCTCCTCATCGTGTAGCGCCATTTCCAGCCGCTCATAGCAGTATTTGTCGTGCATATAGTGGATGACATTCAATGTGTTCACATACAGCTTGGACAGCCAGTCGCACATGGTGTCAAACTTTCTGCGGACTTCCTCATACGACAGATATTCCGAGGTGATGGGGGCAAATTCCGGGCCTACCTGCTTGCCGGTGACCTCGTCACGCCCGCCGTTGATGGCGTACAGCAGCGCTTTGGCCAGGTTGGCGCGGGCGCCGAAGAACTGCATCTGCTTACCGATGCGCATGGCGGATACGCAGCAGGCGATGCCGTAATCATCGCCGTATTTGGGGCGCATGATGTCGTCGTTCTCATACTGAATGGAGGAAGTCTCAATGGAGGCCTTGGCGCAATAGCGCTTGAAGTTTTCCGGCAGCCTGGCGCTCCAAAGAATCGTCAGATTGGGCTCGGGGGCAGGCCCCAGGTTGGTGAGCGTGTGCAGGAAACGGTAGCTCATCTTGGTCACCATGTGCCGGCCATCCGCGCCCACGCCGCCCAGGACTTCCGTTACCCAGGTGGGGTCGCCGCTGAAAAGCTGGTCATAGGACGGCGTGCGCAAAAAGCGGACGATGCGCAGCTTCATGACAAAATGGTCCACAAACTCCTGAATCTCTTCCTCTGTATAACGGCCGCTTTTCAAATCGGCCTCGGCATAAATATCCAGGAAGGTGGATACGCGGCCCAGGCTCATGGCCGCGCCGTTTTGCTCCTTGACGGCGCCAAGGTAAGCCATGTACAGCCATTGGATGGCCTCTTTTGTGTCCGCGGCCGGACGGGAGATATCAATGCCGTAGGTAGCGGCCATCTCCGTCACTTCCTGCAGGGCGCGGATCTGCTCGCTCATTTCTTCCCGCTGGCGGATGGCCGGGCTGTCCATATAGTCGAAAACGTAGGCTTCCTTGGCCTTCTTTTTCTTTTCAATCAAAAACGCGGTACCGTACAGGGGAACCCTGCGGTAATCGCCGATGATACGGCCGCGGCCGTAGGCGTCGGGCAGGCCGGTGATGATGCCGCTGTGGCGGGCGCGCTTCATCTCATCGGTATACACGTCAAAAACGCCGTCGTTGTGGGTTTTGCGGTATTTGAATATATTCGCGATTTCATCGGGCAGTTTGCGCCCGTAGGCTTCAAGTTCCGTGTAAATCAGGCGGATGCCGCCAAAGGGCATGATGGCGCGCTTTAATGGCGCGTCGGTTTGCAGGCCCACGATTTTTTCCAATTCTTTGTTGATGTAGCCGGGTTTGTGGGAGGTGATGGTGGAGATGGTGTTTTCATCGATGTCATGTACGCCGCCGCGCTTTGTCTCTTCGCGCATGAGCGCCGACAGTTCTTCCCAAAGGTTACGCGTTGCCTGGGTAGGCGGCGCCAGAAAGCTTTCGTCGCCGTCGTAGGGAGTGTAGTTGTTGACAATAAATTCCCTTGTATTGATTTCCTTTTCCAAAATGCTCATCTGTCCTCTTCCTCTCTTCTGCAACGGGCAGGCGGTTGCTTCTATATTGTACGAAAAGCCGCCGGGCCATGCCGTGATAATAATCACAATCGCTGCGTTTCTTGACAGCTTATCCTATTTACCCGTATAGTATATCATATGAAGAATTGGAGGTCACCCCATGATTTGCACCAGAAATTGCGATGATTGTCTGAAGGAATTGTGCATGCGAAAGGTGCCTCTGTTTGCCGCCCTCGCGTATGAAGATTTGAAGCGCATGGCCGACCACATGGTTTGCTGCACCTGGGAAAAAGGTGAGCAGCTGCTGTCGGTTGGGGATATACCAAGCACCTTTGTAATTCTTCTGGAGGGAAGTGTAAAAACGTATACCGTGTCGGTGGAGGGAAGGGAAAAGATACTTTCCGTGCTGACCCAAAATGATTATTTTGGGGAATTGCATTTGTTTGGCGACCGGCCGGCGGCCTATTCGGTGGAAGCGCTGGAGGATACAAAGACATGCGCTTTTTCCAGAGAACACTTCAAGGCGCTTTTGACTGCCCATCCCCAAATGGCGGTCAAAATGGTAGAGGAGCTGGGCCGGCGGGTCATACAGATGGAGACCATTTTGCAGGCCACCGTAGCGGGGAAGGTGGATGTACGGATCGCCGCGCTGCTGATGGAATTTGCGCAAAAGTATGCCGTGCCCGGTTCAAAGAACCTGGAAATCGCATTGCCCATCAGCCGCGAGGGCATGGCAAATTACCTGGGCATCGCCAGGGAGACCATGAGCAGAAAGCTCAAGCAAATGGAAGAAAGTGGTCTGATTGCCGCCCGGGGCAGCAAGCGCCTGATGCTTTTAAAGCCCGATATGATCGAAAAAATGGCGATGGGGTATGGGGAAGAGGAGTAAGAAGGCGTTGATATAGTGGAACAGAAAAATACCCCTTGCTTTCGCAAGGGGTATTTTCACCTGCAAGGAACCATAGAATGAATTGTTCCGCTTAGCTGTTTCCTGGCAGATAGCCATCCCTATGGCCGGGAGTGGAGTGCAATTGCCTGCTTACTTTTTAAGATCTTCCAGGCAGTTCTTGCATACCAGCTTCCCTTTGTACAGGATAACATCACGCGCATCATTACAGAAGATACAGGCCGGATGATACTTCTTGAGGATGATCTGATCACCGTCAACGAAAATCTCCAGTGTGTCTTTGATGGCGATGTCCATTGTCCTGCGCAGCTCAATGGGAATGACAATTCGACCCAGTTCGTCAAGCTTGCGGACGACACCAGTGGACTTCATGGAATCCCTCCTTTCCTAAAGTCCTGTATTAATGGGGAACTAACAATATTTTATCTTCTTTGTATGATACTGTCAATACCATTTTTAGGATTTTTTGCGAAATGGCAACATTTTAACGAATGGAGGCGGTTTACGTTGATGAATGTCATATGGGGGGGAATGATAGTTCTCGCCTTGCTTTTTGGACTGTCTAACGGAATTGTTGAACAATTGAATGATTCAATGATTCAGGGGGCCGTGGATGCGGTCACACTGATGCTCAGGATGGCCGGCGGCTTTGCCGTATGGTGCGGCTTGATGGAAGTTTTAAAGCGCATGGGAGCAGTGGAGGGTCTGACAAAGCTCTTGCGCCCGCTGCTTCGTTTTCTATTTCCCGACATAAAGCGACAAGAGACCATAAGAAGCATTACCATGAACCTTTCCGCCAACATGCTGGGCCTTGGCAACGCGGCAACCCCCATGGGGATCAGGGCGATGGAGCAGCTTTCCGAAGAAAACGGAAAAAGTGAAACCGCCAGCCGTGCCATGTGCATGTTCCTTGTGCTCAATGCCGCCAGCGTGCAGCTTTTCCCAAGCACGGTGATTACGCTTCGGATGGTCATGGGCTCGCAAAATCCCGGCGCCATTATCTTGCCCACGCTGATTGCGACGGCCGCATCTGCCGTTACAGGCGTTGTTATCTGCCTGATGCTGCAAAAGCGGGAGGGGAAAAAGCAGAATGGATAAATACCTGCTGCCGGGTTTGATTCTTTTGATCATTGGCGCGGGGCTCATAAAAGGCGTTCCCGTGTATGACGCGTTTGTCGAGGGGGCAAAGGCCGGCCTGAAAACGGCCGTTACCATATTGCCGTACATGATCGCCATGCTCTCGGCCATATTATTGATGCAGCGGTCAGGGTTTCTTGCCGGATTGACCGGGCTTTTGACGCCGGTCTTTTCTTTCATCGGCATTCCCCAAAGCGTGGCGCCGCTGATGCTGCTTCGCCCCTTCAGCGGCTCGGCTGCCCTGGCGATGCTGCAAAACATACTGGCGACCCAGGGGGCAGATTCCAGGGCGGGTCTGATCGCCTGCACGCTGATGGGCTCCACCGAAACCATTTTCTATACCTGCGGGCTGTATTTGGGGGCGGCCGGTGTGAAAAAGAGCAGGTATGCCATACCGGCCGCGCTGGCCGCCTGGCTGGTGGGCAGCATTGCGGCAGGGTGGCTCTTTACGTGACTCAAAACCATTCGAGAAAGGGATTGACTTTCCCTGCCGGCATTCATATAATAATTCCATTGCAAAACATGCAATGAAGGGAAGAGTACTGCCTCTGGAAGCGTCAAGAGAGCCGCGTCAGGTGAAAGGCGGCCGCACAAAGAGCAGGAACATGGTCCCGGAGCATCGCCGCCGAAAGGAAGTAGGCAGCGTCGGGTTGCGCCGATATCCGCCAATCAAGCGATAAATCAGGGTGGTACCGCGGGCTTTGCCCGCCCCTTATAAAGGGGGCGGTTTTTTTATGTGTAAGGAGGGGGATTTATGGCACAGGGGGAGAAGAAGACGTTTTACATTACCACGCCGATTTACTATCCCAGCGACAATCTGCATATCGGACATGCCTATTGCTCCGTGGCGGCGGATACTATGGCCAGGTTCAAAAAGCTGACCGGCTTTGATACCTATTTTCTGACCGGCACGGACGAGCACGGCCAGAAGATTGAGCGCAAGGCCCAGCAAAAAGGCGTTACGCCAAAGGAATATGTGGATGAGATCGTCAAGGGCATCAAGGCCCTGTGGAAGCTGATGGATGTGGACTACGACGACTTCATCCGCACCAGTGACGAGCGGCATGCATTAAGCGTGCAAAAGATCTTCCGGAAGCTGTATGAGCACGGGGATATATATAAAAGCGAATACGAGGGCTGGTACTGCACGCCCTGCGAATCCTTCTGGACAGAGCTGCAATTGAAAGACGGAATGTGCCCCGACTGCGGCCGGCCGGTGGAAAAAACGCGGGAAGAAAGCTATTTCTTCAAGCTTTCCAAGTATCAGGACTGGCTGATTCAATATATCGAGGAAAACCCCGGGTTCATCCAGCCCGTATCCCGCACCAATGAAATGCTCAACAATTTCCTGCGGCCGGGGCTGAATGATTTGTGCGTCAGCCGCACCACCATCAAGTGGGGCATCCCGGTGGATTTTGATGAAAAGCATACGGTGTACGTCTGGCTGGATGCGCTTTCCAACTATATCACCGCGCTGGGGTATGGCGGCAATAACGACGCGCTGTATCAAAAGTACTGGCCGGCGGATATCCATCTGGTGGGCAAGGAAATCGTGCGCTTCCATACCATCATCTGGCCCATCATGCTCCATGCGCTCGGCCTGCCGCTGCCCAAACAGGTGTTCGGCCACGGCTGGCTGGTGCTGGATGGGGGCAAGATCAGCAAATCCGTCGGCAATGTGATTGATCCCGTGATCCTCAGCAACCGCTATGGCAGCGACGCCATCCGCTATTACCTGATGAGGGAAATGCCCTTTGGCTCCGATGGCCTGTTCACCTATGAAGCGCTGCTGAACAGGATCAACGCCGACCTGGCCAACGACCTGGGCAACCTGGTAAGCCGCACCGTAGCCATGATCGAAAAGTATTTCGGCGGCGCCATTCCCGCCTGCGGCCAGTTGGAAGAAATCGATGCAAAGCTCAAAGACCTGGCGCTGTCCCTGCCGGCCAACGTAGAAAAGCAAATGGATACGCTGCAGTTCTCCGCGGCGCTTACCGAGGTTTGGCGCCTCATCGGCGAATGCAACCGCTATATCGACCAGACGCAGCCCTGGGTGCTGGGCCGCACGGAGGAAGGCAAGCCCAGACTTTCCACGGTGCTGTACACCCTGGCCGAGTGCGCCCGCTTTGTGGCGGTGCTCATCGGGCCTGCCATGCCCAAAACGCCGGCCCGCATTTTTGAGCAGATCGGTCTTTCCGATGCTGCCCTGGCCACTTGGGATTCGCTGAAAACCTTTGGCCTTTTGCCCGCCGGGACCGTTGTGCACAAGGGCGACGCCCTTTTCCCGCGCATTGATGTGCAGAAGGAGCTGGCGGAAATGAAGCCCGCGCCCAAGGCCGAGGAGGCTGCGCCGGCGGAAGCAAAGAAACCGGATGAAAAGAAGACCGAGCCAAAAAAGGCGGAAGAGTCCGGTGAAATAGCGGAAATCACAATAGAAGACTTTGAAAAGATACAGCTGCGCACCGCCCGCGTCATTGCTTGCGAGCGTGTACCCAAGTCCGACAAGCTGCTGAAGCTTTCCCTGAGCCTGGGCAGCGAGCAGCGCACCGTCGTCAGCGGCATCGCCAAGCATTATACGCCGGAGGAAATGGTGGGCAAGCAGGTGGTGCTCCTGGCCAATTTAAAGCCGGCCAAGCTGCGGGGTATCGAATCCCAGGGGATGATCCTGTGCGCCTCCGATGCGGCAGATGAGACCCTGCGGCTGATCACCGTTGCCGGCGAAATGGAAGACGGCGCGGAGATCCGTTGATGGAAACGCTTTTGTTTGATACCCATTGCCACATCGATGAGGAACGCTTTGACGCGGACCGGCAGGATGTGCTCTCACGGATGAAGGAAGCCGGCGTAGGCTTTTGCGTGTGCGTGGGTTCCGACATGGAAACCTCCGCCCGGTCCATGGCCTTTGCACAGGCAGCGGACGGCGTGTACGCGGCTGTCGGCATTCATCCCCATGAGGCGAAGTTTTTCAAGCAGGAAGACCTTGAAACGCTGCAAAATTGGCTCAAGCAGCCCAAGGTCGTTGCCCTGGGAGAAATCGGTCTGGATTATTACTATGACCATTCCCCCAGGGACGTCCAAAGGGAAGCCTGTGTCTTTCAGATGGAGCTGGCCCATGCTGCGGGAGCGCCCGCCATCTTCCATGTGCGGGACGCCCACGGTGATATGCTGGACATCATGAAAGCGCAGCGCGGCAAGCTCCCCGGAGGAATCCTCCATTGCTTTTCCGGCAGCTGGGAGACGGCCAGGGAATATCTCAAACTGGGTTTCTATATTTCTATTGCGGGGCCGGTCACCTTCAAAAAAGCGCCCAGCCAGTGGGAAGTGGCGCAAAACGTGCCCCTTCATCGGCTGCTGGTTGAAACCGACAGCCCGTACCTTGCCCCGGAGCCCATGCGGGGCCGGCGGAACGAGCCTGCCTATGTGCGCCATGTGGCGCAGAAGGTCGCGGATCTGCGCGGCATCTCCTTGGAGGCGCTTACCGAGGCCACCACCCAAAACGCCAGAACCGTGTATAAGCTCAAGTAAGCGGGAAACATTTGCGCAGCTTTCGCATATGCTTAAAAGCAAAGCGGGGTGAGTGCGGTATGAAGTGGCAGGCGCCCAAGACAAGCGCTTATGTCCGGTGTTACCCTACCAAAGGCAACAACAAGATGCTGCTGATCATCGGGCTGGTTTTGATTGCCGTAGGGCTGCTGCTGCTGTTTATATGCATCCCTGGCTGGGCCTGGGCCGCGCTGATCGGCATTGTGCTGATCGCGGCCGGGTATCTGCTGTTGCGCTTGAGCGGCGTGGGGAGGTGAACGGGATGAGCGTGAAAATGGTCTGCATCAAGGCCCCCAGGTTCCTGCGCGGGGTACTCCGGCTGTTTGTGAAGCGGCAGGAGAAGGCGTAAAGCAACTACATCGCGGCGCCGGTATACAGCCGGCGCTTTTCCATGCCGGAAAAACTTGTTTCGCTTGTGATTTTCGTTTGCATATAGTATACTCTTTGTAAGAAATGTGTAAGTTTTGCGCATTTGTTAACAATCGGGATCATATATCAAGCTAAAAGCGGTTTATTATACTTCAGAAGGGATTGGGCGGCATGGCATGGTGGGAGGCGGGCCTGCGTTTGTTGCTGGCTGTGGTGGTTGGCTGCGTGATCGGTATTGAACGGGAAAGAAAAAACAGGCCTGCCGGCATGCGCACGCACGTACTGGTCTGTGTTGGCGCCGCGCTGATCGCGACCATGGAAAGCTATATGATTTCTGACGCGCTGCGGTTGAACCTTTTGCATGGGAACAGCGGCGTCACCATTACCATGGGCCGCATCAGCGCCCAGGTGGTCAGCGGCATCGGCTTCTTGGGCGCCGGCACCATCTTTATTGCCCAGAAAAAGATCGCCGGCCTGACGACCGCTGCATCCCTTTGGAATGCCGCCTGCCTTGGCCTGGCGGCAGGCATGGGCTATTACGGTATCGCCATTGCCGGCTGCGCCGTGGTCATGATCACGCTGACCATTTTGCAAAGGGTCGTCAAGGTCAACGCCGTGAAAAACGTGGAGGTGAAATTCATCCACCGGGTGGAGACCATCGCCTTTATCAACGACTATTTTCAAAAGGCCGGCATCCTTGTCCTGGACATTGACTTCCACGTGGAAAACAAGGGCAAGTACAATCTGTACACAAACCTGTACACCCTGGATATGCAGGGGAAAACAACCTATAAGGATATTGTGAACCATCTGTCCGAATACGCCAATATACAAGGCATACGGACCAGGAATACGTAAAGCTGAGCTTACGGGCAGAAAAAACACATCAGATATGAGAGGTAAATATGCAAGTCGGAGACAAAATATCATTTGGCAGTTACGATTGGCGAGTGCTTGACATACAAAACAATGCGGCTTTGATTGTGACCGAATGCATCATAGAACATCGTGCTTACCATGACGCTTATAAAGATATCACATGGGCTGACTGCTCGCTGAGAAAATATCTTAACGGTGAATTTTATGACAGCTTCAACGCGGCTGACAAATCAAGAATTGTTCCGGTATTAAACAAAAATCCTGACAATCAGTGGTATGGTGCAAAAGGCGGAGAAGATACGCAGGACAGCATCTTTTTATTGAGCCTTGAGGAAGTGTGCAGATATTTCGGCGACAGCCTTTCAAAACTGTACAACCGGGGAAAAAACCAAAGATATTGGCTTCAAAGAAAAGATGAAAACAACAGTAAGCGATTGGCAAAGATCCTGGGTAAAGAAGGGTGCTGGTGGTGGTGGCTTCGGTCGCCCGGCCGCGTTAATGTAAAAGCCGTGTACATCTTTGGGACGGACGGCAATATAGGGATCCAGGGCAATAATATATTGAAAGGCAATATCAGCGATGGCAGGTGTACAGGCGGCGTTCGTCCCGCCTTGTGGCTGAAGCTGTAATGTGACAGGAATATACGGAGACAGCTGCGCAAGGCGGTCAACAAAGGCCGCCTGCTTTTTGCGCCGGCTTTTGTTGACGTATCAGAAGCATCTTGCTAGAATAGCATAGGCGTCTGCCTGGAGGAAAAAATATGGCAAGTATTCATAGCAAGCCTATTACGGTGGTTGGCGGGGTCAACGTGGATATCTGCGGCACTTCCTTTGAGCCGCTGCTGGAGGGGGATTCCAATCCGGGCCGGATCACGACAACGCTGGGTGGTGTCGGCAGGAATATTGCCGACAATATCAGCCGACTGGGGGCGCCTGTGCGCTTGGTGACGGTGCTCGGGGATGACAGCAAAGGCTTTCAGGCGGAAAAGAGCTGCCTAGAGCTTTGGATCGATATGTCCCTGAGCCAGATGATCCCCGGCGAGGCCACCTCCACCTACTTATGTATCAATGACTCGGATGGGAATGTCCGCCTGGCCATATCCGACATGGACATCTGCCGGCATATCGATCCGGCGTTTTTGATGGAGCGGATGGCGGAAATCAACCGGTCCAGCCTGGTGGTCATGGACGCGAACCTGTCGGAGGAAGCGATCGCCTGCCTTTGCGGGCACTGCACCGTTCCCATTTTCGCCGACCCGGTTTCGGTGAAAAAGGCGGCCCGCATGAAAAAGCATCTTGGGAAAATTTTTTGCGTCAAGCCCAACCGGCCGGAAGCCGAGGTTCTGTCGGGCGTCATGATCAGGGAGAACGGCGATTTGGAAAAAGCGGGCGCCGCGCTGCTGAAAATGGGTGTAAAGCGCGTTTTTATTTCCCTGGGAAGCGATGGAGTTTATTATGATGACGGGCAAACCCATGGCATCATGCCGTGCTGTCCCGGAAAAATCATCGATACGACCGGCTGCGGCGACAATTTTATGGCAGCCGCCGTTTGCGGGTACCACAGCGGTGAATCCTTTATGAATATGACCCGTATGGGGTTGACGGCGGCTGCGCTTTGTGCCGAGGTAAAAGGAGCAAACCGGCCGGATATGAGCATGATGCTCTTGGAACACAGAATGAAATCGTTTGGAGGCGCAATCCTTTGAATCTAAAGAAATACCTGCGCGTTTCCCAGGAAGTGCAAAGCGCATTGGAAACAGGAAAGCCTGTGGTGGCGCTGGAATCCACAATCATTTCCCACGGCATGCCGTACCCGAAAAATGTGGAAACGGCTTTGGCTGTAGAGCAGATCGTGCGTGATAACGGCGCGGTTCCGGCCACCATCGCCATCCTTGGCGGAAAGATCACCGTGGGCATCAGCCGGGAGGAGATTGAGCACCTGGGCAAAAAAGGCCTGGCGGTGACTAAGGCCAGCCGCCGCGATCTGCCCTTTTTGCTGGCCCGGGGCGAGGATGGGGCCACCACGGTGGCCGCGACCATGATCGGAGCTGCCTTGGCCGGGGTGAAGGTATTTGCCACCGGCGGCATCGGCGGCGTGCACCGGGGGGCGGAAACCACCATGGATATATCCGCCGACCTGGAAGAACTGGCCCAAACCAATGTGATGGTGGTATGCGCCGGCGCCAAGTCCATACTGGATCTTGGGCTGACCTTGGAGTACCTGGAAACAAAGGGCGTACCGGTGATCGGGTATCAAACAAAGGAACTGCCGGCCTTCTATACCCGCCGCAGCGGATTTTCTGTGGACTACCGGCTTGATTCGCCGCAGGAGATCGCGGACATTTTTCAGGCGAAGCAGGATGTTGGGCTGGCGGGCGGCATGCTGGTGGCAAACCCGATTCCGGAAGAATACGCCATGGATTACGATGTGATCAGCGAAGCCATCCAAAGCGCGTTGACGCAGGCGGATTCGCTGCATATCAAGGGCAAGGAGATTACGCCCTTCCTGCTGGACAAGATTCAAAAGCTTACCGCTGGGAAAAGCCTGGATTCCAATATCCGCCTGGTGTATAATAATGCTGTGCTGGGCGCAAAAATCGCCTGCGCGCTTGTGGAAGGATAAGGAAAATATTGTAATACATTGTTTCTGGCACTATGTATCATCCTCTAGATTGTGTAGCTTTGCCACGATTGTTAAGTAGTACGTGACAAACCAAATGAGCCGCATGAGAGCGTGATGATATGAAAATAGTGCATTCAGCAGAAAAAAACCATGGGCGGAGTGTTCAGGGCGAATTCACCTTCGCAGCTCGAAATATGATTGTAGCATGCTGGATGATTGCATGCATTGTGTTTTGTTATGTGCTTTTCGCCCCGCCCAGGTTGGGTGCCGCAAATAATGGTGATTACATTCGTCTGGCCGGATGTACCGGAATTGATGGGGTTGAAAGATTTACATCAGATAAGTATCCGTACTTCTATAAGCTATACGAAAAATGGATGTGGAAGCCATTTGACTGGCGGTTCTTGACCCTTGAAAAGGCTTCCATGGGGAACGCCTTTCCAATTCTCTTGATACGGGCTATTACAAATATCGTAAGCGATACGGCAGCCGTACCATTTTCCACAGTATATTTGGCTATCGTATATGCCGTTATGCTGGCAGTTGCCTGCTATTTGCTTATCAGATTTGCGGTCAACATACTGCATGAGCAAAGCGCTTGGATTATTTTTGCGGCCATGCTGATGTTATTTGGGAGCATGCATTTGGCATGGCTTAACAGCTTTTATGGCGAAGCCATGCTTTTTGTTGGGCTGTTGGTGCTGTGTGGATGTATACTCAGCGCCATATATGCCCCCCAATATAGTTTGGCAGGCAGATGCTTATCAATTTCAGCTATATTCTGCAGCCACTTGTTTTTAACTGCAAAACCACAGGGAGTAGTTTCATTTCCTTTGTGGACAATTCTGCTCTTGAGCATTATGCTTTACCACAATCCCTTGTTTGAAAACAAAAAAATAAAGAAATCAGCTGTATGCTGCTTTTTGATCTCAATTCTATTGTTCAGTGTAAGCGGCATTTCATGCTACCGGCTTTACTTGTGGAATGCGCATTACAATGAAAAAGATACACTCTATTCAGCGGTTATGGATGGAATATTATCGCTCTCAGACAATCCTGAGGCAACACTGCAAGAGATGGGTCTTAACCCCAAATTGGCGCAGGATAAAGGAAAACAAGCCTATGGGGACAAAGAAAACATGTATTTGGTTCCTGGTACTGTAAAAGCGGAAGAAGAATTGTACAGCAAAATCGACACATTTGGATTGTTGAGATATTACTTGTCGCAGCCTGTTTACTTTTATCAAGCCATGGAAATTACGGCTCAATACGCAATGGAACCACCGGTATCTCTTTTTCATTATGTTAATGATGACTATAACGGCACAACAGGGAATTTTGGCAGATTTACGATCTGGCAAAACATACGGTCATTTATTGTTCCCCATCATTTTTGGCAATATATTGTCATATATGCTGTCCTGTTTTCATTGTGCATATGGCGCTTTATCACCAACAGGGGAAACGTGAGAAACCGTTTTCTTATCGCCTTGTATGCCACAATCCTGCTGACGGGAATTTTCCAATATCCCTTGCCTTTTATCGGCAATGGTCATGCGGACACCCAAAAGCAGCTGTATTTATTTATGCTAACCTATGATATCGCAATGCTTGGTGGTTTGGGCTGGGCACTTGCTGCGTGGAATAGTCACAAAATATCAAAAACAAGGACAACGCACAATAAACAAGCAACGCAGCCATAATTGGGTATAGAAATGCCGGAGATGAACCGGTTCAGATGAATATGCTGTTATACTATCCAAAATGACCTTGGAAAATTGCAAGCAGCAATGCCTGCCGGATTGGTGGGCATTGCTGCATAAAAAGCGATAAAGAAAGGCCTTGGACCCTGGAGAAAACGAATTTCTATGGATATATGATACTATTTCCAAACATTAATTACTCGCCGTGCCAGTTCTTTTCGCGCGAAACTGCGTCATTCTTCGCTCAACGTAGCGCTGCTACGCCTCGCTCCGACTCCTTGTTCCGCATCGAAAATACCTTGGCACTTTGGAGTAATTAATGCTTTACAATAGTATGACATTCTGAGCGCAACGAAGAATTTGCCCTTTCACTGCATTAGGATTCTTCGGTTACGTTACTCCTTCAGAATGGCACGTGGCGCTTTATTCATCGTTTTCCTGAATGGATGTTTAGTCCATACACGATTTCCAGTCGTGTGCATATCGTCACCAGCGAGTCGTCCATGGATGCTGCTTTATTCATAGAACCACGCGGTGCGGTCTTCCTCCGTTACCTCCGGGGTGTCGTTCAAGCCTTCGTCGATCATACGGTCGATATGGGCCGCAAGATTGGCAACGGATGTAAAGGTGAGCACATCCTCGTCATGAATGGTCAGCTTGAATTCCTTTTCACAGGCGATGACAAGGCTTGCCAAATCGATGGGCTCCACGCCGAAATCCCTGGTCAGACCCATTTTGGGCGAAACATCCTCCGGATCAACGCTCAGAATGCCGGCCAGCAGCCTTCTTACCTGCAGTATGACCATGCGATCCCCTCCTTTTCCCGTGTCACAGCAGCAGCGGGCTGATGCTGCCCGTATAGAACAAATTCAGCCGGTGAAGCGCCCGCGTGCACGCAATGTACAAAAGGCCTTTGTCATCCGCCGTATGGTAGCGGCTGTGATCAGTGCCTGCGACAAGCACGGCGTCAAACTCCAATCCTTTTGCCAAGTAGATGGGCAGAATGACTGTGCCGCGTATGTCCGATAGGGTGCTGTTGTTGACCAGCCGCAGTTCCAGCCTGCCGGAAAGCCGGCTGTGCAGGTGCTGCGCGTCCCGCTCTGTTTTGCAGATGAGCGCGATGGATTGATATCCCTTTTCCCGGCAGGCGGCCACTTCCTCCGCCAGCATATCCATCAGGGCGGATTCGTCCGCGGCCTTGCGGATTTCCGGCTCCTCGCCGCTGCGGCTGAAGCACTGGCCCTGCATGCCCGGCGCCAGGAACCTTGTGCTGAAGCGCCAGATCTCCATGGTGCAGCGAAAGCTTTTTTCCATTGTCACCAGGGAAGTCCGCTCCCGGCCCAGCATCTTTTGAATCTGCCGGTACAGGGAAAGGTCCTCCTGCTTCCCGATGGTTTGGTTGACATCCCCCAGAATCGTATACCTGGCACCGGTGAACAATTCATGCAGTATGGCAAAGAACAGAGGCGATTCATCCTGGGCTTCATCCAGCACCACCTGCCGGTAATGCATGAAATTGCCGTAGCCATGTATGCGCAGGTGCAGATACAGGATGGCCTGGGCGTCGTCATACCAAAGCTTTTCCGTCATCAGCCGCTCAAAGGTGTATTGCCGGATGGATTCGATGTCTTCCGGCAGCGCAAGCCCCTCCGCCAGGCGGTAAAAGCGCTGCCTGTCGCCAAAGAGCGCCTTGTACAGCGCAACAGCATCCACTGTAGAGAATTTTCTGATTTCCTGTAAAAGCACCGCGCTTTCGCGGATGGACAGCCAACGCGCAAAGGCCTGTATTTCCATGGCGTGTTCAGGATACCGGGAAGCAAATCGCGTAAGCTTTTGAATCCGTGCTTTTTTCAGGCCATGCACCTTTTCCAGGATGGCGCGTTCCATCCATTTCAGCCGCATGCCCAGCGGCGCGATTTTGCGGGGATTGCATATTTCGGATTTCAATATTTCCTTGTGCGCGACGCACTGGCCGCTGTATTCGATATCCGCAAAGGGGATCCAGTTTCTCGGCAGATCAAGGACCATTCGGTTCAGCATTTCCACAAATGTTTCGGAGCCTTTGAATTGCGCGCAGCGCTTGATGAGATTCGCTTGTTCGTCATTTGTGCAGGCCAGCAGCTGCTCCTGGCACCGGCCTTTTGACTGTGTCGGGATCCCCGGCAGAATGCGGTGAAAGATGTCCTCGAACAGCAGGGTTTTCACGCTTGTCTCCCCAAGGTCAGGAAGAACCTGGGAGATGTATTCCTCAAACACCGTGTTGGGCGACAAAATTAGTATTTCGTTTGCCTGGAGCCGGCCGCTTAATCCCTGATACATCAGGTACGCGATCCTGTGCAGGGCAATGGAGGTCTTGCCGCTGCCGGCCGCGCCCTGCACCATCAGGACATCGTTTTCCATGTCCCGGATCACGATGTCCTGGTCCCGTTGTATGGTTTCGACGATGGTTTTCATTTTGGAGGAAGCGTTCTTGGATAGCAGCTGGCGGAGGAATTCATCCAATATTTGAACATCCGCGTCAAAATAATACTGCAGTTTCCCGCCGCGGATTTCGTACTGCCTTTTTAAAAGCATTTCGCCTTTTACCGTGCCGTTTGGCGCCTGATAGGAGGCCGGGCCTAGGCCGAAGCGGTAGAAAACGCTGGCAACAGGCGTCCGCCAGTCATGTACGTGGATGGTATAGGTGCTTTTCTCCATCAGCGTGGCGCGGCCGATATAAATCTTTTCCGGGGCATCCTCGCCCTCATAATGAAAATCGATCCGCGCAAAATAGGGGGAATCCAGCATGCCCTCCAGGGCACGGATGGAAAGCGCGCCGGCTTCATGGGCAGCCACCTGCGCGGTCACCGGCATGATGTACTGGCTTAAATTAGCCAGATTGTGAAAGCCCTGTTCGGAATTCAGCTTTTTCAAGTCATGGGTGGCGTTTTCCAGCATTTCCTCAAAGGCAAAGGATATCTCTTCTTCCTCACCTTTTAGCTTGTCCTTGGCCGCCTGCAAAATCCGCGCGGCCACGGCGATAATATGCGCAAGATGCCGTTCTTCCTCAAACTGTCCGGCTTGTTCATACACTTCACTCAATGCCTTGCCTCTCCTTTCGCTTGTTGCGCGTGATGAGATTCGGCTTGTTCCGACGTGCATGTAGTCTAGCATATTCCCGCCGGAATATACAGTCTGGTCATTTTTGATGGGATGTGCTATAATACATATGGGAAGCAAGTGAAACCCCCGCCGGGCAAAAGCCTGGCGGGGGTTTTGGCATGGAGCTTTAGCGTTATGAATCCACCAGTTGAGCTGGTGGGGGTAAAAGGCTTTAGCTTTCAGCCGTAGAGCGAAGCGAATGACAAGTTTTTTTGCCGTTCGCAGCGCAAGAGTAAGGGCTATAGC
>JAFADG010000006.1 GCA_023425025.1 Bacillota bacterium
AGCTGAGGCTTCTTTTGCGCTTTATTTTCTGCCGTATATTTGAGTGCCATTGGATCACTTGCCTCCTGGATTCCGGCTGCGATACCCGGCCCCTGTGCGCTTGATGCCACTTGTGCAGGAACCACTATTCTATTTTTCGTATGCCTTTCATGACGGCAAGGCACTTCCGGAAGTGGAATCTAAGCCAGAGGTGTCTGGAAAGTGCAGATCACGAGCCCATAAAAGACAGCCGATCTTCCCCTGGGCACTTTCCAATCGTCTTTACTGCTCCTTCCTCCAGACATTGCGGTTGATGATTTTCACATAGCTTTGAATTAGTTTGATGACCTTGGTGGATACATTCTTATCCACATAATCAGGCACGACCGTTCCAATATCGTTTGCTTCCCACATGGCACGGCAAAGCTCTACCGCCTGAATGACATCCTGGCCCTTGACGCCGCCCAGAATGATGCAGCCCTTGTCCAGCGCTTCCGGCCGCTCGGTAGACGTGCGTATGGAAATGGCCGGAAAACCAAGGACTGCGGCTTCCTCCGGAACAGTGCCGCTGTCGGACAGCACGCAGAAAGCGTTCATCTGCAGCTTGTTATAGTCAAAAAAGCCAAACGGCTTCAGGCTCATAACCTGCGGATGAAATTCAAAGCCGCGCTTTTTCAGCATATTCTGGCTGCGGGGATGCGTGGAATATACCACCGGCAGCCGGTATGTCTCAGCCACCGTGTTCAGCGCTTCCATCAGCGAGAGAAAGTTCCGCTCATCATCAATGTTCTCCTCACGGTGCGCTGAAACAAGGATATAACCGTTTTTCTCCAAGCCAAGCGATTCCAGCACGCCGCTGTTTTGTATCTTCTCCCGGTAAATATCCAGGACTTCGGTCATCGGTGAACCGGTGACATAGATATGCTCCTTGCGGACACCCTCGGCAATCAGGTAACGGCGCGCATGCTCGGTATAGGGCAAGTGGATATCACTGATATGGTCTACAATGCGCCGGTTGATCTCCTCCGGCAAGTTTTCATCAAAGCAACGGTTTCCCGCCTCCATATGGAAAATCGGGATTTTCAAACGTTTGGCGGATATAGCGCACAAGGCGGAGTTCGTGTCGCCCAGAATCAGCAGCGCATCCGGCTTGAGGCTGAGCATCAGGTCGTAGCTGCGGGCGATGATATTGCCAATGGTTTCGCCAAGGTTTTTGCCAACGCTGTCCAGATAATGATCTGGCGCGCGCAGCTCAAAATCCTTGAAAAAAACCTCGTTGAGCGTATAATCCCAGTTTTGGCCGGTATGCACCAGCACGTGGTCAAAGTATCTGTCGCACTTTTTGATCAATTCAGACAACCGTATGATTTCAGGCCGGGTGCCGACAATGGTCATCAATTTCAGCTTGTTCATGCTACTCACTCCGCTTCCTGCAGTTGATAATGAGGATACAAGGCGGCGTGCCGGCAGATCCAACTGCTCATCTGCGCCACCATTTCCTCATAATCAGGGATTATGTAATGAAAGTCAAAACGTGTGCGCCTTAAAGACTTGTCATACGCGTTTACATCGTTTGGATGTATGGTAACGGCATCGTCGCGCATATAACGGTTAAACAACTTGAGCAAATCATACTTGCTGATCGCCTTGTCCGGCACCATGTTATACAGGCCCGTCGCGCCCTCCCGGACCGCGGCCTCCATGGTCTTGGCCAGCTGCAGCGTGGTCTGGCCTGTCCACATCGCGTGGGTGTAGCCGTTGATTTGGCCCGTTTGCTGCATAAACCAGTTGAACAGGCCGATCCCCCTGGGATTCATGTCAGGGCCGACAATGGAGTTGCGCAGCGTGATATTTTTGCCGTCCTCAAGCTCGCCCAAAGCCTTGGATCGGTCATAGAAGGTTTCGCCGTCGCGCAGGTCGTTTTCGCTGTAGGCGCCCTTCTTTCCCGAGAAAACGCAGTCTGTGCTCATGTGTACAACCATCGTTTTCATATCCGACGTGACATCCGCCAGAAAGTGGGGAAGGTAGGAGTTCAAAAAAACCGCCAGTGCTTTTTTCTCCTCGGCAAACTGATTCAAAATACCGATGCAGTTGATGACGGCATCGAACTGCCCCTCCTTTATCACCTGGCCAATCTTCGCGGTGTCGCGTGCATCTCCGGTCATGGCTGTTTTGATATGGACGGCCTTGGCCATATCGAAGCCCACAACGTCGTGCCCCTGCTCTTCCAGATACATGGAGATCGTATGGCCGGCCATCCCAGCAGCGCCCAAAACAAAAAATTTCATCTGACTGCTCCTCATATATGCTTTTGGGTCCAAATCCATTATACACTATCTTTTCTTCCTAAAAAAGGGACGAGTCGTGTTCAAAGTTGTTAAAACAAAAAGAGCACTCTCGCTGTTCATTGCTCTGACACATGGGTCTTGCACGATTACTGACGCGCGGCATGCATCTTTCTTTCAACTCCCTGGCACTCTTTGCGACAATTCTCCCGCATGGCCCTGTGCGTGGCAATGAACCGGAGGTCCACCTGATCCCCAAGCAAATTCATCCAAGTCATTTGTGTCGTGAATAATACTGGCCTTCACCAACTGCTGATGCTCAAGGTATTGCATGGCGCTATGCATTTTCGCGATAACCCGATATTTATCCTGCAAATCAATCAGCTTTTTCATTACGTCAACATTGACACTGCTGCCCGCTGCCCAAGCCGGCAGCTACAACACAGTCTTTTTTGCAGGCGTAACTTAGTCTTGACCGCCTCCAATGAAAAAACACATAGACGGGACCTGCTTGAGCGCCACGGCATGGAATAAGTGCCATCAGCCGATTTGTTGCCCATACCCTTGTCATTTCCGATTGCCTTGACTATGATATCAATAGCGATCTGGCGATGGCTCCGGTCATTGAAAAAAGCGAAAGGAAGCTACGATGGACAGATATACATACCTTCAAGATTTGTGGGATTATCTATACATGGAGCATCCCCTGCAGCCGGTGGATGCCATTATTGGCTTTGGCAGCCACGACCAAAACGTTGCCAGCCGCGCTGCCAGGCTCTACAAAGCGGGGTGGGCGCCCGTGATTCTGTTTACGGGATATCTGGGTAAGGGGACCCTGGGGATTTTTCCAATGCCGGAGGCGGAGCTTTTCGCGCAAATCGCCATGAAGGAAGGCGTTCCGCAGGAAGCGATATTGATTGAAAACAAAGCCACCAATACGGGGGAGAATATTCGCTTTGCCAGAAGATTGTTTGAAAGCAGGGGAATGGTCCCCAAGAAAATCATTGCCGTTCACAAGCCCTACATGACCCGCCGGGTTTTTGCGGCCCTTGCAAAGCAGTGGCCGGAGGTGGAGGTTATCGTCGCTCCGGGGAATCCGTCGCTTGCGGACTATGTGGCCGGCATACTGGCGGACGGCGTGGAGGAAGAGGAGATCATCAACAGCCTGGTGGGAGACTTTCAGCGGATGGATGCGTTTGCAAAGCTGGGCTATCAAATTCCACAGGAGATTCCGCCCAAGGCCAAGGCCTCCTATGAAGCGCTCGTGGGGCTGGGGTATGACAAGTATGTTGTATGACGCGTGAGCTGGCCATTGCTGTACACCTTTGCGGTAAAGAATCTCCGGCACTTTTTATACTCGCTTTATCATAGGCGGGTTTGTTTCTCGTTGACAGCCATACCAACTTTCTTCAGCTGTCTGAATGAAATAGGCCATATATCAACCCGCAGTGTATATCTGATACAGACATACACAATTTTCAAACATCATTCTGGACTTAATTCTATTTATAAATAAATGCGAATTTCGAAAAGGCATATCCTGCATATCATCTGCATATGATATAAGAATAGGTTATATAATTTGTAGATTTTAACAGAAAATACTTGACACTTATTGAAAGAACTGGTATATTGTTGAAAACGATTACTGGATGTGTTAACCAAATAAAACGCCCCGGGAGGGAGAGTATCCACGCGCCGTCGCCGGTGGATGATCCTATGGCAACAATTGTAGATGTAGCAAGGGCGGCACAAGTATCTGCCGCCACAGTATCCAGAGTACTCAATGGCAATGGCGGCGTAAGCCCGGAAGCGGCAAAGCGGGTATTGAAGGTGGTAGAGGAGCTGCAATACGCGCCCAATCCATCCGCCAGAAACCTCCGGCGAAATGAGAGCCGCGTCATTCTCATACTGGCGCCCAATGTTACCAATCCCTATTACACCCACATCATCGCGGGGATCGGGAAGGCCGCCCATAAGCTTGGATACAGCTCTTTTCTGTGCAACACGGAGGGGGACCGGGCCCAGGAGGAGCAGGCGCTGAACATGCTGGTAAGGCACCGCGCTGATGGGGCGATCCTGCTGGCTACGGAGTTGGGGTCGGACTGGCTCACGCCCTATACCGAACACTTTCCCCTGGTACAGTGCTCCGAGTTTGACCCGAATATCGGCATTCCCCGCGTCGCCATTGATAATTACAATGCCGCGCTGGAGGTTATGGCATATCTTTTGAAACTGAATCATACCCGCATCGGCTTCATCGGCAGCACCAACAAATATGTATCCACCGCATTGCGGTTGCAGGGATACCGCGATTCCCTCACTGCCGCCGGCATCCCAATAAAAGAGGAATATATCCGCTACGCCACCATTGATTACACCTTCAAAAGCGGATTCGACGCCGCCAAAAGCCTTTTGTCCCAGGAAAAGCGGCCCACGGCGCTGTTCTGCATCTCCGACATGCTGGCGCTGGGCGCCATTGCCAGTGCCCGGGAAATGGGGTTCCGCGTGCCGGAGGATGTGACGGTGGTTGGCTTTGACGATGTGGAGCATACCACCATGTTCCATCCTTATGTGACGACAGTGGCTCAGCCCTGCTTTGAACTGGGGGTTACCGCCATGGAAATGCTGCAGTGCGCGCTCACGCAAAGGCCCATGGAACGGGAAGTGCTTCTGCCCTACAAGCTGATGGTGCGGGAATCTTCCGCGCCCAAACGAAGTTCATTGGATTTCACGGCCTGTGTTACAGGCCGATGAGTCATATTACACATAACAGGAGGATAGCCCATGAAGAAACTCGTTGCGTTGGTTCTGTCCCTGCTTCTGGTTCTGTCTGTCACTGCCGCCTACGCTGATACCATCAAAATCGGCATCGTAACGCCGGATGCGGACCACGGCTTCCTGGGTGAAAGCATTGCCCATGCCCGCGCCGAAATCGAGGCCCAGGTGGCCGCCCTTGGCGCCGGCAACATCGAGTACAAGTTCGAAGTCGGCGGCGAAGCTGCCAAGCAGATTGCCGCCATCGAAAACATTCTGACCTGGGGCCCGGATGTCATCGTGCTCTGGCCGCTGGAAGGCGAACAGCTGCGCAGCACCGCCCAGACCATCGTGGATTCCGGCGTGAAGCTGGTTGTCTATGACCGTTTGATCCCCGATTTCAAGGGCTTGTCCGCTGAAATTATGGGCGATAACGAGACCATCGGCAAATGGATGGGCGAATACCTGCTCAAGTTCTTCAAAGACCGCCTGGATGCCGGCGAGAAGCTGCAGTACCTGCAATTCATCGGCGACAGCTCCACCGTTTCCGTGCAGCGCACCAAGGGCATGGTGGACGTGCTGAACGCCTCCCCCTATGCCGCCCAGTTCGAACTGGTGCATGAGCCCTTCCAGACCGACTGGTCCAACGCCAAATCCCAGGAATTCCTGGAGAACTGGCTGAACACCACCGATCCCGCCAAGATCGCCGATGTGGACTTCGTCTGCACCCATGACGACGAGATCGTGGATGGCCTGACCATCGCCCTGGATAACTTCACAGGCGAACATAACATCAAGCTCATCACCAGCGTCGGCGGCCGCCGTGAGACCCTGGCCACCTACGACAATCAGAAGATCGACCTGGTGACCTATTTCTTCAGCCCCTCCTTCATCCGCGAAGCCATCCGTCTTGGCATCGCCACCGCCAAGGGCGAGCAGTACCAGGGCCAGGACATTAATGGCCAGCTGTTCCTGATCCCCTCCATCGAAATCGACAAGACCACCGTGGAAGCCTTCCGCTCAAGCATAGAGTTCACCGAGCGCTACAGCCTGGGCAACTGATCCCGTTTCATCCAAGGTCATCGCGCGGGCCGGCCGGCCGCCATGCCGACCGGCCCGCGCCTATTCTCCATGGGAGGGGGGCCGCTGTTGCGCATCGAAATGAAGGGAATCGTGGTGGATTTTGGGCCTGTCCGCGCGGTAGACCACGTGGATTTTGCCGTACATCCGGGCGAAATCGTAGGGCTGCTGGGCGAGAACGGCGCGGGTAAGTCCACGCTGATGAATGTGCTGGCCGGCACATTCCCGCCTGCCCAGGGCCAAATTTACCTGGACGGGAAGAAAGTCAATATCGAAAATTCCCTGCACGCCATGAAGCTGGGGATCCGCTTCATCCATCAGGAGCTGAACCTGTGCAATGACCTGCGGGTTTTTGAAAACATGTACCTGGCGGAGGAATTGAAAAGGGGGCCGTTTCTGAACAAAAAGGAGATGGCTTTACGAGCAGCCAGGGTATTTGAACGTATGCAGGTGAGCATCGACCCTTGGGCGCTGGTTGGCAGCCTGCAGCCGGCAGAAAAGCAGCTGGTGGAAATCGCCAGGGCGCTTTTGTTCAAATGTGAACTGATCATCATGGATGAGCCTACCACGGCGCTCAATACCCACGAAATCGAAAATTTGTTTGAAATCATGCGCCAGCTCAAGCGGGAGGGCGTCAGCTTCATTTACATCTCCCACAAGATGCCCGAGCTGTTTGAAATCTGCGAAACGTACTATGTGCTTAGGGACGGCAAGCTGGTGAATCAGGGCAGCTTTTGTGACATCAACGAATCCATGGTCACAGAGATGATGATCGGCCGTCAGCTGGCCCATGACGACTTTGGCCACAAACCAAGCTATGCGGCTGAGCAAGTCGTTCTGTCCGTCAAAAATTTGAGCGCCAATGCCTTTAAAGATATTTCCTTTGATCTGCACAGGGGAGAGATCATTGCCGTCACCGGGATGCAAAGCTCGGGGCGTGATGAGCTGGCGGATGCTCTCTTCGGCGCGGCGCCCTGCGCCGGTACGATATCCATCCATGGCACACCGCTTCGGGGAGACAGCACCATTTTGCACCATATGCACCGCGGCATTGCGCTTGTTCCCCGGGCCAGGAAGGAAAGGGGCATCCTCAACCACTTAAGCATCTATGACAACACTTCCATGGCGTATTTCAATACCAAGCATAAGCGGCTGCTCATCCGCCCCGGGCAGGAGGCGGAAAGATACAAGCGGCAGCAGCAAGCCCTTTCCATCAAGGCGGGCAACCCCAAAGACCCCATCACCTCCCTGTCCGGCGGCAATCAGCAGAAGGTGGTCCTGGGCCGGTGGCTGGAGACGGATGCCGATATCCTGATCTTCGACAACCCCACCCAGGGCATTGATGTTGGCACAAAGTTTGAGATCTACCACCTGATCCTGCGGCTGGCCGAAAGCGGGAAAGCCATCCTGGTGTTCAGCTCGGAGTTTCCGGAGATTTACAAGGTGGCGGATTTGTGCATGGTCATGTACCGCGGCGAGGTCAATGCCGTGCTCCGGCGGGAGGAATTGACCGAAAAAAATATGATGTACTTTGCCACCGGCGCGAATTTGGAGGGGATGAAGCATGCTTAAAACCATTCAATCCTGGTCTCCCAAATCGTTTCTGAGCAAAACCCTCCTGAACAAAGGCTTTTACAAAAAGCTGCTGTCGGAATACAGCTGCTGGCTGTCCTTCATTCTGCTGCTGGCTTTGGGCTGGTACTTCAACCGTAATTTTTTTCTATGGCAAAACATATCCAATATCATTGTGCAAAGCGCCCCCACAGGCATTATCGCCTTGGGCATGACCATGGTCATCTGTGCCGGGCTGATTGACATCTCCGTAGGCGCCCAGGTAGCCATCATCGCCGGATTCGGCACCTATACCCTCAACTATGTCTGCGCGAATCCGTTTTTTGACGGATGGCTGGGCATTGTTGTCATGCTGTTGTTCTGCCTGGTTTTCGGCACGTTCATCGGCGGCTTCAACGGCCTGCTGGTCACAAAGGGCGGGATGCCTGCCATGATCGCCACCCTGGCGGTGCAGACGGCCTGCCGCTCCCTGATCAATCACTTTGGCCAGGGCGGCCCCATCGGCGTATCCGCTGGCAATCCCAATTCGGCGTATTACCAGGCCTTCCGCCTGGTGGCCGCCGGGGCGGTCAAGATCGGCGACTTCAGGATTCCCTATCCCATTTTCATGTTTGTGATCCTGTCGCTGCTCTTTGGCTTGATCATGCAGCGAACAAAGCTGGGCAAACACATCTATGCCGTGGGCAGCAACGAAACCTCCGCCCGGCTGGCCGGCGTGAACGTGGATAAAATCAAGATCGCCGTCTTTGCCATTACGGGCCTGCTCTGCGGTTTTTCGGCCTGGCTGTATACCTCCCGCGGGATGACGGTCTCCCCGGCCAGCGCCGGCAACTTGTTTGAAATGGATGCCATCGCTGCCGTGGCCATCGGCGGCACCGCCATGAGCGGCGGCCGGGGCAAAATCATAGGCACCTTTCTGGGTGTGCTGATGTTCAAGATCATCAACAACATTCTGGTCAGTATGGATGCCTCCACCTTCTTGAACGGAGCAATCAGCGGCGGCATCATCATTATTGCGGTGCTGCTGCAAAACATCCTGGGACGTAAACGCTGAAAAGGGGGGCTGCGCATGCTCAAAATCGGTATTATCGGCTGCGGCAAGATCACCAAGGTCCGCCATGCCCCGGAGTACCAGGAGAACCCCTTTTGCCAGTTGGCAGCGTATTATGACGGGCTCCCCGCAAGGGCGCAGGAGATTGCCGGCCAGTACGGCGGCGCGGCTTACGCCGGCATGGAGGAGCTGCTTCAAAGCGATGTGGATGCCGTCAGCGTCTGCGTGGCCAATGTGAACCATGCCGAGGTGACCATCAAAGCCCTGAACGCCGGCAAGCATGTATTATGTGAAAAGCCCATGGCCACCACGCTGGCGGATTGCGAGGCGATGGTTGCAGCCGCGCGGAAAAACGGCAAATTTTTAATGATCGGCCACAACCAGCGCTTTGCTCTGGCCCATCAAAAGGCCAGGGAGATGATTGCCGCGG
This sequence comes from Bacillota bacterium, assembly GCA_023425025.1. Taxonomy (GTDB): domain Bacteria; phylum Bacillota; class Clostridia; order Christensenellales; family Aristaeellaceae; genus JAEWAH01. Next base: position 9,155 of record JAFADG010000006.1, read on the forward strand.
GGGAAATCGGCAAGGTCCTTTCCTTCCATACCATCTTTGGCCATCCCGGCCCGGAGGGCTGGACGGGGCTTGCCAACTCCTGGTTCTTTGATAAGTCCCAGGCGGCGTTCGGCGCCATGGCGGACTTGGGGGTTCACAAAACGGACCTGATCCACTTTCTGCTGAATGAGCCCATCACGCAGGTGTCGGCCATACTGGCTACGCTGGACAAAAAGTATCCCGATGGGTCCCCCGTGTCGGTGGATGACAATGCCCTGTGCCTGTACAAGACCAAAAGCGGCGTTTCCGGCACCATGCACGTCAGCTGGACCTTTTACGGCCAGGAGGACAATTCCACCAGGATCTATGGCACCCGGGGCGTTTTGCGCTGCTATGACGACCCGGAATACTCCCTCATTTTGGATAGGAGAAATGGCGAAACCGAGGTGTTCCAGCTGGACCGTATGGCTTCCAACAAGGAACAGGTAAGCGGCGAGCGCAAGAATACCGGGGTCATCAATGCTTTCATCCATAGCATTCGAACAGGCGAAAAGCCACCCGTGGATGGAGCGGATGCACTACAAGCCATGCGCGTGATCTTCGCGGCGCAAAAGTCCGCCGAGGAAGGCAAAACCATTACGGTGGAGCACAGTTGAAAGCGAAGCGGGTTATTCGCCCTCCTCGAGTATCTTTGCCAGCCTGCTGCCGCTCTGAAAGATGAGCTCCGTGGTGACCAAGGCAGCCGCGGCGGGCAGGTTGATGGGTTCCGGCTCCAGAAGGCGGATATCCACCGCGTGGCGCTTGGTGAATACGGTCTTGGCATAAAGAACGTCCAGCATGCGGAAAAAGAGCGCCCTCTGCTCATGCAGCCAGGTGCAGTAGATCAGCAGCTCCTCCGGGTCGTAATTCATGATGATGGTGGACGTAGTCTCCACCAGGTACCCCACCGCCTGGGAAAACACCTTCCGGGCCACGGGATCGCCTTTTTCCGACAGGGCGATCACATCCGCCACATGGGCGCAGGCTCCTCCCGTTTGGGCGTTGTACTGCTTCACAATGCCGATGTCCGAACAGTACAGCTCCAGGCAGCCGGTGTTGCCGCAGGTGCAGGGGATGCCATCCTTGCGCACCGTCAGGTGGCCGATCTCCCCCGAAAGGCTGTGGGAGCCCCTGAAAACCTCGCCATTTATGAGCAGCGCCGCGCTGATGCCCTCACAGATGGTCAAAAAGGCCGTGCAGCTTTTTGTCCGCATCTTCCCCGAAAACGCCAGGTACCGGATGCCGGCATACACATCCTTGTCCGCAAGAACAGGCAACCCCAGCGCGTCCGACAGCCGGTTGGCCAGGGGATACTGCTGCCAGAGCGGCGCGGCGGCGATTTCCAGTACCGTGCCCAGGCGCACATCCACCGGGCCCGGTACCGTGACGCCGACACCGAAGAAGTCTTTTCTTAAAAAGCCGCTCTTGTCCATCTCGCTTGCGATGGCCTGGCCCAGTAGGGAAGCATACGTTTCCGGCCCCATTTCTCCCAGGGAAAGCTGTACAGACGCTTTGTGCAAAAGGCGGAGCTTCAGGTCGAATATGCCGATATCCACCCGGTCGATGCGTACGCTTACACCCGCCACCACCCCCAGGGAAGCGTTGATGTCATACAGGCCGGCCCGCCGCCCGCCGCTGGAGTTGGCGATCCCGGCAGACTTTATGACCTCCTTCTCTTCCAAAAAGGCCATGATGCCATGCACCGCCGAAACCATCAGCCCGGTCCTTTGGGCGATTTGCGGTTTGGTAATGCCGGGGGAGCGCTGGATCAGCTGCAGCACGGTCTTGCAATGGTTTCGATGCGTCTTTGGGCTGGCCGGCATATGCCCATCTTCTTTCTATGCTTTTATCTGACTTAATTCATGAATAGAATAAATTTCCTGCATTGTATCACATCGCCTTATTTTGCGTCAATGAGGAAGGAAGGACGTTCATCGCAGTGATGAACAGACGTGTATGGAACAAACCTTCTTGGAACAGATACGCCCCTGCTCGCGGGAAAAGCGTTTCCGTTATGCCGTGCTGGACTTTGACGGCACCATCAGCCTGATCCGGGAAGGCTGGCAGGCGATCATGATCCCCTATTTTGCCGATATGCTCGTTAGAACCCCGCTGGGTAAGGAGAAGGGGATAGAGGCCTTGACCGCTTTGACCAGGGAGTATATTTTCTTTCATACCGGCAAGCAAACCATTTACCAATGCATCGCCCTGGCTGAGGAAATCAAAAAGCTCGGCGGCTTGCCGGAAGACCCGCAAGTGTACAAGGATGAATACCACAGGCGTTTATTGGAGCGTATCGGCCACCGCCTAAAAGGCCTGGAGAATGGCGCCATTGAGCCGGAGAGCCTGGCGGTGCCAGGCTCCTATGCGCTGCTGGACATGCTCACAAGCGAAGGCGTTACGCTGTACCTGGCCAGCGGCACCGATGAAGACTACGTGCGCAAGGAAGCCGGGCTTTTGCGGGTAGACGCCTATTTCAAAGGCCGCATCTACGGCGCGCAAAAGGATTACAGGACATTCTCGAAAAAAAGGGTGATCGAGCGCATCCTGTGTGAACACAAGCTCCACGGTGCGGAGCTGCTGGGCATGGGGGATGGGTATGTTGAAATCGAGAACGTAAAGTCGGTGGGGGGTACCGCCATCGGTGTGGCATCCAACGAAGCCGAGCGCAAGGGGATCGACACCTGGAAACGGGAGCGGCTCATCCGCGCGGGCGCAGACGCCATCGTCCCCGATTATCGCGATCTTTCGGCCCTCAAGGCTTACCTGTTTGAATAACCGTCCAAGGAGGCTTCTTTATGCCGTTTCCGCAATTTGACCGCTCCAGGCTGGTGCTTAAACCCCTGGGGGAGAGGATTCATGACCTTGACCTGACCGTGATGATGGACCCGGAGGCGACGCCCGCTTACCAGCACCCCACCATCGACCTGCTTGCCCAGCGCATCCGTCAAGCCCGCGAAAAAGGGGCCGCGGTGCTTTTCATGATGGGCGCCCACGTCATACGGGCAGGCGCCGCGCCCTGCCTGATCCGGCTGATTGAGGAAGGGTATATCACCCACTTTGCCCTAAATGGCGCGGGGGGCATTCATGATTTTGAGTTCGCGCTGATCGGGGCCACCACGGAAAGCGTGGCCAAATACATCAGCGAAGGGCAGTTCGGCCTCTGGCAGGAGGATGCGTTGTACAACGAGGCCGTCAACCTGGGCGTACAGCAAGGCTTGGGTTTTGGCGAAGCCCTGGGGAAGTACATCTGGGAAAAGAATTTCCCCTTCCGGGAGCACAGCCTGCTGGCCGCCGGATACAGGCACCAGGTGCCCGTCACCGTTCATGTGGGCATTGGCTGCGATATCGTTCATGAGCAGCCCAACGCCGACGGCGCCGCCATCGGCGAAGCCACCTACCGGGATTTTCTGATTTATGCCGGTACCGTGGAAAACCTGGAGGGCGGCGTTTTTTTGAACTTCGGCTCGGCCGTCACCGGCCCGGAAGTCTACTTGAAGGCCCTCTCCATGTCCCGGAATGTGGCCAAGCAGCAGGGCAAAACAATCGGCCGCTTTACCACCGCTGTGTTCGACCTGCTGCCTTTGGAAGGCAAAAACGTTCATGAAGAGCCCCCGAAGTCTGATCCCAGGTACTATTTCCGCCCATGGAAAACCATCATGGCCCGCACCGTGGCGGATGGCGGCGAAAGCTTTTATGTGCAGGGGCAGCACAAGGACACGGTGGCGGCCCTTGCCCACCGCCTGCTGAAGGGGTGACAAATGTGAAACGAGAGCGTTTGTTGGCCCTTGCCGGGCAGTTTCCCCGGCTGCGGATCGCGGTGCTGGGCGATTTGTTTCTGGACAAGTGGCTGACCATTGAGCCCAAATGGAACGAACCCTCCGTTGAGACGGGCCTCACCGCCTATCAGGTGGCCGAGGCGCGCGCTTGTGCCGGGGCCGCCGGAACGGTGCTGAACAATTTAAGCGCCCTTGGGGTGGGAATGGTCGTGGCTGTGGGCTTTGTGGGGGCTGACGGGGACGGGTGGGAACTGCTCCGGGCGCTGAAAGGTCAAAAAATGGACACTCGGTATGTGGTGAAGAGCGGCAGCCGGATCACGCCCACCTATATGAAGCCCATGTTCCGGAAGGAAACGGGGTCGCTGGAGGAGGGCAACCGGTTCGATTTCAAAAACCATTCCGTTACGCCCAAGGAAATGGAAAACAGACTGATCAAAAACCTTTGTGCCGCCGCCACCCTGGCGGACGCGGTGATCGTGCTGGATCAGCTGGCCGAAGAAAACACAGGTGCGGTGACCCGTTCCCTTAGGGAAGAGGTCGCGAAGCTTGCGGATATGTATCCGAAAAAAATCCTCTATGCGGATTCCAGAGCCTTTCTCCACCTGTTCCGCAATGTCATCATCAAGTGCAACCACCTGGAAGCGGCCAGGATGGTCCTTTTGAAGGAATCCCAAGGGTTTTCAAAAGACGAGGTCTTCTCCTCCATGGAGAAGCTGCAAAGTTTGACGGGGAAGCGTGTTTTCATCACTTGCAGCGAAAACGGGGTCGCGTGCGGGGCGGCGGGCGAAAGGTTTCTTGTGCCGGCCGTAAGGCAATCAGGTCCCATCGATGTCTGCGGGGCCGGCGATGCCTGCACCGCCGGGATCGTCAGCGCCCTTTGCGCCGGCGCCAGTGAGGAGGAGGCGGCTTTCATCGGTAATCTTGCCGCCGGCGTAACCGTTCGCAAGCTGGGGACCACAGGCACCGCCAGCCGGGAAGAGATTTTGGCTCTGTATGATGAACAATTTGGGGAGGCATGATCCATGAACCCACTCTCCCTGGCCATAGATATCGGCGGATCCAAATGCGTGGTGGGCCTGGTGTCCCGGGATGGCGCCATCCTGGCAAAACGCCGTTTTGTCTGGACAGAGCTGACTGCCAGTCAAGTGGTGGACGACATCATAAGGGAAGCCGGGGCATTGCTGTCAGGGCAGGATGCCCGCCCGCAGGTCATCGGCGCCACCATCCCGGGGCTCACCGACGCAAAGAGAGGGATCTGGGTGGAAGCCAGCTTTTCCGGCATCCGCAACCTTCCCATCGCCAGGCTTTTGTCGGACGCTTTTCACCTTCCGGCCTATATTGACAATGACGGCCAGGCCTGTGCCCTGGCGGAAAAGCTGTTCGGAAGCTGCCGGGATACCCGGGATTTTCTGTATGTGACCGTCTCCAACGGCATCGGTGGTTCCATCTTTGTGAACGGCCGGCTCCTTGGCGGCCACAATGGTACCGCCGGGGAGATTGGCCATTGTGTGGCGGTGGAAGGCGGGCGTCCCTGCAGATGCGGACTGCGGGGCTGCCTGGAGATGCACGCGGCCGGACCGGCCATCCTGCGGAATTATCAGGAATTGGGGGGTACGCACCTTCCTGACGGCCGTTTTCCCGACGTGCCGGAGATCGCCCAACTTTCGCGGCAGGGCGACAAGGCGTCCATCGCCGCTTTCCAGATGGAGGGGGAATATCTGGGGAAAGCCATTGCCATGGCCTGCAATCTGCTCAATCCTGAAAAGGTGATCATCGGCGGGGGCATTTCCCTGGTGTTTCCGTTGTATGAAAAAGCGCTCAGGGAAACGGTTCAAAACCATATCTACCGGGCCGCCAATCCAAACCTTGTCATCGAGCCCACGGCGCTGGGGTATGACGGAGGCCTGTATGGCGCGGCGGCCGTAAGCTTTATCCGCATGGAACAAGACCTATAAGGAGGGGGAAATGTTGATGTATCAATCCTTTTTGGAAGATTATCAAAAGGAACTGATCCCGGTCATACAGGCCATCCCGGCGAAAGACTTTCAAAACTGCATTGCGCTTTTGCTGGAAGCTTATAAAGGCGACAAGCAAGTGTTCGTTGTGGGCAACGGCGGCAGCGCCGCCGCGGCGAACCACTTTGTCTGCGACTTTGGGAAAAACGCGGTGAAAACGCCCAAACGGCGCTTCCGCATGATTTCCCTCAGCGGCAATGTCGAAAAGATCACCGCCTATGGCAACGATATCTCTTTTGAGGAGGTCTTTCGCCAGCAGCTTATCAACCTGATGAATGAAGGCGACCTGATGATCGTCATCAGCGCCAGCGGAAACTCGCCCAACCTTGTCAAGGCATGCGAATACGCCAGGGAAAAGCATGCAAAAATCATGACCCTGGCAGGGTTTGAGGGGGGAAGGGTAAAATCGTTCGCCGACGCCGGCATCCCCATCCCGCTTGTAAGCTACGAGCAGATTGAAGACATTCATATGATTCTGCTGCATATGTTCGTATGCTTCATCAAAGAGCATCAGGAGCTTTTGGAGGCAGTATAACAGGCTGCTCATCTTGTGCGAGCTAATCAAAGGGCCCAAAGCGGTTGGCGCAATAGGGGAAAGGATTCCCGCAATCACGCAGCCGGCACTGTCTCAGCACCTTGCGACGCTGAAAGCACACGGTATAGTGGACTGTCAAAAAACCGGCATGAATGTTATCTATTCCATCAGTGACCGAAGGGTTGAGGAAGTTATCGCCGTATTGCGAAACCACTTTTGCAGCGAGGAGAAAAAAACATGAGGAGACCGGTTATTGCAACGGCAGTCATCCTGCTTGCCGCGTTTTTGCTGTCCGGCTGTTCGACAAGCGGGGTTGCGCCGGACAGCGGGCAAAGCGCACCTGCATCAACAGCGCCAGCGGGTGCTTATCAAAAGATTTCAGCGGATGAAGCATACCGGATGATGACTGATACGACGGGTTATCTCATTTTGGATGTCCGGACACAGGAGGAATTTGACCAGGGCCACATTGAAAATGCGGTTCTTTTGCCTGTTACCGATATGGCGGAAAAGGCGGGGAAACAGCTGGCGGATAAGGAGCAAGTCATTCTTGTCTATTGCAGAAGCGGCAGAAGGAGCGAGCAAGCAGCTCAGTTGCTGATGGACATGGGCTATACCAATATCTATGACTTTGGCGGCATCATCGATTGGCCCCACGGAACAGTAACGGGAAAGTAAAGGGCAGGCATTCGCTCATGCCTTTTCCTCCGCCGGCCTGTCTGCAAGGTTGAATGCTTCCCGGTCGCGATGCGTTCGTGAATGGCGTAGTATGCGCCTTATCCCAAAGTGATATCACGGACGCTTTGTCCGTAGGAGATGGCGGGCATATAAAGGGCTTCCCGGTTGACCATATCATTACCGTTGCGGATGCGTTCCATCAGCATGCGGGCGCATCGCTCGCCCAGCGCCCAGGCATCCGGCAATGCGCAGGTGGGCTCCACATACAGAATATCTGCCAGTTGAACGTCGCAGGGGCTCACGAAGGAAATGTCCTCCGGTACGCGTATGTTTTTCTCTTTAAAAAAGCGCAGCGCGCCGATGGTGGTGTTGCTGTGGGAGATCACCAGCGCGGTGGGCGGGTTTTGCATGCTCCATAAAGCGGCGCAGCTTTGATAGCCAAATTCTTTGGTCAGCGGCCCTTCAAACAAATAGGGGTCGCCTTCCTGCATCGTCACACCAATGGTTTTGAGCGCCCGCTGGATATTGACCAGCCGGTCCCTGTGGGAGCTTAGGAAGGAGGGGCCGCAGATCAGCCCGATGCGCCTGTGGCCCTTTTGAATCAGGTGCCGGCATAAGTCATAGGAAATGGTCGCGAAATCCGCGTCCAGAAAGTCGCCCTTGAACTGAGGGGTGGGAATGCGGCGGTGCAGAAGAATCACCGGCACGGTTTGGCTCAGTTGTGTAATATAATCGTTGTTATGGCCGGTGGTGTTAATGATAAAGCCGTCCACCTGCCGCTCGGTCATCAGGCGCAGGTAGCTTTCCTCGGTATCCTGCTCCGCGGCGGTATTGCAGTAAAACAGATTGTATCTGTCGGGGCGGATAACGTTTTCAACCGCTTTGGTAATCTGGCCGAAATACTCGTTGTTGCCGTCGGAAATCAGCATGGCAATCGTTTGCGTGGAGTCGTTTTTCAGCCCGCGCGCCACAAGGTTGGGATGATAATTGAATTTCATGATGGTTTTTTCCACGCGCCTGCGCTTGTCCTCTGTGACGCCGGTGCTGTTGTTGATAACCCGGGACACAGTGGCCAATGAAACGCCGGCCTCGGCGGCTATATCTTTGATGGTGATGCTTTTTTTCATTTTACATCCTATCTTTCCTGGCTTGCGCTGGGTGGCTGATCATAGTGTAACGGTTCTTTTGCTTATTTTCAAGCTTCTTTTGAAAAACGCGGCATTTTTGCCTGTTTAAATCATAACGTTTTCAAATCGAAGAGCAATACTGAGTGTGGATATCCAATTCAACCAAATTTTTTTCTGAAATATTTGGTTTTTCTATTGCATTTGTATTTGTTTTGCATATAATAAGCGTATAGATGCTTTGAAAACGTATTCAAAGCAAAAACCGGGAAAAACCGAAAAGGAAGGATGACACTCATGAAAAAGGCTTTCGCGCTCCTCCTGTCTGCCGTGATGGTCCTCACAATGGCCTCTCTTCCCGCCTATGCGGCGACCGCCCCCGGCGGCGAACCCATCAAAATCGGCCTTGCCACCGTGCTGACCGGCGAGCGCGCCATGGAGGGCGAATACGCCTCCAACGCCGCCGCAATCATCACCCAGGAGATCAACGACGCGGGCGGCGTACTGGGGCGCCCGATTCAGATCGTCATTGAAGACGGCCTGGGCACGGACGTGGGCGCGGTCAACGCGTACCGCAAGCTGGCCGACGATCCGGCAACCGTGGCGATCATCGGCAGTGACAACTCCAACGACAACATCGCCATTTCCAACGACGCCCTTCAGGCGAAGATCCTCACCACGGCCCAGGGCTCCAGCCCCAAGCTGCGGGACATCTGCAACAACGACAATCCCTGGCTCTTCCAGCTGCGCGCCTGCGAGCAGACCATGATCGACGCGTTGATCGGCTTTGCTGTGGAAGAAAAAGGCTACAAGAAGTTTGCCATCATCCATGACACGGAAACCAACTCTTCCGACCAAACCCGCCTGTTTACCGAAGCGCTCCAGCGCCGCGGCATCGAGCCGCTGGCCGTGGTTCCCTTTACCACAGGCACAAAGGACTTTACCTCCCACATCACCAAAATACAGCAGGTGGAACCGGAAGCCATCATCGGCGCATGCCTCTTTAACGAAGCGGCCATCATTGCCGAACAGATCCGTGCCTTTGGCATGGAGGATATGCCCATCTTTGGCTCCAACGCCTGGGCGGACCCCGTAACCATCCAGCTGGGCGGCGCGGCCCTCAACGGCGTGTACAGCGCGGCCGCCTGGGTGCCCAACACCACCAACCCCAAGGGCGCCGCTTTCTCCACAAAGTATGAGGAGCTCTACGGACAGGTCTGCGCGAAGGCTGCCGCCCAGATTTACGACCATGTGAGCGTGATCTGCGAAGCCATCACCAGGGCCGGCTCCACCGACCGCCAGGCGGTCCGCGATGCCATGGCGACCATTGACGCCTATGCCGGCGCCATCACGACCTATGATTGCCGCACCAACGGCGACTGCGGCCGCGGCGGCCTGGTAGTGCAAATCGTGGATGAAGTGCCCACCGTTTTGCAGGAGATCTATTCCGAAAAGCAGTTCTAATATTTAATAAGCGCCCTCCGTGCCGGAGACCCTGGCGCGGAGGGCGTTGATTTTGGGACACTGCACCGCATAAAGCGCGGCGGCGGTTTGGGACCGGGAACGCGTGAAAACCGGCGGCGCACCTTGATCCCGGACGTCATGAGAAAAGGAGATACGTTCCTATGGGACAAAACATACAGTTGCTGGTGTCCGGCCTTTCCACCGGGGTGGTGTACGGGATGATTGCCATGGGCATGGTGCTCATCTTTCGGGCCGTGGGCGTCATGAACTTTGCCCAGGGTGAGTTTCTGATGATCGGCGGCTATCTTTGCTACACCTTCAACCAGATATTGAACCTTCCCATCATACTGTCGCTGGTGCTGGCCAGCGTGGGGATCGGCGTGGTGGGCGTGCTGTTTATGCGCACAGCCTATTGGCCCCTTCGCAGAGCGCAGGTGCGGGCCATCATCGTCAGCGCCATGGGCGCTTCGATGGTTTTCAAGGAGGGCGCGCGCCTGATCTGGGGCTCCATCCCCGTGAAGGTGGACAAGGTCATCGCGGCCCCCATCAGGCTGTTTGCCGGCGGCATCATTCAGGGGCAGTATCTGGCCATCATCATTGTGTCGGCTGTCCTGATGCTTCTGGTGTATCTGCTGCTGGAAAAAACGTTCATCGGGCACATCATGCAGGCCACCGCGCAGGACCAGTACATGGCCTCCATGGTGGGGGTGCCCGTCATTTTCTCCATTGCCATGACCTTTGCCTTAAGCGCCATGATCACCGGCATTGGCGGCGGCATGCTGGCGCCGCTGTTCTTCCTGAACAATACCATGGGCGCCACCGCGGGCGCCAAGGCCTTTGCCGCAATCGTCATCGGCGGGTTTGGCAGCGTGCCCGGCGCCATCGTCGGCGGGCTGATCGTAGGGCTGATCGAAGCCTTTGGCGGTGCGTATATCAGCACCACATACCAGCTGGTGCTCATCTATATCGGCCTGATCCTTGTGCTGATGATTCGGCCCCAGGGGCTGTTCAGCGGCAAGATTCAGGAAAAGGCGTAGGGGGCTGACTATGAACACAACAACATCCATAGCCCAAACCATGAAAAAGGTCTCCCGCTTTTTGCCTGTTGCCATACTTATGCTGTTTGCTTTTGCGCCCATGGTGACGGGCAACTACATGCTTAGGGTTTTGAACATAGCGCTCATTACCTATCTTTGCGTGCTGAGCGTGTACGTGCTGCTGGGCATGTGCGGCCAGAACTCCTTTGCCCAGGCGGGGCTTTGGGGCGTGGGGGCCTACACTGCCGCAAATGTTGTAATGAAGCTGAACATGCCGCCCCTTGTGGCGATGCTGGCCGCCGTTGCGGGTACCGCCCTGTTCGCGTTCATCCTGGGCTTTGCCTTCTTTCGGCTGCGCCAATACTATTTCACCTTTGCTTCCGTTGGGCTGATGACCATATTGAACGGCCTGTTTATGAACTGGGAGCCGGTGACCGGCGGGGCGCTGGGCATTCAAAACGTTCCGAAGTTTTCCGTCGGCCCTCTCGCGTTTCACTCCGAAGCCTCGTACTTCTACCTGATCCTGGCCTTTTGCGTGGCGGCATTCATCGGCATGCGGCTGCTTTTCTACTCGCGCTTGGGCCGCTCCTTCATGGCCATCCGCGACAATGAAATCGCCGCCAACTGCATGGGCGTCAACAGCCTGCTGACCAAAAGCGTCGCCTTTGGCATATCCGGCGCGCTGTGCGGGCTGGCGGGGGCGCTGTACGCGTTTTTGTCCGGCTACCTAAGCTATCAGACGTTTACCTACCAGCAATCCACCATGTACCTGATCATGATCATGCTGGGCGGTACGGCTTCCCCCAGCGGGGCCATCATCGGCACGATGATTATCTCGCTTTTGCAAGAGTGGGTGCGCCCGCTGGCCAATTTTATGCAGCTGATTTACGGCGGGGGAATCATGATTTTGATGATCGTGCAGCCGGAAGGAATTTTGGGAGGAGGCAAGGCGCTTTATGACATGCTCTTCAAGCGGAAAAAGCCCGGTACTCACACTGTCTGATGTAGTGAAGCGCTTCGGCGGCGTGACCGCGGCCGATCGCGTGTGCCTTGATCTGTACGGCGGCGAGGTGTTCGGCCTTATCGGGCCCAACGGCTCCGGCAAAACCACGCTGCTCAACCTGATTACCGGCATCTATAAGGCGGATGGCGGCGTGATTTCGCTGGAAGGCCGCGACATCACCAAGGCGCCCACCCATTTGCGGGCCAAGCTGGGCGTGGCCAGAAGCTTCCAGCACCCGCGTCTTTTGGGCAGGTGCGATATTGAAACCAACATTCTGGTAGGGCTGGACCTGGCGGGCCGCCGGCGCCTGCCCCAGGCAAGGCAGCACCGGGAATACATGCAGTCGCTGCTGGGTGCCGCGGGGCTTGAAAAAGTCAACCTGAAGGACAGCACCGAAAAGCTTTCCTACGGCCAGCAAAAGATGCTGGAAATCGTCCGCGCCCTGCTCAGTTACCCCAAGGTGCTGCTGCTGGATGAGCCTGCCGCGGGCCTTAACCGGGCGGAGATGGATTACATCCGCGCGCTGATTGGCATCGCGGTGAAACAGGGCATTGCGGTTTTGCTCATCGAGCACGCGATGGATCTGGTCATGGAAATCTGCGACCGCATTACCGTATTAAACTTTGGCCGCCAGCTGACCACGGGCCTTCCGCAGCAGGTGCAGGAAAATCCCGATGTGATTGAGGCCTACCTGGGAGGAGGGGGGAAAAGCGCATGATGCAGATTAAAAATCTCGTTTCCCGCTATGGCCACATCGAGGCGCTGCACGGCATCAGCCTGGAAGTGGGCGAAAAGGAAATCGTCGCGCTCATCGGCAGCAACGGCGCCGGCAAAACCACTTTGCTCAACTCCATTTCCGGCCATGTGGAAACCACCGGAAGCATACTGTATCACGGGGAGGAGCTGCGCGGGAAAAAGCCCCACGCGATTACACGCAAGGGGGTTTTGCAGGTGCCCGAGGGCCGGCATGTGTTTCCCGGCCTGACGGTGGAAGAGAACCTGGCCGTTGGTACCGTGGTATGGAAGGGCATCAAGCTGATGGCCGGCAACATCAGCAGCGATTTGGAATATGTGTACGGCTGCTTTCCAAGGCTGAAGGAGCGCCGCGCGCAGCTGGCGTGGAGCCTTTCCGGCGGCGAGCAGCAGATGCTGGTGATCGGCCGCGCGCTGATGGGGCATCCCAAAATGCTGATGCTGGATGAGCCCTCCATGGGCCTGGCGCCCCTGGTGATTGAAGAGGTGTTTGAGCGCATCGTGGCCATCAACCAGACCGGCATCCCCGTATTGCTGGTGGAGCAGAACGCGAAGCTGGCCCTGCAGGTATCCAACCGGGCGTATGTGATCGAGCGGGGCAACATTACCCACAGCGGCCTTTCCAAAGATCTTGGAGAGGACGACAAGGTGAAGGAAGCCTACCTGGGTAAAAAGAAAACAACGGCCTAGGCGGCTGCCTTGGCCAACAGTAAAGGACGGATGAATATGAAGCTTTCCATAGGTTGCGACCATGCGGGTTATTCTTTAAAAATGGCCATGCTGCCTTTGCTTGAGAAAGCGGGACACGAAATCATTGACAACGGGTGCCACGATCCCGCACAAATGCCTTATTTTCCTGATGTGGCCAAAGCCGTATGCCAGCACATTCTGGATGGCAGCGCCGAGCGCGGCATTATGTTCTGCGGCTCCGGCGTCGGGGCGTCCATCGCATGCAACAAGATTCCCGGCATCCGTGCCAGCATGATCCATGACTGGCACTGCGCCCATCAGGCCGTGGAACACGACCATGTGCAGGTGATGTGCATCGGCGAGAAAATCGTGGGACCCTGGCTGGCCTGGGATCTGATTCAGGAATTCCTCAAGGCAACGGGAGACACGGACGAGCGCGCCATGACGGTGCTGAAAAAGCTGCGGGAAATGGATGAAGCCTTTGCCGGCGCGGCAAAGTGAACGCAAAGGAAGGGAACCTGACGCGGTGAATATGCCCGAGCGCCGGTGGGTGAAGTAGGCTGTATCTTTTCCGTGCCTGCCTGCCCGTTTCCGTCATTTTGCGCGATAGCATGCATTTGCGTGCCGTCGGGGATGCGTGCGGGAACCAGCTGCTGCAATCCTCACCGAACGTCATCTGCGTCTGTTCGAAACCGCCCTTCTTCATGCGCCATACCTGCATGCGCCCGGTGCGTACCGAATTGAACCGGATGTATTCGCCGCCCGGATCGTACGCTGGCCTGCCGCTGAGCCCTTTTGCATCGGTCAACTGCATTTCATCCCCGCCTTCGGTGGGGATGACGTTTATAGCGCCGCCGTTTTCGGGATTTTTGTGCAAGCGCAGGGGTCTGCTTCTTTCCTGTTGATGAAGATTTTCTTTCGCCGTTTTTGAACAGGCTTTTTGCTGTTGACAACGGTTGTATAGTGTGTTAGTATCTAGACGAATGTAAACGATATCATTTATAGAGGATGAGAGATTATGGATGTATTTTCGTATGATTTTTTACTGACTTAATATAAATGTAAACGGTATCATTAGAACGATAAAGGACGTTAGTTCCTTTGTTGGTAATCATGGACAGGAGGAAGACAAATGGAAAAGCAACGCGGAATCACAAAGGCAGTGGCGCTGGTTGCCGCTCTGCTGATGATGCTGGGGCTTGTCCCGGTGTCGCTGGCGGAGGGCGGCACAATCAGCGCCGAGGGCAAGGTCATCATCCCTTTCTGGCATGACGCTTCTGGGGAAGCGGCCACCTACGAATGGTGGACGAAATGGGTCAACGCGTTCAACGAGCAGAGCGGCACCATTTACGTGGACATGCAGGCCGTTCCCGACGACGCCCGGGAAGCCAAGCTGAAGGCGGCCCAGGCCACCGGCACCGCGCCGCAAATCCTGTACGTCAACTACGCTACCGCCATTTCCCAGGCGGAGCAGGGGCTGTACATGCCTTTGGACGACCTCATTGATCCCGCGCTGTGGGAAGACGTGTATGACAGCGTTGAGGAAATGTGCTCCGCCGGCGGCAGGCACTATCTCGTTCCGCACCATGTGGAGCCCTATTCGCTGCTGTTCTACCGCAAGGATTTGTTTGAGGCGGCGGGCCTTGATCCCAACGCGCCCCCCAAGTCCTGGGCGGAGCTTGTGGATTACGCCAAGAAGCTGACCCGTGAAGGCACGTTTGGCATCGGCATCGCCGGAGAAAACGACTATGGCTGGACAAACTGGGGCTGGGAAGCCATGTTCGGCAAAAACCTGATCGACGAAACCTGGTCCACCCCCCTGGTTCAGGATCAGGAATTCAAAGACCTGATCCAGCTCTATAAAGACCTGCTGGATGCCGGCGCCACCCCCGCCCAGCAGCTGGACGCCTTCTGGAATGTTCAGCCCCTGGCGGAAGGCCGCCTGGCCATGCAATTGAACGGCTCCTGGGCCATCACACGTTTAAAGAACATGAATGATCTTGGCGCGGTCTGCCCGCCTGAAAACATCGGCGTGGCGCTTTGCCCGACGCCTGACGGCATGCAGGAAGGCCGTTCCACCGGCGCTTTGGGC
The DNA here is from genome assembly GCA_023425025.1 of Bacillota bacterium. GTDB lineage: Bacteria > Bacillota > Clostridia > Christensenellales > Aristaeellaceae > JAEWAH01. Next base: position 24,343 of record JAFADG010000006.1, read on the forward strand.
GGTTGGGCCCTGGCCATCGACGGCATGGCGCAAAACCCCAAGGAATGCGCCGAGTTCATCACCTGGCTGCTGATGAAGGACCCCGAGATCATGGCGGAATTCTTTGTAGGCGGCAATTTCTCCAAGTATACCGGCCGGGCCTCTGTGGATGAGGTGATCATGGCGACGGATGCCGCCAAGAACGATCCCTGGCTGAAGGTGATCGCCGAAGGCCTGATCCCCTATGCCGGCATGGAACCCATCTACCCCTGGGACATTTCCGCCAGCTTCGCCACGGCCATGGGCAGCGTGCTGACTGCCGGCATGTCCATCGACGACGCGCTGGCCATCAGCGCGGAAGAGATTCAGGCGGTGATTGACGATCAGGGCCTCGCGGGCAAAAATCCGCGCCTGCCGTAACAAAAGCTCATTGGGGCTGCCTTGACGCAGATAAGGCAAGGCAGCCCCCATTTCATGTATCGGGGGGATCAAACATGAGAAGGGCTTCCTTGAAAAGGGCCTTTTCTTCTTCCGTAAGTCGCAACGAGGCCTTGACGGCGTATGCGTTGCTTTTGCCGACCCTTGGGCTGCTGGTTGTATTTTCCCTGGCGCCCTTAATCAGCACCGCCATCAGCAGCTTTTATGATTCGGGCTTTTACCAAGCGCCCAGGTATGTTGGGCTGGACAATTATATCAAGGTACTGAAAGACAAGTATTTTTTCCGATCCATTGAAGTCGGCTTCAAATACGCGGCCATCGTTGTGCCGATACGTTTTCTGCTATCATTTTTGTTTGCCATGGCCATCAAAAACATGTCAAAGCGTGTATCCGGCTTTGTCAAGCTGTCCATTTATATCCCCAATGTGATTTCTGGCATCATTGCCGCCGTGATTTTCAATTTTATTTATGCGTATCAGGGCGGTTTGCTGAACTATTTGATGGGCGTATTCGGCCTTCCTAATCAGCCGTGGCTCAACAGCATGTCCCTTTCCCTGTGGGCGGTGGCGATGCCTGCCATATGGCTGGGCTTTGGCTATTCAACGCTGCTTATGCTGGCAGGCCTTTTGGATATTCCCCAAAACTATTATGAAGCCGCCATGATCGACGGCGCGACGCCGTTTCAGCGGACATGGTACATTACCATCCCGTCCATGCGCAACGTGTTCCTTTTCCAGATTGTGTCGGGCGTGATCGGCGGATTGCAGGAATTTAACCTGCCCTATCTGATGACAGGCGGCGCGCCGGTCAATACCACACGGACGCCGGTGCTGCTTTTGTACCAGCACTTTACCCAGGATAAAACCATGGGCTATACGTATGCCGGCGCGCTTTTGATGGCGCTGATCATCGGTGCCCTGACGGCCTTGTTCTTTAAAACCATCAGCTCCAGCAAGGCTGAAGACGCGTAAGGAGGCGGCGCATATGAAACAGCATTCCATCGGGCGCGCGGCCAACAACCTGTTCGGTATTTTCGTCGCGTGCGTTTGCCTCTTTCCGCTTTTCTGGATGATGCTGGCCGGCTTCAAAAAGGAAGCAGAGGTACTGGCCATCCCCTTCAGGTTCTTTCCCAATCAATGGGACCCGGTCAACTATATCAACCTTTTGACAGGCAATGTGGACACATGGGTATTCACCCAGGGCGTGACCTTTTTTGGCTCAATCATGATCACGCTGGAGGTGGCGGTATTCTCGCTGGTATTCTCGCTGCTTTTGAACTCCATGGCGGGCTATGTCTTCGCAAGGCTGGAGTTTCCCTTCAAGAAGCTGCTTTGGGCGCTGTATCTTGTTCCGTGGTTTGTGCCCGGCATCTCCGTGCAGATTTCGACCTTTGCCACGGTGCTGAAGCTGAACATGCTGGACAGCTTCTGGGTGCTTACGCTGCCGGGCATCTGCTTTACCTTCTCCATCTTCTTTTACCGCCAGTTTTATTTGAACATCCCCGCCTCCCTGGAGGAAGCGGCGCTGCTGGACGGCGGCACGCGGATGAATATCTACTACCATATCTTTTTGCCCATGAGCGCCACGCCTTTTGTGGTAATGGGCATCAGCGTGTTCCTGGGCTATTGGGGCAGCTACCTGTGGCCGGCCATGACCATTACCAACCCCAGGCTGTTTCAAATCAACCAGGTGATCGCCTACTTCCGCTCTTCCCACAGCAACCAGCAGCACCTGATCATGGCGGCATCGACGATTGCCGCTGTTCCGACGATCCTGCTGTTTTTTGGCACCCAAAGATATATTATGAGCGGCATTAAGGTATCAGGCTTAAAGTAAACAAAGGGAGAAAAGACCATGCGCATACTCGAACCGGAACAAACGCTGCAGCACATTTATGCCGGCTGGCTGGGAAAATTGATCGGCGTCCGCCTGGGCGCGCCTGTGGAAATGTGGACCAGCGAGCAAATTCTTGAAAAATACGGGGATCAAAAGGGTTATTTAAAGGAATACAGCGAGTTCGCCGCCGACGACGACACCAACGGGCCGACCTTCTTCATCCGCGCCATGGAGGACAGCGGCCGCTACCGCGACATGACGGAGCGGGATGTGGGCAGGGCATGGCTCAATTATCCGCCCTGGGGCAAGGGGATGTATTGGTGGGGCGGCTACGGCATATCCGCCGAGCATACCGCCTATGAAAACCTGCGCGCGGGCGTGGATGCGCCCAGGTCCGGCAGCATCGAAATGAACGGGCCGGAGCTGGCCCAGCAGATCGGCGGCCAGATTTTCTCCGACGCCTGGGGCCTTGTGTGCCCCGGCGATCCCAAGCTGGCGGCGGACCTGGCGGAAAAGGCCGCCAGCGTTTCCCACGATGGGGAGGCCATTTACGGCGGCCGCTTCGTGGCCGCGTGCATCGCCGCGGCGTTTACGGCGACAAGCGTTGCCCAAATGCTGCAGGCCGGCCTTGGGCAAATTCCGCACGACAGCCTGTACGCCGAGGTGTTCCAAAGCGTAAAAGTGTTTTATGACGCAAAGCGCGGCACCTGGCGGGATTGCCTTGCGATGCTGCGTGAGCATTACTGGCGGGACAAATTCGGCGGCGGGTGCCATATTATACCCAACGCCGGCATCATGGCCCTGGCGCTGTATTACGGCGAGGGCAGCTTTGAGGATACCCTGGAAATCTGCAACCGCTGCGGCTTTGATACCGACTGCAACGTGGGCAACCTGGGCGCGATGATGGGCACGCTGGTGGGGCTTGGCGGCATTGCCGATGCCTGGCGTGCGCCGATCAATGATTTCTACGCCTGCTCCAGCGTTATCGGCGCCTTGAATCTGCAAAACGCCGCAAGCTTTACGCTGTACCTGGCGGGGCTGGCTGCAAAGCTGGGCTTTGCCCTTCCCGGGGATATATACGGCCTGCCCAGGGCCAGCTTCCGTTTGAGCGGCAGCACCCACGGCCTGCGCGTCGCGCATGCGCAAATGGACAAGGGCGCGTACGGCATGCATACGCCCGCCTTCGGCGGCGCGCTGCGCATCGCGCTGGAACCGGGCGAGACGTGCGTATACCAGCGCACCTATATGCGCAGCGGCGAATTTGCGGACGACAGGTATACCCCTGCCTTTTCGCCCATGCTCTACCCCGGCCAGCAGGTAACCGCCAGGGTTTTTGGCCAGGGCAAAGCCGGCGCGCGCATCTTTGTGACCGACGGGAACGCGGATCAAACGTATTACGGTGAAAGCGTTCGGCTTAATGGTGAATGGACGGAGCTTGCCTATCAAATCCCATCTCTGCAAGGCGCATGCCTAACGCGGGTGGGCGTGGCGTTCGAGGCGGAGCAGGAGGGGGAGGCTCTTTTGAAATCCCTGGACTGGCGGGGGATGGCCGATTATACCATTGAATTTGAAAAAGAGCGTATTGAAAACTGGTCCTTTGCCCATAAGCCGGTGAGCCAGCTGACCCATTTGAAGGGCTATTGGAACCTGTTGGAAAAAAAGCTCAGCGGAAGCTGCTGGGATCTTGGCGAGAGCTATACAGGCGACCCCGAATGGACAGACGGCGCGTTCAGCTGCGTTTTGACGCCGGTATCGGGTTTCAATCACCGCTTCCTGTTCAGGGTGCAGGGCGGCGCCCGGGCGTATGGGGCGGAGCTGAATCAAAACGGACTGTCTCTGATCAAGAACGACGGGAAATGGGAAACCCTTCAAACCGTTCCCTTTGCGTGGAAGCCTGGTGAGGGCGTTACGCTATCGGTTACTTTGCGTAATAACACCATTTCCATTGCCGCAAATGGGCAACAGCCGCTGACGTATACGGATGCGGATGCCCTGTTGAAGGGCCAGATTGGCTTTGGCGTCGCAAACGGCTCCAGGTGCCTGTTTGATCAGGTGCGCGTGGCGCCGCTGGAACGGGAGGAATAGGTATGAGGCTTCCGGCCGATTATGTGGAACGCGTCTACGCGGGCTGGCTTGGAAAGGTCATGGGCGTCCGGCATGGCGCGCCGGTGGAGGGCTGGTCCCATGGGGATATCGCGCGGCTCTTTCCCCACAGCGATGGGTTTCTGACCGACGTGGATGTTTTTGAGCCGGATGACGATATCAACGGCCCGCTGTTTTTTGTGCGGGCGCTGGAGGATGAACAGGCGGGCGAAGACATCACCTCCATGGGCACCGCAAGGGCCTGGACAAACTATGCGCCTTATGAGCATGGCTTCTTCTGGTGGCCGGGGTACGGCAAGCCCACCTCCTACCACATGATCGAAAAGGGGGAGGCGGCCCTTGCCCATACGGGGGAAAAGCCCAGCGAGGGCCTTGGCGCCCGCATTTTCTCCGATACCTGGGGCCTGGTGGCGCCGGGAAACCCGCAGCTTGCGGCAAAGCTGATGCGCATAGCCCTCCTGGCCGATGCCGCGCCCGGCGGGGCTTCGGAAGACGCGGCCGTTTTGCAGGTGGTTTTGGTATCGCTGGCATTTACGGAGCAATCGGCGGAAGCGCTTCTTGACGCGGCCCTTGCCCATATACCGGAAAACGGCGACATCGCCCGCATGGCCAAGGATGTGCTGGCTGTGTACCGGGAAAATCCCGCGGAGCCGGAGGCGGCCCGCAGGCGTATTCTGGATAAATGGGCGGAGCCCGCGTATCCCGGCATGTTCCACGCCGTCAGCAATACGGCTTACATTCTGCTGGGCCTGTTGTACAGCGAAGGCAGCGTAAAGCGCGGGCTGGACCTATGCACCCGCTGCGGGCTGGATACCGACTGCAACAGCGGCAATCTGGGCGCGATTCTCGGGGTGCTTCATGGCCTTGCGGGCATGGACAGGGTCATGCGCAAAAGGATGAACGATGTTGCCATCTGCTCGAGCATTCTGGGGGAGCAGAACATGGGCGATATCCCGACGCAGGCCAGATACATCGCGCTTCGCGGGTATTGCTTGAATGGCCTGGAACCGCCCATGCAGCTTTTGGCTTCGCAGCAGGGCAGCCTGTATTGTGACTTTGCCCTGCCCGGCAGCACCCATGGCCTCCGGGTGGAATCGGACGCCGATTCGGTGCTGAGCCCGGTGGAAAACGGCGTGATCGCCTGGTGCGGCGCCATCTATCCCCGCACGGGAATGCGGGTATTCCACCGCACCTACTACCGGCCGGGGGATGTGCACAACAACCGTTACGATCCATGCTTTTCCCCCAAGGCCTATCCGGGGCAGACGATTGTGGCAAAGCTGAAAAAGGACCCTTCCTGCCATACGGAAATCGCCGCGTCGTTGTTTGCGTATGACGACAACGCAAAGGCTTATCATGAAGGGCCTGCTGTCCGGCTGGACACGGAGGATGCGCAGCTGCAATATCGGATTCCGCGGCTGAAGGGCGCGCTGATTTCCAAGGTGGGCGTGCGCTTTACGCTGGTGGAGGAGCATTTGCGCGGGCTTACGGTGGGCATATCCCACCTGTCTTTGCAGGGGCAGCCGGATTATGAAATGGATTTTGCCATGGAGCGCATGGAGCATTGGGGCTTTGTGCAGCACGAGTGCAGCCAGTTTACCTATACCCGCGGCAGATGGCACTATGATGGGGGAAGGCTCGTCGGGGCGGTATCCTCCCACGGCGAGGTGCTTACCGGGGCGCGGAGCTTTGCGGATGTGGAAGCGGCCTGTACGCTGATTCCGTACACGGAACATGGCGCAAGGCTGATGGTCCGTGTTCAGGGGGCGTTCCGCTATTTGGCGGCGGCGCTTGTGCCGGGGGGCGTGGCGCTGATCAGGCAAAACCATGGCGAGACAGTGCTCGCCCAAGCGCCTTTTGCGTGGCAGGCAGGGCAGCCGGTGAGGCTTTCGCTGACAGCAAGGGGAGACGGCATCTGCCTTGCGCATGAAGGGCAAACGCTGCTGGAAGCAAGGGACAGCCTGCTTCGCAGCGGCTGCGTGGGCCTGGGCCTTTCGGGCGACTGCGCCGGCGGCGCGTTTACCGGTCTGTCCGTCCGTGGCATAGGGGAGGATGCGTGAATGCGTAAAACGCAAAAAAGCATTTGCATCCTGCTTTGCGCGGCGCTGATGCTGCTTTGCTTGCCCGGCATTGCCGGGACGGCCGAAGAATTGCGCCTGCCGGTATCCGTTTACCGCGACAAGGTTCAGGCGGCCTGGCTGGGCAAGCTGGTGGGCGTCAGCGTGGGCATCCTTCGGGAGTTCTGGTACAAAGGGGAGATCGCCCCGGAGGACCAGGTGCCAAAGTGGAATGAGAGCCTGCTTTCCCTGGCCTCCATTGAGGATGACATCTACATCCCCTTTGTACTGCTGCAGCAGTTGGACGGTAAGGGCATCGATATCACCGCCAGGGAAATGGCCATTGCGCTGTATCCCTACAGCTTTGAATTTTGGGATGGCCATCAACGTACCTTTGAAGCCGGCATCGCCCCGCCGGACGCGGGGCATCCGGTTCACGCGCCGTTTCCCGACGGGCTGAGCTATTCCTTTGCCGCCGATTATTCGGGCTTGATCGCCCCGGGCCGGCCGGATATTCCCATGGAGCTGGCTGACCGGTTCGGTTCCATGCTGGTGTATGGCGATGGCATTTATGGCGGCGCGTATATAGGCGCAATGTACTCCGAGGCATTTTTTCAGCCGGATATCAAGGCCATTGTGGAAAAGGCGCTGCAGGCGGTGCCCGGGGACAGCTGGCTGCATGAGAGCATTTCGGATGTACTGGAAAGCTATGAAAGTGACCCCGCCGACTGGCAGGCGGCATGGCAGAAGATTACGGAGAAGTATTTCCTTGATCCAACGTACAACTGGATCGAGTGGCCCTACGGCGGGCGCACCGAAGGCATCAACCTGGACGCGAAGCTGAACTGCGCCTACCTGACCATTGCGCTTTTGTATGGCGGCGGCGATATTGAAAAAACGCTGAACATTGCCATCCGCAGCGGGCAGGATTGCGACTGCAACGCGGCCAACGCCCTGGGGGTTTTGTTTGCGGTCATCGGGTATGAGAACCTGCCCCAAACCTATAAAAATCCCTTGAAAACATTCCCGCCCATCCGCTATGCCGATGCTGATTTTCAGGAATTATGCGCCGTAACGGAGCGTGTTGCAAGAAACGCCCTTTCAAAAGCGGGCGCATCCTTTGTCACCGAAAACGGCGAGGAGCTGATGGTGATCCCAACCGTCAAGGCGGAACCGGGCAGCTATTTGAGCAGCAAAAGCCCCGCGCCGCTTGAAAACAGCCTGTTTACCCAGGCGGAAATGGAACGGCTGGGCAGGCCGCAGCTTATGGACGGCGGTTTTGAAGACGACTGGCATGACGCCATCCATCTTCCCTGGATGCTCCTGGGCAGCGGCACGGGCGGTGTGGACATGCGCCAGGGAAAGGCTTATAATGGGAAAAACAACGCCTGGATCAGCGCCGGAAATGGGCAGACGGTAGGGCTTTGTCAAAACCGCGTAATGGTTGAACCAAACACAGCGTACAGCCTGACCGCCGCCATCCGGTCCTCCGGCAATGTAAAGGATGGATATATCCAGGTTGTGCAGTCCGGCAGCGGCAAGGTCATCGCAAAAACGGCGTTTGGCGCACAAAAAAGCTATGGCGTGATCACGCTGCCGTTTGACCCGGGAGAGGCAACATATGTGGATGTGCAAATCGGATATACAGGCCCCGGCGCGTCGTCCTGGATGCAAATCGACGAGGTGACGCTTGGGAAGGCTGAATAGCAAACGAGGGAAGGTATTCATGGAGAACAGCAAAAAAGCGACCATCCGGGATGTGGCGGCGCTGGCCAAGGTATCTGTCGCCACCATATCCCGGTATCTGAACGGAAATATACCTGTTGCCGACGCAACGGGAAAGCGCATCGCAAAAGCCATCGACGCGCTTTCCTACACCCCCGACCGCATCGCCCAAAGCTTAAAAACCGGCCGCATGAACCATATTATGCATGTTGTGCCCGATATCACAAACCCTTATTACGCCCGCATGTACCGCGCGGTGCAGCGCTCGGCGCTGCAAAAGGGCTATACGGTCATGCTGTATGATACCGCCGAAGAGGAGAGCAACGAAGAAAAGGCGGTGCAGCTTTTTTCCAACCGTGACGCGGACGGCCTTTTCTTTTGCACGGTCAACAAAAGCGGCGCCGTATTTGACAGATTGAGGGCCCTCAACCGCCCTGTGGTCACCAATACGCGGTTTGACGATCTGGTTTTTGACACGATCTACAGCCCCGGCGGCCATGGCATCTATATCGCGGCCAAGCACCTGCTGGACCTTAAGCACAGGGATATCGCCTACGCCGGCGGCTCGGCCCATTCCATTGTCAACATGCGAAGGCGCTCGGGCTTTCAAAAGGCAATGAATGAGGCGGGCATCCCGGTCCATCCCGACTATTTTTTTGAGATGGATTTTACCATGGATGGCGGCTACCGGGCCGGGGTCTACTTTACGGCCCTTGCACGCAGGCCTACCGCGATTTGCTGTGCCAACGACATGATCGCCATGGGCGTGATGCAGGCGCTGAATGAAAAGGGCATCCGCATTCCCGATGATATTTCGCTGACGGGCGAGGACAACATCGAGTATGTGCGCATCTGCCGGCCGGGGTTGACAACGACCCATAACCCCGGCGATTTTGTGGCCGAGCAGGCCATGAAAATGCTGATCGAACGGATCGAAGAGCAGTACACGGGCGCGCCCAGAGAGGTCATCTGCGCCCGCGAGCTGATCATTCGCAACTCCACAAAGGCGCTGACCCATGAGTGAAATCAAATGATGGTGGGGGAGAGACAATGGGGAAGATTTTAAACTTTGGTTCCCTCAATCTGGATCATGTATATCAGGTTCCGCATTTTGTAAAGCCCGGCGAAACGCTGGCCTCAACGGGCTATGCCTGCCATCTGGGCGGAAAAGGCCTGAACCAGTCGGTGGCATTGGCGCTTGCGGGGGCGGACGTGTACCATGCCGGGAAAATCGGCGCGGATGGCAGGGCGCTGACCGAAATGCTCAACCAGTATCAGGTGAATACCGAAAATGTGATTGTGGGGCAGGAAAAGACTGGCCACGCCATCATACAGGTGGATGTTGCCGGTCAAAACAGCATCTTGCTTTTTGGGGGAGCCAACCGCGCCATTGAAAAAAGCGAAGCGGACCGGGTGTTGAAGGCGTTTTCGCCGGGAGACACGCTTGTTTTGCAAAATGAAACCAATGTGGTGGATCATGCGATACGCGCCGCAAAGGAAAAGGGGATGCGCGTCGTGCTGAACCCTTCGCCGATCACAAGGGAGCTGCTGGATGCCGCGTTGGATTTGGTGGACCTGTTTATTCTCAACGAGGTGGAAGCGGAAGCGCTGACCGGCACAAGCGACAAACGCGCCATGGGCAGCGCGATGGCAAGGCGCTATCCCCATGCGGCGGTCCTGCTGACGCTGGGCAGCGAAGGCTCGGAGTATCATGAAAACGGCGCCTGCATGCATCAGGACGCGTTCAAGGTGCATGCGGTGGATACGACAGCGGCCGGCGATACGTTCCTGGGCTATTTTGTGGCAAGGACGGCCATGGGTGAAACGCCGGCGCAGGCGCTCCGCCTGGCAGCCGCGGCGGCGGCTTTGGCCGTCACCAGGGCAGGCGCCGCCCAGTCAATCCCATCCCTTGCGCAGGCGAAGAAATTTTGCGGGGAGTCAAGCGGCAGACCGTGATGTTCCACCACCAGACCGCAGATCAAAACAAAAAGGGCCTGGAAACATTGGTTTCCCCGGCCCTTTTTGTTTTTTGGTTACTTCCGGCTGAAACTTGCCTGCAAATCACTGCAATCCTGGAAAACGGGCTGATTATGACGGTTGTACGCTACCGGCTTGACAAATGTGTGCCGGTTGGGGTCGCTCAGCGGATCGCCCGCCAGCTTCCGGGTTGTGCGGGCGTGATACACCAAGACATCGTTGCCATGCCCGTCGGTGGTAAAGCTGTTGTGGCCGGGGCCGAATATGCCTTCCTCCTCCCGCGTTACCATTACGGGAACCGGGGATTTTGACCAGTTTTCGGGCTTTAACAGATTCGCGTCCTGCGGGATGGATAAAAGGCCCATGCAATAGTTGTGATCGGTGGCGCTGGCGGAATAGGTGAGATACATCATGCCGTCATGAAAAAGCACCGAGGGCCCTTCGTTGACAAGGTAGCCGATGCATTCCCAGTCATACTCCGGTTTGGACAGCATCACGGGTGCGCTGGCGATGGTCCAGGGGTTTTCCATGGACGCGATGTATAAGTTCGAATTGCCGGGGATGTTAGGATCGCGCTGTGCCCAGATGAGATACTGAATGCCACGGTGCATGCATGTGGTCGCGTCCAGTGAAAAGGTTTCCAACCCGGTTTTGACCTGGCCTTTTTCGGCAAAGCGGCCTTCCAGCGGGTTGGGCGATTCGTTTTCCAGCACGTAGACGCGGTGGTCAAAATGGCCCTTTTTCTCGTCTTCATTTCTTGCGGCCGCAAAATAGATATACCACTTCCCCAAAAGATAATGAATCTCCGGCGCCCAGATGTTTTTGCTGAGGATGCCGGAATCGTGGCGCACCCATACGGTTTTTTCTTCGGCCGATGCCAAACCGTCGAGGGTCTCGCTCCTGCGCAAAACGATTTTATCAAATTCCGGAACGGAGGCGGTAAAATAATAGAATCCATCTGTATGCCTGTACACATGGGGGTCGGCCCGCTGTAAAATGAGGGGTTTTTGTGGTGCTGCGAACATATCTTTCCCTCCGGAATAATATCTTTGAAATATCTAAAACAATTTAGAATGCCATGCATTGCATTATACGTGCTGATGGCTGTGCATGTCAATCTTTTCCGCGTATGCATTGAAAACATACGGAAAAATATGGATTAACTCTGAATCGTATCCCTCTGTTTTGTGAAAAAAGGCACAAATATTCTTGCTGTGACCCAATGCGGAAAAAGACAAAAACTATAGCGATAACCATTGACATTCCCACTTTTTTGAGATATTATGAAATTACTTGAGGCTGCGACGTATTAATTTAGATAAAACCAAGATAAAAGAAAACGGTGGTGTCTACCATGCGGAAAGCGATTTTGACAATGCTTGCGTTGATGATGGCCGTGACATGTACGGTGTCTGAGGCAATGGGGGAAGAAGCGCCCGTGTTTCGCGAGACGTCGGTGCATGATCCGTCCATTATACGGGCGGAGGACGGCTATTTCTATATTTACGGGAGCCACATGGCGGCTGCCCGGTCGCTGGACCTGATGGCCTGGGAAACCATATCCCGAAACGCCCAGGAGGGCTGCACCCTGGTTGACAACGTGCAGGAGGAAATGAAAACCGCCCTTGCCTGGGCGCAGACGAACACCTTCTGGGCCCCCGGCGTGCAGCAGCTGAAGGATGGGCGCTATTACATGTACTATTGCTGCTGCCGGGGCGATTCGCCGCTGAGTGCCTTGGGCCTTGCCGTCAGCGATAAGCCGGAAGGGCCCTATAAGGACCTTGGAGTCTTCCTGTACTCCGGCATGCAGGGAACAAGCGCCGACGGCACCCGGTATGACGCCACCCGGCATCCCAATGTCATCGACCCACATACCTTCTATGATAAAGACGGCAAGCTGTGGATGGTATACGGCTCCTATTCCGGCGGCATTTACATTCTGGAAATGAACGATGAAACCGGCTTCCCCCTGGAAGGCCAGGGCTATGGCAAAAAGCTGCTGGGCAAAAACCACAGCCGCATCGAGGGGCCGTTCATTCTGTACGCCCCCGAAACGGATTACTACTACCTCTTTCTCTCCTTCGGCGGCCTGGACAGCAAGGGCGGATACAACATCCGGGTGGCGCGGTCGAAAAATCCCGACGGTCCTTATCTGGACGCCAAGGGGCAGGACATGATCAAGTGCGGCGGCCGCTCCGGCTCCTTTTTCCTGGACGCGGACATCGTGGGCTACGGCACAAAGCTCATGGGCGGGTATCAGTTCATGGCCTTGGAAGGGGAGCAAAACCGCATGGCGGTGGGGTTTGTATCGCCGGGCCACAATTCCGCCATTTATTTGCCGGAAACAAATCAGTATTTTCTGGTGTTCCATACCCGCTTTTTAAACGGCGGGGAAGGTCACTCCGTCAGGGTGCATCAATTCTACTTCAATGACGCCGGCTGGCCCCTCGTTACGCCCTACCGCTATGCCGGGGAAAAGATCGCCCCGGTCGCGCCGGCGGATATGACCGGCGAATACAAGGTTATCAACCATCAATCGGACATCAATGCAAAGCCCCACCGCTCCGTCAGCGTCACGCTGAATGCGGACGGCACCCTGTCGGGAAGCGCAGCCGGCACATGGCAGAGCCTTCATGATAACCGCGTGGTGATCACCCTGGACGGCGTTGCATATAACGGCGTCTTCGTCAAGGCGTTTGACAATCAGCAAAAGGCGTGGACCATCACCTTTACCGCGATGTCCGAAGACGGCATTGCCCTGTGGGGCAGCCGCAATACGGCGGCGCAATAACCTGATGTATGCATCCTACCCTTGCCGCGCGGCCCAAACGGGCTGGCGGCGGGGTGAAACGGCCGGCAGGGGGAAACAAAATGCAAAGACGCTTTCTGGCACTGATGACCGCCCTGGTATGCTTCATGCTGGCGCTCCCGATGGATTCCCTTGGGGAATCCGTGATCTATGACTGGATGATCTTTGAGAATCTGACGGAGCCTGCCTACACAAAGGTCCTCGGCGGGTACACCTTCCCCGTCTATCAGGGAGAGCCCATCGTAACGCCTGCGGATGTCGCCTTAAGCGTTGGGGATACCGGCGAGGCCGTTTTGACTGTGCCTGCCGACGGGCAGTATGAGATATGGTTTACCTATCAAAATACCTCGCAATCTGTTTTGCCCACGGAGATCACCCTTCGCCTGGATGGCGCGATCCCCTTTTTCGAACTGCGCAGGCTGAAATTTGAAAGCAAGTGGGTGGATGATGGCCGGTTTCTGTCAGACCGTTACGGCAACCAGGTGGCGGCCTCCCCCTACGCAAAGGATTCGGCCCTTGACAAGGGCCTTGCCGATTCCGCCGGCCGCACGGCAGCCCCCTTTCTTTTTGCCTTGGGCAAAGGCGAGCATACCCTTTCCCTTTTGTGCAATGACGGGGCCATAAAGGTGACAGCTATCGCCCTCAAAGCCCCCGTTCAGATCCCTGCCTATGAGCACCATGACGCGGCCGGTGAAAATGTCATTCTGATAGAAGCGGAACAGATCGCCTGGCGCAGCGCCAGCGACCTGCGCGGCGCCAGCGAATATAATCCGCAGCTTAACCCCTATGACGTAAGCAAAAAGGTCATCAATTACCTGGACGGCGCATCCTTCAACATGGCCGGGGACAAGGTGGCCTATGAATTTACCGTGGAGCAGCCGGGGTATTATCAACTGGGCTTCTATTACCGCCAGAGTACCAAGTCCGATTTTCCGGTGTATGTGGACGTATCCATCGATGGATACGTCCCCTCCCGGGCGGCGGAGAAGATTCCGTTTGCCTATGACACCGGGTTTCGGTTCATGTTGGCCATGGCTGGCGATACGCCCATGGCCGTGTATCTGGACAAGGGCAATCATACGCTGTCCCTCTCCATCAACTGTGAAATCATGACGCCCGTTTATGAGGGCATTGATCAGATGCTCCGCGAGATCAATGGCCTGGCGCTGGAAGTGGTCCGCCTGACCGGCGGCATCACTACCGACAAGTACAGGGATTACAATCTGACCACGTATATTCCCGACCTGCAAAAGATTCTGTATAACTGGGCGGACCGCTGCGATAAAATGGTGGATCAGATGCGCCCATATGCCGCGGGCGGCAATATGGCCCACTTTGCCAGCCTGACGGTGGCGGCTAACCAGCTGCGCGCGCTGGCAAGAGAGCCGGAGGACCTTCCCCGCCGGCGAAGCGAACTGAATACCGGGCCCAATTCGGTGGCCAGAATCCTGGCCCAGCAGCTGCAGGCCATGACGGACAACGATCTTTCCATCGACCAGATTTATCTGTACCAGCAGGAGGCCAAGCTGCCCGAAAAGGCGGGCGGCGGTATGCAGGCGCTGGAAGGGATCAAGCGCTTTGCTTCCTCCTTTTTAGAGCAGGATTATCAGGCCACAAAAACGGACAACGGCCGCCTTCAGGTGTGGATGGCCCGCCCGCGGCAGTATGTGGAAATTCTGCAAAACATGATCGATACCAAGTTCACGCCCGAGACGGGCATCGCCGTGGATTTGTCCATCATGCCCGACGCGCAGAAGCTGGTTCTGGCAAACGCTTCGGGCACATCGCCGGATGTGGCCATCAGCGTGCAGTATGTCATCCCCTCCTCTTTGGACATCCGCGGCGCGCTATACGACCTGACCCGGTTTGATGATTTCGCCAGCGTGGCTGCCCGGTTCCCATCCGGGCTGTTCATTCCCTACATTCTGGAGGACGGCGTCTACGCCATCCCCGAGACCATCAATTTCTGGGTCATGTTCTACCGCACCGATATCTTCCAGGCGCTGGATATCCCCGTGCCCGATACCCTGGAGGAGGTCAAGGCCATTTTGCCGGAGCTGCAGCGCAGGAACATGAACTTTTATTTCCCCACGGCGGGTATGGTCGGCATGAAGGTTTTCCCCGGCACGCTGCCGCTGATACTGCAAAGCGGCGGTTCCATCTACGGCGATATACTGGGCAATACCACCCTGGATACGGAAGCGTCCCTGAAAGGGTTTCGGGAGCTGACGGACCTGTTCACCATCTACAACATGCCGCCGGATGTGCCGGCCCCCGGCTTCTACCAGCAGTTTCGGGACGGCACGCTGCCCATCGGCATTGCCGACATGGCTACCTACAACCTGCTGGTCAACGCCGCCCCCGAGCTCTCCTCCCTGTGGGATATCGCCCTTTTCCCCGGCCTGAAAAACGGGGATGGGGTGGTGGAGCGCTGGACCACCGGCGGCGCGGAAACCGATATCATGTTCGAGAATACCGACATGGCCGAGGAAGGCTGGGCATTTTTGAAGTGGTGGTCCGGCGAGGAAACGCAGGCGGAATTCGGGAACACGCTGCAAAGCACCTACGGCTCGGAATATATCTGGCCTACCGCCAACACCAAGGCCTTTGCCCAGCTGCCCATACAATCCAGCCACAAAAAGGTGATCACGGAGCAATCCAAATGGATGACCGAAGCGCCTTGGGTGCTGGGGACCTATATGCTGGAGCGGGAATTGTCCAACGCGTATATCTCCGTGGTGGTGGACGGCACCGAGCCCCGCCGGGCCATGGATACGGCGGTCAAGCGCATCAACCGGGAGACCTACCGCAAGCTGGAGGAATTCGGGTTTTACAAGGATGGCGTCATGCTCAGGGACTTCAAAACGCCAAGCGTCCAGGTAATTTTGGATATTCTGGCTAGCGCGGGCTTAGGGCAGGGAGGAGACGGCGAGTGATCACAAAAAAGCGCACCGCGTACCTCTTTCTGGCCCCGTATTTGATCCTTTTTGCCATCTTTATTGTTGTTCCCACGATTACGGCCATCGGGCTTTCCTTTACCAACTTCAACGCGATTCAGCTGCCCGGCTTTGTGGGGCTGACCAATTACATCAACCTGCTCACTCAGGATACGGTTTTTCTGCAATTTGTGCTGCCCAATACGGTGATTTTTGCTATGATCGTCGGCCCGCTGGGGTATATGCTGGCGTTCTTCCTGGCGTGGTCGCTGAGCCAACTGACAAATGCGCCAAGGACCATACTGGCCCTGATCATCTATTCGCCCTCCATGACCATGGGCGTGGCCATGACCGTGGTGTGGCGCATCGTCTTCCTTGGCAACCAGGCCGGCATCGCCAACTATGTGCTGACCCAATTGGGCGTGATCACCGATCCCATTATCTGGATGCTCAACACTACCTACCTTTTGCCCATCGTAATCCTTATCGCCCTGTGGGCCAGCATGGGCGTAGGCTTCCTGGCCATGCTGGCCGGTGTGCTGAATGTGGACCCGCAGCTGTATGAGGCCGGGGCCATCGACGGCGTGCGCAACCGCCTGCAGGAGGTTTTCTACATTACCATTCCGGCCATGAAGCCGCAGATGCTTTTCGGGGCGGTGATGAGCGTGGTCGGCGCTTTCCAGGCCGGCACCATCGGCACCATGCTGACGGGGGCCAACCCCACGCCCATGTATGCCGCGCAATTGATGGTCAACCACATTGAGGATTACGGCTTCATCCGCTATGAAATGGGCTATGCCGCCGCGGTTTCCGTAGGGCTCTTGGGCATCATTTATGCCTTTTCCTTCTTTGCCAAGCGATTGTTTGCCGAAAAGGATTAATTTGATTCAGGGAGGAGGGGAAGCTGATGGCGATCACAGGATCAAGAACCAACCCGAAGCGGTTTGCCAAAAGTCAGATACCCATTTATCTGTACATGATCCCCATTGCGGCATTTATGGGCGTGCCCATCCTGTTTATCATTTTCCATGCCTTCAAGCCCATGGATGAGCTGTTCGCCTTTCCGCCCAAGTTCTTTGTGACCAATCCGACGCTGAACAACTTCCGCAGCCTGTTTGCCGCCACCGCCGGGGCTTCCATCCCCATCACCCGGTACATTTTCAACTCGGTGTTTGTCACCGTCGTGGTGGTGTTCTGCTCGGTGTTTTTCAGCACCATGGCGGGGTTCGCCCTCTCCAAGCTCAAGTTCAGGCTCCGGGGGACCATTTTTGAAATCAACAACGCCGCGCTGATGTTTGTGCCCGTGGCGGTGACGATCCCCAGATACCTGACCATCAGCTTCGGCGGGATACTGGATACCTACTTTGCCCATATCTTTCCGCTGCTGGCCATGCCGGTAAGCCTTTTCCTCATCAAGCAGTTTATTGACCAGGTGCCCGATTCCCTGCTGGAAGCGGCGCAGCTGGAAGGCGCCAACGCCTTTTCGGTGTACCGTAAAATCATTCTGCCCATGATCAAGCCCGCGGTGGCCACCGGCGCGATTCTGGCCTTTCAGCAGGCGTGGAACAACATTGAAACATCCAGCCTGTTCACCTCCACCGAGGGCATACGCACCCTGGCGTTTTATATGAATACCTTGACCCGCGCCAACCTGGCCGCCGGGCAGGGAACAGCGGCGGTGGATACCATGGCGGGCCAGGGCATGGCGGCGGCGGCCTCGCTGATCATGTTCATACCCAACCTGATCCTCTTTGTCATACTGCAAAGCAGCGTTATGAACACCATGGCCCACAGCGGCCTGAAATGACATGCCGGGCGGCAAACGGGTTCACTAAACCGTGCAATTTACCAGGAAGCGGGGGCTGTATGTGAAGAAAGCTGCGGCTGCATGCATTTTGATGGCGGTTCTGCTCGCTGGCGTGGCCACGGGCCATGCTGCCACGCCTTATAAAACCTACACACAAAGCTGGATATACGGCCTTTCGGAAACGCAGACAGCCTATGAGCCCGTAGGCACCTTGATCAAGTTCGGCGACGAATCCCTGAAAAATGCCAGCGACATGCGCCTTGGCCCGGACGGAAACCTGTACATTGCCGATACGGGCAACGCCCGCATCCTGGTAGTGACCAGGGAGGGGGAGCTGGTAAAGGAGATCCAGGATAAAAAGAATATGAAGGACCCCAGGGGCGTCTTTGTGACGGAGGCCGGCGACGTGTATGTGGCCGACGAGAACGGCCGCAAGGTGTCGGTGTTTGGCAAGAACGGCAAGTACCTGCGCAGCTATGAAAAGCCGGACCATCCGCTCTTTGGGGGCTCCTCGCCCTACAAGCCCAACAAGGTGGTGGTGGACAAGAGGGGCAACCTGTACGTCAGTTCCACCGGCAACACCAACGGTATCGTGCAGATTTCTCCCGCCGGGGACGGCGGGTTCCTGGGCTACTTTGGGGCAAACATGACCAACGCCTCCCTGATGGCCAGAATCCGCAAGGCCGTTTTTTCCGACGAGCAATTAAGCCGCACGGCGGACATCGTGCCCACCAGCGTGGTGAATCTGTCCATCGATGAAAAAGGCATGATCTTTACCGTCAGCCAGACGGGAGACATGAATACGCTTAGAAAGCTGAACGTCGCCGGCAAAAACATACTGGACCCCGACTGGTACGACAACTACCCCGCGGCGGTGACCACCAACAGCTTCGGCAATATCTTCATGGCCAGCAAAAACGGCTATGTATACGAGTATACCTCCGAAGGCTCCATGATCTTTGTCTTTGGCTCCAAGGACGACGGGCAGCAGCGCACCGGCCTTTCCACCAATGTAGCCGGCATCGCGGTGGATGAGGACAACCGCATCTATCTGCTGGACAACGTTCAAAACACGATCCAGATTTTTGCGCCCACGGAGTTCTGCGACCTGGTGCACAAGGCCTTCGTGCTGTTCCAAAACGGCAAGTATGAAGAGAGTAAGGAGCCCTGGCAGCAGGTGCTGCGCATGAACAGCCTGTTTTCCTACGCCAACGCCGGTCTGGGCGAGGCGCTGTACAGGGAAGGGGATTATGAAAACGCGCTGGAGGCCTACAAAAACGGCGGTTCCTTTGAAGGCTACTCCGACGCGTTCTGGGAACTGCGCAGCGACTGGCTTCACAAGCACCTGGGCACGGGCATCATCGGTATCGCCGCGCTGGCCCTTGCCATGGCCGTGCTCCGCCGGGTAAGCAAAAGGACCCACTTCCTCGCCCCTGCTGGCAGGCTTTTGCACGCGGCCGGCAATGCCGGTGTGATCCGCCAGACGGGCTTCAGCCTCTATATGCTCAAAAACCCCTACGATGCCGCCTATGGCATCAAGCGGGAGAATAAGGCCAGCGTCTTCTCCGCGATGATCGTGATGCTGCTGTACTTCCTTTTACATGTGGTAGAGAAGTATTACTCCGGCTTCCTCTATAAATCGGTGCCGGACGGTTATTTCGAGCTGGTGCTGGACTTTGTGAATGTATACGGCATCTACCTGCTGCTGGTCATTTGCTGCTACCTGGTATGCACCGTCACCGAAGGCGAAGCTTCCTTCAAGGATATGTTTATCGGCGCCGCGTACTCCCTGGCCCCGCTGCTGGTATTAAAGCCTGTGGTGATCGTATTGACCAATGTGCTGACCTACAATGAATCCTTCTTCATCGGCATCACCAATGTCGTGGCCTATGGCTGGACGGGCATACTGCTGTATTTGTCCATCATGTACCTGAACGACTACACCGGCAAAAAGACGGTGAAGGTGATCGTTTTGACGCTGTTCACGGCGCTGATCTGTGTGGCGCTGCTCTTTGTGGTGTACGTGCTGATCACCCAGTTTATTGACTTTGGCCAAGCGATCTATGGAGAGGTGGTGTACCGCTTTGTACGCAGGTAAAGCGATGGCCCGTCTTGCAGTGCTTTTGCTGGCGCTGCTGCTGATATGCGCTGTTGCCGCGGCCGAAACCGCGGCATTGCCGGAGGCTGCTTCCTCCATCCCCCAGGGATACGAGCTGGTGGCCGAAAACAGCAGCTGGAAGCTGTACCTTTGCAGGGAAAACCTGGGCCTTGTCATGGAAGACGCGAAAATGGGGAGCAGAATGTTTTCCACCGTGGCAAACGCGGACAAGATGAAGGACAACGACCTGTGGAAAGGGTTCTACCAGTCGGGCATCGTGCTGGAATACATCGAGGGCAACATTGCCAAATATCCCTGGGCGAACCTGGTCGCCACGCCCCACGAAAAAACGATTACCCTTTTGCCTGATGGTTTCACGGCGGATGTGCACTATACGCAGCTTGGCATCGCCTATCAGGTGACCGTCACCTTGGGAGCGGACGGTCTGAGCGTATTCATTCCCCAAAGCGGCATCCGCGAGGAGAAGCCGGAGCAATACACGGTGGGCAGCTTCTATGTGTACCCCTTCATGGGCTATTCGTACCTGGGCGAAGACGGGGGATACATGATCATCCCTGACGGCCAGGGCGCGCTGATCGATTTGAAGGACAATGAAGGCCGCTTCACCATGCCCTTTACCGGCACGGTCTACGGCAGAAACATCGGCCTGCAGGATACGGCCTTTGGCCAGCTGCAGTATTCCCTGTACGGTTTTCCCACCAGCAACGATACCGAACGCGTGATGATGCCTGTCTTTGGCATGGTGCACGGCAACAAAAAGATGGGCTTTCTGGGGGTCATTGAAAAAGGGGATATTTCCGCTACCATACAGGCGTATCCCAACGGTGTGCAGCGCATGCTGTTCGACTGGGTTTGCGCCAAGTATACCTACCGGGTGGTCTATCCCCAGCAGACGGGGCCAAACAGCGGCACCATCAACATGCGCACGGAGCATGCCAAATCCTTTGACATCCTGCAGCATTTTTTGTTCACCTCCGGCGAGGAGGCAAACTATACGGGCCTGGCCAAGGCCTACCGCGCCTACCTAAAGGATAGGGGCGCGTTCGGGCATGCCGACGAACTGCGGGAATTTGACGTGCAGGTGGACTTTCTGGGCGGCGAGCGCAAGAATGCCGTGCTTGGCAAACAGCCTGTATCCATGACTACGGCTCAGCAGGCGGGGGAAATACTGACCGCCTTGCAGGATGCGGGCGCTACAAACATCCTCTCCGTTTACAAGGGATGGCAGGACAAGGGCATCATGGGCGGCCTGCCCACCAGCGGTTATCAGCCGGCGGGCAACCTTGGCGGAAAACAGGGCTTTGAAAAACTGTTTCAGCTGGCCGGGGAGCGGAACATCCGCCTGTACCTGCTTGCCGACCTTCTGGCCCTGAATCCGGCGGAAAATCCCGGCCTCTCCTATGACGCGCTGAAAAAGGTCAACAGCAGCACGTTTTCCATGTACCTGTACGCCATGGTCTATAACGAGCTGCAGTTTCTGACCCCCTCAAAATCCCTGGAATTCGGCCAGAGGCTTGTAAAGGAAGCCGGGGAAGCCGGCGTGCCGGGGCTGAGCCTTGTGGGTACGACGGAGCTGATGACCGATTACTACTATAACCAAAAATATTACGACAGCAGCGTCTGCGCTGATTTCTACAGCCGGCTGGCCGATGCTTCGGTGCAGGCGACGCCCACCGTGCTGGACAGCGCCAACGCCTATCTGTGGCGCAGCGCCAACGCGCTGGTAGGGCTGCCCGTCGGCGGTTCTGATTATCTGTATGTGTCCAGGGAGATCCCCTTCCTGTCCATTGCCCTGTCCGGCAGTATCCCCTATTACGCCGAATATGTGAACTTCCAGGCCAACACCCGGCGGTTCTTCTTAAAGCTGATCGAGCAGGGGGCCAGGCCTTCCTTCTATATCACGTGGGAAGATCCCATCGCATTGCAGGAGACCAATTCCTACGATATCTATTCCTCGCAGTTTGAAAAGTATCAGGATATGATCACCGGCTGGTACAAGGAACTGAAAGCGCTGCATGACTTGATCGGCGGCAGCGCCATCGATACCCACGTCCGGGTGGGCGATATGGTACGGGTGACGTACGAAAACGGGCTGGCCGTTTATGTAAACTTTGGGGAAAAGCCCGCCGCGATGGAGGAAGTCGCCCTGGAAAGACTCAGCTACAAGGTGGTGACCGGCGATGGCAAATAAGCGAAAGGTGCACCCCCATTTGAAAAAGCGGCTGACCCGCCGCAGGCTTCGGGAATGGCTGTACGGGTATCTGTTCATCCTCCCCTGGATCGCGGGCCTTTGCGTCTTCTTTCTGTATGCCATGCAGCAGAGCTTTTCCTATGCCTTGAACGACGTGCGCCTTTCCAACGGGCTCAGCTTTACGTATGTAGGCTTTCAGAACTTCGCCAACGTGTTTGTGCTGGACAACAACTATCCCCTGGCGCTGGTGGGTTTTGTGATGACCATTGTCATACAGCTGCCGGTGATCGTTTCCTTCGCGCTGATCATGGCGCTGCTTTTAAACAGCAAAATCAAGGCAAAGGGGCTGTTCCGGGTCATCTTCTTTCTGCCGGTGATCATCGCCACCGGCCCTGTCATGCAGGAGCTGACCCGGCAGGGCGCGGCGACGGTGCCCATGGTGAACAGCGCTTCCTTTATGACCGCCATTGGAAACGCGGTGCCCTACTGGCTGGCCGATCCCATTCTGGAGCTGTTTTCCTCGCTGATATTGATCCTTTGGAACAGCGGCGTGCAGATACTGATTTTCATTGCCGGGCTGCAAAAGGTATCCAGGGAAATGTACGAGGCGGCCCGCATCGACGGCGCGTCGGGCTGGGAATGCTTCTGGAAAATCACGCTGCCGGCCGTAAAGCCGCTGATCCTGCTCAACGCCATCTATACCATTGTGGCCATGGCCACAGGCGGCCAGAATGAAGTCATCACCATCATTCACGATACCATGTTCAACTCCGCGGTGGGCAGGGGATACGGCTTTGCCGCCGCCATGGCCTGGGTATACGCGGGGGTGGTGGCGCTGCTGCTGGCCGCGGCCTACCTGATCCTGCGGGAAAAGAGCGACAGGCATGTTGTGTATGAACAAAAGCGCATCCGAAAGCAGGGGGTCAGAACATGAATATCGTTTTAAAAAAGAATCCCCTTGTCAAAGCCGCGCGCAGGGAGCATTTGAAAAAAATCCTCCTTGGCAGCAATGAAAAGCGCGGCCTGCTGATGAGCCTGGTCACCTATGTGCTGCTCATCAGCATCGCTTTCATATTTGTGTATCCCGTTTTGTACATGCTCTCCACCAGCCTGATGCCGCGCCAGGACCTGCTGGATTCCTCGGTCAAATGGATCCCCTCCGCCATGTACACAAAAAATTATGCGGATGCCATTGCCACCATGGAGTACGGCCCTTCCCTTTTCAAAAACCTGCTCATTGCCGTGCTGCCCACCCTTGCCCAGGTGTTCGTTTGTTCCCTGGCGGGCTACGGCTTTGCCAGGTACGGCTTCCCGTTGAAAAAGATGTGGATGGGCCTGCTGCTTTTGAGCTTCCTCCTGCCGCCCCAGGTGACCATGATGCCAACCTATGTGCTGTTTGACAAGCTGAAGCTGACGGGAACCCTTTGGGCCTTTGTTGTACCGGCCTTATTGGGGCAGGGCTTCAAAAGCGCCCTGTTTGTGCTGATCTTTTACAACTTCCATCACCAGGTACCCAAATCCCTGATCGAGGCGGCGGAAATCGACGGGGTGGGGCATATCGGCGGGTATTTCAAAATAGCCGTTCCCCTGTCCATGGGCGCGGTGGTGGTGGTAACGCTCTTCTCCTTCGTCTGGTACTGGAACGAAAACTACCTCATCAATCTGTACCTGGGCTACGCCAATACCAGGGCACGGGGACTGACGACGCTGCTTTTGGAGCTGCAGCGGTTTCAAACCAGCTACGAAGCTTTGTACTCCGCCTGGGAGACCTCCCCCAACAGGCTCAACGACGCCATCCGCATGGCAGGCACCATGCTGGCCATCGCGCCGCTGTTGGTTTTGTATTTTGTGCTGCAAAAGCAGTTTGTGCAAAGCGTGGACAAGAGCGGCATCACCGGCGAGTGACCCCGCGTTTCCCATCTCTTTGAATCAAAGCCGGCAAGGCTTTTGAGAAAACGATAAGGAGGTATCCCCATGAAGAAACTGTCCCTGCTTTTGGCCCTTGTCATGGTCATGGCAACGCTGGTTCCCGCCTTTGCTGTGGCGGAGGCCGGCGGCATGCCCGCCCTGAACACCACCGACGAGATCAAACTGACCTACGCCGTGTGGGACGACTATGAAATGACCCAGTTCCTGGCCGACAAATTTCATGAAAAGCATCCCAACATCACCATCGAGGTGCTGCAGCTGGGCGGTACGGATGTATACATGGCCAACCTGGCCAACCTGGCCGCCAACAACGAGTTCCCCGACATGTTCCAGCACCTGAACCTGGATACCTGCATTCTGAACGGCTGGTTCGGCGACATCACCCCCTACTGGGAGAGTGACCCCGAGACAGCGGAATACTACGACTCCCTGAAGAAGGTCGGCTACCTGGATGGCAAGCGCACCTTCTTCATGGCGGCGGAATACCTGCCCATCACCATCTACCTGGATCAGACCGTGTTTGAAAAGCTGAACATCCCCATGCCCGACGCCGACTGGACCTATGAAGAGATGCTCAAGCTCATGGAGGAGTGCACCTCCCCTGAAAACGGCATCTGGGGCTACAACTCCTTCCTGGGCCTGATCACCATCGGCCCCATCGCCCTGACCGACGGCGCTTTGGCCGAATTCGGCTGGGATGGCGACAGCTACCACTTTGAAAGCGGCTGGGCCGACGCCATCGCCACCGAAGCGGAATACCAGCGCCTGGGATACCGCGCCATCCAGGCCAGCGAAGCCTGGGCCGCCGTGGCCGGCTCCAACGAGGTATGGCCCGGCGCCTCCGGCCATGTGGCCATTCAGCACGACGCCTGGTGGACCATGAACAACATCTATACCCAGTCTGACACCCTCGAGCGGGGCATCAAGATGGTTCCCTACGCGCCGCCCGCCAGCGAAACGGTGGAAAACTCCAACGCCGTGTCCTTCATCGACTTTGGCGCCATCTCCTCCACCACCAAATATCCCAGGGAAGCCTATGAAGCCCTGAAGTTCATGACCTGGGGCAAGGATGGCTGGCTGGCCCGCTGCGAAGGCTTTGAAAGCCTCGTCAACGCCGCAGGCGAAAAGATCTACCGTATGCCCAACTGCCTGCCGCTTTCCAACAATGAGGAAGTCTGGGCAGCCTACCGCAAGCTCTTTGACGACAGCGCCTATTGGGACGGCTTCTTTGCCAACGCCCGCCGGCCCGTATCCCTGGGCGGGGTCGCCATCCCCGGCTTTAATACCTTCCTGAACGAAGTCTACTTCAACGGCGAGTACAACGGCGTGGTGGGCATGGAAGCCGCCGTATTCCAGGGCGTTGCCGATCCTTACGACTACACCGACGCGCTCAACGAGGCAGGCCGCCGCTACTATGACCAGGTCATGGAGGAATTCACGGCGGTATACGGCGAGGCCAAATAACCGGCAAACTTTCGACAAAGTGGCTATCGCCACTTTGTCGAGTTTTTCCCTCGCTGCACTGCAAAAAAAGGCATAGCCTTTTTTGCGGCCGTTTGCTCGGGCAAGGTAGGAATTTCTACGAAATTCCTGCGCAAATCACCGCGCATGTCGCTGATTTGCGATTTACCATTGGAGGGCTTCGGCCCTCCAATACCTCCCGGGAGCTGTCAACGACATGGAAGGAGCGGTTTACCAGTCACTCCTTCTCGAATTGGCAAAGGGATGGATGCGGGCCGAAAAAGCGCTCCCCAATGGGAGGAAAACGGCCTGTTTCGAAGAATCTTAATAGAATTGTCCCGCGGCGTCAAGCCGCGAATGTTGGAGGGTCGCAATGATACACATCCAAAAGCTTCGGGATGGGCTGCCCCTGTTTCGCGCCCTGGATTCCGAAACGCGCATTTCCATTGTGGAGATGCTCAGCGTCAAAGGCCCTCAACCCATGACCATTATTTCCCGGGAGCTGGGCATTACCAGCGGCGCGCTGACGCCCCATATCAAGGCTTTGGTGGACTGCGGGCTGGTGGATGTGGAGATGTCCGTGGGGAAGCATGGCCTGCAAAAGGTGTGCAGCGTCGCGCAGGAGCGTATCATCATCGATCCCACCCCCTTGGATGAAGGGCGGAACATGTACGAAACGGAAATCGGCGTCGGACAGTATACCGCTTATGAAATCTTTCCGACCTGCGGCATTGCCACCAGCGAGCACCTGGTTGGCGAGGTGGATGAGCCGCGTTTCTTTGGATACCCCGAGCGGGCCACCGCCGGGATTCTTTGGTTTGGCAAGGGGTATGTGGAATACATGGTCCCCAACCTGCTAAGGGCCAACCAGCAGCTGCTGGAGCTGCAAATATCCCTTGAAATCTCTTCCGAAGCGCCGGGCGTCTCCGAAGACTGGCCCAGCGACATCTATTTTTCCATCAATGGCAGGGAGCTGGGCTATTGGATCAGCCCCGGCGACTTTGGCCGCACAAAAGGCATTTATAATCCCGATTGGTGGTTTCGCAACTGGAACCAGCACGGGTTGTTCAAGCTGCTTTCCGTCAACGACAGCGGGTCGTTTATTGACGGCTTTAAAATTTCCAACGTATGCCTTTCCGACCTGGGCCTGAACAACAACACCAATACCATGACCCTGCGTTTGAGCGTGCCGGACAAGGCCCGCAACCAGGGCGGGCTGACCATTTTCGGCAGGGGCTTTGGCAATTATCCGCAGGATATCAAGGTGCGCATGCACTACCGCGATACGGGAGAAGAAAAATGAAACGCTTTTGGGCCTTGTTCCTTTGCATGCTGTGCTTGGCGTCTTCCGCCAAGGCACAGGGTGTGCTTTGGCATATCGATACCCAGTCAAGAGGCATAGCTATCAGTCCGACGCTGTACGGCGTCTTTTTTGAAGATATCAATTACGCGGCGGATGGCGGCCTGTATGCCCAACTGCTTCGCAACAGGTCTTTTGAATACCGGAGCCTTCAAAACCCAACCCGCTACGACGCGCTGACGGGCTGGATGTTCAACCACAGGAACAAGGGCGCGGGAAAAGCGGAGCTTATGTCGGCCGATCCGATCCATCCGAACAATCCCAACTATATGCGGGTAACGGTGGAGGGCGGCGATTACCGAATTGTGAATGCCGGCTTTCCCAAGCAGGACACAAGGCCCGGCATCACCGTCAAAAAAGACGCGGAATACCGTTTTTCCATATGGCTGCGGCAGGTGGATTTTGAAGGCGAGATTCTGGTGGCCCTGGAAGATTCCAAGGGGACGCTTTTGAGCAATGAGATTGCGGTAAAGCCGGATGGAACAGATTTTCAAGAGCTTGACGGCTTCCGTTTGACCGGGTTGGCGGATGGGACCGTATGGCTGCGTATGCTTGTGCGGGGCGCCGGCGCCTTCGATATGGACATGGCTTCTCTTTTGCCGTCAGACTGTTATGGCGCCGACTGGCAAAACGGCGGCCTGCGCAGAGATCTTGTGCAGGCGCTGAAAGACTTAAAGCCGAGCTTCCTGCGTTTTCCCGGCGGCTGCGTCGTGGAAGGGTCGTATTACAAACGGAATTTCTACAACTGGAAGGACACCATCGGTCCCCTGGAAACAAGGAAGGAAAACGAAAACACCTGGGGCTATATGCAGTCCTACGGCCTTGGCTTTCATGAGTATTTTCAGCTGTGTGAAGATATCGGGGCGCTGCCCCTGCCCGTCGTGCATGCCGGCGTATTGTGCCAGGCCAGGGGAACCGATGAACCGCCCACTTTAAAAGCCGAAATGGACGCCCATATTCAGGATGTGTTGGACCTGCTGGAATATGCCCTTGGCGGCACGGATACAGCATGGGGAAGAAAGCGTGCGGAAAACGGCCATCCGGAACCCTTTGATTTGCGCTACCTGGCCATCGGCAATGAAAACTGGGGCGCGGAATACTTTTCCCGGTACGGGCAGATCGAGAAAGCGGTGAAGGCGGCCTATCCCGATATCGTCTGCGTTGTGGCGGCCGGCCCGGTGGCCGATGGGGGACTTTTTGAGGACAACTGGCGCAGGATCAGGGCCGGGTTCCCGAAGGATATGGTGGATGAGCATTACTATATGGCATCCGACTGGTTTTTGAAAAACGTGGACCGGTACGACCGTTACGATAGAAACGGAAATCCAATATTTCTGGGCGAGTATGCCGCCCATGAGCCGGCGATATCGGGAAGGCGGCCCAACAACCTGTATTCGGCGCTTTGCGAAGCCGCGTACCTGACCGGCATCGAGCGCAACAGCGACTTGGTGCGCCTTTCCTGCTACGCGCCGCTCTTTGCCAGGGAGGGCTTTGCGCAATGGACGCCGGATATGATCTGGTTCAACGAAAGCGATGTGCTTAAGACCCCAAACTATTATGTGCAGCAGATATTTTCCACCACCAGGGGCGATTATCTGCTGGAAGACGCCTGCGGGGAAGCTGGGGTATACACCCTGGCCACCGGCGGCAGCCAGACCATTGCGTTGAAGCTGGTAAACGTTTCGGGTGAAAGGAAAGAGATTGAAGTGGCACTGCAGGGCAGCGGCTTTACCGGCGAAGCCCAGAGCCTTGTGTTGGGCGGAGAAAGCAAAACGGCTATCAATACGTTTGGCAGCCCGCATCAGGCAGCCCCGCAGGCTATCCGGGTGGATTTTTCGGAGGGGAAAGCTTTGATTTCCGTTCCGGAATACGGCCTCATCAGCATAACTGTACCGCTATAAACACAACCATCCCCCGCAGCACACTTACTCCCTGATGCTGCGGGGGATGGTTCGGTTTTTGGCCTGTTGGCGCTTGCCGGCCCTTTATTTTTTCCAGAGCATGGTGTCGGTGCCCCGCAGCTTGCAGATGGCCTCGATAAAGAAATAGTCGCCATAGACGATGTTTACATGGCGGCCCGCGCCGTCGTCATGATAGCTGGCGGTGCACTTTTGCAGGATACCGTAACTGTTTTGCGTCCAGTCGGCGCAAAGGGCATCCAATGCATGAAGCATGCGCAGGGCGGCCTGCGTATACTTTTCGCCGGTTTCTTTTTCTACGTGCCCGGCCAGTTCTATCAGGCCGCAGGCAGCGCACGCGGCGGCAATGTTGTCAATGCGTTCCTCGCCCTTGGGCTGGCGGAAGTCGCAGTCGCTGAGCCCATCCGCCCGGATGCAGGAGATGAAATAATCGGCAATTTTCCGGGCGCCGTCAAGGTATCGCGCTTCGCCTGTATTCAGATAGCTGATGGTGAAGCCGTACAGCGCCCAGGCCTGTCCCCTGGACCAGGAGGAGCCCTTTTCATAGCCCTGGCCGCCGGGGGAATCCAGCGCCTCCCCGGTAACGGGATCAAAGATCATAATATGGTTGCAGGAGCCGTCATCCCGCAGGAAATAACGGAGCGACATATCCGCGTGGCGCCCGGCGATGTTTGCGTAGCGCGGGTCGCCTGTTTTTTCGGCAGCGAAATGCAAAAGGCTCAGGTTCATCAGACAGTCCACAATGGCCCAGCCCTCCCGGCCCCTGCCGTTCCAGGCGCGGATAAAGCCCGCGGGATTAAAGCGGCCGGCCAGCACATCGGCAGCGATCAGCGTCTGGCGACGCGCTTCCTCATTGCCGGTGATTTTGTAATCCGCGCCGAAGGACAATAAATACATAAAGCCCACATCGTGGTTCAAAAGGTCATGGCGAACAAGCTCCTCCCGGAGCAATTCCTGTACGCGCCTGGCTTCCAGCATAAACGCTTCTTCCCTGGTGGCGGCATACAGCTGCCACAGAAGGGCCGGCCAGAAGCCGCCGGTCCACCAGCTGTTGCCGTCAAAGGGCGACGGAATCCATTTGCGGCCTTCACTTTTGTAGGGGATGATCCCCTCCCTGGCGGCGGCTTCCATGGACCACGCGTATTTATCCTTCATCTTTGAAAAGGTCTCATCCAGCCAGCTTTGCATATTCCGCTGCCTCCCCGGGGTATTCATCCGTTTTTGTTATCCCTTCAAGCCTGTGGTGGAAATGCCTTCAATAAAGTACCTTTGCAGGAATAGGAAAACAATCGCAACCGGCACCAGCGAACACAGCGAAGCCGCCATGATCAGGTGGTAGTCGCTTGTGTATTGCTGGATAAAGCGGCGCAGGCCCACCTGTATGGTTTTGTTCGCGTCTGTGGCAAGGTAGATCAGCGGGCCCATGAAGTCGTTCCAGGTATTCACAAAGGTGAAGATGGCCAGCGTCGCGATGGCGGGCGTGGCCAGCGGCAGGATGATGCGGGCCCAGATGCCGTATTCGCTCAGCCCGTCGATGCGCGCCGCCTCGTTCAGTTCGTTGGGGATGCCCAGATAAAACTGGCGCATCAAAAACACGCCGAAGGCGGAGAAGGATTGCAGCACGATCAGCGCCCAGGTTGTATCGTACAGGCCGATGCCGCGCATCATGATAAATTGGGGCAGCATATACACCTGCCAGGGCACGGCGATGGTGCCGATATAGCAAAGGAAAAGAAAATCCCGGCCCCGAAACCGCAGCTTCGCAAAGGCGTACGCCGCGAAGGAAGAGGTCAGAATCTGCATAAAGGTGACCGCGACGGCCACAAACGCGGTGTTTTTGAAATAGGTCGTCAGCGGCACCCGCTGCCAGATCAGCACAAAGTTCTCCCAATGGCGCACGGAGGGGATCCATTCGATGGGGTAGCGGAATACATCCTTGTCCAGCTTCAGGGAGGAGGAAACCATCCACACAAAGGGGATCAGCGCCAGGCAGGCCAAAAGGGCCAGCGCAACGTACAGGATTGTTCTGCCAAGCAACTGCAGGGCAGAGATGCGATTGCGGCCGGTCTTTGCAGTAACGGTTGTCATGGCTCATACCCCTTCCCTTACATATAGTTGACCCATTTTTTCTCGGCGCGGAATTGGATAATGGTAACACCCAGCACGATGGCAAACAGCACCATGGCTACGGCGCTGGCCACGCCATACTTGATCTGGGTGAAGCTCAGCGTGTAGATATGGTAGACCAGCATCAGCGTGGCCCGGCCCGGCCCGCCCTCGGTCATAATGGCCACCAGGTCGTAAACCTTGAAGCAGCTGATCACCATCATGATGGATACGAAGAAGGTGGTGGGGGTGAGCATGGGGAAAGTCACCTTCCAGAACTTCTGCCAGCTGTTGGCGCCATCCACGGTGGCGGCCTCGTACAATTCCCTTGGCACGCCCTGCAGCCCGGCCAAATACATCACCATATAATATCCGGCGCTGCGCCAGACGCTGACCAGTATAATGGCCCAAATGGCGTGGTCCTTGCTTTGCGTCCAGGATTTGCCGATATTGATGCCGATCAGGGAAAGCGCCTGGTTGATGGGGCCGAATTTCATCAATAAATAGCTCCAGCAGGTGCAGATGGCCACGATGGAGGCCACATAGGGGAAGAAAAAGATTACCCGCAAAAGCTTTGCGGTCTTCGCTGCCCGGTTGAGCACCAGGGCCAGCGCCAGGGAACAGGCAATGGTCAGGGGCACGGTAACGGCGGTATATACCACGGTATTCCTAAGCGCAATGCCCAGGTCGGATTTTTCAAAGCTGAAACTTTTAAAAATGGCGGCAAAATTGCCAAACCCGGCCCAGGTGATTTTCTCAATGGGGCCGCCGTTCCAGTTCATAAATGCCAGTGCGATCGAAAACAGCACCGGCACCAGTGTGAAAATCAAAAAACCAAGGAAATTGGGCGCGAGAAAGGAATAGGCGATCAGCGTGTTTTTCCTTTCCTGCCTGCTGCGTTTTTGGTTTTTAAGGGCCGGTGCGGTGCTTTGGGCCATGCCGGCATTCCTCCTTCATCCGGCTTTGCCGGACAATACGATTTGCAAACGAGGGGGCTGTGGCCCCCTCGCTGCTGCGTATCGGCAAAGTGGCTTTGCCACTTTGCCGAGCTTTTTCCCTTGCTGCTTCCTATAGACTGCTCTGCCAAGGGGGGAAGGGGAGAAAATCTCCCCGCCCCCTTTGAAACGTGGTCGGTTACTGTGCCAGAACTTCCGCTACGCGGGTGTTCATGTTCTCGATGCCCTCATCCACGGTGACGCTGCGGGACATGATGTTGGTGTGTTCCTCGTTGAGGATCGTTTGGATTTCACTGACCTTCTCCACCACGGGCCACTCGATGCTCACGGCGGCGGGGATCAGCGCGGCCTTGCTCAATTCATCCTGGGGGAAGCCGGCGACGGAAGCCAGGGCGGCGGCGATTTCCGCGGACACATAGGCGGGACGGGTGCCCAGGGCGGCCATGGCCTTGGCGCCTTCCTGGGATGCGCGCCAGGAGATGAACTTCCAGGCCAGGTCTTTGTTGGCGGAGTTCTTGTTGATGGCGGCGCCTGTGACGGAGCCGAAGGAGGAGCCGGCGGCTACGCCTTCCAAATGAGGAACGGCGGTGATGCCCCAGTCAAAATCGAAGGTTCCGGCGGCCTTGTCCGCGATCAGGGAACCGACCAGCCAGGAGCCCATGGGGATCATGGCGATGTTGCCCTGCTCGAAGGCGTTGCGGTAATGCAGGCCGGAGGCGCGAAGCTCAGTGTACTCCATGACCGCGCCCGCTTCTTCCAGGCTCTGGTTCAGGTCGTAGAAATACTTCAGGTCGCCGTATTCGCCGTCTGCCAGGGTGTTGACCCCGTCGCATACGGCCCAGTTGGCCACGCAACTCAGCCAGGTGTGGTAATGGGCGCCGTAGATTTTGTCCACGCCCTCGCCGGAGGTCATCTTCTTGGCCAGTTCGGCGTACTGATCCCAGGTCATATCGGCGGTGGGATAGGCCACGCCGGCCTTGTCAAACAGCGTTTTGTTGTAATACAGCACCCAGAAGTCGGAGCGGTAAGGCAGGGCGTACAGCGCTTCGTCGCTGCCGCGATAGTACTTCTCCATGCCCACGTAGGGCGCAAGGTCATAGCTGTCGGCGTCGATGTAGCTTTCCAGGCTCTCCACATAGCCCTGGGCAATCCAGTTTTGCAGGTCGCGCACTTCCTTGACGTCAAACACGTCGGTGGTGTCGCCGCCGGCCAGGCTTGCGGCCACCAGAATAGCATACTCCTGGGAGGCAGTGTCGATGTACTGCAGATCCACATCCGGGAAGGCGGCCTCAAAGGCGGCTTCGGTGGCTTGCAGATAGGCGGCGGAACCGGCGTTCAGGTCCCAGGTCTTGACGGTCAGAACCTTCTTTTCCTGTGCCAGGGCCATGGTGGGGATGACGGCCGCCACCATCAAAGCGGCCAGCAGCAGAGCGACAACCTTTTTCATGAAATGTCCTCCTTTTTGTTTGGGATACTCTCGGGCTTGAAAGTGGAGCAAGGGTGATTGATGAGAAATGATGAAAGATATCGCATAATGTTGAAAATGCTTTCAATAAACCTTCTTTCAAATGACCCTTATTCTCCTCTCGTTGTGGTCATATTATACAATCCGTGCCATACAATGTCAATCATTGAATCCATTTTGATCAGATTTCTGCGTTTTTGACATACTCGTTCAGGCGGATTGTTGGAAAAACAATTGTAATCGCTTACAATTATCTGTTGCCAGTCTTGCGTATTTCCGGTATAATGTGCCTGAACCCCTGTTCCTCCAGTTGAAATGGAAAGGAATGCCCTATGACAAACAAGCAGGCGACCATTTACGATATCGCCAAGGAAGCCGGCGTTTCCATCGCCACCGTATCCAGGGTAATGTCCGGGCATCCCAACGTAAGCCAAAAGACGCTGAAAAAAGTCAACGATGTGATCAACCGCCACAAATACGCCCCCAGCTCTGTGGCACGGGGGCTGGAGAAAGGGAAAACGGGGATCATCGGCATCATTCTGCCGGATGTCTCCAACCCTTATTATGCCAGGCTTTATTGCGCCGCCGACGATGAGGCCCGCCGCCGGGGCTATTCCGTATGGCTGCACCAGCTTTCCTCCAGCCATCCCTTTGTGGAACGGGAGGTGGTGGAGCAGCTAATCCGCCGGCGGCTGGACGGAGCCTTTTTTATAGGCGGCATTGTGGAATCCCAGCATGAGGATTTGCCCGCCGCCATTTCCCAGCTGCACAAATACATGCCGGTAGTGGCCATCTGCCCGCCGATCGAGGGGCTGGAGTGCATCTGCCTGTACAATGATATGGCGACCGCCATCCATCAGGCGGTGCGGCACCTGCATATGCTGGGCCATGAGCGGATTGCTTTCGTCGGCGGCTCCTCCATGGTGCGTACTTCCGGCGCCCGGGGCCGCGGCTTTCTGGATGCGCTGGCGGAGCTGAATCTCAAGGACGACAGCGCCTATCACCATGAGGGCGGCTATACCGCCGAGGCCGGGGAAATCGCGCTGCTGAAGCTGCTGACCGGCCTTCCCAGGGAAAAATGGCCCACCGCCATCATCGCCTTCAATGACCTGGTGGCTTTGGGCGCCATGAAGCAGCTGGCGCTGATGGGCATTTCCGTGCCACAGGATATGGCCATCATCGGCTGCGACAACTCGTTCTTCGCCCCTTATGCAAGCCCCCCGCTGACCACCATCGACCTGCACCCCGAGGAGCACGCAAGAAGCGCCATCGCCGAGCTTTTGACCGCGGTGGAAACACCCGCGGCGCCTTACAGCCTCATGCGGGACGCCATGCTGGTCATACGCGAGTCCTGCGGTGTGAAGCTTGGCAGAAGGGTCATGAAATGACATCCAATGGCTCGGTGTTCAAAAAAGATGGGAGGAATGTCCATGAGCAGCTATGTTACGCGCAAGACGCCGGGGGATACGGCCTGGTTCCGCCGGGACCGGTTCGGCATGTTCATTCACTGGGGCCTGTATGCGCTGCCGGCCCGGCATGAATGGGTCAAAACCCGGGAAAAGATACCGGAGGATCAGTATGACCGGTACTTCAAGCGCTTTGATCCGGATCTGTATGACCCCGGCGACTGGGCGAAGCGGGCCAGGGAGGCCGGCATGAAGTACGCGGTGTTCACCGCCAAGCACCACGAAGGCTTCTGCATGTTCGACAGCGCCTACACGGACTATAAATGCACCAATACGCCCGCCGGGCGGGACCTTCTGCGCGAGTATGTGGAGGCGTTCCGCCAGGAGGGCCTGCGCGTGGGCTTTTACTATTCGCTCATCGACTGGCACCACCCTGACTTCCCGATCGATCCCCTTCATCCCCGTTGCGATGACCCGGATGCCTTGGAGCAGAACGCGGGGCGCGATATGCGCAAATACGCCCGGTACATGCGCGATCAGGTAACGGAGCTGCTTACCAACTACGGGAAGATTGACATCCTGTGGTTTGACTTTTCCTACTCCGGAAACAACGGCCAGGAGGAAAGGGCCTGGATGAGGGGCAAGGGCAAGGAGGATTGGGAGGCGGAAGCGCTGATTGCCACCGTCCGCAAGCTTCAGCCGGACATCATCATCGACAACCGCACCGAGCTGGAGCAGGACCTGTGGACGCCCGAACAGTACCAGCCGCTGGAATGGCTGCGCCACAAGGAAACGGGCGAGCTGGTCACCTGGGAGGCCTGCCAGACGTTTTCCGGCTCCTGGGGCTATTACCGGGATGAAATGACGTGGAAATCCCCGGAGATGCTGATCCGCATGCTGGTCAATACCGTCGCGCTGGGGGGAAACCTGCTGATGAATGTAGGACCTACGGCCCGCGGCTTTCTGGACAAGCGCGCCTGCGAAGCCCTTTGTGTTTACCGGGACTGGATGCGTTACAACAGCCGGTCGGTCTACGGCTGCACGATGGCGGAGCCGGGGTTTGCCGCCCCTGCGGATTGCCGGCTTACCCAAACGGAAGACGGCCGGCGGCTGTATGTGCACCTGTTCGCCTATCCCTTTGCGCACCTGCAGCTGCGGGGTTTGGCCGGCAAGGTGGAATACGCGCAATTCCTGCACGATGGCAGCGAGCTTGCGTTTACCCAGGGCAAGGTAAACCATTTCAGCGAAGGCGCGGCCCAGGCCGAGGATCTGCTGGTTGTCGAGCTGCCGCCGGTCAAGCCGGATGTGCTGGTGCCGGTGGTGGAGCTGTTCCTGAAATAATGTTCTGGGGAAAACATGCCATATGTCCCGGAACGCCACCTCATCAGTCACCTTCGGTGACGGCTTCTCCTTCAAGTAAACGATGATTAAATGGCGGCTGTACAAAATATGCCCTTTAGGTGTGCGTTCATGCAGCAAAGCGCCCGCCTGTGCAAATGAAGCCAATTGATGGGTGATTTAATCAGCGCTTACGCAAGGGAAAGCCTCTATTTTCGAAACAGTCGGAAGCGCCGTTCAAGTTTTCTTGAGCGGCGCTTCTTGGGATGGAGCTTTAGCGTTATGAATCCACCAGTTGAGCTGGTGGGGGTAAAAGGCTTTAGCTTTCAGCCGTAGAGCGAAGCGAATGACAAGTTTTTTTGCCGTTCGCAGCGCAAGAGTAAGGGCTATAG
>JAFADG010000051.1 GCA_023425025.1 Bacillota bacterium
AATCCTATCTTCTCTCCTTATCTCGGTTTCCCTCGACAAGGTGAAAACTCATTCCTAGAATCAACTGTCGTTTTTCGCTTCTTCCTTGAGTCTTCCGACTCTGTATCGTTTTCAAGGTCCGGCGCCGTCTTAAGCGGCGAGTGCTATCTTAACACAGCACACATACGATGTCAACACATTTCTCGCAAGAAAATACTCTTTTTTCATGACTTATTTTTTCCACGCACAATCCATTTTTTCATCTGTTTATCGTTCGGTTTTATGCGCGAAAACAGTCGAATTTTAAGATTTTCTTTTTCGTTTGTTCGCCTTATTCTGCATTGTCTGGAATCTGATCCCATGCCGCAAGCGCAACGAAACCTTGGATTCACATAAAACCCGAGGCTAGTTTATCCCGCTTTTGCGTTTTGTAAGCGGAAAGCAAGAGAAAAATTTTTTCATGGCCAGATCTGAGCATACCTATGGAACTAGCTGCAGACCATTCTCCCGGATTGAAAATTGTCTCTTCTTCCATTATAATAAGGCCAGCAGGGAATGAACGTCTCCCCGGGCCACAGGCCTAAACCGCTTTTGAGCTGATGACTTCTGACATTCAGGAAGCATTGGCTTCATTTTTTGAAAGGAAGTTTTCTCATGCGCACATGTCTTTTGGTCGGTGCAGGCGGATTTCTGGGCTCCGTCGCCCGCTATCTCATCTCCCTGATCCCCATGGCCGGCGGAACAGGTTTCCCGCTTAACACATTCATCATTAATATAGTAGGTTCATTTGTGATAGGCGCCCTCGCGGGCCTTGCAGCCAAATACGCCGGCCTTCCGGCGGAGTGGATGGCCTTTTTGCGCGCAGGCATTTGCGGCGGATTCACCACTTTCTCCACCTTCGCGCTGGAAGTGACAAATCTGCTTGGCACCGGAAGAACGTCGACAGCTGTGCTTTATATGCTCCTCAGCCTGCTTCTGGGTGTCGCCGCCGTCATCCTTGGCGAGCGCATCTTCGCTTAGCATATCAATTGACAAGACTGCTTCCTATTGTATAATGGAATCAGGTAAACCGCGTGGGTTTTAGCAAAGGAGGTTCCTTATTCTATGGCCAAGGTAACTTTTCAGGCCGATCTGTGCAAGGGCTGCGGCCTGTGCGTGGAAGTATGCCCCCGCAAGATCCTTGTCTTATCCAAAAAGGAAGTCAATAGCCGCGGGTATCACCCCGCAGAATGCGTAGATCAGGAAAAATGCATCAGTTGCGCTTTTTGCGCCAGAATGTGTCCTGACTGCGTGATTACGGTTGAGAAATAGGAGGCGGTAACTTTGGCTCAGGAAAAAATGCTGATGAAGGGCAACGAGGCCATCGCCGAAGCCGCCATCCAGGCCGGCTGCCGGTTTTTCTTCGGCTATCCCATCACGCCGCAAAACCAAATTCCCGAATATATGTCTGCGCGCATGCCCAAAGAGGGCGGCTGCTACCTGCAGGCCGAAAGTGAAGTGGCGGCCATCAACATGGTATACGGTGCCGCCGGCGCCGGAGCCAGGGTCATGACCTCCTCCTCCAGCCCCGGAATCAGCTTAAAGCAGGAGGGCATCAGCTATATCGTGGGCGCCGAGCTGCCCTGCGTGATCGTGAACATGGTCCGCGGCGGCCCTGGCCTGGGCTCTATACAGCCGTCTCAGAGCGATTACTTTCAAAGCACCCGCGGCGGCGGCCACGGCGACTACCGCATGGTGGTGCTGGCCCCGGCCTCCGTGCAGGAAGCGGTGGAACTGACCCAACTGGCCTTTGACATCGCCGATCGGTACCGCAACCCCGTGCTTGTCATGGGCGACGGTTTGATCGGCCAGATGATGGAGCCGGTGCAGATGCCCGATTACACCCCTGCCGCCGATTTGCCGGGCAAGGAATGGGCAGCCGGATCGGGCAAGGAGCGGGCCATCATCAACAGCCTGTTCATCGACCCCACCGCCCTGGAAAACCATAACCTGAAGCTTCAAAAGAAGTATGATTTGATGGCGCAAAACGAGGTCCGTATGCAGACCGAGATGACCGAAGATGCCGATTATATTCTTGTCGCCTACGGCACCACCGCCCGCGTGGCCCGCAGCGCCATGCGCAAGGCAAGGGCCGCCGGCATGAAGGTGGGGCTGATCCGGCCCATCACCGTATGGCCTTTCCCGGACGAGGCCATTCAGAAAGCGGCGAAACACGCCAAGGCCTTCCTTGCCGTGGAAATGAGTTTGGGCCAGATGGTAGAGGATGTGCGCCTGGCCGTAAACGGCGCAAAGCCCGTACACTTCTTTGGCCGCACCGGCGGCATGGTGCCCACGGTCCGCGAGATCCTGGATCAGCTGCAAGCAATCAGCGGGGAGGGAAAGTAAATGGCAGTCGTCTTTCAAAAAACGAAAATGCTCACCGACAAGCCCATGCACTACTGCCCCGGCTGCACCCATGGCATCATTCACCGGCTTGTGGGTGAAGCCATTGAGGAGCTTGGCATGCAGGACAAGGCCATCGGCGTGGCGCCGGTGGGCTGTGCGGTGTTCGCCTACGATTATTTCAACTGCGATATGATGCAGGCCGCCCACGGCCGGGCGCCGGCGGTGGCCACGGGCATCAAGCGCGTGCATCCCGGCCATATGGTGTTTACGTATCAGGGCGACGGCGACCTGGCTTCCATCGGCGCGGCGGAGATCGTTCACGCCGCCACACGGGGCGAAAAAATCACTGTCATCTTTGTGAACAACGCCATCTACGGCATGACCGGCGGCCAGATGGCCCCCACCACCCTGCCGGGCCAGGTGACCACCACCTCCCCCTACGGCCGGGATGTGGAGCATTGCGGCTATCCCATCCGCGTCAGCGAAATGCTGGCCACGCTGGACGGACCGGCCTATATCGCCCGGGTTTCCACCCACGATGTCAAGCACATTATCGAGGCGAAGAAGGCCATCAAAAAAGCCTTTGAGCTGCAGGCCCAGGGCAAGGGCTTTACGATGGTGGAGGTTCTGTCCACCTGCCCCACCAACTGGGGCATGACGCCTGTGGAAGCGCTCAAGTGGCTGGAAAGCACCATGATTCCCCAGTATCCCCTGGGCGTAAAGAAGGAGGTGGGCTGAACATGGAAGCTCAATTCCTCATCGCCGGCTTTGGCGGCCAGGGCATACTGCTGATCGGGCAACTGATGGCCAAGGCGGCCATGCATGAAGGCAAGAACGTCAGCTGGATGCCCAGCTACGGCCCGGAAATGCGCGGTGGCGAAGCCAACTGCGCCGTCGTCATCAGCGACGAGCCCATTGGCAGCCCCCTGGTCACCGAGCCGCCGGTGGCCGTGATCATGAACCTGCCCTCGCTCAAAAAGTTCGAGCCAGCTATGGAAAAAGGCGGAACACTGCTGTACAATACCTCCCTCATCGACGCTGCACCTTCGCGCACGGATACGAAGGTTCTTCCCATCCCCTGCAACGAAATCGCGGAATCCCTGGGCAACAGCCGCGTGGCCAACATGGTCATGCTAGGCGCCATCATCGCCGCCACCGGCGCCATTACCATCGACAGCGCCATGGATGCTTTGCGGGATGCCTTCGGCGAGAAAAAAGCCGATCTCCTGCCTCTCAACCGCAGGGCCATGGAAGCCGGCATGGACGCCGTAAAGAAAGCGATGTAAGGAACGAAAATCAAAAATAACTATGCGGGGAGGGCTTCTTTTGAAAAAGAAGCCCTCCCCGCACCCCTCCAAGAAAACTTATACATTAAGCTATTAAATCGCTCGTTTTCACGCAGCCTCTGTTCTTTTCCGCAGCTTTCTTTACAAGATTCATTATAAGTTCTTAAAAAGGAATTGCCAATGCCTTTTTTGGCATTTTTATTTCATTCGATGTTGAAAGGGAGTGCGATAGACTAAAAAGAAAAAGGTTGGTGAAGAATATCCATGCGCTTTGAGTATAGTGATTTCTACCGGAAAATGGGCCTTAACATTGCCTATTACCGAAAGGATAGAGGGCTGACACAAAAAGCGCTGGCCGACGCGCTGGATATAGACGAATCCCATTTGAGCAAGATTGAAAGAGCATCCGTCGGCGTCTCTCTGGACATGCTCTTTGACATCGCGCGGGTATTGGATATTCAGGCCTGCAAGCTGCTGGAATTCCGGGAATAAAATATTCGCGGCTGTAAATCAGGCGCCAACCAATCCGTCATTGAAACACCGCTACCGGCTCCACGCCTTCAAACAATTCCCGCTGCTCCCTGGGCCTGCGCCAGTTCATGGCCATCACCTTGCCCAACAGGGGATCGCTGACCAGCACTTCTTCACCCCATACGCTCAGAGCACTGGGCAGCCCAAAGCTGTCGGAGCGCCACATGACCGCCTTTTGCCGAAGGGAGACCTTTGCCAGCGTACCTTGGGAGCTGGCCAAAACCGATCCGTCCGGCAGCGGCTGCAGCACGCCGGGCAGGCCGGGCAGCATCAACACCTCCTCCACATGGGACCGGCTCCCCGCGACAAAGCCCAACAGCGTTTGCACCTCGTCGTCTTCCACGGCGCACAGCACGGCAATGCCGCCATCCACGAACACCGCGTGGCAGGCGATGCCGGGCACCGAAATGCGCCGGTACAGGTTCAGGGATGGCGCCTGAAAGAGCAGCACCTCCCCCGCCGCCCCGCCGGCCACGGCCACCAGCTTGCCATTGGGGTGTGCTTGCACGCTGCGGGGATACACTCCCGCCTCGTTGCCGTACATCAATTCGCCCGTCTCCGCGGCCACCGCGTGCAGGCTGTCGGCCTCGCCGCTTAATAGATACAGCCATCCGCCGTCCGGCGATGCCTGCATGCATTCCAAGCCCGGCGGCGCGGGAAATTCCGAATCCTCGCGCCAGCCCTCTTCCCGCAAAACAAATCTTTGCACCACACCGCGCTTTTTGCAGGCACAGAAGAATTGTGTCTGGGCCGGACAAGGTGCGTGCGGCCAGGTCAAGGCGCTGGGAATCTGGGACAATACATCCCTGCTCCATAAAAAAAGCCCCAGTTCCCTATCGGCTATCCAAATGACAGGTTGCATGCGCCGCGCCCCTTCATCTCCCCGCAGGGTCTTATGTTGCATTTTATGAAGAGGGGGGGCTTTGGGTGCGGGCGGAAAAGCTGCCGATTCTTTCTGTTCTATGCGGCAGGATTCCATCAAATGCATGAAGAATGTATTTTTGTTTCACAGTATATTTGGAGGTTAATATGTTTATTTACAAAATGAAGGGCACCTGCGCCAAGCAAATCCAGTTGGAAATTGAAAATGACGTCATTACCGCCTGCACGTTTACAGGCGGCTGCAAGGGCAACGCCCAGGGACTGTCCAAGATGGTGATCGGTCAGAACGCCAAGGAAGTGGCGCAGCGGCTGGCC
This sequence comes from Bacillota bacterium, assembly GCA_023425025.1. Classification (GTDB taxonomy): domain Bacteria; phylum Bacillota; class Clostridia; order Christensenellales; family Aristaeellaceae; genus JAEWAH01. The sequence continues at coordinate 5,379 of JAFADG010000051.1, forward strand.
GACATCCCCTGCCAGGGAAACACCTCCTGCCCCGACCAGCTGGCCAAAGCCATACTGGCCTATTATGAGTGATTCCGCCCAGAGGGAACGCCGCGATCCATAATGCTGGAAGGTGCGATGCCAGGTTGTGCCGCATCCCCTGGCCATACCCATTTGGCAGGCCGGAAGAAGCCGCAAACCTGTTCACACCAAAAAAGGTACCGTCTTCCATGCGCTTTTCATTCCCGGCGTCTTATGCTACAATGTTAGACGGCAAGTCATTGTTAAAAGGAGCCATCCATTTTGTCTGAGACCACCATAACCACCTTTTCGCAGCTGGATTTAAGCGCGGAAATTTTAAAGGCTGTTGAAAAAATGGGCTTCACCGAGGTCACTCAGGTGCAGCAGCAAACCATCCCCGTCATGATGGCCGGCCGGGACATCATCGCCCTGGCCCCTACCGGTACGGGCAAGACGGCCGCCTTTGGCATACCCATGCTGGAATACATCAGCCTTACCGATCACCGCATTCAGGAAGTGGTGCTTTGCCCCACCCGTGAACTGGCGCTGCAGATCGGCGAGGAACTGCAAAGCCTTTCCGCCTTTATCCCGGAAATCAAAATCGCCGTCCTGTATGGCGGCCAGCCCATTTCCAAGCAATTGACGCAATTAAAGCGCAAGCCGCAAATCATTATCGCCACGCCCGGCCGCATACTGGACCACATGCATCGGGGCACCGTCAAGCTGGATCATGTGCACACTATGGTGTTGGATGAGGCCGACGAAATGCTGAAAATGGGCTTCGTCAAGGATGTGACCAAAATCATTGAAGCCGCTCCGCTCAACCGGCAGCTGGTCATGTTCTCCGCCACCACCAACCAGGATGTGATGACCATCGCCTGGAAGTTCCAGCACGACCCACTGGAAATCACCATCCCCGCGACAAAAGAAAACCGGCCTCAAATCACGCAGTATGTCATTGCCAGCCAGCGGGACACCAAGTTCGACCACCTGCTTTATTTGCTGGACGCGGATGTCTACCACCGTGTCATGATCTTCTGCAACACCAAGGATATGACCCAGCGTCTGTCCACCAGGCTGCAAAAAGCCGGCTACAGCGCCGACTGCATCCATGGCGATATCAAGCAAAGCCAGCGCAACGCGGTCATGCAGGCATATCGCAAGGGCAAGTTTGAAATCCTGGTAGCTACCGATGTTGCCGCCCGCGGCATCGACGTGGATGATGTGGAGGCGGTCATCAACTACGACCTGCCCAACGAAAACGAATATTACCTGCACCGCATCGGCCGCACCGGCCGGGCAAAAAAGCACGGCGTTTCCTTTTCCCTGGTGCCCTTTGCCGACAGCGTGCGCATGGATGAGATATTAAGATACCTGATCGCAAAGCCCATCCCCCTGCGCTTTGACGAAATGGGCACCCTGGTGAACGAGGATGGCCAGCCGTTCTTTGAGAACATGTAGCTGCCGATTCTCCGCCGAGGGCGCGAATATCAGGTGAGTTTGCAATCCTCCTATCCATGGCAGCAGTTCATCCCGGTCCTGAAAACGACCGGGCGTGCCCTGGAGCAAGGAGGATTTGTTTATGGATTTTTTGATAGAGCAGACATTTGCGAACACTTTTATCTATAAAAACATGCGGGCCCGTTTTCTTTACGAGCTGCGGTCCGGCAAGCTCAGAGAGCATTGCATCCCTCGCTCACTGCTACACTACATACAAAATGCGCATGTCCCCAAGATGTTTTTTGATTTCCTCCCGGAAAAAGGCCTCGCCGGCTTTGCGGAATTCCTCCTTATAACAGTACTTCCCGCGGCCTCTTCCTGTCATCAGGGAGGGGTCGTACAATTCCGGGGCGTACGGAAACGCCTCGCTGTTGATGGCCCTATGCACAAAGCTGTAGGTCATAAAAATGATTTCAACGAACATCGTTTTCTTCGTCTTTTCAGATAAGCTCTCCGCCAATATTTCAAGCATCGCCGTGTACTTTTCCTGCCAGCCTTCCACAAAGATCACCGGTGCGATCAGCAGCCCGGCAGGGTATCCGGCATCGCAGACGGCATTGACCGCCTGTATCCTCTCCTCAAGGGACGATGTCCCCAGTTCAATCTTCGATATGATTTCCTGGGGGTTGACGCTCATCCGGACGATGGTTCTCCCTTTATGGTCAAGGGGCAAAATCGGCTCCACCATGGAAAACTTGGTGGGAAAGGTCAATTGCCCCTTTTCTCCTTTGGCAAAGGTTTCAATGGTCCAGGGCAGGTTTTGGGTGATCGTGTTTTCCAGGATCAGATCGCTGTTGCTGCCGATTTCAAACGTCAAATCCTTATTTGCTTCCCGGGCCGTCTTTAGCAGCCTGTCCATCATCTGCTCCCGGTTGACAAACAGCCGCAGATAGGAGCATTTGTTGTAATTGCACACCAGATAGCAGTACAGGCACATGGCGCTGCAGCCGGAGGAGGTGTAGGGCACCAGATAGTCGGAAACCTTGTGGTTTTCCACATACTTGTGGGTTTTGCGCACGCCCACCACCAGGTGGCGCTTCATGCGCCCGAATTCCTTGTTTTCCTGCTCGCGCATGCAGGGGATGTTGTTATGGCTTTTGATTTCCGTCCACGGAACATGACCGTACTTCGTTTTCAGGTACAAGCCAAGGGGATAGGATAGCGCATCCGGCTCATAATACACGGCGTCGGGGAACATACTTTCACCTCCATTCTAGTATGAAGGGCAGCCATGCATCCTATCCCACACAAAAAAACGCCAGGCTCATACCAGGCGCTTCTTTGCATTTGAAAATTGGCTATACTTATTTCAGCGGCCGGATCAATATCAGCGGCGTCAGCTCGTCGCCCTGGCCGGAAGGGTTGTCCTTCATGGCCTCCTGCAGCTCCTCATCAGAAAGCGGCATGTCCGAGGATTTGCCAAGCTGGTCCCGCTGGATGTCGTTGGCGTCCATCAGCACCACGGGCACGCCTGTCTCCCGGCTCAGCTTTTCGCACAGCTCCCCCGCATTGGCGGGGTTGATCAGCGCCAGGCTCTTGTACACATCAAAGCTGGAGCGGAAATAAAAGCCGTCAATGCCGCCCACGCCCTTGCCGCATACTTTATAAAACACGCCGCGTACGCCAAAGGGCTTGGTGACAGCGCTCAAGAACGCGGCCAGCAGCACCCTGGGCAGCCCGCACATATCGATGACCAGCTGCAGCTTGTAGGGTTCGTGCATGCCCACACCTGTATGGTTGATGCCCGCAAACCGCCACAAAAGGTTGGCCCAGAAGCCAGGCTTCACCTCATCCTTGGTTCTTACGCTTTCCACGCACATGCACATGACCTTCGCGCCAAAGGAAAGCACATCCCCCTTTTGGTAAAGGGGCAGGACATACCGGCGGACCAATTCCGCCTGGTTTTCCCCCCGCTGTACAAAATGCGTCTGAATCGCAAAGCGGTCATACTTCCGTCCGCTTAAGCCGGTAATGGTTCCCCGGTCGAAATAGACGATGCCGTCCTTCTCCCGCCGTTGTGTATCCATGTTGCGGGATGCGATGATGCCCATTCCGCCTTCCTCCATTTGCCACAAACTTTGGCCCATTGTACTATTAAAAGCAGAGCTTGTCAATTTTCAGGATGCGCCAAGGACCGCACATTCATGCAGTTCTTTCAAAAAGCCTCTTTAAAAACAAAAAAAGAACGGGCCTACCCGTCCTTTTTGGATATACCTGCGGCTGTCATTTCCGCCGCGCATCCGGGACGCAGCTATTAGCCCCGACCTTTCGCGCCCTCCGGCGTCATGTCCGCACCCTTTGGAAAGGAGAGATGCTATTGACCACTAGTCAAACGGCAGCTTTTTGGGGTTCCGATACTTCCCGGAGCAGTTGGCACTGCATTTCATCCAGCCGGCGGCCGATCTTCACGGCTTCGTCGATATCACCTTGGATGTAACAGTTTTCCAGTTTCCATCTCAGCAGCTTCTCTTCATTCCGGTGATCCGCTTCTCTCATGCTCTTCCTCCTCTGTATTAAAAATTCTTGGCACACAACATATTGTATAGCCTCCCCTTTCCATGTACAGCATAAACCGTATTTCGTCGCAATGCAACAGCGAAAGCAGGGAGCTTTTGTCGAAGAGTGTCAAGTTAAAAAATATTTATAAACACTACTCCCAATACCAGTATTAGGACAGTGAATAACGTCATATACAAGATATGGTAGTTATGCTATGATAAGGCCAATCGGTAAAGGAGGTATCTTGCGAATGGATGCGGTTTGGGACATGAACGGCATGGGCTACTATGTACCACAAACAAATGCGGGCGGCGGTCTTATAACGGCGATCATTCTTTCCATCATTGCGGCGTCCGTTTTGGCTGCGGTTTTTCTCCCAAAGTCCAAGCAGGAAAGATACAGCGGCTTTGCGAAAGAAATGTATGAGTTCCTGCACTTCTCAAAGTACTGGATTCCTTCTGTGGTACGCTTTGTTTACCTCTTCATCGTCTGCTATGCCGTGATTGGCGGCCTGTACACCATGTTTGCCGTAAGCTTCTGGCAGGGCCTTGTCACCATGGTTGTCACGCCTGTCGTATCCCGCCTTGTCATCGAGGGACTGCTGGTTCTGTACAGCATCCGTGAAGAACTGGTCCGCATCCGTGAGAATCTGGAGAAAAAGGATCAGGAATAAAAGCATTTTCAAGCACCTCAGCCGGATATTCCCCGCATGCAGATTCAGGGAATATCCGGCGCTTTTCTTTCATTTTCCGTGTCTGGGGGATTGCAAAGCATCACCGGCCATAGTATAATGTTTTCCACGACGCGATGAAGGGCAGCCGTCCTTTTTCCGCTTTTCAGAGAGCGCTTGTCAGGTGAAAAGGCGCAGGCGGATATGGATTTCCCGGTCCGGAGCATGCGGCCAATCCCCGCCGGCCTGCCCCCGATACAGGGCCTTAAGGTGGGCGCGCAAGCGCCAAGCCGGGTGGTACCGCGAAGCACGCTTCGTCCCTGCATATTTTGCTGCGGCGGAGCTTTTTTGTACCTTGCCGCAACGAGGAGGAAACCCCATGGCCAAGGAAAAGAACCAGGAATTTGTGCAGCACATTACGCCCAGGGACGTTGATTTTTCCCAGTGGTATACGGACGTGATCCTGCAGTCGGAATTGGTGGACTACGCGCCCGTGCGGGGCTGCATGATCGTGCGGCCTTACGGCTACGCCATCTGGGAGCGCATTCAACAGGAAATGGACAGCCGCTTCAAGGCCACCGGCCATCAAAACGTGTATATGCCCATGCTCATTCCCGAAAGCCTGCTTTTGAAGGAAGCCGAGCATGTGGAAGGCTTTGCCCCCGAGGTGGCCTGGGTCACCCAGGGCGGCAGCGAGCCCTTGACCGAGCGGCTGGCCATCCGCCCCACCAGCGAAACTATTTTCTGCGCCATGTATTCCAAATGGGTGCAGTCCTGGCGCGACCTGCCCATGAAGTACAACCAGTGGTGCTCCGTCATGCGCTGGGAAAAGAGCACCCGCCCCTTCCTGCGCACCAGCGAGTTTCTGTGGCAGGAGGGCCATACCATCCACGCCACCGCCGAGGAAGCCCAGGAAGAAACCATGCAGATGCTGGGCGTATATCAGGAAGTGGCGGAGAAGGAGCTGGCGCTGCCGGTCTATGTAGGCCGCAAGAGCGACAAGGAAAAGTTCGCCGGCGCCCAGGCCACCTACTCCATGGAAGCCATGATGCAGGACGGCAAAGCCCTGCAGGCCGGCACCAGCCACAACTTCGGCACCAATTTCGCCGAAGCCTTCGATATCAAGTACCTGGCCAAGGACGGCCAATTGACCTACGTGCACGAAACCAGCTGGGGCACCTCCACCCGGTTGATCGGCGCCATCATCATGACTCACGGCGACGAGCGGGGCCTGCGCCTGCCTCCCCGCATCGCCCCCGTCCAGGTGGTCATCGTACCCATCGCGGCCCACAAGGGCGGCGTCAACGAAGCCTGCCAGAAGCTGACCAACGATTTGAAGGCCGCCGGCATCCGCGTGAACCTGGATGACCGGGACACCTACAGCCCCGGCTACAAGTTCAACCACTGGGAGCTGCGCGGCGTGCCGCTCCGCCTGGAAGTCGGCCCCCGGGACCTGGAAAACGGCCAGGTCATGGCCTGCCGCCGGGATACGTTTGAGAAGATGGCGCTGCCCATGGACGGCCTGACGGAGAGGATCCAAACGCTTCTGCAGGAGATTCAGGACACGCTGTACGCCCAAGCCAAGGCCTTCCGCAACGAGCGCACCCACGAGGTCCACAACGTGGAAGACCTGTCCAAAGCGGTGCAGTTGGGCTTTGCCAAGGCCATGTGGTGCGGCTGCCGGGAGTGCGAGGACAAGGTCAAGACGGAACTCAACGCCACCAGCCGCAACATGCCCTTTGACCAGACCGCCATCGGCCACACCTGCGCCATCTGCGGCAAGCCCGCCGACAAGGTGATGTATTTCGCCAAAGCGTACTAAATAGAACAGATTTGATCGCAAAGGCCCCTTCATGCTGCGCATGAAGGGGCCTTTGCGTGCTTTTGCACAGTTTCTTTGCACCCGCGCACATCAACCTGCTCTTTGCTTGCCTGAAAGCAGAAATGGAAGCATTGAACCAGGGGATGATTCTGCCTGTGAATAAATCCAATCTTATTATCTTGTAAGAATGCATGAATCAGCTATATCTTTTCATATTCCGCAAATAAAGCCTCGCATACGGCGTACATGCTCTTTAATACCGGGGGAGTGCTTTTTTCAATAAGAAGCTTTAGTTTTCGCTTATCTTCCGGCTCATCCAGCAAAGACAGCTCCATCTGCGTAAGTTCATAGCAGCATTTATCCAAAATTGATGCTGGAGAAATCCGCATCACGATACATATGGCAAACAAACGATCCAGATTAATACGGGTATCCCCTCTTTCCAGGCTGGCATAATAACCTGTTGAAACGCCTATACGCTCTGCGGCAACAGCTTGCGTCAAACGCAACCTTTTTCGAGCGCTTTTAATATGGCTACCCAGTAGCCTATCATTAATTTGTATAGTCATATAGTATCTCTGCCTGTCTTATTAATCAAAACATTTGGTCCGTGCCCCGATTCACTGCGCAACAAGATCCATAACCACACATATGCCCACGGGCACATCCGTAACAAATGTATCATACCTGCATCATGTGTTTGCGTAAATATATCTATAGACACAACAAACACCTATACCTATTGCAAATTTACATCTAATACCTGGTTTTGTATCGTAATTGTAAATTATACCAAAATATCCACCTCAATACAGTAAGATTTTGTGCTAGTTATGCATTATATAGGTGAAAACGAAATAGATGCCTTGCACCGAACTTACTCATACACAGTTAATATCATTTAATTGCACTTCTTGCGTAAATATCCACCGTCATTCCGAGACTCAAAAATCCTGACAAATGATGATTATCAGCATTATCACTCTCCCTGATTCGCGTTATGCACACAAGGCCAGCATGCCTCTTGGAAGGAGGTGCAGCAATGACGGAACAACAGATTATTAGCCTCTTTCGCGATCGCCGCCGTTATGAAGCGGAGTATGCCATTATGAGAGACTGCTCAGACGATCTGGCTGATGCAGAGCAATCTTCGACTGCATCCAGATACGCACTGCTAAAAAGAAAGCTGTCCCTTACCGATCACTGGATTTCATTCCTACCCAATGATGAACAGCATCTGATCAAAAAGCATCTTGTTGAGGGACTGCCCTGGTCGCGTATTGCTGCGCAAATGGATACCCAGCAGGAAAGCAGCCTGTCCTATGATGAGCGTACGCTTCAGCGCGTACAGGCAAGGGCGATTACTAGAATCTATGCCTTTATGAATGACCGCTTTGAAAATACGCTGGACTATTTGGCGGAAAATGAAGAGTAGACCGTTTCGCCGCTGTTCTGCCGTGGGATTGCGGACGCATTGCCGTGGATATGCCGTTCCAGATCATGCTGATTTACCGTACAATTTGTACAGACCCAAGACGCCCGATGAAGAAGGGAGGTACAAACGATATAGCACACTTCCGGGCGCACAAACCAAAAAGAGAAGCTTGGGATACAAAAAGTCCTTGTAAAAACGAGCTTGGCCGCTGCCATCCTCGAAAGGATGGATGTTCTACAAGGACAATTGCAGTGTATCACACCGCGTAAACGGTGTAAAGCATTTTTGTTCTCACCGCTTCTTTACCATGATCAAATACGCAGGAGGAAATGGTATGGAAGAACTGGTACGGGCGGCACTTAGCAAATACATGGGCTTTGTAGCCGAAGCCGAGCTTTACGAGCGGTGGCTATCCGCAAGGGAAAACCCGGAAATCCGAAGGGCTCTTACACTGCTGGAGATGAAGATCACCGCCATTCAAAGCTGGTTCAATCTCTTGAACACCGATGAGCGGTTTGTGATTCAAAAGCACTTGATTGAAGAATTGGAATGGCCGCGGGTAGCGTTTGAATTTGCGGAGCGCTGGAAAAAGGAATTCAACCGTACAGAGCGTTCCCTGGTGCATTATCAGGCCGGCGCCATTAAAAAAATTGTGGAATTTTCCATGGCGCATAGGGATATTGTTCTGGCCCTGTTTGGAGATTTGGTAGATGAAGCCGAAAAGGCAATGACAGAATAGACAAGTGCATACATAAACGAAAGAGCAGCCACACCGCTTGTAAACGGGTTGGCTGCTCTTGCATTACGGAGTAATCCTTATATTTCACCGTTTCTTCTCGATCTCTTCAATTTTCAAATCCTTCCATCTGGCCTACAATAGAATCAAGCCGGGAGGGAAAAAAAGCCCGGCGGAAACGAGCAAAGGAACAAAAGGAGGTGGTACCATTGGGCAAGAACCCGGCGTGAATGATCTTAGTAGATGAGCTTGGCCGCTGCCATCCTCAAAAGGGTGGATGTTCTACAAGGCTTCATTGCACGTCATAGCACAACTCCTTCTCACAACTATGGGAACCTCATACTCATTCCAAACCCTAATCTGCGCTTAGGTGTATTAAGCGCACCCAAAAAGACAAGTGTGCAATGCACACGCAAAATGAAAGGAGTTTTAAAAATGAAACATATCAAAAAGATTCTGGCTATTACTCTGGTTGCCCTTTCTCTTTTTGCCATTGCTGCACCTGCATTGGCTGTAACCACTGGCACGTATAATTATCCTTCTGTTAACCTCAGAACGTCTATGGGGGGCAGTTCTCTTGGACTAGTGAACCAAGGTGCTACTTGCAATATCCTTGATGCCAATACTGACTCGAGTGGTCGCAAATGGTACAAAGTAACAATCACCAGCCATACCACTAATGGTACTGATCTTTATGGGAAAACCGGCTGGTCATGGCAACAGTATATTACCGTAACTGGCGGTACTACTCCTTCTACGCATCCACAATCAGAAACAGAAGCGTTTGGTAGTGGTTATCTCCAGCAGGGAGCTACTGGAAACTGGGTACGGAATGTGCAATTAGTTCTGGAATATGAAGGCTACATTGGAGATTGGGATATTGACGGTATTTTCGGCCCCGATACCTTTAGTGCTGTATGTGAATATCAAGAGGATAATTTTCTTGATATTGACGGCATTGTAGGCCCTCAGACCAGAGAGCATATGTGGGATAATCACATCAATTTGCTCACGACTAGTGGTTACAAGTAAGCCTATCAATTTGGAGGCATTTCTTATCGAAATGCCTCCATTCATATTTACTATCATGATACTGGTAGTACAAAGATAATATTCTAGAACCGATAATCCGCAGGATCTGTACCCATCGGTATTGGAAGGGCTTCAATAATTTCCCTGGTTCTTGCATCTATGATGACACGGTACTTTTTATTATCACTGCCATCAGCCCGAAAAAAAGCCAACTTCCAAACGGGATGCTCTACGTCGGTTACATCAAAGAAGTAATCTATGCGTCTTTTGCTTATGACTGATTCATCCGCCCCCAAATCAATGATTGCTTGCTGTGCAAGCTTTAACGCTTCTTCTTGGGTAATATCGCCATCTCCAGGTATGCCATACACATGTCGGGTAGCAAGGTAGAAACTATCCCTCTGATTAATATAGTATGGATGGTTTTTTGCGAACTCCTCTACTAGGGGAATCCACTTTTTTGAAAAGGCGGCTTTCTCCTCCACTGACCCTTCCCAGAAGCCTGTTTCGTGGAACCTGATACCGTTACTATCACCAAAGTTCTCACCAGCTAAGATGGTATTGGTAAACTCCATGTCAGCAGAAACAATATCCATATATCTGCCATCATACCCAAAGAGCGCCTTGTAAGCCAGTGCATCTTCATGGTACAAATACACTAACCAAACAGGTGAAAACCCATAGCAAAATCTTTCGCTATATATAAAATATGCTTCGGCCGTCAGCGCGTCCAGTTCCGACTGAGAAAAGGGATTGCCAATCTCACCAAGTGCAAACCTTGCAGTATCGATTACTTGCTCCTTGGTAGCATCATGAGCGCCAGGTTCAGCAAATTTTGCCTCCGATAGAATATCATCATTTCCGGTAAACGGAAGGGTATCCGGCGCCTTGAACATGATGATATCGCCCTGCCTGGAAAGTACGACGCTATATGCACCTGCAAAAGCATCCGGGTTACGGAACTCGATCAGCCATACGGGAGCCTCACCATACTCCCCCAAGATAAAGAATGTAGTTTCCACAACAGGAAAGTTACCTAGATACTCAGCTATTCCAAATTTTTCACTCAGTTTTTTTAAGGCTTGATCTACAGCGTCCTTTTCTTGAATGTCATCTTCTTCAGGCGTGAGATAAAGCGGCCAATCTGCCTTTTGATGGCCGTATTTTACAAGCAACGAGGAATACAGTGCCTTTTGCTCATACGTCCATGTGTCGAAAATGCCAAGCTCATGCTGCATGATATTGTAGGTATCCATGAACTTTGCATCAGAAAAATATGCTCCAATGATTTCTGTGGAAAGCTTCTCTTGCTGCTCTTCCGACAAATTACCGCTAAGAAGCTTTTTTGTTTTCTGCTGATCGACAGGCATACCATTATCCTGCATGAGCCGAACAAGCTCCACCTTTGCGGCGGTTGGCCATTGTTCACTGTATGCACCGTGGGTGTCCTCCAGCTGCGCATATCCGCCGAAATAGCCGGATAACGCGGATAATGCCAATGCTGTCATTGTCACAAGAAGCAAGACAACAACCAGTACAAAGCCTACTGATATCTTTTTTTTCACAACAATATCTCCTCTCACTCGTCCAAGAACGTTTCTTTCAAAACCTGGGCTTGTTTCCATGCCGGACAGGCGGCCATCCATCACACGGCGGATTCTGTTGTCGCGCGGATACCGATTATCCATAGATGCGCCCTCCTTCCAGCGAGCTGCGCAGCTTTTCCCGCGCATGCTTCAGCCTTGTTGATACGCTGGATGCAGCTATGCCCAAGGAATCAGCGGTTTCATTTACGCTCATCCCCTGATAGTAGTACAGCAGCACAACCTCCATCAGCTTGCGGGGCAGCTTCATGATCTCTATCATCAGTGTATCGTCTTCTATGCGGTAGGGCTGAACCGGCTCCGGAAGATTGTCCAGCGTGATGCTGCGATCCACATAACGAAACCAGGCAGCACGCCGCATATCCTTGCAGGTATTGATTGCAATGCGCATCAGCCATGTCTTTTCGCTGCTATCGCCCCGAAAAGACGCCATGCCATGATAGGCTTTTACAAAAGTCTCCTGCACCGCGTCTTCCGCCAAGGCGGCATCACGCAGGTATACATAGCTCATGTGCAACAGGTCGGTTTTATACTGCGCCATCAAGCGGCAGAGCTTTTCCTCGCGGATGCTGTCAGGGCCCATGACAACCTCCATCCATCGCTCACCCCTTTCATTCTTTAGACGAATAACACAGCCAAATATTTCAATTCTTTTCATTCTTTTAGCCAGAATATTTCCGTGTCTCTGCACGTGACTTTTTTAGCACGCAAAGAAATCTATTTACCTCAATTTACACTAGAGCAAAAAAATGGTCAAGCCGTTATTCTTCCCGGACTCTTCAATTTTCAAAACCTTCCACCTGATCTACATATAGAAGCAAGCCCGGCGGAAACAAGCAAAGGAACAAAAAGGAGGGGGCACCATTGGGCAGGAACCCGGCGTGAATGATCCTCATGGACGAGCTTGGCCGCTCACCCGCAAAGGGATGGTCCCCAGGGAGTACCGCTTCAACCCTTGCCAGCAGTTCCTCCGGTGTCTTTGACCTGTCCATATGCCGGAACCATCTGGAACGGTGATAGTCGCGGCAGACATTGATGGCGATGCGCATCAGCCACGTCTGCTCGCTGCAGCCGTTCCGCCGTTCAAACTGGTCCATGCCTTTCCAGGCCTTCAAAAATGTTTCCTGCACCGCGTCCTGGGCCTGCCCGATGTCATGCAAATAGACAAAGCACAATCTCATGATTGTATCCGCGTATTGGGTGATCCATTGTTCCAATCTCTGCTCACGGATTACGCTGGGTACCGCAACGTTTTCCATGTGATCACCTCCTCAATAGGATAGACGGAGCCGCATCCGGTTTTTCCACTTTTCTTCACCCTTTTTTCCGGCTTTTTTCAAAATCCGTTCAAGGCCGGCGCAAGCGTACGTTGATTTCCATAAAGCGCCGGCTGAGATGTTCAAATCTTCCGTATTTTTTCCTGAACTCTTCAATTTTCATCCATCCCGCCATCGCCTACAATATAGACAAGCCCAGGAAAACCCACATACTACCAAATACACATACGCCAAGGGAGGGATGCCATTGGAAGCATAAACCGGCGTGAATGATCCGGGTAGACGAGCTTGGCCGCTGCCATCAAAACAGATGGATGTTCTGCACGAACCATTGTCACGCCTTTCAAAATGCATGCCTTTACACAAAGGAAAAACCTAATCGCCTTGATTACCCATGCATGCCGATATTGAAAGGAGATATAATCATGAAACAAATGAAACGAATTTCCACCCTGCTTCTTGCCGCTTTTGTCTTATGCACAACTATGACTACTGCTTTTGCGGACGAAACCATGTATATTGGTGTAAGCCCGGACACCTACCTGCGCGGTGATGAGTCCGCAAAGAATCCTTACATCGCACGGATGCCCTATGGCTCGGAAGTGACATACATCTCCTCCCGCACAGTCGGCGGGGTTTCTTGGAGCTTTATTATCTATAATGAACAATTTGGATATTGCAAGACAAAATACCTGCAAACGGAAAATCCTTATGAAGGATTCACGCCCCATCCCATCAGCATGGAAGAAGCCTTTGGCTCAAACCTTTTGCAAAAGGGAAATAAAACGCCTGATTACCACGTAAAGAATTTGCAGCTGTGCTTGATCGAGACCGGATTTCTGGCCGCGGAGCCAGGCGCCGACGGATACTTTGGTAAAGATACCGTAAAGGCTCTTGCGCAGTATCAAAAGGCCAACCGGCTTGATCCGGCCGGCAGGGCAGGCCAAACCACCAAATCAGTACTCTGGTATGAATATGGCTGTTATCTGTCGGAAAACGGGGTCATGCAATAGCTTTTTCTGCCTGTATTGATATGATGAAAGCGCGCAAATGCATTCTGCCCAGCCCGCAACGTTGACACATCCTCCCTTGTGCCGTATCATAATGGCACAAGGGAGGATGTTTTTGCATGCCTTGGACCTATGTGCTTTGGGACTGGAACGGTACGCTTTTAAACGACGTGCAGACCGCCGTGGCTGTGAACAACGATATATTTCCCGGTTTTGGCATAAAGCCTTTGAAAGATGTGGCGGAGTATCACCGCCTGTTCCGCTTTCCCATACGCGAGTATTACCGCGACCTTGGGGTGACGGATGATATTTTCCCCGACGTGGCCAACGCCTGGATGCGGGGCTACATGGAAAAGAGCGAAACTTGCCTGCTGCAGCCCCATGCCCTGGAAGCTTTGGAGGCTTTTTCCCAAGCCGGCTTTGGACAAGCCATCCTATCCGCCTCCAAGGAGGAATACCTGCACCATCAAATCGCCCGCTTCCCGATCGGCCGCTATTTTCAGGCGGCGCTGGGCTTGAGCCACATTTACGCCACCAGCAAGGTGGATCTGGCCAAAGGATTTCTAAAGGATCACGGCGTTGACCCCCGCCAGGCCGTTTTCCTGGGTGATACGCTGCATGACGCCGAGGTGGCCGGGGCCATCGGGTGCGATTGCCTGCTTATTGAGGGCGGCCACCATGCGCGGCCTATGCTGCTGGAGGCCAAAGTGCCTGTGTTTGAAAACCTTCAAAAAGCGAAAGAATATATTTTACAGGAAACCTCCCGCGTATAAACATCCTGCCGCGGGACAGGCATACCAGCAATACATTTATGACGGGGGCACCGAATGACACCGGCACCGGAAACGCCACAATTAATGGATAGCGTAAACGATACCCTGGAAAACGCGGGCCAGGCCGCGGGGCAATTTATCAGCGACCTGCCCATGTGGCTGAGCAAGCTTTTACTGGCAGGATTCATCATTATTCTCGGCGCGCTTTGCGTGCGCCTGGGCCGGCAATTGATCCGCGGGATGATGCGCACCAGGGAGGGCCGCACCCCCGGCCAGCGGGAAACGCTGCGCTCCCTGATCACCAGCGTGTTCAACTACATCATGTATTTTCTGATCGCCACCTTTGTCCTTGGCATCTTTGGGGTGAACGTCTCCTCCATGATCGCGGTAGCCGGCGTGGGCGGCGTAGCCATCGGCTTTGGCGCCCAGACCCTGGTCAAGGATGTGATCTCCGGCATCTTTCTGTGGATGGAGGGCAATGTCACCGTGGGGGACATCGTGGAGGTCAACGGCCTGTCCGGCGAGGTGGAGACCATCGGCCTTCGGACCACCTCCCTGCGCCATTTCAGCGGTAACCTGTATGTCATCCCCAACGGCGATATCCGCACCGTCACCAACATGTCCCGGTCTTTTAAAAGGGCTATCGTCGATGTGCGCCTGCCCTATGAGGAGAATCTGGAAAAGCTGATGGCCCTTTTGGAGGATGAAATGAAAGCGGCCGGCAAAGCCATACAAGGCCTTACCGGGCCGCCGGAAGTGGTTGGCATACTCTCTTTTGAGACAGACTGCATCATCGCCCGCATCACCGCGCTTTGCCCCGTCAAGGAAAACTGGCGCATCGAGCGGGAACTGCGCCGGCGCGTGAAAATCCGCTTTGACAAGGAGGGCATTCAAATGCCGCACATCAAACGGATCACGGCGGAATAAAGCGTCTTTGGACGCGTGTTCAAAGCGTCAGCTTTGTTTACAGCGCCGCCTTTCCCTGCGTGGGAACCTGCCCGGGATCGGTCTTGACGGCAGCCTTCAACTCATAGGAATATAGAAGTTCATCGGACGACACCAGGAAAAGGTGTTCGTCCTTTTCGTTATAATAAAGCACCGGCTGCCCCATGCTTTCCGATATATTGACCAGCCCGTCGATATCCGCCACCGGGAGCATTGGCAGGCCGGCCTCCCTGGGATTGGCCTTGATGGTCACCAGGCTGTTCCTGCACTTGTTTATCGTCTGCTTGAGCAGTATCGTTTCCGGCTCCGGCATAGGGGGGCTGAAGAAAAGGAACACGGCAACGGTAATCAGCAGCAGGAGAACAGCCGCGCCAAGATAGTACAGTGTCGTGCCATAACTCCCTTGTGAAGACCCGATACTTTGCTGCATTTGCTCAAATGCAATCTTGTCAGTGGGTGAGCCGGAAATCTGAAAAACACTGCTGTCCAGGGGGATGGTAAGATTCAGGGGAATGCTTTTGCTAATGCTGACTTTGCCGGATTCCATAATGGCATCTATCCTGATGCTCAAATCCATCATCGATGTCACGCCTAAACGGTAAGCGCTTTGAAAGCTTTCAATCACGTAGGTATAAGGCGTAAGCGACAATTCAAACTGCTGCGTGTTTTCTACGGACTGTGCAGACAATTCTGCATTTCCCTCCGCAAGCTTTGGGTATTCCTGCATTAATAACAGACCGCTGCCGCTGGCGTCCTGGCTTGCACGCAAAATCCCATCCACCTGATACTTGATTTTTACGACCGCATCATCAGGCGCGCCATCCAAAAGGTATTTTACATCAAACTGAAGCCGGTCCACCAATTCTCGGATAAAGGAATATTCGCTTCCCAATTCCTTTGTCGGGAAAAAGGGGTTATCCTTCAGCCGCACCCTCCAGGTCACATCTGCATTGACTGTTCCCAGATCAGATGCTGTCGCCTGATTTTCGATCCGGGTATTGGATACATAGGCAAACCCCAGCACCACAAACATGAGCACCACGGGCACGATGGATGCGGCTCGAAACAAGTGTACTGAGAGCTTGATTCTTTTCATTTGTGTAACTCCTTACCTTATCTTCCGGTTTGCACCGGTATAGATTGGGGGGAGGCCGTTTTCCTGACAGTGAGGGAAAGCAAGCCTACATATGGTATAACCTGAACGATCTTTCCAACAATCTGCGATTCGCTGATGGCATTCATGTCAGGCGCATCATTGTTGTCTCCCTTTAAGATATAACTGTTCCCGCCGCGTGATGGCAGGACTGTCATGACTCGGTGCACGATCTGATATCCCTGGGTTTTATATGCAATGATATCTCCCTTCTGAAGTGATCGTGTATCGGTCTCCTGTATGATTACCAAATCTCCAGGTCTGATAACCGGCAGCATGCTGCCGGTAGCTATCACCATTGGCTTATAAGGAAGCAGACCCAATGAAAAGGAAAAGAGAAGCGCGATCGACACGATCATACCTGCCAAGGAAGCCGGCTTGGCGCGATGCTTCCGAAGGCCGGGCCACTTTTTTCGCCTGTCTCTTTTTCCAGGCAATATTAACTGCTGCATGATCATCATTGAAAATATGGGAAAGGCTGCCCCCAGCAGCATCTTCGTTTGCCAGCTCGAATTTGGGAGAACGGGAAGCAGCCACTGAACAGCCTCGGGTGCAAGCCGGTAAGCAAGTGAAGGGAGCCAGTTCGACTTTTTTGCCATCCATGTCAAAAAAATCGTTCCGCAAATTCCAGGAAGCACTGTTCCCCCCACATAGGGGAAAAAGGAACCCCAGCTTTTCAGCGCAATTTGAACCTTATCAAAAGAAATCGTATAAATAAAAAATGCACATGCGGCAGCAATATATGCCCAGTGATTTTCACGATTGTCAACCTTGGCCAGATATGCGCGCGTCCACTCTTGCGCCGCTATGATTCCCCCATATAGTCCCGCGTTCCGCAGCATGCCGATTGGTGATCGCGAGTTGGGAGAATGGCCAAAGCCATCGATATACCCGCTGCCCCACCAAAGCACAAGGAAAACGCCCGTGAAAAGCAAACTCCAGAGAAGAATTCCGTTTCTGATTCGGATATTTGGACTGGCGATATACTGGTGGCAAAGAAAAGTCAGGAGGACAGCCATAAGCCAAAATGCCAGCTCATACCATCCGAGATTCATGATATTTTTTCCCACAGTCATCATCGCGATGCCCACAAATATCAGCATGGCCACTCTTTTGGACTTATCCATATACACTCTCTTCCGTGTTGGCATATGCGAAACCGGACCAAATACTTTGTGTTCTTAGCGGTGTCTTCTGCTTGAATGCCACTTGGTATAAATTGCTGCTTTGCCTGCTACTGTTGTTCGGGTGCAGGTATCGCAGGCGTTTCCGGACTATCGTTTGCGATAGATGCATCGGGCACTATATCAACGATGGCCGCCGAAGTGCTCTCCGGTTCCGGGATGGCTTCCGGCGTTGGGGCCGTTTCAGGTACTGAAGCCGCTTCCGGAGTCGTTACGGCTTCCGGTGTTGAGGCGGCTTCCGGCGTTGAGAAGCTGTTTGGCGTTGGCGCTGGCGTATCCAGTGGCGCAGGTGTAACTGGCGGCGCTGGTTCATTCGCCTCAGGCTCGCCTGTGGCAGCGGCAGGTGTTTCACTTGGCGCTGCGCTGGGAGCGGGCGAAGTTTCCACCTCCGGCACTGGAGACGGAACGGGAGTTTCTGGCACAATCTCCGTTGGGATTGGCAGCAGCTCTATTGTCGGCTCGGGCGTGGGAACAGGGGCCTGGGTTTTTACAGTTATTACAAGAAGTATGGCAAATGTGCGGCTTTCACCTGTTTTCTGGTTATCCACCTGAAATACCATTTTCATTTCCCGTGTGCACGTCATGCCGGACAGGTTTTCCAAATCCAATTCCTGTCCGCCCAATTGGCTTCCACCCTCAAGGTATGCCGACACCACGCCGCATTCTCCTGAAGTCAAGCGCATGGAATTATCGCTTATAGATCCGATGCTTGTATTTGAAAAGCTTCCCTCTACGCCGCCGGTTGCAGATATGCGTGTCAGCACAAGCTCCGCTTCGGTTGTGTTTTCAAATCGGATGGCAACCCCCATGGCCAATTTCATTTCCTTGAGAATCGCAGTCCCTGGCGTACCTGCCTGGGGTACAAATACATTGACATAAGCAACCAATGTCTTCTTTTCCCAATGACAGACGGGCTTGATATCCGTTTGTGCGGGCATTCCTGCCCGATCCACATAAGCACCGGAAAAATATGGCGCCGCTTTCCCGTTTCTTGTGAATGCCTCATTATTTTTATAGTAACATTTCGATACGCTTGCTTCCGGATCAGTGGTGATGATAGAAACAACCGGTGTCTGAACAGTTTCCCCAGGAGTATCGTCAATGATTGTCGGTGTTGGTTCCAAGGGTGGGCCGTCAGTTGCCGCAGGAACATCCTGAGATAAGGTTGCTTCCGGCTGTACATCAACCGCCGGCGTACTTTGTGGCATGATATCTTCTGTTGTATCCGGTACATCCGGAATTTGGCCTTCAGCCAAATCCGCATCAGGTTGCGACGTTTTAGTTGGAACTGCAACAGAAAAACTGCCTATAGCAGTCAGTGAATCTGAATAGGCGCCATATCCCAATGTGGCAAAAAGAAGAAAAAACACAGCCAATATGACGACAGTAAATAAGTGATGTGCGCCGTGTTTCATATGGTTCCTTCCTTTCGCCCTAATGACGAAGTAACATGCCACATGTATGGGAGTGCGGCATTCACCGCATTCCCATACACGCGTTTGCACCAACTATGTAGTTGCTGGGATCAGCGTTTTACTCCTGGGTGTAGACGATGGTTGCCACAAACGCTTCGGTCAGCGGAATCAGAACGCCTTCCTTATAATCGGGTATCGAACTCTTCAGTTGAAAATCAATTCCAAAGGTCTTGGTCTCGTTGGGAGCGATCACCGCGGCGGGGATTGGCGTAACATCGAAGAGCTCAGGGATCCCCTTGAGGCTAAAGCTGCCGTACTTCGCATTGACAGAGCCCCTGTTGATGATCTGCACCGTGGCACGGTATACTTTCCCCGGCAGCGCATCCTTCACATGGATGGTGATGAGGTCGCTGGGAGACTGGAAAGCGAGTTCCCCTTCGGGCGCCACGAGATCCACCGTTACGCCCTCATCGGCGGAGGTCTTGTTCTTTACAAATTCGACGTTGAAGGTCGCGCTCTGGGCGGTGCCTAATACAGTCAGCGAATCGCTGAACGCGGCGTAGCCAACGGCGGTGATCATCATCATGACAACCAGGGAGATGACGGCAAGCTTCCTCTTGTTCTTCATTGTTCGTTCTCCTTCTCTTTCCCGATCTTTGTTTTCCAAGTAGTGTGTTCTCTCCATCTGGGTTTGCTGTCCGCCCAAGCCATCATTAGGCCACCGTGCACTGCAGCCTTTTTGAAGCTTCTTCTTTCAGCCGGGCGTACCGCAGCCTCCAATTCTGCCGTCTTGCGTTGCCCTTGCCATGGCAGCAAAAAAGGAGGCTCTTGCGAAACCGGGGCAATTGTGCCGCCTTCATTTCGCGTAAGCCTCCTTGTGAACGTTCTCCTTCAAAGGAGATTTCCCGGCATGCCATTTTCGCAGGCAATTTCTACGGGAATATATTCACCAAGCAAGGTTTAAGCCAAATGGCATCCTTTCCGGCGCCATTTTCCTTGTCCGGCACCTGGCCGTACCAAGGAAGAAACCCTTTCAGCGGCATTCGCCGCTTGTTCGGCAGCAAGGCTGCCATGCAGGTTTATCCTGCGAAGGCCCTGTTGCTTTGCGTCCCAAGCTTTCGCCTGGTTTGCCATTATCGCGTGAAAGAGCCCTGAGGCTGCGCCGCCGGAACATTGGACTGCGGCTGTCAATCACACGGTTTCAGGATCTATCCATAACGGCGCTTCAGGCCGAGGTATGGATCATGGTTGCTCCCCTCTTATCTCTTTCTCTGTGTTCGCATACCGGCCGGCTGGAAGCGCGAACCTTGTATACCACCTCTTTCCAGCCGTATCATGCCCTCTTTCCGGCGCGAGTATACTACATTCTTTTTTTGATGTAAAGCCTTAAAATTCCAATTCTTACATCTTGTACCTTTTTTCGACAAACGTTCTGATTTTGCGCAGAGTATTCCTTCATAATTCGCTGCTGTTGCATAAGAGTCGCGGATTATGCAGGTTGCATTATCGGCATGCAATCTGCATAATTTCCCTGTAGATTACAAGGTGAGCACAGGGTTCCCGCATTGACTTTATTGTACATTATTATTCATTACTTCCGTATGATAATACGTAAAATCAAAGCGTTTATGTTGCACAGTCCATGATTGTCCTGCCAGGAGGCCTGGCATGCGTCCATCTCCATTTCCGATGATTTGACATTGCCTGGGCCCTGTGCTACCATAACAACGCTTGTACATTCCGTTTTGATTATTCCGCCAAGGAGGCGCCTGTATGCGTCAACCGCTCCCCGTACTGCCCAGATGGGAGGGCCCTCTGTCCCATCCCTTTTACAGTCATGTCGTAAAGCGCATCCTGGATTTTTTGCTGGCGCTGCTCCTGTTGATTCCAGGCCTGGTCATCATGATCCCCGTAGCCATCGCGGTGCGGCTGGATTCCAGGGGCCCGGTGTTCTACCGTGCGCCAAGGGGCGGCTACCACAACAAAACCTTCTATATTTTCAAATTCCGCACCATGGTGCAGGACGCCGACAAAACCGGCGGAACCACCGCCTTGCATGATGCGCGCATCACGCGGGTGGGCCGTATTTTGCGCAAAACGAAGCTGGATGAGATCCCGCAGCTTTTTAACATCTTGAAGGGTGACATGAGTTTTATCGGCCCCCGGCCGGAGCTGCTTTTGTACACCATGCGCTATACCAGGGACCAGGAATGCATTTTATGGGTGCGCCCCGGCATCAGCGACGAAAGCTCGCTGGTGTACATCAGCCAGGACGAGATGGTTGGCGCCGACAATCCCGTGGAAAATTACGAAAAGTACATACTGGCCAACAAAAACGCCCTGCGGGTAAAGTATGCCCTGAGCCAAAGCTTTGCCTTGGATATGAAGCTGTTTTTTCAGACCGTTGCCGGCGTATTCCACAAGGCCAAGCGGGTGGTGCGGGAGGAAGCGCAAAAGGCCGCGCCCGGAAAGGAACACGCATGACCTGCCAAGACAGCAGACAACTGGCCTTTAGAATCAAGCGCCATGGTTTGGAAAT
Organism: Bacillota bacterium; assembly: GCA_023425025.1. Taxonomy (GTDB): domain Bacteria; phylum Bacillota; class Clostridia; order Christensenellales; family Aristaeellaceae; genus JAEWAH01. Next base: position 26,973 of record JAFADG010000051.1, read on the forward strand.
GACCCACCTATCAAAAGGCTCCCACATCGGGGCCATACTGTCCGTGGCGGATATCATTGCCGTTCTGTACGCCCATGTGCTTCATGTGGACAGCCGGGATCCCAAATTGGAAGACCGCGACCGGCTGATCCTGAGCAAGGGCCATGCCGGCGCCGCCGTATACGCCGCTTTGGCGGAAAGCGGTTTTTTTGATGTGGAGCTTTTGAAAACCCATTACCAAAACGGCAGTCTCTTGTCCGGGCACGTCTCCCACAAGGGCATCCCCGGCATTGAGTTTTCCACCGGCTCCCTGGGCCACGGCCTGCCGGTGGGCGTGGGGATGGCCCTTGCTGCCCAACGGGATGCCAAGCCCTGGCGAACCTACGTGGTTTGCGGCGACGGGGAATGCGACGAGGGCAGCGTATGGGAAAGCGCGCTGATCGCCCATCACCTGAATCTGGACAACCTGACCGCCGTCATCGACTACAACAAAATGCAGAGCCTGGATTTTTGCGAGCGTACGATCAAGCTGGAGCCCTTCACCGACAAGTGGCGGGCCTTCGGCTGGCACGTGATTGAGGCGGACGGGCATGACCATGCTTCCCTTTTGAGCGCCTTTCACGACGCGCAAAGCACAAAGGGCAGGCCTTCCGTCATCATCGCCCATACCGTAAAGGGCAAGGGCATCTCCTTTATGGAAAACAACATCCTCTGGCACTACCGCACGCCCCAGGGCGAGGAATACGAGGCGGCCGTCAGGGAACTGGAGGCGCAAAAGCCATGAGAGATGCGTTTACCGCCGCGCTGCACAAACTGGCCAAGGATGACCCCAACCTTTTTCTGATCACCGGCGACCTGGGCTTTGGGGTACTGAAGCCCTACTGGGAGACGTATCCCCACCAGTTCTTCAACGCCGGCATTTCCGAGCAGGCCATGACGGGCATAGCTGCCGGCATGGCGCTTTCCGGCAAGACGGTGTTCACCTATTCTATAGGAAACTTCCCTACCCTCCGGTGCCTGGAGCAGATACGCAACGACTGCGCCTACCACCACGCCAATGTGAAGGTCGTTTGCGTGGGCGGCGGATTTGTGTACGGCTCCCTGGGCATGAGCCATCACGCCACGGAGGATATGGCCATACTGCGGGCGCTGCCCGATGTGGCGGTGTTCACCCCCGGAGATCCTATGGAGGTTCACGCCATCATGCCGGCGCTGACTTACCATCCCGGCACCTGCTATCTGCGCCTGGGCCGGGGCGGCGAGCCGACCCTGCATGTAAAGCCCATTGAAAATTACCGCATTGGCCAGGGACTGTGTTTAAAAGAAGGCAGCGATGTGGCTCTCCTTTGTGCGGGAGGCATCCTCTCCCAAACCGTAGCCGCGGCGGAGTTGTTGGAAAAAGAAGGTGTTCGTGCCGGGGTATACAGCTTCCCCACCATCAAGCCCCTGGATGAAGCGCTGGTCAAGCGCCTGGCCAGGGAACTGCCCCTGATTGTGACCGTAGAGGAGCATACCGTCCTTGGCGGTCTGGGCGGGGCGGTGGCCGAAACCGTGGGCGATATGGCCGGAAACCGGGCCCGGGTCCTGCGTGTCGGCATGCAGGATGCCTATTCCGCCATCGTAGGCTCCCAGCAGTACCTGCGGGAGCAGTACGGGCTGGATTTCAAGTCCATCGCCGAAAAGACAACGCAGGCACTCAAGGAGCTGAAAGCATGAGCGGCACGCCACGAAGCCTGGATTTGATCCACAAAGAGCTGCTGGGACAGTTTGAGGATATCATCCGTGTTTGCAATGCCCATAACATCCCCTACGCCATGATGTGCGGATCCTTGCTGGGCGCCGTGCGCCACAAGGGCTTTATCCCCTGGGACGACGACATCGACCTGATCATGACCCGTGACGCCTTTACGCGGTTTGAGAAAGTCTATCCCAAGGAATGCAATGAAAAATATCTGCTGTCCCGCACCAATACCTGGACGCCCCGGGTCATGAGCCGGGACCCAAAGGTGGATGACGCCTTTACGGACCTTTTTATCATGGATTATCTGCCGGAGGGTAGGGGCGCGCGCCGCGTCCGGCTGCTGATGCTTCGCCTGCTGCAAGGCATGATCAAGAAAAAGGTAGATTACAGCCGGTTTTCCCTGCCGCAAAAGGCCGCCCTTTTGATCACCCACATTCTGGGCCTGCCCTTCCCCATCCGGCTGAAAACCGCCTGGTACGAAAACCTCTCCAAGCGCAATGACTCCGGCCGGGAAGTGCACATGTCCAACGGCGCTTTCGGCCTGCTCTCCATGACCTGGAATCCCGCGCTGTTTGACGACCTTGTGGAAGCTGCCTTCGAGCACCTCACCGTCTTGATCCCACGGAATTATCCTGCCGTACTTACGCAGCTTTTCGGCCCGGACTACATGACCCCGCCGCCCGAAAGCGAGCGGGTAGCCAAGCACCTGGACCTGTGACCTAAGGGCTCTGCCCTTAGGTATCCCGCCAAAGGGACACAGCCCCTTTGGAATCCCCATATTTAGGGGACTATTCAGGGCAGTTATTCTTACCAAGCAAGAGTTTGCGGTGGCTGTATCAAGTCGACTTTGAGCCATGCCGCCCTCCTCTGATCGGCGATCAAACAAAGGCCTCCATTGTTTTAGAGACGGCGTCCGAAGGTTCCCAAAGGTTCCGAAGTCCTGCCGCCGCCTGTGGCGGATGAAGGCGGGACGCAGGAAGCCATCGAAAAGGAACAATGCAAGCGGCAGCGCGGCATTGTGACCATTGAGATGGCCGGACCGACCGGAAAGCCCTTTGGTCGCGCCCGAGGCGCGATGTTCCAGAACGAATCAACCCATCACTGCCATATTGATTATATTTAAATAGTTAAAGGGATTCCAAAGGGATGAAATCCCTTTGGCGTCCCCCCCGAAAGGCACTATGAGCCGTACAAGAGCCGCCATGAAAAATACCCTGGCCACCGGGGCCTATCAGCTGACAGCCATGCTGCTGGGCTTTGTCACGCCCCGGCTGATGCTGGCGTATTACGGCTCGGAGATCAACGGCCTGGTGGCGTCCATTACCGAATTCATGGGCTACTTTAAGCTTGTGGAGGCCGGCCTGGCCGCCGCGGCCATCTACGGCCTGTACAAGCCCCTGCATGAAAACGACCACGACAAGATCAGCGCCATCGTATCGGCCGCCCGGCAGTTCTATCAAAAATCCGGCCTGCTGTTTGCCGGCCTGACGCTTGTGTTTTCCGCCATCTATCCCTTTGTGGTGCCCATCACCAGCTTATCCCGCCTGTCGGTAGGGCTGCTTGTGGCGATTATGGGTCTGTCGGGTACGCTGGAGTTTTTTACGCTCTCCCGCTACCGGGTGCTGCTGACCGCGGACCAGAAAACCTTTGTGGTATCCTGGGCCAGCATGGCCTCGCTGCTTTTGCAGACCGCGGTGATCGTGGGGCTTTCCCTTATCCGGGCCGACATCCTGCTCCTGCGGCTGCTGGCGGGGCTGACGATCCTTTTGCGGTCCGTGCTCCTGTATGCCTACGTCCGCCGCCACTACCCTTACGTCAACTACAAAGCCGAGCCCGACAAGGCCCCCCTTGCCCGCCGGTGGGATGCGCTGTACCAGCAGCTGACCGTTACGCTGCACCAGGGCATGGGCATCATACTGACCACCGTCATCACCAGGGATGCCAGGCTGGTCAGCGTGTACAGCACCTATCATCTGGTGACCGTCGGGCTGTGGGGCATTTTGAAAATGGTATCGACAGGGCTGTACGCCTCCTTTGGCGACCTGCTCGCCCGCAAAGAGATGGACAAGTTCCGCCGGGCCTACCGGGAGTATGAATTCTTGTTCCTGTCGCTGATCACGGTGCTCTACTCGGTTTCCATGGTGCTCATCGTATCCTTTGTGCATCTGTTCACCAGGGATATCCCTGACGCGCATGTTGTGAATTATGTAGTGCCCATCCTGGGTGTGCTGCTGACCCTGGAAGGGTTGACGGACCAGATCAAGGCGCCGCTGGATTTGATGGTGATCTCCGCGTACAAGTTCCGGGAAACGCGGCACCACAATACGCTGCAGGTGCTGCTGGGCATTGTATTGGGGCTGGGATTGGGCATCGCCTTCGGGCTCCCCGGCATCGCGCTGGGCATTGTGCTTTCCAACCTTGCAAGGGTCGGTATCCAGCTTTGGTTCGTACCCAGGGAAATTACCGGCCTGCCGGCCCGGCAGACGCTTTTGCGCATGGTGCGCCTGATCGTAACGGGCGCGGTGATCTGCGTTCCTTTCCTGATCTGGCCCCTTCAGCCTTCCCGCTTTGTCGCATGGGCCGGCTATGCCGTATTGATTACCCTCTATGCCGGCCTGGTCACCGTGCTGACCGCCTGGCTGTTTGACCGGCAGCAGATGAAGGCTGCCTTTTTGAGGATCAACGGCATACTAAAAAAACGCAAATAGTGCTATGGGAGGTTCATATGGAGCATATCGATTTTATCCTGCGCCAGTTTGGTGTCGAATGCCTGTCCTCCGAGCAGATCTACAAAACCGCCTGGCGTATCAACGACACCCATATATTGAAGGTCGGAGAAGATGCGGGGCAGCTTAAGCGGCATATGCTGGTCACGGAGCAATTGCGGCGCTTTGAACTGCCGGTGGCACAAATCGTGCCGACGCTGTCGGGAGAGGCGTTTTTGACAGAGGGCGAATGCCATTACTTGCTGAGCAAAATCCTGCCGGGGAAGCATATTGGGAATATTTTTGAGCAGGATCATATTGCCATCGCCCAAAAGTCCGGTGAGGTCATTGCCCGTCTTCATCTGGCGCTGTCCAGTGCGCAGCCTTTCATAGAATGCTGGGACAACAACCTCCTGGATGAAATGCAGGGCTGGATAAAGGACGTTTTTGAGGCTGATCACTATTCGTTGGTAACAAAAGATGCATTTGATGCCTCTGCTTCAGCGCTTGCGGCGGTCTATCATCTATTGCCCAGGCAGCTCATCCACCGGGATATGCATTTTGGCAATTTTCTGTTTGAAGATGGCGAAGTCACAGGTTATATTGATTTTGACCTTTCGCAAATCAATTGCCGCGTTTTTGATCTGTGCTATTTTGCGTCGGGGCTTTTGGTTGATGCCTACCAGGATACGGGCAAAAGTGAAAAATGGTTTGACATTCTCAAGGGTATTCTTGCCGGATATGAAAGAATAAACTGTCTGACTCCGGAAGAAAAGTGCTCCATTCCTTGCATCATAGAATGCATAGAGCTTTTGTTCACAGCCTTTTATACAAATAATAACCGTGCCTTGGCGGAAAATGCTGCAAACATGCACAAATGGACCAAGCAGAACAAAGCGAAAATCGAAAATGTACTCGAATGCAAAACACCATAAACCGTATCGAAAGAAGGACCTGCCCAAACTGCTATACAACATGGACAGGTCTGCATTATTTTATGCTGATACCTGAAAATAGGGCTCAAGGGAGTAATGCTCCAGCTGGCTCAATTGTCGCACTGCTCACTACCGTTCGCACTGCTCTGTTTCGCCAGCCTCCTCCACACCGCCCATTTCCGCCACAGGCGGGGGCGGTGTTCCGGAGCCTTTCGCAGGGTTCTTAGGGGCAGCGCCCCTAAGAAAGGGCTGCGCAAACAACGCTTCGCCTACCCCCCGCAGCGTCAGAGCCGGCCGGTGGGCCGGCAGCAGCACGGAATCGCCTTTTTTCAGCTCCAGGGCGTCGCCTTCCCAGCTTAGGAGCAGGGAATCCATGGCGGTCAGGAAGGCAAAGCGCCGGTCGTCAGGAGTGATAACAAGCTCGCCGGATACGTGCAGCCGGTCCAATTCAAAAATATCGTTGCGCAGCAGCGGTGCAAAGCCCGTTCCCTCCGTGCGGGGCGTGGGATCCAGTTGAAAATCAAGGTCCGCCACGTCCACCGCCTTTTGGATGTGCAGCGGCCTTTTTTGACCCTTGTCGTTGGTCCTGTCCCAATCATAAAAACGGTAGATCACATCGCTGGACTGCTGTATTTCATACAGCAGGATCCCCGCGCCAATGGCATGCACGCAGCCGGCGGGAATAAAGCAAACGTCGCCTTCCTTCACCTTCACACGGCGCAGGTATTTTTCCACCGCCGCGCCATGATGACATGCCTCCATCAGTTCCTCCCTGGTCACGCCGGGCGTCAAGCCATATACCAGTTCGGCGCCGGGATCGGCCTGGAGGATCACCCAGGCCTCCGTCTTGCCCAGCTTGCCGTTTTCATTTTTTCCGGCGTAGGCATCGCCCGGATGCACCTGCACGCTGAGGGCGTCTCTGGCGTCCAGGAGCTTGAGCAAAAGGGGGAACGGCCCTTTGATGTGGGTGCCCTGCAGCTTTTCACCGTAGGCGGCAAGCAGCTCCTGCAGCCCTTCGCCGCCCTCCACATGGCTTTCCATGCCGGGGATCACGCTGATTTCCAGGCTTTCGCCCGTCTTGTCATTAGGGATTTCCTTGCCAAAAAGCCTTTTCAGTTTGTCGCCGCCCCAGGGCAGCTCCGGCGCGCAGCGGAAATGGGGCCGCATGCGCATGGGCAAGAGCGGGCAATCCTCCCTCAAGGCAATTTCATAGCACTGGAACCGCGTGGTCCGGTGGTCGAATTTGACCTGCCCGGCCTTGCGCATGCCGATGCCCTCATACAGCGCCATGGCGCGGGCGTTTTTCAGGTATGTATCCAGGCGCAGGCTGTCATGGCCCGTCTCTTTGGCAATGCGCAGCACATGGCCCATGGCCTCCCGGCCAAGGCCCTGGCGCTGGCGCCTGGGGCTGACCACCAACCTGTGCAAAACAGCGGGCTTTACGCCAAAATGCCAATGCAGCGTAGCGTATTGGTCATCCTGATCCTCATTGACGGTGAAGGCCGCCAGCACTTCGCCTTCGTCTTCCAGGATGTGCAGGCTTCCCGCATCCACATCCTCCATCAAAACCGCCTCGTTGGGGTATACCTCCCAGCGCCACTGATCGAGGCCCTTTTCATCCATATCCCGGATGCAGTCCTCAAAGAGCCGGCACAGCGCCGGGATGTCGGTCTGCGCCGCCTTGCGCGCAAGGATGCTCATGATACCGCCTCCGTATACATGTGGTACAGGTTGTAGTAAACGCCTTTTTTCGCCAGCAGCTCGGCGTGGGTCCCCTGCTCCTCAACGCCCTTGTCGGTGAGTACCCAGATCACCGACGCGTTGCGTATGGTGGTCAGCCGGTGGGCGATGGTGAAGGTGGTACGGCCCTTGGCCAATGTCTCCAGGGATTTTTGCACAATGCGCTCGCTTTCGTTATCCAGGGCGGAGGTAGCCTCGTCCAGGATCAGGATGGGCGGGTTCTTCAAAAACACCCGGGCGATGGACACCCGCTGCTTCTGGCCGCCGGATAGCTTGACGCCCCGCTCACCCACAAACGTATCGTAGCCGTCGGGCAACTCTATGATGAAGTTGTGGGCGCCGGCCTGTTTGGCGGCCTTCTCCACCTCATCTTTTGTAGCGCCGGGCTTGCCGTAGGCGATATTTTCATACACCGTGCCGGAGAACAGGTATACCTCCTGCTGCACCATGCCGATGTTCTCCCGCAGGCTCTTTTGCGTAAACTTCCTTATATCCTGCCCATCCACCATCACCCGGCCCGCCGTCACATCGTAAAACCTTGGGATCAGGTTGCAAAGCGTCGTTTTTCCGCTGCCGGAAGGGCCTACCAGGGCTACACTCTCGCCGGCCTTCACGTTCAGATTCAGGTTGGCCAGCACCTGCTTGCCATCGTCGCTGTAACCGAAGCTGACGTTTTCAAAGCCGACCTCGCCTTTGACGCTTTTGAGCACCTTGGCGTCAGGGGCGTCGGTGATCTCCAAGGGCGAATCCATGATCTGGCAGAAGCGCTCGATGCCCGTCATGCCCCGCTGGAACTGCTCGGTAAATTCCACAATGCGGCGGATGGAGGTCAAAAGCGTGGAGATGTACAGCAAATAGGCCATAAAATCGCCGGCCTGCAGCTTGCCGTCGATGATGAACAGCGCGCCGACGATCACCACCAGGATGTACATCAGCCCGTCAAACACCCGGGTCGTAGTATGGAAACCGGCCATGGCCTTGTAGGCCACCTTTTTGGTTTGCAAAAACTGCATATTGCCTTCGCGGAACTTTTCTTCCTCCATGGGCTCGTTGGCGAAGGATTTCACCACGCGGATGCCCAGCAGGCTGTCCTCCACCTGGGCGTTCAGCTCACCCACCTGATGGCGGGAATCCATGAACGCCTTGCGCATGCGCTTGTTGAAGACCCGGGCGAACAAAAGCATCAGCGGCAGCAGGATGAACACCATCAGCGTCAGCCAAAGGTTCATGCCGGCCAGGATGAAAAACGAGACGACAATCTTGATGCCGGCGATAAAGAACTCTTCCGGGCAGTGATGGGCAAACTCCGTGATCTCAAACAGATCGCCGGTGATGCGGGCCATGATTTGGCCCACCTTGGCATTGCTGTAGTAGGAAAAGGACAATTGCTGCAGGTGGGCAAACAAGTCCCTGCGCATATCGGTTTCGATGCGGCTGCCCATGATGTGCCCCACGGAGGCCATATAATAGGCGGCAGCGGCGTCGATCAGCCGCAGGACGATGTACACACCGCCCAGCTTCAGTATATAATTTGCGGTAAGTCCCGCAAGGTCCGTCATGGCCTGGTTGGTGATGGCCCGAACGATCAGCGGCAGAACAAGCTCGCACAGCGTGGTCATCGCGGCACATACAAGGTCAAAGGACATGGTTCCAAGATAGCCTTTATAATATGGGGCAAACCGTTTGATCAGCTTGCCGGTCTTCATAGCCGTCTTCTGTGACTGCATGAAAAACGCAACCTCCCTTTCGTATCATAAAAATAGTATATGCTATGGCATAATCAGCATGGCCTGGCGGGATAATTCCGACAGCTGCGCCTCCTCCGTCTTCGGCACCGCAAAGGCATACAGCGCATTCTCCCCCCGCACATGCAGCCGTATGCCATCGGAGGATTCCATGCGCACGGCCGTCATGCCGGCCAGCGCCCCGGTCAGGGTGTTGTTGATCAGATAATCGCCCTTTGGCAAAAGGGAAAAGGCTTCCGAGGGATAGATGCTGATAAGCGTCAGCTTCCCCCCCGCCTGGGTATGGTAGTTCAGCGTCACCAGCCGGGCAAACGCTCCTTCATACGCCAGATCGTTCACCACGCCGCCGTCAAAGGAAAGCGCCTCAGTGGGCTGCAGCGCCAAAACCGGCGCGGGAAAAATCTCCGTCAGCCTGCCAATGTCCGCAAGGGAGCCGATCTGCCTTGGCTGCTCCGGAGCAAGGGCAACGGCCGGGGCCTTCGTTTCCTCAGGCGCCTGCTGATCAGCCGGGATTTCCGCCAGGATTACGGCAAGGTAAAAAGCGGCGATGCAGACCACGACCAGTATCACCAGCAGCAACCGCTCCAGCACCTTGCGCAGCGCGGCGCTGAGCTTGCTTTGTTTTTTGGGTTTTCTTGGCATCATGATCTCCTGTCAGTCTTTCAGGCGTTCCTTCAAAGAACCAAGCGCTTCTTCCAGAAACAAGGTTTCGCCCTGGAATTCCTGCGCAAAGCCCGCGTAAAACGCACGGGACAGCAGTTCCTGCCGGGGCCCTGTGAGAAGCGGTTCAGAAAGCATGCGCTCTATCATATCCGCCACCGGCTCGGCCAGCAGTCTTTGGGGCTTGCCGACGGGGGCAAAACCGAAGATGGGCTTCATATAGCGGCTGCTGCCCTTTAAAAACAGGCGGATGTACTCCCCCGACAGCGCCGTCAGGTACTCCTTCAAAAACGCCTGGGGATCGCCGGCCAGCGCCATGGCCTTTTGCAGCCGTTCCTCCTCAAAAAGCTCCCTGACCATCTGCTCCCGCTGTGCATGGGTGTGCTCCTCCGGCACTTCAAAGGCATGCAGAAGATAGCACTTGATCACAGAAAAGTCAACCTTGCGCCTATCCCGCTCGTGAAACCTGCCATGCAGAAGCAGCGCCTTTTGCACGCGAAGGTCTTCAGGCGCAGCTTCCTCCGCCTTTTTCAGCAGCGCGTACCGCTTTACGGGATCACTTTCCTCCTGGGCCTTCTTGAGGTATGGCACCGGGTCCTCCAAAGAATGCGGCGCCGGCTTGTCCGCCGGATACGTTTGCGGCGCGCCCGTTTCCGGCACCTTCAGCACAACCGCCTGGCCATTCTTTTCCGGCAACAGCCGCACGGCACAGTAGGGGCAGGAATAGGGAACAAGCTTTCTTTCCGCCTCGATATCCATGCGTCCGCCGCATGAAGGACAAATCAAAGGCATCATCAACAAGCCCTCCTTTCCTATATTCTGCCTGTCAGTATACCATAAAACACGCATTCAAGGAACGCGTTTGAGAAAGATTGCGGGAAGGGACCCTTTTGAAAAAGGCCCCTTCCCGCACCCATCCTCCCAAAAATTTCATAATTAGAACGCCTATGCAAAGTTATCCTTTCTTACGGGGCCTTGTTTTGTAAGCGGCCATGCGGTTTTTCAGCACGGTGTCCTTGGCCACGGAATGGCCGAAAAAGCCCAGCACATCCCCCAGCGTCTGGTACACGCCGTGGTTATAGGCCACCAAACCGGCCCTGTCCAGGCGCAGGGAGCCCTTTTCATCCTTCAGGGCATTGTGCGCGGCGACGCCGACAATGCGGGACAAAAACATGTCATGGCTCCCCAGCGGTATCACCTTCTCCACCCGGCAGCACATGTACGCGGGCGCTTCCAGCAATGCCGGCGCATGCTCCAAAGGCGGCGCGGGGATGGCATGCAGGCCGCACTCCTTGAATTTGTCCATGTCGCGCCCGCTCTTCACGCCGCAAAAATCGGCGGCCCGGGCCAGTTTTTGATCCACCAGGTTCACCACAAATTCGCCTGTGGATGCAATCAGGCCATAGGAGTGGCGGCTTTTGCGGATGCTGACCGACAGCATGGGCGGATCGGAGCAGACCATGCCCGCCCAGGCCAGGGTGATGAGATTCGGCGCGCCTTCCAGGCCTTGGCAGCTCACCATCACAATGGGTACCGGCGACAAAAGAGGGCAGGGATCCAGGGAAAAGAAATCAGGATGCATAGGCGGCTCCTTTCTGTAGGTAAGGCGGGAAAAAGGGAATAAAGTCTCGGACAAGAAGCAGAAATTTTACTGCAACATTATATAGATAAAATTGAAGTTACTGCACGTAAATATCAAATTTTAGGGATGCTCAAGGGATATATCCCTTGAGTGGGGGGCCATGGGGCAAAGCACCCTGGTTGCGGCAGGGTATAAAAATAGTGTACAATGTGGGCCAGAACGTGTCAACCGTTTGCGGGTTGTGAAAAACGTTCCGGGAGGTAATGGAGGGTCGGAGTCCTCCAATTCAGCCGCCTAGTCAGGAGTTCATATTATGCAGGTATTAAACCAGGCAATCGTATTATTTTTATTGATGGCCCTGGGGTATTTTATCGCGAAAAAGCGTATTCTGGACAGGGGCGCTTTTGACGGGCTGAACAAATTTGTTTTATTGTTTACACTGCCCTGTTTAACCTTTGCCAAGCTGCAGCGGGATGCCCTGCCGGGCCAGATGGGCGAGCTTTTGCAAACCTTCCTGTTTGCCGCCGTCAGCATACTTCTGTGCGGGGGAATCGCAATTTTGTATACCCGCCGGGAAACGGAAAAGCGGCAGGCGGTATTTATTCATATGGCCATGTTCTCCAACAGCGGCTATATGGGCTACCCGCTGATCATTGCCGCTTTGGGCGAGCAGAAGCTGATTTACGCCGTCATGTACGTGGCCGCTTTCAACCTGTTAACGTGGACGGTGGGCGTGTACCTGTATGCCGGCAAGGCAGGGCTGTCGCTCAAACGGATACTGCTGAATCCCACGCTGATTGCGGTCACGCTGGGAACGTTATTCTTTGCCTTCTCCATCCGCATTCATAAGCTGCCGCTGGACGCCATGAACATGCTGGGCGATACAACAACCCCTTTATCCATGGTCATCATCGGCGCACGGCTGGCAGACCTTAAGCTTGCCGACTTAAAGGATGGCATGATGCTTTTCTCCTGCCTGATGCGCCTTGCCGTCTTTCCCCTTATGATTTGGGGCATACTGACGGTGCTCAACGTACCCAGAGGCGTGCTGGAGGGCGTGTTCATCTGTTCCGCCATGCCGGGGGCGGCCGCAACGGCCATGCAGGCGGAATACTACCACGGCGACGGGCTCACGGCCTCCCGCAGCGTGGCAGTCAGCACGGCGCTGTCGGTGGTCACCATACCCATCATTCTTCAATTGCTGTAAATAAGGAGGGAGAGCGTTGGCACGCGGAAAGCACCAAAAGGGAGGCTGCCTGTCCCGGCTGATCACATTCCTGCTTCTTCTGTTCGTACTTGTCTATCCTTTTTACCAGGCCAGGGTACTAAATGTAGAAGAAAAAACGCTGGAGATCAGCGGCCTTGACCCGGCGCTGGACGGCCTGAAGATCGTGTACGCCTCCGACATCCATCAGGGCCCCTTCTTTACCCAGAGCCGCGTCAATTCCCTGGTCGCGCAAATCAACGCCTTCAATGCCGATCTTGTGCTGCTGGGCGGCGATTACGCCATCGATTCCGATACGGCCATCGATTTTTTCAAGACCCTGCCCAAGATTCAGGCCCGGCGCCTGGTGGCCGGCGTGGTGGGCAACCATGACCGCACCGTGCCGGAAAGCAACCTGAACCTTTTGCAAAGCGCCATGTTAAGCGCCGGCGTTCTGCCGCTGGTCAACGCCACAAAGGAAGTGCGCGTCGGCAATGCCACGCTGTACCTTGCCGGCGTGGATGACTACAACAACGGCCACCCGCAGATTCAGCAGGTGGCCTGGGAAATGCGGGAAAGCGACTTCGTTATCTTCCTGACCCACTCCCCCGACAACCTGCCGGAGGCGTTTGACGTAAAAAACAGCCAGGGCAGCACCAATTGGTTTGACCTTTCCCTGACCGGCCATACCCACGGCGGGCAGGTGACCATCTTTGGCAAGGCCCTGTTCAATCCGCTGTCCAAGGCGTCCGACAGATACCTGTCCGGCTGGGTGCAGGAGAACAAGGCGATGGTGCTGGTATCCAACGGCGTAGGCTTGACCGGTCTGCCGGTCAGGCTTTTTGCCCCGGCGCAGCTTCACGTGATTACCCTCAAACGCAAATAACCCTTATAAAATATTGCCGATGCGCAAGGCATCCCGGTGGTGGATATGGCGCAGCGATTCATTCAGCTCCGCCGCGGTCCAGAGACTCAGGCCCTTGTCCTCCGCCTCCAGCGCGGCGTAAAGCCGCTCAAGGCCCAGGTTGACATCGTCCGTATCGGTGTGGTTGACCCAGAACTGCAGCCACTCGCAGGTTTCCTCCCATTCGTTGGTCATATCCTCTACCGCGCTTCTGGCCTTTTGCCAGTCGCCGGCCCTTATGCTATCCTTGGCGATTTCCAGGTCGAGGGTAAAATCCCTGGAGACCTTGGCGCCCAAAGTGGCTGATGTAATGCCGATGGCCGCGATCAGTACCACCAGAATGATCACCGTCCAAAGCGTTGCCTTCATGCGTCACCATCCAATCCCGCCGGGGGGTACCGCATCCACGATCATGGATTGATCGGCGCGCCGCCCCTGCAAAAACATTTTGCCGCTGGTATCCAGGCTGCAAAGCAATATATCCTTATAGGAAGCAAACCCGCAATGCTTCAGTTTTGCGTTCAGCCATTCCTCGGGGATTTTTCCCATCATCATGTTTTTCTGCTCAAGCACCCCGTCCAGGATCAGCGTCAGGGGTATGCCTTCATACCCGGTGGCGATGGATAGGTCCTCCGGGGTAGCCGGCCGCTTTTGCGGCTTGGGGAAAATGCTGACCTTGCCGCTGGTTTCCATGATGGCGGTATCCACGTCCGATGGATTCAGCACGCCGCCGGTGCGTATCTCCTCCAGCAGGTCGTTCAGGTTGAAGCACAGCTTTTCCAGCTCCTTGACCTGTATAACGCCGTTTTTGATCAGCACCGTAGGCGTGCCGCTGAAGAGGTCGCGCAGCTTCTGGCTCTTCATGGAGATCAGGGTAAACAGCCCGTGGAGCACCACCAGCCCCATCATGGGCACAATGCCATACAAAAGCGGCGTTCCCACATCCGCCATGGGGGTTACCGCCAGGTTGGCAATCAATATGGCCACCACCAGCTCAAAGGGCTGCAATTGTCCCACCTGGCGTTTGCCCATGATCCGCATGAAGACCACCGCCAGCAGAAACAAAATAACCGAACGCAAAAATACGGTGAGCATGGCATCCTCCTTGACAGCAAATCCAGCTTTAGTATGGGCGCGTTGAGGAAAACCATGCAAAGAAGGGAAGTGCTTGCCATGGTTTCTCAGCTGCTGCCCCCCGCTTTGCGCCCCCAAGCGCACATCGGGCTGATCGCTCCGTCCAGCCCCGTCTATGAGGCGGAAAACAGGCAAAAGGCCATTGATCTGCTGACAGGCTTGGGCTTTACCCTCACTGTAGGGGAAAGCGTGCACGCCGCGCGGGGGTACCTTTCCGGCAGCGACGATGTGCGGGCCGGGGACATCAACCGCATGTTTACGGACCCTTCCATCGAAGGCATTGTGTGCCTGCGGGGCGGCTACGGCGCCGCCAGGCTTTTGCCGCTGATCGATTTTGACAGCATCAAAGAAAACCCCAAGCCCTTTGTGGGGTTCAGCGATATCACCGCGCTGCACTGCGCCCTCCAAGTCAAGTGCGGGCTTGTCACCTTTCACGGCCCTATGGCCGGCGCCCACTGGCAGGCGGGCCTTCGGGAAGAAAGGAGCCGCTCCAATTGGCTCAACGCCATGATGTGCCCCGTGCCGCTTGGCAAAATGGAAAACCCCGATGAAACGCCCTTTGAGGCTTTCCGGTCCGGGGAGGCGGAAGGCCTACTCACCGGCGGCAACTTGACGGTATTTTGCAATCTGCTGGGCACGGAGTATATGCCGTATGTCACCGACAAGCTGATTTTATTGGAGGATGTGGGGGAAAAGCCTTACCGCATCGACGCCATGCTGACACAATTGCGCAACGCCGGGGTCTTCGACGCCTGCGCCGGGATCATACTGGGCGACTTTACTAAATGTGAGGACGCGCCGGAAAAGCCCACCCTCACCCTGGATGAAATCTTTGACGACCTGCTGCCCCGCGACAAGCCTGTTTTGAAGAACGTGCACGCCGGCCACGGCGGAGACAAGATCACGCTGCCTATGAACATCCGCTACCGCGTTTGCCAAAATACGCTGACCGCCGTATCGCCGGCCGTTGGGGGGCGTTGATGAATGATGCGTACATTTGAAAAAATTACCGTCTGCCTGGATATGGCCGGCTGCCCCAACCGATGCCGGCATTGCTGGCTTGGGGTGACGCCAAACGGCCGGCTGGATGCGGAAGATTTAAGGTATACCGCCGAAGCTTTCCGCCCCCATGCCAGGGGCTTGTCTGTTTTCAGCTGGTATCGGGAACCGGATTACCTGAACAATTATCAGGAATTGTACGTGCTGGAAAACCGCCTTTCCACAACCGTCACGCCGCATTATGAGCTGATGAGCTACTGGCGCGCCGTAAGGGATCCCGCCTATGTGCCATGGCTGCGCACCCTGAACATGAAGGCCTGCCAGCTGACGCTCTTTGGCGCCGAGGAAACAACCGATGATCACTGCGGCCGAAAGGGCGCTTATCAGGAAATTCTTCAAGCGGCGGAGTTGCTGCTGGAAAACGGCATCGCCCCCAGGTTTCAAATATTCGTTCACCAAAAGAATGTGGATGAATTGCCGTTCCTGGAAGAACTGTTTCAAAAAAAGGAATATGCGCGGCGGGTGAAGGATATCGGCCAGGAACTGGCGGTATTTGTTCATCAGGGCTCCTGCGACGGCGAAAGTGAAAAGCAATATGAGATATGGCTTACGCCGGAATCCGTCAAAAGAATACCGGAGACCCTTGCCGCCTCCACGCTGAAGCATTTTCAAAAGCAAGACCTGTCCGATGTTTTTGGACAGACGGAAGAAGCATTATACCAGCCATTGGTGAACGATGCTTCCACGCAGGATTTTGTATCCAATACGCCCGTGTTTTTTATAGACAAGGATTTTTACGTCTATCCGAACATCACCACCCCTTATCCGTGGTGGCGTTTGGGCCATTTGAAAACGGACGGATGCGAAGCGATCCTTCAAAAATATATCGGCAATGCCTCGCCGGCCCAGCGCATTGCCAAAACCATATCCATTGGTGATATGGTGAAGGCTTGCGGCGACGCGGGCAGCCAGCGCCTGTTTTTGAAAGAAGATTACCTTTCCTATCTTTTGAACCGCTATTGCCGGGCACACTGGCAGGAATGGATATGACGGGCGCGCCAGACACCAAGCGCATAAGCGCATAAAAGGAGCTTTCCGCGGCGTATGCCTTTGGAAAGCTCCTTTCCTTTTATGGATGATTATTTTTCCACAAACGCCTTTACGGCATCCCGCAAAAACGCTGCGCAGCCCTTGACCTTTGTATCGTAGTACGCGGTGAAGCGCTCGTCGTCCACATACATCTGGGCCAGCCCCATATGTGCTTCCTTGGAATAATGGTTCCAGGTGAAGGAAAGCCATTCCCTGTGGAGGTTGGCCAGCCTCTGCCCCTCTTCCCCAGCAGGATCCAGCTTTTCCTTAACAGCCGTCTCCAAACCGGCAAGAATCTCCGCCGACATCTTCTGCATGGCGTCGTACTGGTCGCGCGTCAGCTTCATCATACGGGCGTTGCTTTCGTCCGCCTGCTTGTCGCCGTACTTTTGCCGCACCTCGGCGCCGTATTTCTCCTCGTTCTCCCGTACCAGGTCCTTTTTAAAGGCCTCAAACTTTTCCTTGTCGCTCATTGTTATTTTTCCTTTCTCGCTTAAGATGGTTTTCTCCACATTTTCAATCAGGCGATTAAGCCGGCCCCGCCGCGTTTGAAGGTCTGCAAGATGGCTGTTCAGCGCCGCCAACCGGTCAAAGGATGGCGCCGTAAGCATGGCCTTGATGTCCGTGAGGCTCACATCCAGCTCCCGGAAATACAGAATCTGCTGCAGCAGATCCACTTCCTTTTCCCCGTATACCCGATACCCGGCCCCGGTGACCTTCATGGGCCTCAAAAGCCCGATCTCGTCATAGTACCGGAGGGTGCGGGTGCTGATGCCGGCCAGCTTCGATAGCTTTAAAACCGTGTACTCCATCCTGTATTCCTCCCGACAGATGTATCATAAACCTTTCCGTAACGTAAAGGTCAAGTCCTTTTTGAAAACTTTTTTCTGTCCTCATTTCCCCTCTTGCCAGCGGAAACGCTTCGTGTTATAATGAGAACAAACGTTCTTTCATGGAGGGCTGGGGATGGACAGGGTCATCCTGCACTGCGATTGCAACAGCTACTTCGCCTCGGTGGAGTGCATCGCGCGGCCGGAATTGCGCAAGGTACCCATGGCGGTATGCGGCGATCCCGACAGCCGCCACGGCATCATTCTGGCCAAAAACGATCTGGCCAAAAAGTACGGCGTTACCACGGCCGAAACCATATGGCAGGCCAAGCGCAAATGCCCGAACCTTGTGCTTGTGCCGCCCCATGGGGACAAGTACGATGAGTACTATCACAAAATCAATGAAATCTATGCCCAGTACACTGACCAGGTGGAGGCAAGCTCCATTGATGAATCCTATCTGGATGTCACCGGCAGCCGGCAATTGTTCGGCACAGGCCAGAAGATTGCGGATACGCTGCGCAAAAGGGTGTGGGAGGAACTGGAGCTGACCATATCGGTGGGCGTATCCTTCAACAAGCTGTTTGCCAAAATGGGGTCGGATTACAAAAAACCCAACGCCACCACGGTTATCACCCGGGAAAATTTCCGCACGATCCTTTTTCCCCTGCCGGTGGAAAGCATGATGTATGTGGGCAAGGCGGCAGCCCAGATACTGCGCAAAAATTTTATCACCACCATCGGCGAACTGGCCGGCACCCCGCCAGAGCAGCTGAAAAAGCTGCTGGGCATAGGCGGCGAAGCGCTATGGCAGCAGGCCAACGGCCTGGATGAAAGCCCTGTGCTGCGCCCGGGGGAAGGCGAACCGGTCAAAAGCGTGGGCAACGGCATCACCTTCTGCCGGAACCTGGTCGGCCTGGAGGATATGAAGGCCGGACTGCTGATGCTGTGCGACAGCGTGGGGGCCAGGCTGCGCCGCCATGAGCTGCTGGCCAAATCCGTATCCCTGCACATCAAGGACCCCGCTTTCAAAACCATCTCCCGGCAGACGCAATTGCCCGGGGCCGTACAGACCACCAGGGAACTGTATGAGGCCGCGCTGCCCCTTTTGCTAAGGTCCTGGGATGTAAGCGCCCCCATCCGCACCCTGACGGTAACGGCCTCCCACTTATGCGTAAAGGAAGAGAGCGGCTGCCAGATCAGCCTGTTCCCGGCGGATGCCCTGCGCCAGGAAAAGCAGACAAAATTGGAGGCGGCCATCGACAAGGTGCGCTGCCGCTTCGGCAACGATTCGGTAAACATGGGCACGGTGCTTTCTTCCGATATATTAAAGGGCCCAAACTAAAACAAAGCCGGTTATTATATGCATATTTCAAACGAAGAAATCTTGAAAGCGAAGAAGGATTTTTCATGCGTTTGTCGAATAGGGAGGTGTTTTCCGACTTTTGCTGATGGAAAGGAAATGTCCTGGTTATGATAAAAGCGATTCGTTCGCTGGCCCGCCTGTTCCCCCTGCTTACACTGCTGATTACCCCCGCCATAGGATGCGCTGAATCCATAAGCGAAGACTTGTACAGCTTCCAGATGCTGATCGGCGGGGATCAAATAACGCTCCCTTGCACCTATGAAAAACTGACGCAGGCCGGCTGGACCTACAACGGCGATGCAGAAGAACTGTTAAAGCCCGAGGACCGCACCGTCTCTTCCGCCTGGGAGAAGAACGGTGTTTTGCTGTACGGCGAAATGGTAAACAACTCCTGGGATGTGATGCCAGTGAAAAACTGCGTGCTGGCTGCCGTAGAGGTTGTGGAATCCGCAGGCAAAGCGGTGCTTCCGGGCGGCATTTTGCCCGGCGTCTCACACCTGCGGGAGGTCATCAACGCGTACGGCACGCCTTCCGCAAGCCATGAAAGCGCGGATGTGACGCAGTATACGTATCATCTGGATTACGACCAGGAGGCCATATTCTCCTTTTATACCGCCACGGGCATATTGAAGGAAGCCTCCCTGCGCAATGTGGTGATGGCCGCCGCGCCTGACCCCAGGGCGCTCAAGGGCAGCTCAGCCTCCGGCTCCGCCGCAGGTTACCATGCGCCCGGCAGCCTGGGGGACGACCCCTTTTCCTTTTACGTATCCTTCGGCGGCGCACTGTATGCGCTGCCTGCCCCCGTCGCGGAATTTGTGAAAAACGGCTGGGTCCTTACAGGCGGCGCGGACAGCGCGGTCAAGGCGTACGGTTCCGGCCAGCTGACACTTAACCTGAACGGCGACCAGTGGACGACCTGGGTGTACAACAATTCCGACAAAGCGGCCCTGGCCGGCGATTGCCTGATCACCACCATCGTCAGTGATCTGAACAAGGGGGACGCTCCCCTTTTGCTGCCCGGCGGCGTGACCACCGGCATGACGGAGGAAGAAGCGCTTGCGGTCTACGGCGCTTATCCTGTCAAGACCAGCGAATCAGGCTCCCTGCGCCGCCATTCCTTTTTAAGCGGCAGGACGGGCATCGTGCTGTCCGTGCAGCACAGCACAGGAATCGTCAGCCGGGTGGAAGTATCCAATACACCGTAAATCCTGTCACATGTATCAAAAAAATTGCTTGACAAAGCATGCCGTATCTTATATAATGGCTTTCGCAATCGTTTGATTGCCGTTGGGGAATTGTGTAACGGTAGCACCTACGACTCTGACTCGTATTGTCTAGGTTCGAATCCTAGTTCCCCAGCCATTTTTTTGCCTCCGTGGTCTAGTGGCCTAGGACACCGCCCTCTCAAGGCGGCAACACGGGTTCGAATCCCGTCGGGGGTGCCATGAATATCGACGTTCGTTGGTAGCAAAAGACTCACCGATTACGGTGGGTCTTTTTGCTATCCCTGCAAAGATCGGGCGAACAGTGCTTGATTTCACAGTGATTATGAAGAAATACATGATTCGGCTCACATGTGTAATTTTGTCCAGATAATTCCCTGCGCCGAGACAAGGAATGATGCGCACCCCCTGCGGTATCATTCATGTGGAAGGGATCACGTTTTTATGCTATACTGTTGCCAAAATGACGCGGGGGACGGCGTACGTTTCATCCGCTTCCTTGAAGCGTATGACCCATTCTGACACTTTCCAGCAAGCCGGTAAAGTGTCGCGGGGGCGCTGCCGCGGGCTTCGCCTGCGATGGCGGCGTCACGTCCGGCCGGAGAAACCGTCGCGTGGTCCGCGCCGCTCTCTATCCGTCCGCTTCAGGCATCATGTAAACCGCCTCGCTTGTCGGCGGCTTGTTTCATGCTTGCCCCTGGGGAATGTACGAAAAACAGGACGATTCAAGCACAAGAATTTTTGCTTTGAACAGGAGATGTTGCATGCACGATCAATTGGCTCAACTGATAAAACAAAATTTCGATAAAGAAATCATCATGATAAAAAGGATAGCCGATCATGGTACAACAAAAGTATATTTACTCGAATCAGCAACTGAAAAGTATGCCTTGAAGGAAATGGGGTTAAACGACAATCTTGAAAATGAAAGCGAATTGATGGAGCATCTTATCGGCAAAGGAATTAGCGTACCAAAGATTTATCCTACAATCAGCGGAAGTCATGTTTTTACGGATAATGAACTCCAATATATTCTATATGAATTTATCGAAGGTACGATGATTGAATTAAACGCTGCCCCCGATTGGTTTTTGACAAAATCCGCACGAACCCTTGGGCAAATACAAAACGCTTTAAAGGATTATAAACGGATACCACCCGTAGGGTTTGGGCAAGACTTCTTTTCAAAAGAAAAATATATTCGAGGCGAGCAGTATATTTTGGATAAAATAAAGCAAGCCGAAGATAAAAACGATGTTTCATTAGCAATTGCGTTAAACGAACGGTTAAAACATATAAAAAGGGTTTCGTGCTTTGCGTTCGATTGCGATAAACTCACTTATGTTGTTACGCATGGGGATTTTTATGTTAATCAGATTATTGTCAGAGATGGGGAATTGGTCGTCATCGACTGGACGCATCCGGGTAATGTACTTGCTTGCTTTGAAGTGCTGATGTCTTATACATACGCAGCTCCCGAATGTAAAGACGGCGTAATCGACATAACAAAATTTGAACCTTATTTAAACGAATACTTGAAATACGCTCCAATCAAATTAAATCGTTACGACTTGAAAATGATGCCTTATTTTATTTATCATTATTGCATTTTTTGCAGTTTTACACCGCCTTACGATGATTTACCGATCGATTATTTCAAAATTGCCAAGCTGACCGATAACTTGGCAAACTGGCTTTTCAACAATGTAGATATTTTATCAAGGGACCTCTGTAAATTATAAGCATTTTCAACAGCATAAAGCGAATACCTCGCTTGCAGTATCCGCTTTTCCGCTATGGATTCGCCGCCGCCGGCATAGTGAATGCGGCTGTAGTGCCCAAGGGTATCCTGCACGCCCTTGATGCTGTCCCCTGCCCGCAGCTCCGCAACGGCATAACTTGCAAGCATCGCATATAACTGCACTGAATGAGAATATATTCTGTCCCTCTTTAACACCTTATACGACAATACCAACAGGACAATGGTCGCTGCCATACACTTGAGATAATATGAACGCTTCCTTTATCTGAGGCATCATCCGCCGGGATACAAGAAAATAATCAATACGCCAGCCGACATTCCGCTCCCGTATGCCGGGCATCTGTGACCACCAGGAATAGGCTTCGTGATCATCCGGGTGCAAAGTTCTAAACGTATCCGAAAATCCAGAGCTCAAGAGGATCGTCATTTTTTCACGTTCCTGATCTGTAAAGCCCGGGTTTTTGTGATTTGATTTTGCGTTCTTAATATCGATTTCCTGATGCGCCACATTTAGATCGCCGCAAAGGATCACGGGTTTTTGGGTGTCCAGCGATAAAAGATAGCTCCGCAGATCATCCTCCCATTCCATGCGATAGCCCAAACGGACAAGCTCTCTTTGGGAATTGGGCGTATATACATTTACAAAATAGGTTTCTTCAAATTCCAGCGTTATGACCCGGCCTTCCTGGTCGTGCTTTTCGATGCCGATGCCAAATGTCACGTTCAGCGGCGCTTTTTTTGTGAAAACGGCAGTGCCGGAATACCCTTTTTTCTGGGCGCTGTTCCAGTATTCCTGATAACCGGCCAAATCCAATTCTGCCTGCCCCTGTTCCATTTTCGTCTCTTGCAGGCAAAAGATATCTGCGTCTATCTTTGCAAAGGCATCCATAAACCCTTTTTTCAAGCTGGCGCGCAAGCCATTGACGTTCCAGGAAATCATTTTCATGAACAGTTCTCCTTTGTGCAGCCTTTGCCTTTATTATATCACAACTTCATTTTAACTCAAATAATCGGTAAAAAGTATGCGTTGGCAAGTGCGTAAAGCGACACCGACGGCACTAAAGCTAACGAAAACACAGTTGCAACAAGGCTTTTAAAAAGAGATAAAAAGAGGCTTTTAGCTTGTGATCCAGGTTCATGACGAGGGATTGCTAGGCAAAGCGCATATGGATGTATCCGCGGGAATCCTTTTCACGCTCTCCCGCAGAACGATTTCGGTTTCGATTTTGTTCGATTCGATTTCTTTTGACGGATCTTCAATCCGCCGCATCAGGAGTGCGGCCACCTCTTTGCAAAAGCGGTTCACGGGCTGCCTGACCGTGGTGAGGCCGATGGACATGTAGCTGAGAAAAACGTTATCCGTATACCCGGCGATGGACAGCTCCTCCGGCACCCGGATGCCCCGGGACAGCGCCTGGTTCAGCAACTCCTTGGCGATAAAATCGTTTCCGCAGAACACACAGGTAATATTGTCGCCGGCGATCCTGTCCATGAAATCCCGGTACTGCTCGTCCGTCTCCTCGACGTCCAATTCATACACCATTCGCTTGTCGTACTTCATGTCCCGGGATAAAATGGCGTCCTGAAAACCGCGCACCCGTTCCTGGCGGCTATATGCCTCCGATAGGGTGGAGGTCAAAAAGCAGATCTTTTCGTGTCCCATGCCGATGAGATAATTGGTCATGTCAAAGGCACCCTTGTAGTGGTCGTGGGAGACGCTGTCCAGCGAGAGCTCCCGAAAAATCGTGTCGATGAGCACGATGGGATAGCGATTGAGCTGCATGCGAAGCAATTGATCCCCGCAAAAGCGCCTGCTGGTCGGGAACAAAATGATACCGGCGACGCCCCCCAGCGCGGAAAGTTCTTTGAGCGCATCCTCCTCCAATTGGGAAGAAGCGCGGCTCAGCCGGAGCACAATATTGTATCCCGCCTGCAGAAAATAGCGCTCGAGGCCTGCTACGATCTCGGTGCAGTATGGATCAAACTGCGGAACGATCACGCCCACAAAGTTTTTGTGCGCGTCCTGGGAAAAGCCGTCTTCAGATTTACCGTCTGCGGGATCCCTTTCCGATTTATAGCTGCCGCTGCGCGGCTTTCGATAGATATAGCCTTCATCTTCCAGGGCGTTCAGCGCCATCTTGCCGACCATCTTGCTCACACCGTATTCCTTGGCGATGGCGCCTTCCGAAGGCAGCTTTTGGTGAGCGGACATATTGGCGCCGGAAATTTTCCTGAGAATGTCTTCCTTGACGGCCTTGTATAACGCGGTGCCCGCGCTCTCCGTCCCGCTTGAAATCGCGGCATCCTTTTTCTCCAAAGCCATCACACCTCCATCCCTGTTCCGAGGATAATCTACAGGATACTACAACAAACGTAACGTTGCAAGAGGGGAAAGGCCGGGGTGCGGCGAGCACACCCCGGCCTCTTTTCACTGTAATACGCTCAAGGCTTTTAGTACGCCGCGTCCTCGCGGGAATCGAACATCTGCTGGGCATATTCCAGGAAGCCGGTGATCATGCCACCATTCTTGGTGCGAACCATTTCCTGATAGCTCTTGAGGATCTCAAGCGCTTCCGCTTCGGTGTTGGCGAAATAGGCGCGCTCCCTGTACTGCTTCTGGGTTTCACTGTCAAGGATCTCCGTCATGACGGCGTCGTAATCCTTGTAGGTGCTTACCAGGCTCGAGAGGGGATAGCCGGCAAGGCGCTCCACAGGGCGCTGCAGCTTGTAGTCTTCGATCTCTTTCACCGCCGCATCGGCTCCGCCCGCTTCGCGCTCGCCCCACCAGGTGAGCTTGCTGTTGGAGATGAACCGGCCGCCCAGGTAGTAGCCAATGCCCTTTTCCCTAAGGCCTTCGTCATAGATATCCCGGCCATCACGCTTGATGGTGAGCCATTCTTCCTTCAGGCGGGGTTGGCCGTCCGCGTTCATTTCATAGGTGTCGCCCTCGATGCCGTATTCGCACAGGCGCATGCCTTCTTCGCTGTTGATGTAGTCAAGCCAGGCCAGCGCCGCTTCCGGATTTTTGCACGCGGTGGTGATCAGGAACGCGTGGGCGCCGTGGCGGCCCATCTGCTCGGTTTGCTTCAGCGGCGTACCATCCAGGTAGGTCATCGGGCCCACCGGGATGTAGCGCATCTCCGGATTGCTGTTGTACAGCCCCGTGAGCTTGGTGGAGTTGACGATCACGCTGTACTGCGCGGCGGCGAACAGCGCGGTACCGTTGCCGACCTTCTCATCGGCCTGGCCGTCGTTCTGCTTGAAGCACTCTTTGTCCAGCAGGTTCTCCTTGACAAGCTTCCACAGGAACATATGCTTGTTGAGGAACTTGTCGGTGAGCACGTCCAAGGTGATCTTGCCGTTCTCATCCTTGTTAAAAGTATCGGTGAGCTTTTTCTCGTTGAAGCTCTCGGCATAGCGGCCGTAGTCCCAGCCTTCGTGATAGGTGGTGGCCACGATGGTGTCGTTGCCGTTCACATCCTTGAAGCCATAGTCGCGGGCCTTGACCATGAACTCATAGAGCTGCTCGCTGGTCTTGATGTCCGCCACGTTGACGCCCAGCGCCGCGGGCACGTCGCCGCGCACAAATACGCCGTAGGCCCAGTTGGTGATGTTCGCCTCATCGCCCGGGGTCTCTACCGGGATGACATAACGGTGTCCTCCAAAGGACGGATCGTCGATGTCATTCTCCAGGAAGGCCTGAGAAATAACGCCCACGTCAAAGGCGTCCTTAAGGTTGGGATAGTTCGGAACCAGGTCCTCTACCGCAACCAGCATGCCTTCGCGAGCGGCCTTCTTGATGACCGCGGTCTCGCCGGCGTTGCCGCCCCAGTAGGGCGCGTCGATCATGTCGGGCATGTCGCCGGAGGCGAAGAGCAGGTTGAGCTTCTCGGTCTCGCTCATCATGATGCTTTCAATGATCACGGTGACGCCGGTCTTTTCCTTGATCGCCTTGGCTACTTCGTTGTTGTACAGATCGCTGGGATGCTTCATCGCGCCGTTCCAGCAGTTAAGCAGCGTGAGCGTCACCTCTTCCTGCTTCTGCGGGTCCGCGGCCGCCGCAAAAGTGGTGACCAGCGTGG
This sequence comes from Bacillota bacterium, assembly GCA_023425025.1. GTDB lineage: Bacteria > Bacillota > Clostridia > Christensenellales > Aristaeellaceae > JAEWAH01. Next base: position 52,653 of record JAFADG010000051.1, read on the forward strand.
ACAGCATCGTAAGTACCAGGAGCATCGAGAACAACTTTTTCCGCATGAAATTCTCTCCCATCCATTTTATTTATAGGTAAGCTCCCTTACCTATGGATCTCGTTTCATCCCTTCACCGAGCCGATCATGACGCCCTTCACGTAATATTTCTGCAGGAAGGGGTATACCACCACGATGGGCATCGTCAGGATCATGACGAATGCCATCTGCATCGATTGGGGCGTGTAGGAGGTAAGCGTAAGGGTGGTGGTCTCCTGGCCGGACTTTACCGAAGAGGTGGACGCCTCGCTCAAGAGAATTTTCAAAAGCGTAGCGGCAGGAACCAGGTTCGTCTTGCTCTGGTAATATGCACCCATGAACCAGTCATTCCACCGCCCGACGCCGATGAACAGCGCAAGGGTCGCCAGAATGGGCATGGACAGGGGCAAATAGATACGGAACAGGATCGTCAGCTCCCCAGCCCCGTCTATGTGGGCGGATTCGCGCATCTCGCTTGGAATATTGTTAAAGTACGTACGCAGCAGCAGGAAGTTGAAAAAGCTGTATGCCGTCGGTATCACGTAAAGCCAAATGCTCTTGGTAAGCCCCAGATCCCGCAAAAGGATGTAATAGGGGATCATGCCGCCGCTGAAAATGGTGGTAAAAAAGAAGAAGAATGAGAAAAACGAACGGCCCGGAAGTGTTTTGACCGATATTGCGTAGGCGAACAACGCCGTGGCCAAGAGGCTTAATACCACGCTCAACGCCGTGGTAATCACCGAAATTTGAAGGGACGCAAAGATGCGCGGATCCCGAAACGCCAGCATATAGTTTTCGATGGTAAACTCTCTGGGGAAGAAGTACACGCCGCCGCGCGCGAAGTCCCGGCCCGTATTGAACGACGCCACCAGCACATACCAGAAAGGGTACAGCGCCATCAGGCCGAACAGCAGCAAAAACGTATAATTGAACACCTTAAAGATTTTTTGGGAGCCGGTTTCGCCGATCATGCACGACATCCTTCCTTTTTCCACGCCGAAGCGCACATCTTACCACAGCCCGACATCCATCGTTTTCTTCGCGACGAAGTTTGCCAGCGACATGAGAATCAGCGCCATGACCGATTTGGTCAGCCCGATGGCGGTGGCATACTCAAACTTGCCGTACTGGAGGCCGCGCTTTAAGACGTACGTATCAATGATCTCGGAATAGACGTAATTGTCGGGCTGCTGGAAAAGCATGATCGGGTCCAGGCCCAGGTTCAACAGATTTCCGATGGCCATGATCAGCATGATGCCGATGGTGCCCATAATCCCGGGCAGCGTTACGTGAAGCACGCACTTGAATTTGCCCGCGCCGTCGATTCGCGCGGCTTCATAAATCTCCGGGCTTATCCCGGTGAGCGCCGCAAGATAAATGATGGAGCCCCAGCCCGCACCCTTCCATATATCAGAAAGAATCACCATCGGGTAGAAATACTCCCGCCGTCCCATAAAAAATACAGACTCCAGCCCCATGCCCTTGCGAATGTTGTTGATGATGCCGCCGTAGGGCGAAAACACCGCGGTCATAATCGATATGACAACGACCCAAGAGACGAAGTGCGGAAGGTAGCTCATCGTTTGAACAGTCTTTTTGAACCGGCTCGCCTGCACTTCATTGATCAGCAGCGCCAGCAGAATCGGCGCGGGAAAGCACAACAGAAGCTTCAGCCCGTTGATGGAGAGCGTGTTCCTGACCACCGTATAAAAGTCCAGATCCTGCAAAAACGCCCGGAAGTGCTTGAATCCCACCCAGGGGCTGCCTCCGAAGCCCAGGTTGTACTTGTAATCCTTGAAGGCAATTTGGGCCCCGTACATGGGGTAGTATGCGAAGATAATCAGCCAAATAAGTCCAAAAGAAAGAAACACATAGAGCATCCAGTGCTGCCGGATCCGCCGGGGGAGGGAGCTTCCGCCTTTTGTGAGCAGCGTGCGCCCTTTCGCGATTTCTTGTGTCATGCGCATCCTCCTGGTTCTATGTGATATATATCAGTTTTTCCCGGCCGGTCCGCATCAAGGTCCATGGGGATAAATAGACTTCTATATATTATGTCTATATTCATTGATTTATCGCAATGAATTTTGTTTATTAAGTTACACGCGCTTTATCAGAACGTAAGGTCATCATAGCATGTTTCTCAAACGTTTGCAAGTGGAATGTACCAGGTTGTTAAAAAAAATATCAAATTTTTTGTGGGGTATACGCTTTTCCCGGAGAGTGTGGTACAATGTGGGAAGCGCAATCGCAATCGTATATGAGCGCCCGAGGAGTATACCATGCAAACGAGCGGGATGGTTTTCGACATTCAGCGCTTTGCCCTTCACGACGGCCCCGGAATTCGCACCACGGTCTTCCTGAAGGGATGTTCGAATCAATGTGAGTGGTGTCACAACCCCGAATCATTAAGCTTGCAGACTCAAATACAGTATTATCCCAGCCGGTGCTCAAGCTGCGGGCTATGTGTTTCCGTTTGCCCCCGCGACGCGCACGCGTTGGAGAGTAACGGACACGTGTATGATCGGGGGTTGTGTGATGGATGCGGGCTGTGCGCCGGCGTCTGCAACACCCAGGCGCTGATATGCTCGGGCAGGCGGATGAGCGCCGAAGAGGTGCTTTTGGAGGTTAACGAAGACAAAGCCTATTACAAAAGCTCCGGCGGCGGGATGACCGTCTCCGGCGGGGAGCCCGCGCTTCAAAAAGAGTTCCTCGCGGCGCTTTTGCAGGGCGCGAAGGAAAAGGGCATACACACCGCGGTGGAGACGGCGGGGAATTATCCCTTTTCGAATATTGAGCCATCGCTTTCGTTCATCGACCTGGTGCTCTTCGACGTGAAAGCGTTTAGCCCGGAAATTTACCGGCGCTATATCCACGGGGACCGCGAGACGATCCTTGATACGCTTATGAGGCTCGATGCGGCAGGAAAAAAGATCATCGCCCGTACACCCGTCATCGGCGGCGTGAACGATACGCCACAAGAGATCGAGGCGGTTGCGGCGCACGTTTGCAAGCTTCAAAACCTCGTCCATTATCAGTTGATCCCCTATCACGCACTGGGCAATGCCAAGCGCGAGGCGCTTTCCGAGGAAGCAAAGGATTTTTATACCCCGGCGAATGAATCGATGGCGGCGCTTGAGAGGGCCGCTGCGAAATATGTTCCTGTTTATAACGTAAAGCGGGGATTTGTCAAGGAGGAGCAGGAAAAGCAATGATGGCAAGCTATCAGCAGCGCAACGAGGAAATCCGCAAAACAAAACTTAACTTCAACGACCAGAAGCTCAAAATCGCCGGGCAATACGACAACGACGACCATGGCTGGGTGCCGATGGGACGGGTGAAGCACGAGGCCTTCAGGGATGAAAAAAGCGGCCTGGTAACAGGAATGGAAGCGGTATCAAAGACTTTTTGCGCGTTTATTGACGCGCACCCAACGTACGTGCACCCCTACAGCGCCATTGCCGGCGCGTGGGCCCACGCGTGCGAGCTTCCCGATCCCTGGCGGCCCGATCAGCGGCGGGACGACCTGATTCCCCTCTGGGAAAAGTACAACATCCGCAACCGCGGCATCTACGCCATGAACCATGTAGCGCCCGACATGAACATCGGCCTGGAACTTGGCTGGGGCGGGCTGCTGAAAAAGATCCGCTACTACCGCGAAAAGAACCATCCGGAGGATGCTTCGTTTTACGATGGCGAAGAGCGCGTGGTGGTAGCGGTTCAAAACTGGATGCGCCGGCATGTTCAATATGCCCGGGAGACGGCGGCGCGGGAATCGGACGCGTTCATCCGCAAAAACCTTTCGGATATCGCCGATATCAACGAATGGCTCATCGACAACCCGCCCAGAACCCTGCGCGAAGCGGTGCAATTCCTGGGCTGGTTTCAAACCATCGACCGCATGTATTACACCGGCGGCGCGCTGCAGGAGCTGGATGAGCTGCTGCGCCCTTATTACGAGCGGGACGTGAAAAACGGCGTGATCACAGACGACGAGGAGGTCGTGTGGTACATCGTATCGCTGCTGTTCAACGACACGCATTACAGCCAAATCGGCGGCCAGCACCCGGTAGAGGGCACGGACCTTTCAAGCCGCATGTCGTTTTTGATCCTGGAGGGCATGCACAGGCTGCGCATTCCTTCCAACATCGCCATGCGGCTGCACGAGAATACGAACGACGAGCTTTTGACCCGCTGCGTCCAGTACCTGTTCGAGGACGGCACCGGCGTGTGCTATTCCTGCTCGGGCGGGCTGGACAAAGGCTATATGCGCAACGGCCGGCCCCAGGCGCTGGCCCGCATGCGCGCCAAGGTCGGCTGCAACTGGACGGCGCTGCCGGGCATTGAGTATTGCCTGCAGGATGTGACGCGCGTCTGCCTGGCAAAGCCCATGACCCTGGCCCTCGATGAGATGATGGCCTCGGGTGAAGAAAAGTCCATGGAGAACCTGCTGGCCCGGTACGAGGCGCATCTTAAAATCGCAGTGGACGTTATCAAGCAGGGGTTTGACTGGCATGTGAAATACAAGCATCTGAACCGGCCCGAAATCATCTACAACCTCTTCGCCCACGGCCCCATCGAGCGCGGCATAGACATGTCCGCGGGCGGCGTGGACATCATCAATTTCGCCTGCGACGGCACGGCGCTGGCCACGGTGGCGGACTCCCTGGCGGCCATCGAGCAGCGCGTGGTTAGGGAGCGTGCGCTTTCCTGGGAGGAACTGCACGCGGCGCTTACGGCGGATTTCGAGGGCTATGAGGAGACCCGTCTTCTGCTAAAAAACGTTCCGCATTTTGGCAGCGGAAACTCCCGGGCCGATTACTACGCCAAATATGTGGCGGACCTTTATTCGGATTTGATGCGCCTTACCCCCACCAACGACGGATATATCGTGCTGCCGGGCATCTTTTCCCACGGCGAGGTGTACAACCACGGCCGTGCGCTGCCCGCCACGGCCAACGGCCGCCACGCGGGCGATGCGATCTCCCACTCCGCCGATCCGGACCCCGGCTTCCTGCGCGGGGGCACCGCGCCTACGGCCAAGGCCAACGCGGTGGCGCGGGTGCAGTCGGGCTGGGGCAATTCCACGCCGCTTCAGGTGGACTTTGACGCCGGGCTGGCGCAGGAAAACGGCGGCATCGAACTCATGAAGGCTTATCTCAAAGCCCACAACGACATGGGCGGCACGCTCATCAATATCAATGTCGTCTCCAAGGAAAAGCTGCTGGAAGCGCATCAGGACCCGGATAAGTACCCGGATCTGGTGGTGCGCGTGACAGGCTACAGCGCGTTCTTTAAGTCGCTGTCCAGGGAATACCGCCAACAGGTGGTGGACCGCTGGATCGCGAACGGATAAGAAAAGTAAATTGGGAGGTGTTTCCATGGCTAAGCTCCGCATCGGAATCGTCGGAACGGGCGGGATCGCCCACGCGCACATGAAACCCTACATGACCTTTGACGATGTGGAAATCGTCGGCGCGTGTGATATCGTACCCGGCAAGGCGCGCGCGTTCCTGGATAAGTACGGCCTCCACAAGGCGCCGGCGTTTGACAATGTATACGACCTTATCAAGAATGTTCAAATGGATGGCGCCAGCGTTTGCACCTACAACACCACCCACGCCGAGTGCGCCATTGCGCTTTTAGAGGCGGGGGTTCACGTGCTGTGCGAAAAGCCCATGTCCTTTACCCTTCAAGAAGCGGTGGATATGGTGCGCGCCTCGAAAAAGGCGAACAAATTCCTGACCATCGGCTTTCAGCCCCGGTACGATTTCATGCGCAAAAAGGTGGACGATATCATCGCTTCCGGCGCGCTGGGCAAGGTGTACTATGTGCAAAGCGGCGGCGGCCGCCGCAGGGGCATTCCGGCGGGCACGTTTGTGGACAAGTCCAAGGCCGGCTATGGCTGCCTTGGCGATATCGGCTGCTATTCCATCGACGAGTGCCTGCACGCCATCAAGTACCCCAAGCCCCTGACCGTTTCGGCCATCGCCACCAACTACTTTGGAAAAAACCCCAAATACTGGCCCGGCGCGGATACCTTTGACGTGGATGATTTCTCCGTGGCGCTGGTGCGCATGGAAGGCGACGTTACCTATGTGTTCAAGCAATCCTGGGCCATGCACGCCGATACCCTGGGCGACACGCTGTGGCTGGGCACCGAAGGCGCCATCAAAATCCTGAACTCGCAGGATGAACTCAAGCGCCCCTCCCGCGTGATGTATTTCACCGATGTCAACGGTCAGCACATCGATTCGTACGTGCTCCCCACGATCCCCTTCAACGCCTATGAAGGCTCCGCGCCTGTGGACATCTGGCCGGCCAAGATGCGCGGCTTCGTGGACGCGCTTTTGACGGGCGGCCCCGCGCCGGTGCCGGGCGAGGAAATCCTGTACAACCAGGCGATCTGCGACGGCATCTACCGCTCCAGCAAGCTCCAGCGCGAAGTGGAAATTGAGATTCCGACCATATAATAAGAGGAGGACAAAAACCTATGCTTAAAGTTGGCATGCTATCAATGTGGCACGTGCACGCGGACGGCTACGCCACGAACGTGAACGCGCAGGAAGACGCGAAGGTCACGGCAATCTGGGACGACGACGCTGCCCGCGGCCAGGCCGCGGCACAGAAGTTCTCGGCGGTATACGAGCCGGACCTTCAAAAGTTCTTGGGGCTGGTGGACGCGGTGGTGGTGGATTCTCCCACCAGCGACCATAAGGAATTGATCATTGCCGCCGCAAGGGCGAAGAAACCCATTTTTACCGAAAAGGCGCTGGCGCCCACGGTGGCGGAGTGCGAGGAGATCAAAAAAGCCATCGTCGAAAACAGCGTCAAGTTCGCGATTTCGTTCCCCGGCCTGATTTCCGGCGAAATGCGCTACGCCAAGCAGGCCATTGACGAGGGAAAGCTGGGCAAGGTCACATACCTGCGCATCCGCGCGGCCCATGGCGGATCTTCCCAGGGCTGGCTGCCGGCATATTGGTACGACGCCACCAAGACCTGTGGCGGCGCGATGATGGATTTGGGCTGCCATCCCAACTATCAGGCCAGCTACCTGCTGGGCAAGCCCGTGCGCGTGGCGTCCATGTTCAATACCGTCTGCTGCCCCAAGACCATGGAGGACAACGCTGTTTCCACCATCGAATTTGAAAACCAGGCCATCGCCGTGCTCGAAACCGGATTCGTCTCCCCGTATTCCCACAGCGCCATCGAAATCCTGGGTACTGAAGGCTCCATCGTCATTGAGAACGGCAAGCTGCGCATCTATTCGAAGCCCTCGGGCGTAGGCGGCTGGTTGATCCCGGACGATATTCCCAAGGCGATGCCCATGCCTCTGCGCCAGTTCCTGGACGCGGTGCTGTATGACAAGCCCATCGCCTTTGACATCGATCGCGCCATCGCGTTGACGGAGCTTTTGGAAAATGAGTATAAGGCGGACGCGGCGCAAAAGGTCGTGAAGGTGTAAAATTCTCCAAACAACACCAAAAGTCAGCCTATGAAAGCCCCCCTGTCTCAGCTCCCGCTGGAACAGGGGGGCTTTTACCACCGTAAAGCTGCAGGATGGCGGCGCTGGACGGGTATCGTCCGCCGCAACAAAGGCAAATTCTCAAAGACTTGCAAAGACGTTAATCCCGGCGCAAGGCCCGCCTATATCCGCCCGGACTGTTCCTGATGGTATTGGCGCGGCGTGACGCCGTAGGCTTCCCGAAATTTGCGTATAAAGTACTGTGTGGAATGATAGCCGGTTTCCAAGGCGATATCATCGACGCTGATATTGGTGGTGCGCAGCAAATGCGCGGCGCGCTCCAAGCGCGTGGCGTTGATGTGATAATTGATGCCTACGCCGGACAATTCCTTGAACAGCCTGGAGAAGTACTTGGGGCTGAAGTGCATATCCTCCGCGATGCTTTCCAGGCTCAAATCACTGGAAAGGTGCGTCAATATATATTGGTTCGTTCTTTCCATCAGGTCCGCCTTCTGGTCCGGCCCGGTTTGCATCAGCTCCTGGAGCAGCGATTGCATGGCGTCGGGATAGGCGTCGGCCTTAAAGAGCACCTGCGTTGGGTCGGTCAGCAGCCGTGTTGCCGACAGCCCGCTGCGCTTTTCGTATTCCGCGCATTTGTGCATGGTGATATTCCCGATACGCCGCAGGGATTGATGGGAAAGCGCCGGGAGCTGGCTTTGCCAGATGGCGGCCAGCTGACGAAGGCATGCCGCGGCATCCGGCACATTCCCGCTTTCCAGGCAGGCCGCGTACCGCTCCTCCAGGGGATAGGCGGGCGCTTCCCCCTGGGAAAGCTTGGTAAGGATATCTGTTTTGGGCGGCGCGAAAAAACGCCCTTCCATCAGGGCACAGGCCTGCTTATAGGAACCATGGATGGATTCCATGGCGGATACCCATCCGCCGATGGCGCACATGCTTTCAACGGCATGCCGGTCCAGGAATGCGCGGACGGCGCCGGCAACCTTCATCAGCGCCTCGGGCTGCGGCTGCGCGGTGTTTACAACAAAGGCCGCCCGGGTCTGGTCCGCCGTGTATCCGTACACGCGGAAGCCGGCGCTTTCAAGCTGGCCCTCCACATGGGCGATCAGCAAAAAGCACAGCGCCTGCATTTCCGGCGCCGGTTCAGGCGTCTCATCGCACTGCAGCCACTCACACAGCACCACCGCGAAATGCGGATGGACAAAGAAGATTTCAGCGGTATCCAGGCTTTCCTTGGTGATGCTCTGCTGCGCGTGCCCGCCGCCCAGCAGAAGATGCTGCAGCTGAACATGACGCAAAATGGGCTTATTGATGTACAGCGCCCGCTCGGCCTGGTTCAAGCGCATGGACAGCCGCTGAATCGACGCGCCGATCGCGTCGTATTCGTTCTTGGAAAAACTGCCCTCCGGAGAATCGGAAAGCTGCCGCACAAGCGCGGCAAGCTGCTGGGTAGGCGTATACAGCTTGCGGGAAAGATAGGTGGTAAGAGGAAGAAAGAGGGCCAGGCAAATGGCCATGGCCGTCATGACAGACAGCAGAATCGCGCGGGAGGAGCGCATATAGCTGGCCATGGGCATCCAGAGCGCCAGCCGCCACGCGGAACCGGGGATCAGGGAAAAGGTGTACAGCTCCTGTCCCGGGCTTTGCGTATCCGCAAGGCTTGCGTACGCGCCCGCATCTTCCATCGCCGATTGCCAAACCTTATCGGGAAGAACAAAGTTCTCGGGCGTGTTGCGGCTGGCAGCCAGCAGCTGCCCGTTCTCATCCAGCAAAAACGCAGTGGTATCCTGGTCGGCGATGCTGTTGAGCAGGCTTGAAATCAGGTCCGGATTCACGAAAAAATAAACCTGCGCCCGCTTGCCGCCCGCGCCGCTGCCCCAGGAGGGGACGCCGCCAAAGACGATCCCTTCCTTGTCCTGCATTCCCGGCAGGATAACATCGCCGCTGTTTTTCCACCAGGTGACGCGGCCGGCACTAAGCCTGGGAAATTGCTCCACCATTGTTTTGTATGGGGCGTTGCTTGGGTCGCTTAGGGATTTGTAACCCATGGTGCTTGATATGAAAAAACCCTGACCGGGGTAATAGATCACGACTGAGCTCAAAAGGCCGGAGGACAGGTTGTTCATCGTGCGCAGGCTTTCGTAAATCTTCAGCACCATCACGCTGCTGTCATCCTGGGTACTTTGCAGAAAAAAGGGATACAGCTGGGTGTAGGGCTGATTCATGGACACTTCCGAAAACAGCCGCCGCCCGTTTTCAAACAGCGCTTTGCCAAGCACCTGCCCGTTGTATTCCATGACGCTGCGGTGATTTTGCTTTACCTCCGCGGAAAACTGGTCCAAAAACAGATGATAGCTGATGATGCTGCCCAGCAGGACGATGATAATGGAAACCAGCATGAAAGAGATCACCAAGCGGTGATAAAAAACCGTCCGGTAACGATGCCGTGGCCGACGCAGCAGGTTCATGCATTTCTCCTTAGCGAGTACATAGCATTTTGTTCACATTTTACCGTTTTCCCTGTTGATTGTAAACAAATCCACTGCAGGAAGTGGATTCTTGTGCCGCGGGGTGGATTTCTTGCTCAAATGCGTGAGGATCAAATCCACCCCGTATCGTGAACTGGTGGAAATCTGTGCCGCTTTATGGGATTGTTTACATAGGCAAAGCGGCCTTGAGTATGGTAGCCTAGAACTGCGCGATTGCCGCCGCGCCGCATGCGGCCGGCACACAGAACAAACGGAGGGAGGGATTGCATGCATCCGGGAATCAAGGCCTCATCCCCCATGCGCCCCGCCCGGCTTTCCCTGCGCCTGCGTGCTCTCCGGCACTGGGATATCCTGTTGATGCTTTTGCCGGTCGCCGCCTACTATATGATATTTTGCTATATCCCGATGTCGGGCATCCTGCTGGCGTTCAAGGACTTCAAGCTGTTGAAGGGCATTTGGGGAAGCCCCTGGGCGGGCCTTAAGCACTTTCAAACACTGTTTGCCACGGCCAGCTTCTACGAGGTGCTGTACAACACCGTCAGCATCAGCCTGCTGCGGCTGCTTTTCGGTTTTCCGGCGCCAATATTGCTGGCCATCATGCTGAACGAGCTGCGCCACCCAAAGACAAAGCGCGTGATACAAACCGTCTCCTACCTCCCCCATTTTCTGTCCTGGGTCGTGCTGGCCGGCGTGTTCATTCAATTCCTGTCCCCCTCCAACGGGCCGGTGAATATTCTGCTGACAAAGCTGGGCCTTCAGCCAATTTATTTTCTGGGCAGCAAAAACACCTTTGTGCCCACCATTATCGCCACAGGCATATGGCAAAGCGCGGGTTGGGGCTCCATCGTCTATCTGGCCGCCATGGCCGGCATTGACCCCCAAATCTACGAAAGCGCCATGCTCGACGGCGCAAGCAGGCTGCAGCGGATCCGGCACGTGACCCTGCCGGGCATACTGCCCACCGCCACCGTGCTTTTGATACTCAACACCGGCAGCATTTTAAACGGCGGTTTCGATCAGATTTACAACCTGTACAACGATGGCGTGATGAGCGTCGCGGACATCATTGACACCTATGTGTACCGCCGCGGCCTGGAGGGCATGCAGTACTCCTATGCCGCCGCCGTCGGCCTGTTCAAAAACGGCATCGGCTTCCTGTTCGTGTTCATCACCAACAAGATCGCCCAGCGCCTGAGCGAAAGCAGCCTTTGGTGAGCAAATGCCCTGCGACTTTATCATGAGGGAGGCTGAATCATGCAAGGCACCGCGCGCTCCAGGGGGGACAAGGTTTTTGATGCGGTGATCCTGACCGTGCTTTTGCTGGCGAGCGTCAGCATCATCATTCCATTTTGGAATCTGCTGATGCAATCTTTAAACAGCGGATACATCAGCCTGGGCCGGCTGAACCTTTTGCCGGAAAAGCTTTCGCTGTTCAATTACGAGCATGTGCTGACCAACCGCTACATTTGGTCCGGCTACCGCGAAACGCTGCTGCGCACCGCCATCGGCACCTGCCTGAGCATGGCCGTTACCATCGCCGGGGCATACGCGCTGTCAAAGCCCTACCTGCCGGCGCGCAAGTTTTTCCTGCTGATGGTCATTATCCCCATGTTCTTTACGGGCGGCCTGATCCCTTCCTATCTGTGGAACGTGCAGCTGGGGCTTCGAAACAGCCGCTGGGCGCTGATACTGCCGGGCCTCATCAGCTCCTACAACATGATCGTAATGCGCAACTTTTTTCAGGGGGTGCCCAAGGACCTGGAGGAGAGCGCCCGGATAGACGGCGCGGGCAGCTTTCGGATACTGATATCGATCTATATCCCCGTATCCCTTGCCGTGATCGCGACGGTGACGCTCTGGATCATGGTAGGCCATTGGAACGCGTGGTTTGACGCGACGATTTACATCAACAAGGCGGAGCTGTTTCCGCTGCAGGTGGTTTTGCGCCGCATTCTGCTGGAGGGCACGCAGCAATTGATGGAGATCAACCCCGCCCAGGATGCCGGTACGGCAAACTTTTCTCCGGACAACATCAAAGCGGCCACCGTGTTTGTATGCATTATCCCCATCGTATGCGTCTATCCGTTTTTGCAAAAGTACTTTGTCAAGGGCACGCTGGTAGGCGCGATCAAAGGATAAGGAGGCATCGCCATGCTGTTTGAGGATATTACGCCCGCAGGCAAATCCTTTGCCAAGGACCCTTGCGTCATCCATTTTCAGGACAGGTTCTATCTGTACTACAGCAAACCGCTGTTTATAGATGGGAAGATGCAGGCGTACTGCATCGGCATCGCGCAAAGCACCGACCTGGACCATTGGGAAATCATCGGCTCCTTAAAGGCGGAGCAGCCGGCCGAGGGCAATGGCATCTGCGCGCCCGGCGCCATCGTGCTGGACGGTGCAATCCATCTGTTCTACCAAAGCTACGGCCAGTTTCCCAAGGATTATATCTGCCACGCCGTATCTTTGGACGGCATCCATTTCACCCGGGATGAAAGCAATCCGGTAGTAATGCCCGAAGGCGGCTGGAACAACGGCCGCGCCATCGACGCCGACGTTACGGTGCTTGGCGATACCCTGTTCTTGTACTGGGCCACCCGGGACCCCCTTGGAAAAATTCAAATGCTGGGCGTGTCCTCGGCGCCTGTAAAAAGCGGCTTTCACCGCAAGGATTTTGCACAGCGCTGCTATGCGTCCATCCTCCGCCCGAAGCTTGACTGGGAACAGGATTGCATCGAGGCCCCGGCCGCAATCACGTGCGGCGGCAAAATCTATATGTTCTATGCCGGCGCTTACAACTGCGCGCCCCAGCAGATCAGCTGTGCCGTAAGTGATGACGGCGTCCGCTTTACGCGTTTGAGCGATGTGCCCCTTTTGACGCCGGGGGAAAAGGGAAGCTGGAACGCCTGCGAATCCGGCCACCCTTACGCCATTGAGCATAACGGGGCATATCACCTGTTCTATCAGGGCAGCGACGATATGGGCGGTACATGGCGTCTTTCCCGCAAGCGCATCGTTTTTCACGGGGACATGCCCCAAATTACCGGCTGATGCCCATCCAAACCGTCATCCGCGGGCCGTTGCTTTGAGGAAGGCCCGTAATGAAAATAAATGGAGGTGCCCGCATGAAAAGGAGCCTGTCGTTTTTCCTGGTGCTGATTTTCGTCATTGCCCTGGTGCCCACGGCCGGGCTGGCTGCCGGCCAAACGTACACCTACACCATGGTCATGCAGAACTTTGGCCCGCTGTATGAAAACCCCAAGATGGTAGACTACTGGAACAATGAGTATGGCGTCACCTTCCAGCCGATTTATGTGGAAAACGCCAGCGCCGGGGAACAGATCAACCTGATGGTCGCCGGCGGCGAAATCCCCGATGTGCTGCAGTACGTGGATCAGCGGTCCTACTTTGACCAGGGGATCATCGGCGGCTGGACGGAAGAATTCTTCCGCGAAAACGCGCCGAACATTTCAAAGTACATTGACGAGGTCAATCCGGCCGCGTGGAGCTACGCGAAGTTTGACGGCGAACTGATGTATACCATTCCCGGTTTCCGCATGTACAACACGGTGGCATCCCCCATTATCCTGCGCACCGACTGGCTCAAGAAGATCGGTTTCGAAGGAATGCCCAAAACGCTGGAAGAATATGAAAAGGTATTCTATGCCTTTGTCAACGATGATCCCGACGGCAACGGCGCAAAGGATACCTACGCGCTGTCCAACACCGGCCTGGCCGCCATCTATGGCGCCTTCGGCATGCAGCGGAACATGTGGCTTGAAGACGGCAGCGGCGGCGTAGCCATGGGCGATGTGATGCCCGAAGCCAAGGAAGCGCTGGCGCTGCTGGCCAAATGGTACAAGGACGGCCTGGTGGACCCTGAGTTCATTACGGGCGAGAATCAGGGCGGATATTGGGCGATCACCCACGCGTTCCTGAACAACCGCATCGGCATGACCGGCATGGGCTCTTTCTATCACTGGGTGGACGCGACGCAGTTTGAAGGCGGCTCCGCCAAAGCGGCCATGCCGGTACAATGGACGGAAGCCGGCCAGACCGGCACCTATGCGCCCGGATACGCCCCCGTGGGACCCACCGGCAAATCCGGTACGGTGCTGAACAACACCACGACGCTGCGCACCTCCTTCTCCGCGAACCTGGTCAGCGATACCCCCCGCTTTGCGCGCCTTTTGCAGATCATTGACGATATCAACTGCTCCTCCGTTGAAAAAAGCGCGCTGGCTTCCCGCGGCATGCCGGGCGAGGAACACGAGATCATCGATTGGAACGGCGTGAAATCCCTGGTCATTCTGCCCGGTGTGACGCTGAACGACACACTCAACGGCATCGGCGCCGCCAACTGGTTTGCCTTTATTGAAGAATCGGGCAATTTTGACTATCAGAAAGTGGTATACGCCCAGGAGTTCTACTGGTTTGATCAGTTCATGACCGACAAGAATGTGGGCTACCGTTCCGCCATCTTTGGCGCGCTGCCTTCCCAAACGCTGTACAAGAGCGAATGCGACAAGATCCTCAACGAAGGCTATGTGGCCATCATCACCGGCGACCGCCCCATTGAGTATTTCGACGAAATGGTGAAGCAATGGTACGCCGCGGGCGGCACGGTGCTGACCCAGGAAGCAAATGACCTGTACAGGCAACAAAGCGCAAAATAAAAGGCAGCCCTGGAATCAAAAGGGACCGCAGCATGAATTTCATGTTACGGTCCCTTTTTTCGTGGTATAATAGAAAAAAGCACCAAGGAGGAGGTATCATGCAGCATCGTCGGGTCAATGCAATCATCTTTGCAAGCGTTTATCCGTTCTATATTGCCAAAGCGGAGAAAAAAGGGCGCACAAAAGCGGAAGTGGATGAAATCATCCGCTGGCTGACAGGCTACAGCCAGGAAGCGCTGGAAGCGCAGCTGGAGAAACAGGCAGACTTTGAAGCCTTCTTTACAAACGCGCCTGAGCTGAACCCTTCCCGGTCCCTCATCAAAGGCGTGGTGTGCGGTGTCCGGGTGGAAGACATCGAGGACCCCATCATGCGGGAGGCCCGCTATCTGGATAAGCTGATCGATGAGCTGGCAAAGGGAAAAGCGATGGAGAAGATTTTGAGAAAGTAATACTGATGGAAAACATTATTTCGTCCAAAGCGGCGAGGAGTTTTCGATGCAGGGCAAGGAGTCGGAGCGAGACGTAGCAGCGCTACGTTGAGCGGAGAACGACACAGCCCTGCGCGAAAAGTACTGCCGCAACGACGAAATAATGTTTGGAATTAGTATAAGCCTGCGAATCAAAAAAGACGATACGTTCAACCCCCTGCAGCGCGCAAGCACGGCAGGGGGTTGCTTGGGTTCAGGCCATCCTGCCGCAAACCATTGCCGGCAGGATGGCCGTTACCTATTAAAGGATTCGCTTACTTGCCCCGGAAGGCATCCAGCTGCTTCTGGGCTTCGGCGATGACATCGCGGATGCCTACGCCTTCCAGCTCGGAAATCATCTGGGGAATGATCACCTCGGGATCGGAGGTGCCGGTGATCAGCTCGGCCCAGTACAGTTCCTTGATGGCCTTGGCGGCGTTGACTTCGTTGGCCACGGGGTTGTAGTCAAAGGCATAGCCCAGGCCGGCGCTCGTCACAGCGTCCTTGTACCCATCCCAGATGACCTGCCACATGTTGGGGTCGGCAGGCACGGAGGGGAAGGCGGAAGCTTCCACGGCGCTTAAGGAATAGGAGGCCTGGGTGTATGCCCAGGGGGAGTAGTTGGTGACGCCCTGGGGGGTCTTGCTGACAGTGCCGTCCTCGTTCCAGGTAAAGTGGACGCCTTCCAGGCCGTAGCGCATCATGTTGCGGTATTCCTTGTTGGTGTTGGCGAACTCGATGAGCTTCAAGGCTTCCTTGGGGTGCTTGCTGGCCGCGGAGATAGCGGTCAAAGCGCCGCGCAGGGAATAGGTGGAGAGGAAGGGGCCGTCATAGCGGACGATGGCGGTGGCCTTCTGCCTGGCGTTGGAGTAGATGGAGTCGGCGCCGTAGAAGGCCTGGCCGGACTGGATCACGCCCGCGGCGGCACGGCCGATGGACTCGATGACCGCGGCATCGGGGTTGATGTAACCCTTTTCATACCAGCTGCGAATGGTCTTGATGCGGTCCACGAACTCGGGCATTTCATATGCCAGGCGCACAGTGCCTTCCGCCTCGGTGCCGATGTCGCTGTAGGACAGGGCGATTTGGGCGTCTTCGGAGATCCAGTCAATGAAGTTGGCCCAGGAGGTGATGCCACCCTTGGAAAGGATCAGGGGGTACTGGTCAGGATAGTCGGCCTTGTAGGCGGCCAGGTAGGGTTCGATGTCGTTGAACGACATGGTCTTGGGGATTTCCATACCCTTCTGTGTGGCAAAGTAGTCGATATCGACGAGGAAGAACACCTCGATGCCGTAGTCCTTCATGACGGGCACGGCGTAGAGCTTGTCGCCCACATAGGAGCCCTGCCAGAGCATTTCCGGCATGGATTCCACCAGCGCAGGAGTCTCCTTCACCAGTTCGGTGATGTCCAGGAACTGGCCGGCAAAGACGTTGGTGGCGAAGTCGTTGTACCAGCCGCAGGTGAAAGCCATGTCATAGTATTCGCCGGCAGACATGGCCAGGCCGATTTCCGTATTCGTCATGTACACACACTTGATGGTGATGCCCAGCTTTTCACGGGTGATGGCGTTCAGCTGTTCTTCCACCATTGCCTGGTCAATAGGGGCGTCGGCGGTCGTGCCCATCCACCAGATGAGTTCCACGGGTTCCTCCGCGGCGGCGAAAGATACCATGGTGAGCATCATCGCAACCGTCAGGAGCAAGGCAGCCAGTTTCTTCATGAGAGGATCCTCCTTACTGTATTTTCCACAAACAGCCTTTCGGCTGCTGTTTCCAAGGTTTATCCCTTTACGGCGCCGATGGTCAAGCCGGAGATGAAATACTTCTGAAAAAAAGGATAGCTGCAGGCGATGGGCGCCACAATGATCACCACGACGGCCATGCGCATGGTCTCGCTGGGCATGTCGGCCACGCTGTCTGCGCTCATGTAGGCGGCGTTCTTGGTCAGGTACTCGATGCTGCGTTCAATGGAGACAAGCACGTATTGCAGCGGGTACAGGTGGGTGTGGGTGCTGCGCAAATACAGCAGCGCCTGGTACCAGTCGTTCCAGTAGGCGAAGGTGAAGAAAAGCCCGATGGTAGCAATGGCCGGGAGGGAGATGGGCAGCACCAGCTGGACAAAGATGCGCAGCTGGGAAGCCCCGTCCAGCTTGCCTGACTCAATGACGGAATCGGGAATGGTGGTGGTAAAGAACGTGCGCAGGATGATCACGTAAAAGGAGGAGCAGCTAAGGGGCAGGATCAGCCCCAGATAGGAGTTTTGCAGTCCGATCAGCTGGGTGTTCACCACATAGGTGGACACCAGCCCGCCGGAAAAGAGCATGGGGATAAAGATGAAGTATGTATAAAATCCGCGCAGCCTATAGCTCTTTCGCGAAAGGGCGTAGCCCATGGTCGTAGTAAGGATAAGCCCCAGTGTCGTACCCGCGATGGTCACGCCGATGGAGTTGAAGAACGCCCGGCCGATCAGTGAGCGCATGTTCCACATGTACTTGTAGGCGGTGATGCCAAAGGTTTCGGGCAAAAAGCTGTACCCGTTTCTGGCGATGGAAGATTCCGAGGAAAACGAGATGATGATTACGAACACTACCGGCAGGACGGCCATCAGCGCCATCAAGATAAACAGCAGGGAACCCAGCACATTTGTCAGGGGCCGGATCCGGTTGAACCGGCTCATGCCCTCCGCCAGCTTTTCTTCTTTGGGGCCCGCGCCTCTTTTCAGGAGGCGGTCATTGGAATCCAGCATAGGCCTCCTCCTTTCTAAAACAGCGAGCTGTCCGGATCGATGCGTTTAACGACGGTATTGGCCAGCAGCAGCGTCAGGCAGCCGAATACCGACTGCAAAAAGCCCGCGGCGGAAGCGAAATTGTACTGGGGCTTGCTGGAGCCCATCAGGGCGTTGTACACGTATACGTCAATGGTCAGCGTCACGCTGGACAGGGAATTGGAATTTTGCGGGGCTTTGTAAAACAGCCCAAAGTCCGAATTAAAGATACGGCCTACCGCCATGATGAACATGATGCTCATGATGGGCCGCAAAAGGGGCAGTGTGATATAGCGGATCTGCTGGCTCTTTTTGGCGCCGTCGATGACCGCCGCCTCGTACAGCGAGGAATCAATGCCGCTGATGGCGGCCATGTACACCACCATGCCGTAGCCCACGGTTTTCCATACCTGCAAAAAGACGAGAATATACGGCCAATATTGCGGCGTCTGATACCACAGGATGGGCTTTGCCCCCGCGGCTTCCAAAAGGTTGTTCACCAGCCCCTTGTCGGTGGAAAGGAAGGCCATGACAAAGTACCCAACCACCACCCAGCTTAAAAAGTGGGGCAGGAACATGGCCGTCTGGCAGGCCCGGGCCAGCCGTCTGGATAAAAGCTCCGACAGCAGTATGGCCAGGGATACCGGCAGCACCACGCCCAGGATGATAAAAATGATGTTGTAGCCCAAGGTGTTGCGCAGCATCATCATCACGTATTTGGTTTTGAACAGAAACTCAAAATTGTCAAAACCCACCCAAGGGCTGTTTACGAACAGGCTGTACAAAAAGCCCTGGCCGGCGGCGACCTTGTAATTTTTGAAGGCGATCACGATCCCGAACATGGGAATATAGCAAAACAGGATATACCACAGGGTGGTGGGCAGGGACAGCAGGAACAGCTGAAGATCATCCACAGTGAAGCGTTTCCTGCGGCGCTTTGCCTCCAATGATTTTTGTTGTGCCATATGGCATCCTCCTGAAACTTTCTGCGCTGGTCGAGCCCCTGGCCGCCAGTCTTACGGCCGCTGGAACGCCGATGCGTAAACGCGGTTGTGGAACAGGCGGCGGAACCGCTGTATGGCTGGATTGCCCCGTTTGGGATGCACCGCGTTGGTCAGCAGCACGGCGTACAGGCCGCTTTGGGGATCAATGGCCAGGCTGGTGCCCGTAAAGCCCGTGTGGCCAAAAGCCGTGGGCGGGAAAAGATCCCCCATGAAGCTGCCCGGGCCGCCGCTTACATGAAAGCCCAGCCCCCGGTGCACCTCGTGGCCAGGCGTCCAGTCCTTGATGGCCAGGCGCAGCGTGGCAGGATTCAGCAGGGGGGAGCCGTTTGAAGACAGCATGGCCGCAAAGCGGGCGCAATCCTCAATGTTGGAAAAAACCCCCGCGTTGCCCGACACGCCCTGCAAAAAGCGGGCGTTTTCATCATGCACGACGCCCTGATACGGTTTGCCTGTTGCGGTGCTTACTTCGGTGGCGGCAATGTTGCCGCCCTTGGGAAGGTAGCCTGTCATGGTCATCCCCAGCGGCTCAAAGATCATCTCCCTGCTTGCATCAGTTAAGGGTTTTCCGTACACCCCTTCCAGGATCTTTCCCAGCAGAATGTACCCCATGCAGGAATAGCGCGGCAGCTGCCCCGGCGGCCCCTCCAGCGGGCGGCGCAATATGGCTTGTACCGCCTCATCAGGCGTTTTGCAGGCTTCTTCCAGCAGAAAGCTGGGGGTAAAGCCGCCCGTATGCGTCATCAGCTGCAGAACGGTAATATTCGCCTTGTCCGCGGGAGCGTCGAAAAAAACCGACAGGGTATCATCCAAAACCAGCAGGCCCTTTTCCAAAGCCATCAGCGCCAGCAGGGTGGGCGCCATCACCTTGGTCATGGACGCCATGTCGTATCTTGTCCCGGTGTCGGCTTCGTCCCCGTCAAACAGGGAAAGGCGGCCCGCCGCGTGCATAAAGAAAACCTGATCCCTCATGCCCACGGCCGCGGCAGCCGACGGAAACACGCCGCCGGCCATTCCCTGCGCCAGCATATCGGCAACAAACCCAAAGCCTTCCATGGACGCCACCCTCCCGTCAAGGATAATAAAAGCGGCGGATTACAGCAGCTCCAGCGTTTGGCGCTTGCCAAAATCGCTGGCGCCAAAGCAGGTGGCGTGATCCTTGCCGATGATCGCCCCTCTTGTAATGCTCAGCGCCGTATAATAGCGCAGGTATTTAAAGCTGGTGGAATGCTCGGCCAGCCACAGCTTTTTGATGGCTTGTTCCCAAAGCGGGAACGCGTCGGTCACATCAAAGTAGAAATAGGGCGAAAAACCTTCCGCGTCCTCCCAGTTTTCCGCGAACATGGCCCGGCCGATGGGGGCCGGCGGCAAGGGCATTTCATACGTTGGCAGCGAAGCGAAAAAGATGGCGTTTTTGGTTATTGTATGCGCGGAAATATGATCCTTATGCAGGCTGTTGCGCCAGTGGTACAGCACGGCGCCCGCTTGCTTTTCCCGTAGCAGCAGCGCCAGGCGGTTTTCCAGCGCCTTGTCCTCATACAGCTCCCCGTCGGGGATATCCCACACAATGCTTTCCCCGCCCAACAGGTCCGCAAAGGCCTTGGCCGACGCAACGTTCTGCTGGCGGAATTCCGAAATGGGCATCCCCTTGGGCGCGCCGCGCTCGCCGGCGGTCAGATCCACGGTAATGATTTTATCCCCCAGCATGGCGTGCTTGGCAAGGAGCATGCCGCACGTCAATTGCGCGTCGCCCGTATGGGCGCCCACGGCAACAATGGTTTTACAAGATCGCTGGCTCATCTTCGCTTGCTTCCTTTCCGGCCTGGCCTTGCATACAATAATCACCTAAAGCGGGCGGCTCATGATACAAAAGCGGCGGACCACTTGAAACCCTGTGCGCAGATACAGCCGCTGGGCATGATTGTCCCGGCCAGTGAACAGAGTGCTGAAGGCGGCTCCCTGTGCGATAAATTCCTGCATGAGCAGGTTGAACAGCACGGTGGCAATGCCCCGGCGCTCGTACATGGGATCGGTGCAGATGCCGGTAAACCAGCCCCGGCCGCTCTCCTGTTTATCCACCGGCCCGGTAAAACCGACCATATGGCCTTCGTGGGTGGCCGCAAGGATGGGGCGGGGTGAAATGGCATGGGTTTCATCATACAGCACCTTGCGCCAGTATTCGCTGCCGACATGATCGCACATGCGGTCATAATTATAATGAAGGGAAACATCATAGCGCCCTGTGTAAATGCCCCGGATGTGAAGCGCATCCCGCTTTTCCTGAAAATCAGGGGATACCGTGTAATTTTTCAAATCCAGGTACATGGCCACTTCGCTGTATTTGTCCTCAAAGCCCTGACTCAGCAAAAAAGGATAGCCCGCGCAATCCTGGTCCATGCCCGGGGCGTTGTTGTGGTCATGCCCGTTTGTGCCCGGCACCAGCCAGGGCAGATTGACGGGATTCGAGCCGGAGCAGGAAATCATCCGCTTTCCCGCTTGGGTAAAGGCCTGCATGAGCGCCTGCACAAGCGCCTTGCCCAGGCCCTTGCGGCGGTGGATGGGGCTGACAAAAATCACCGTAAGATAGCCGGGGGTGCTTTCGTGGGTCTCCCTGGGCAGAAAGGTTTTCTTGGCAATGCCGTTCACAAAGCCGATCACTTCCCCATCCGCCTCCGCCACCAGGCTGAATTCCTTGCTGTAATGGGGGTTTTGCAAAAACAGCGCCGCAAACCCTTCTTCGGTCAAAGGCTTGTATACCACCTCGCCGGCCGCGGCACTGTGATTCCAAAGGCGCAGGACTGCATGCATGTCGGCCGTTTCGAACCTGCGGATGATCATCTGCTTGCCTCCCTGCCTTTCAATAGAGCTCAAACTGTTTTTTATCGGCCTCAAATTCCCGTATCAGCGGCCGGTGGGCGTCTATCAGCCCCTGGGCGTCTATCTTTCCCAAACGGTACGCGTCGGTGCCCAGCAGCCGGTCCATGCTGCCGATGCCCGTATTCTCCTGCGGCGGCCTGAAAGCGAACGCGCCCGGATGCAGGTTCCGTATTTCCTCCATCAGCAAAAGCCCGCCGGCAAAGGGATCGGCCTGCTTGTGATCGGTCACATGCACCTGCACGCCGTGGCAGACCTGCCCCTGCCACTTGGAAAACTGGGGCGTAAAGCTGGCCCTGCGAAAGTGCAGGCCGGGCAGAAGGCGCTTTTCCATGCGCCTTTCGAGTTCTCCGCCGTTTATATACGGCGCGCCGATCAGCTGAAAGGGAAGGGTGGTCCCGCGGCCCTCCGACACGTTGGTGCCCTCAAAGATGCAGGTCCCATGATAGACGAACGCCGTTTCCGGCGTCGGACAGTTGGGCGAGGGCGCAATCCAGGCAAGGTCCGTATCCGAAAAGAGAAACTCTCTCTTCCAACCGGCCAGGGGAATGACGGAAAGCTCAAGCTTCAGCGCCAGATGGTTTTTGACCCACAGGGCGTATTCGCCGATGGTCAGGCCGTAGCGGGTGGGGATGGCGTATTCCCCGACAAAGGAGTGAAAGCGCTCGTTCAGCATCGTGCCGGAAACAACGCTTCCGCCCAGGGGGTTGGGCCGGTCCAGCACCACTACGGGTTTTTGCGCCCCGGCGCAGTCTTCCATCGCGTAGGACAGCGAATACAGGTAGGTATAGAACCTGGCGCCCACATCCTGCATATCAAAAACAAACACATCAAAAGCATCCAGCATTTCCTGCGTCATGCGGTGTGTTTTGCCATACAGGCTGTATACCGGCACATGGGTTTCGGGGTCCAAAAAGCTGTCGATATGATCCCCCGCCTGCTGGTTGCCCCTTACCCCATGTTCGCAGGCAAACAACGCACACAGGTCATACCGCCGGGCGATGATATCAATGGCGGAACGAAAGCCCCGGTCGATGCCGGTGGGATTTGTCATCAGGCCGATCCGCCGGCCGCGAAGCATCGCGTCCGCCGTCTGCAGCTGATCCAGCCCGCAAAGCACCCTGGTTTTCATTCAGGCAATCTCCTTTCCTGTGAGATGTGCCGCCGCCTTTTTTGTAAGGTGGATTGATCTGAATCTATTGTAGCAGTCTCTTTCGAAAAAGTAAATGTAATTTTTTTTATTTGAAAAATTTTTTATGTAATTTATTGCGTATTCCATTTCATGTGGTACAATGATATCATAACCGGAAAGGGATCACGGGTTTTGCAGCCCGAAACAAGTCACAATGAAGTGGCATCAAGAGCGCTGTCAAGCGCGGCCTGGAGGATCTGCATGACTGACTGCATACTGAAGCTGCAGGAGTTAATGGATACTTTTTCACCGGCGGAACAGCGGGTGGCCTCCTATTTTCTCAACAACCGCCTCCAGCTGGCCAGCACCCCCATCCAGGAGGTGGCACGGGCATGCCATACCAGCCAGACCACTGTCGTCCGGCTGTGCAAGCTTGCGGGCTATAAAGGCTTTAAGGATTTTTTGCTGGCACTGTCGGCCAGCCTTGCCGTAAAGAAAGAGATCCCCCTGACACTGACGTACACGGATGTTCAGGCGGGCAGCGACCTGTACCATATTATGGAAGACATGACCCGGCGCAACATTAACGGCCTGCAAAGCACCATGCAGGTACTCAGCTACGAGCAGCTGGACAAAGCGGTGCAGGCCATACACAAAGCCAGGCGGGTGGATTTTTACGGCATGGGCATATCGGCGCTGGTTGCGATGGATGCCCAGCACAAGTTCCTGCGCATCAACAAAATGTCCCTGACGACCCTGGACCCCCATGTGCAGGTGGTGTCCGCGTCCAGCCTTCAGGAAGGCGACGTGGCCGTTTTCTTCTCCTATTCCGGCGAGACCACCGATACCCTGGCCACGATGCAGGTTGCCAAGCAGGGGGGCGCCACCGCCATATCCGTGACCAAATACGCCCCGAACACGCTGTCGGAGCGCTGCGACATCAAGCTGCATGTGGCAACCCCTGAGGTGGCCGTACGGACGGGCGCGACATCGTCCCGCATCGCCATGCTGCACATTGTCGACCTGCTGTTTTCCGCCGTGACGTCTTTGGAATATAACGAAGCCAAAACAGTTCTGGACCGCTCGTTGGTAGCGGCCAGCTACAAAAAAAATAAATAGCCTGGCGAAATACCGGCCGCAACGGTCAAAAAGGGTGGCATGTATGAATTTTGAGGAGCTTTCCACCGAACAGGTAAATCAGCAGAGCCTGCGTCTGGATGAGATGACGCCGCTTCAGGCTGCCATGCTGATGAACGCCATCGATACCCAGGCCGCGATGGCGGTCACTTCCGCCCTGCCTATGATCGCCAAGGCCGTTGAAATCATCTCCTCCCGCATGAAGGCGGGCGGCCGCCTGGTGTATGCCGGCGCCGGCACCAGCGGGCGGCTTGGCGTGCTGGACGCCTCGGAATGCCCGCCGACCTTCGGCGTGGACCCCGGTCTGGTAGTAGGCGTGATTGCCGGCGGCGACAGGGCTCTGCGCTTTTCCATTGAAGGCGCGGAGGACTCGCCGGATATGGGGCGGGAGGATATGTGCAGCATCGCGCTTTGCGACAAGGATGTACTGGTGGCCATCAGCTCCAGCGGATACGCGCCCTACTGCGTAGGCGCTTTGCAATGCGCCAGGGAAAAGGGAGCATATACCATCGCCCTGACCTGCAATGAAAACGCCGTTATTTCCGCCCATGCCGACCTGACCATCGCGCTGCCCACCGGCCCGGAGATCCTTTCCGGTTCTACCCGTTTAAAAGCCGGCACCGCCACCAAAATGGCGCTGAACATGCTCTCGACCCTGAGCATGGTGCAGCTGGGCAAAGTGTACAAGAATTTAATGGTGGATATGAAGCCCAGCAACCGCAAGCTCAGCGACCGGTCGGTGCGCATCGTCAAGAATGCCCTGGAGCTTGCGGAACGGTCCGAGGCGGAGCAGCTTTTGCAAAAGGCCCAGGGAAACACCAAGGCCGCGATTGTCATGTCGCTGTCCAAGGCAGATTACAAGACAGCCCTAGCCGCGCTGGATAAGCAAAGCGGCTTTGTGCGCAAGGCAGTCACGCAGCTGGTCAAGGGATGACTTAAAAGGCGGAGGTGCAAAATGGATATCCGTCATCTGGCGGGGCAGCGGCTTTGCACCGGCTTCCCCGGCACGCAGCTGGACGCGGATTTTATCCGCCAGGTTCGGGAAAACAAAATCGGCAATGTGATATTGTTCGGCCACAACATTACCAGTCGGGAGCAATTGTACCGCCTGTGCGGGGACATCCAGACGCTGGTGACAGAAGCCACGGGTTATCCCGCTTTTATCGCCATCGACCAGGAGGGCGGCTCCGTATCCCGCCTGCCGGAAGGCGCGGCCGTCTTCCCCTCCGCCATGGCCATCGCCGCCACCGGCGATCCGGCCAACGCGTACCAGGCGGGGCTGATGACGGGCGCGGAATTGAAGTCTCTTGGCGTCAATGTGAATTTGGCTCCCGTGATGGATATCAACACCAATCCCGATAATCCGGTCATTGGCGTGCGCAGCTTCGGCGGCACGCCGGATGTCGTTGGCGCTTATGGTACGCAAATGATACGCGGGCTTACGGATGCCGGCATCCTGTGCGCGGCAAAGCATTTTCCCGGGCATGGGGACACGGCGGTGGATTCGCATATCGGCCTGCCCTGCGTGGATAAATCGCTGGAGGAGCTTTCGGAAGCAGAGCTTCTTCCTTTTCAGGCGGCCATCGCGGCCGGCGTACCTGCCGTCATGGCCTCCCATATCCTGTATCCGAAAGTGGAAGCGGAACGTGTTCCAGCAACCATGTCCCGACAAATCATCACCGGCCTTCTCAAAGAGCGGCTGGGCTTTGCCGGCCTTGTGCTCAGCGACTGCATGATGATGGGCGCCATCGCCGGCCATTACGGCACGGTAACCGGCTGCCTGGCCGCGGCTCGGGCCGGGGTGGATGTGATCTTCGTTTCCCACAGCGCGGCGCTGGCCGGCGAGGCGGCGGCGTTCATGCGGGAAGCCCTGGCGGACGGACGGCTGGACTTGACGGAAATGGAAGCATCGGTTCTAAAGATCCTCGCGTATAAACAGAAAATACAATCCCAACCCGCGCCCCCCTTTACGGCAGCGGGCTTCGCTGCCCACGCGAGGGCAGCCGGACGCATGGCAGAAGAAGCGGCTACCTGGGTCCGGCTTCCTGAGGCAGGCGTGTTTCCGTTGGGGGACAGCCCCCTGTTCGTCGGCTGCCCGCCCTATCGGGCGAACAACGCGTCAGACCCGGTAAACACTTCCCTCACCTTCCCGATGTATATGGCAGGGGCATTGGAGGGGCAAGGCGTCAGTATCTCCCCGGACCCCAACGAATCAGAGATACAGGCTGTACTGGAAAACGTGGCGGGGCACAGCAGCATTGTGCTGGGCACGCTGAACGCGCACCTGCGCAAGGGACAAATGCGGCTTTTGCACAAGCTTGCCCAAACAGGAAAGCCCATGGCCTGCGTGGCGCTGCGCAATCCCTATGACTTAAAAGGCCTTCCGTCCCACGTATCCGCCCTCGCCGTATACGGCTACGACGCCCTGAGCCTGAAGGCGGCAGCCGGCGTCTTGTCAGGCAGGATCCCGGCCGGCGGCAGGCTGCCGGTCAGTCTGTGACGCTGCCCTGAAACGGGATCACAGCAAGCATGCAGCAGAGGCTTCTCCTGGAGGGGAAGCTGTCACCGAAGGTGACTGATGAGGTGCCAAGCCTGTGCCTGATAAGCGTAGCAACCTCATCCGGCGCTGCGCGCCACCTTCCCCTGAAAAGGGAAGGCTTTGGATCGCGTCTTCATCTTTTGGGATGATGCTTGTATCATGAATATTTACTATAGAACATTTTGATTAATAATGCCCGGAAGCAATATAAGGAGCGAGCAATATGCAGTACGCGGCGGGCTGGGACGGCGGCGGCACCAAAACCGCCGTGGTGTGCGTAGACATACAGGGCCACTTGCTGGGGCAGAAGACCTTCGGGCCCCTAAACCCCAACGGCAATACAAAGGAGCAGGTGCTTGCAACCGTCCGTGACGCCTTGGCCTACATGGCCAAAATGCCGGGCGGCCTTCACGGCTGCGCCTTTTTGCAGCTTGGCTGCGCCGGGGTCAGCAACCCGGCCGTCGTTACGCTTTTGACAGACGCGCTGCGGGAGCAGGGCTATCCGGGAAAGCTGCACATTGCGGGCGATCACGAAACCATGCTGTACGGCGCTGTCGGCCCGGAGGGTGCCGTGCTGGTAGCCGGCACCGGCTCCGTATGCTTGGGCAGGAGCAGCCTGGGCGAATCCGCCCGCTGCGGCGGCTGGGGGCATCTCATCGGCGATGAGGGCAGCGGCTACGCCATCGGCCGCGATATCCTGATGGCCGCGGCAAGGGCCCAGGACGGAAGAGGGCCGGATACGGTCCTGTATCCCATGGTGTTTGACGCGCTTGGCACGCAAGACATGGGCGGCCTGATACGCTTTATCTATTCCCCCGAAACCGACAAATCAAAAATTGCCGCGCTGGCCCCCCTGCTAAAAACAGCGCTGGAACAGGGGGATGGCGTGGCCAGAGATATTGCGGAAAAGGCGGCGGCAGACCTTGCTTGTCTGGCCTTTCCCGTCATCGAAAAGCTGACCCTGCAAGCGGGAACGCTGGCCTTGGCAGGCGGCATTTTAACAGGCTATGACGTAATCCGGCAAAGCACGGCGGCCCAACTCTCCCAGCGCTATCCCAAGCTGTCCATCATAGCTCCAAAGCAGGACGCGGCCGCGGGAGCCGCCGCCATGGCGCTTCAAGCCGCAATCAAAGAAGGAATCATCGCCGGCGCCTGATACGCGGCGATGATTCCTTTTTTACTGCGATAGCGATGCATTTCCCCCATTACGGCTGGCATACCTTGTGGGGATTTAAAATGTGATCGGGATCAAAAGCTGCCTTCACGGCCTGCATCAACGCCAGCAGCGCCGGATCCTTGGCTTTTTTCATATATGGCCGCTTGGCATAACCGATGCCGTGCTCTCCGGAGACTTCCCCCTTCAGTTCCCTGGCCTTTTGGTAGATGCGCTCCATGGCCAGCGCCATGCGCTCTTCCCAAAGCGCGTCCGCAAGGTCATCCTTGAGAATATAGGCATGCAGGTTCCCATCCCCGGCGTGGCCGAAGGTCTTGATCCTGATTTGAATCTCCTGCTGCAATTGGTGCACATATTCCACCAGCTCATGCACGCGGCTTCTGGGCACCACCACATCCACCTCGTCCATCAGCGTGGTGGACGCCTTGATGGCCTCCAGGAAAGCGCCCCGGGCCTTCCAGATGGAATCGTCCCGCTCCTGCGTATCGGAAATCAGCACATCCAGCGCTCCCTGATTTAGGCACAGGCGGGCCGTATCCTCATAATTCCTTTCAATATCCTCCACGGTTGCGCCGTCAAACTTCAAAAGCAGGTACGCATCCGCCTGGTGATCGGGAAACTTCCGGCCCAGGTATTTTTCCGCGTCCAAAATGACTTCCCGCTCCATGAACTCAACGGCCGTGGGGATGACCTTTGATTTGACGATGACGGGCACGGCCCCGATGGCCTGCTTCAAGCTTGGAAAGGGAACCAGCAGGCTCACCGCGCGGGCGGGCCTGGGCAAAAGCTTCAATATGGCCTTGGTGATGACAGCAAGGGTCCCTTCGGAGCCTACGATCAGGTCCTTCAATGCGTATCCGGTGCTGTTTTTGACAACCTTGCCGCCAAGCTCCACGATCTCCCCACCGGGCAGCACAACCTCCAGCCCCCGCACATAATCCCTGGTGACGCCGTACTTCACCGCCCGCATGCCGCCGGCGTTGGTGCTGATGTTGCCGCCGATGGTCGCCGTTTTTTCACCCGGATCGGGGGGATAGAAAAAGCCCCGCTCCTCCACATAGGCGGAAAGCTCCATGAGCAGAACGCCGGGCTCCACCGTCAGCGTCAGGTTGTCCTCGTCCAGCTCCAAAAAGCGGTTCATCCGGCTCATATCCAGCAAAATGCCGTGCTCCATGGGCACCGCCGCGCCCACCAGCCCGGTGCCGGACCCCCGGGGCGTAACGGCAATCTTCTCCCGGCTGGCATACCGCATCACCCGGGATACCTCTTGGGCGGAAAGCGGCAGCACCACCGCATCGGGAAAGCTGACGGCGCCACCCAGCTCGTCATGGCTGTAATCCTCGCCGATGGCTTCGCCCAGGAGCACGCGGTCCTCCTCTTTGATAATGGCCCGCAAGGCGTTGATATCTTCCTGCGTGATCCGCTTGTATGTCATCAGCTTTCTCCCCTTCCGCCCCGCAGGTTATCCATCAGCCGGGGAATGATTTCATACAGGTCCCCCACCAGCGCGTAATGGGCCGCCTTGAAGATGGGTGCTTTTTCATCCTTGTTGATGGCCACAACGGTGTCCGCGCGGTCCATGCCCGCCACGAACTGTATCGCGCCGGATACGCCGCAGGTGATGATCAGCTTGGGGCGCACCGTGCGGCCACTCAAGCCCACCTGCCTCCTGGCTTCCACCCAGCCGCACTCCGCCAAGGGCCGGGTGCAGGCCAGCTGGCCGCCCAAAAGATCCGCAAGCTCCCTAAGCATCGTAAGATCCGCCTCTTTTTGAATGCCCCGGCCCGCCACCACCAAAACATCCGCGCCGTCGATGGACTGCTCCACTGTTTTTGGGAAAACGGACAACGCCTCAAGCCGGCTTTGCAGCTTTTCCCCAGGCAGCGTGAAATGCGTCAGCTTCCCTTTTGCCTCCCGGCTCCTTTTCGGCGCGTCCATCACCTTGTAGCGCACGGTGGCCATTTGCGGCCGGTGACCCGGCGTTACGATCTGCGCCATAATGTTGCCGCCAAACGCGGGGCGGATTTGAATCAGGTCCGTATTCTCGCTGATCTTAAGCTGCGTGCAGTCCGCCGTCAGACCCGTACGCATCCGTGCGGCGACCCTGGGCGCCAGCTGCCGCCCGATGACCGTAGCCCCCACAAGAATGGAAGAAGGGCGCACCCTCAATATAAAATCCTCAAACGCCGCGGTATAGGTTTCGATATTGAAGCGCGTAAGCTCCTGCTGGTCGTATAGCTGCACTTCCTGGACGCCGTAATGGAGCAGCTCCCGGCCGGCCTCCTCTAACTGATACCCCGGGAGCAGGGCAATGACAGCCTGGCCGGTCTGATCCGCCAGTTCCCTCGCCTTCCCGATCAACTCCAGCGATACCGGGTGAATCCCGTCCCGGGTATGTTCCACATAAACGGCGATGCCCCGCCAAAGGCTTTTGTCCAGAGCGGGTTTTTGGCCTTCCACATATTCCACGGCCCCCGGCGGGCCCTTTTTGACGCAAATCCGGCACATTTTGCAGCCGTCGGTAATGGCCACGGAATCCCCCTCGGGCACGATGGCGCCGAAGGGGCAGAGCTTGATCAATGAATCCCTGTCTGTGATTTTCTCCTTGTGCACGATCAGCTTTGCCATCAGTCGTTCCCGCCTTTCCCAAGCGGAAGGAGCTTTTGCCGGGAGAGCATATCATAGAGCCTGCCGGCCAGCTCCTGCCCGCTTCCATGCCAGATTTCCTGATGCACGTTCGATTCCGGCGGAAAAATGCGCTGCACCTGGGTGGGCGAACCCGTCAGGCCGTAATGAGCTTCCTCCCGATCGTTCATATCGTCCAGGCTCAAAAGTGTGATAGGCCTGTCCTTTGTATCCATCTTGCGGACAAAGGAAGGCAGACGCGGCTGATAAATATCCTTTTCCACGGAAATCAGGCAGGGAAAACGCACCCGGGCCTCTTCCACCTCGCTGCCCATATCGGCCTTTAGGACAATAGCGTCTTCCTCCACGGCCAGAATGGCGGTAACATTGGCGATGCTCGGGATGTTCAGGTATTCCGCAATTTCCGGGCCCACCTGGGCCGTATCCCCGTCGGTGGTCTGTTTTCCGCAAACAATCAAATCGAAAGGGCCGGAGGAACGTATCCCCTGGGAAAGGGTGTAGCTGGTGGCCAGAACATCCGCCCCGCCGAAGCGCCGGTCGGTCAGCAGTATTCCCCTGTCGGCCCCCATGGCAAACGCTTCCCGGATCACCTGCTGCGCCTGGGGCGGGCCCATGCTGATCACGCTGACGCGCCCACCATGTACCTGGCATAGCTGAAGCGCCGTTTCCAGCGCGTACAGGTCATATGGATTCATTTTGGAAAGAACGCCGCCCCGCTTGAGCACCCCAGTCCTTTGGTCCACTTCTACCTGGTTGCTTTCCGGCACCTGCTTGATACATACCAATATTTCCATGAAAACGTAGCCTTTCCACTTCTTTTATCACTATTATAACATACGTGTGCGTATCTGCTGCAAGATTTGATATAGGAGATAATCTGAAATACCTTCGGTGTGCCGATATATAAGATAAACGGCCGAAGCACACCGTGATCGGTTTGCTCCGGCACATGCTCCAAAGGGGGCGGTTATGCAAACAGTAGCATATCGATCACCCGATACGATATGTCCATTTTACCCGTGTTATCATTGCAAATCGCAATGTGGGAGAAAGGGCAAGTACGAGAACGGTTGACAATCTAAGTACCT
Source organism: Bacillota bacterium (assembly GCA_023425025.1). Classification (GTDB taxonomy): domain Bacteria; phylum Bacillota; class Clostridia; order Christensenellales; family Aristaeellaceae; genus JAEWAH01. Next base: position 84,138 of record JAFADG010000051.1, read on the forward strand.
GTGAGAATGCATCGTTGCTCTGGGCAAAAAAGTCTGTTGTACGCCATAAATAGGCGATCGTATAAGGAAGAACCCTCCGGGCAAACAGAAGCATATGCTTTCAACGTATTCCCGTAATGAGTACGCCTTCTTTCCATGCTTCATTTCATATAAAAACAACCCTGCCTTCGATACGGAAAACAGCATGGCAAAAAAGCAAACCCATATTTCCCCTGAAATGCGGCATCTGCAAAGCAGTTCATCGCTGCAAACCGTCAGCAATATGCAAAGGAATACAAATTGAACACCAAACAGAAGAAAACGGCCTATGAAACTGCATACCGTATGACAGGTTTTTTTCATATACAAAACCCCTTATCAAAACCAATCGCATGGAGCAATTCCATCATAACAGGGTTTATTCCGCCAAACAAACCACTCCGCGGTTTCCGCTCTCGCTTTTCTTCCGTATTGCTCTTGGTATAATCATCCCCCGGCATATATTGCCGTATTCCGGAGGTACTACACGAACAAATGGCACTCGCCGCTTTGCCGATATGCAAAAGGCAGCCCAACGGCCGCCCTCTGCCTATCCTGTTACCTACCGCAAAATTGCAAGCAAAGGTTCAAAAGCTCCTCCACCGTATCCGCCTTTTGATCGGCTTCCCGCCATTCCTCGGGGGTGCCGAAGCCATAGGCCGCAGCGATGGTGTACAGGCCGTTTTCCCGGCCCGCCGCAATATCGATCAGCCGGTCGCCAACCATGACCGCGCGAACCGGGTTGTATTCCCGCAAAAGCTCCGCGATCAGCTGACCTTTGGTGCCGCCGGGCCTGCCGCCAAGAGCCTTGGTGAAATACTGTCCGATGCCCCAGTTTTCCAGGGACTTGTCGATATACTCCTGCCTGCCGTTGCTGGCAATGAACAGGCAGGCACAGGCGCTCAGCGCCTTGAGCATGTCCATAACGCCAGGATAAATCTTCTGGCAGGTATCCATCAGCGCCATCTGAAACCCGTTACGTATCCGGGCATACTCGCCATGCAGCGCTTTGGGCAAGCCCAGCAGCTCCGCCGCTTCCTCATGGGTCGGCCCGTTGCATTTTTCAAGTATGGCTTGAAGCGGCACAGGCAGACCCATGGCTTTGAAGGTTTCCTCCAGCTCCCTGACACATAGCGCCATGCTGTCCACCAGCGTGCCGTCAAAATCAAACAGGATCATGGGCAGCCCGCAGGGCGCGATAACGCCCGGGGCTGCCATGAAAACAGGATTGCATCCTTGCACGGTATTCTCCTATCTTTTGCTTATCTTGTCGGTGCCCATATAGGAAACCAATGCTTCGGGTATGGTGACCGTTCCGTCTTCATTTTGAAAGTTTTCGAGTATGGCGGCCACGGTGCGGCCCACAGCCACGCCGCTGCCGTTTAGGGTATGGGCAAACTGGGGCTTATCCTTGGCGCTTTCACGGTAGCGGATGCCGGCCCGGCGGGCCTGGAATTCCTCGCAGTTGGAGCAGCTGGAAATCTCCACATACCGGTTGTAGCTGGGCATCCACACCTCGATGTCGTAGGTCTTCGCGGCCGAAAAGCCCATGTCCCCGGTGCACAGGCAGACGACCCGGTGGGGCAGGCCCAGCAGCGCCAATACCTTTTCCGCTTGGCGCGTCATGCTCTCCAGCTCATCATAGCTCTGTTCGGGCTTGGTGATTTTGACCATTTCCACCTTGTTGAACTGGTGCTGGCGTATCAGCCCCCTGGTATCCCGGCCGGCGCTGCCGGCTTCGGCCCGAAAGCATGTGGAATAGGCACAGTGGCGGATGGGCAGTTGGGAGCCATCCAGGATCATGTCCCTGTACATGTTGGTAACGGGTACCTCGGCGGTGGGGATCAGGAAGGTATCCTGGTCCACCTTATAGGCATCCTCCTCGAACTTGGGCAATTGGCCTGTGCCGGTCATGCTGGCGCGGTTGACCATATAGGGGGGATACACCTCGTCATAGCCGGCTTCCACATGGGTGTTCAGGAAAAAGTTGATGACGGCCCGCTCCAAGCGCGCGCCAAGGCCGCGGTAGAAGGTAAACCGGGCGCCGGATACCTTGGCGGCGGTATCAAAATCCAGGATGCCAAGGTCGGTACCGATATCCCAATGAGGCTTGGGCTCCCAGGGGAAAACACGGGGCGTACCAAAGCGGCGCTGCTCCACATTTTCCTTTTCATCCAGGCCCTTGGGCACGCTCTCGTGGGGGATGTTGGGCACGGTCAGCAAAAACTGCTCCATCTGCTCATCCAGCACGGTGATCTGCGCGTCCAGCGCCGCAATCTCCTCGCCCACCCTTTTCATTTCATCCATGATGGGCTGGGCATCGCCGCTGATGCGCTTGAGGTTCGCGATTTCCTTGCTGGCCTCATTGCGGCGGTTTTTGAGGGTTTCCGATTGGGCCATCAGCGCCCTGCGCTTTTCATCCGCCTGCAAAAAGCTGTCCAGTGGAATGCTCTTGCCCCGCTTTACAAGGGCGTCGGTCAGGATTTGCGGGTTCTGCCTGATTTTTCGAAGGTCCAGCATGTTACTTCCTCCTTGCGGCCGGGCCGCGTCGTTTTGCCGGATGTACGGGGGTATTCCGGCTGAATAAAAAAAGCCGCCCCTTTCCAGTGTCGCCACTGAAAGGGACGGACGAATCCGCGTTGCCACCCCGATTGGATGCAGTTCATGCATCCCACTCGCAGCGCTGTATGGGGCGCTCCCCGCGGCCGTTCGCCGCCGGCTCCCGGATGGACAGCCTTCCTCCGTGCCGCCTTGCACCAGCCGGCGGCTCTCTTCACCGGAAAGGAGAGCATGGTCCGTTCACAGCCAAATGGAATTGCACTTATTATAGGCAACTTTGCTTTCTTTTGCAAGGGCTTTTTGCATTTTGCCGCCGGGCCGCGGCATTTTACTGCAGCGCCTGTTCCATGGCCGCGCGCGTAGCGATGTCCACAATGCCCGAGGCCGTTATGCCGGCATCCTTTTGGAATTGCCGCACAGCATCCTTCAAGGCCGGCGTAAAATAGCCTTCCCGGTTTTCCTCCGGCTGATAATAGCCCAAGGCGAGCATGTCCTGCTGCAGCGCTTTCACATCGTCATTTTGGTTGTACAGCCGCAGGTTGGCGTGCGCTCTTTTGACAGGCGTGCCAAAGCCGTAAATGCGCTTGTCCGTGAGGTCGTACACAGCCCGCTGCACCCGGTCGGGGTTGTTGCCCTCGATGACATGGACTTGTATTTTCCCCTTGTCATTCCGGCTGACGCCCTCCACCAGGGCCACGTGATCGGTTCCCTGCTTGCGGCTGTAATAGTAAAACCAAATATAGTCGCCAGGGTAAGGGATGTACTCGTTGGACTTCAAGTAGCTGCCGCTGCCGGTCAGCCACTGCTTTTCCCGGGTGGGCAGCTTGCCGTCGTCCGATATGAACCGGCCTTTTTCAATGAAAAAGGGCGCGCCGTCCTTGGATCCGCCGTAAAAAGGATAGACGTCGCGCATCAAAAACGTGCCATAGCGCTGGTCCGCCTGATCCACGCACCAGGTAATGAACTCCGCGCACCAGGCCACCCGGCCATTCCTGAACCAGGTGCCATACTTGCTTTCATCCGGCAGCGGGCCTTCCACATAGCCCACTTCCTCCTGGGCGATTTTCAGCACCAGCAATTCCGGCGGCGAATCGGCCGACAGATCGCTTAAGTCGGGGGGCACCCAGTGCGCCGTCGATACGATATCCCGTTCTTCCGCGCTGGCATTTCCCACGCACAGGAACAAAAGCACAAGAAGAAGCAACGCTCTTTTTACCATAGCCCGTCCCTTTTCTTTTCCCAGATATAGGTACCCTCATTGTAACAGCCGGCGGACAGGCTGTCAATGAAACGCCCTGCGCAAAGCCCATCTTCATGGACCGCACGGCGAAGCTTATGCGCCGCCGCCCGGTGCTTTGCGCTGCGCCTTATACACCATCAAGAAGCCTGCGATGTTGAGCGCCGCGCCAAACAGCATGGCATAGCCGATACCTATGTCCGAAAGCCAACCGAACACAAGGTTGGTGAAAACACCGGCGAGGCTCATCAGCATGGAATATCCGGACAGCACGGTGGCCCGGTTCCCATGAGAAACCTGCCTGTTTTTCGCATCTTCCAGCAGCGGGTACAAAAGCGACGCGGCAATGCGCAGGCCAATGATGCCGGCAATGCTTGTAAAAGCGCCGCTAGAAGCGTACAGCATCAGGCAGGCAGCGCCCGCAACGAGCATCAGCCCTTTTTCCGTAAGCTTGCGCCCAAGGGACGCGGCGCCCATGGCAAACATGCCGGCGCCTGTCAGCAAAAGGTAGAGGTAGCCGAACAAGTGCACGGAAATGCCGCTTTTTTGATATTGCAGCTGGCTTAGAAATACGGTAACGGTCTGGCCCGTTTCCATCAGAAAAGCGCAGGCTGCAAGGTAGCAAAGAAAGCGCCTGTCCGCGGCAAGAGCACGAAGCAGCGCGCGTGGCGCGATGGCCTCCCTTGCCTTTTTCTCCCTTTCCTCCGCCTTGCCCGACAAAAACAGAGAAAGCAAAAACGCAATGCCATAGGTGATGAAGGTGAGAAACGCCGTCAACCGAAGGTTTGCAAAAAGGAACAGCGAGAAGGACGCCGCTGCCAGAAGAAGGCCGATCGTGCCCATCACCGAATAGACGGCGAACACTTTTTTATGGTTCTTGTCCCCCATGTTCATGTACAGAAAAGCGCTGTCGCAGCCGGACAAGCCAGAAAGCACAACGGATAGTATCAGCCTTTCCGCAAGGAAGGCGGCAAAGCTGCCCGCTTTCCAGAAGACCAGCTTGGACAGGCAGAACAAGAGGTTGCACAGGACGATGGTGTTTTTATAACCGATCTTGTCGGCGGCATATCCCCAGGGGATTTCCAGCAGCAGCATAGCAGCCAGGGAGATGCTTTCGATCAGCGTAATCTGAAAAACGGTCATGCCGCTGGCCTGCCGGTAGAGGGTCGCAACGGAACCATAGAAAACCATGCCCTGAAAAAGGGCAATGGCGTAAAAAAGCCTGCGGTTTTTCGCAAACATAGAAAAGCTCCTTTATGTTTTTTTGCACGCTAAAATGGCCGCGATTTCGCGGCGTGCAAAAAATCATTTTGGAGCTTTGCGCAAGCGGATGCCTCCCTTGAAAAAAATCAACTCATTATAGCATACCTGATTCTTTACATCAAATCAGCAAGACGCATAAACGAAAAAGGGGTTGCCGTGAAATCGCGCAATTGCAAGATGATTCACAGAGAAGGCAGCCGAAGGTTTCCAAAGGGCGACCGGAAAGCCCTTTGGTCGCTTCGCAAGGCGCGAAATCGTTCTCTTTGAATAGTATTATGCAGATGCAACGTTCATGCGACAGCACCTTTGGGTTTCAGTTGTGATTCAGCTCTTTTTCTTCCAGGCATCCATGACAAAGGTGTCCAGCGTAGTCCTGTCCAGGAAGGGAAGCAGGGGAAGTATTTTGGAAGGACCGAATTTCTCGATGCACACGGTCGTGACCTCCATCAGCTTTTCCCTGCCCAGGAAAGGCGCCAGGGGGAGCAGGTCCATGACGCTGCCCTCCTTCAAAATCCTGTCAGCCAGCTGATCCAGGCTGCTTCTGCTCAAAAAAGGCGCGGCCATGACGATTTTTTTGATGTCCACACCGTCCCCCAGCACCTTTTGCACGCACTCATCCACGGTGGCCTGACTTAAAAAGGGCATAAGATCGGCCAGCGACTCAAAGGAACCGTCCGTGCCGACCGCTTCCCTGGCCAAGGTGTCCAGGGTACTTTCACTGAGGAAAGGGGCCGCCTTCGCCAGGTCCTTCAGGCTGATTTTCTCCTGCACGTTTTGAAATAGCTTTTCCGCCTGGTTTGGTTTTACAAGCGGCGCCATGTCCAAAAACTCCTCCGGGGACAATTCCTCGGCCACCGGCTCCTCCCGTATCAGCTTCTCGACCATGCGGGCGCTTTTTTTGCTGCCCAGCAATTCGTCAATGGAGACGCCAAGGATTTCCGCCAGTTCATCCAGCTTGGCGATATCTGGCATGGTCTGGCCCCGCTCCCAGTTGGATACCGCCTGAAAGCTGATGCCCAGCCTGTCGGCCAGTTCCATTTGCGTCATGTTCCTTTCCTTGCGCAAGCCGGAGATGATTTTGCCCACATGCTGCATGTCAAACATGTTTCTTCCTCCTTCATTTCAAACCGTTGCTGCGCAGCCAGAACTCTTGGGAAAACGTCACATCCCGCCCTGCCCAGTCCATTCCGCCGGGATTTTCCCCGCTTACGCGCTGACATCCTTTTGCAGGCCGGCCGATACAGTGAGCGGCGTACCAGGCTTTGATTCTTTGAAAAAACTGCTTCATGCGCTTTCCTCCCTTGTTGAAAAGGGAAAGGCTGCCTTTTCCCTTTCGCATTCAGGATAGGATAAGCAGCAAAAAAAGGCCAGCAAGCAGCAGTTGAGCCGTGATATTTCTGGATTGGCCTGCACTCAAGCGGCAGTTGAGCAGGCTATTTTCTTTTGTCCAGCTGATGGCGAAGGGTCAAAACCAGCAGGCTGACGCCGTAAAACACCGCGGCGCACAGCACGATGGCCGCCCCGGCGGAGGTATTCAGGTAGAAGGCGGCAATCAAACCCACCACGCCGCTTACAACCGCGATCAGCACGCTGAACAGAGCGTGGCCCCTGGCGCTTTTGGCCATGTTCCGGCCGGCCGCGGCAGGCAGAATCAAAAGGGCGTTGATCAATAAAACGCCCACCCAGCGGATGGACAGCATCACCGCTACGGCAACCAGCACCACAAAGCCGTACTCGACCAGCCTTGTGCGCACGCCGCGGCTTTTGGAAAGCGACGCGTTGATGCTGGTGAGCAGCAGCCGGTTGTAAATCAGCATCCACGCCGCAACCCCGGCGACAAGGGCCAGCAGCAGCCACAACAGGTCCTGGGGGGCAACCGCCAGCACATCGCCGATCAAAAGCGTGGAATACTTGGCGAAATTTCCGCCCCGGGCGAGGATGATCAGCCCCAGGGCGATGCTGGTGCTGGAAAAAACGCTGATGACCGTATCCACGGAGCTTACGCCCGTCTGCTTGATGCGGCTGATGAGCACGGCCCAGACGACGCCAAACACCAGCATGGCCAGCAAGTCGCTGTGCAATCCCAGCAATATGCCAAAGCCGATGCCGGTCAGGGCGCTGTGGCCCAGGGCGTCGGAAAAGAACGCCATGCGCTGATTGACCGCCATGGTGCCCATCAGGCCCAGCAACGGCGTCAAAAGCAATATGGCCAGCAACGCGTTTTTCATAAACTGAAAGGACAGGAATTCAAAGGGAAGAAGTACATCCATCACCTGGTATACGGTGCTCATAGCGCAACCTCCGCGTCCAGCTGCTCTTTCGTGCGGGGCGTCTGAAACACCCTCTTGAACTCCGGAGACGAAAAGACTTCGCCGGGGCTGCCGGCGCAAAGCACCTGCCTGTCCAGCAAAACCACGTAATCGGCATACTTTTCCACCAGGGAAAGGTCGTGGCTCACCAGCAGGATCGCCATATGGTGCATGGCCCGAAGCTCCAGCACGGTATTCAAAAACAAGGCAAGGCCATTTTGGTCCACGCCGGAAACTGGCTCGTCCAACACAAGCAGGTCAGGAGCCGGCGTCAGGGCCAGCGCCAGCAACACCCTTTGCAGCTCCCCGCCGGACAGCTTGCCAAGAGGTGAAAAAAGCAGCTCTTCCGCCTTGACCGAGGCCAGCGCCTCATACACCCGCTTCTTCGTATCCTTGCCGATGCCCAGCCATACGGGCTTGTTGGTGAGCGCACTGGCCAGAAAGTCCTGCACGGTGGCGGGCATTTCCCTGTCAAAGTCCAAATGCTGGGGCACATAGCCTGTGCGCAGGTGGGGGATGTCCCTTCCGTGGTGGTCCTCATGGCGGATTTTGCCCGTAAAGGGAATCTCCCGCATCAGCGCCTTTAGCAGCGTCGTCTTTCCCGCGCCGTTCTGCCCGATCAGCGCCGTCAATTGCCCGCAGTGGATGTGCATGGTCACCCGCTGCAATATTTCCTGCCTGTCGCGCACAACGCCCACGTTTTCCAGGGCAATGTGGCACAGGCCGCAGTTCTGTTCGTGCCGGTCCATGACCGTCCTCCCTCGCTATCTTGAATAAATGCCGGTCGTAAGCTCTGTAATGTAGGAATCGCGGAAAGGAAGGTGGGGATCATTCTGGGCATCCTTTACCGCCGCCTCTACATCATAGGGCACAGAAACCAGGGTGACGTCAAAGGGCGCGGGAGTTTTGCCAAGCCGGCCCTGCAAAATGGCATAGCAGGCACGGTTTACGCCCATAGCATTGCCTACGCTGCCGCAATTTACCACAAAGCCCTTGTTCACCGTGCGGTATCCGGCCCGGTGGCAGTCGGCATACCCCAATACCTGAAAGGTTTCGCCGTCCTTTTCAAACAGTTCTTCCAGCTTCACCCGCTCCGCCTGTATAAACAGCAGCTCCTCCATGATGGGCCGGCCGTGGATTAGCCGTATGTGCAGCCCGCTCATGTAAAAGTGGTGCTCCAGCGGCAGATTGCGAAGCATTTCCATCCGCTTTTCGCCCAGCATGTCCCAGTAGTAGCCGTCGGCGGGAAAATGCTTTGTGGCGATGCCGATGTCCCAGTTGCCGGCCAATAGCACCTCGCATCTTTGAAAGGCCCAGTCCATGGTAACGGCGGAGGAAGGCCCCTTGCCCACCATATCCCCCAAGCAGTAGACCGTATCAATTTTTCTGGCTGCAAGATCCCTGTCCACGGCCAGGGTGGCGGGCAGGTTGCCGTGCAGGTCGGCGACAAGGGCGATGCGCATGAGCTCCTCCTTTGGTGCTTTCCATACAGTATACCATTTTTTTGGCGGATCGCATACGCCGCCCTTGGAAGGTTGTGCGTTTTTTCAGCTCATGCTATAATTTTGTATATCTTTTGCAGTTTTCGGGGGGCAGCTTATGTTAAGGCAGGGCTTTGCGCTTTTTGATATGGATGGCACAGTGACACGCGGCGATTCCATTCTCCCCATGCTCCGTTACGCCATGAAAACAGGCTTTGCGAAAAAAGGTTGCATCCCTCCCATCGTATGGGGCTTTTTCCGCTATTCCTTCGGCTTGATAGACGACACCCGGGCAAAGGAAATCGCCATTTCCTTTTTGCGGGGCAAAACAGTGGATGAGGTGGCGGCGTTTGCGGAAAGCTTCTGCCGTGATGTGCTGATAAAGCGCGTCTTTCCCGCTGCCAGGGAGGAAATGCAAAAACATTTGCAGGATGGCCGGCGCATCGTGCTGGTCACCGCCTCCCCCGATTTTTACCTTCAGCCGCTGATCCGGGAACTGAGCCTGAGCGGCATCATCGGCACCCGGGCCGATATTTTGCCGGAGGGCATTTATACGGGGCGCGTCGGGGGGCGCAACTGCCGCGGCATGGAAAAGCCGCTGCGGGTGGCGGAATACCTTGCGGCCGGCGGCTATGTGCTGGATACAGAGGATTCCTTTGCCTACGGCGATTCCGGGCATGACTGGCCCATGATGTCCCTGACCGGGCATCCTGTGGCGGTCAATGCAAAAAAGGGCCTGCTCCGGCGCTGCGGCGATTGTGCAAAGGTTATGTGGAAAATTTAACAATGATTGTGAAATCATAAACTTTCCGGTATCTTTGGAATCTATTGACATGCGTGTCATGATGCGAATATACTGGGCATACATGAACAGGAAAAAGCAATATTCCCAAAGCGGCATGTCTCCGTGTGCTTTTTGCGTACCCGTTTTGGGAGGATGGAAAGGAAGTCTGCCTATGGAAAACAGCCGGTCCCGCCCGTTTTTGCTCCTGGATAACTCCAGCATGACCAATGTGCTGGGAGAAGGCGTATTTTCCTGCCGGAACATGACCTTTGATGAGACCAGGGCGATCCTTGAAATGTTTGATGAGGAAGAGGTACGAAAAGGCTTCATCAATACGCACATAGAGCACATCATCTTCGGATACCTGGGCATTGCGCAGCATAACTACAGGTTTGAGGAAGTGGGCCACATGGAGGTGGGCCAGGAAGCGCTGGTGTTCAAGCTGTACGTTACCGAATCGGAAACGCAGCCCATCATACACGCCAAGGACGGCCTGGAGGCCAAGAAAATACAAAACGTGTATGTGTACTGCCAGTACCTGACCCGGGTAAAATAGCCACCGACAAATCACAAAAATCCAGCCCGCCGGCTGGATTTTTTAAGCCGTCAAAAAGGAAGCATCCTTTTTGCGGACGTGCACTTTTCGCCTGCGGTCTTTCGTACTGTCTTAACGTTGCTGTGCCAGCGTTCCGGAGCGGCCGCACTGACCACGCCATTGCATAATCTCCAGGCACAGGACGGCCGGGCCGCTGCCGGCATCTGGCCCGTGGAAAAGGGCAGGTGTTTAGGCCTCTCCGGTCAGAAGCAGAATTCCTGCACTTCCCGAGCATCACGCGTTGTTTTTAAACCCTTCAATCACTCAATTGAACAATCGTTAATGAGCGATTCATATAGCCTAAAGCAGGAAAGTCCGTACTGATGCTTACCCCTACTTCATCTCCCGCCGTTAAGGCTGCTTGAACAACAAACGTTGAACTGCTTCTGTTGGCTATCTTAAAAAACGTAGTTGTATCGCCAAAAATCGGCACACCATTGACAGTAATAATGGCATTCAGATATGGCTGGTCAGGATCTGGATCGGTAGTGGCTTCGGCGTTAATCGATATCGTTATTTGGTAAATTCCGCTTTCGCCTGCTACCAATTCATTGCCCGACAAACTGACTGTGACGGTATCTGATAACGGCCCAGCCACACTAAATGGTACGGGCGTGAACGTTGCGCCGGGCGTCTCTACACTGCTTCCTCTTAAAGACCCAAAAGCCAAAACAACTTCCCCGGTGGGGCCAGTGGGGCCTTCCGGACCGGTATCACCCGTCGGACCGATGGGGCCGGTATCGCCCGCGGCGCCTGTGGGACCAGTGGGACCAGTATCGCCCGCAGCGCCTGTGGGACCAGTGGGTCCGGTATCGCCCGCGGCACCCGTTGGGCCAGTGGGACCGGTATCGCCCGCGGCGCCCGTGGGACCAGTGGGACCGGTATCGCCCGCAGCGCCCGTGGGACCAGTGGGGCCGATATCGCCCGCGGCGCCTGTGGGGCCAGTGGGGCCGGTATCGCCCGCGGCACCCGTCGGACCAGTGAGACCGGTATCGCCCGCGGCGCCTGTGGGGCCAGTGGGGCCAGTGGGGCCGGTATCGCCCGCGGCGCCTGTGGGACCAGTGGGACCGGTATCGCCCGCGGCGCCTGTGGGGCCAGTGGGACCGGTATCGCCCGCGGCGCCTGTGGGACCAGTGGGACCGGTATCGCCCGCAGCGCCTGTGGGGCCAGTGGGACCGGTATCGCC
>JAFADG010000057.1 GCA_023425025.1 Bacillota bacterium
CACCGGCCCCACGGGCGACACCGGCCCCACGGGCGACACGGGTCCCACTGGTGACACGGGTCCCACGGGCGACACCGGCCCCACTGGTGACACAGGTCCCACCGGCGATACGGGTCCCACTGGTGACACGGGTCCCGCGGTCACGAGTGACAGCATGTCTACGGCCAACACCACTTCGGCGGTTATCGCCGTTGTGGGCGGAGGTACAGATGTACCTCTGCCGGACAACCAAAATCTGAACACATTTACCGTAGATGGTACGGATACTGAATTCACCGTACCGACAACAGGAGAATACCTGATCAGCTATGGCGTGGCTACAACGGTTGCTCTGTTGGTTTCTTCACGCGTATTGCAAAACGGCACGCCGATTGCGGCATCGGTTGTTACACCTACCGTTGCGGCAGACACCATGTCCACTTCTTTTATCGTTCCGCTAACCGCGGGCGACACGCTGACGCTGCAATTGTTCGGTCTGCTGGGAGCTGCCACCCTTCTTGGCGGTGCCAGCACGTATATGACGGTTGTGCGGCTCATCTGATGACTTGGCGTTTCCTTTGCACAAAACCTCTTTCCTGCATATGCAGGAAAGAGGTTTTGTGCAATATTCTTCTCTTCATCTGTTTGAACGATGCAACGTAAAGCGCTTTGATTCTTTTCAATGGATTCTCGACCTTGCTTCAAATGTCTGTTCTAGGAAGCCTGATACCCAGCAGGTCATTTTACCTTTATATTGACTATGGTAATATAGTCTCAAGGACGGCATTCCACTCTTATACATAATTGTTGGCGGTAATTTAATGCTTGATTTATTGGCGGTATTTAATTATAATAGCGTTGTTGGCAAAGAAAGGGGGTGAACATGCCACGAAAACAACGAGGGCGGCCCGTTTCGGATAATCCAAAAACTTTGCGTGTTGACGTGCGCCTAACCGAGGAAGAATTATGCTTGTTAGATGAATATTGCAAGCAAAAAGGTGTATCACGTCCCCAAGGATTGCGTGACGGCATTTATGCTCTCAATAAAAAATAAGAGAAGTGGCGCGCTGTTGGCAAACGGACTACGCCACTTCCCCAGCCAGCACATGCCCAAAAGCAAATGCGGCGTAAATAATATAGCATGCGCTGTCAGTTCTTTCAAGGCATTGTTGGAGAGCAGTGATGAAAGGACGGATATATATGATAAACATTTTAGAGGAATTTGCCCGAGGGAATACTTCCGTGGAATCATGCTTTTTCAAAAGGGGCTCACGATATGGACGCGTTATGAAAACGCTGTCGGACAACGAAGAAAAGCTTTTGACGTCTTTAAGCGGAGAAGCTAAAAAACGCTTGAAAAGTTTATTGAAGCGCAGGCAAAAATCAACCTTTTGTCTGGTATTGACAGGTTTATATGCGGCTACCGATTAGGGGTGCTCATGACCATTGAAGTCTATGCAGGGAGAAACGATTTTATTGTCGGAGAAGAGGAGCGCTGACATGCAAAATACGTTATAACGGTTGCGCGGATTATCTGATTAGTCGGCGTTTCCTGTTCAAAAGACCCTTTTCCTGCGCGTGCAGGAAAAGGGTCCTATACAGTTATTCCAAAAAGCCTGATATCCGGCTCATCATTTCATCAATGCCCGCGGCGGCATGTCCGCTGTCCGGCAAACCTGTGCCGATGATTCCCTGATATCCTTGCGCATTTATACCATCAAGACGCATATGGAGGAAGGCCAAAACCGTCGTTATGGATGCGCGCAGGGCGTTTTTGTATTCCTGCTCATCCATCAACTCGGGCAAAAGCATTTCACGGCTTTCCCAGATATGCGGCAGCGTTTTTGCCAATGCCACCGCCTTTTGACGCTGCCCCATATGCTGATAGAGAAAGCAAAGGTTTGCCCTGGTGGTGCTTCTGATTTTCTCGTTGGCGCAGTTGTCCAAAACGCGTTCGCTGAGCATAAGGGCTTCCTCCAGCGCGCTGTGCCCCAAGGCAGCGCGCATGTGCTCGCTTGAAAGGGCGATGGCCAGTTCCGACAGCAGACCGTAGTTGTTTGGAAAAAGCTTGAGGGCTTTTCTCAAAACATGAACTGCCTCCTGGTATTGCTTGCCGGTTTCCAGTTCATGCACCTGCTTGTATATATCGCCCAGGCGGGATTGCTTGTTGATATCGTTCATGCCCATCAATTCATCGATGGTAACACCAAAGAAATTGGCTATGCCCGGCAAAAGAGCAATATCGGGGTAGCAGTCTCCCCGCTCCCATTTGCTGACGGATTGAAAGGAAACGCCTAAAAATTCAGCCAATTCCTCCTGCGTAATATCCTTTGCTTTCCTCAGCCGCCTCAGGTTGCTGCCAATACATATGTCCATGCGCCGTTCCTCCAAGCGTGATCAGGTTGCTTTCTGCCTTCATTATATCAAGCCGGCGCAAACAGTCCATCACCTGTTTGGTGAATCGATTTCAACCCTCCGACGAAACATGCTGCCCATATGGAAATACATACAGAGTACTTTCATTTTCAGCCTGGCTTTGTTATACTGGTGCGTAGTATCGGGCGGGCATCATGCCTGTCCAGTAGGATGGTTGGGCTCGTCGCGTGTGGGCCCCGCAGTACGGAAGGAGCGGCAAAAGGATGTGGAATCCTCATATTGAGGCATGCGATCGGGATGCCATGCGTGCCTTGCAATTGACACGGCTTCAGTGGTCGGTGCGCCATGCATATGACCATGTGCCCATGCACCGGGAGAAGATGCAAAAGGCGGGCCTGGTACCGGAAGATATTCGAACGCTTGAAGACATATCTTTGATCCCGTTGACCGGCAAGCTGGAGCTGAGGGAGCAGTATCCCTTCAAGCTGCTGGCCGTGCCGATGAAGGAAGTCGTCCGCATTCACGCCTCCAGCGGCACAACCGGCAAACCCATCACCGCCGGCTATACCAAGGCAGACCTGGACATGTGGGCGGAAAACATCGCCCGCATCGTTGCGGCCGCCGGGGTTACGGCGGAGGATATCGCCCAGATTTCCTTTGGCTATACGCTGTTCACCGGCGCCTTCGGCCTGCACGGCGGGCTGGAAAAGGTCGGTGCGGCCATCATACCCATTTCCGGCGGCAATACCGAGCGGCAGATCAACGTCATGCGGGATTTTGGGGCCACGGCCCTCATTTGCACCCCCAGCTATGCCATGTACATGGCCGAGATGGCGGAGCAGATGGGCGCGATGGGGGATATCCGTTTGCGGGTCGGCCTGTTTGGCGGCGAAGGCTCCACCGAGGAGATGCGTGCTGAAATTGAGCGGCGCTGGGGCATCCTCGCCACGGAAAATTATGGCCTTACCGAGATCATCGGCCCGGGCGTCTCCGGGGAATGCGCGTGCAAAAAGGGCATGCACATCAATGAGGATCACTTTTATCCGGAAATCATCGATCCCGATACAGGCGAGGTGTTGCCCGAGGGCGCGGAGGGCGAATTGGTGCTGACCACGCTGACCAAGGAGGCCCAGCCCACGCTGCGCTACCGCACCAGGGATATTACAAGGCTTGTTTATGACCGCTGCGACTGTGGGCGCACCCTGGTGCGCATGGAAAAGGTGAAGGGCCGCAGCGACGATATGCTGATCATAAGAGGCGTGAACGTGTTTCCCTCCCAAATCGAAAGCGTGCTCATGAACCAGCCGGGCATCGGCCCCCATTATGAGATCGTGGTGGACCGCAGGAATTATATCGACCATCTGGAAGTGAAGACGGAGCTCATCGACGGCAGCCTGCTGGAAAAGTGGAGCGAGCTGGAGGCGCTGCAAAGGCGCATCCAGGGCGAAATGCGGACCATCCTGGGCATTGACGTGCAGGTGACTTTCGCTTCTCCCAATACACTGAAGCGCTTTGAGGGGAAAGCGAAGCGGGTGACGGATCTTCGGAAATAATGCGTCAAGGAAGTGTTTGTGACCGATGAAGAAACTGATGCTGGGCGACGAAGCGGTTGCCCGCGGGGCTTTTGAAGCAGGCGCAAAGGTGGTTGCCAGCTATCCCGGCACCCCCAGTACCGAAATCACCGAGTTTGCCGCCCTGTACAAGGAGATCAATTGCGAGTGGGCGCCTAACGAAAAGGTGGCTGCCGAGGTGGCCTTTGGCGCGGCCATGGCCGGCGCCCGCAGCATGACCTGCATGAAGCACGTGGGCGTAAACGTGGCCGCCGACCCGCTGTTTACCGCAGCCTATACGGGCGTTGGCGGCGGGCTTGTAGTGGCCTGCGCCGATGACCCGGCCATGCACTCCAGCCAGAACGAGCAGGACAGCCGCTATTACGCCAGGGCCGCGCACATCCCCATGCTGGAGCCTTCCGACAGCCAGGAATGCAAGGATTTTACGGCGATGGCGTTTTCGCTCAGCGAACAGTATGATACCCCCGTGTTTGTGCGCCTGACCACCCGCATCGCCCATGCCCGCTCCGCCGTGGAAATGGGCATAAGGACAGAGGCGGAGGTGAAGCCTTACAAGCGGGATTTCATGAAATACGTCATGATGCCCGGCATGGCCAGAAAGCGCCATGTGGTGGTGGAGCAGCGAATGAAGGCCATGGCGGAGGATGCCAACGCTTTGCCTATCAACCGGGTGGAGATGGGGGAAACCTCCCTGGGCATCATCACCAGCGGCGCGTGCTATACCTATGTCAAGGAAGCGTTGCCTCATGCTAGCGTGTTGAAGCTGGGCCTCGTCCACCCTTTGCCGGAAAAGCTGATCGCGGAGTTTGCGCAAAAGGTGGACCGGCTCGTGGTCATTGAGGAACTGGAACCGGTCATCGAACAGCAGGTGGCGGCCCTTGGCATTGCCGTGGAGGGCAAAAACCTGACCGGCCTGCAGGGAGAGCTGTCCGTCAGCCGCGTGAAGCAGATCTTTGGACAGGCCGCTGCGGCGGAGCCCGCCGACACGTTGCCGGCCCGGCCGCCGGTTTTGTGCCCCGGCTGTCCCCACCGCGGCGCTTTTTACGCCATGAAAAGGCTGAAGCTGAACGTGATGGGGGATATCGGCTGCTATACCATGGCCGCCTTGCCGCCGCTGAATATGCTGGATGCCTGTCTGTGCATGGGCGCCAGCATCGGCATGGCCTTCGGTGCGGAAAAGGCCCAGGGGAAAGACTTTTCCCGCAGGACCGTGGCGGTGCTGGGCGACAGCACCTTCATTCACAGCGGCATCACGGCGCTCATTGACGCGGTGTACAACGGCGGCACCATCACTGTCGTAATATTGGACAACCGCATCACCGGCATGACCGGCCACCAGCAGAACCCCGCCACCGGCAAGAATATACTGGGCGAGCCGGCTCCCCAGCTTGATCTGGAAGCATTGTGCGCTGCCTGCGGCGTAAAGCACGTCGTGGTGGTGGATCCCTTTGATCAAAAGGAAATGCAGCGGGTATTGAAAGAAGAGACGGCCCGGGAGGAAGTATCCGTCATCATCGCGCGGCGGCCCTGCGTGCTGCTGTTAAAAGACAAGACCATTCCGGCCACGATTGCCGATTGCCGCAACTGCGGCGTCTGCCTGGGGCTGGGCTGCCCGGCCATCGAGCGGGGCGATAATGGCATGCGCATCAACGGCGCGCTGTGCGTGGACTGCGGCCTGTGCGTGGATGTCTGTCCCTTCAAAGCCATTCATGCGGGGAGGGAAAGCAAATGAGCAATCCCGTATTCGACCTGGTGATCGTAGGCGTAGGCGGCCAGGGAACGCTGCTGGCCAGCAAGATATTGGGTCACCTCGCCTTGGAAGCAGGCTGCGACGTTAAGGTCAGCGAGGTTCACGGCATGGCCCAGCGGGGCGGCAGCGTGATTACCCATGTGCGGGTTGGTGAAAAGGTGAACGCGCCCTTGGTAGCCTCCGGCGGTGCCGATTTCCTGCTGGCCTTTGAGGAACTGGAGGCCGCACGTGCCGCCCATTTTTTGAAGCCCGGCGGCGCCTTGATCGTAAACGTCCAGCGGATACTGCCCATGCCCGTGATCACAGGCTCCGCCAAATATCCGGAGGAGCCCCTGTGCGCGTCGGAAGAAGTTTGCCGCATGCAGCGCCTGGACGCGCTGCAAATGGCGGAAGCCAGCGGCAGCCAGCGGGCGGTGAACCTGGTGCTGTTGGGTGCGCTTTCCAGGCATCTGCCCTGGGGAAAGGACGTTTGGCACAAGGCCATCGGGGCCTGTGTGCCGCCCAAAACGCTGGATATCAACCTCAAAGCGTTTGATCAGGGCGCGCAGTGACAAAAGAAGAAAGGGGCGAAATCGCATGCACCTGTATTGGAACAAAACCATGGAATGCTTGCCCCGCGAGCAGCTGCGGGAACTGATGGGCGAACGCCTGCGATCTGTCGTGCGCAGGGTGTATGAAAATGTGCCCTTCTACCGCGACAAAATGCAGGCGCTGGGCATCACGCCCCAGGATATCAGGGGCGTGGAGGATGTTACCCTTTTGCCCTTTACGGAAAAGGATGACCTGCGAAACAATTACCCCTTTGGCATCTTTGCCGTGCCCCAATCGGAAATCGTGCGGATACACGCATCCAGCGGCACGACCGGCAAGCCCTCCGTAGCCGGGTATACCAGCGGCGATATCGACCGCTGGGCGGAGCTGATGGCCAGGGCCATGTATTGTGCCGGTGTCACCAAGAACGACGTGGTGCAGGTGGCCTACGGCTACGGCCTGTTCACCGGCGGGTTGGGGGCCCATTATGGCGCGGAGCGGGTAGGGGCCGCGGTGATCCCCATGAGCGGAGGCAACACCCAAAGGCAGCTGATGCTGATGGAGGATTTCGGCTCCACGGCGCTGTGCTGCACGCCCTCTTACGCCATCAACCTGGCGGAGTCGCTGCTGGGCGCGGGCATTACCCCGGACCGCATCAAATTGAAGGCCGGCATCTTTGGGGCCGAGCCCTGGACCGAGGCCATGCGGGATAAGATCGAGGATATGCTGCATATCGACGCGCTGAACATCTACGGCCTGAGCGAGATCATGGGGCCTGGCGTCAGTATGGAATGTTTGGAGAAAAAGGGCATGCACATCTGGGAGGATCATTTCCTGCCGGAGGTGATCGGGCCAAACGGCGAAAGCCTTCCCTACGGCGAGATAGGCGATTTGACCTTTACCACCTTGACCAAGCACGGCATGCCGCTTTTACGCTACCGCACCCATGACCTGACTACCTTGACCGACGAGCCTTGCGCCTGCGGCCGCACCCATGTGCGCATGGGCCGCATTACCGGCCGCACCGACGATATGCTGATCGTAAGGGGCGTGAACGTGTTCCCCTCGCAGATTGAGCACGCGCTGTTGCAGGTGCCTGGGGTAGAACCCCACTATCAGATATTGGTGGACCGCATAGGCGCCATGGACACGGTGGAGGTGCAGGTGGAGTTAAGCCCCCACCTGGTGGGCGATACGGTCAAGGCCCTGGAAGCCTTGCAGGCCAGGGTGGCGGCGCAGCTTGGTTCCAGCGCCCTCATCTATGCCGAGGTCAAGCTCTGCCAGCCCGGCAGCCTGCCCCGCAGCGAGGGCAAGGCCAAGCGCGTCATCGACCGCAGAAAAATGTAAAATCTTTTCTCAGTCCGGGAAAATCGGTGTATACTTAAGACAGCAGGGACCCAAAAGGAGGCGGGATTATGTACGTCAAACAGATTTCCGTATTCATTGAAAACACGCCCGGCCGCCTGGCCGGCTTTACCAAGCTGCTGGGAGAGCATCAAATCGACCTGGTTTCCCTGTCCATTGCCGATACCACCCATTTTGGCATCCTTCGGGGCATCGTGGCCGACTATGAGCGGGCGGAAAGGCTGATCAGCGAGGCCGGGTATACCGTCCGCCTGACGGATGTTCTGGCTGCCTCCGTGCCCGACCAGCCCGGCGGGCTGGCCCAGGTGCTGGGCATGCTGTCGGAAAGCGGCATCAGCATCGAGTACCTGTACAGCTTTGTTCGCAACGCCGGTAAAAACGCGCTGATCATCTTCCGCGTGGAGGAGTTGGAGAGGGCCGCGCAAGTGCTCAAGGACAACGGCGTGCGACTACTTACCCAGGAGGAAGTCCGGCTTCTGTAATTCATTCAAAGAAGGCATTGCATGCAGTATCGCAAAAACCAGCGGGTGGTTGATTTACAGGCCATCCGCGACAATGTGCGCGCGTTAAAAGCCGCAATAGGGGAAAGTGTTCAATTGATGGCCGTGGTGAAGGCGGATGCCTATGGCCACGGCATGCTGAAGGTGGCCCGGGCCGCCATAGAAGCCGGCGCAGCATACCTTGGGGTGGCCACGCCGGACGAGGGCGTGCTGCTGAGGGAAGATGGTATTGACGCCCCCATCCTCATCTTTGGCGCTTTGAACAGAGACGGCGCGCAAGCCGCGGTACAATACGGGCTTACGCAAACTGTCTGCCGGGCGGAAATGATTGATTGGCTGTACGAGGAGTGCCGGCGGCAGGAAAAGGAAGCCTTTGTCCACCTGAAGGTGGATTCGGGCATGGGCCGCATCGGCGTGCGAACCGTAGACGAAGCGCAATCCGTCCTGGACGCGCTTGAGGCTTGCCCGGGCGTGAAGCTCACCGGAGCGTACACGCACTTTGCCGACGCGGACGGGGACACGGAGGCGTTTACGCTGCGGCAGTTGGCTTTGTTTGAGGAAATCTGCCGCATTCTGCCCGCAAATATTCTCCGCCATGCCGCCAACAGCGCCGCCACGCTGCGCTATCCGCAAACCCATTTTGATATGGTCCGCCCCGGCATCGCCATGTACGGCTGCCCGCCGGTGAAGACGGATTTGCCTCTCCGCCCGGCCCAGCGCTGGGTGACGGAAGTCGTTCATGTCAAGGAAATCGCGCCCGGCGATACGGTCAGCTATGGCCGCACCTTCACTGCGCAAAAGCAAATGCGCGTTGCCACCATCCCGGTGGGCTACGGCGACGGCTACCACCGCATGCTGTCGGGCCGGGGCAAGGTGCTGATCGGCGGCAAAATGGCCCCCATCCTGGGCCGGGTCTGCATGGACCAAACGATGGTGGATGTAACGGACATACCCGAAGCCGTTCCCGGCGCGGAGACCGTGCTGCTGGGCAGGCAGGGAGAAAATGAGATCACGCCCGACCAATTGGGGGCGTGGGCCGGCACCATCAGCTATGAGGTGCTGCTGGCGCCGACGGCAAGGGTGCCAAGAAGCTATGCGCATGATGAATGAGCTGAATGAAGCAAAAAAGGCGCTGCGAAATGCCATGCGTGCGCTGCCGCCGCCTGCCCAGCGGGAATCGGAAGGCAGGGCCGCGGCGGAGCATCTTCTCCATTGGCCGGCGTTTCAAAAGGCTGAAATTATCGGCTGCTATGTATCCATGCCTTCTGAAATCGATACGCTGCCCGTGCTTGACGCCATCCTTCGCGCCGGCAAGACGCTCGCGCTGCCCAAAACCTACGACAAAGGCATTATGGAATTCCGCCGGGTGCTGGACCCGGCTTTTTTGCATCCCGGCCGGTGGGGCATATTGGAGCCGCCCCCGGATGCGCAGGTGATTCCGCCGGATGAGCTTTCCCTGCTGCTGATACCGGCTCTGGCGGTGGACAAAAGCGGGCATCGTCTGGGCCAGGGCGGCGGATACTATGACCGGTATCTTTCCCATACAAACTGCCCGCTGGCCGCGCTTTTGCTGTCCAGGCAGGTTGTCCCCGCCATACCTTGCGGGGAACGGGATTATTTGGTACAATGGATTATCACAGGCAATGGCATTTTGCCGGCTGAGCGTTCGGCAAATGGATAGAAAGGGACTGTTGATACCATGCAAAAAGGCACTCCGGGAAAGAAAAAGCCCCAAATCGTTGTAAAGCCCATGCTGGCGGGGCAGGCGCTGGATGTTATGTCGGGAAAGCGCGCGTTGCGGGTCGCCGGCGGCGTGCTGATCAGCATGTTTTTTTATGTGGTGTTCGGCTTTCTGCTGACGTTTGAAAACATCATCCTTCGCGTTCTTGTGAACGCTGTCCTGGTGTTCATGAGCGCCGGGCTTTTGTACATGACCGGCGCGACCCATGGGGAAGCGGACGCGGCTTTCGGCGAAATCATGTACCAGCGGGAAGCGGAAGGGAAAAGCGTTCCCCAAGGCGAGCGGGCCCGCGGCTTCCTGCCGGTAAAAGGCATCGTTATCACCCTTTTGGGCGCGCTGCCTTTTGTGCTGCTGGCCCTTGTCGTCACATTCACGGCGCAATTGCAAACCTATTCCCTGGGCGCGCTGCCGGAATGGCTTACCGCCTACCGGCGGCAGGCGGAAATCGGCGATGCGCTCAGGTATTATGAGACCGCGGTCTCCTTCGGCGTGCTGGACGGCATCAAGCTGCTTGTCCGCTTTGCCATTCTACCCTTCATCGGCATCGCCGGCAGCAGCAACGCCGCCGCCGTGCTGCTGGTGGAAAGGCTGAGCCCCCTGTTTGTTCTTTTCGTACCGGCCGGCTACGCGCTGGGGTACCTGCGCGGCAAGGAGCTGCGGTCCAGGGTGCATACGAGCATCGCCATGAGCCGCCGCCGCAAAAAAAACAAGGAAAAGAAGGAACGGCAGCGGCGGCAGCAAAAGGGCCCCGAGCAGCTCGTTTGAGGAGGATACCGTGCGGATCATCGGCGGAGAGGCCCGTTCCAGGCTGATCGACGCCCCGCGGGGCATGGATACGCGGCCTACCCAGGACAAGGTGCGGGAATCCCTGTTCAACATTCTGCAGGGACGGGTTCAAGACAGTTGTGTTTTAGACCTGTTTGCCGGCAGCGGCGCGCTGGGGCTGGAAGCCATCAGCCGCGGGGCCAGGTATGCGGTGTTTGTGGATTTCGCCAGGCAGGCGGCCGCCATCGTGCAGGCCAACGCGGACAAGCTGGGCTTTGGCGGCAGGGCAAAGGTGGTCCAGGCGGACTGGCGCGCGGCGGTGACAAGGCTTTCCGCCCAAAGCGGACAGGCCTTCGACCTGATCTTTATGGATCCGCCGTACAAAATGGAGAACACGGGGGAAATGTGCCGGCATCTTTTGGATTGCGGGGTTCTTGCTCCCGAGGCGATGATCGTGATCGAGCATGATTGGGACAAGCCGCCCAAGCTGCCCGATGCCTTTCGTGTTACAGACACAAGGCGCTATGGCAGCACGGGCATCACATTTTGTACCCCCTGTACAAAGGAGGAATCCGTCTGAAGGATACGCTTTGCATCTATCCCGGCAGCTTTGACCCCATTACCTTGGGGCATGTGGATATCATCCGCCGGGCGGCTGGTATTTTTTCGGAAGTCGTTGTCGCCGTGCTGCGCAACCCCAGCAAACCCGGCTGCTTTCCCATTGAAAAGCGGCTGGAAATGATTCAAAAGGCGTGCGGCGATATACCCAATGTTTTGGTGGATTGTTTTGAAGGCCTTTTGGTAGACTATATGAAGGAAAAACATGGTACAGTTGTCATTCGGGGGCTGCGGGCGGTCAGCGACTTTGATACCGAGTTTCAAATGGCGCAGGTCAACCGTCAGATTTACCCCCATATGGAAACCCTGTTTATGATGACTTCTCCCCAGCACGCCTATATCAGCTCCAGCGTTGTCCGGGAGATCGCCGCTTTCGGCGGAGAGGTTGCCTCTTTGGTGCCGGAGAGCATACTGGAAGACATCCATCAAAAATTTCCCCGTTCAAAAGCCGACTGAAGCAGTGTAAAGGAGGTTAATGCATGGAACAGCATACGCGGGAGATCATCGATCAAATGGAAAGCCTGCTGATGAGCAGCTCCAAGATCCCCATGACCAACCTGTTTATGGTTGACAAGACAAGGCTGCTGGGCTTGCTCCAGGACCTGGACCAAAGCCTGCCCAACGAGATCAAACAATCGCAAAATATCATCCAGAACGAGGCCAGGATC
This sequence comes from Bacillota bacterium, assembly GCA_023425025.1. Taxonomy (GTDB): domain Bacteria; phylum Bacillota; class Clostridia; order Christensenellales; family Aristaeellaceae; genus JAEWAH01. Next base: position 11,865 of record JAFADG010000057.1, read on the forward strand.
ATCGGCGAGGCCAGGACCCGCGCCGAAAATACCGTGGCCGAGGCGAACATGAAGGCGCGCCAGACGGTGGATGAGGCCGTGCGGTCCGCGCAATTGACCACCACCAGCGCCCAGGTGAAGGCGGATGAGCTGTACCGTTCCAGCAACGAGCAGGCCAGCCGTATCATTGCCGACGCCCAGCGCAGGGCCAAGGATATTGTGAATGAGGCTGAGCAGCACGCCATACAGCTGGTGAGCGAGGAGGAGATCGTCGCCCGCGCCCAGGCGGAGTCGGAGGATATCCGCCAGAGCACCCAGGAGGAGATGGAAGCGCTCCGTCAGGACATGTTCAACTATCTGGACGGGCTGCTGGATGAAACGGACAAGCTCCTTTCAGACAAGGTGCAGGCGCTGCGCAGAACGCGGCAGGAGCTGCAGGCGCAAAGGTGATTTCGCTTAAAGCCGGTCGATGACCGGCTTTTTTGCGGTTTTGCACGATTTCCTTGCGGCCTGGCCTTGCTCCTGGAGGATGGCTTTGAACGGGGCGTCCAAATAGCATTGTCCAAATAAATTCATCTGTTGTTCAAATGCAGTTCACAATAGGCTGATACAATAACCTTGCAGTAAGGGATGCAAGCCACCGTATCCCGGATGCAAACTCCTTTTCTTGGCATTCTTATGAATGCCGACCTCCCTATCCTCCATACAAGCAAAGCCCGCGTTTGCAGATGGCAGAACTGCAGCCGCGGGTTTTGTCTTTGCCGAAATAAATAAAAAGTATGCTATACAGTGACTGCTTTTCATATACGGGCAAGGTCCAAAAAGAGGTTGAATTTACCGCTTCCAAACCGGGTTAATTGCTCCCTGCACAGCCAAAATAGCACTGCGGAAAGCAAAAAGGCGGACAAGACGACATGCGAAAATCAACGGCATCCTTATTCATGCTGGCTATTACGGCAGTGACCGCCGCGGCTTTATGGACCTGGCCCGTAGAGCGGTGGGAGACGGTGAAGACCGCGAAAGTATCCCTTGGCAATGTGGAAAGAACCGTGGCTGTTGTGGGGGCGGCCGCCCGCAAGGGGGAATATTACAGCGCCCATCCTAAGGGCGGCGTTGTGGTGCAGGTGTATGTGCAGGAAGGTCAAACGGTAACGGCGGGTGATCCCTTGTACCGTTTGGATGATTCGCTGCAGCAGGCCGCCTTGAGAAAGGTGATGCTTGCGTTGGAAAATGCCGGGACCACGGAAGCGGCATGGGCAGGCCATGTCACGGAGGCTGCCGCGGGCTTGGGCGGTGAGGCCCAGGCGCTGGCAAGGGAAGGTCTGAACGCATATACCGGCACAAAGGCGGAGCTTACTGCCCAGGCGGATGCCCTGACGGCTGAAATCGCTTCGCTGACGCAGCGCGCCTACAAGGAGGGCGAGGTGCTGCAGATGATGGCCCGGGAAGGGGAACTGCTGCTGCCGGGAAGCCCCGGGGCGGTGCTTTCCTCTTTGGACGCGGAGGTCCGGGCGGAGGTCAGTTCCCGGGACAGCCGGCAGATACAGGAGGGGATGCGTGCGCGCGTTTCCATCAACAGCATGCCTTTGGGGGAGGCGGTGGTCGAAAAGGTGGGGTTGTTAAAGCCCAACGCCCAGGGCATTCCTTACGCCCAGGTGGTGTTCGCGCCGCTGAATGGCTTGTCCGTGCCCATCGGCACCCAGGTGGATGTGGATGTGATTCTGGAGGAGCGGGCGCAGGTGCCGGTGATCCCGGCCGAGGCCATCACGGACAAGGATACGGTTTTTCAGGTATATGGGGGCAGGGCCTGGGAGCAAAGTGCCGCCGTCGGCTTGTGGGACGGCAACTGGGCCGCGGTGGGGGATCTGCCGGTGGGCACGGAAATTGTGCTTTCGCCGGAAAAGGATTTGAAGGACGGCGTCAGGCTGAAGGTGGTGAACCCATGAAATTTCGCGACGCGGTTCACCTGGCGGCGGTGAACATTTTCCAAACGCCCCTGCGTTCCATATTGACGGTGCTGGGGCTTGCCATCGGCATCGGGGCTATTCTTTCCGTTCTCACGCTGGGGGATGCGGGCCAGCAGCAGGTGGAAATGGAAATGACCCGCATGGGCGTGGACAAGGTGTGGATCACCGCAAGGGGCCAGAGCAGCCGGTTTTTGAACGTGTCGGACGGGGAACTGTTGCGGGAGAAGACCGGGGCGCTGGCCACCGCCCAGGCTCACGTCAACCTGGCTGTCAGCGCCGGCCATGAAATCGCCTATGCCCAGGTGAGCGGCTGCGATGAATACCTCTTTACCGTGCAGCAGTTTACTGTTTTGGATGGCCGATTGCTCAATCAGCGCGACATGCAGGAGGGGGCGGCCGTGGCCGTGATCGACAGCCAGCTGGCCCAGGCGCTCTTTGGCGAGGGCGCGGACGGCTGCGTGGGAAGCCGGGTGTCGGTGGCGGGCCGGCTGTACCACATTGTCGGGCTGACAAAGGGCGTCAGCATGCAGATGAGCATCGGAACCGACGGCGCGCTTTTGATTCCGCTGTCCGCCTTTGCCGATGCCTTTGGCGAAGCGGTGACCAACGTGATGCTTTCGGTGCCGAAGAATGTTTCCGGCAATGCCCTGGCCAAGGAGGCCATGGCGGCTTTGGCGGGGACGGGGGGGAGCTTTCAGGCGACCACCCTGCAGGCGGAAATAGAGGCTGCCCGCGCGGTGATACGCATCTTTGTGATGGTCCTGTGCTGCGTCGCGGTGATCTGTATGCTGGTGGGCGGCATCGGCGTAATGAACATACTGCTGGTATCCGTCCGGGAGCGGCGGCAGGAGATCGGGGTGCTCAAGGCATTGGGAGCCACCGGCTGGCACATCTGCCTGCTGTTTCTGTTGGAAGCAGCCGCGTACGCGCTGCTGGGCGGCATTCTTGGCATCATTACAGGGGCGGTCATCGTCCGTCTGACGGGGAGCTGGATCGGCATCTGGGCCGTGATCCAGCCCGGCCTCATCCCGCTGGCAGTGGGCTTTGCCACGCTGCTGGGGCTGTTCTTCGGCGTTGCGCCGGCCTGGCGGGCCGCCAAGATGGCGCCGGTGGACGCGCTGAGGCAGCCGTAAATACTGATGGGTGACCAATTAAAGAAGGACGCAAGAACGGGAAACACTTGCGTCTTTTTGTGTGTTCTGCCATAATGGCATAAGGTGCCGGCAGGTTTTTATGATACAAAGGATGCGTATCAAGCCCGGCAGGAAGCATTTTTCCTGTGCTGGAAGATTCTTGATACAATGTATTTTCTGTTGCGCATTGTTTCTATTCTATATATTTTTTGTAATTTGTTTGTATGTTCTGGATGCTGGGAGGTAATTATATCCATATATACTTTTCATCCCCAGCCCGCATGGTATAACCGGCGGGTTTTGCGGGGCCAAATGGCGGCTTTGGCAGATTATACGTTATATTTGGGAAGATATTCGCCATCGTATACATCGTGAACAAAGCCGGAATGGAATCTTTGTCAGTTTGACCTATTTCTTTTTTTACATGAAATCTATATAATAAGGGTAACTCAAGGTGCGTATCATATTGGGGAAAAGCCTCCCCTGTATATGAGTTGGCAAGAATTTATAAGGAGGAGTTACTATGTCCAGCGTATCTCTCAGCCACATCTACAAAACCTATGCCGGTGGTGTGACGGCTGTAAGCGACTTCTGTCTTGATATCGAGGACAAGGAATTCATCGTGCTGGTCGGCCCCTCCGGTTGCGGTAAATCCACCACCCTTCGCATGGTGGCCGGTCTGGAAGAAATCAGCGACGGCCAGCTGTACATCGGCGAAAAATTGGTGAACGACGTTGCTCCCAAGGATCGCGATATCGCCATGGTGTTCCAGAACTACGCTCTGTATCCCCACATGACGGTATATGATAACATGGCCTTCGGTCTGAAGCTGCGCAAAACCCCCAAGGATGAGATCAAGCGCCGCGTCGAAGAAGCTGCCCGCATCCTGGATATCAGCCATCTGCTCAACCGTAAACCCAAGGCTTTGTCCGGCGGTCAGCGCCAGCGCGTTGCCCTCGGCCGCGCCATCGTCCGCGAGCCCAAGGTCTTCCTGATGGACGAACCGCTCTCCAACCTGGACGCCAAGCTCCGCGTGGCCATGCGTACCGAAATCACCAAGCTGCATCAGCGTTTGCAGACCACCTTCATCTACGTTACCCACGACCAGACGGAAGCCATGACCATGGGTACCCGCATCGTGGTGATGAAGGACGGCTTCATCCAGCAAGTGGACAGCCCGCAAAACCTGTACGACTATCCCGTCAACCTGTTCGTGGCCGGCTTCATCGGCAGCCCGCAGATGAACTTCTTCAATGCCAAGCTTACCAAGGAAGGCAAAGAAGTGTATGCTCTCTTTGGCGGCAACAAGATCCTTGTGCCCGCCGGCAAAGTCGCCAAGCTGGTCGATGAAAGCTACGTCGGCAAGGATGTTATCCTGGGCATCCGTCCTGAGAACATCCATGACGAAGAAGTGTTCATCAACAGCCTGCCCGATGCCGTCATCGACGTGAGCGTTGAAGTTACCGAACTCATGGGCGCCGAAACCTACCTGTATCTGAAGGCCAGCGGCAAGGATGACAACATCATTGCCCGCGTTGATCCCCGCACCACCAGCCGCGCCGGCAACCAGATCAAGGTCGCTTTCGACACCAACCACCTCCATTTCTTCGACAAGGACACCGAGGCCAGCATCCTCAATAGGTAATGGCATATATATTCCGGCGGCGTGCAGTGTAATGCTGTACGCCGCTTTTGTATTGGGAAAAGGGTCGGCGCCGCTTTTATGTGGGTTGTCCCCGGCATCCTTTCTTTTTGAAAGCGATATGGGGAATGGTTCGATTTTGGGTATACTGTTTATACCAATGAGAAATCATAGTAGATGTCATAGGAGGGACAGGAAAAAAACGCTGAGACAATGCCAAGCCCCTATATTTTTATGAAAAGTTCACAAATTTCAATGGTTTTCGGGCTTTTCAGAAAAGGCCCGGTGTGATAAAATAAAAGTTGTTATATATGCCAGATGATGGTGAAAGGAGCAATCTCGTGTTGTTTGAAAAACGTTTGGTTTTAAGGGTGGGTCAGGTGTTTTCCCGCTTGAGCGCACCTGTTCTTCTTTTGGATGGCCATGGGGATGCGATTTATCCGGAGGAGGCAACCTCCCATGCGCTGCCGGACGACCTGGCGGCAGGTCAGACGCGCCCTGCCAACGGATATTTGTACCGCGGCGTCGACGGGCAGCCGTCCGTTGTCATCGCCTGCCGGGAAAACGCGTCCGGCGCCCATGATGTGCTGCTGCTGGCGGAAGCCATGCTGCAGTCGCTTTTGCAGGCCGGCATGTCCATTGCCGATGAAAGCGATGTGTACCGCAGGGCGCTTCGGGAAGAAATCAGCGGGTCCGAGCTGGAAGCGCTGGCCCATGAGCATCAAATCCCGCTGGAAATGGACCGCTGCGTCATGCTGTTCCATATCGTGCAGACCGGTTCTTCCACAGCGCTGAACCTTTTGCAGGAGATCATACCCCAGGCGGAGGGCGACGTCCTGGTGGAGATCGACCGGCATATGGTGGCCCTTTTGAAGGACATGTCCTCCGTGGAGGATGTGGACGATTTGAAACAGTTTGCCGAAGCCGCCCAGGAAACGCTGATGAGCGAAACCGCCCGGCAGACGACAGTCGGCATAGGCGAACCGCGGCATAACCTCTCTTCCCTGGGGGAAAGCTATCGCGAAGCCCGGCGCGCCATCGAGGTGGGCCGGATTTTCCAGCCCGACAGCAGCATTCACGTGTTCCGCCGGCTGATGCTCGAGCGCTTCCTGACCGAGCTGCCAAGGGATATCAGCGCCTACTACCACAGCCTGCTCTTTAACCGCAAGACGGCCCGGCTGTTCAATGATGAAATGCTCTACACCATTGAGATGTTCTTCAGGAAGGACCTGAACCTGTCGGATACCGCGCGGCAATTGTACATCCACCGCAATACGCTGGTGTATAGGCTGGACAAGGTGCAGCGGCAGATCGGGCTTGACCTTCGGAAATTTGACGACGCCGTCACTTTCAAAATCCTGTTGGAGCTGAAAAAGTGCGGCAGCGAAAAGCCGCAGCAAGTTCACTGATGCTGCGCCCGCGGCGAATCACCGCGGGGCTAATCCTGTTTTTTCCACATAGAAGAAAATGCATGATTCTGATCATGTTCATTTGGAAAGGCGCCTTATGAGAAAATTGCGCATGTTGATTTCGGGAGCGCTGGTTCTGGTTTTGCTGACCGGGTGTTCTTTTTTTACCGGCAGCCAGGCGCAGATGGAAGCGGCCCCCAATGTTACCGGGGACACTGTTTCCATTTCCAAAGAGGAATATGAGCGTCTGCAAAAGTACAAGGAATTGGACGAGCTTTTGCAGGTCGTGCAGGAGTACTATTATCAGGAACCGGACGTGGACAAGCTCGTGGAAAACGCCGAGCGCGGCCTGCTGTTTGGTTTGGAAGACCCCTATTCCTTCTATTACAGCCCGCAAGAGTATGCCGAGCTGTGGGAGGAGGATGAGGGCAAGTATGCCGGCATCGGCATTCAAATTGCCGCAAACTTTGATACACTGCTTTGCACCATCAGCCGCGTGTTTAACGGCAGCCCCGCCCAGGCGGTGGGCCTGCACAAGGGCGATGTATTGAAGCAGGTCAATGATCTGGCGGTGGATGCCTATAACCTTCAGGACGCTGTGGACATCATGCGCGGCGTGGTGGGCGAAACGGTGGAAGTGACGGTGCGCAGGGGCACGGAGAATTTGACCTTCACTGTCGCCCGGGCGGATATTCAGGTCAACCGTGTGGAATCGGTGATGCTGGATGGAAGCATTGGCGTCATCAGCCTGTTTGAGTTCGCGGGCGATTGCCGCACCGCCTTTACCCAGGCCGTGGATCGGCTGGTCAATGACGGCGCCAAGGGCCTGATCGTCGACCTGCGCGACAACCCCGGCGGCTGGGTGGATGATGCTGTGGCCATCGCCGACATTTTCCTGCCCGAAGGCACGGTTTACTACACGGAGAACCGCAAAGGCGACCGGGAATATGCTTCCACCAGGGCCGGGGAGCTTGGTTTGCCGCTGGTCGTGATGATGAATGAAAACTCCGCCTCCGCCTCGGAAGTCTTGGCCGGCGCGCTGCAGGACCGCGGCGCGGCCAGCATCGTTGGTGTCACATCCTACGGCAAGGGCATCATCCAGTATGTGCTGCCTGTGGGCAGCAAGGGCGCCGGCATGCAGCTGACAGTGGCCCAGTACTTTACGCCAAACGGCAACCAGGTGCACAAGGTCGGCATTACGCCCAATGTGGAGGCCAAGCTGCCGGAGGGCGACAATGGTATGTACGAGATAGGGGATTTGAACGATTCCCAGCTTGCCAAGGCCGTGGAGGTTCTCAAGGAGAAAATGGCTCCGGCAGGCGTCTGATACAGGGCGGCCAGGCAAACCCTAGCGGTTTACGTGCGGGGGAGCGGGCTGAAAATAAAACTCCTGGTTGAAGGCTGAGGTTCGCCAAGGCCCAAGAAGGAAGGGGGATGCATATGCATATGGATTTGGACAGCCGGTGATATGCCCGGCTGTCCTTTTTTGGGCGTAAAAAAGGAGTGACTTGCTATGGCGGAGACACGGTTGGGATTTGTGGGGCTGGTGGTGGAGGACAGGGAACAGTCCGCCCGCATCAACCAGATCCTCAGCGAGTTTGGGGACATGATCAGGGGGCGCATCGGCGTGCCCGACAATCAGACCGGCATCGGCGTCATCGGCCTGATTGTGGAAGGCAGCAACGACCGCATCGGGGCCATGACGGGAAAGCTGGGAAACATAAAAGGTGTGCAGGTGAAAAGCGCGCTGACGGCGCGAAGCATTAAAAACACAAGCGATGGAGGAGAAAAACAATGCAATCCAAAATGACGAAACAGATGGTGATGACTGCGGCCATCCTGGCGCTGACGGTGGTATTTCAATATCTTCGGTTTTTGCCCATTGATGTCAATATTTCGGTGTACTTGATCGGGTCTTTGGTGAACCTTTGCCTGATTCTTGCCGTTGGGTTGATCGGCCTTTGGTCCGGGCTGACCATTTCTGTTGCCGCGCCGCTGATAGCGCTCTTGCAGGGGTATGCCAAATTGCCGCTTGTGCCTTACCTGATCGTAGGCAATGCCGTGCTTGCGCTGCTGTATGGTCTTCTGGCTGTGCCCGCTTGGCGTAAAACCGGCAAGCTTGGCATGGCGTCTTGGGGCATCGCCGGCGTTCTGGCGGCTGCCATCAAATTTGCCGTGATCGCCGTGGGTACGGCCTTGATGCTCTCCTCCCAGAAAAGCGTGCCGCTTTCTGTCACGCTGTCCGCCGGCGCTGCCCAGCAGATACCGCAGATCGTTACTGCCCTGATTGCCATGCTTCTGGCCTATTTGACGCTGCCGCGGGTGAAGAAGGCGGCCAGGCTGTAATACTAATTCCAAACAATATTTCGTCGTTGCGGCAGTACTTTTCGCGCAGGGCTGCGTCGTTCTCCGCTCAACGTAGCGCGGCGTTGTCTCGCTCCGACTCCTTGCCCTGCATCGAAAACTCCTCGCCGCTTTGGACGAAATATTGTTTTCCATTAGTATAAAGCCTGAATAGATGCCGCGCAGGACACAAGCGCGGTTTTAATCGGCCGTCTCCGGTGTGCGGCGGACTTTTACTGAATGAATATATATTTTGCCGTTTCCTTTTTCATCGAAGCGCCCCGGATTCCGGGGCGCTTCGCCGTACAATGGTTCAAACTTCACAAGCCTATTCCTGCTTGATGTAGCCGGTAACATGCATACCCAGCAGCAGGCCGTCCGTGCGGTCGATCGATACGATCACGCTGTATTTTGTTGTGTCAAGCAGCGTGCTGCCCAGCGGGCAAATCTCACGGATGCTGCCTTCCAGCCCGGTATCGGGATAGGCGTCAACGGTTAATTGAACGCGTTGTCCGATGCGCACCTTGGCAATGTCCAGTTCGTCGATTTCGAGTGTCGCCTCCAGGATACCTGTTGGGACTAGCGTCATCAGCAGCTGCCCTTGCGTGACGTTCTGTCCGGGGCTGACCGGGATGCTTTCGATCAGCGCATTTTGCGCAAAGAATGCCTGCGGGCTTCCCGCCTGCGTTTCATACCTGGCGGAAGGGCTGTCCATCAGGAATAACGGCTGGCCGCGCTCCACCGTATCGCCCTCCCTGACAAGCACGGAAGCCACGATGCCGGCGCCTGTTACGGCCACCGCCTGGGGGCGGGATACCTTTCCCTTGCCGACAAGCTCGCTGCTTTTGTAGGCCGTGCCGGTGCCAAGGTACAGGCTTACCTCATCTTCCAAATCAAAATCTTTTTGGCTCATTTCCAGAACAAAGCTCTTTCCGCTGACGGAGATTACTTTACCTTCGCCTGTTTTTTCATCATCGCCGCTGCCCCGGCGTACGCGGAGCATATCCCCGATGCGGATATCGCGGTTCTTCGGTTTATTATACGCGGAGGCGGTGGAAGCCTGGACATGCCAAATCCCCTGGCGCTCCACATAGCATAAGGCGCCGTATTGCGCCTGTACGGCCTCCGCCTGATCGCCTGTTTGGGTGCTCAGCGAGGTGATGACGCCGCTGTTCGCGGCGCGGATCTGCGCGGGGATCAGCTCCAGCGCAACCGATCCGGCCTCGGCCTGATCTCCCGGTTTTAAGGCGAAGTCTTTCACTTGGCCGCCCATGGGGGCCAGCAGATGAATTCTTTCCGAGGCGGTAATCATCCCTTTTCCAGATATGCTTTGCGACTGGTCCTCCGCTGCGGCGCCGAATGATAAGAGCAGGGCGGCCGCGGCAAGCAAGGAAAGGACCGCTTTCTGAATCCGTTTTTGTGTGCTCATTTTTTGTTCCTCCTTGATACTGCTTTGTTATCTTGAGGGGCTAGTCCACGCTTTTGAGCGCTTCCACCATATTGACCGATTTGAACTTGCTGCCGAGCATGAGGTTTACGGCCAGCGAGAAGCCGACGGTAATCGAGGCGATGACCGCCATGCTCAAAGGCTCGATATGCTGCACAAACTGGATGGAGCTTGGTAATGCGGATGCCATGACCCAGCGGTGAAGAAGGATGCCCGCCGCGAACCCAGGGGGGAGCCCCAGGCAGGTAACGATAATGTTTTCCCGCAGCACCAGCTTTTTCATTTCGCCGGGCAGAAAGCCCAGCACCTTGAGCGTTGCCAGTTCCCTGATCCTTTCCGAATAGTTCAGCTGACCCAGATTGTAGTAAACGACCAGCGCCAGGCCGCCGGAGAATGCAATGAGCAGCAGCACGACCAGGTTAAGGGTCTGCAAAAGGGTGTTGCTGTCCTGATATTCCTGCGCAAGCGTCTGCACCTTGTCGACGCCGTCCATGTCCTCAACCTGCGCAAGATGCAGGTTTCCGCCCGCAAGCAGCACGCAGGTGGGCGCAAAGGGCTGCAGATCAAGCTTTCGCCACGCCTCGCGGGAAAAGTACAGGCCTTGTCCCATTTCCAGGCTGACGATCTGCGTTACCGGGGCGGCGACGTCCCTTTTCCCGTCCACGTGCAGGCGCAGCGTGTCCCCAAGCTGTATTTTGGAGTCATCGGCCATTTTCCGCGTAAGCGTCACGCCCTCCGGCGGCAGCTCCACCCGGTTTCCGTCATCGCTCTGAAAATGAATCAGCTGCTGCCCGTTTTCAAGGATGAAGGCCGGCTTTTCCCGCCAGTCGCCGTCTAGAAACACGTTCAGCGCGATGATCATTTCTGTCTCGGCGTATTTGCCCCCCGCACGGTTCAGGACGCTGTCCGCGTACCCGTTTGGCGCGTCGTTTGTGAGCGTTACCCGCGCATCGTAATGGAGCGCGTTGGTGTAATAGTTCCATTTCGCGTATTCCACCGTATCCCGAAGACCAAAGCCGATCAGCATCAAGGCGGTGCACCCGATGGTGCCGATCAGGCCCACGGCAAGCCTCAGGCGGCTGCGCAGCATATTGCGCGCGATCATCTTGCCGCTGAAGCGAAGGCGGTTCCACAGCATGGGAACGCGTTCCAGAAACACTGTCCTGGCCTTCGCCGGCGCCTTTGGGCGCAAAAGGTCTGCCGGCGGCTGGTTCAGCGCGCCTCTGGCGCTGAGGGCGCCGGCCCCGCCGGTGATCAGCATCAGGGCGAAGCTGATGAGCGCCATGGTTCCGGCGGACAGGGCGGGGGACACGGACGGCATGATGTAAACGGTTTGCAAAAACCATAAAAGCAGCGGGGCGAAGCCGTACAGCGCACCCGCCAGACCGCCCAGCGCGCCTATGGCCGCAATGAACACGCCATACCCGGCATAGTGCCAAAGTATGGTCCGGCGCCCATAGCCAAGGGCGAAAAGGGAACCGATTTGCGTCCGCTGGTTTTCCACCAGCCGGCCCATTGTCGTCCAGGTGATCAGCGCCGCAACCAGAAAGAATACAATGGGCACGATCAAGCCGATCACCCGAAGCTGGCTTACCTGCTCCAGGGTATTTTTCACCGCCGCCTTGTCGGCGCGCAGCGTGACGGTTGTCCGGTTTTCGTCAAGCACGCCGGAGATCGCGCGCCTGACCGTGGCGGCATCCGCGCCAGGCGTTAGGGTCAGGGAAACCTCCGAGTAAGGCAAAAAGCCAAGGGTTCCGGGCGATACGAAGGCATATCCCAGGGCCGTGGCGTCTGTGACGGCTTCCCCTTCCTTATTGAATATCACAAATTCCGGCAGAACCCCCAGGCCGCGGACTGTAAGGTCCAGCTTCCGCCCGCCGGCCGTGACGGTGATTATATCGCCCAGGCCCAGGCCGTGGGCGTCGGCAAACCGTTTTTGCAAAATGCACTCGTTCTTTTTGCCGGGCGTGAAAGCTGAACCTTCATATATCACCGGCTTGTTGACGGCCGGTTCTCCGTCGCTCATCAACAATTGAAGCTGGGGCTCACCCGGCAGACTGCTTGCTTCCCCGGCCGCCAGCGCGCGGTTTTGGGCGGCGGCAACGCCCTCAATCCCTTGAAGCTTCCTTGCCGTGTTGCCGCTGATCTGCCCGCGCACCCAGATATCGGCGATGCTTCCGCGCTGGAATTGCTCCTGTATGTTCCTTTCCATTCCCCGCCAGGTGGCGTCAAAGCCTATAAAGAGCGTGGTGGAAAGCAGGCAGATGACAAGGATCGCGGCAAAGGATTTCCACCCGTCCCGTAAATCCCTGTACATTTTGATTTGAAGCGGAGCGGCAGGCCGGCGCGCCTTTACCATACGATCTCCTCCATCCTTAAGGGGTGATCGTTCGTTGTGATTTCCTGAACCGTGCCGTTGCGCATGCGGATGACCCTGTTCGCGGCCGGTACGATGGAGGCGTTGTGCGTAATGACGACCACGGTCTTGCCCATGTCGTTGCCTACATCCTGCAAAAGCTTGAGCACCATCCGCCCTGTGTTGGAATCCAGCGCGCCGGTGGGCTCGTCGCACAATATCAGCGCGGGATTTTTGCATAGCGCCCGGGCAATGGCCACCCGCTGCTGCTCGCCGCCGGACAATTGCGCGGGAAAGTTGTGCATCCTGTCTCCCAGCCCCACACGGTCCAGCATCTCTTTGGGGTCAAACGGGTCCTTGCATACCTGAACGGCCAGTTCCACGTTCTCAAGGGCGGTGAGGCCCGGCATCAGGTTGTAAAACTGAAAAACAAAGCCGACGTCATACCTTCTGTACAGGGTGAGCTGCCGGCTGCTAAGCGGCACGATGTTCTGATCCCGCACCAGGATCTCCCCGCTTGTCGCCCGGTCCATGCCGCCAAGCAGGTTGAGCACCGTCGTTTTTCCGGCGCCGCTGGGACCCAGCACCACCGCGAACTCTCCCCACTTTACGGTAAAGCTGACGCGGTCCACAGCGTGAATCACCGTATCGCCCACCCTGTATTCCTTGCATACATCCTTTAATATAATATCACTCATCCTGCCCCGCCTTCCGCCAAAGCCTTCTTTGACGTTGACAACTTTGCACACATCCGAGTATAATGGCCATATGATGATAACGCAACCGACTGTTGATATTCAAATGGCGCTGAAGTAAACACATTCGCTGTTTTTGTTTATTTCACGTCACAATCAACCAATTTACCCGGGAATAATGGGGGGAAGAAAGAATGGCCGCTGCCGAGAATCAGCGTATCCGCCTGTCCAAGCAGATGCTGAAAAACAGCCTGGTCGGTCTTTTGCACAAGCAAGGCATACACAAAATCTCCGTGCGGGAGATTTGCGACAACGCGCAGGTGAACAGGACCACCTTCTATAAATACTATGGAAGCCAGTATGATCTGCTGGAGGCGATTGAAAGCGAATTCCTCTTGAATATAGACAATTATCTGGGCCAGTCCTCTAACGATACCGACCTGATGCGGCTGCACAAGGTGCTGTCCTACGCGATCAATAATCTGGATCTGTGCCGGCTTTTGTTCAACAACAATGTGGATCCCGAATTCCCGGGCAGGCTCATCAGCCTGCCGCGCATACAGGAGATGCTCTCGCAATTGCTGGCCGACGGGTATGACGGAGAAGAGCTTACGTACATTACCTGCCTGATCGTAAACGGCGGGTACGGCATTATCAAGCAGTGGATCAATAAAGAGAGCCCGGAGCCGCCCGAAACCATAGCGGCGCTGCTGGGCGGCACCATTTCAAAGCTCATTCCGTTTTCTCTGGCGGATGGCAAATAGGCGCATCGATTCCTGCGCAAAAGTGAAAGATAAACATTTTGCTCTGTTTTGGGTATCATAATATACAGGGGGCACATACCCGCAAGGACTGCCGCCCAGAAGGAGGGAATATGAAATACACAGTTGACCGGGTGGAAGGCGAATATGCCGTATGCCAGGCAGAGGATCGGTCCATGGTGCATATTCCTCTGAAGCGTTTGTGGCCTGGAATCGAGGAAGGGGACCGCATCAGCGAGGAAAATGGCGTCTACTCCGCCGAGCCGCCCGAGGAAGACGGAAAAGAGCGTATCAAATCGCTTTTGGACGACCTGTTTGAAAGTTGAAGCGTATCCTTTTTGTGTCACGCTTTGCGATTGCTGATTTTGCAGAAAAGGCGTGAGGGCATTCCATGAAAATGAGCTGCACAGATGAAAGGAGCAGCGGTATGGGCATTGTTTTTGAAGCGGTTTTGTCGGAGATAGGATCGCGGAAAATCATACGGCTTCCCTCCAATGCAAGCGAAAGGCTGCCCTCCCGCGGCACGGTGATGGTGCAGGGGAGAATGAATGGCGCAGCCTTTCAGGCGCCCCTGGAGCCGGACGGAAAAGGGGGCCATTGGCTCGAGGTGAGCGATGCATGGAGGGAAGCGGCGGCAGCGGCGGTGGGCCAGGCCGTATCCCTGGACATAGCGCCGGCCGATATATGGGCGGAACCGGAAATTCCCGGGGATATCATGGATGCCATTGTCAAAGCAGGCCTTGCCGGCCAGTGGAACGGCATTACTACAAAGGCGAGATGGGAATGGCTTCGGTGGATACGTGCCACAAATAACCCGGCGACACGTCAAAAACGAATCGGTGTGGCCTGCTCCAAATTGCAAAACGGCGACAAAAGGCCCTGTTGCTTCAACGCGGCCAGCTGCACGGTACCGGATGTATCCAAATCCGGCGTGCTGCTGGATTAGCCATCCATTCAGCCGCGCCGGCAGGGCATTATGGGAAATGGGAGGACAGGCCTCATGAGCGGCATACTGATCAAGGATACAACCAGGGAAGAACGGGAGGAAATCATCCGAAGGTCATTGAGCTGCGGCGGGGGAGGCTGTGAAAATTGCTCATCCTGCGGACTGGGCGGCGGCGAACCCTATGCCATATACCAGACTTACATTGACGGCGAAAAGGAAATTGCCCAGATTAACGCGGAATACGCGGCAAGATATGTCAAGGGCTCCTGAAAATCCGAAAGTGGGGGGCGCACCGCGAAAAGGATATGAATATGGAAAGCTTTACAAAAGAAGAAATGGAAGAGGCGCTCCGCCCGATTGCTTCACTCATCAGCAAGTCTGAAAAGGCTCAGCTGAAGCTGACAGCGGGAACGTGGCAGCATACCATGCTGCGGGACAACCTCAAAGCGCTGCATATTGCGTCCGCGCTTATGAACAAGGGGCCTGGTGATACGGCAACTTTCACGCGGGAGGAGCTGCGGGAAGCGCTGCGGGCAATCGCATCGATGATCGGCAGAAGCGAAAAAGCCCAGGTGAAATTTTCACCCGGGACCTCACAGCATACGCTGCAGCGAAACAGAATCAAGGCGTTACGCCTATCGGCAGAGATGATAGGAAATGCGCTGGAAGCGCGGGGGAGCGTGTAGCTTTATTGCACGCTCCTGGCCCGGGGCTTTTTGTGGCATGCGGCAATGCCCGCAAGCACCAGCAAAAGGGCCGCCACATAGGGCCATTGAAAGATGTCTTCCCCAAGGAGCAGGGCGGCGCACAGGCTGCCGAACAGGGGCTCCGCGAATTTGATGACGTTCAGCCCGGACAGGTCGTTGTACTTGAGCAGCAGGTTCCACAGCGAATAGCCCGCGCAGGAGGCAAAGCAGATATAGGCAAATACGGCAAGCGCCGCCGCGTCAATGTGGGGGATGGAGCCGCCCGCCGCAAGCCCCGTGGCGGTCAGAAGCACGCCGCCAAAAAGCTAGGCCCAGGCGGTGATGTGCAGGGGGCCTGGTCATCATAGGCATTTTTGCTCAGCAGCATGGAGCAGGCCAAGCAGAAGGACGCGGCAAGGATCAAAAGGTCGCCCGTTCCCGGCCGCCACGCAAGGCCGTCCAGGTTGATGACGATGATGCCCGCAAAGCCCAGCAGCCCGCCCGCAAGCTTGGGCAATGCTTTAGACGAAGCGCGGGCCTTAACGAAACATAAAAGGGAGGCTGCCGACTGGCAGTCCCCCTTTTGCATCAATTTAATACCACTTCAGATCGTATTCGAGATCTTGCCCCAAATGTTGGAATTCAAACTCTTCTAGCATTGCGACGTCTCCGGTGCGCGCATCGATCTCCACTTTGTAACGCAGATCGTATTGCGGGTTATCCAACCCGCCCTTAAAATCTCTCCATGTTTCAGGCAGGAAGAGAAATTTCCATAGCGGTTTTTCCGGGTTTGTTATGTCAAAGAATGTGGAAACCAACTTATAAAGCGCAAAAGTATTCTCGTCAAGGCCATGAAGCATAACGTAACGACAAGCGCGCGGCACTACACCGCGCGCCCTTTTGTCTTTGATGTTTTTCGAAGCCCTTCGCGCCGTCTATCCTATGTCGATGGATACATCTCCGTTTGGATCAAGGTCATGGGCCGATTTTCTTTGGTTTTCCATTGCGACATACGAAGCACAATTGGTAACTCCCCCCGGCCGATCGTCAGCAAAAGATATCTTGATTTACTCCACACTCTTCAACGCGACCGTCATTTCAACACCCTTAAACCTCCTGCCCATGATGTAGTTTACAATGACCGTTTTGTTTCTGGATGTTTGATTCAGGGAGGGAAAGATGGAAATAAAACTACGGATGCATCATCAATTTGTGCTACCCTCTTTTCCAGCCGATGAAATGTTGAGAATACGTTAATTCTTCAAATTTATTGTCCGGTTTTTGGCCCCTCGGTTGTCTTTATATATAGAGAGGTAAAAAAGGCCTCAGAGTACAAAGAACGCCAAAAGACATGATGAAGCATTTCAAACACCTACCTATACGAAACCTTGCGCCAGATCATCGCACACCGTCATTCTGTGAAGGCATTTATGCTGAAAGCAAAAGAGAGTTTTGCCAGTACGTAACAACGGGACAGGGGGAGGAGATACCAATGGGCAGCAATCAATCGTGAATGATCCTTAAGGCGCGCTGGCCGCCATCATCCTCGACGAGAAGGATGCACCACAGGATACATTTCACGCCACGAACTCCGGTGATTCAACTCGGACAACAACTCGAACAGTAACCTGAAAAACCTGACATGCGCTTAGGTCTATTAAGTACACCCAAAAACGAAAGGAGATAGGAAAATGAAGAGGTTCACGAAAATCTTGACCATGGTGCTGGTTGTGGCTTCTCTGTGCATGGTAACACTCCCGGCGCTGGCAGTGAGTATGACGAACGCAACGGTGGGGGTGCCAAGTGGGCAGACCCTGAACCTGCGCAAAACCCCCAGCAGTTCGGGAACGATTCTGTATAAGCCGAGTTCTGGCACCAAGATTACCGTTGATTCAAGCCTTACCGATGCCACCTGGATCACGGTAACCAGCTATGCGCAAACCTGCTACGGCATGAGGCAGTTCATTGATACGAGCACGGTCAGCAACCCGACATCGGCAAATCTCTTCGGGAGCGGAAATCTGGCACAAAGCGGTACCGTTAAGGCAGCCGTCTTCAATCTCCAGTGGGTTTTGAAGCGGCTTGGCTACAATCCCGGAACTATTGATGGCATCTTTGGAAGCGGAACCAAATCGGCTGTCGAAGCTTTTCAGGCTGCCGAGGGCCTGACTGTTGACGGCATTGTTGAGCCTGCTACCAAGACTGCGCTGATAAACGCTCTGCCGTAAGGTTCTGCGGGAGTAGAATCGCTATAACAATAGCGCTTTGATAACCAATGCCCCACCCGTCATACATGATAATGTATTGATATAATAGAGAGTATCGCGTAACCAGCATCGCTTCTAGCAAACATGCCCGTTTCCCATGAAACTGCATTAACAATCATGAGCAAAACGAAGCTGGCAGAACGGAGCTTCATTCGCAGCGTCAAGGATGCCAAACCGTAAAAACATCCCATCAGGAAGAAAAGCGTAAAGCTGTGCCCGAATGCCTGCCAAGGCGAATAACCTGTAACAATCGATTTAGGCAACGGCAATTTCATGCGCTCGGGAGATATTGCGATGCGCCCGCTGCTGGTAAGCAGCTTGACCGGCCTGCTCCACACATCCGAGAAGTTTATATTCGGGATTGCGACCATAATAGTGATCACAAAGATAAACACAGCCATGATCAGGGAGGTTGCTACCACATAAAGAATCTGGCTGGTAACCCAGCTCCTGCGCGTTCCCCGAATCAGCGTATTCGCTGTGAAAGGTTCAATCACCGGAAGATCGCCGAATAGTAACAGGATCGACGTGCTGAACAACAGCATCGTAAATCGCCAGTTCATCATTGCAATAAATATCTCGGTACATTGGAGCGTCTCTCCTTGCACCTTGGCATTTTCCGCAAAAGGTATTGCATAGATGATGGTAAAGCAGGCAATCATCCCAAGCAGTGTCAACATCCTTGGTGCACTTTGCCATTTCCGAAAGCAGCTTCGTGATGACTGCACGATAAATCTAACCCTGCCCATGAATGACCCTCCTTTCAAATGCATATCGGAACCATGCCATGACCGCTATGTACAGAATTGTCTGATACCCAATCAATTTTAGGAAGGTAAAGGAAACCCAGTTCATCTGCACAAGCATTTCCAACGGTTGAAGCCCAATGGGCAATGCGAGTACGGAACAGAAACAAATAATGAACGGAGCAAGATAACTTACATAGCGATTGGGAGAGAACACTGATATTGTCAAACCAACACCAGACCAGACCATGCCGAACATAAAGGCTAACAGCGCGCTAACAGTCATGTAATTCCAGTTGCCGGTTTGTCCGCTCAACACCGGCAGCCATGCGTCCAGTGTAGCTACATTGGTCGCGGGAATGTTTACCGCGAATTCAATGTTACCGTCTTTGGGCGCTTCCTATGCAATCCTAATCTGCGCGGCATGTGTTCTGATGGTACTCGCTGCTATGCTGGTAAAGCACTACGATTATGTTCAGATGGAGGGTGAGCAGCCATGACATCGGTTAAGGTGGAAAAGCTTATTAAGCGCTTCGGTGAAAACGAGGTTCTAAAGTCCGTATCATTTAACTTCGAGGCAGGAAAGATTTATGGCCTTGTGGGCAGGAATGGCTCGGGCAAAAGCGTTCTGATGAAGTGCATTGCCGGTCTAGTAATACCCACAAGCGGATCAATTGAAGTGTTTGGGAAACGCATCGGCAAGGACGTAGATTTCGCGCCAGACACAGGTATCGCCATAGAGCAACCGGGTCTGCTTCTAAAAAAGAGCGCCCTTGAGAATCTACGTATTCTATCAGCATTAACACAAAAGCCTTCTACCTCTGAAATGTCGCGGCTGATCGAATTGGTGGGCCTGAATCCCAAGGAGCAAAAGGCTGTCGGAAAGTACTCAATGGGCATGAAACAACGCTTGAGTATTGCAATGGCTCTGCTGGGAGATCCGAAACTGCTGCTGCTGGACGAGCCTATGTCTAACCTGGATAAAGCAGGTGCCGATGAAATGCGTACCCTGTACAAAAAACTTGCCAGAGGCGGTAAGACCATCCTAATCGCTACTCACGTTCAGGGTGATGTATCGGCGCTTTGTGACGGCATCTGCCATCTTGAGTCCGGCGAGGCCACGTTCACGTCGAAAACCATGGAGTGACATGGTTTTTAGATAGACAAAAGGAGGGAAAACTCATGAAACGCAAGATTAGATTACGCTTTCCTGTGTCCAGTTCCTACCCCCTCCGTGTCCAGTTTTAGTTTACCACTTCACACTCACTCGGTATTTCCCCCCCCTCCAGTTTCC
>JAFADG010000003.1 GCA_023425025.1 Bacillota bacterium
ATGCACCGCGCCTTCAAGGCGAATTTACTAGCCGCGTCTCAAGACGCATTGAACCATCTATCAACTGCATTTCATGCCCCACCGCTCGTAAACGAGCTATAGCCCTTACTCTTGCGCTGCGAACGGCAAAAAAACTTGTCATTCGCTTCGCTCTACGGCTGAAAGCTAAAGCCTTTTACCCCCACCAGCTCAACTGGTGGATTCATAACGCTAAAGCTCCAGCAGAACCGAGGGGGCAAAAGCCCCCCCGGTCTTTACACACAAGCGGATTACTGCCCGATGGATTCAATTACCAGGGCGGCGGCATCCAGCTCGGTCTTTACATCCAACCCGTTCCAGATGTTGTTGAAGGCGGGGCCCATGCTGGACCAGTAGCCGTCCATGGCGGGGATGGAGGGCATGGGCTTGGCAAACTTGGCCTGCTCCATGATGCCGGCAAAGTAGGGGTTCTCGGAAACGACGTCTGTGCGGGGGGAGATGGTGTTGGTCAGCTGGCTGCGCAGCGTCTGCATTTCACCCGTGAGCAGGAAAGCGGCGAAGTCCTGGGCCTCGGCGGGATGGGCGGAGAAGGCGGACACGTACATGCCGCGTACGCCGGAGAAGGAGGCGGGAGGCGTCTGGGTCTCAGGCAGGGCGGGCAGGGGCGCGATGCCAAGGTTCACGCCAGCCTTGATGGCCGCGTCGATGGACCAGGGGCCGGTGATGTACATGGCGGCCGTCTTGGTCTCAAAGAAAGCGCTGGTGCAGAAGGCGCCGGTCATATCTTCGGCAGCCACGGGCAGAATCTTGTTCTTGAGGGTGGAGAAGTATGTCATGCCCTTGATGGAGGCTTCGCTGTTGATGTCATGCTTGCTCTGATCATCGCCGGCCGGCCCGAACAGGTCCGCGCCGTAAGCGCTGATAAAGATGTAGTTGTAGTAGGGAGCGGATACTTCCCACACCAGGCCGAACTTGTTGTTGGCCGCGTCATTGTATTCGGCGCAGAACTTTTCCAGATCTTCCCATGTCTTGGGCGCTTCGGGGACCAGGTCCTTGTTGTAGAACAGCGCGTAGGTCTCGATGGCGGTGGGATAGCCGTAGGTCACACCGTCATAGGTCACGGCATTGAGCGCCGCGCTCATAAAGGAGTTCTTGACTTCTTCCGCGGCGGGGTTTTCCAGTACCAGCTCGCCAACTACCATCTGGCCCAGCTTGTCATGGGGCGCGGCAAACACGTCGGGGCCGACGCCGGCGGGGCCGTCCAACTCGACCTTCTGAACCGCGTCGGTGTGGCCGATGGAGTTGAACTCAAAGGCGACGTTGGGGTGCAGCTCCGTATACTTCTGCGCAGCGGCCTTGATGAAATCAAGCTCCACGCCCTCGGACTCCCAAACCAGCAGCGTTACATTCCCCTGCGCCAGAGCCGTGGTGAGGGACATCGCGCCAAGCATCAGGGTAAGCGCCAACAGGACAGACAGGATCTTCTTCATGGATACAACCTCCTTGCAATTTTATGAAACCGGGCTTGCCGGCTGCATACTACATAAGAGACCTTACCGAATCCCCTGTGACGGGCTCGGTATCCAAAAGGATATGGCGGGAGGGCTTTCCCGCAATACTGTCAATCAAAAGGGAAACGGACAGTTTGGCAAGCTCCTCCACCGGCTGGCGCATGGTCGCCAGGGAGGGCGTGATATAGGAAGCCAGCTCGATGCCGTCAAAGCCGATGACGGAAACATCCTCCGGCACACGAAGTCCGTTATCGCACAGTGCTTTGATGACGCCTATGGCGATCATGTCGGATATGGCAAACACCGCCGTAAAATCGCGTGTTTTCGCAAGCGTTTTTACTGTAGCTTCGTATGCTCCATTTAAGGTAAAGTCCGTATGTATGTACAATTTGGAATCAAATACTTCCCCGTGCTTTACACAGCTGTCCATGGCCCCGGTGAACCGCTGGCCCGTTCCATCGCTGGGCTCGCCCTGGTAGCCGGCTACCGCAATGCGCTTATGCCCCAATTCAAACAGCCTGTCGGCAGCGTCCATGCCGCCTTTGCGGTTGTCCACGCTGACGGAGCATACCTTGGGTAACTTTAATGAAGAAGCCTCGATGGTGGAAAATACGCAGGGCAGGTCCAACTGGGCAATTTCCTTTTCCCTGCCGCTGATATTGCTGCCCAGGAAGATAACACCGGAAAGCTTGCGCTCCAAAAACAGCCTGCGCGCCGCCTTGAATTCATCCGCTTTTTCATCAATGAACTCCAGCAGAAACTGGCAGGACGTTTCCTTGCCGTATTCCAAAATACGCTCGGCGATATCCGTAAGAAATATATTCCGGCGGCCGTGCAGAATGACGGCCACAAAGTCCGTATGGCGCTGTTTTAAATTACGCGCGTTGTTGTTGCGCACATAATGCAACGCGGTGATCGCGTTTTGCACTTTCTCCCGTGTTTCGGGGTCAACATCCATGCGTTCATTCAATACGCGGGATACGGTGGATATGCTGACGCCGGCCTCCTCGGCCACATCCCGTATGGTGACGACCTGCATCCCATCACTTCCCTATTCACTGTAAACGTTCGCGGTAACGTTTTCATGATCATCATATAGGAATGTAGGTTAAATGTCAAGAGATAATTTGGATTGTTTAAACAAAAACGATATCGCGAAAAAAAGCGCCTTTTTGTTTTCAGGCGCTTTTTCGATGAGCGATATATATTGCTATGAGAAATGACTGAGAGCATATAAGCAGAGGCTTCCCCCCTTGGGGAAGCTGTCACCGAAGGTGACTGATGAGGTGGCGATACAAGAGTAAATAAATGAAGCGGAAGGCCTCAATTCCGCAGCAGCTTCACCAGCACGGCCTTTTGGGCGTGCAGCCGGTTCTCGGCCTGCTGGAAGATTTCCGCCGCGTGGGCCTCAAATACCTTTTCGGTGATCTCCTCTTCCCTGTGGGCCGGCAGGCAGTGGAGCACGATGGCGTCGGGCTTGGCCGCGGCCATAGCGGCGTCATTCACCTGGTAGCCGGCAAAGTCGGCCTTGCGGGCGGCAGCTTCCGATTCCATGCCCATGGAGGACCAGACATCGGTGTAGACCACGTCGGCGTCCTGGCAAGCTTCCAAAACATCATGGGTCAGGGTGAACAAGCCAGTCTCCGTGGCCCATTTGACAATGCCCGCGTCCGGCTCATAGCCCCTGGGGCAGGCGACGGAGACCTGCATGCCAAGCTTCACGCCGCCTACGATAAAGGAGTTGGCCATGTTGTTGCCATCCCCCACGAAGGCCAGCTTCAGACCCCGGAAGCTCTTTTTCAGCTCCCGTATGGTCATCAAATCCGCCAGCATCTGGCAGGGGTGCTCAAAGTCCGTCAGCCCGTTGATGACGGGGATGGAGCCGTACTTGGCCAGGTCCTCCGCCTCCTGCTGCTTGTAGGTACGGATCATGATGCCGTCCACATAACGGGACAGAACCCGGGCCGTATCCTGCACCGGTTCGCCGCGGCCGATTTGCAGGTCATTGGAAGAAAGAAAAAGCGCGTGGCCGCCCAACTCATACATGCCCACCTCAAAGGAGACCCTGGTGCGGGTGGAAGCCTTTTGAAAGATCATGCCCAGCGTTTTGTCCTGCAGGTACTTGTGGCTGATGCCGTGGGCCTTTTCGTACTTCAATTGGTCCGCCAGGTTCAGCACATCCAGTATCTCCTCGGCGGGAATGTCGGACAATTTCAGCAAATGCTTCATGGCTTTACAGCCTCCTTCAATATTTCAATGCCCTGCTTCAAAAGCTCCATGGGAATGTTCAAGGCCGGCAGCAAACGCACCTTGTGTTTGGCGGTCAGCACCAGCACGCCCTTTGCCTGGCACAGGGCAACGACCTCTTTTGCCGGCTTTTCCGTTTCCACGCCCAGCATCAGCCCCAGGCCCGATATGCTTTTCACGCCCGGCGCGATGCCGAGTGCTTCTACTATATACGCTCCCTTTGCCCGGACCTCCTGCATGAGGCTGTCATCCAACCGTTTAATGATGCTCAGCGCGCCGGCGGCGCAGATGGGGTTGCCCCCGAAGGTGGAGCCATGGCTGCCCAGGGTCAGGACCCCGGCAGTCTTTTCGTTCATCAAACAGGCTCCAATGGGCAGGCCGCCCCCCAGGCCCTTGGCGGTGGATACCACGTCCGGCGCGATGCCAAAGTGCATGTAGCCGTACAACTCTCCCGTCCGGCCGTTACCCGTTTGCACCTCATCCACCATCAGCAGCACGCCCTTTTCATGGCAGAGCGCGGCGGTTTTCTGCACGAAGGCTTTGTCCAAAACATGCACGCCGCCCTCGCCCTGCACCATTTCCAGCAGCACGGCGCAAACCTTTGGGTTTTTCAGCGCTTCTTCCATTTGGGAAAAGTCATCCGGGTCCACATGGACAAAGCCCGGCGTGAAGGGGCCAAAATGCTTGTGAAAATCACTTTGGCCGGTGGCGGACAGGGTGGTGACGGTGCGGCCGTGGAAACTGCCGGTCAGCGTCACAATCACCGGGCTTTCCTCGCCCTTTGAATCAAACGCATACTTGCGGGCGACCTTGATGGCGCACTCGTTGGCCTCCGCGCCGGAATTGCCGAAAAACACCTTTTTCATGCCCGTCTTTTCACAGAGCAGTTTTGCCAATTCCGCCTGGGGAGAGGTGTAGTACAGGTTGCAGGCGTGAGGCAAAAGCGCCATCTGATCCGCTACCGCCTTCTGCCAAACATCGTCCGCCACGCCAAAGGCGTTGACGGCAATGCCGGTGCCAAGGTCAATGTACGTCTTGCCCTGATCGTCCTCCATCAGGGAACCCTTGCCCTTTACAAGGGCCAGGTCAAAGCGGCCGTAGGTGTTGGCCACGTAGGTTTTGTCCAGCTCCCGTATGCTCATGGGCTCCCCTCCTATACAAACATGGTGCCAACGCCCTCGTCGGTCAGCACTTCGATCAATATGGCGTGGGGCACGCGGCCGTCGATGATGAACACCTTTTTCACGCCCCGGCGGATGGCCTCGATACAGCATTCCACCTTGGGAATCATGCCGCCGGAAATGACGCCCTCCCGTTCCAACTGCGGCGCCTCGCTGACCCCTACCTTGGGGATCAGGGTACTTGGATCATCCTTGTCCCGCAAGAGCCCCACGGTATCCGTCATGGAGATCATGCTCTCGGCCTTAAGCGTTCCCGCGATGCGGGCGGCGGCGGTATCGGCGTTGATGTTGTAGACATGGCCTTCCTTGTCGTACCCCACAGTGGAGACAACGGGGATATATCCCATATCCAGCAAATCCAATATGGGCTGGGTGTTGACGTTGGTGATTTCCCCCACAAAGCCCAGTTTCTCATCCAGCATTTTGGCCTCGATGAGCCCGCCGTCCATGCCGCAAAGGCCGATGGCCTTGCCGCCGATGTTCACCAACTGCGCCACCAGGGCCTTGTTGATCTTGCCGGCCAGCACCATCTGCACCACGTCGGCGGTTTCCGCGTCGGTAACACGAAGCCCATCCACAAACTCGCTTTTCTTGCCGATTTTGGTGAGCAGCTGCGTGATTTCCGGCCCGCCGCCGTGAACCAGCACCACCTTGATGCCGATCAGCGACAGCATCACGATATCCTTCATCACGGCCAGCTTCAGTTCGTCGTTGATCATGGCGTTGCCGCCGTACTTGACCACAATGATTTTGCCGTTGTAGCGCTGTATGTAGGGCAGCGCCTCAATGAGCACCTGGGCCCGCTGGGCATTGTCAAGATGCATTTTCCGTTTGTCCTCCTTGTTACGTGCGGTAATCGCCGTTGATTTTCACGTAATCGTAGGTCAGGTCGCAGCCCCAGGCGGTGGCGGCCTCTTTGCCATCATTCAGATTCACCAGAATTTCGACTTCATCCTTTAAGAGGATTTCCTTTGCCTTCTCCTCGCTGAAGGGGATGCCCGCGCCGTTTTCGCACACTTCAAGGCCGCCGGCATTGGAGGCGAAAGTCACGCCAATCTTGCTTACATCCACCTTCGCGCCGCTGTAGCCGATAGCGCAGAGCACCCGGC
This sequence comes from Bacillota bacterium, assembly GCA_023425025.1. GTDB lineage: Bacteria > Bacillota > Clostridia > Christensenellales > Aristaeellaceae > JAEWAH01. The sequence goes on from JAFADG010000003.1 coordinate 6,028, forward strand.
CCCAGTTGGCATCCGCGCCGAACATGGCGGATTTCAATAAGCTGGAGCAGATGACGCCCTTGGCCACTTTGCGAGCTGTTTCCTTGTCCGCGGCCCCGCTTGCGATGCAGGTGATGAGCTTCGTCGCCCCTTCCCCGTCCTTGGCGATGGCCTTGCAAAGCGTTTGGGTGACGGCGTTCAGTGCCTGACAGAAAATATCGTATGCTTCCCCTTCGCCGTTTATAGGCTCATTGCCCGCCTGGCCATTGGCCAGTATGCTGACCATATCGTTGGTGGAGGTGTCGCCGTCCACGCTGATCATGTGAAAGGTGTCCCGGGCGTCATGCAGCAGCGCCTTGTGCAGCATATTGGGGCTGATGGCCGCGTCCGTGGCCAGGAACACCAGCATGGTGGCCATGTTGGGGTGGATCATGCCCGAGCCCTTGGCCATGCCGCCGAGGGTGCAGGTTTTGCCCCCGATTTCAAAGGAAACGGCGGCTTCCTTTTTGATGGTGTCGGTGGTCATAATGGCTTCGGCCGCGGCCTGGCCGTGGGCGCTCAGGCCCGTTACCAACGCCGCCATATGGGTTGCCATCGGTTCCAGAGAAAGGGGCTGGCCGATGACGCCGGTGGAGGCAACGATCACGTCTCCCGCGGCAATGGGCAGATGCTTTGCCACAAGATCGCACATGCCCTTGGCGATGTCCATGCCGTCGGCGTTGCAGGTATTGGCGTTGCCGCTGTTGCAGATCATTGCCTGGGCATGGCCGTCCTGCAGGTTTTCCTGGGTCACATAAATCGGCGCGCCCTTGACCAGGTTCAGCGTATAAATGGCGGCCGCCGAAGCCTTGTTTTCGCTGACAATGATGGCCAGGTCCTTTTTTGTTTTGTTCTTGCGGATGCCGCAATGGATGCCGGCCGCCATAAATCCTTTTGCGGCGCATACGCCGCCCTCTATTTGTTTCATAACCTATCCTCCTACACGATAAGACCGGTGAGCTCATCGGCCCCCAGCATCAGGTTCAGGCACTGCACCGCCGCTCCCGAGGCGCCCTTGCCCAGATTGTCAAACCTGGCGGCCAGCAGCACCCTTTCGTCATTGCCCGAAACCAAAATCTCCATATCGTCCCTGCCGGCAAGGCCCCCCGCCGGCAAAAAACCGCCCAGGGTTTCCTCCGCCCCCAAGGGAAGCACACGGACCAGCTTTTCGCCCTGATAACGGCTGGTGAGCAGCTCATGAATGGCCTTTTTCCACGGCTTGCCGATAAGCAGCCTTGTGTGCATGGGCACCGATACCACCATACCGCTGTAAAAATCCGCCACAATGGGGTTGAACATGGGTGCTTCCATAAGGCCGCACACCGCCTGCATTTCCGGCTGGTGCTTGTGGGATTGGATAAGTGCGTATTGCCGTGGGCTGTCAAGCAATGCAGATCGTCCCGCCGCCTCATATTCCGCGATCATTTTCTTGCCGCCGCCGGAATAGCCGGTTACTGAATGGCACACCACGGGATAATCCGGCGGCAGGATGCCGGCTTTGACCAGCGGATACACGATGCCCGCAAACCCGCTGGCATGGCAGCCGGGAACGGATACCCTGGCGTCCTTTTTGATGGCCTTCCGGTGTTCCTGCGATAACTCAGGAAACCCGTAGGCCCAGCCGGATTTTGTACGGTGGGCGGTGGAAGCGTCCAGGATGCGGACATTTGATCCTTCCGCCAGTCGGACCGACTCCCTGGCCGCCTCGTCCGGCAGGCAAAGGATCGCGATATCGGCTTCGTGTATCTTTTTCCTTCGCTCCTGCGCATCCTTGCGCAAGGCATCATCAATGGCAATCAGCTGAATATCCTCCCGCCCCGCAAGCCGCCGGGCAATGCTCAGCCCCGTGGTGCCCTCCTGGCCGTCAATAAATACCTTCGCCATCCGAGCCCCTCCAACAAAAGCATAATCATTCCGAATATTTGAATAATTATACGTGTATTATACGGGTGAAATGCGTATTGTCAAGGACTTTTTGGAATTTGATGATTTTTTCGCAAAACAAAAAGCCCCTGTTTTGCATTGCGTATGCAAAACGGGGGCCAAACAAATGCGCGCTATTTTTTGATCGACAGCAGCACCCGATCGTTATCCAGCCGGCTGCCGCTGTTTTTGGCAAAGCGGTCCAGCAGGTTTTCAACAGTCATGTCTGCTCTCTCCTGGCCCATTACATCCAGCACGATCCGACCGGCATCCATCATGATGGTCCTGTTGCCCAGGGCAAGCGCGGAAATCATGTTGTGGGTGATCATCATGGTGGTGATCCCCTGCCGGGCGACAATCTCTTTTGTGATGTTCAGCACAATTTCCGCAGTGTTGGGGTCCAGGGCCGCGGTATGCTCGTCCAATAAAAGCAGCTTGGGAGAGGCGACGGTGGCCATTAAAAGCGTCATGGCCTGGCGCTGGCCGCCGGATAACAGCCCCACCTTGGTTTTCATGCGGTTTTCCAACCCCATATGAAACTCCGCCAGCTTGTCGCGGAAAAATGCCTGGTCACTTTTTTTCACCGCCCGGGAAAACGGCCCCCGGTACTGCCTGGCGTGGGCCAGGGCCAGGTTTTCCTCAATGGTCATATCCGGCGCCGTGCCCTTCATGGGATCCTGGAACAGCCGGCCGATGACGCGGGCCCGTTTGTGCTCCCGCATCCAGGTAATGTCCCGGCCATCCAGCACGATTTTGCCTGTTTCCACATCATGGGTACCGCAGATGGCGTTGAACAGCGAGGATTTGCCCGCGCCGTTGGAGCCCAAAACCGTCACAAAGTCCCCCTTATCCAAATGCAGGGAGACATTGTCCAGCGCCTTATGCTCGTTGACCGTGCCCTTGGAAAAGAGCATGGAAAGATTCATTACATCAAGCACCGCGTGATCCCTCCCTCTTGCGCATGCCCCTTACAATGCCCTTGCGGATATGGGGAATGGCCAGCGCCGTGCCTACGATGACCGCGGCCACCAGCTTCAGGGCGTAAGGCGGGAAGAAGTTCGTGCGGAAGGCAAAGGCCAAAATCAGCCGATAGATAAACGAGCCCAGAATGCAGGAGATCAGCCCCACGGTAACGCCGCGGCGGCCCAATACCACTTCGCCAATGATGACCGAAGCGATGCCCACCACCAGCATGCCGATGCCGGCGTTCACATCCGCAAAGCCCTGCAATTGGGATACCATGGCCCCGGACAGCGCCACCAGGCCGTTGGCCAGGGCAAGGGCCATCACCTTGACCCGGGACGCGTTGATGGAGGAGGAACGGACCATGTCCTCATTGTTGCCGGTGGCCCGGATGCTCAAACCAATATGCGTCTTGAAAAACCAGATCATAAAGCCTGCGCACAAAATAGCGAACAGAAAAGCGATGCCCGAGGCCACCAGATCCCGGCCCTCCTTGGCAATGCCGGGGAAAAGGCCGTACGCTGCCTTGAACAGCGTCTTGGACAGGGAGATATTGGGCGAACCGCCCATCACGAACATGTTGACGGAATAGAGCCCGCTCATCACCAGTATGCCGGCCAGTATGGGATAAATGCCCGCCTTGGTCTGCAAAAGACCCGTGACCGCCCCCGCAAGCATGCCGCACAGGAGGGCAGCCGCCAAACCGGCAAAGGGGTGGCCGGCGGCGGTCAAAACCGCCGACACGGCCATCCCCAATGTGAAGCTTCCGTCCACCGTCAAATCCGGCGTGTTCAGTATCCGGAACGCGATATAGACGCCCAGCGCCAGAACGGCGTATACAAAGCCCTGTTGGGTGGCACCTATTAACTGGTTCACGACCTGTCCACCTTTCGGATATAGAGGTTGTCGTACCATCACCGCATGTGCTCTGATATTTGGGATGAAGGATTTCGCGTCTCCGGACGCGACCAAAGGGCTTTCCGATCGCCCTTTGGAAACCTTCGGACGCCATCGCATTGGATCGATATATTCATACGGCTAGACAAACACCCTTTGTTGCTCCATTTACCTATGAGCCTTACTCCACAACCACCGCCGCCGCCAGCACATCCTCCGGCACGGTCACGCCAATCGCTTCCGCCGTGGTCTTGTTGATAACGGTGGTGAATTCATCCACCATCACGGCGGGGATATCGGCAATAGCGGTGCCTTTCAAGTGCTTATCCACCATATCGGCCACGATGGCGCCGATCTGCGGATCGCTGATGGAAATGGTGGCAAAGGCGCCCGAATTGACCATAACGGCGGAGGAACCGTATACCGGGATCTTGGCGTCCTTTGCCACCTGGGCGATGACATCCATGGCATCCTGGATCACGCTGTCGTTGGGAATGAACATGCCGGTCACGCCCTGATCTACAAGGGACAGCGCGGCCTCGTACACTTCGGAACTGGAGGTGACGACGGCTTCCTTGTAGGTATAGCCGTTTTCATCCAAATACTTTTTGGCGTTCTCGATGGTGGTTACCGAGTTGACCTGGCTGGTGCAGTAGATCAGGCCAAAGTCCTTGGCATCGGGCGTCAGCTTCGCCGCCAGCTTGAAGTTTTCGCCGATGGGAATGGCGTTGGAAGCGCCGGTGGCGTTGCGGTCAGGCTTTTGCATATCGGTGAGCACGCCTGCGCCAAGAGGGTTGGCCACGGAGATAAAGAACACCGGGATACCGCTTTCCAGGTTGACCACGGTCTGGGCAGCGGGGGTAGCGATGGTGACGATGAGATCGGCCTTTTCGTCGATGACGCCCTGGGCGATGGTTTGGAGATTGCTCATATCCCCGGAAGCATTTTTCTCGATAAAGACCATTTTATCCTCGGTGTACCCAAGCTCGCGCAGGCGGGCGATAAATCCTTCGCGCATGTCCTTGAAAGCGCCGTTTTCCACCAATTGCACGATGGCGACCTTGAGCGGCTGTTCGGCCAGGGCGCAGGAGGTTAAGAGCAGGGCGAGTACCAATGTGGCGGCCAAAGCTACGATTCTTTTCATGGGGATTCTCCTTCCGATTTTTCAAATGGGATTAGTGTATGCCATTTGTCGGAGAAGCTGCCACTGGGCCGGGCTTCAAATTTTTCCACCGCATAAAAAAACACCTGTCCTTGTTTCAAGGACAGATGATCAACATCTGCGGTACCACCTTGCTTGACAGCTATGCTGCCCGGCTCGCTAGGGTGCCGACACACCCCTCTCCCTTTCACGCTGGAGCTGCGTCACGGAATACTCAGCTTGCACCTTTCCCCGTGCCCTCCGTGGTCCATTTGCCGCCCCGCTGTCTACCGGGCTTCCACCTGCCCCGGCTCTCTGTAAGCGCGCTTGCGGTTTGATCTCCACATCGTAGGTTTATGGCGATATTAAATCACAGCTTTTTTATTCTGTCAAGCGAAAATTTGTACTGCAATAGATTTTTTTCACAGATACATTCTCAGATTCAAAATCTGCGGATGTATTGATCCGTCCGCCCCGATTTCAATCAGCCCCGCGGTAGGGCCTTTGCCGGCGGGAATGGACACGGAACCGGGATTCATGAGCAGTATGCCGCTCTTCTCTTCCAGAAAGGCCCTGTGGGTATGACCGAACAGGGCAACGCGGCACCCTCTGTCCCTGGCGTCCTCCAGCAGCAGCTTGTCGGTGAACTTCACCCGCTGCCGGTGGCCGTGGGTCAAAAGTATCCAGAAGCCTGCGAAGGAGACGACCATCTCTTCCTTCAAATCCAGCATGGCCGGATCGTTGTTCCCCCGTACGGCGTGGGTCACGGCAAGGGGATTGTGCTTTTTGACAAAGGGCAGCAAATCCGAAAAGTCATGTATGCCGTCGCCCAAAAAGGCGAACATGTCAACCTTGCCATGGAGCATGGCCGCCTCCATGGCGCCGCGCAAGGCTGTCACATCGCCGTGGCTGTCGCTGAAAAACGCAAGGCGCATATCACTTTTCCTGCCCGCCAAAGGCGCTTTTTACATAGGCCAGCATCTTTTCGGCCGCCCTGGCCCTGTGGCTGACGGCGTTCTTTTCCGCATCCGTCATCTGGGCAAAGGTTTTGCCCGTTTCATACAAAAACAGGGGATCATAGCCAAAGCCGCCGGTACCTTTCAGTTCATGCAAAATCACGCCCCCGCATTCCCCTTCCACCACCGCGGTCTTAATCCCCGGTGCGGCAAGGGCGATGGCGGAAACGAATCTGGCGTTGCGATTGGTTTCGCCTTCCAGCTTTTGCAAAAGCAGCGCATTGTTGGCCGCGTCGTTGCCGTGCTGACCGGCAAACCGGGCGGAATACACCCCCGGCGCGCCGCCCAGCGCATCCACCGCAAGGCCGCTGTCATCCGCCAGCGCCCATTGGCCGGTAGCCTTGGCGACGGCTTCCGCCTTGATGGCGGCGTTCTTCGCAAAAGTTGCTCCGTTTTCCTCGATCTCACCTGTAAACCCGGCGTCCAGCATGGAGACCACTTCAAAGAAGCCGCCAAACATGGTTTTCAGTTCCTTCAGCTTATGGACGTTGCCCGTGGCCGCCACCAGCAGGGGCTTTGGCGCGATGTGCCTGGCCGCTTCCCCAAGCGCCTCCCGCTGGGCTTGCATCAGGGTGCGCACGCCGCTTTCGCCAAGGGCTACAAGCGATTCCATTTCACATCTGGTAAAGGCCCGCCCTTCCCCCGTGCCCTGCAGCTCAATAAAATCCCCCAGGTCGTTCATGACCAGGTTCATATCCACCTGGGCGCCGCTGTCCTCCTGGTAGCAAAGGTCCAGGCAAGGCGCATCCTTCACCACGCCCACGCTGACGGCCGCCACCTGGCGGCAGATGGGCGAGCGCAAAAGCTTTCCCTGGGCGATCAGCTTGTCCACCGCCAGCGTAAGGGCCACAAAGGCCCCGGTAATGGAAGCGGTGCGGGTGCCGCCGTCGGCCTCCAATACATCACAGTCCAGGGTGATGGTCCGCTCCCCCAGCGCCTTCATATCTACCGCCTGCCGAAGGCTGCGGCCGATGAGCCGCTGAATCTCCACGCTGCGGCCATCCTTTTTGATGCCGTCCCGGGCCTTGCGCCGGCCGGTGGAGGCCGGCAGCATGGCGTATTCCGCCGTGACCCAGCCCTGGCCCTTGCCGCGCAGGAAAGGCGGCACCTCTTCTTCCACAGATGCCGTGCAGATCACCCTGGTCCTGCCCGTTTCAATCAGGCAGCTGCCATCCGCCGTGCCCACAAAGCCGGGAATAATTTTGCATGCCCGCGTTTCATCCGGCCTGCGGCCGTCGATTCTATCCATAATGCTTGTCCCTCCTATGTCAAATGAAAAGGGGCGGATTTGGCGCAGGCGGTTTCCCGAAAGCAGCCATGGCCGTCCCTTTTCCGGAATCTCCCTAAGGTATCTTGTTCGGCTTGATTCCTAGAAATTCCTTCTACGACGTAACGGATCATGATATACCGGCAAACATGCTGTACCCGCGGCTGGGCGGGCGGTTAATAACCGCCCCTACAACGCCGCATGTTTAATGAATGCACTGCCAGAGCTTGCGCAACCCATAAGAAAAGCCAATAAACTCCTTGTCGCCGTAGGGGCGATTATTCATCGCCCGCAGGCAGCGGCATAAGGCAATTGTCATAGAAAGAGCAAGATAGCATCAATCGCCCGCCTGCAGCATCATCAATCGATTTCGATGATCCCAGGATACTGCGCCAGTACATCCGCTTCCTCGTTGACGAAGGTAGTCTTATCCTCTTCCTTGGGCACAAACTTTTCGCCCTCTACATGGACTTCCACCTTCTTGACGCCGGGGAACTGGGAGCAGGTGAACAATATCGCCCGAAGGGCCTGCCGGCCGCCGTCAGACTGCTGGGAAACCTCCATGAAATCCTTGGTAAAGTCCACCGTCACCACGCCGTCCTTCATGGTCACGCCCTTCAGGCCGCAATCCGGGGGCAGGGGGCGGTTCAGGCCGCTGTCATCCCTGGGACCTTTGGCCAGTTCCAGCATGGCGGTGGTCAGGTCGGCGGTGGAGAACACGGTGCGCGTGACGGGGATCAGCATCCGTCCTGTTTCCGAGGGGAAGTACAACTGCACGGTGCTGGCGTTGGCGGTGGCGGCAGTCGTCGTGCTTTCCAGGTTCAGGCCGGCCTTGGTAAAGGTGCCGCTGACATCGGTGCCATGGGTCAGTTTGCTGCGGGCCTGGCCGTCAAAGAGGAAGGTGACCTCTTCCACCGTGGGAAAGGTGGTCAGCGCGCTGGCGACTGCCTGCACCATCAGCAGCTCTTCCTCGGCAGTGGCGCAATTAAGCGCTTCCTTGCTCATATCCACCCTGGCCTTTTGATCGGCAATGTTGATATCAAAGGTGGTGCCTTCGGGGATGACGGTGCGAAGCCCGAGCCTTGCGGCCTGCAGGTCGTTCTCGCTGCTTTTCACCATCAGGCTAAGGGTGGCCTTGGCCACGCCGTCCTGTTTGGTGATCTGCCTGGTTACAGGCACCAGATACCCTTCCCCATCCTCATAAAACACCACGGTAGGCTGTGTATCACCTGTAGCTTGTATAGTTGTGGTCTGCGCAACGTCCAGCGGCGGCTCCTCATAATCGTTCACAGAAGCCTTGGGCCCCAATCCCCGCAGGGCCAGGACCACCACCAGCGCCGCCGCGCACAGGATCAGGATGCGCTCGATATCCGTCCGCTTGATCTTCACAAAGCTCACTCCTTGCTTGATGATTGCAGTGAAAGTGTATGCCCTCACGCATCCGGCTATGAATATCTATTCCACTGTACAATAAACAAGAGTGTTTGCGCATTTTAAGATTCGGCGGTATAATATTTCCCATCGCACGAAGGAGGATCACCGTATGCCCATGGACGGCCTGACGCTGCACTTTGCGGCCAGGGAACTGAACGAAAAACTGACGCAGGGGCGCGTTGACAAGGTCGCCCAGCCGGAAAAAGATATGCTGGTCCTTTTGATCCGCAGCCAGGGTGAAAACCACCGGCTGCTTTTGTGCGCCAGCCCCAACAACGCCAGGGCCCATTTAACCGGTCAAAGCCTTGTAAACCCCATGGAGCCGCCCATGTTTTGCATGCTTATGCGCAAGCATCTGCTCGGCGGCCGGGTGCTTTCCGTCCGCCAGCTGGGCGGCGACCGGGTATTGCAAATAGACATAGAAAATACAGACGAATTGGGATACCCAAGCACCAGATCGCTTTATTTGGAAATCATGGGCCGCCACTCCAACCTGATCGCGGTGGACGCCCAGGGCAAAATCATCGACGCCATCCGCCATGTGGGCCATGATATGAGCCGCGTGCGGGAGGTGCTGCCCGGCCTTTATTACGAAGCGCCGCCCGCCCAGGACAAGCTGGATTTTACCGGCTTTACCGTGGAGGCGGCCCGTGAACGGCTCTTGGGCCTTGCTGGCAGGCTGGACAAGGCGCTGGCTGCCGTATTCCGGGGCCTGTCCTCCGTGGCTGCCCAGGAGATCGCCTACCGCCTGACCGGCAGCGACAGGGCCCTGCTGGAGGACAGCGATATCGGTCCCCTCAGCCAGCGGCTGCATGATTTCATGAACCTTATGCCCACGCTTTCGCCGCCGGTTTTGCAAAAGGACCAGGATGGCGGGAATGTGGACGTTTTCCCCTTCCCCTATCTTTCCAGAGATACCTCCCTGCAGGAATCCTTCGCCGGTGTCAGCCAGGCGCTGGACGCGTTTTTTTCCACGCGGGACCAGGCGGAGCGCATCACCCAGAAAAGCGCCTCCCTGAACAGGTTATTGAAAACCCACATCGAGCGCTGCGAGAAAAAGCTGGCGCTGCAATTGCAGGAACTTCACAACAGCGCCCGCATGGAAGAATACCGCATCATGGGCGACCTGATTACCGCAAACCTGTATCAATTGCGAAAAGGGCTGGAAACCGTAAAGCTTCTCAATTATTACGATCCGAACGGGAATTACATCGATATCCCGATGGACAAGCAGCTGACCCCGGTGCAAAACGCGCAAAGATATTTCAAGCGCTACCAAAAAGCCCGTGCCGCCAAGGAAACCGCGGCCGGGCAAAAGGAAAAAACACTGGTGGAACTGGCCTTTTTGGAAGGCGCGCTGGACGATTTGCAAAAATGCATCGAGGAATCGGAGCTTTTTGAAATCCGCCAGGAGATGCAGCGGGCCGGCTATGTTCGGGCCAGCCACAGCCGCAAGCCCCAGAGAAAGCTGCCGGAAAGCCAGCCCCTGCGCTTTGAAAGCCGGGACGGCATTGAAATATTGGTGGGCAAAAACAGCCTTCAAAACGACCGCATCACCTCCGCCGCCCGAGGCGAGGAAACCTGGCTGCACGCCAAGGATATGCCCGGCTCCCACGTGATCATCAAAAAGGAAGGCGAAATTCCGCAAACCACCCTGCAGGAAGCGGCGCAACTGGCCGCCTACTACAGCCGGGGCCGGCAAAGCGCGGGCGTGCCCATCGATTACACGCTGCGCAAGCATGTCAAAAAGCCCGGCGGCAGCCCGGCCGGGTTTGTGATCTACGTGAACCAGCGGACGCTGTACATGACCGTTTCGGAAAGCGATATCAAAAAGATCAAGGAACTTCCGCCAAAGAAACAATGACGGAAACTGACGATGCGAAAGGAAGGCCTGCGTATGCTTCTTCGCCCGGCAACGGCAAACGATGGCGCGGCGCTTTGCGCCATCTACCGCCCCTATGTTATGGAGACGTCCATCACCTTTATCTGCAAGGAACCTACCGCTCAGAGCTTTTCGGAGAAAATCGCGGGCCTTATGCCCCAGTATCCCTTCATCGTCTGCGAAGACAACGGCAATGCGCTGGGCTATGCCTATGCCTCGGCGCTGCGGCCCCACGACGCCTACCAGTGGGATGCGGAGCTTTCGGTCTACGTGGACAGGGAGCATCATGGCCATGGCGTCGGCCGCAAATTATACGCGGCCCTTTTGGAGCTGCTGACGGTTCAAGGCTATCAAACCGTGTACGGCGTGCTTTCCCTTCCCAATGAAAAAAGCCTGGCGCTGCACGCGGCGTTCGGCTTTGAAACATTGGGCGTATTCCCCAAATCGGGGTATAAGCTGGGCAAATGGCATGACATCATCTGGCTGCAAAAAGCACTGGGCGATTTCCCCGAAGACCCCAAGCCCCCGACGCCCTTTTCCAAGCTCGGCGCGGATATCATACAAGAGGTGCTGGGAAAATTGTAAAGCCTATCTGCGGATTTTATGACGGGTGCCCCTTCCTTGCACAGGGGGCACCCTTTTTCGCCCCACGCCTCCACTTCACAGGAGATGAATGACACGAATGACATGCCAAAGGCTGCTTTTCTGCCGGTGCGCTCCACAAGCGGGGCGACGAAAACCACACCGCTTCAAAACAGGGATAGAATCTCTCCCTTATCCTTACGTTTCCCTCATTTACAATCCATTTTTCATGCTGCCATACATCGTGCAAAAAAGGGAATACGCTTTCCAGCAGAAATCGGCTGAACAGGCGCGGTTTCCCGCGCATCAGCCAAGCGGTTTGCGTTCCTGCACGCTCATGGCTTTCTCCTGCTGCTCGATCATGTGTTTGACCATTTGGCCGGCCACGCGGCTGGGCAGCGCACCCTTGTCGCCGCGCCGCAGGTCGATGCCAAGCTCCTTGGCAATCTCCATCTTCATGTTGTCCAGTGCCGTGCGGGCCTCGGGCACGCTGGAATGACCGGAGGAACCGGCGTTTTGGGAATGATTGAACATCCTTTTCTCTCCACTTCGTCCGCAGCAAAACGCAGCGGCATAAATCAAAACCACCGGCTTAGCCGGTGGTATGCACCGCGCCTTCAAGGCGAATTTACTAGCCGCGTCTCAAGACGCATTGAACCATCTATCAACTGCATTTCATGCCCCACCGCTCGTAAACGAGCT
>JAFADG010000011.1 GCA_023425025.1 Bacillota bacterium
CGATATATCCCGCATGGTTACGTCCTGTATTTGTCCAATATGGCGGGAATCTCATCAGGCGTCAGCCTTCCGTATACCTCGTCGTTGATCATCATCACCGGGGCCAACCCGCATGCACCCAGGCAGCGGGTGGCCTGCAGCGTAAATTTTCCGTCCGGTGTGGTTTTGCCCACGCGGGCCTTCAATTCATCCTGCAACTTGTCCAGTACTTTTTGGGAGCCCTTTACATAGCAAGCCGTACCCAGGCAAACGCCGACCACATATTCGCCCCTGGGCTGCAGGGAAAACTGGGAATAGAACGTGGCAACGCCATACACTTCGCTAAGGGTGGTGCCAAGACCGTCAGCAATAATTTCCTGCACGTCCATTGGAACACAGCCAAAGATCTCCTGGGCTTCCTGCAATACCGGCATCAAGGCGCCTTTTTCGGTCCGGTGGGCCGCGATCACCTGATCCAGTTTCGCATACTTCTCAGTCAGTTCGGGCATGTGGGGTGCGACCTCCTTTATTCTTTGCACAAGCCAGCGTGGCGACACCGCGCCACGCTTGTTGATATTTTAACACAAATCAAGCAAAATTGCACGCCCAAAATAGCTCAAAAACAGCAAAAGTGTATAAATAACAGCATATTTATAAAAGTTCATTGAAAATGAACAAACATACTTCACATGAATTAGATATTATTTTAGTTAGTCTTGCATAACTCATGTGAGCCTTACACAGCCATAACCGATCGCATTCAAAATTCCGGATATGGAAAGCTCGCTTACCTCCAAGGCATGCACCGCTTCCGCAATATCACCAAGCCGATGGGCGTCAGAAGCGTGCAAAATGATTTTTCCTTTTAACATTCTTTGCGGTACGGGCAAATGCTGGGCCACCTCCAGCGCCGGAAAGGATATATCCTCCGGCAGAAAACCCAGGTTGATCAGCATGCCATTGTTTCCGCGGTTGATATGCGCCGGCACCGGCAATCCGCCCAGCGCAATGATTTTTTTTACCGTTTGGGTAAGCGAAAGTCCGGTCGCCGAAACCAGCAGCCTGTTTTCCTCGCCGGCCACCGCGTCCTCCGCGTCCATCACAAGCTGCTCGCCGAATATGCGCGGATCGTTGTTTACATCAGGCAAATGCGCATACAAAAAGTCCCCCATCGCAAGCGCGCTTTCCACACAAGGGAAATACGCCAGCAGGTGGACTTCTTCGCGGGTGGTGATTTCCATGCCCGGCAGCAAAAGCAGTTCCTGCTGCTTTGCCGCCTTTTCCATGACGGTTAGGTTGCGTGCGGAATTGTGGTCGGTGACGGCAATGGCATGAAGCCCCTTGATTTTTGCCATGGCGCATATGTTCATGGGCGTCATGTCCGTATCCGCGCAGGGGGACAGGCAGGAATGGATATGCAAATCAGTATAAATGACCATACATTTACCGGATGGAAGCGGGAATGCCCGCCAAAGCCATTTCCCCGCAAAGCTGATAGGCTGTTTTATGGCTTTTCAGTACCGGAATGCCTTCATTTTGCGCTTTTTTCAGCGAGTCCTCTTCCATTTCGATGTCCTCAGGGAGTATGATGCACGAAAAATCCATCAGCACAGCCACGGCGATCACATTCAAATGCGTCTGCACGGTGATCCAGGCCGTTCCGGGCGCGCCATGGGCCATGACCCAGCTCAACAGATCGCAGGAATAGCCGCAGGTAACTTCCTTCTCGTCAAAACTGCCGGCCGTGGCATACCCGGCATTCAAAATTTCCCGCAACTGATCAACAGTCAAAGAAACCGCCTCCTTGCGCGTGATTTTCCTGTGTGCGCTATTCATTCAATCCCGCATTGCAAAAGCAAAACGGATGGCCGGCCGGGTCAAAAAGCACCGTCCAGCGGTCGCTGTACTGCATTTGCGCTACCTTTGCGCCGCACGCAACGGCGTGGGCAACAGCCAATTGCATTTGCTTTTCATCCTTCACGTAAAAATCCAAATGCGCCATCTGCTGCTGGCAGTCAGGCTCCTCCGGCCAAACGGGCGGCACATAGTCGGGATTCAGCTGAAAACCAATTTTGATGCCCGCGCCGTCCGGGGACTGAATATCAATCCAATCCTCCGACTCATCCAATTTCACCCAACCCAGCATGCGGATATAGAAATCGGACAGCATCTTCATATCTTGGCAGTCCAGCGCCACAGCGCCCAACCGGATTGGCAGCAATGAATCCATGTGTCACCCTTCCTTTCTTTTTCAGAAAGCAATTCTTTACGAATGATTATTCTGCGCCAGGTTCACCATCTGCTGCGCCATGACCTTCAGCTGCTCCTTGAGCTTGTGCACGCAGTCCATTTCCCGGGCATATCCCCGTACAATGTCCTCGGCCAACGCACGGCAGGTCGGCGCGCCGCAGGAGCCGCAGTCGTAGCCCGGCAGGTCCTTTTCGATCTGCTCCATGCGCTCCATCTTGCGCATGGCTTCCATGATGTCCTCATCCAGCTGCATGACGCTGTTGGGCAGAATCGCCTTCCGGCCGTACAGCGGGAATTTGTCCAGAATCGACACGTTCACCTTGTCGTCTGGGTGAACGGCCTCCATCATATCCGCCAGCTTGCGCACAGCGTTTTTGGCCACATAATTGTTTTCAAACGTCAGCGGCCCGCCGACGCAGCCGCCGGTGCAGGCCGCGCCTTCAAAAAAGGTCAGGTCGTTCAGCCTGTTGTTTTCAATCTCTTCCAGCACGCGGATCACGTTTTCAATGCCGTCCACCGCAAGGCTGTTTTCCGGGCAGACGGCATGGGCTTCCCCGCCGCTGGTAGCCCAGCTTACGCCATAGGAAGTGGCCGTCGTGCTCTCGGGCATATCGCCCCTGTCCCGGGTATGGCTGGACAGCAGCCCGTATATCTCCATGATGGAGATCGCGCCGTCCACCGCGGAGGTTTCATGGCCGATGGGATTGCGGATGGCCGTCACCTTTGCGGCGCAGGGGGTAATGAAAAAGCAGCCGACCTCCTCCGGTTTTACATCGTGCGCTTTGCAAAATTCCTTCCGGGCGATGATGGCCGCCAGCTCCATGGGCTGGCGGATATCCACGATATGCGGGATCAGGTCGGGAAAACGGACCTGAATCAGCCTGGTAATGGCCGGGCAGGCGGAGGAGATCAGGGGTCTTGGCAGGTTTTGCTTGCGCAGCTTTTCGCGTATCGCCCGGGTCACGATGTCGGCAGCCCTCGCCACCTCATACACGTCGTCAAAACCCATTCGCCTAAGGCCCATCAAAACGCGGCCAATGGAGGAAAGGCCCTTGAACTGGCCATACAGCGACGGCGCGGGAAGGGCAATTTTATATTTGAACTTGCTGATGGAAGAAAGCGGATCCGTCTGCGCCACCTTGGCATGATAGGAGCATACCCGTATGCATTCGCCGCAGTCGATGCAGCGCTCATCCATGATGTACGCCCGCCCGTCCCTGATGCGGATGGCCTCGGTCGGACAGCGCTTTAAGCAGTTGGTGCAGCCTTTGCATCGCGTTTTTTCCAGGCGGACGGAATGAAACCTCTTTGTTTCCATAAGACACCTCCCCTGCACGCGCAAGACCCTTTTACATCGCACCGTCCAGGTCAAAGGTCATGCGGATGCTTGTCCCAGCCCCCGGCTGGCTTTGGATATGAAATGCGCTTGCGTTGCGCTTCATGTTCGACAACCCCATGCCGGCGCCAAAGCCAAGGCTGCGGGCCTGCTCATTGGCAGTGGAAAAGCCCTCCCGCATGGCTTCCTCAATATCCGGTATGCCGGGGCCCTCATCATTGGAGGCAAGGTAGGCCTTGGGCGGTTCCACCTCCAGCGTCAGCCGGCCGCCAAGGCTGTGGATCACCAAATTCATTTCCGCCTCATACGCGGCGATCGCCATTCTCCTGAGCACCGTGCTGCTTATTCCCAGCTGCTTCAGCTTTCGCTTGATGGTGGCGGATGCCTCGCCGGCCCGCTGATAATCGCCGGCATCCACCATAAATTCTTCACGGATCAACATCGGTTCTTACTCCTGCGCTATGAATCAGTTCTGCTCAACGCCGGGCAAACCCTTGTTATAGAGTATGCCGCAGGCGGTGTAGGCCGTTTTTGCGGTGGAGAGGATGACAAGATCAAGCTCTTTGGCCTTTTTGAGCATTTCCTCATCCGGCACCTTGCCGCGGGCAAAAATAATGCAGTTGATATCCACCATTTCAGCGGTACGGATCACATGCAGGTTGGTAAGGCCCGTAATCAGCGCCGTATTCTCCTTCACAAAAGCAAGCACGTCGCTCATCAGGTCGGAGCCGCAGCCGGTGTACACCTGCCTGTCCAAGTCATGCGCCCCCAAAAGCACCCTGGCATCCAAAAGCGCAATAATCTCCCGAACGGTCATCCTCATCGTCCTTTCACATTGGTATATATGCCTGATTATTGGCCAAAGCCGGCCAGGAATGTTCCCATACTGCTCAAAAGCGTCAGCGTTTGATATTTCATCTGCGCCGCCATGGCCACTGTGCCCCTTTGCGAAGCTTCCGCCACAGCCTTTGTGGCGTTGGTGATTTCCGAAAGCTGGGCAACCAAATTGTCCACCACCGTGGACTTCACGGATGTAAACCTTACTTTCAGCACATTTGCCAGCGTGTCCGCCTGGGAAGCGATCTCCGCAAGCTTTGTAAGCTCCTGCTCCACGCTCTGATCCTGCCTGTCCATGGAGATGGAGCTTTGGCAGAATTTTTCCAGCGCGGTGTTCAAAAACTGCATCCCGGCCTCCAGCACATCGAGCTGGCCGGCCATGCCTTCCACGTTCAGGAGAATTTCCGGCAGGCTGACTTCATAGACATAGGAGTCGATTTTATGCTGGGTTTGCAGCTGCTGGCGCACGGTTTGCGCCTCGTCTCTGGTGGAGTACAGGGCGGCCAGCACCCGAAAGCGGCTGTCCTTCAATACATACCCCGCCGCGCCGCGGGCAACAAAGCTGTCCGCCTGTGCACGGGCGGAGGCTTCGCTGTCGAAAACGCCAAGCTGAATGGCATACCAGCTTCGTTGGGGAATGCTGATCTGCCTTGTGGTCATGGTTTCGTCAAAAGTCTTTCCGATCACGGTGGGTGTCGGCGTAATCTTGACTTCCACCTTCAGGCCGCCGGTGCCATCCCGAAGCAACCCCGACAAAATCAGCAGGCAGGAAACAAATAGCAGCACCCCTGTCAGAATCCGCTTTCCATTGCCCGGCGCCCTGTATGTCCGTTTCTCAACTTTTGCAGTATGCATGCACATTCCTCCTTGTCCCAATCGCTACACCCTATGAGGCGCGGGAGGAAAATATGCAAAAACCTTGAAACGGCCGGGCAAGCTGTGCTACGATGAAGAAAACACCTTTTTGAAAGGAGCTTCCCTTTGCAATATCACATAGACACCATTCCTGTATGGGATGCGATAAAGCTGAACGGAGAATGCCCCCTGTGCGCCCTGAAGCGAAAAAATGAACTGATGGATGTGGAACGCTTTCTCGGCGCGTCGGTCATGGAGCCGGATACCCGCATCCTCGTCAATCAAAAAGGCTTTTGCGCCCATCACTTGTCCATTCTTTTTACCCAAAAGAACAGGCTGGGCCTGGCGCTGATGCTGCATACGCACATGAAGGAGGCAGGAAAGACCGTAGAGGATGCGTTGTTGAAGGCCCGCGAAGCCCAAAAGCAATCCGGAAAAGCCCTTTTCAAAAGAATGCTCAAGGGTGCAAACGCCCCGCAGACGCCTTTGCAGGAAGCCGCGCATACCCTTTCACAGACCGCTTCCACCTGCGTACTGTGCGACAGCATCAACGAGCACATGAAACGCTATACGTACACCATGCTGTATCTCTGGGAGCGGGACAAGGATTTCCGCAAGGCCTTTTCCGAATCCAAGGGCGTATGCATCCCCCACGCGGCAGAGCTTTTGTCCATGGCGGAAGACAGCCTTCCGGCCCGGGAGATTGACGGTTTTGTGAATACGCTGTCCGGGCTGGTAAGCGAAAATCTGGACAGAATCACAAAAGAAGTCGAGTGGTTCACGCTGAAGTTTGATTACCGCAACCAGGACAAGCCCTGGGGCAATTCCAAAGACGCGGTCGAACGGGCCTGCAATAAAATGCGCGGCTTTTGCACAGGCGACGAGCCCTGGCCGGAAAATCCAAGCAAAAAATAATGATCTGAATAAGTCCTTACGCCTGCGGCCCGTACTGTTCCAGCTTTACGCCGGCTTCGGCGAAAATCTCCAGGGAAAACGGATCGGGATACCCCTCCTGGTAAATGACCCGGCGGATGCCGGCGTTGATGATCATCTTTGCGCAGACGGAGCAGGGCTGATGCGTGCAGTACAGCGTCGCCCCATCGATGGATATGCCCAGCTTGGCGGCCTGGATGATCGCGTTCTGCTCGGCATGAATGGCATAGCATAATTCCGCCCTGGTGCCGGAGGGAATGTTCATGCGGCGGCGCATGCATTCGCCCCGCTCCTTGCAGGTTTTCAGGCCTGCCGGCGCGCCGTTGTAGCCGGTGGTCATGATTCTTTTGTCCTTGACGATCACAGCCCCGATGCTGCGGCCTTCCACAAAGCAGCTTGTCCAGCCTGCGATGACATGGGCCATTTGCATAAACCGGTGATCCCACTTATCCAAAAAGCCACCGCCCCCTTCGATCTTGCGCCTGTCCAGGCGTTTTTTTGTTATTATACGGTGTTTGTCCGTGCGTGTCAAACACCATCCGCCATCTTAAATACATATACTGACAGTGTTTGCTTGAATCTGTTTGCCGCCGTGCTTTCCCGCCCCTTTCCGGCATATGCTCTCCGGGGAGGGGTGAGGATGGCGAAACAGACCATAAAAGAACAGGCTGTGCTGCTGACCGCTGCCAATACGCTGGTCAGGGCCATGGGTTTTGTCATGCGCGTTATATTTTCCAGGCTGCTGGGCTCGGAAATCATGGGGATCATGGAGCTGAGCAGCTCTGTGCACATGCTTGCCATCGCCCCGGCCACGGCCGGCCTTCCCCTGGCAGTCAGCCGGCTTACGGCCAAAGCCGCGCCGGATAAGAAAGAAGCGGCGCTGTATGCAGGGAAGCGGCTGGTGCGGCTGCTTTCCCTGGTGTGGATTCCACTGTATCTGCTGCTCACGCCTTTTATCGCGCGGCTGCTGGGCGACGCCAGAACCTTTCCCGCGCTCTTGATGTCGGCCCCATGCATACTGGTGCTGGGCTATTCCGCCGCGTACAACGGCTATTGCTATGGCATGAACAACGCCTGGCCCCCGGCCGTCAGTGAGCTTACGGAGCAATCGCTGCGCTTTCTGATCGCGGTTTTGTTGATCCAGGCGCTGCCGAACCTTTCCCCCGCCTGGTCCGCAGCGGTCCCGGCGTTTGCCCTTGCCGTTTCCGAGGCGGCCGGGGTGGTTCTTGTGATCCTCATGCTGCGCTTGCCAAAGCCATTGGCTGCGCCAACGCTCCAAATTCAAAAGCAAGTGGTGCGCCTGGCGCTCCCGCCCACCGCCACAAGGGTGGTCGGCACGACGCTTCGGTCCCTGAACGCCATGCTGATTCCTTTCCGCCTGAAAAGCTCCGGGCTGAATATGGTCGAGGCCACCTCCCGCTTTGGCATGCTGACCGGCATGGTGATGCCGGTGGTCATGCTGCCATCCGTGTTCACCGGCTCGCTGGCCATGCTGGCCACGCCGGCCCTGGCCGCCAGGGAGAACAATCCCAAAGCCTTAAAAGCCATCAGCCTGCAATTGCTGGCCGCCGCTTTCGCTGTCGGAATCGCCTGCGGGTTCCTGCTGTACGCCATCGCGCCATGGATTGCCATCAGCCTGTACCGGCTGCCGGAGCTTGCGCCCCTGATCCGCTTTTTGACCCCTTCCGTGCTGGTCATGAGCCTGCAGCAGGTTTTGTCCGGCATGATAGCGGGCCTGGGCCGGCAAAAGCAAGCGCTGTACGGCACGCTGGTTGGCGCCGGCGCTACCCTTGGGGCCAGCTGGTTTCTGACCGGGATGCCGGATATGCGGCTTTACGGAGCCGCCCTTTCCATGATGGGCGGCCAGGTGGTAGGCCTTGTTTGGAGCCTTACGCTGCTGATATACATTCTCAGCAAAAAAGCGCCCCCGAAGGAGCGCGATGCGCAGCGGGCAGATATGCTTTCCAATACTTGAGGAAGATATGCCTGCCATCCCATCCGTAGGGGCGATGCCCGCATCGCCCCGTTTTTCAACACACTGATCCCATGGATATGGCCCCGCATGATGACATGTTTGCCAACATACATATGCTCATATTTTGCATCGATATTGTTGATATATTTCTTTGCAATTGCCCCAGCTTTCAAAAGGACCGGCGGGGCGATGTGGGCATCGCCCTCTACGGACCGCATACGGCAAAATGGAATTTGACCACAACATATTATGCTTCTTTTCAGCAATTCATCGTACGCGAAGCACCAAAACACTCAATAAACAATTTTCGTCCAATATAGTTCTTATATCTATAGCAATCACATCTGTAAAACTCATTCCAATAACTAACCATGCGGTTATAACTCTTGCAAAAAGGAGTTGGATTATTTGCACAAAATCGTTTTATAGACTCCGCATTTTTATCTTTCAAATTATCGTATACCATCTGCAAAATTTCAACCACATACTCATCGCAAACTTTGAATATATATGGAACAGCCCAATCAGGAAATTCTGTTGATAGCAGGTTTCTAATATGCTTCTCTCGAATAAACCCATCGCAACTTCTTGAATAAATGCAGTTAACAATCATTTTCTCTTTGCTGCTCATTTTCTCAAAAACATCATTCTCCATTTCGAGAAAGTAAACGCGGTATGGGAAATTTATATATTGTCCATCTAATAAATATGTGATCTTATCGTTGGTTTCACGCACGTTTACATTGTTATATGTTTTTACAGGAATTTGCTCAGTAATTTTTTGGACTGTTTCTTTTAGAGTTGACGGGAATCCATCGATAAACATTACGTTACCTCGCTTGCATGCATAACACACCAATTTGAAATTTAGAGTTATACTCGACAAATTCCTATTTACATTTCCGACGTCTGCTTGTGATAAATCCTGTCCAATTCCTTTGTAGGCTTTCCATCTTCATCATAAATGATCAGCGGCGGCAGGCAGTGGAGCATGGGCCTGGCGGCCTTGACACCTTCCGCCAAGACAAGATGCGGCGCCTTGCCCAAGTGGGAATGCACAAAGCGCAGCCGCTTGGGCTCCAGCTTATTTTGGCGCAGGGTATCCAGCAGTTCCAGCATTCTTGCCGCAGGAAAAACCACCGCCAGCCGACCGTTGTTCTTCAAGACCACCTTGGCGGCGTAGGCCACGTCAAAAAGCGTGCATCCGCCCTCGTGCCGGCTTATACGCAGCGCTTCGCTGGGGTTTTCAATGGTCCCGCCGGCCTTGCCGTAGGGCGGGTTGCACACCACAAGATCCAGCGAACCAGGTGTAAGCACCTGCTGCGCGTTGCGCAGGTCCGCCTGATGGATGAAAACGCGATGTTCAAGGCCGTTCATGGCCACGCTTCTTGACGCCATGTCCGCCATATCCGGCTGAATCTCAAAGCCGTGGATCACGGCCGTTTCCTCACGTCCGGCCATCAAAAGGGGCAGGATGCCCGTGCCGGTGCCAAAATCCGCCGCCCTATCCTTTTTGCGGATGGAGCAGAAATCGGCCAGCAGCACGGCATCCATGCCAAAGCGGAACGCGTTTGGGTTTTGTATGATGAAAAGGCCCTTGAATTGGAGATCATCGATCCTCTCACCGGGCTTGAGCCATTGCGCTTCCCCCATGCTTACGCCCCCGGCGGGAAGGGAATGATCAGGTATTTGGTCATGCAGTAGCCTTCCTTTTCCTGATAGCGCACCTTGCACCAGCTATCCCCCTGCATCAGCAGCGTGACCGTCTCGCCCTTTGGCATTTCCAGCAAAATGGAAGCCGTCTCGCTGCATTCCTTCCGCAGATTCAGCGTGGCGTTTTCTGGGTTGACAGTCGCGGTCATATCCTCCATGGCAACAAGGGTAGGATCAAGCACCGGTTCGGTTGCTGCCGGGCTTTGCTCCGGTTCAGCGGTTGCCGGGCTTTGTTCCGGCGCGGCCGTCGGGGCCGCCTTGGCGGCATCCAGCGTGGCCGACAACTCAGCCGGCTTTGTGAATGTCAGGTACTGCGTCATGGCATAGCCGCTGATATCGTTCCATGCGACCTGGGACCAGGTACTTCCCTTGGAATATACCGTAAGCTGCGCCAGCCTTGGCACCGTCGCCACCTTTGCGGCCGTGCTCTCCGGTTTGGACCGGATATACAACGAGCCGCTGGCGGTCAGCACCCAAGCAATTTGAGGGTCTGCGCCGGCGGTGGGCGGATTGCCCGTAAAGGCCAGGTACCCCGACTGGACATAGCCCGTCTTCCCGGCGTACATCACCTTGCACCAGGCAGAACCTTTTTCCACCAAACCGATAACGCTGTATTGCGGGATCGTCAGGATCACGGTGCTGCTGCTTGACGCGCTTTGGCGCATATTCAGCGACCCGCTTTGCGTATTGACCCAGGCCGTAGTGCCTGCGGCCGGCGTTGGGCTGACGGTCGGCGCGGGCGTCGGCGTGTCCGTACCGGTTTCGGTGGGCGCCGGGCTGGGCGAAGGCGCGGGCGTCGGGGTGGCGGACGTGAAGCCAAGATAGCTGGTCATCACATAGCCTGTTTTCCCGCCGTAGGACACCTGGCTCCAGGTGTCTCCCTTGGATATCATCGTCACCTGCGCGTATTGCGGTATGCGCAAAATTATGGTAGCGGTGGATTTGGGTTCCTTGCGCAGGTTCAGCGAGCCTGACTGCGTATTGACAAAGGCGATGGAAGGCGCAGGCGTTGCCGCTGGGGTCGGCGAGGGCGTAAGGTCACCGCTTGGGGCCGGCGTAGGCGTAGGCGTGGGCGACGGCGCAGGTGTGGGAGCAACAGACCGGAACCCAAGATAGCTGGTCATGACATAGCCGGTTTTTCCGCCGTAGGAGATTTGACTCCAGGTGTCTCCCTTGGAAATCAGGGTGACAACCGCATACTGCGGGATCCTCAAAAGGATGGTGGCGCCGGATTTGGGCGCATTGCGCAGATTCAAAGAGCCGGACTGGGTGTTTACATATACCTCGGTGTATGCCCCGGGCGCGGGCGTGGGCGTGGGCGTGACCTCAGGCGACGGGGTTAAAGTCGGGCCTTCGGAAGCCTCGGGCGTGGGCGAGGGTGACGGAGTGGGTGACGGAGTGGGTGTCGCGTCAGCCAGAAAGGTCAGGAACTTTGTCATCACAAAGCCCGTTTTCCCGGAGTAAGTGACATTCGTCCACTCGTTGCCTGCTTGATTGACGGCCACGGTGGCATTCTGCGGAATGGTGGTGATGATGGTGCCGTTGGAGGCCGCGGTCTTGCGCAGGTTCAATGAACCGGAAACCGTGGTGACCCTGGCCTGCTGGCTCTGGGGAGCGGGTGTCGGCGTCGCGCCGGGCGGCGGCGTCTGGCTGGGGGTGAGGAAGGTCAGGTAGGTGGTCATCACAAACCCATCGTACCCGGCATATTTGACGCGCGTCCACTCCGTGCCCTTGCTGACTACGGTTACATAGGCGTATTGCGGTATGGTGCACAGGATGGTGCTGCCCGTCTTGCCCTGGGTGCGCATGTTCAGGGAACCGGATTGCGTGGTCACCTGGGCATAAGTGGCCTCTCCCTCGCCGGGATTCTCTTCACCGGTATCAAAGACCAGGTATTGGGTCATCACATAGCCCGATACCCCTTCATACCGCACAGCGCACCAGGTATCGCCCTTTTGGGTGACGATGACGCTTTCCCCTTTGGGGATTTCCAGCAGGATTTCCGCATCCTGGCTGGCGGTCTTGCGCAGGTTCAGCGTGCTGGAGGTGGGATTGGCGACTGCTTCCACTTCCCCTTCGCCAAGATCCGGGCCCTCGCCCGGCGTTTCCCCCGCCTCGCCCGTCATCGTAAGATAGGTGCTGACGATATAGCCGGTGGTGCCCTGATACTGCACCTTGCTCCAGGTACCGTCGTTACGCAGCACAGTGACCGCGGTACCGTGGGCCAGCTTATTGAGCACCGTGCCGCTGGTGGAGGCACTGGAGCGGAGGTTCACCGTGCCGGACCCGCCGGGAATGGTTACCGTCGCACCGCTTAAAGTAGGATCGGTCGTTGTGCCGGGATAGGTGGATGAAAACTTCAAAAAGTCCGTGGACGCATAAGCGGTAATTGCCCCATACTGGACATGCGCCCACTGGCTGGTTTTGCTGAATACGGTCAGTACCGCTCCCGAAGGCGCCGTGCCGACAATGGCCGCGCCGGCCTGGCCCTGGGCGCGCAGGTTCAAATATTGGGCCGCCGTCACGGTCGCGTATTCCGTGATTTCAGTGGGCGTCTTGTCCGTAGTCGCGGGGGCGGTGCCGGAAATCGTCAGGGCGCTGGTCTGTACATAGCCGCTGATATTGGCGTATTGTATGAACGCCCAGCCGTTATCGACCGCCCAAACCTGTACCGGCACGCCGTGGGGAACCGTACCCACAATGGCGGCGGAAGCGTTGGGCTGCTTGCGTATGCCCAGCATGTCGCCGGGGCTGACAAGCTTCACCACAGCGCTCGCGGGCGCGCCGGTATCCCCGATTTCCGCGGGCGTTTCCACCGTCGTTTCTTCCTGGGGATCCTCGCCCGCGACGATGGCACTCAGAATCGTATTGGTAAAGTTGTGCTGCACCCGTTTGCAGCCTTCATAATAGAAGCCGACGATTTGATCATAGGTGTAGCCCATGCGGCCCATCTGCATGGCGCCGCGCTGGCTTAAGCCTATGCCGTGGCCATAGCGGCGGGCGCTTAGCACAAAATTGCTGCCGGACTTGGTCACCGTCCACAGTTCGTTGTTGGAAGAGCTGATGGCCATGCCAAGAATCCCTTCCAAGCTCGCAAAGATGTCGCACGTCACGGTCGCCGGCACTTCCACTACGGAGCCCGCGCTGTTCTTGGTGCGGACGGTCAGGTCAAAGTCCATCTTGGTATACAGCCGGCTGGGGTCGGCATACTTGGGCGTGTGCGGTACAATATTGTTGATCCTAAGTACCGTCACCACGGAGGAGCTGCCGTTGTAGCCCATGGCCTGCACGGCGGTGGCCGCCCTGGTGTTGAGCAATGATTTGAGCGAGGCGTTCTGGCTGCCGCTCAGGGCATCTCCGTAGACGGTAGCGGTCTTCACGACAGAATCGGGGTTGGCAAGGTCAAAGGGATCATCCTTAACGTACAGGTAGTCATAGCCGCTGCCGCCCCAGGCGTTCTTGCTGGCTTCCGTCTGGCCGCCGTTGGACGCGGTATAGAAAGTGCCTGTCAGGCTGGAGCCGTTCATGACGACGATGCCCTTTGTGGCATCCACCGCCGCCTTGCAGTTGGCGTTGCCCGTTGGCGTTCCGCGGTATACCTGGTCAGCGGTAGTATCCACCACATCATAAATGGCGCCCGTGCGGCTCTGCATGGCCCGCAGGGTGTACGTTCTGGCGGCAATGGCCTGGGCCTTGAGCGCTTCAATATGCGCGCTGTTTCCCATTTCGTATGGCAGCACGCCGTACATATAATTTTCCATGTAAATATAAGCGATGGTATACAGCTTATAGCCTGTGCTTACCTTATCTACAATAAAACGCAAATCGCCCGGGTACGGATTGGCCGGGCTGTTGGATTCGGCGATCAAAACGCCGTTGCTGCCGCTTGTATTATGCCGGCGCAGGGCAAACTGGCTGCCCATGTCCGTTGTCACGCCATTTCTGGTGATTGTCAGTTTTCCCGAGCTGGCGCTGAAATTGACGGTTACCGTTTCCCCGTTTGAAAGCGCCTGGTTGGTATTGCCGTTGATGCTGTAGCTGCCGGCCGTGGTGATCGTCAGCTTGGAGGGGTTGCCCATGGAAGACAAATAAACGCGGACCATGCCGTTGGTTGCGCTGGACATGGTCACCAAGGGCGCCGACTGTACCTCGACGCCCGAAGCGCCGGCGCTTTGAAAAAAACAGGTTGTAATGAAAAGAATAAGCAGAATACTGAAACAGCATAATTTATTGAGCTTTTTGTGTTGAATCCTATCGGTCATGCGGTACATCCTCCCGGAGGCCGTCTTTCGTAGGCCTGAATTGGCAGCCCGCGCCTTTCCTCTTGCGAATGCATGAAGCACAGCGAAATAAAAACTTCATACTTTTGTAACTTCTTGCATTGTACCATAGCAGAGGTTTCCTTGTCTACATATCTCTCGAAAAATGCTTGTAAATTAAGATAAAACAGGTCCTGGACGCCTGTTTTTACAATTGAGGCCCGCTTCATCCTATGAAAACCGGCGCCTGCGCGTCCGCCGCAATAAAAAAGGCCGGAATTTCACCGGCCGGATAAAAAGAAAGAACCCCTCATCCTTTTGCGATGAGGGGCTGCAAGAGAGCTTATTTTTGAGCGGGGGCGCCCACGGGGCAGACATCGGAGCAAGCGCCGCAGTCGATGCACTTTTCGGCGTCAATGACGTATAAGCCTTCGCCTTCGGAAATCGCCTGTACGGGGCATTCGGGTTCACATGCGCCGCAGCTGATGCATTCTTCGGAAATATTGTATGCCATGGTGGATTCACCTCCTTGTAAGCCATCAATGATAGAATACAAATAAGTTGCCTTGCTTATGATAACACGCCGCAGGGGTAATTGCAAGCCATAAACAGGAAAGCAACATCAAAGCGGGCATGTTTTCACACCTATTCCTCATCCGGTCCGATTTCCGGCACGTCCTCCATCAGGTCGGGGAAGGTCAGCAAATCATCGGGATTCTCGTCCGTTTCCTCTTCCACCACCGCGATTTCCTCCTCTTCCCGGGCACCGTCCATGAAGTCTTCCGGCAGATCACCGTCCTGAACATTGGCGGCACGCATGGCCTGATCCACCGCCGTAAGCCAGGGAGAAACAGCCGCGGACTTTTTCTGCCTATCCTGGGCCTGGGGCTGCGGCTTGGGCCTTTCCCGTTTCGCCGGCCGGGGTTCCCTTTCAGCTTCCTCCCTTTGCGCCGGCACAGCAGACTCCGCCTGCCCACCCTGGGGCTGGGCCACGCGCTGCACATCCGTCATGGGATAATCCTTCAGCTCGCTGGAATCGCCTTTTTGAACCCTGACCCGCACCGTTTCCTTGATGACGTTGACATCCCACACCACGCCGCGGCCGTCGGGCACGATGACTTCCTTGCCGACCTTGGGCATGCGCTTGCGGGTCAGCTCGTAATTGTCCTGCTCATATTTCAAGCAGCACATCAGCCGGCCGCAGACGCCGGATATTTTGGTGGGGTTCAGGGAAAGGTTCTGCTCCTTGGCCATCTTGATGGATACGGGCTGGAAATCGCCCAGGAAGCTGCCGCAGCAGATGGGCCTGCCGCAGGGGCCCAGGCCGCCCAGCATCTTTGCCTCATCGCGAACGCCGATTTGCCTTAGCTCAATGCGCGTTTTGAACACGGAAGCCAGATCCTTGACCAGGGAACGGAAGTCCACCCGGCCGTTGGCGGTGAAATAAAACAGTATCTTGGAATTGTCAAAGGTGTATTCCACGCTGACCAGCTTCATATCCAGCTTATGCTCGGTGATCTTGCGCTGACAGACGGAATACGCCTCCCGCTCGTTTTTTTCGTTTTCCTGGGCGTGCTGTATATCCTCCGCCGACGCGATGCGGATCACCTGCTTGAGCGGCGCGATGATCTGGTCCTCGTCAATTTCCCGAACGCCGGTCACCACCTCGCCAAACTCCACGCCTCTGGCGGTTTCCACAATCACATAATCCCCGGCCGAAGGCCACAGGGAGCCTGGATGAAAAAAATACAGCTTGCCCGCGTTTTTGAAGCGGACGCCGATTACAGTTGCCATGCTTTGACTTCCTCCGTTATTTTCAGCAGAAGCTCTTCCAGAACCGCCTGCCAGCTTACTTGACTTGCTTTTCGCCGCCGGGCGAAAAAGATGGCGTCCATCACCCGCTGCAGCGAAGGGATGGGCGCAGCTTCCCCCGCACTGCGCCAGCGGCCGGGAAAGGCCTCCAGCGTCTTTTTGTCCAGCTGACCCAGCCGTACCAGCAGTACTTCCCGAACGAGACTTTCCAATATGTTCAGAAACAGGTCTCCCTGCTCTTTTTCTTCCCGCTGGGCATTGCTGATCGGGAAAACATCCCTTTCGCTTTCCATCAGGAAGACGGTCTGCAGTATTTTTCTGCGCGATTCCCCATAGATGGGGTCGCGCCACATTTTGAGGGCGGCGCCGATGCTGCCGCCGCTTAAAACAGACAGTTCTTCTGCCTTAACATCCGGCATGCCATGCTTTGCAAGCGCCGGCACCATTTCCTCCTGCGTCCATAAGGGAACGGGCACTACCCGGCACCGGGACACGACCGTCGGCAAAAGCGAGGAGGCCTCTTCTGCCGTCAGTAGAAAGAATGTGCCCTCCGGGGGCTCTTCCAGTGTTTTGAGCAGGCTGTTTTGCGCCTGCGGCGTCATTCTTTCCGCCTTTTCAATCAATATGACCCGCCTGCCGCCCTCATACGTGTGTTCCCCCGTCAAACGCACCGCTTCACGGATGATATCCACCCCGATGCTTTTGTCGCCGGATATCCTTTTTACATCCGGATGGGTGCCATTTTGGAAACGGACACAGGGCGGGCATACAAAACAGGGCTTAACGTCCGCCGCGCACAGGGCCGCCATGGCGCATTGCATGGCCAGCGTTCTTTTGCCCACGCCGTCAGGGCCGGTAAGCAGATAGGCGTGCACGCCGTTCCCCTTTGCAAACTCCGCAATCAGCCTACGGAAAAGAGCGCCCGGCCGGATCTGATCCGCAATGCCGGACGCGCTTTCCACCACAGACCGGGTCGCATCGGACAATGAAACCACCTTTCCCAGGGCAAACCTTACAGCTTGACGAATTGATCCACCGTCAGCACAAAGATGGTTGCGCCCCCCACCATGACCTCGATGGGATAAGGCGAATATACGCCGGATACCCCGGCCATAGAGGTAGGTGATGTGGCAATTTGCTTGCGGCTTTTGCATACCTTTTCGATAACGGCCATCGCCGCATCAAACCGGTCGTCTTCCACACCTACCAAAAGCGTGGTATTCCCCGCCCTTAAAAATCCGCCGGTGGTTGCCAGCTTTGTTACGCCAAAACCATCGTTCATCAATTGGCTGATCAACCGGGAAGCATCCTCGTCCTGTACTATGGCCACAATCAGTTTCATGAAACTACCTCCTTTCGGATCAAATAAAGATTTGTCTGCCTTACATGTAGTATACAACAAAAAGCTGGAAAAATCAAATCATACCGGCTGCTTACAGTTCCTGCAAAAAGCGCTTCACCAACCGCACCGAATTCTCCGCCGCGTGCTTTACGAATTTGGGATAATCCATATCGGAGCTGCCGTCCGCCTTGTCCGATATGGCCCTGACGATGGCGCAGGGGATGTTGTTGACATAGCAGACATGGGCCACCGCCCCGCCTTCCATTTCGCAGCACAGCACATCGAACTGATGGCGGACCTTGTCGCGGCGCAAAGCGTCGTGCAGGAATTGGTCCCCGGTCGCGATGCCGCCGCAGAAGCCCTTCACACTCTCAAGCGATTCCAACGCATCCAGCAGCTTTTTTTGCAGGGACGCGTCCAGCGGGAGGCGCAGCATGTTGATGCCGGAAATCAGCCCGGGCGGGTCGCCCAGGGGCGTGGTATCCATATCGTGCTGAACGGCAAAGGAGCCGATGACCACATCGCCGATGGACACCAGATCGCTTAAGGAGCCCGCAACGCCCAGATTCAAAACAGCCTCCGGATGAAAGTGAAGGATCATGGCCTGGGCGCACAGCGCGGCGTTCACCTTTCCCGGCCCGCAGACGGACAGCACCGCCTCACGGCCCCACAACGAACCGGTCAGGAATTTTGCGCCGCCTATCCAATGCTCCGAGCTGTTTTCAAGCGCGGCCGCCAGCAATTCCATTTCCACCGACATGGCGCTGATCAAACCAAGCATGATGGACATCCCCCGCTTCGTTATTGGTTTTTTCATTATAAGGGTATAGCATAAAAGCTGTCAACCAAAACACTGGCAGAAAAATGCGTACAAAAAATTTCACTTTTTTCAAAACCATCCCCTTGAATTTCCCCCAATGCCATGATATGATAAAACGCGTGGTTGACATGCGCTTGTGCTGGCCATAGCGTCCAGCGATAAAGTGCCGCTTCCCAGTAAGGTCGGTATTCCTCGTTCATGGTCTTGAAGCGTCTGTCAGCAACATTTATATGGGGCATTAGCACAGTTGGTAGCGCGCAACGTTCGCATCGTTGAGGTCAGGGGTTCGAATCCCCTATGCTCCACCAAATTTCAGCGTCTGAAGCTAAAGCGTCATCGACGAGCAAGAAACCTCACAGAAATGTGGGGATTTTTGCTTTTGGGCACAAGCTGCCGAACGGAATTATGTTTATCACAGGAGGCCGCCAAATGATGCAGACTGTCATTTTAAGAAAAATGAATGAAACCGAGTATTTGCAGTGGAAAGAATGGTCTACTTCAGATTATGCAAAATCATTGATCGAATCTGGGCAATGCTCGCAAAGCGATGCGAAAGCACAGGCAGAAGCAGAGCTTTCATCCTATCTGAAAAACGGATTATCTACGCCAAACCATTGTGTTCTTGTTACAGAAAACACCGATGGGCTGCCCGTAGGCATGATATGGTATGAAACAGAAGACCCTGCTCGTGCGTTCATTGCAGATTTCGTCGTATATGACGCATACAGACGAACGGGGTATGGCCGCGCTGTGTTGGCGGAAATGGAGCGTATGGTTAAATTGGCTGGGGTTTCATCCGTCCAGCTGCATGTATTTGCGCAGAATAAGTCCGCCATTGCTTTATACGGCAAATGCGGCTACACCGTCATGGCGGGCGGTGATGCAGACGCCGGAAGCCTGTACATGAAAAAGCAGCTTTGATATTCCAAATTGCAGAGGTGAGACAGTGACAAATGATTTGATGATCATAAAACCTTCTTTTGAACTAAAAGAAGCCATTTGGGAATACAGACAGGAGTATTTTGACCATGGAGAAACACAGATTAACGGCAGCTGTGGCTTGGCCCGCGCCAATAACTTTGATGAATGGCTTGAACTTGTCCTCTCCATTGAAAAAGACAAACTGAGAAACAATGTCCATGCAAGTACTTTTTTTTCTGTCAGAAAAATTGACCGCAAAATTATTGGCAGCATACAGCTGCGCCATTTTTTGACGCCTGAATTGGAAAAGCATGGCGGACATATAGGGTATGGCATTCGTCCGTCAGAACGAAGAAAAGGGTATGGAAAACAGCAACTATTGCTCGTTTTGGAGGTTGCCAAGGACATGAAAATACCCAAAGTCATAATTTCCTGCAACAAAGAGAATATCGCTTCAAGTCAGACCGCGATTGGCTGCGGCGCAATATTGACAGGCGAAAACTTTTATGACGGGAAAGAACAGCTGATATACTGGATTGACCTTAGCCAATAGACACCATTTATTACGCCTGTGCCTGTGCGCTTTTAACCTGTGCGATTACATCCGCCGCCTGAAGACGAATGGCCTGCAGCTTCCCGGCCAAGCTTTTCTTGACAAGCAAGAACGCGATAACAGCTGCTGCAATCAGTATCGGAATATACAAAACGATATTTTTTCCTGTGACGGATTGAGGATTTACTTATTTGTCACACGCGGTGACATCCTCCAGATCGATGGCCGGATATGTCTGCAGCAGCTTATCGTATTCATCATCCTTCATGTCGCTGGGACGGCCGACAAAGAAATCACTGGCGGCCGCAACGAGCATGCTTGCTCCTTTTCCCGAAATGCATGAAACTATAATCATTTCACTATACAATTCCCATGAATGATCCCACCCAGGAGATAGGAGTGCATACAACAATGCAGGCGCCGTGCGGCGCCTGCATTGTCAACTCGTTTTCACAAAACCCGTATTGTTTTGCCCTGCATGCGTATGCGAGCGCTTTGCAGCCTTTAAAAATCAACCGGCGCAGAATCTTCCCGCTCAGAGGAAGTATCCAGCCTGAACCTTTTGACTTCCTCCCGCAGGTTGACGGCCTGGGCGGACATTTCCTCGCTGGTGGCGGAATTCTCTTCGGCAGTGGCGGCATTCGTCTGAACGATGGAGGATACCTGGCAAAGGCCCTGCTTCACCTGCTCGATCGCGATGGTCTGATCATTGGATGCCTGTTCAATTTTTACAATGCTTTCGTCGGCCTTCCGGGCCTTCTCCTGTACATCCTGCAAAATCTCCGCCGTCTGGAACGCGATCTTTGTTCCGTCGTTCATGGTGCCGGTGGAACGCGCAATTAGTTCCGCGGTCTGTTTTGCCGCTTCCGCGGATTTGGCCGCCAGGTTGCGCACCTCATCGGCCACCACGGCGAACCCCTTGCCGGCGTTGCCGGCGCGGGCCGCCTCAATGGCGGCGTTGAGCGCAAGGATATTCGTCCGGAACGCGATATCCTCGATCACTTTTGTAATATTGGCAATTTGCTCAGATGCCGCGCCGATGTTGGCCATCGCTGCCGTAAGCTGTCCCATATGCTCATTGCTGGCAACGACCCCTTCGCCGGCCTGCTTGACATATTGGGTGGCGATTTTCACATTGGCGGAGTTGTCTGCCGCCTGCTCGGCGATTTTCGATATGGAATTGCTCAGCACTTCCACGGTGGAAGCCTGTTCTGTGGATCCGGCCGCCAGGGCCTGGGCGCCGTTGGCAACCTGGGATGCGCCAATGCTGACCTGCTCCGCCGCAACGTTGATATTTTTCAGTGTTTCGTTCAAAGCGGCTGCGGTGCTCTCCATGGCCGTTTTGATTGCGGCAAAGTCGCCGATGTAGTCCATATCGACGCTGAGGCGCATATCGCCTTGCGACATAAGGCTCAGCTTATTGGAGATATCCTGTATGTAGGAGGCAAGAAGCACGTTTGTCTTTCTGATGTTCTTGGCCATGCTCCCCAGCTCGTCGCCGCTGTCGTAGGCGACTTGAACCTGCATGTTCCCTTTTGCCATCTGGGCGTAAACGCTTTCGATTTCTCTGATTGGGCTCAAAATGGATTTGCGGATGATGAGCGTAATAAAGACAGTGATCAGCAGTGAAGCCGCCGCAACGATCAGCAGTACCATTTGATCGAGGGAAGATGTACTTTCTGCCTCGGCGGCCACTTTTGCGGCATCCTGGGCTTCATTATTGGAAAGTTCAATCAAAATACCTTCCACCTCGTCCAAAAGCGGAACCAACTGCTTTTTGTAAAGCTCCTCACCCATCATCCGCCCGCCTGTCGCGGAGGACATGTAATCCGCAAACTTTGTCCGTACCACGTTCGCCTGTTCCAGCAGCGATTTTGTTTTTTCGATGGCTTCCGTGTACTCGCCAGTTCTTTGATTGGCTGCATACAAGGCAAGGGCATCATCAATGCTCTTGGCGTACTCACCGGCTTTTTCCAGCAGGCTTTTGACTTTCTTCACATCTTTTTCGGCAAACACCGACATCAACTGCAGCCTGACGCCCGCCATGTCATTTCTCATCATCCAGCTGCTGTTGGTATTGGGAATTGTAAAGCCGGCATACACTTTTGTCTGCGTCAATACATTGGAAATGCTGATGATGGATACTACGGAGGATACGATCAATAAAATGAATACAATGCCGAAACCTGATATCAGCTTTTTACTGATTTTGAGATTCTTCACGCAAGAGCCACCCTTTCGTGCAGTTCATCATCGCCCATGTTCCGCACAGCTGATGAACCCAAAGTAATGAGGTTATTTCCATGGATGCGAGAAGCCAATATTAAATGCGGATTGCCGCAGCATCATGAAAACGAAACATCATTGTTCAAATTCATTCGTGCCGTCTCCTTTTTTATTTTTTCATCTGTGGCTGTGCCATGCCGCGCTGCAAACAGCCTATGTATTTATTGTATAACAAGACTGCTATTTTTCGAATACCACATTTCATGGTATAAATAATATTTTTAATATTTTAAATAGGTGTATATTTGGTATATTATTTCGCGTTTTAACATACGCATTCGATTTTCAGCTGCTGATTTGAAGTCATCAAACCTGAAAAGCTGTGTTTTGCAGCACGCAACCCCCTCCTGCCGCTTGTTTGAGCAGCAGGAGGGGTTACAACTGTCCGTCATCCGTTCTCCTACCAGACAAAAAACGTCAAAGGATGGCCAGGAATGCAGGCGCAAAGCCGACAGTCACTGTAACATACACCCTGTTATCACATGCGCTGATCAGCGAAACGGTATCCTCAAAGGAATTGGTGACGGCAATGATCCTCTCGTCTGTGGTGATAGCCATGCCGTAGGGCCCATTTCCGACATTGATCGCAAGCTGTTCCGTGCGGCTGAAGACATCAAACACGGATACGGTCTGCGCCAGGCGGTTGGCGACATAGAACGTTTTCCCCAAATGGGTCAATACCATGCCGACAGGCCCCGGGGACATGACAATATTGGGCGAGGCTGCTTGGGCAAGCTGCACATTGATGGGCGTAACAGAGTTGTCATCTTCGTTGGATACAAAGGCCAGGCGATTTTCCTGGTCAAAAACCACGCACTCAGCACCGGCGCCGGTGCTCAGCACCTTTACCACAAGGTTGACGCGAAGGTCGATGACCGCCACCTGCCCCGCATTGCGCAGCGTGACATAAGCAAACGCTCCATCCTTTGTAATGTCAATTTGGAATCCTTCCGAAGGCAGAGGGATTTCCACGATTTTTTGCAGCGTATACGCGTCCAGTACATACACATTTGGTTCGCCATAGTGTACAACATACAGATATTTGCCGTCCGGGGAAGTTTTTACTCCGGCAGGAAAACTGCCGACCGGTACCGTATCCGAAACCGCATTGGCAATGAGATCAATAACGGATAAGGTATTCTCTGAAAAATTGGAGACGTATGCCCTGTTGCCGTATCTGTTGATGGTTATATCCAGCGGTCCCAGTCCGACCGTAATGTCAAAGAGCCTTCTGCCTTGCGCAAGATCAACCACCGCCACATAGTTGCTGGAGAAAATGCATATATACGCCAGGGGATGGCCATGGTATCTTGCATGGGAAGCAGCCGCGTACGGATCGGCTGACGGAGCAAGAGCGGCCCCTTCCGCCCTGACAATTTGCTTTAGATAATCCTCTCTGTGGTTCAGCATCATGGAACCCTTCAGGTTCATGATATTCAGTTCATCCATCGGTGCATCGTCCTTCCTTGGTGGAATCATTTAAGGGTTCGCAGGGCATGGGATTGACCAGAAATGAGAAAGCATTGAAACGGAACGCAAATATGATTTCTTGCCAAAGTAAGCCTCAAAACAAGGAGGCTATTCTATTTTATGTGGGCGCACAAAGCATGTGAGGGCGCGGCTGCCCTGTGAAAAGGGTTTGCAAAGCCGCTTTGTGCATTTTCCAAGTCTTGAAATATGCCCATTATTTCCATATAATCATGCCAGTGCCCGCCGCGCGATACGGCCGGGCTGAAAGGCGGATGCTGATGATGAACATAACGATCACCCCTGAAGATCCCCGCTCTTTGGACGCGACGGTCTTGATGCGGGAGCTATCCGCATGTCTTGCGGCGATAACAGGTGATGGCGGCCAAAGCTCCTTTCACATAGAGGATGTTTGTATTCCCGGGGCCCTTTTTGTCGTGGCCTGAAGCGGTATGCCTTGAGAAGAAACTGGTCCATACAAGCGCGTTATGAAAGAGAAAAACGCATGACGAAAGGAGAAAGCAAATGAAGCTAACCTATACGGTACCTGATTTGACGTATTCGGCAAAGAATATCGCCGAATTTCTTGCCTTGAGCCGGTCGCTTCAGGGGGATACGTTTGCAGGCATGGGCAATGCCGTTTTTGCATTATATCCGGATATCCGCGAAGATGAAATCAGACTTTTACCCCAATCCGATCTTGAAAAATACTGTATAGACCGACTTCGGTTTGAATACGAAGCAAACAGACCGAAGTTCATGCAAAATGCTGCCGCTTACCAGGGCATATGGGAGAAATACAGCAGTACCATAGCGCATGCATTCGGTGAAATATTCCAAGTGGATACAGCGAGTCATTACAATGACATGATTGCACGCGTCACCCTGTGCCCCATATGTCCCAGATTCTTGCAAGACCGCTCGTTTGACATATTCCATCAATACAGTGCTGAAGGCTCGCTATATGTGGCTCTTCATGAAATAACGCATTTTTTGTGGTTTGACACGTGGGGCAAGCTTTTTGACGATCCGCCGGAGCACTATGAACAGCCGCATTTTCCATGGATTTTCAGCGAGCTGGCTATTGACGCAATCCTGCCGCACCCCCGGCTCAACAGCATAATTTTTGATAACCATCAAGCAAAATTTCCCGCATATCCGGAGTTTTATGAAATTCAAATTGGTGAACGGCCGCTTGTATCCATGTTTCGTGATTTATATGGCCGTCATACCATCAGTGGATTCATGCAGGAAGGATACCATTTCCTGAACGAGAATAAAGCGCTGTTTGCACCTTTCTTCGGATAATCGCTCCATGCTGTCAATTTGGAGATGGCCGCCCTTCCCTTTACCTATAAAATATGCTATCCTCATGCAATGGCACATCTTAGCTATATCCAGGAGAGGAACTGTCTTCATGATACGTGACAAGCAGTTTTACCGCACGATCTTCCGCATTGCCATCCCCGTTGCCTTTCAGTCCCTGATCTCCCTGCTGGTGGTGCTGGCGGATGACATCATGGTTTCCGGTTTGTCGAATGGGATATTGGCTCAGGCGGCGGTATCCCAGGTCAACGCCATTACCACCTTTTTTAATGCCACCTTGATGGGCCTGGTTGGCGGTTCGGGCGTTTTGATTTCGCAATATTGGGGCAAGCGGGATTACAGCCGCATCAAAATGATCTTCTCCATCATCATTGCCCTATGCATGATTATCGCCCTGGCTTTTACAGGCGTGCTGCTGCTTTTTCCCAAGCTTGCGCTGGGGCTTATGTTCGACCCGCGCGAGCTTGAAACAGTTCAACTGGCGGCCGATTACATGGCGCTTATCTGTTTAAGCTACCTTCCCTTTGCCATAACGGCTGCCTTGACGGGCATGCTCCGCGCGGTGGAAGTCGTGAAGGTAACGCTGTATGTATCCCTGGCTTCGCTGTTTACCAACGTCATACTCAATTATGTGCTGATCTTTGGCAAGCTGGGCCTGCCGGCCCTGGGCGTACAGGGCGCCGCCATTGCCACCATTGCTGCCCGCCTGGTGGAGCTGGCCATCATATGGGTCTATACCTTTAAAAAGCAAAAGGCCATCGCCATTGCGCCCCGCGACCTTATGCGCACGGAAAAATGGCTGATACGCGATTATATACGCTATGGCCTGCCGGTGGGGCTGACCGATATGCAATGGTCTTTGATCGGCATGCTGAAAGCGGCGATCATCGGTCAAATGGGCGCGGCGTTTATGGCAGCCAACGGCATTGCTTCTTCCATGGCCAACCTTGGCACCATGTTCACCTTCGCCCTGGCCGGCGGCGCCAGCGTGGTTGTGGGAAAGGCTGTAGGCGCCGGTGAATACAAAAAGGTCCGCGAATACGCCAAGACCATTCAAATCATGTTCTTTTTCATTGGCCTCATTATGGCCGTGATCGTCTTCTTCCTGGGTGCGCCCTTTACACTGCTCTACGGCTCTGCCAAGGATCCGCAGGTTTTTTCCCTGAGCACCGCCATGATCTCCATACTGGCTGTTACGCTCATCGGCACCAGCTACCATGCCAGCTGCTTTGTGGGCATCAACAGAGGCGCCGGCGACAGCCGTTTTGTCATGCGGGTCGATATGATCTGCGGCTGGCTGATCGTGCTGCCGGCAACGGCCCTGGCCGCCTTTGTTTTCAAGGCGCCCCTGCCGGTCGTGTTTTTGTGCACACGCATTGACCAATGCTTCAAATGGATCATCGCCCTTGTCCGCCTGCGGGGCGACAAATGGATCAGGAACGTAACGCGCGACAAGGCAGCGCAAGCATAATGATGATGAATATGCCAGCCTTTTAAAAGCCGGGAAGCCCGGCTTTTTTGCTGCGCCGCCCCATGAACAAGCCCGCGCAAATCCTGCTCTCCATGCATAATGATATAAGGAGACCACTATAGGGAGGAATCCAAATGCCTTTGGAAGAGTTTGATGATCTGCCTCGCGGCATGGTATATATGATGACCAACAGCACTGTGGAAAACGAGATTGCGGCTTTCCGCAGGCACGACGACGGCACACTGGCGTTTCGCACCTTTTACCCTACCGGCGGGCAAGGCACAGGGCCTTCTTCCGCCAACGGCATCGACCCGCTTGTTTCCCAAGGGTCCCTGATCCTCTCCCGCCGCAGACGGTTTTTATTTGCCGTCAACGCGGGCAGCAACACCATTACCAGCTTCCGCGTCATGCAGGACGGCGGGCTGGTGCGCGCCTCCGTTGTTTATTCCGGCGGCGTTATGCCCAACAGCCTGACCATATACAAAAACATCCTGTATGTGACCAATGCCGGCAATCAAAGTCAAGGCGTGGCCGCCAATATCACCGGCTTTTATGTGGACCGCTGCGGCGTGCTGACCATGCTGCCGGACTCCACGCGCTTGCTGAGCACCGCATACGCCCAGCCCGCCTGCATTTTGTTCAGCCCCAGCGGCAGACACTTGGTCGTATCGGAGCTTGCCACCAACAGACTGACTGTATTTTGCGTTGACAGAAGCGGGTATGCTTCGCTGCAGTATATCAACGCCTCATACGGGGCCGGTCCCTTTGGCATGGTATTCCGCAGAGACGGTCTGCTTCTGGTCGCGGAAGCCGGCTCAAACGCCCTTTCATCCTATTGGCTCAATGCCAACGGAACGCTGTCGGTGATCAGCGGATCGGTATCCACCGGGCAAAACGCCACCTGCTGGGTTTCCCTCTCCAGGTCCGGCCGGCATGCCTACACCTCCAATACCGGCAGCCGAACCATATCCACCTTCCGCGTAAGCGATAACGGCGTTCTGACATTTATCCGCAACACGTATTCCACATTTTTGGAAGAGGATGGCGGCGCGCCCATTGACAACGCCATCAGCGCGAACGGAAGGTATTTCTATGCCTTAAACGGCAACGAAGGAACCATTTCGGCCTTCAAAATCTGCGACCGTGGGGTACTGGCAAGAATTCAAGTGGCCGGCAACGAAGATATTCCGATTCTGGGGACCCAAGGATTGGCCGTCATCTGATTTTTGCCAGGCATACGTTAAGAAAATATGGAGTGAAACAAATGCTTTTAAGTGATACCGGCATGACAAACCCAACCACCGCGACAAAGGCCATTGCCAATGTGGCAGGCAGCGCGGCTTATCCCAACATCCGCGGAACGGTTGTTTTCAAAGAAGCGGTGGGAGGCACGTATGTGCAGGCGGATATCGCCGGCCTGCCGCAAACGCAAACAAACTTTTTCGCCTTCCATCTGCACTCGGGCAATTGCGGCGGAACGCCGCTGACCAACGCGTCCGGCGTTGTGACCGACTATTTCCCGCAATCGGGAGAGCATTACAACCCCACCAACCAGCCGCATCCCAACCACGCCGGCGACTTCCCCGTGATGCTGGCTGCCCCCACCAAGGGCGGATCGGCCCACCTGAGCTTCTTTACTCCCCGCTTCAAGGTTGGCGAGGCGGTAGGCCGGGCGGTCATCATCCATGATCAGCCGGATGATTACAGAACACAGCCGGCCGGCGATTCGGGCATGAAGATTGCCTGCGGCAACGTGATTTCCAGATAAAGAAATCCCGCGCCTTAACGTATGATCGTATAAGGCGCGGGAGTATTTATTTCTTTCGCAGTCTAGAACAGGTGCTGCGCGGCAGCCCTTGCCAGCGTGGCCTGACGCCCGGGAAAAAACGATGACAGCAAGCTGTACACATGCTGGGAGCCCACCTTCTCGAAAGGAGCTACCCGCCGCAATACCGAAAGCCCCATCGCGGAAAGGACCAGCGGAATAAAGTCTGTGCGGGATATATGGAAGCTCAGGCCAACCAGGACACACCACGCGACCTCGGCAGCGGCCGACAGCAAAAGGGCGGAACCGGCCTTCTTCCGTCCATCGCTTGACGATCTGCCATAAGCAGCAAGCATCAGGATACAGCGGATGACCACCGAAAGACATACAAGATAGTAGCCGACGGAAAAGATGATCGATACGACTTCAGCCACTGTGTTTCCCCCTTGCGCATCTTTTGTTCACAGGACGATGACCCGCACAAGCCTGCTCCGATCCGTCACGGTGCAACAAAGGCATGAAAGCCATTGACCATGGACAGCAAGCGAAACTGTGCGCTTACGCGCCCGCCACCGGCATCTCCCCCGCGTCCACAGAAGGGCTGCCGACACTGCTGCCCGGGAACTTCAAATCGCTGCCGACTGCTTGAATATTTTTCAGCAGCTGATAGAAATTTCCTGCGATTGTAATCTGTTCGACAGCATCTTCCTTTTTTCCTTCTTTTACCGTATAGCCTTTTGCCAGCAGGGAAAAATCACCGCTGACGCTGTTGGCGCCGCTGTGCAGGCCGCTCAATTCGGTAATCACAAGGCCATTGCCCATTTTTTGCGTAAGTGCCGTC
The DNA here is from genome assembly GCA_023425025.1 of Bacillota bacterium. Taxonomy (GTDB): domain Bacteria; phylum Bacillota; class Clostridia; order Christensenellales; family Aristaeellaceae; genus JAEWAH01. The sequence continues at coordinate 28,742 of JAFADG010000011.1, forward strand.
AAATCGTCGGCGCCGGGCTTGAAAAAGAAGTTGGTCGGCGATACCCGCACCGGCGCGCTGTAGCTTGCCTTGCTGGCATTGCCGGTGGTTTGAACGCCATCCTTCTGCGCGGTTTTCAGGTTGTACAGCAGCGTTTTCAATACGCCGTTTTCAATGACGGCCTTGGTTTTGCATGCGACACCCTCCGCGTCAAAGGGACGGCTTCCCTCCCCGTAGGGCAGCAGCGGATCATCCATCAGCGTCACGCAATCCGCCGCGATCGTTTCACCAACGCGGCCCTTCAGCAGGGATAATCCATGCTGCGTGTTCTCGGCGGAAAACAGCCCGGAGAAGGTATCCAGCAGCTCGGCCATGGCTCCGTTTTCCAGGATCACGCGGTACGTGCCGCTTAAAACCGGCTTGCCCTTTAAGCCGAAAACGGCCTTTTCCACAGCGGATTCCGCCAGCTTTTTGTAATCGAGCTTGGAAAAATCGTGGGAGATGGCGATGTCAAAGGCCGTGCTGGCCTTTTCCCCCTCCCTGGCCACCGCCTGCAGGTATGCGCCGCAGTAATTCCCCTCAAACTGAATATCCAGCCCATACGTATTTTTGATGCGGACCGCGCCTTTGCCCGACAGCACGGTGTTATATTTGATCTGCTTTACGCGCTCATCGGCGCCAAGCGCCGCCTTTTCCATGTTCAGCGCAAAGGAAAGCTTTTGCTCGGGCGTTACAAGATCCAACTCCGGATTGTAAAGCTCTACGCTGGGGTAAATCTCATCACCGGCATAAATGAACTGCTTGTCTTCCTCTTCGGAGAGGGAGGCGCTTTCCAGCACGCCTTGCACAAGCTGTCCGACCGCTTGGTCATCCATCACCTCGGTGGACGCATACCCCATCTTTCCTTGATACAGGCCCCGCAGGGACAGGCCCCTTGTGGTATTGACGGCGTATTGTATGATCTCCTGCTGGGCGGAAACAGCCTTGAAGCTGTCGCCGGAGGCCACATACACCTCGGCGGCTTCAATGCCTTTAGTCAATGCAGATTGTATAAGTTTATCCAAAAAAGCATCCAATGTCATGGTTTCACTCCCTCCTACCTTCCGCCCACGGTCAAACGGCTGACGCGGATCATGGGCTGACCGACGTTGGTGGGTACGCTGCCGCTGACGCTGCCGCACATGCCTTGAGACATTTGCATATCGTGCCCGACCCGGTCAATCTGCTTGAGCACTTGCGAGCCCCTGCCGATGAGAGATGCGCCGCGTACCGGGGAATCGATCTTCCCGTCCTTCACCAGATAGCCTTCCATGACATTAAAGTTGAATTCGCCTGTTGCGGGATCCACCGATCCGCCGCCCATACGCCTGGCGTACAGCCCATCGCCCATGGTGCGGATCATTTCCTGCTCGTCATCCCGGCCCGCGGCAATGTAGGTATTGCGCATGCGGGAGGTGGGCGCAAAAGCATAGCTTTCCCTGCGGCTTGAGCCGGTGCTGGGCATATTCATGCGCCGGCCGTTAAGCTTGTCGATCATATAGTTTTTCAAAACGCCGTTTTCAATCAGCACCAGCCTGTTGGTGGGCGTGCCCTCATCGTCTATGTTCAGGCTGCCCCATTCATTGGGCATGGTCCCGTCGTCGATGGCCGTAACACAGTCCGCCGCAATTTTTTGGCCAAGCTTGCCGGCAAACTCGCTGGTGCCAAAGGCCACCGACGTAGCTTCCAGGCTGTGCCCGCAGGCCTCGTGGAAAATGACGCCGCCAAACCCGTTATCAATGACAACGGGCATCACGCCCGCCCGGCAGACCGGCGCGTGAAGCATGGTGACGGCAATATCCGCCGCTTCCTTGCCGACTTTTTCTGGATCGACCCTGTGGTCGAACAATTCAAAGCCCGTCATGGCGCCGGGATTGCTGGTGCCCGTCTGATTCTCCGTGCCGTCGGAGGCGACAGCGGAACAGGCCAGGCGGGAATAGACGCGCCTGTCGCTGGTGAAAAGCCCCTCGCTGTTGGCGATCCATACATCCTGCTCGGAGTCCGTATACCCAAGCACCACTTGCTTGATCTCTTGCGAGGCGGAGGCCGCGGCATGGGCCGCCCGCAATTTTTCAGCCTTCTTTGCCGCCTTCACGGCGGTGGGAAGCTGCGCGATGGGATGGATGGATATGACTTCCTTGATTTGAAGCGGCGCGGGCACGTGGGGCGCGGCGTTTTTCACGGCCGCGGCAGCGCGGCGTGCGCATTCCAGAAGCCCTTCCCGGGAGGTGTCGTTGGTGTACACATACACCGCCGTAAGGTTTTGAAACACCCGGACGCCGGCGCCATGCCGCCTGCCGCTCAAAACCGTGTCCAGCTTTCCGCCGCGCATTTGCAGCGCATGGTTCCGCCTGTCCTCCAGGAAAATTTCGGCGAAATCGCCGCCTGTTTTCATGGCCTCGGCCAATACGTCAAAGGCCGTTTGTTTTTCCAGCATGCACATTCCTCCAAGCGTTCTTCTGTGCTTAATATGTCCCCAAAACCGGATGTATTACACAATCAAAGCGGCCAAGTCAATATCCTTCAGCGAATCGGCTGTAATGGTCGCCTTTTTGTTCCGCGCGGCAAAGCCCACGCCCAGCACCCGCATGTTCCCGTTCAGGGCGGCTTCCACGCCGGCGTCGGCGTCTTCCACCACCAGGCAATTTTCGGCCGGCAGCTTTAACAGCTCTGCCGCAAGCAGGAAAACCTCCGGGTCAGGCTTGCTGTTTTTGATGTGGTTGCCATCCGCCACGGCGTCAAAGAAGCCGCCAAGGCCGATTTGCTGCAATATGACCGGCGTGTTTTTGCTGGAGGAGCCGATGGCCAGCAGAATGCCCTTTGCACGCAGCGCCTTGAGCGTATGAAGCGCGCCCGGCAGGATGGCGTCGGGCGTGATCTTCATCACAAGCTGCTTGTACACTTCATTCTTTTCCGTTGCCATGGCCAGCTTTTCATCTTGCGTATAGGCGCGGCCCGCCCTTTCCAGCAGGATTTCCAGGCTCTCCATACGGCTGACGCCGCGAAGCCGTTCGTTGATTTTACGGTCAAAGTAAATCCCCTGCTGATCGGCCAGCTGCTTCCAGGCCTCATAATGGCAGTCGTCCGTGGATACGATGACGCCGTCCAGGTCAAAGATCACGGCTTTGATATCCTTCAAGTGCATACGCGTTCCCTCCGTTATGCCTTTAAACCGTCGAGGGTCTTTTGTACAAGCTCGCGGGTGGCATGATTGAGGGGCGAAAAGCGGCCTTCCAGCGCTTTTTCCAATTTCTCCGCCGCGGCTTCTTTGTTGCCCGCCTCTATGTCATACAGCGAAAGAAAATACAGCGTGTCGATCTGGGTGGGCTTTTCCTTCAGCGCCTTCTCAAAATAAGGCTTTGCCGCTTCTTTGTCCCCTGCCAGGCGGTACAGTGCCTGGCCCATGTTATCCAGCGACACTGCGTCGGAATCATCATACTCCAGTGCCTGCTCAATAAAGGCCTTTGCTTTTTCCAGATCGCCGTTTTCCACGTACAGATAGCCAAGCGTATTGTAAATGAGCCCGCTGGGATTGCGCTGGTGCTGCTTTTCCATCAGCTCGACGGCGCGGGGCATATCCCCCAACTTATAGCAGGCCACGGCATAATTCATGAACAGCTGCTGGCGTTGGGCCTCGCTGAGCCCCGGCGCTTTTTGGGTTTTTACCAGCACCTCTTTGGCCCGCTCATATTCGCCGCCGCGCAGCAGCATAACGGAATAGGCCAGCATGTACTGGGGGGAATTCATGCCGGCGGCCAAAGCCTCCTCATACAGCTTCTTCGCGGCTTCCATATCGCCCTTCGACTGCCTGGCAATCGCCATGCGGCCCTTGATATTGCCCATAAAACTCATAAACGCCCGCGCCTCCTCGATGCTTGTATCACCTGCGACTTTTTTACAAGACGCATATAACGGTATTGTAACGCATTTTGCATTTCCTGCATAGCGTTTTGGGTCCCCAAAGAGGGCTCCGAGGCCAATAAAATCGCCATTTTTGTGATTTCCAGGGCTTTTTTTACATCCCGCAGCCTATGTTCGTATAGCTTGGCCATTTCCACATAGGGCAAAAGCCCGCCTTCCCGGCCGTCGATCATCCGCTGGTAAGACAAAACCGCCTGATCGATTTCCTTTGCGCGAAGAAAGCTGCGGCCAAGGTTCATTTGTGCCTGTGCCTTCACGCTGCCGCCTGTGCACAGGTGGTAGCACCGCCGGGCCAAATCGATTTCCCCTTGCTTTTCCAGCGCGCGGCCCACGCTGAAGATATCCTCAAAAAAGCTTTGCTGCTCCGGCTTTTCGTACACGTGCAAAAGCTTGTACAAAAGCCTGGCCAGCGAAACAATGTCCTGCCGGTTGTGGTCGATCACGTCCCGCAAAAGCGAAAAGCTGCCCGTCTTCAAAAACTGAAAAAACCGTTCCGGCGCTTCGCTGCCCGGCAGGTCGTGCTCCCTGGGCGCTTGGAAAATTTCCTCTTCCAGGCGGCTTAGGCGGCAGCTTTTCAGGCGCAGCTTCCATACCCTCCTTGCAGGATGCAAAAGGTCGGCATGGGCCAATCGCTCCAATTGCTTTGTCCCCAGGCGGTTCATCAGCATCCGCGCCTGCAAAAGCGGCAGGTCAAAGGCCTTGCCGTTGAAGGTGACCACATACGCAAAGCCCTCGCACAGCGACTGCAGATTGGAGAGCATAAACCGCTCCTCGGGATAATCCCGCATCACCCACTGGTGCACGGTGAAGCCGTCCTTGGTAAAGTAGCCGGCGCCCACCATGAAGGCCAGGGTCCCCACACCGCCGGATAGGCCCGTCGTCTCCGTATCCAGATACAGCACCCGGCAGGGGTCGATGGGCGCATCCGGCATGGCCTCCCCAAGAACAAGGCCCAGGGACCGCCCCGAAAAGATCAAATCCGGAGGAACTTCCTTTAAATCCTTGAAAGGAATGGTCTTTTCTTCATGATAGCAGCCAACGGAAGCCGGCGCCGGTTTTCCCTCCGGCTGCGGCTTTGGCTTGTCCACCGCCTTTAGTTTATCGCGAAGGCTTATGGGCACGCGATCATCTCCTTCAAAAGGGAAGCGGCGGCCCCTTTTCCCTCATGCCCGATTTCGCCCACCGGCCCCGCGCAGGAGGGGCAGCCTTCCTTGCACTCGCAATCTGTGACGATCTCCAGCGCGTGGCTCAAAAGCAGGCTTTGCATGGTAAAGCACTTTTCCGCCAGGCCGATGCCGCCGGGCGTGTTGTCATAGATAAACAGCGTGGGCAGCTGGGTAGCAGGGCCTTTGACCTGGTAGATGACGCTGATGTCCCTGGGCGAGCACATCAAATACAGCGGCGCCACAATGCGCAACAGGTTCGATATGCCCAGCATGCCGCTTTGCAGCTCATCCTTGCCGTATTTGTCCGCAATCGCATCCGGCACGGTCCACCACATGGCGGTGGTGTGCATATCGGTTTCCGGCAGCCGCACGGGGCCAAAGCCCAGGTTCTCCTGGGTATCCAGCTTCATTTTTTTGAACATTTTCACCAGCGTGGTGACCTTCACCTCGCCCAAGGCACGGTACAGGCCCTTGGGTTCGCCGCGCTCTTCGGCGATATCCAAAAGACTCAGGCTGATATTCAAATCCGCGTCGGTGTAATAATCCACATTCACTTGGCGGATAAAGGCCTTGCAGCCGTCGAAATCCAGCTTTTCCACCTGGTATTGCTGGGCCTCATGCATGTAGATGGCGTTCTCATGCAGCAGCATGGGCACGGCATACCGGTCCATCTCCCCTACCACACGGTGGTGCGCTGGGTTGGTAATATCAATGATCAAAAAGTTCTCAGTGACCGACGAACGCAGGGAAATCTCGGAGGCCGGAAAATCCTCCGCCATCCAGTGGTAGCGGCCCTCCACATGGCGCAGTATGTTTTCTTCCACCAAGTAGTCAAGCAGCTCGGTGGTGGACGCAACGTTGCCAAAGGTTTCTTCGTCTTCAAAAGGCAGCTCATAGGCGGCGCATTTGAAATGGCTCAACAGCACATACAGATTGTCGGGGTTCAAAAGCGCATGCTCCGGCGACTGGCTGAAAAAGTAATTGGGATGGGTCACAATGTATTGGTCAATGGCAGCGGAGGAAGCCACCATCACCATCGCTGATGTACCCTTGCGGCGACCGGCGCGGCCGGCCTGCTGCCAAGTGCTGGAGATGGTGCCGGGATAGCCGCACAAAACGCAGGCCTCCAGCGCGCCGATGTCAATGCCCAATTCCAGCGCGTTGGTGGAAACCACCGCGTCAATGGCTCCCCTGCGCAGGCCCGATTCAATATCCCGCCGTTCGCTGGGCAGATAACCGCCGCGATAGCCCCGAACCCGGCCGGCGTTGCCCAGTGGATCGCGAACCATGTCCTTCAAATACCTGGTCAGCACCTCCACGATGAGCCGGCTTTTGGCAAAGGTAATGGTCTGCACGCCGTTATTGAGCAGCATGGAGGCGATGGCCTTGGTCTCCTGTACCGAGCCTTTGCGTATACCCAACTGGCGGTTGACCACCGGCGGGTTGTAGAAGATAAAATGCCGCTCGCCGGTGGGCGCGCCGTTGTTGTCAATCATGGTGACGGGCCGGCCGGTCAGTGTTTCGGCCAGCTCCTTGGGGTTGGCGATGGTGGCGCTGCACAATATAAAGGTGGGCTTGCTGCCGTAAAAGGCGCACAGGCGAAGTAACCTGCGCAGCACGTTGGCCAGGTTGCTGCCGAAGACGCCCCGGTAGGCATGGATTTCATCGATGACGATATAACGCAGATTTTCAAACAGTTTTACCCATTTGGTGTGCTGGGGCAGGATGCCGCTGTGCAGCATATCCGGGTTGGTGACCACGATATGCCCCGCCTGGCGCACGGCCTTGCGGGCGGAGCCCGGCGTATCGCCGTCATAGGTAAAGGTTTTGATGTCTACATCCAGCTCCTCAATCAGCGAGTACAATTCGCTGACCTGATCGGCGGACAGTGCCTTGGTAGGAAAAAGGTACAGGGCCCTGGCGTCGGGATTTTGCAGTATGGCCGACACCACGGGCAGGTTGTAGCACATGGTTTTGCCGGAAGCCGTAGGCGTGACCACCACCACATCCTTGCCCTCGCCCGTTGCCGCCAGGCTGGAGGCCTGATGGGTGTACAGCTTGTGAATGCCCCGCTTGGCAAGCACTTGCGGAATGCGCGGGTCAAGCCCCTGCGGATATTCGCCGAACTGGGCGGGCCGGGCAGGGATGGTATGCCAGCAGGTGACATTCTCCATGAAATACTCATCCTGCTTCCAGCGGTCCAACAATTGCTCCAGATTCATGCCCACGCCTCCATGAATGCATATCAATATCTGCCTTCCATTATAGACCATGGAAGGGTGCTTGTCCATGCGCGAAGAGGAAAAAGCAAACGGATATTCGCAAAGTTTTCTGAAGCGATGAATTACCATGTGCATTATGCTTCTCATTTTTCCATTTATTTAAGGAGTGTCATTTGAAATCACTGGAAAATCATGATATGATGACCACATAAAAGGCTCCTTTTGAAAGGAGCTGTCAGCGAAGCTGACTGAGGATTGCCCTTGCGACACAAAGGAGCCTCTATGGATAACAAATTCCTTCCGCGAAACAAAAAACTGAATCCCCGCTCCCGCAATTTACGCAACAACACGACCCGACAGGAAAATCACCTATGGTATGACTTTCTTAAAAATCATTCCCTGCAATTCAACCGCCAGCGCGTCATTGGCGAATATATCGTGGATTTTTATTGCTCCCGCGCGAAACTGGTCATTGAAATAGACGGCTTGCAGCATTACGAAGAAGGCGCTATCGCTTATGACCAGCGGAGGACGGCCTATCTTGAGGGCTTGGAATTGACGGTCATGCGTTTTACCAACAAGGATATTGACAGCAATTTTGACGGTGTATGCCAGGTGATAGAGCAAAAAGTATGGAGTCAGTTGTGTTGACATGCCAATCCTCAGTCTCGCTTCGCTCGACAGCTCCTTTCAAAAGGAGCCTTTGTTGGGTAACTATATTTTGAACATGACATACAGCTGTCCGCTTAATCTATTATAATTGATATAGAAATAATTCATTCAAGGGAGGCACACAAGGATGCATAGATCTATGATGCAAACATATGTGAAAGGGAGCGATAAAGCGGTTGAATTATATCAAAAGGCCTTTGATGCTGCGTTGGTGGCAAGCTACCCGCACTCTGACGGAACTTTTATGCATGCAGAACTGAATGTATACGGGCAGATATTGGCGATATCCGAAGCGCTTCGGAACGAAGATAGAATTACAGGCACTACCATGCAGTTTTGCCTGCATTTCGGGGAAGGCAAAGAAGCATTGGTGCAAAAAGCATATGATGCGCTGAAAGATGGTGCCAATATTCTTTATCCGCTAGGTTCGTGTGAATTCAGTACCTTGATGGTTGATTTGATCGACAAATACGGGGTTCGCTGGTGCATTTTTGTGTAGAATTATCTTGCAGTATAGGCATAATACGAGGCAACCCTTGTCCATACGCGCCGGCATCACCCAAATCCAAAAAGATCACCTGCGTTACAGCGAACTGTTTACCCAAATGCATCATGCCATCGACGTAAGCCCCGAAGGGCAAGTTTGGAAACAAGACAGCGCTTAAACTTCAACAGCACAAAAACAGCGGCGTTCTATGCTGAATCGGACGCCGCTGTTTCTATTTTTATATCAGGCCTTGACCTCTTCTTCAAGAGTCAGTTTCTGATGCTCCGCCTTTTCAAAGGCAATCTTTCCATCCTTGACAAACAAGCATACGTCGTCGCCCAGCGCCAGCTTGCCCGCGATGATCTCCTCGCTTAACGCGTCCTCCACCGTACGCTGGATCACCCGGCGCAAGGGCCTGGCGCCATACTGCGGGTCGTAGCCTTCCTTGGAGAGAAGCGCCACCACCTCGTTATCAAAGGTCAGATGCATGCCGCGCTTTTTCAGCCGGTCGGCCACCTGGGAAAGCATCAGGTAAGCGATCTTATCGATATCGCTTTGCTCAAGGGCATGAAATACGATCAGCTCATCCACACGGTTGATGAATTCGGGCCGGAAGATATCCTTGACTTCCTTCATCACCTGTTCCTTCATGGTTTCGTAGGAGCGGGCGATATCTATGGCGCTGCCAAAGCCCAGCACACGGTTGTGACTGATGGCATGGGCGCCGGCGTTGGAGGTCATGACGATGATCGTGTTTTTGAAGTTTACTACACGGCCCGAATTATCGGTCAGCCGCCCGTCCTCCAGAATTTGCAAAAGGATGTTGAACACATCAGGGTGGGCTTTTTCTACCTCGTCGAGCAATACCACGCTGTAGGGCTTGCGGCGCACGGCCTCGGTCAGTTGCCCGCCCTCCTCGTAGCCCACATAGCCGGGCGGGGAGCCGATGAGCCTGGAAACGGTATGCTTCTCCATGTATTCGGACATATCGATGCGGATCAGCGCATCCTCATCGCCAAACATGGCTTCGCCAAGGGCGCGGCACAACTCCGTTTTGCCAACGCCGGTGGGGCCCAGGAAGATAAAGGAGCCGATGGGGCGCTTGGGGTCCTGCAAGCCGGCCCGGGCCCTGCGGATGGCCCGGCTGACGGCCTTGACCGCCTCCTCCTGGCCGATGACGCGCTTGTGCAGCACCTCCTCCAGGTGCAAAAGCCGCTGGCTTTCCCCCTCGGTCATCTTCTTGACGGGAATCCCGGTCCAGCTGGATACGATTTGAGCGATTTCCTCTTCCGTCACGATCTCGCGGGTGGCGCTCTTTTTCTGCTCCCAGGCGGCGCGAAGCCCTTCGATTTCGGCCTTCACCTTCCGTTCCTGATCGCGCAGCGCCGCCGCCTTTTCATAATCCTGCCGGGCAATGGCTTCCTTTTTCTCGGTGATCACGGCATTCAACTGCGCTTCCTGGCTCTTTACATCCGGCGGCGCGGTATAGGATTGAATGCGCACCCGGGACGCAGCCTCGTCCATCAAATCAATGGCCTTGTCCGGCAGGAACCTGTCGGAAATGTAGCGGTCAGACAGGGATACGGCCGCCTGCAGCGCGTCGTCGGTAATGCGCACCTTGTGGTGGGCCTCATACCTGTCCCGCAGGCCGCGCAAAATTTCCAGCGCCTCCTCGGCGGAAGGCTCCCCTACCGTTACGGGCTGGAAGCGGCGCTCCAGGGCGGCGTCCTTCTCGATATGCTTGCGGTATTCATCCAGCGTGGTGGCGCCAATGCACTGCACCTCGCCCCTGGCCAGGGCCGGCTTTAAAATATTGGCGGCGTCCATGGAGCCTTCCGCTTTTCCGGCGCCCACCAAGGTATGGATTTCATCGATAAACAGGATCACATTCCCCGCCTTGCGGACCTCCGCGATGGCGTTTTTCAGGCGCTCCTCAAATTCGCCGCGGTACTTGCTGCCGGCGATCAGGCTGCCCATGTCCAGGGTCATGAGCTTTTTGTCCTTCAAAATCTCGGGAATGTTGTCGGTGACAATGCGCTGGGCCAGGCCTTCCACCACGGCGCTTTTGCCCACGCCCGGCTCGCCGATGAGCACCGGGTTGTTCTTGGTGCGGCGGCTTAGGATTTGTATGATCCGCTCGATCTCCTGGCCGCGGCCGATCACCGGGTCCAGCTCGCCGCCCCGGGCGGCCTGGGTCAAATCGCGGGCGTACTGCTTGAGTACCGGCGTGTCGCCACCCGCCGACGCGGCAGGCTTGCTTTCCTTATCGCCCTCCGCCTCTTCGGACTTGAGCAGAGACAAAATCCCCTCCCGCAGCTTGTCGCCATCCGCGCCCATTTCACGCAGGATGTTGCTGGCTACGCCCTCCCCCTCCTTGAGGATGGCCAGCCAGATGTGCTCCGTGCCCACGAAGGTGTGGTTTAGGCGGCGGGATTCGATGATGCTTGTTTCCAGTATCTTTTTCCCCCGGGGCGTCAGCTCCAGGGTTCCGCTGATCTCCTCTTCACCGCGGCCGATCAACGCCACGATCCGATCCAAAACCTTTTCATACGTCACAGTACCGAGCAGGCTGCGAATGGGCTCGCCGGGCTCCTTCAAAAGGCCCAGCAGCAGATGCTCCGTGCCCACATAATGATGCTGAAGTTCCACAGCGGCCTGCTGTGCATAAGTCAATGCCTTTTGGGCTCTTTCCGTAAAACGTCCGAACAATGCCATGTTGTTTCCTCCTTAGTGGCCCTGGAGCTTTTGACGGATATACTTGCTGCGCGCAATGTCCAGCTCCCTGCCTTTTAGTGTTTTGTTGGTGGTCTTCATAATATGCGCATCCTGCGCTGCCGGCAAAAGCTCATCCGCCACAGAAAGCGGAATGGGCAAAAGCTCCAGGGCGCAGCCCAGGCGCAGGTTGGACCAGTGCTGCATGAATTCCTTCAAGTCCATTCGGCGGGCGTACTGCAACGCGCCCAGCGAACGGTATACCTGGTCTTCCAGGGCGGTATTGTCGCCGCTGGACGCGCGCTTTTGCAAATTCCGCTCCATGTCGATAATCTGCCGGCCAACGCCCATCACGGCCTCGATGATTTCTTCCTCGGTGCGGCCCAGGGTCACCTGGTTGCTGACCTGGTACAGGTTGCCCTGGGCCTCGCTGCCTTCACCGTAGATGCCCCGGATGGTCAGGCCCAGCTTGGATACCGATGTGCTGACGTTGCCCATTTGCTTGAACATAGTGAGCAACGGCAAGTGAAGCATCAGGGAGGCCCGCATGCCCGTGCCCGTGTTGGTGGGACAGGCGGTCAAATAGCCCAGCTGCCCGTCAAAGGCAAAGGCGATATGGCGCTGCAGCGCCTCTTCCACCTCATAGGCCAGCTCCGCGGCCTTTTGCAGCTGTTGGCCGGGCATCAGCGATTGCAGGCGCAGATGATCCTCTTCATTGACCATCAGGCAGATCGCCTGATCGTCGCGGATGAGCACCGCGCCGGTTTGGCTGTTTTGCATCAGGTCGCGGCTGATCAAATGGCTTTCCACCATCGCAAGGCGCTCGCGGTTGGGCAAATCGGCCATCTTGATCAGGGCATAGGCGCTGGTATCGCCCGGTTCCGCGGCCAGCGCATCCACCACCCTATCCACGCACATCTGGGCGATGGCGTCGCTTTGGGTGGCGGAAAAGGGAAGATCCTCATAATTGCGGGCAAGCCGCACGCGGGAGGATACCACCACATCCAGTTCGTGCTCCGTCATTGCTTGCACTCCTCTCCCGCCGGACAGGCCAGCTGCTTCAATTGATCGCGCAGCTGAGCCGCCTCTTCAAAATTTTCCGCCGCCACCGCCAGATCCATACGGCTGCGAAGGCTGGCAATCAGCTTCTTTTTCTCCTGGGCCTGGGAACTGACGGCCGGCATCCGCCCGGCATGCTGCGAACGGCCATGAATGCGCAAAAGCAGCGGCTTCAACTGTTCCCTGAATTCCTCATAGCATTGGGCGCAGCCCAGCTTGCCCGTCTTTTGAAATTCCTCATACGTCAGGTGGCACCTGGAGCAAGAAAGCTTGAGCGCTTTTTCCTCATGATTGATGGAAGCTATCAGGGAAGACAGGAAGCCCTGAATGTCGCCCTGCTGGATGCTGTTTTGAATTTTGCTGACGCAGCCTTTGCACAGGTGCCGTGTCGCGGTTTCTCCGTTCACCAGTACGGTGATGACTACCGTTGCCGGGTTCTGGCTGCATTCTTCACATAACATAATAGTCTCCTTACGGCGCGCAGCGCCTCGTCACTGATTGTCCGCCGGTCGGCGGCTTATCTGGGCTACGGTCAGCAGCATGCTCCGAAGAATCCTGGCCCTGGCCGCGTCCTTTAACGCATTGGGCAAGGGCAGGGAAAGCGCCCGCTGGGAGATGGCGGAAACCATCAATTGGGCCCCTTCCAGGGAGACAAACCCCCGTTCCCGAAGCTGCCCGATCAGGTGCATGGCTTCCGTTTCGCCGATGGCTTCGCCTATCCGCTCGTGGATGAGGTACAAAAGGTGCTCCCCGGCGCTTTGTTCCATACGCACGATGCGGATATATCCGCCGCCGCCTCTTCTGCTCTCTATAATATATCCATGGTCGGGGGTAAAACGTGTGGCCAGCACGTAATTGATCTGCGATGGCGCACAATTGAAATATTCCGCCAGTTCATTGCGCTTCAACTCCACTTCCGGCTCATCCTGTTGGAGCATGGCTTTGATGAACTGTTCTATCGTATCACTAAGCCGCATCAAACATCCCTCGTTTCCCGGTCAAAATTCTCTGACTATCTTTGACCAATACCATTGTACCATGCGGCAGCCAAAAAATCAATCGCTTTTAATATACCCGCTCCGGACGCCGGCGCATCACGCAAATGAACGAAGTAGAACCAGTATTCATGTAAAAAACACAAAAAATGCATATACAAATATGTTCCATGCATGGTAATATTAGTCTATATCGTCTGTATGCGGGGAGGGATAATATGAATACCAAATTTGGTAAAGGTTTGATTGCCTGGTTGTCTGTCCTTTGCTTGTGCTTCCTATCCGTTGTGGTTGCTCCGTCCGCCTTGGCCGTTGTAACCGACGACATCACGTCGGAGAGCCTCAATTCCCCCACGGCCATCACCGCGGGAAAGTCCTTCGCGTTAAAAGGCGTCGTTACGTCCATGGAAAGCAAAATCATAAGGCTGGAAGCGGGCGTATACCAAAACGGAAAAATGGTTACCGGCCGAAGCTGGAACCCCAACGCCAAGAGCGTGGATTTCCGCTGGTACGTGAATCCCTATGTGGTATTTGGCAAGCTTTCCGCCGGCAGCTATTCCTACAAGGTGACCGCCACAAACAATTCTGTCAAAAAAACGCTGTTGGACGCAAGCTTTGAAGTCACCCCCGCGCCCGCCGTGTCCGACAACCTATCGGCCACCGGATGCAATTTCCCCGAATCGCTGACAAAAGGCAAAGGCTTTTCCCTGCGCGGGGTGATTGCGTCGCAGTCCTCCAAAATCATAAAGCTGCAGGCCGGCGTGTTTGACGGAAACGGCAATATGATCACCGGCCGCTCCTACAACCCCAAGGCCAAGAGCGTGGACCTGCGCTGGACGGTCAATCCCCATGTGAAATTCGGCACGCTCGGCGCCGGTACCTACACCTATAAGATCATTGCCGCCAACGCCGCGGGAGAGCAGACGCTGCTGAACGAAACGTTTGAAGTAGCCGCCCCCGATCCCGTGTCCGACGATCTGAGCGCATCGGGCTGCAACTACCCTGCTGAAATCGTTAAGGGCAAGGGTTTTTCCTTGCGCGGCGTCGTCAAATCACAGTCTTCAAAGCTGACCAACCTGACGGCCGGCGTGTACGATGAAGACGGCAACCTGGTCACAGGGCGCTCCTTCAATCCCAAGGCCAAGGTTGTGGATTTGCGCTGGCTGGTCAATCCGTACGTGAAGTTTGGTTCTCTTGCTGTGGGCGCATACACCTATCAGATTACAGCCACCAACGCCGCGGGGTCGAAAACGCTTTTGAGCGAGACATTCACGGTCGTAGCCGCCCCCGCCGCATCAGACAAGCTTTCGTCCTCCGGCCTGAACGCGCCGACCCTGCTGATCAAGGGCCGCGGCTTTGCCCTAAAAGGCGTCGTATCCTCGCAGACATCCAAGATCACCAATCTGACAGCCGGCGTTTTTGACGCCAACGGCAATATGCTCACGGGCCGTTCCTTCAACCCCAAAGCCAAGTCGGTGGATCTGCGCTGGTACATCGATCCCCACGTAAAATTCGGCGCGCTGGGCATCGGCGCCTACACCTACAAGGTCATCGCCACCAACGATGCCGGCGCCAGCACGCTGCTGGAAGCGGCTTTTGAAGTGGTGGAATAATACTAATTCCAAACATTATTTCGTCGTTGCGGCAGTACTTTTCGCCGCTTTGGACGAAATAATGTTTTCCATTAGTATAAACTGAAACAGTACAAAACGACTCCTCCCGGTGTATTGCCGGGAGGAGTCGTTTTGTACAAGTTTTTTACTTTTCAGCCGCTTCCGACGCAGCCTTGCCGATGAGCCCGCCTATGGTAACATCCTTGAGCATTTTGGGAATGTCAATGCCCACAGCTTCCTTGATGGATTCAAAGGTTTGCAGCATGGTCCCGGAAACACCCTTGGCCATATTGGTGGCCCCGCCTTCGCCAAAGAGGATGATCTTGTCGGTTTTTGAAAGCGGCTCGCTGACGGCCTTGGCGATTTCCGGCATGCGGCTGATCACCATTTCCAGCATGGCGGCCTGACCATATTGCTTCATGGCTTCCGCCTTGCGCAAAATCGCTTCCGCTTCGGCTTCGCCCTTGAGCTTGATGGCCTCCGCCTCGTTGCGGGCCACTACCAGCGCGGCCTCCGCTTCTTTTTGCGCCTTAAAGTGCCACAGCCACCCAGATGCGTATGGAGCCGCCATCGTTCAGGTACCCGCGGGAATCAAACACGCCCAACCACCCCTACCCTCATTTTACGGATCGCATCGATCATGAAGGACGGTTATTTCTGCGTTGCCCAGGCCAGCAGGTCCTTCCACAGGGGATGCTCCTTGTCCAGCACCAGGGTGCTGTTTTCATCAATGGCCGTTTCCAGCGCTCTGAGCGAGCGCCAGTAGCTGAAAAAAGTTTCGTCAATGCTATAGGATTTTGCATAGATCTCCAAAGCGGCGGCATCGCCATCGCCCCTTACGCGGCCGGCTTCACTGACCGCGTCGGCTTCCAGCTTTCTGGCTTCCAGATCGGCGTTGGCAACGACCTTCAAATACTCTTCCTGACCCTCGCTTCGCGTTTGCTGGGCCACCTTGGCCCGGTCGGCCTGCATGCGCGCATAGGTGCTGTCAATGTTTGCCGGCGGCAGGGAGGTGCGGTGAATTTGTATATCCTTCACTTCAATGCCCCGCAGGCACATATCCTTGTTGATAGCAATCAGCGCGTCCGCCAGCGTCGCGTTCAAAGCGTCCTTGTTGCTGACAAAATCATCCGCCATCATGCGGTTGATGGACTGCACGATCACAGGCGCGATCAAATTATCCAGCTGGTTTTCCGCCGTCACCATATTGCCAAGCTTCAGGCTGAACAAGGCCGGATCGGCGATATGCCACTGCGCGAAGGTGGATATAAAATACTGCTTCTTTTCCTTGGTGTTTACCTTTGTGCTGTCAGACACATAGGTATACAGCCTGGAGGAGTAGCGTTCCACCTTGTCGACAAACGGCATCTTGAATTGCAGGCCGCTGCCGATAACAATCTGAACATCCTCGGACATCGACAATTCCTTTTCCAGTTCCTCCGCGTAGGTTTCATGAAAGTCATTTTCACTGTTGATCACAATGCGCTTGATGACTCCGAACCGGCTGACAAAAGCCTGCTCCGCTTCCCCGACGATGAACACGCATTCATTGATCAATACCAGAAGGGCGATCAGAATGATTCCGCCTACCACCAGCCGCCGGCCGTTCTTGCGGGCGAAGGATTTCAGCTGTTCGGTTTCATAATTGATGGGCCTTTGATAATTCGTTTGTCCGCCTTGCATCAAAATCACTCCCTCCCGGTGGATAGGGCAGCATCGCTGACTGCCGTTCCGTTGTTCAAATCAAGTACCTTCAGCACATCGCTGCCGTTGTCCGCGACGATGATCTTGCCGCTGTTTTTCAAAATGTTTTCCATTGTTTCAATCAAAAGCCTCTGCCTTGTGATTTGGGGGGCAGCCTTGTACTTTTCATATACCGCGTTGAACACAGCCACTTCCGCTTCCGCCTTGGCTACGGTCTCCGCCTGATAAGCCTGGGCTTCCTGCAAAAGCTGATAGGCCTTGGACCTTGCCGTCGGCAATATCTCGTTCTTGTACTTTTCCGCTTCATCCAGGCGCTTTGTCATTTCGTTCTTGGCGTTGTTAACATCTTCATAGGCGGCGGTCACAGCGGAAGGAACGGAAATGTTTTGTATCCTTACGCTGTTGATTTTGACGCCCATGTCATAGCTGTCCACAATGCTCTGGAACTCGGGCAGTACATCGCGTTCGATATCTTCCTTGTTCAAAAGCGCGTTGTCGAGCGTCAGGTTTTGGATGTTTCTGCGGATCACAGCCTCAAAGGCCATCTGCAAAGTGCCTTGCGGATTGTCAATGTCAAAATGGTATTGCTTCACATCGCGGATGGTGTACTGATAAATCGCTTCCAGCGAAACGATGCTGTTGTCGTTGGTGAGCATGACGCCTTCCGTTTCATTGTCCACATACATGGATGCACGGCCGGCGGAGCCTTGCTTTGTCGTCCGGAATCCATATTCCATGGTATGGATCGTCGTAACGCTTTCACTGATAATGCTCTGGACAAAAGGTATGCGGAAATAAAGTCCCGGCCCGTGTGTCGCCGTCACACGGCCGAACGTGACAACCAAGGCCTCCTCGCCCTGGCCGACACGGTAAAAGCCGCTGAAGAGAATGATGCCCGCAAGCACGATCACAACCAGTATAACCTTCAGCTTGCCCGATAGTTTGGTGTGCATGGCTTAACTCCTTCCCATTTGCAAGGGGCCTGCGCCCGCTTTATAACGGGTTCAGCATACCATAAACAGGTGGTTTTGTATACAATGGCACACCCAATCATACGCAGGCGCATATGAAAGATGCATTGCGGCGCATAAACGTTTGAATACAAGCCCCGCCGCGGAAAAATTTCGGGAAATCTGTCGGCGGATTGTTGACACCCAATCCCATTTGTGGTTTAATAAGCCGTACCTTTTGGTTTACTTTTGCTAAACTCCCCACTTCGCTTTCCCGTTTAGCACCATTAAACCCGCAGCGGTATTTTTTCTGTAAAACGGCTGCCTGTGATATAAGGAGATGAGCCTGTGAAAATCGGTGAAAAGCTTCGCCGTCTGCGCATGCAGCGTGGCCTGACCCAGGAAGAACTGGCGGACCGGTGCGAACTGAGCAAGGGTTTCATTTCCCAGGTGGAAAGGGACCTGGCTTCCCCTTCCATCGCCACGCTCACCGACATGCTGGAATGCCTGGGCAGCAGCCTGCCTGCTTTTTTCAACGACAAGGAAGCCGAAAAAGTGATCTACACCGCCCAGGATATGTTTGTGAAGGAAGATGCGGAAACGCTTCACGGCAGCATCACCTGGCTGGTGGCCAATGCCCAGAAAAACAGCATGGAGCCCATTTTGGTGGAAATGGCGGAGGGCGGCGAAACGCAGATACTTCCGCCCCATGACGGCGAGGAGTTTGGGTATGTGCTTTCCGGCAGCATTCAAATACTGCTTGGCGACAAGCGCCACAAGGCCAGGGCCGGCGACAGCTTCTGCCTGCACCCCCACGCCCCCCACCAACTGAAAAATACCGGCAAGACAAAAGCCAGGGTATTGTGGATTTCGACGCCGCCCATTTTTTGACGCGACGCTTTTGCGATTATTTGATTAAAGGAGACCACTCCTCATGGTTGAAAAAGCGCACTTGATCGACCTGAAATCCATTTCCAAGGATTTTGACGGCACCACGGTGCTCAGCAATATCAATCTGTATGTTCGCAAAAAGGAATTCGTTACGCTGCTTGGGCCCAGCGGGTGCGGCAAAACCACCACGCTGCGCATCATCGGCGGCTTTGAATACCCCTCGACCGGACAGGTGTATTTTGACGGAAAGGATATCACCAACCTTCCGCCCTACAAGCGCAAGGTGAATACCATCTTCCAAAAATACGCGCTGTTCCCCCACCTGAATGTGCAGGACAACATCGCCTTCGGCTTGAAGATTGCCAAGGTGGACCGGGCAGACATCCGCCGCCGGGTGGATGCCATGCTGGACCTGGTGAACCTGGAGGGCTACGGCAAACGCAGTGTGGAATCCCTGTCCGGCGGCCAGCAGCAGCGCGTGGCCATCGCCCGGGCCCTTGTCAACGAGCCGGAGGTATTGCTGCTGGATGAGCCGCTGGGCGCGCTTGATTTGAAGCTGCGCAAGGAAATGCAGCTGGAGCTGAAAAACATGCAGCAGCGCCTGGGCATCACGTTTTTGTACGTGACCCATGACCAGGAGGAAGCGCTGACCATGAGCGATACGGTAGTCGTCATGCGGGATGGAAAAATCCTGCAAATCGGCGACCCCAAGCGCATTTATGACGAGCCGGTGAATGCCTTTGTGGCCGACTTCATCGGCGAAAGCAACATATTGAAGGGCACCATGGTGCACGACGAGCTTGTTTCCTTTGCCGGCGTGGAATTTCCCTGCGTTGACTTTGGGTTTGGCCAGAATGCCCCGGTGGACGTGGTCATCCGCCCGGAGGATGTGATGCTGGTCGGCGAGGATGTGGGCCAGCTTGCCGGCACGGTGAAAAGCGTGCTCTTCAAGGGCGTCCATTATGAAATGATGATTGACGCAGGCCACACCACCTTCAAGGTTCATTCCACCACCATGCAGCCCCAGGGCTCCAGGGTCGGCATTTCCATCGTTCCTTTCAACATTCACATCATGAAGCCCATGGCGGACGCCAAGGAGGAAGAAGCGCTTTGATCAGCAGCATGCAGCTTCCGCCCTGGGCATGGTGGATGATGGCGATGGGCCTTATCGGCTTTGCTGCGCTTGTTTTCTTTTCCATCCGCCGCAACAACGGCGTGAAGCGCTCGCTCTTCGCCTCCCCCTACTCCCTGTGGATGATACTGTTTACCTTACTGCCGGTGATCCTCATCGGCTATTACGCTTTCACCAACAAGGCCGGTACCTTTACGCTGGATAATTTCAGCCACTTCTGGGACAGTAACCACAGCAAAAACCAAATCTACGCCTCCATGGGCGAGCAGTACACATCCTACCTGCGCCGCGGCACGGTGAATGTGGACACGCTGGTATATTCTATGTGGATGGCACTTTGGTGCACCGTTATCTGCCTGCTGCTGGGCTACCCTGCCGCGCTGTTTATGTCCGACAGGGATATGAAGATCGGCGGCACCATCGTTGTGCTGTTCATCATCCCCATGTGGATGAATTTCCTGCTGCGCACAGTCGCCTGGATGTCCCTGCTGGAGGACCAGGGGCTGATCAACAGCATTTTGCGGTCGCTGGGCTTGGGCAGCGCGCAGCTCATGTACAACAACGGCGCCGTGCTGCTGGGCATGGTCTACAACTTCCTGCCGTTTATGGTGTTCCCCATTTACACCTCGCTGACCAAAATGGATACACGGCTGCTGGAGGCCGCCCAGGACCTGGGCGCCAACCACCTGCGCACCTTTTTGAAGGTCACGCTGCCGCTGAGCATTCCCGGCATCATTTCGGGCATCACCATGGTGTTCATGCCCTCCGTCACCACCTTCTTCATCCCAAGAATTCTGGGCGGCGGCAATACCATGATGTTCGGCGACCTGATTGAAAACAAGTTTTTGACCGAGGGCAACTGGAACGTCGGCAGCGCCCTCAGCCTCATTATGATGGCGCTGATTTTGGTCAGCCTTGGCATACTGCGCAAGGCCGACCCGGAAGGCGAAGGGGGGAGCATGATTTGAAGCGCTTCATCAAGCGGGCCTACCTTTCCCTCATTCTCCTGTTCCTGTACATTCCCATCATTGTTTTGATTTTCCAGTCCTTCAACGGCGGCAAGAGCCGCGCCAAGTGGGAAGGCTTCTCCCTGCGCTGGTACGGCGCGCTGTTTGCGGACAGGTCCATCATGGATGCGCTGTATGTCACCCTGACCGTAGCCATCATCGCGGCTGCCGCGGCCACCATACTGGGTACGCTGGCCGCCATCGGCATCCACGCCATGCGCAAACGGCCCCAAAGCTTTATGATGACCATGACCAACCTGCCCATGACCATGCCGGATATCGTAACCGGTATCTCGCTGATGCTTTTGTTCCTGTTTGCCAAGGTGGAACGGGGGTATGTGACCATGCTGTTGGCGCATATCACCTTCAATACGCCTTACGTCATTCTGTCAGTGCTGCCCAAGCTCAAGCAAATGAACAAGCACAGCTACGAGGCCGCCCTGGACCTTGGGGCCACGCCCGGCTATGCGCTTTTTCATGTGATCCTGCCGGAAATCAGCCCCGGCGTCATCACCGGCGCGCTGCTGGCCTTCACCCTCTCGCTGGATGATTTCGTGATCAGCTACTTCACCACCAGCCCGCTGGTTCAAAACCTGTCCACGCTGATCTATTCCAAGGCCCGCATCGGCATTGAGCCCACGCTGAACGCATTAAGCGCGCTGATGTTCGTGGCGCTGCTGCTTTTGTTGCTGGCGGTCAACCGCAGGACGTCTCCAAAGTCGAAAAGAAATGCATCCGATGCTCTGCGCCCCGGCGCATGACATAAAATCTTAAGGAGGTTTGACCCATGAAAAAGTGGATTGCGCTTATCCTTATGGCCTGTATGCTGATTCCCGCCGCATCGTATGCGGAGAATGCAGGCGTGGTGAACATTTTTAACTGGGAAGATTACATCGACGAACAGACCCTCGAAATGTTTACCGCCGAAACCGGCATCAAGGTCAATTATATGAACTTTACCACCAACGAGGATATGCTGGTGCAGGTGGAGGCGACGCCTTCCGCCTTTGATGTGGTGTTCCCCTCCGATTATTGCGTGGAGCGCATGATCTCCCTGGGCCTGTTGGAAAAGATCGATTTTGCCAACGTGCCCAACGCGTCGCAGATTCTGCCGGAGCTGCGCAACGCCTCCTATGACCCTACCGGCGAATACGGCGTACCCTATATGTGGGGCACCGTCGGCATCCTGTACAACACGAAAATGGTCACCGAGCCGGTGGACAGCTGGGCCATCCTGTGGGATGTCCAGTACAAGAACAACGTGTTCATGATGGATAGCATCCGCGATACCATGGGCATCACCCTCAAATACCTGGGCGAATCCATGAACACCCGTGACCCCATCGCCCTGGAAAATGCCAAAGACCTGTTGATAGAGCAAAA
This sequence comes from Bacillota bacterium, assembly GCA_023425025.1. GTDB lineage: Bacteria > Bacillota > Clostridia > Christensenellales > Aristaeellaceae > JAEWAH01. Next base: position 50,674 of record JAFADG010000011.1, read on the forward strand.
GCAGGCCGGCATCGTAAAAGCCTACCAGGTGGATGAAACCAAGGACAAGATGGTCGCCGGCGAAGCGGCCCTGGCGCTGATGTGGAGCGGCGACGCCCAGTACGCCATTGACTTGAATCCCGATCTCGCCTATGTTGTACCCAAGGAAGGCTCCAACGTGTGGGTGGATGCCATGGTCATTCCCAAGGGTGCAAAGAACAAGGCCAATGCCGAAGTCTTCATCAACTTCATGTCCAGGCCCGACATCGCCCAAATGAATTGCGAAGCCATATGGTATTCCTCCCCCAACGCCGGCGCCATTGAACTGATGGGCGAGGAATACAGCGGCAACCCCGTTATGAATCCCGATCCCGAGGTCGTGCAAAGGTGCGAGTATTTCAACGACATCCAGGATTTCATTGAAATTTACAACGCCCTTTGGCTGGATATCAAGAGCGCCAAGTAACTTCCCTTCAATCAAAACCACCGGCTTAGCCGGTGGTATGCACCGCGCCTTCAAGGCGAATTTACTAGCCGCGTCTCAAGACGCATTGAACCATCTATCAACTGCATTTCATGCCCCACCGCTCGTAAACGAGCT
>JAFADG010000017.1 GCA_023425025.1 Bacillota bacterium
GGCGTGCTATGCAAGGCTGTTGAAATTGGCCCAAGATCCCAAAGCGGATTTCTACCAGGCCGAAGCCAGGCGCATGGCGGCAAGCTGGCTCAAGCGCGCAAAGGTATCAAAACATACCGCGCTTACCGCGCGGCGGGACAGCATTTTTTGTGAAAGACAGATATACGCGGCTATTATTGGAAATCAGCATTGGTCAGGACGACGCATAATACTAATTCCAAACATTATTTCGTCGTTGCGGCAGTACTTTTCGCGCAGGGCTGCGTCATTCTCCGCTCAACGTAGCGCTGCTACGTCTCGCTCCGACTCCTTGCCCTGCATCGAAAACTCCTCGCCGCTTTGGACGAAATAATGTTTTCCATTAGTATAAGTCCCTCATATTCAATCAGTCGAATACGATAACGCTCTTGACCACGTTCTTGATATTTTTGACCGTCTCCTCGTAGGCCCGCGGGGTTTCCTCAAAGCGGTAACGGTTGGAGACGATTTCATTCACGTCGATCTTGCCGCCGGCGATGGCCGCGATGGTGGTGGGGTACAGGTTCTTGTAGCGGAAGATGGAGGTGATTTTCAGCTCCTTCGTGCTGATAGGCCCCAGCGGTATCCCCTCCAGGGTATCGGCCGCCATGCCGACGACCACGATGGAGCCGCCCGCCTTGCAGGTTGCAATGGCCCCGGTAACGGTGGCGGAAACGCCCGCGCAATCCAGCACCGCGTCCACGCCCCTGCCGCCTGTTGCCTTCATGATTTCCTCAGCTACGTTTACCTTTGTGGAATTGAGCGGGATGCCGCCCAGCTTCTTGGCCAATTGCAGGCGCTTGTCCAGCACGTCCGCAATAAACACGGTCGTCGCGCCATAGGCCTTGGCGGCCAGCAGGGACATAAGCCCGATGCAGCCCGCGCCATAGATCAGCACGCTCTGCCCCAATGCCACGCCGCCGGTCTTGGCCGCGTTGATGCCGATGGCCAGGGGCTCCACCAGCGCGCCTTCCTCAAAGGACATGTGATCCGGAATTTTGAACGCCCACTCCGCCGGATAGGCGATATAGTTCATCAGGCAGCCGTCGTAGGGCGGCGTCGCCAGGAACTTGACATCGGGGCAAAGGTTGTAGTGCCCGCCGAGGCAGAATTCACATTTGCCGCAGGGAACGCCGGGCTCCAGGCATACGCGGTCCCCCGCCTTTAGGTGGGTGACCCCTTCGCCGACTTCTGTTACGATGCCGGCGCACTCATGCCCAAGGATAAAGGGAAAATCCACAACAAAATCGCCGATGCGGCCATGCTGATAATAATGAACGTCGGAGCCGCATACGCCGACAGCCTGCAATTTCACCATGACCTCGCCGCTTTTGAGCGAAGGCATGGGGATTTCTTTCATCTCGAGTGTGTTAAAAGCCGTCAGAACAGCCGCCATGTTTTTCATATTGCCGCACCTCGCCTGTGATTGTAGGTTTGAAAAAAGGGGGGCGGGGGATAGAGCCCCTCACCCCCCAAACGGAGCATTATTGCAGAGCGCCGGCCTGCTTGTGGATGTCGATCAGTTCGGTCACGTTTTCCAGGATGTACAGGGGGTTGCCCACGTCGGTGTCAATTTGCGTTTCTTCGCCGGTTAAGAGCTTGTGGGAGGTGGAGAGCAGCAGGGCGGCCAGTTCATAGGCGTTCTGCAGGCAGGTGGCGGTCATGCGGCCTTCCTGGATGAGCAGAGCGGCTTCAGCGGTGCCGTCCACGCCGAAGGACAGGGTGTCTTTGTAAGCTTCGTTGTCCTTGATCACTTCCAGAGCGCCGGCGGCCATGTTGTCGTTCATCGCGGCGATCAGGCCGATGGTGTCATTGGCGGTTACCCAGTCTTCCATCAGGGCCATGGCTTCGTCCTTGTTCCAGTTGGCATAGTCGTCGCCAACAATGGTTACGTCGGGGCGCTTCTCAAAGAATTCCTTCTGCCAGGCCACCAGGCGCTCGTCCGCGTGGAAGTTGCCGGCGGGGCCACGGAGGATGACGGCCTTGGCGCCCTGGGGAACATGCTCGAAGGCATAGCGGGCGTTCACGGCAGCCTGTTCGTAGGGCTGGGCGTCCACGGAGGAAGCGCCTTCAATGCCGGTGATACGGGCGTTGGTGGTGATGCAGATGATGCCGGCCTGCACAACCTTTTCGGCGTAGGGGCGCTGGGCTTCGCCGTTGTTGGGCTGGATGATGATGGCGTCATATTTGTTGGTGATGGCGTTTTCGATCAGGGAGTTTTCGATTTCGTCGTTGGCCTGGCCGTCAAAAACATCCAGGGTGATGTCCGGGTACTTGGCGGCTTCTTCCTTCACGGCGTTGGCCAGCCAGGCGGCGAAAGAGTCGGCCTGAGCGCGGGCGATGTAGGCGATGCGATAGGTTTTTGCGCCTTCCGCGCCGGCGGATGCGACCATTCCCAGGGACAGGCCCAGGACCATGGACAGAACGAGAACCAGAGACAGAACCTTTTTCATGAGCTTTCCTCCTTGTTTGCTTTGGGTTTTCCCCATCTATTGCCACCGCTTCACGCGGCTGCGGCCACTTGAGTGAGGCTGTTATGCCTTGGATACCCTGCTTTCGATGTTGCCCAGCTTTTTGCGGGTCCTGCGCGTCTTGGCGTAGATGTCGTAGATGACGGCCATGGCGATGATCAGGCCGCGGATGATCTGCTGGATGTAGGAGTTCACGCTGGTCAGGTTCATGATGTTGTTGAGGAAGCCGACGATGAACGCGCCGATCAGCGTGCCGCCCGCCGTGCCGATGCCGCCGGAGAAGCTGGTGCCGCCGATGATGGTGGTGGTCAGCGCGTCAAACTCATAGCCCTGGGCGCCGTTGGGCAGGCCGGCGTTGACCCGGGACATGAACAGCACCGCCGCCACGCCCACCAGCAAGCCGTTGATCAGGTAAGCGCCCATCTTGACCCGGTTGACCGCGATGCCCGAGGCGTTGGCAGCATCCTCATTGCCGCCGATGGCGTACAGGGAGCGCCCGAACCGGGAGTGGTTGAGAATGTACCAGGTAATACCGAAGAAGAAGAGCATGATGATGATCGGGGTAGGTACAATGCCGATGGAGCCCTGGCCCAATACGGTGTATTCGCCAATTTGATACACGTTCTGGCCGGCGGTCATGTACAGCGCCGCGCCGCGGGCCATGGTCTGCATCGCCAGGGTGGCGATAAAGGCGGGGGCCTTGAACTTGGTGACCATCACGCCGTTGAGCAGGTTACAGAACATGGCGACCGCAATGGAAACAAGTATGGCCAGCGGCATGGAGCCCGTCGCCTTGAAAGCGATGACGGAGAGCGTGCCGGCGAAGGCGATGACCGAGCCGCTGGACAAATCCAACAGGCCGCAGATGATCAGGATCGTTTCGCCAAAGGCCAGGATGGTCGTTACGGAAATCTGCCGGGAGATGTTGGTCAGGTTGCCCCAGGTCAAAAAGTTGGCGTTGAGCACCGTGCAGACCAGGAACAGTACCGCCAGTACCAGCAGAATGCTGTAACGGCTGAGTAGGGCGCTTGCAGAGCTAAACCTCTTGTTGTTCATGGATACCCCTCCGAATAAATTGATAATGAAGGAAGCAACTCACGCCCATCAGGAGGCGTTGCCTAAGATACCTGTGGCCAGGGTCATGATGGCCTCGGCGGAAAAATCGTCGCGTGTAAGCTCGCCGGCAATGCGGCCCTGGCACATCACATAGATGCGGTTGCACATGCCCAGCAGCTCCGGCAGTTCCGAGGAAACCATCACCAGGCCCTTGCCCTGCTTGGCCAAATGGATCATCAGCTTGTAAATTTCATATTTCGCGCCAACGTCAATGCCGCGGGTCGGCTCGTCCATCAGCAGCACTTCCGGATCGCGGATCATCCACTTGGCCAGCACGATCTTCTGCTGGTTTCCGCCGGACAGCGCTTCCACGGTGGTATCCAGGGAGGGCGTTTTGACGTTCATGGATTTGCAGGCATCGGTTACGGTGGACTGCTCCTTTTTCCGGTGCAGGCGGCCCTTGAAAATAAACTGCTTCAAATTGGGGAGCGAGGCGTTTTCCAGCACCGAGCGGATAGGCACCAGGCCGTAGCGCCGGCGGTCCTCGGACAGCATCACCAGGCCCTGATCGATCACCTTGCGGATATTGCCCTTGGCCAGGGGCTTGCCCTGAAAAGCTACCTCGCCTGCTTCATATTCGTCGATGCCGAAGATGGCGCGCATTGTTTCAGTACGCCCGGCGCCCATGAGGCCGGCAAACCCGACGATCTCGCCCTCGTTTACATGGAAGCTGACATCGCGGAAGCCGCCGCCGGTGAGGCCTTTTACTTGGAGCACCGGCTTCCCGGCTTTTACCTGCTCAAAGGGATATTTGCTGTCCATCTTGCGGCCCACCATCATGGTGATGACCTGGTCGATATCCAGGTCGCAGGCCGGCTTGGTGCCTACGATGCTGCCATCGCGCAAAACGGTGATCTCATCGGCAATCTGAAAAACTTCCTCCAGCTTGTGGGAGATATAGATGACGCACGCGCCGCGCTTTTTCATCTCTTCAATCTTTTGAAAAAGCTGCTTCGTTTCCTTCTGGGTGATGGCGGAGGTGGGCTCATCCATAATGATGATGTCGGAGTTGTTGGATACGGCCTTCAATATCTCCAGCATCTGAATATCCGACACGGTCAGGTCCTTGAGCTTCTGGTCCGGCAAATAGGGGAGCTGCTCCCGCTTGAGTAGCTCCAGGGTCTTTTGCCGCATGGCCTTGTGATCGACGCGGCCAAAGCGCGTCATGGGCCAGCGGCCCAGGAAAATGTTTTCCGCAACCGTCATCTCCGGCACGTAGGACAGCTCCTGAAAGATCATGGAAATGCCCAGGCTGCGCGCGTGGATGGGGTTATCGATCACAACGTCCTTCCCGTCCAGCAGGATCGTGCCCTGATCCGGGGTATAGATCCCATTGATAATCTTCATCAGGGTAGATTTACCGGCACCGTTCTCGCCGCACAAGACGTGGGTTGTACCTTTGCGCACACGGAAGGAAATATTATCCAAAGCCTTGACGCCGGGAAAGGATTTGGCGATATTTCTCACTTCCAGCTTGACCGGCAGCGTGTTAAGATCTTGTGTAGAGGGCTGCGCCTGCGTCATGATTCGACCTCCCTATGGAAAGCATATACGCAAAACACTTTGTTAATTTTGTTTTAGAAAACAGTTTTGCTTAAGTTGTTTTTATTATACTTGTCACTTCTGCACATGTCAATATAAAAATATAAAAACAATTTGATAACCTTTTCACAAGACGGACTTGACGATCCAATATGAATTTGCTACAATGCCAATTAAGAAAAATACTTTTGCTAAAGCTGGTGATGTTTTATGGCTCAAAAGAAAACCAATACCAGTGAGATCCGGAAAATCAATCGGAGTGTTGTTTTTCAATATTTATACCATCATCCGCATACGACAAAACAGGAACTGGCGCTGGGCTGCGAACTGAGCATGCCCACCGTGACACTGAATTTGACGGATTTACTCAGCATGAATCTATTGGAGACCACCGGCGTCAAGGATTCTACCGGTGGGCGCAAGGCGCGTCTTTTATCGGTGAATCCTTCGGCCCGGTATGCCGTCGGCGCCAACATCACCGCCCACCACATCTCCATCGTTCTTCTAAACCTATCAGGGGAAATGATCAGCCACAAACGCATGCGCGTGCCCTTTTCAAACTCCAAGGAATACATGGAAACACTTTCTTCGTTTATATGGGACTTGATCCGGGAGCAAGGCATTGACAAGCAGCGCATCCTGGGCGTAGGTCTTTCCATGCCTGCGATCATCTCGCGGGATGGCCAAACCTTGGCCTACGCGTCCGTTTTGAACTTTACCAACGGCCGGCTGCAGGATTTTTCCGGGCCTATTGGCCTGAATTGCCGCTTTATCAACGATGCGACCGCCGGCGGCTATGCGGCGCTCTGGCATAATCCCCTGTTTTCGGATGCCGGCAACCACAAGGCGGTGGTGTATCTCTCCTTGAACAACAGCATCGGCGGCGCGTTCTTTCTGGATGGCAAGGAATATGCCGGCACGAACCAGCGCTCCTGCGAATTTGGCCACATGACCCTTCATACGGACGGAAAAGCCTGTTATTGCGGAAAATTGGGCTGCGTGGATGTATATTTGCAGGCCCTCAAGCTGTCCAACCCCTTCGATGGAAACCTGGCCGGCTTTTTCGAGCACCTGTGCCAGGGGGATCAGGAGGCGCAGGCGCTTTGGAACGATTACCGCATGAACCTGGCACGGTGCGTGAACAACCTTCGCATGGCGTACGACTGCCAGGTCATATTGGGCGGATATGTGGGGGAGTATCTGGGGCCGCATCTGCATGAAATGCGCAAGCTGGCCGCGGAATTGAATACCTTTGAAACGGACGGCAGCTATCTGTTTGTGTCGACAGACAAGCTGGAAAGCTCGGCAGTAGGCGCCGCGTTGACATGGATCACGGATTTTATCAATACCGTGTAAATAGGCTGCATATATAAAAACCGGCAAACCTCCCCCGGCAAAATGTGCCGGGGGAGGTTTTTATAGAGGAGCATGAACCTTGACAAAAACATATCAATTTATTATACTATAAAAATAATGGTCGTGGCAAAAAAGTGGAAGAAAGGTTGCTCAACGCGGATGATCACAGCAACGCATGGGATTGGTATCCGAAAAAAGGTGCCGATGGAGCTGTTTCACCTGTTCGCGGGGCAGCCCCAGTGTGCACTGTCCGACGATGTATATGTTTCCGGCAGGCATCTGCACAAGGAAATCGAAATGGCCTTTGTAGTAAGCGGCCAGGCGGAAATCCAGGTGGAGGAGCACTTGTTTCACGTATCGGCCGGCGAGCTTTTATGCATCCGGGGCAGCGTGCCGCACGAATACCTGCCCAAAGGGCAGGAAGCCGAAATCATCAAAATCAAGTTTATGAAGGAATGGCTGCTGCCCTCCTTTTTTACGTCCGCGCAAAAGGAAGCCTGCCAGCGTTTGTATAACCAGGTGTTCAAGACAAGGCCCAGCGACGCGGTGCGGGAGCTGGTCCTCGCGGCGCTGCACTGCCCGCTGCCCAGGTACAGGGAATATTGCTGCTATGGGAAGCTGGTGGAGCTGACGGCGCTTTTGCTGGCCTTGCCCGAAACCATTGCCGAATCGCTGCCCGTGTCCATTGAAAGACTGCGCTATATGGAGTCCGCCATCGAATACATGCAGGACAACTGTCATGGCAAGCTGACGCTGAAGATGCTTTCTAACCATTTGGGCCTGACGGAGAGCTACTGTTCCAAGTACATCAAAAAAAACGCCGGCATTTCCTTTGTGGAGTACCTGAACGCCATGCGGGTGAACAACGCCCGGCGGCTTTTGCTCCATACGGACGTAAACATTGCCGAAATCGTGGAGAAGACGGGTTTTTTGAGCGTGCAGACCTTCAACCGCGTATTCAGGCAGCAGACCGGCCAGTCGCCCAGCGAATACCGAAAAAACAAAAAGCGCCGGGCATGCACGTAATTCCATGGCCTGCGTAAGTTGAATTGGGCACAAATGTTTATTTGCTGTGCCTGGCGTGCATGAGGCTGTATTGCACGACAAAACAACAAAGGAGAGCGTTCGTATGTTTGCTTTTGAAAGCGATGCGAACAGCACCGCCAAAGATACGGGAGGCGCGGAAAAAGCAGGCGGCTTGGGCCTTCATCACGCAAAGTGCCGCGACAACCAAGGGGAGCCGTACCACGTTCATGAGGTGTGGGGGCTTACCGATCCGGCGGAAAATGGCAAAGACGCCCATACCCACCGCCTGATGGCTGTTTCAAGCGATCCTCAAAGCATTGCAAACAATGATCACGTCCACTTCGTCACCTTCCAATCAGACTTCCATGATGATTTCTTTCATGAGGGATGGGGCACCACCAGCGGCGCCTTTCCTGTTGACGGCGGACATGTGCATTTTTTGAACGGCATTACAACGCTGAATGACGGGCATTGGCACAAATATAAAATCGCCACATCGCTGGATGGCTTCTACGGCGGCTGAATCTCTTTCCGGCGATTGAAAACCGCCCACCCCTCCCCTGCGCGGGATAAAAAGGGATCCCGCGAATATGGAGCAGCAGTAAGGCTACTCCATATTGTACAAAAAGCCCGCATGGTTTCGGGGCGAAATGCCCATTCACATACCCTTCGCCTTTTATCTTTCGCCTTCCGTTTCATGGCCGCGCTGACCGGCCTGTGCTCATTGCGCCGCTTTTGGCATGCGTATTCATGGGAAAAATGCTGCGCGCCGTCCAAGCATCCCTTGCTTGGGCGGCGCGCAGGCTATTCTCCTTCCGGAGACAGCATTTTTATTGTTCTTCGGGATAATTGCTGCTGTCGTCGTACATGCCCCGGTACTTGCCAAGCAGCTCCGTCATGCTGCGGTTGGCAACGGATATCAGATCCTCTTGCGTGTCTATTTCCGCAGCCCGGCGGTCCACCGCGGCCCTCACCGAAGTGTGCAGGGAATGGTAGTATTCCGCTGCCCGGTTGTTTGTCTCAATCAAACGGCCAAGTCCTGTCTGCATGCTCGTCCCCTCCTTGGTACAAGTGTGCCCAGCACGGGAAAAAGCATGCCGCGAGAAAATTGTCCGATACATTTTGCATGAAAAAAGCGCGGCGGACGCCGCGCTCAGCGTGCCGAAAAAGGGACGATTGCCGCTTTGCGGCTATTCAGGATTCCGATGCCGGCGGGGGCGCCGCCACGATGCCGCGGGTTGTGTGGACGACCGAGGCGACAGCGCCGGCCACCAGCGTGATGTAAAAGGTAAAAAGCCGCCACAAAAGCAGTGCGGGGAAAATTCTGCCCGTGGGGAAAATATCCTTCAAATAGATCATAAAGCCGCCCTCCTGCGCGCCGGAAGCGCCGGGCAGGGGGGTGTAGGAGGCGCTGACGTACAGAAGCAGCGACATGGTGAGCACCTTCAGCAGGGGCGTGCCGGTGATGCCCAGCGCGCGATAGACGAACAGCGTGACCATCATCAGGGAAAGGACCTGGAGCGAATTGATCAAAAACTGCACCAGCAGTTCACCGGGCCGCTTGCGGATGAGCATCACGCTGGAATGGAAGGTGGCCAGTATGCCCTCCCACTTGGTTTCAGATTGGGCCGGATCTTTGCAGATGTGCATAAGGGTTCCAATTTTGATAAACAGACGGATGAAGAAACGGACCATCCGCTTGTTGATCGCCATCAGCAGCAAAAGGCCGATGGAGAAGAAATTGAAGATGTATCCGGCGATCAAAAATACCGTGGCGCCCTGCAGCTGCTCCTGCACAAAGCCGGGGAAACAGGCCCAGGCGATGCCGCCCAGCACAAGCACCATGGTTTGAAAGCAGAAGAACTTGACCGTAAGCACCGAGGAACCGACGCCGATGGGCACATCGCGCTTTTTCATGTAGTAGACCTGCATGGGCTGGCCGCCGCTGGAGCCGGGGGTAATATTGGAATAGTACAGGCCGATGAGCGCCACGAACATGACATACCTGAATTTCAGCGGATAGCCCTGCTTGTGCAAAAAGTGCGCCAGGGATATGCCCTCAAACAGAACAAAGCAGGCCCAGGCGCCCAGACAGGCCAAAAGCCACCAGGGAGATATGTTGGAAAACGCCTGGCCGATATTCTTCAATTCATTGTTGTTGATGCCAATGACCAGTATCAACAGCAAGGTGCCTAAAATGAAGGCAATGTTCAAATACTTTTTTGTGGAAGCTTTCATCGATCCCCCTGTGAGTGGTTTTGGCCATCATGCAACGTTGAGTATACCATATGTTGCCGGAACAGGCAAGGCTGAGCATTTATTGCGGAAGATGGACAGGCCTGAGGGAAAATGGCAAAAAAATGAACGAAAAAGATTATGATATCAGGGTTGTCATTTTGCCGATATCATGTTATGCTCGAACAAACGGTATCCTTTTTCCGCCTGATGCCAAAAGAAAAGCGATGTGTACAAAAGCAGCGCTTTCGACGAAAGGAGGACACGCGTTGCGTAAAAAACTGGCATTGAAAGTACGTGAATCTCTCTCCTCGGTCCTTCCCATTACCGGTATCGTATTGCTGCTGACCTTCACCATTGCCCCCGTTTCTGTGGGTGTGATGGGTTTATTTCTGGTGGGCGCGGTGATGCTGATCCTTGGCATGGGATTTTTCACGTTGGGCGCCGACATGGCCATGATGCCCATGGGCACGCACATGGGCGCCTATCTGACCAAGCGCCGCAGGCTGATCCTGCTGGTTTTTTCCTCCCTCCTGATGGGTGTGCTGATCACGGTGGCGGAACCTGATTTGAGCGTTCTGGCCAGGCAGGTGCCTGCCGTGCCGGACGCGGTGATCATCGGCGCGGTGGCGCTGGGCGTGGGCCTTTTTTTAGCGGTAGCGACAGCGCGGATTGTTTTTCAGGTTTCACTGCGCGTGCTGCTGATTGTCTTTTACATTGTCGTGTTCGCCCTGGCGGCCCTGGCCAATCCTGATTATCTGGCGGTGGCCTTTGACTCGGGCGGCGTGACCACAGGCCCCATCACGGTGCCTTTTATTCTGGCATTGGGTATTGGCGTGGCCGGCGTCGGCGTGGGCAAAAACACCCAGGACGACTCCTTCGGCTTGGTTGCCATCTGCTCCGTTGGGCCGATCCTGGCGGTTACGCTGACGGGCTTGTTTTATCCGGCTCAGCCGGAAGCCGTGCTGGCGGACCTTATGGCGGACCCGGCGACAACGGTCGACATCCTGCGATTGTTCGGCGAGGCGCTGCCCCATTATTTCTTTGATGTTGCCATTGCCTTAAGCCCCATCGTGGCGGTCTTCCTCTTCTTCCAGTGGCGGTTTTTAAAGCTGCCCAAGAGCCAGCTGGCCCGCATCGGGGTGGGCGTATTGTATACGTACCTGGGGTTGGTGATATTTTTGACGGGTGTGAATGTGGGCTTTATGCCGGCCGGCAACCTGCTGGGCAGCCAGATCGCCCAAATGCCCTTCAAATGGATTCTTGTTCCCCTGGGCATGATCATCGGCTACTTTATCGTGTCGGCGGAGCCGGCGGTGCACGTGCTCAACGAGCAGGTGGAGGAATTAACCGGCGGCGCCATCTCCAAAAAGGCCATGATGGGCAGCTTGGCCGCGGGTATGGCGACTTCCGTGGGCTTGTCCATGGTCCGGGCCATGACCGGCCTGAGCATTTGGGTTTTCCTGGTGCCGGGATACCTGATCGCCTTGACCCTTTCCTTCTTTGTGCCCCGCATTTTCACGGCCATCGCCTTTGACTCCGGCGGCGTTGCTTCCGGCCCCATGACGGCAACCTTTCTTTTGCCCTTTGCCATGGGTGTCACCACCGCCGTTGGTGGAAATATACTGAAGGATGCCTTTGGCACGGTCGCCATGGTGGCCATGACGCCGCTGATTACCATCCAGGTGCTGGGTCTCATCTACGCCATCAAAACCCGGCGGGACGAACGGGCTGTCAAGCAGGAGCAGGAGGCCCGGGCCGAAGAACCGCCGGAAACCGAAGAAATTATCGAACTGTAGCTGCGTTTGACGCATTGATTATAAGGGGGAAAAATCATGGATGCAAAGCAAGCCTGCACGCCGCTCGATGGGGCTTGTGCCGTGAAACAGGGTCCGTCTGTGCAATTAAAGCTGCTGGTGACCATTGTTGACCGGGGAAAAGGGCAGAATGTGGCTGACCTGCTGAAAAAAGAGGGTTTGCTTTTCCACACGATTATGCTGGGCAGGGGAACGGCCCGAAAGGCGATTTTAACGTACCTGGGCCTTGGCGAAACGGAAAAGGACATCGTGATCAGCGCCATCCGGACGGATGTAGGAATACGGACGCTGCGAAAGCTGATGAACGCCATGCGCTTGGATGCGCCTGGACGCGGCATCGCGTTTACCGTTGCCATCGGCAGCGTCGGCGGCATAAAGACGCTGGAATACCTCAAGGGCATAGAGCCACAGAATAAAGAAGATAGAGAAGCGGCTTCCAAATATGAGGTGAATGATATGGACAACCATGAACATAGTCTGGTTATTACGATCGTCAACCGGGGTTTTTCCGATCAGGTGGTGGCAGCGGCCGCTAAGGCTGGGGCCCGGGGCGGCACGGTTTTGCATGCCCGCGGCGCAGGCCGCGAGGAAGCGGAAAAATTCTTTGGAATCACCATCCAGCCGGAAAAGGAAGTTGTGCTGATCCTGGTGAAAAGGGAGCAGAAGCAGGCCGTGATGCAGGAAATCTGCAAGGAAGCGGGTCTTTCCACCCCCGGCCACGGCTTCTCCATTTCCCTCCCGGTGGAGGATGTGCTGGGCGTTGCCCCAATGATCATGGAAGAGCTGGGCGAAGACGAGTAACAGTCTTCCGCCGATAAAAAATAATTGAAAAAGCATTCATATGACTATTGACACATATGAGCAATCGCGCATATAATAAATGTGAGCGATTGCTCATATGTTGTTTTCAAAATACAGGCCGGATGGAAAGGCGGAAGACCTATGGTCAAGAGCTATCGGCTGAAGGATCTGGATTGCGCCAACTGCGCCGCGAAAATCGGCCGCGCGGTGACGCAGCTGCCGGGGGTAAGCGGTGCGCAGGTACAGTTTGCGTTTGAACGGCTGACGGTGGAGTTTGCGGGGGAACCGGGCGCGCATATGGACGCGCGGATCAGGGATATTGTAAGCAGCATCGAGCCGGATACGCAGGTGCTCGACTGGCAGGAGCAAACGGCCTTAAGCGCGCTGGAAGAGGAAAGCGAAAAGCGCGGGGAATTCAAACTGGCGTTTTTATCCGTAGGCATTGCCGTATTGTTATTGGCGGCGGGCATTTTGTTGGAAAACATTTGGGTGGGCTTCAAGACATTTTTCACGGTTGCGGCGTACCTGATTTCCGGCTTCCCTGTGATCCGCGCGGCGTATTTCCGCTTGAGAAGCGGGCAGGCGCTGGATGAAACGCTGCTGATGACCATTGCCACCCTGGGCGCCTGGGCGCTGAATGAGGGCGCGGAGGCCACGGCGGTGATGCTGTTTTACCGCGTCGGCGAAACGCTGCAGGATATGGCGGTTTTAAAGGGCCGCTCCGACATACGCGCGTTATCGAAGCTGGTCAGCGACACGGCCCACGTGGTTTTGAATGAGGTGGTGGATATGCCCACCGCCGCCGTGCAGCCGGGGGATATTCTGGAGGTGCGCACCGGCGAGCGCATTCCGGTGGACGGGGAGATCACCCAGGGAACAAGCGCGCTGGATATGTCGGCGCTGACCGGCGAGTCGGCCCCCGTTAGCTGTGCGCCGGGTGACAAGGTTCTGTCCGGCAGCCTGAACGCCGGTCCCATGATCCGCGTCCAATGCGAAAAGCCCGCGGCGGAAAGCACCGTTGCCCGCATCCTGCGCATGACGCGGGAGGAATCCGCAAGGAAGGCGGCGCCGGAGAGGTTCCTGGGCAGGTTTGCCGCCATATACACCCCGGCGGTGGTGGCGGCGGCCGCGCTGATCTTTGTTCTGCCTCCCTTGTTTGGCCTGGGCAGCTTTCCCGAGTGGGGCTACCGGGCGCTGCTGCTGCTGATGATCAGCTGCCCCTGCGCCCTGGTTCTGTCCGTGCCGCTGGGCTACGTGGCCGGCATGGGCGACAGCGCCCGCCGCGGACTGCTTGTTAAGGGCGGCGCGGTGCTGGAAGCCCTGGCGAAGGTGGACGCTTTGGCCCTGGATAAAACAGGCACGCTGACGGAAGGCGTGTTCCGGCTTCAGGAAGTGCACGCCGCCAAGGGCGTCACGGAGGATGCGCTGCTTTCCGCCGCCATTTTCGCCGAAAGCCGGGCCCAGCACCCGCTGGCCCGCAGCATCGTGCAGTCACAAAAGGCTGCAAAATGGCTGGAGAAGAACGCGCTGCCGGCGGAGGTGACCGAATACCACGAGATCCCCGGCAAGGGCGTGAAGGTGAAAATGGAGAACCGGGAAATCCTGTGCGGCAGCGCTTCGCTGCTTGCGGAGGAAGGGATCGTCATCGCGGCCGGCCATGAGGACGACCAGGTGCATACGGCGGAGGATAACAAATATCTTGGCAGCTTCCGCTTGAGCGATGTCGTACGCCCGGAAGCGCAAAGCGTTTTATACAGCCTGAACAGGCTGGACATCGATAAGATTACCGTGCTGACGGGCGACGGCGAGCGGGGCGCCCGCACAGTGAAGGACCTTGCCGGCATCACGGATATCCATGCCGGGCTTCTGCCGGAGGGCAAGGTGAAAGCCGTGAAGGATATCACAGGCGGCGGGCGCAGGGTGGCCTTTGTGGGCGACGGCATCAACGACGCTCCGGTGCTGGCCGCGGCCCACGTGGGCATCGCCATGGGCGGCATCGGCAGCCAGGCCGCCATGGAAGCGGCGGACTGCGTATTGGCTGCGGGCACGCTGAACGCGCTGCCGGAGGGAATCGTAACCGCCAGGCGCACCGCCCGAATCATCCGCATCAATGTGGCCATCGCCCTGTTTGTGAAGCTTTCGGTGATGGTGCTGGGCATTGCCGGAATCGCCAACATGTGGCTGGCGGTGATCGCGGACGTGGGCGTATCTCTCCTGTGCGTGCTTTTGACAGGCGTGATCCGCCTGGGTAGGCCGGTTAAAAGGGCAAGCATGTCATAATGCATTTTAACAGTCATTCGCAAAGGTGGATCGGGAAAACGATCCGCCTTTTTGCGTGAGGAATAAAATATCGGTCGAAAAGTAAAATATAGTTGACATAAAGTCTGGAATAGATTATACTTTGTTGGGGTGCTGAAACAAGGGAGGCGGATTCATGGGCAAGAACCTGCATTTGAAGGCGGCCAGAGCGGCAAAGGATATGTCGCAAAAGGACGTGGCGGAGGCCGTGGGCGTGACGAGGCAAACCATCAATGCCATTGAAAACGGAGAATACAACCCCACCATCCGCCTGTGCGTGGCGATTTGCAAGGTGCTGGGCAAGAGCCTGGATCAACTGTTCTGGGAGGAGGATCATCATGAGGTTTGAAAAGCATTGTTTGGACGAGCGGCAGCGGGAATTCCGCAACAAGGTGGGGCATCAAAGCTTTATGCTGCTGCTGTATCTGATACTGATCGATACTGCGCTGCATGGGGCGGGAGTTACGTGGCTGCCCTATCCCGCGAACATGATGGCGCTGCTGACGGTGTGCGCCGGCATCTATCAAACGCGGGTGATCCTGGGCGGCGCGTATCTTCGCCCGGGGGAGGAAACGGGCCTGAAGCGGGGCAAAACCGTTATCATTGCCGGGTTCGCCGTGACGGCCGCGGCGATTGCGGCGGTGGTCCTTGCGCGCGGCAACCTTGTCCAGGCGGCGGAACCGGCGGGCGAAGACGGCAATTCCGCGTGGGTATTGCTGATTATATCAGTGGTGAGCCTTGTGATCATGCTGCTGGCGGGCTTTGCAAGCCGCAGGCAGCGTACGGACCGGGACGGGGAATAATGCTAAATTCCAAACATTATTTCGTCGTTGCGGCAGTATTTTTCGCGCAGGGCTGCGTCCCTCTCCGCTCAACGTAGCGCGGCGTTGTCTCGCTCCAACTCCTTGCCCTGCATCAAAAACTCCTCGCCGCTTTGGACGCAATAATGTTTTCTATTAGTGCAAAATCATCTGCCGCAACGCGTCGGGAGGGGGAGGAAAATTGCAGTTTCTGTATGTGCTCAAACTCACACCACGGCTTGTTCAGCCGGAAAACTGGACGCAAGAGGACGAAGCGATTGTCGGGGAGCACTTCAATTATCTGAAAAAGCTGCTGGCGGAAGGGAAGCTGATCCTGGCCGGTAAAACCGACGGCATCGACGAAAAGACGTTCGGCGTCGTGGTGTTTGAGGCGGGCTCCCGGGAGGAGGCGGATGCCGTCATGCTGGGTGACCCGGCGGTTGCAAAGGGAGTCATGGCGGCGGAACTGTTCCCCTACCGTGTGGCGCTGCTGCGCGGCGGCCAATAGAAAAGGGTGTTTGCGCAATTGCAAAACCTTTCGATAAAACCCATTTTCTTGCTCATTTTCCCCTGTTGTATGGTATACTCATGGGGAACAACGGAGGGAACATATATGGGTAAAAAATGGGTTCTCCTTATGCTTACGGTCCTGATGCTGCTGGGTGTCGCCCAAGCGCAGGAGGCAACTGCGGACAAGGCGCTCTTCCTGCATCCCGGGGAAACAATGGCGGCCCCTGCGGCGGAGAGCTGGTCGTCCAGCGATGAAACCACTGCCCGGGTGGATGAGCAGGGGAATATCGCCGCCCTGGCGGAAGGGACATGCCAAATTACCTGCACAACCGGCGGCCAGGCGGCCGTCTATACGCTTATGGTCAGCGATAACGTGCCTACGGAGCTGATCAAAAAAGCCATTGCCGCCGCGGAAAACGAGTTTGTCACCTTGGATGGGAACGGTATCAAACGCGCCAACAAGTATACCAAATGGTACGCCGGCAAAAGCGGTGTGGAATTTGGCTGGTGCGGCGCCTTTGTAGGCTATTGTTTTGGCGAGGCGGGCGTGCCCATGTCCCGGGTGGAAAAGGCGGAAAAGGTGGAGGACAGCGTCACCTGGGCCATCAGCGAGGCATCGGTCGGCAAGATCCTCAAGGGCTATCAAAAGATGGAGCGGACCACCAATATCCCAAGGCCGGGCTATATGGTCATCTACAGCGTGACCGGAAAATCGTACAACAACATTCATACCGGGCTGGTGGCGGACGTTGCGGACCTGGGCGAAGGCCAGTACCTGTTGACGACCATCGAAGGGAATGTATCCAGCCGGGTCAAAAAATACAAATACTATTACGATAGCACCGAGGAAGCAACTGCAAAGATGCGCAACATGTCGCCGCTGCCCGAGGAACTGCAGACCGATGAAAAGGTCTCCTACAAGCTGCACGACAAGAACTGGTATGTGAAGGTGTTCTGCCAGACGTATAAGTAAGGCGTATATGGACGTACCGGGGCTGGAGGATGCCATATACCCGCTCACAGGCTATCGGCGGAGGTGTCAGGGCAAGCAGAGGAATGGGGTACGGCACGATGATCGTGAAAGCGAAAAGCGGTTCAAGGCCGAAAAGCAACAAAGTGAAAAGTCCCAACATGGATGAGTACTTTGAATGCAGGGTTCTGGCAATCATGGAGGAGAGGCGCCTGTTTCACAAAAAGCGGGATATTCGCTATATTTTGGTCAGCCCTTTTTCACATGCCTTGGGTATAGCGAATGCAGAAGAATTTCAGATTGTTGAGACGACGATACCTTCCTGGTGGATAACACGGGATTTTGGAAAGAACATATATATTCATCCCAATGACCGTATGTCGGGTGATGGGAGCTTGCGTTTATGTCTTTATCAGGGACCTTTGGAGCTGATGGAAGACAAGTCGCTGCTGGTGGATTTGGCAAACAGCAATTTTGAGAGTGGGGAAAAATGCAGGTCAATATATCTCCATTATGAGAATATGGATATTTTCGGGGAAACATCAAAGCCAGCCGCTTTCAGCCAGGACAAAGGGTAGAGCCTGCCGGTCCAGGCTGTTTTGATTCATCCGATTACCACACCCCTTATCTTGCGGTCACGGTATCTCCGAACCGCCATCCTCCTTGCCCATACAAATGGGGTGGTATCCTGTTTTCCCGCTTTTTTCGCAAATCAAAAACAGGCACACGGAGAACAAACCCGCGTGCCTGTTTTTTGCAATAAAAGAACCGCCGGCTTTGGGCCGGCAAAGCATCCGGCAGTATTCAGTTTTCCAGATTGGTACTGAGCAGCTGGACAATGGCGTCCACAGCCCGCTGCTCGTCCTCACCGTCGGCCAGCAGGTACAGCTTGCCATCGATGGACGCGCCAAGAGACAACAGCCCCAACATGCTCTTGGCATTGATGATCTTGCTTTGATGCTCGATCATGATCCGGGCGTCAAAGCGGCTGGCCACCTGCACCAGTTGGGCGGCGGTGCGGCGCTGCAGCGCTTCCTGGCATGGCAGGGCGACTTCTCGACGTATCATGGCCCATCCTCCTTGTGTATATCAAGTGCTTGGTACAAAGCAACAATTTTACGCAGACGGTGGTTGACGCCGGATTTGCCAAGGGGCGGATTCAGCATTTCGCCCAATTGCTGGAGCGAGGCTTCCGGCTGGGAAAGCCGAAGCCGGGCCACCTGTTCCAGGGACGGGGGAAGCGACCCCAGACCCTTGGTCAAAGACAGCATGCGGATGGCTTCGATTTGCCGGTGGGATGCGTCCAGCTGTTTTTCCATGTTGGAGGCATCGCAGTTCATCATGCGGTTGACGTAATTCATAACATTCTTGTGAACGCGGGTATTTTCCAATTGAAGCAGCGCCTGATGCGCCCCCATCAGGCCCAGGGCGGATACGATCTGTTCGCTCTCCTTTAAGTATATCACCATTAAGCCCTTGCGAGACATTTGTTTTACCGAAATTCCCGATTTTTCCATAATTTTCACAAGCGCGTCATGGAGGGCAGGCTCGCCGGTTACGATTTCAAAGTGATATCCCTTTTCCGGGTTGGTTACGGACCCGGCGCCCAGGAACGCGCCGCGCAAAAAGGCTTTGCGGCAGCACTGGCGGATGGCCGCGTTCCTTGGGGTGGTTCTTATCAGATGGGTTGTCCCATCCGCGTCCGCCGTCATCATGCCAAGGGAGAGGAGCAGCTTTTGCGCATCCTGGTTTTCCAGGGTCAATACGCTGCTGCGCTGGCCGCCCAGGCGGCTGTGGCGCACAAAGTGCAGCGAGGGGGTAATGGAAAAAAGCGTGCGGATCAGCAGAAAGATGCGCCGTGCCAGCCCCGCGTTTTCCACCCGGAAGGCAAGGCGCACCTGCCCGCCCCCTTTTAAGGAAAGGGAGGCGGAGGTCTGCAAAAGCGCGCTCAGCTCGCTGAGCATGCAGCAGGGCTTTGAAAAGGGCAGGCGCACCAGTTCATCCTTGGCGGTGGAGGAAAAAGACAAGGGGACCTCCTTAATAGATCGACAAAAAGCACATGAATGCAGACAAATTCCCAGGTAGTATTGAAGGGGTGGAACCCCTTCAATTGTAATCGTATCACACGGCTTTGCCGGGTGGACGGGGTTTGCGTAGCAAACATTCCTGACGCGATTTTCTTGGGGGCCTTGTGCCCACAAGAAAATCGTGCAACTCGTCAAAGTGGCGCAGCCACTTTGACGACGCTATAGCATTTTCCAATGCGCCTGCTCCAGGTCCAGGTCCCGGTGGTTCACATCTACCCGAAGGCCCTGATTCCGAAGGCGCGCAGCCATCTCCTCGGCGATGGCCACGCTGCGGTGGGCGCCGCCGGTGCAGCCGACAGCCACCACCAGCCGGTGCTTGCCCTCCTCCTGGTAATGGGGCAAGAGGAAATGCAGCATATCCATGGCCTTCACTAGAAACTCCGCCGTCACGGGATGCTCCAGCACAAAGGCGCGCACATCCTCATCCAGCCCCGTTTGCCGGCCCAACCCCTCCACATAAAAGGGATTGGGCAGAAAGCGCACGTCAAACACCAGGTCACCTTCCCTGGGCAGGCCGCGTTTGAAGCCAAAGGAGAGGATCTCCACGCGCATGTACTGCGGGTCGGCCTGGGTGGACAATATATCCGAGAGCATCTTTTGCAGGGCTCTTGGCCGAAGCGCACTGGAATCAATGAGGTAATTGGCGGTTTCCCGAAGGGGCTGCAACAGCTCCCGCTCCGCCGAAATAGCCTCCTGCAGCCCCACGTTTTCGCTGGCCAGGGGATGGTCACGGCGGGTTTCCTTGTAACGGCTCACCAGCACATCGTCGCTGGCTTCCATAAACAGCGTTTCAATTTGAAAACCGATCTCCCTGGTTTCGCTGATGACCTTGCGCACCGCCCTGGCGTCAAAAAACTCGCCGCTGCGCACGTCCACCGCCATGGCGACCAGCGGAACGCGCATGTGCGAAGACTGGCAGGCCTCCATGAACTTGATGATCATCATGGGGGGAAGGTTGTCGATGCAAAACGCCCCCAGGTCTTCCAGGTGGCGTATGGCAACCGTCTTGCCCGCGCCGGACAGGCCTGTCAGGATCAGAAAACGCATGGATGCTTCCACCCTTTCGTAAATCATTAAACAAACGGCATGGGGGCGTCCTCCCCCACGATGCGGACCTCCGGCGTCAAAAGAACGCCATGCTTTTCCTGAACGGTCTTTTGCACCAGGGCGATCAGCTCCAGAAAATCCGCCGCGGTGGCATTGCCCGTATTGACCAGAAAACCGGCGTGCTTTTCGCTGACCTGGGCGTCGCCGACCCGTATGCCGCGCAGGCCGGACTGATCGATCAGCTGCCCGGCAAAGTGCCCCTCCGGCCTTTTGAAGGTGCTGCCGGCGCTGGGCACATCCATGGGCTGCTTTTCGTTGCGGCGGCGGTTGAATTCCTTCATGTCCGTAAAAAGAACATCCTTGTCGCCGGGGGTTAAGGAAAAGGTGACGGAGGTGATGATCATCGTCTCTTCCTGGGCCCGGCTGTGGCGGTAGCCAAAGTGCATTTCATCCCCGGAATAGGTATGTATCTCCCCGTCCATGGTGATGGCCTCGACCTGTGATATGACTTCCTTCAATTCACCGCCATAGGCGCCGGCGTTCATATACACGCCGCCGCCCACCGTGCCGGGGATGCCGCAGGCGTAGCATAGGCCGCTTAAGGCGTGCCGGGCGGCTTCCCTGGAAACAGCCGCCAGGGATGCTCCCGCTTTGGCGGTAAGTGTGGTGCCTTCCACCCGGATTGCCGTCATTTCCTCACCGAACTGCACCACCAGGCCGCGGATGCCCCCATCCCTCACCAGCAGGTTGCTGCCGTTGCCCAGCATCAGCATGGGAATGTGGTGCCCGTTGGCGCTTTTGACAAGATAGGCGATTTCCTCCGTGCTTTGGGCGGTAACCAATATATCCGCAGGGCCGCCGATGCGAAGCGTCGTGTGCTCCGACATGGGGGCTTGAAGCAGTATCCTGTCCTGCGGGATCCGTTCCTTTATCTTTTGCAGAAACTGCCCGTATAAGGGCGCGCCGCAGGGTCTCGATTCCATGGGTTTCCTCCTGAAAGGGGTCTATTGCCCCTTTTATTGTAACGCAAAAACGCCCGCCAGGCAATAGAAATGCCGGACGGCGATTTTGCCGACAGGGGGAGTTTGAGTCATTTTCTTGTTCTTCATGCGCAATCCCTGCCAATTTGGGGACCTGACGGAAATTTTGTTATCCAATAACGGAAACCATGTTCCAGCCTTTGTCCCAGCGGGTCATCACTGCCGGCGCGCCCAAAGCGATGCGGCCGGCAAGCGTTTCGTTCACGGATTCGGCGGGCGATGCGCTGGCCATGTATACGGCATCCTCGGGGGCGACGCCAAAGCGGATCATGTTTGCAACGGCTTTTGCCAGGGTGAGGGTGGAACCGGCCAGCGTGCCGGATGCCAGCCTGGCAGCGCCGTCCTTGACATACACCGTCTGGCCGCCCAATTGATAGGTGCCCTCCGGCATGCCGGCGGCCTCCATAGCGTCAGAAACGAGCACCGTCTTTTCCCGGCCCTTGGCAAGGACGGTAAGGCGCAGAATGTCCGGATGCAGGTGGATGCCGTCGGCGATGATTTCGGCGTACAGCCGTTTGTCGGCAAGCGCCGCGCCGGGCACGCCGGGCTCCCGGTGGTGAAGCGGCGTCTGGGCGTTGAACAGGTGGGTCACATGGGTGGCGCCCCAGTCCGCGGCCAGGTGCGTCTGCTCGCAGGTGGCGTCGGAATGGCCGATGGAAACAACGACTCCCCGGGCGGTGATTTCGCGTATCCAGTTTTCGGCGCCGTCAAGCTCCGGCGCCAGGGTGATGATGCGCACGGCGGAGGCAAATTCCCCTGTCATCTCCAGCCAGGCCTCCATGGTCGGGGGAATGAAATAAGAGGCTACCTGGGCGCCGCACCGGTGGGCGCTCAAAAAGGGCGCTTCCATGTGCGCGCCAAGTACGATGGCGCCGTCCGGCTCCGGGTTTTTCATCACGGCGTCAATGCCGGCCAAGCCTGCTTTGGTATCTTCCAGCGAGGCGCTCATGGTGGTGGGCAAAAAGGCGGACACGCCGCACTTTTTCAGTTCGCGGCTCATGTGGCGCACGGCTTCTTCCCCGCTCATGGTGTCCTTGCCCAAAAAGGCGTGGATGTGCACATCCACAAACCCCGGCAGCAGATAATCGCCTTTCAGGTCGATAACCTCCTCTCGGGGATGCGGCAAAAGGGCCGGGCCGATTTCGGTGATGACGTTTTTGCTTGCGCGGACAGAGATGGATGCCTGAAAGGCTCCGCTTATAAAGGCGGCGGCGTTTTGAATCAGCATGGCGATATTCTCCTTGGTTTTCTTGTGCAAAGGAATATGATCAGCAAAAGGATCAGGGAGGCGGACAAAAGCGCCGCGCAGGTTACAAGCAGGGCGTCCGCCGAAAAATCCGGCAAGGGAGCATCCAGCAGCGTCATCGCGGCGGCACAGGGCAGGATGGCGACAAAGCAGGGAACCGCCTTTATGAAAAGGCGGGGGAACAGGAAAGCCAAATAAGCTCCTGCCGGCGAAGCGCCGAGGCTTACGGCAGCCTTATAAAGATTTTGGTCCAGGGCCAGGGCGAAGGAACCCATGCTTATGGCCGTCAATGGCAAAAGCGCGATGGCGATGGAAGCAGCCGGGGGCACGGATTCGTTTATTTGGGTCAGCGTACCGACAAGCGAGGGGGGCAGACCGGCCGCCAGCTGCCGGCCGAGCAGCAAAAGCCCACCAACCAGGAGGAATACAGGCGTGGCCGCGCTCATAATGCCCATCCGGCGCTTTGCCAATACCAGCAGGCCGCCCAGAAGAAAGCCGGCGGCAAGGGATAGGCCCGCGGCGGTAAGGGCCGTGTATACAAGGGGCAGGGCATCTGCCGCAAGCGCGCTGTCCCATGCAGGATATATACCCAAAAACCGCGCGTCTGAAGGCGTGTTCTGCCACGCAAAAAGCAGGCTCCAGGCTGGTATGAGCGCTGTCATCACAAACGCGAAAAGCCACAGCGCAAGGGGATACCTGCGCTTTTTCTCGATCACATGGCCACCCCCTTTTCCAGGCGGGATGCGGCATGCAAGCCGATCTCCTCCTGCGCGGGCAGCAGGGCGGCCTTGGCAGGGTCCCAGAACAGGAACACGCGGCTGCCGGTTTTGATGGAAAAGGCTTTGGCATCATCGCAGATAAGTTCCCGGCCGGTAGGCAGCAGCACCACCGAATAGGGCCGCGTGCCGATGAGCCGCGTTTCGCGGAGCACGCCGCTGATCATGCCCTCAGGCCCGGGGGACTCGGATACCTTTACATGCTCGGGGCGCAGGCACAAAAGAACATCCTCGCCGATGGACGGCGGCGCGCCGCAGGTCTTGGCCGTCAGCGTCAGGCCGTCCATATCCAGGGCCACCAGCCCGTCCGTCCGCCTGGCGGTTACAACGCCGGGCAAAAGGCTGATCTGCCCCATGGCGGCGGCGGCAGCAATGCTGCCGGGGTTGTGGTATATCTCCTCCGGCGTGCCGATTTGCTCGATGCGGCCATTTTCCATCAGCGCGATCCGGTGGGAAACGGCCATGGCTTCCTCCCGGCTTCTTGTAAAGTACAGTACGGAAAAGTGCCACTGCTTCTGCAGCGCCTTTACAAAAGCCAGCGCCAGGCGGCGGTCCGCCTCCGCAAGGGAGGAAAAGGGGTCGTCCAGCAAAAGCAGCGGGGCGCGGGATACCAGGGCCCTTGCCAGCACCGCCATGATGTACTGATAGTTCGTCAGCCGCCCGGGATACAGCGAAACCGCGTTATCCAGGTCGGTAAGGGCCAGCATGTGCATGGCCCGGCTGCGCCGCTCTTTTCTTTTTATGCCGCGCATTTTCAATGGGAAGGCGACGTTGGCAAGCACCGTGCGGCGGGGGAACAGCGGCATGCCGGAAAAGACGGCGCTCAACTCCCGCCTTGCGGGGGGAAGGGACGTCACGTCCCGGCCGTCCAGCAGCACCCGCCCAAAGGTGGGCTGCAAAAATCCGGCAAGAATATGGAACAAAGCCGTTTTGCCGCAGCCCTTGGGACCCAGCACAGTGAGGAATTCCTCGGGCATAAGCGTCAGATCCACGCCTTTTAGGATCTGCGTCTGGCCCAAAGCATATTGCAGGTTGTTGAGCTTGATGGGATAGGGCGCCATGGCGCAGCCTCCTTTCAGGCTTTGTTTTTTTGCCTGTATTGTATGCCGGGAAGCGGAGCCTGTCAATCAAAAAGCAGGATGCGCCTTGCCTCCCCCAGCGTTTCCGCCTGGTAATCGGCGGGGGATGCGTCTTGCCTTTTGCCTTCGCCGCACAGGTGGATGGAGGTGATGCCGGCGCGCCGGGCGGCCTCGATATCGGCGGACAGGCTGTCGCCCAGCAATATCACGCGGCTTTTGTCGGTAACGCCCATCCGCTCCATGGCGACATACAGCATTTGGGGGTCCGGCTTGGAGGAACCGATTTCGCCGCTGATGACGCAATCTTTGATGTACGGCGCGATTTCGGAGCGCTGCAAGCGCGATTTTTGCACCGAGGCGATGCCGTTGGTCACCAGCACGATGGGCATGTGCCGGCAGACCTCCTTCACAAACGCAAGCGCGCCGGGCAGCAAAAACGCGTATTGGCCCAGCCGGCCGGTAAAGTGCAGGCCGACCGCTTCCACGGAAAATCCGGTATCGGGAAAGTGGGACAGAAGCTGGCGGAAACGCTCCACCCGCAATGCCTCCTGGGTAATTTCCCTTTTTTCATAGGCCTTCCACAGCGCTTCGTTGATGCGGGAATACAGCGCCGCGGTTTCCTCGCTGAAGGGCAGGCCGGCATAGGCCATGGCGTCGCGCAGCGCGGCTTTCTCCGCGGCGTAAAAATCAAAGAGCGTGTTGTCGGCGTCGGACAGCAGCAGGGAATAGGGCGAAGCAGGCATAGCAATATCCTTTCAGGGAAGACGAGTGATTCTGTGAAGGGTGCAAAATCAAAAAAAGCGGCAGGGCCGCTTTTTTTTGATACAGCGGATATATATAGCTTACTTCACCCGCATATGTTTTGCAATCCCTGGTTTTGGCTATGGACCGCTTCTTGTGATCATAACGGTCAGCACGCCGTCCTGGGGGAGCGCCTGAAGGCGGATGTCATAGGGCAGCGTGTTAACAAACGCAAAATCGCTGTACGAGCCGACGGCGGCGTCAAATCCCCTGGGAATATAGGCGACGCCGATATCCCGGTGCAGCGACCATTCCGTGATTTGCAGCGGCAGGCCCAGGGCGGCGTTATAAATGGTCGTGGACAATTGGCAGATGCCCCCGCCGTATCCAATGCCGTCCCGGCTGATGTTGGGGGCCATTTTGTAACCGTTGCCTTTTGTGATGGGGGCGCACAGGCGCTTGTAGGAAAAATCGCCCCCCGCTATCACCACCGTGCCGTGCACTCTTTTCGCGGCCAGCTCAATGTTCCACCGCCTGTTGGCGGCATACTTTCTGCCGCCGGTGGAATCGTTGTAATAGGTGGTGAAGCCGCCGATTACATCCCCCGGCTGCGCCCTGTCCCAGGGAACAAACGGCTCAAAGGAGAGGGCTTCCGCCGGAACCTGTACCACTCCGCGCATCATGGACAGGATGGCGGCCCCGTTTTCCATGGCAAGGACGCTGAGCAGGTCATTTTCCTTGAGCAGGTTGCCGCCGTAACCCGAAACCGCGGCATGCACAGGCTTTATCACTTTGGCAATGCCCTCTTGCAGCTGCGCACCGGGTACCTTGGCCGCAAAAGGCTGCAGGGAGCGGAAGCGGTACAGCCACCGGGTTTTGCAGTAGCCCATCCTCCCGTCATAGGAAACAATGGACCACTCCGTGCCCAGGCCGTATACGTCTACCTTTTCCCCCTGTTCCACAGCCTTTATTCGGCGGGCCGCGTCCTCCGGCGCCGAGCGGATATTGAACCGGGTATTGGTATACGCTTCCAGCAGGATCTCCTGGGCGGGGGCGGCCGGGATGGCCTCTTCCCCCAGGGCGGGTATGCACAGCATGAGTAAAAGAAGCAGGAGCAGGCGGATTCTTGCCATCATTTGTATTTTCCTTCCCATGGTATCCACTTGGCGTAAGACCCATTATATACCATAGACGCATTTGCGGGGCAAAAAGTTAAGTCCGGTGAAATATTTCGATGTTTTTGTATTCAAAAGAAATCCTTGAAACGAAAAGGGAACTGTGCTATAATTCCTCCCAACAAAGGCGATGACGGAGAACAACGCCTGCATCAAGGCAATGCCAAAGAGAGGATGGCCGCCGGCTGAAAGCCATCCGCAAAGCCCGCAGGAAATTCCCTCCCGAGCTTCCCCGCTTAAACCAATTTCGCCCTATGCCGCCGCAGGCGGCGATGGGCGAAAAGGCAGTAGGCAGGGACGGGTACGCCCCCGTTAGCACGCGGCGAGCGCATAAGGATCATGGTCCTGTGCGGAATTTGGGTGGTAACACGCGGCAGCATGCCTTCGTCCCATGGACGGGGCTTTTTTTATTGCCGGAAAGTATGAAGGGGGAAAACGGTATGGACATTCGGGAACAGATCGGCGCCCTTGGGGAGAAGCTGGAGGCGGAATTAAGCAGCCTTGACAGCACCCAGGCCCTGGAGGGGCTGCGGGTGAACCTGCTGGGCAAAAAGGGAGAGCTGACGGCGCTGCTTCGAATGATGGGGCAATTATCGCCGGAAGAGCGGCCTCAGGCGGGGCAGCTCATCAACCAGGCCCGGGAAGCGTTTGAGGTGAAGCTTGCCCAAAAGCAGGCCGTGCTTTCAAGGCGTGAACGGGAGGAAGCGCTGCTGCGGGAGACCATTGACGTGACGGAGCCCCGTGACCTGCCCAAATACGGCTCCGCACACCCGGTGAGCCTGGTGTTGCGCGACATGGTGGATTGCTTTGCCGGCATGGGCTTTGAGGTGGTGGAAGGCCCGGAGGTGGAGCTGGACCATTACAACTTCGAGCTTTTGAATATGCCCAAGAACCATCCCGCCAGGGATGCCCAGGATACCTTTTATATTGATGAAAACACCGTGCTGCGCACCCACACCTCCCCGGCCCAGGCGCGCACCATGCTTTCCCGCAAGCCCCCCATCCGCGTGATCTGCCCGGGCCGGGTGTACCGTGCCGACGAGGTGGACGCCACCCACTCCCCGGTGTTCCATCAGCTGGAAGGCCTGGTGGTGGATAAGGATGTGACCATGGCCGACCTTCGCGGCACCCTGGAAGCCTTCGCCAAGCGGCTGTACGGGCCGGACATGCAGATCCGCTTCCGTCCCAGCTACTTCCCCTTCACCGAGCCCAGCGCGGAGGTTGATCTCACCTGCGTGGCCTGCCACGGCGCGGGTTGCCGCATTTGCAAGGGTACCGGCTGGATCGAGGTTCTGGGCAGCGGCATGGTCAACCCCAGGGTATTGGAAATGTGCGGCATCGACAGCAGCATCTATTCCGGTTTTGCCTTTGGCATCGGCCTGGACCGCATCGCCACGCTGCGCTACGGCATACGGGACATGCGGCTCATGTTTGAGGGCGACGTACGCTTCCTCAAACAGTACCGTTAAGCAAGGAGGGCAATGAGTATGAAATTACCCATGCAGTGGATCAAGGAATATGCGCCCATCCCCGTGGACGCCAAGACATACCAAAACCGCATGGTCTGGACCGGCACAGCGGTGGAGGGCGTGGAGGAACTGGGCGGGGAGATTGAAAAAGTGGTGGTGGGTCGGGTGCTCACCGTGGATAAAGTCGAAGGCAGCGATCACTTGCACGTGTGTCAGGTGGACGCGGGCCAGGGCGCGAATCTGCAAATCGTTTGCGGCGCACCCAATGTGAAACCCGGCATTCTGGTGCCGGTGGCGCTGGAAGGGGCGAAATTGCCCGGCGGCATCAAGATCAAAAAAGGCAAGCTGCGGGGCGTCATGAGTGAAGGCATGCTCTGCGCCGCCACGGAACTGAATGTGCCCCAGGAGCTGTACCCCTCCGTGGGGGATGCAGGGCTGCTGATCTTCCGGGAGGAATATCCCCTGGGTACCGATGTAAAGACCATTTTTGGCCTGGACGACACGGTGATCGACTTTGAGATCCTGGCCAACCGGCCCGACTGCTTGTGCGCCTGGGGCGTGGCCAGGGAAACGGCCGTGGCGTTGAAGACGGAATTCAAAAAGCCGGAAATTACGGTGGCGGAGGCAGACGGCAGCATACACGACTATGTAAAGGTAAGCGTTTTCGATACGGATTTCTGCCCCCGGTATGTGGCCAGGGTCGTGAAAAACGTGCGTGTGAAGCCCTCGCCCATGTGGCTGCGCAAGTACCTGTTCGCCGCCGGCATGCGCTCCATCAATAACGTGGTGGACATCACCAACTTCATCATGCTGGAAACCGGCCATCCCATGCACGCCTTTGACTTGAGCCGTGTCCGGGGCGGGGAGATCATCGTCCGCAAAGCGAACAGCGGCGAAACCATCAAGACGCTGGACGGCAAGGAGCGGCAGCTTTCCGGCATCGAGCTGCTGATCTGCGACAAGGAAGGCCCCACCGGCGTGGCCGGCATCATGGGCGGCGAGGAAAGCGAAATCACCGAAAGCACGCAAGCGCTCATGTTCGAGTGCGCCTCCTTCCAGCGCACCGGCACCCGCCTGGCAGCCAGGAGCCTGGGCATGCGCACCGAGTCCAGCGGCCGGTTTGAAAAGGGCGTGTGTGCCGCCACGGCCCTGGAGGCCATGCAGCGGGCCTGCCAGATGATCAACCTGCTGGATGCCGGCGACGTGGTGCCGGGCATCATCGACATCTACCCGAATCCCGCCAAGCCGCAGGTGGTGAAGGGCTCCCTTGCCCGCATTGCCCGGCGCACCGGCGTGGATATTCCCAAACAGGCCATGGTGGATATATTAAAGAGCCTGCATTTTGAGGTAAAGGTTTTGCAGGACGGCGATACCATCGAGGCCACCGTGCCCGCCTTCCGCCAGGAGGTGGAGGGGGAAGCCGACCTTTCCGAGGAAGTGCTGCGTATTTACGGTTATGAGCATATTCCCACCACCAGGCTCCGGGGCGAAGCGACCCCCGGCGGCAGAAGCGAAGCCATGCGCTTCCGTGAGGACATCGGCGCAAAGCTGAACGGTTTGGGCTTCTTGGAAGTGATGAGCTTCTCCTTCATCAGCGAAAAGGCCATTGAAAAGCTGAACCTGCCCAAGGACGACGGGCGGAACAGGCCGCTTAAGATTTTGAACCCCCTGGGCGAGGATACCCGCGTCATGCGGCCCAGCCTGGCCCCCGGCATGCTGCAGACATTGGCGCTGAACATGAACCGGGGCAACGACAGCGCTTACCTGTATGAAATTGCCGCGGTCTTTGACGGCAACCAGATCACCGCGGAAAAGCTGCCCACCGAAACACCCACCCTGTGCCTTGGCATGTACGGCGCCGGCGCAGATTTCTATGCCCTGCGCGGCGTGGTGCAGTCGCTTTTGACCGGCCTTGGCATCAAGGCCGAAATCGTGCCCGGCGGCGAAAGCTACCACCACCCCGGCCGCAGCGCCAGGCTGATGGCGGATGGCCGCGTGCTGGCAGTGCTGGGCGAAGTGCATCCTGATATCCGCGACAATTTTGATATGCCGGGACGGGCGCTGCTGGCGGAAGTGAACCTTACCCTTGCCATGGCGCTTTACGTGCCCATGGGCGAAGTGAAGCCCCTGCCCCGCTACCCCGCCGTCAGCCGGGATCTGGCCCTGGTGATGGCAGGAGACCAGCCCGTAGGCCCCGTCATGGCGGCCATGGAAAAAGCGGCCGCCGCGCTGCTGGAGGAGTGCCGCATGTTCGACGTGTACCGCGGCGCAAAGCTGGGCGATAACAAAAAATCCGTGGCCTTCTCGCTAACCTTCCGCTCCGCCGACCACACCCTCACCGAGGCCGAGATCACCGCTGCGGTGGAAAAGGTGTTAAAGGCCTGCGAGAAGGAGTTTGGAGCGGTGATACGTTCCTAGGGGGCTCTGCCCCCTAGGAACCCCTGCCCAAGGGATGTATCCCTTGGGGAACCCTGTTTTGGGGAGGAAGCATGGCTTGGCGCAAAGGATATATATTGTGGGCATTGTGGCAAGCGGGAAGACGACCTTAGCCAAAGCGCTGTCGAAAAAGACCGGGCTGCCCTTTTATGAGCTGGATACCATTGTCCATGGCGGGGATGGTGTGCAAAGGCGCAAACGCACATCGGAAGAACAAAAGCAGATTATTTCGGATATCGACGCCGCGGGCGGCTGGATCATCGAGGGCACGTACCGGAAATCCTGCCACTGTCTTTTGGATTTGGCGGATACCATCGTGTTTCTGGATACGCCGCTGCATACGCGCCTGTACCGTATTTTCTTCCGCTTTATCAAGCAGCAGCTGGGTATCGAGCATTGCCATTACAAATCGGATGTACACATGCTGCGCATGATGTATAAGTGGACATGGGATTTTGAAAGGGGCCGGCCGGGATTCATGGAGATGCTTGCGGTATACCGGCAAAAGCTGATCGTTATTTCGAAGCCTTCCGAACTGGAAGGAATAGCATGATCGATAAGGCCCGGCGTTTGCACGGCCCGATACAGGCCGTAGGGATAGATCCCTTGGGGAACCCTGTTTTTAGGTCATGGTTATTGTGTTATGCGTAAGCCGATAAGATGCCCCTTCTACGGCGAAATTGCCGCGGAAGGGGTATTGTACTTAGGCTTGTTCAATTGTATTTTTGTGGGATGTTCTCTTGAATTTCCAAAAAATTCATTGTAAAATATCTGCATATAAAAGCAAATTTGTTTAATAGACAGGAATCC
The DNA here is from genome assembly GCA_023425025.1 of Bacillota bacterium. GTDB lineage: Bacteria > Bacillota > Clostridia > Christensenellales > Aristaeellaceae > JAEWAH01. The sequence continues at coordinate 30,867 of JAFADG010000017.1, forward strand.
GGCGTACAATTGTGGACTGTGGGCGATTTATATTTTGTAATAAAGGAGCATTACATGAATTTTATAAATCCACCAATAGAATCACCTCAAAATGTTACTCACAAAACATTTTATAGCCAAATACTAAATCACGAGGTCGGCTATAACATCTATCTGCCTCCTTGTTACAAAGATTGTGGCGAAAAATATCCGGTTTTGTATCACCTTCACGGATGGACGGGCAACGAATCGTCCGAGATATGGCCGTTGGAAAAGGCTTATAGAGACAGCCGAGCCATTACTGTTTTTGTCAACGTCATTTCGTCGCATGACGATTATCTTGATGCCTTGCTGCAAATTGAATCCGTCATTATAAAGGAACTGATTCCCTATATTGACGGGCAATACACAACAGACACAACCCGTGAGAACAGAGCGCTGTCAGGGTTTTCGATGGGTGGCAATATGGCGTTTTATTTTGCAGTAAAGCATTCTGAGCTGTTTGGCTCTGTAACCTCTTACGCAGGAACCTACCACCATCTCTATCACAAAGGTTCCCACACTGTGGGGGAGGCGCCGGAAAAAGCCATTGAATTATATGAAGACATGATGAGAGAAAAAAGATATTTGGAGGAAAACAATATTTTATGTTTGGTACAGCAAAATGCGGAAAAAGTTCGAGGCAGATTAAGTATTGAAATTCATATCGGAACGGCTGACATACTGTTTTGTGATAACGAGATTTTACATTTGTATTTGGATTCGTTGAATATCCCGCATGAATACAGGAAATTTGAGGGGATCGGCCATGAGTTGGGTAAAATTGTATAGCGCCCAATAATAAGCATACTGCGAAACAGCTATATTTCATTTTGGCAGGGTGATTGGATGACATACTTGGAAACTGAGCGGCTGCTTATCAGAAATTTTGAAGCGGAAGACCTTGACGAGCTTGTAGAATATAGAAACAACGAACTCTGCTATAAGTACCAAAGGGGCCAGTATCGGGACAGGGGTCATTTGGCGATATTCATTGAAGCGGCAGCGGAGGATGACTTGTTTTCTGCCGGCAAGAAACATTTCGCAGTCGCAGACAAGGGATCCAATAGGCTTGTTGGCGACATTTTTGTTTCAATAAAAAAGCCGATAATTCCTTTAGGCTTTACAGTCTCCTACAAGTATCATAGGCAAGGCTATGCATATGAGTTTCTTGCAGCCTTGGTTGAGATTTTTCATCAAAGATTCATAGCGTACGAGATAGTTGCCTGTACCGATAAGGAGAACCTTGCCAGCATAAACCTTTTGAGAAAATTGCAGTTCGAAAATAAGGGATACTACAAACAAATTGATTCCTATGTATTCAGCAAATTTGTAAAGCACTAAAGGGTATCCTGCAACCCCAGATCAAAGGACAGATGCGCCATAAACCTTTCCGCCTGGCGCTGCTTTTCTTCCCAGAACGCTTTCGCCTTTTCCGTGACCATGGGATTGGCGCTCAATTCCTTGCAGGAATAATTCAATATGTGATGGTACGTTTTCTCAAAGGCTTGGGTTTCCTTGGCGCCTTCGGCCATGCAGTCCCACACGATGGACAACGCGCCGGTTTCATCCAGCAAATCGGCTTCTATCAGCAGGATTAGCTCCCGCAGCGTGCCGGGGGATTGCAGCATTTCCTTGCGGGAATGGTTTTTCACAAGATCGGTGACAAGGTCGGTGAACGAACTGTCATAATGGTTTTCCTTAAGGTATCTTTCGCACAAGACAGCGCTGTTTTCGGCGTGCTCCATATTATCCGGCAAAAGGGCATAGCCGACGTCATGAAAGATGGCGGCGGTTAAAACGGCCTGGGTATGGATGCCGGTTTCCCCTTCGGTGAGCCCGCCCACAGGAAAACGCGGCGGATGTGATCGGAACGCTTGCGGAAAGGGTAACCGCTGGATTTGGAAGCTCCGTCGCAGCCGGTTGCCATAAGATAATCCTGGACATGCCGGAACATCTGCTCATATGTTTTCATTCGTAACCTCAAAGCGGTGTTTGCTTTTTGCCCATTATACAGTACTGGATAAAAGGCGACAATGATTTCCTGCCATTATCAAAAACCTATGCGTTAGCCCGGAATTATTGCAATCAAAAACCTGCTCCTTCTACTGCATTGCTTAGCAAGGGCAGGCTATTTTGCTATCCCCAAAACAGGGATCCCAAAGGGATATATCCCTTTGGCAGAGGTTCTTAGGGGGCAGCGTCCCCTAAGCGTCCCCTAAGTCCTTTAGCAGCGCCAGCACGTCCTCCTCCCGGGTGGCCCAGGAGGTGCAGATGCGCACGGCGGTATGGGTGTCGTCTGTTTTTTCCTGGAAGCAGAGGGTGTAGCGGGGGCCGAGCTTTTCAATGACGTTGTCAGGGAGGATGGGGAACTGCTGGTTGGTGGGCGAATCAATGAGGAAGGGGATGTTCAGGCGGCGCAGTTCGTCGCGGAGGAGCATGGCCAGGCGCTGGGCATGCTGTGCGATGACAAAGTACCGGTCGTCTTCAAACAGCACCTGAAATTGAACGCCCAAGAGCCAGCCTTTGGCGAGCATGCCGCCCCGCTGCTTGATGAAGTAGCGGAAATCGGGCTTGAGCGCGGGATGGTTTATGACCACCGCCTCGCCAAACAGCGCGCCGAGTTTTGTGCCGCCGATGTAGAACACGTCGCACAGCCGGGCAATGTCCGCAAGCGTTACATCGTTGCCTTCCCCGCATAGGCCATAGCCCAGCCGGGCCCCGTCCAGGAACAGGTACAGGCGGTGCCTGTCGCAGACTTTGCGCAGCGCGGTGAGCTCCGCAAGGGTGTACAGCGTGCCCAGCTCCGTGGGAAAGGAGATGTACACCATGCCGGGCTTGACGGTGTGCTCAAAATCCGCCTGCAGCGTAACCTCCCGCTCCACCTGGGCCGCGGTGATCTTGCCGTCGGGGCTCATCACCCCCAGAACCTTGTGGCCGGCAGCCTCGATGGCGCCGGTCTCATGCACGTTGATGTGCCCTGTATGCGCGCAAAGCACCCCCTGGTGGGGGCGCAGCGCCGCGGAGATGACGGTGGTGTTGGTTTGGGTTCCGCCCACGAGAAAATGCACGTCAGCATCCGGACAGCCGCACTTTGCCCGGATCAGCTCCGCCGCTTTTTGGCAGTGGTCATCGGTTCCGTAACCGGGATTTTGCGTAAGGTTGATGGCCGCAAGCTTTTCGAGGATTTCGGGATGGGCCCCTTCCTGATAGTCGCTGCAAAACAGGATCATGTACGCGCCGCCTTTTTATTCCGTATACGTACCGATGGCCAGGATATCCGGGATGGCCCTGCCGTTTTCCGATACGCCTCCGCCATCGCCCAGTTCCACGCTTTGCCCCATGAACACCATGGCCGCGGTGCCGCCGCCGTCCAGGTTCAGGGCATCGGTACACCCAAGATCATACAGCGTTTCGGCCACAAATTGCAAGCCGCAGCCTTCGGAAAATGCCGTGCGCCCCTCCACCAGCATGCCGATATAGTGGCCGGGGGAAATGATGCCGATGGCGCTGCGGGGCTCCTCATGGGTAAAGTTGGTGTACATCACCGGGTTGACCGCGCTGTCCTTGACAAGGATGGGGCCAAAGGCCAATACGTCCATGGCGCCCATGTCGATGTATTCCTGGGCCGAGAGCTCATACGACCCGAATACTTTCATATCCCCGTTGGGGAGGAACGCGGCGTTGTCCAGGCTGGGCAGGGCCAGAATGGGCTTGGTATAGGTTTTGCTGTACAAAATCTCGCCATTGCGGATGATGATGCCGGGCCGCTTGCCGTTGGCGACGCGGTAGGAGTAGAAGTCGCCGCTCTGGGCATACACCGCCTTGTGCTTTTTTGCCATGTCCTCCGGCAGGCCGTTGGTGCGGCCGGGCCGTTCCTCATTGAACGGAATGGTCTGCATGGTTTCGGTCTCGCTGCGGATATCGGCAATGTACCACACCAGCTTTACGGGGGTGGTCCTGCGGTAACGGGTGATCTGAACGCGCAGGTCCTGCGTGATATACATCCATGAACCGTTTTCCCAATCATTACGAATGTAAGGCTCCATGCCCTCGGGCAGATAGCCGGCGTCCGTCTCGGGATCAAAGGCGGGGGTCGCTGGGGGCAACTCTGTCGCCGCCGTCCCCTCCACCAGGGCCGCGTTTATGGGCAAAAACAGAAACAAAGTCACCACCAGGGCGGCCAATTTTTGCGTAAATTGCATGCTTGTACACCTCCTTGGACAAGGTATATGCATGAGCTCTCGGTTTTATTATAGAATTGAGTGCCGGAAACGTCAACAGTTGCTTTAACAATTTATTGCAATTGGATGACAAATTTACATCTTTTTCTCTTTCTGTGGAACTTTTTCGGACTTTCCCATATAATACGAGTTAACATCCTGCTATTGCGCAAAGAAGGAGCGCGGTTTTCATGCGGTTTACGAAGATGCACGGCATCGGCAATGATTACGTTTATGTGAACTGTTTTGAAGAGGTCGTACAGGACCCGGTCAGCCTGGCGGTCGCCATCAGCAAACCCCACTTTGGCGTGGGGGCCGATGGGTTGGTGCTGATTTTGCCCAGCGATACGGCAGATTTTGAAATGCGTATTTTCAACGCCGACGGCAGCGAGGCGCAAATGTGCGGCAACGCTTCCCGCTGCATTGGCAAGTACGCGTACGAGCGGGGCATGACCGGCAAGACGGATATCCTGCTGCGTACCCTGGGCGGCCTCCGGCCACTGAAACTGACAGTGGAGGATGGCAAGGTTGTAAAGGTGCGGGTGGATATGGGCACGCCGGAGCTGAATCCCCGCCTGATCCCGGTAAATCTGCCCGGCGAAATGGTGCTGGATCAGCGCATACAAGCGGCCGGACGCACATACCAGATCACCTGCGTCAGCATGGGCAACCCCCATGCGGTGCTGTTTGTGGATGATCCGGACCTTGTGGATCTGCCGGCGGTGGGACCGACGATTGAAAACCATCCGCTGTTTCCCGAACGCACAAATACGGAGTTTGTGAGGATCGTCCGCCGGGACCTACTACACATGCGGGTGTGGGAGCGGGGCTCCGGCGAGACCATGGCCTGCGGCACCGGCGCCTGCGCGTCGCTGGTGGCGGCGGTTTTGCGGGGCCAGGCCGACCGGCGCGCCACGGTGAAACTGACCGGCGGCGATTTGCTGGTGGAATGGTCCGCGCAGGACAATCATGTGTACCAGGAGGGGCCGGCGGAGTTTGTGTTTGACGGCGTCTGGCTAAAGTAACCGATAGAATTCGAAAGCTGTAAGGAGGAGCGCCCATGCTGCGTATCAACGAAAATTATCAAAAGCTGCCCGGGTCCTATCTGTTTGCCGAGATTGCCCGCCGGGTGAAGGCCTATCAGGCGGAAAACCCCGCGGCGGACATCATCCGCCTTGGCATCGGCGATGTGACCCAGCCGCTAAGCCCCGCCGTCATCGAAGCCTTTCACAAAGGCGTGGACGACCTGACGAACGTTGCCACCTTCAAGGGCTACGGCCCGGATTTCGGCTATGATTTTCTGGTGAACGCGATCCGGGAAAAGGACTACGCGGCCCGGGGCGTCAGCTTGGAATACGACGAGGTGTTCATTTCCGACGGCGCCAAGTGCGATGTTGGCAACCTGCAGGAAATCTTTTCGCTGGATGCCAGGATCGCCGTGACCGATCCCGTGTACCCCGTTTATGTGGACAGCAACGCCATGGCCGGCCGGGCCGGCGAATTCGGAGCCGACGGCAAATGGTCGAACCTTGTGTACCTGCCCTGCAACGAGGAAAACGGCTTTGTGCCGGCGCTGCCCACAGAGCCTGTAGACGTGATCTACCTTTGCTACCCCAACAACCCCACCGGCACCACGCTGACCCGTGCCCAATTGAAGGTGTTTGTGGATTACGCCAAGGAGCACGGCAGCCTGATCGTGTATGACGCCGCCTATCGCGCCTATGTGAGCAACAAGGAAATCCCCCTGTCCATCTATGAGGTGGAGGGTGCCAAGGATGTGGCCATCGAGTGCAACTCCTTTTCCAAGACCGCCGGCTTTACCGGCGTGCGCTGCGCCTATACCGTTGTCCCCCATGGGGTGAAGGGCCTTGGCGCAAACGGCGAGCTGGTTTCGCTCAACAGCCTGTGGAAGCGGCGCGTGGCCACCAAGTTCAACGGCGTCAGCTACCCCGTGCAGGTGGCCGCGGCGGCGGTGTACTCGGACGAGGGGCAAAAGCAGATCAAGGAAACCATCGCCTACTACATGGAAAACGCCAGGATCATCCGCGAGGGCCTCATCAAGCAGGGCATGACCGTGTTCGGCGGCGTGGACGCCCCCTACATTTGGCTGAAGGTGCCACAGGGTATGACCTCTTGGGCTTTTTTTGACCTGCTGCTCACCAAACTGAACCTGGTGGGCACCCCAGGTTCCGGCTTCGGGCCCAGCGGCGAAGGGTATTTCCGCCTGACGGCTTTCAACACCCGTGAAAATACGTTAAGGGCTACGGAAAGGCTAAAAAACCTGTAATGCTAAAAACGGTGTGTATAAAAAAAGGAGGCTTCCCAAGGAGGCTTCCTCTTTTGTTATTGCCAATTGCGGTTGCCGTCTTTTTTATTCGATAATGCTTGCGCAATCAATATCTGTCAAGTATATTGCCTGATTGTCTGTAAGATTGATTTCCTTGCAAAGCGATATATCCAGATTCCCTGTTGCCTGGCCGCTCATGCAATGGACATTTAAACGGCAATGAAGCAGCCCCAAATTATGATCCAGGTTTTGGGCCGCAATAATGCTTCCGGCACTAACGCCAATGACGATCCCATCATTTTTCATGTATTCCTTCAGTACTTCATGAAAGCCTTGCTCGTTTATGCGCTCAAGCAGATACTTCGTATTCCCTCCGCAAATATAGACAACATCAAATTGTTTCAGTCTATCCAGCGGCATCATCTTATGCAAATCATATACGGTAATATTCTCTTCAGGAATTCCGCATTTAAGTAAATCATGCATGCACTTATGCAAAACGCCTATTGCTCCGGCGTTAATCGCGGCCGTTGGTATAAACAATGCATTTGTCTCCTGTGGGCTTTTTACCAGCAATTTCAAAAAGGATTGTTTGATGCGTTCGGTTTCTAACCCGGCTGACGTTAGTAAAACTTTCAAATGTGTTCTTCCTTTCTGCGTAAATCTCCATACAGCCCTTTCATTATAACAAAACAAGAACATATGTTCAATGCTGATTTGTGGAACCTTTTTGAAAATACCGAACAAAAGGCAGGAACATGCCGCTCGCGTTCGTCTTGACAGAAGCGCCCGCGTATTGTATAACAGGAGCGGGCGCTTTTTGCTTGCGCCTTTTGACGGCAAAGATGCCGGTAAAAAAGGAGGAACCTCATGATCCGCACCATTGTTGGCGCCAACTGGGGAGACGAAGGCAAGGGAAAAGTGACGGATGTGCTGGCGGAAAAAAGCGACATCGTCGTCCGCTTCCAGGGCGGCGCAAACGCCGGGCATACCATCATCAACGAGTACGGAAAGTTCGCGCTGCATCTGCTGCCCTCCGGGGTTTTCCATCAGCACATCGTGAACATTATCGGGCCGGGCGTGGCCTTTAACATCGAAGCCCTGATCCATGAATTGGACACCGTTGTCACAAGGGGCGTGCCCCGGCCCAAGGTGCTGGTTTCCGACAGGGCGCAGGTCATGATGCCCTACCATGTGGATTTTGACAAGTACGAGGAAGAGCGGCTGGGCGGCAAATCCTTTGGCAGCACCAAGTCCGGCATCGCGCCCTTTTACGGCGACAAGTACATGAAGATCGGCCTGCAGGTCTGCCAGCTGTACGACGAGGCCCTTTTGCGCGAAAAGCTGACCAACGTGGCCTCTTTGAAAAACCCCATGCTGGAATACCTGTACCACAAGCCGCCCATCGACGTGGATGCGCTGGTGGAGAAGTTTACGGCCCTGGCAAAGGAAATCGCGCCCATGGTCTGCGATACCTCCTGGTACCTTTTCGATGCGGTCAAGGCCGGCAAGACCATTCTGCTGGAGGGCCAGTTGGGCTCGCTGCGGGATCCGGACCACGGCATTTACCCCTATACCACCTCCTCTTCGCCCCTGGCGGGCTTTGGCGCGGTGGGCGCCGGCGTGCCGCCCTGGGATATCCGGGATATTTACTGCGTGACCAAGGCCTACTCCAGCTGCGTGGGCGCGGGGCCCTTTGTGACGGAGCTTGACGGCGATGTGGCGGTGGAGTTGCGCAACCGCGGCGGTGATGCCGGCGAATACGGCGCCACCACCGGCCGGCCCCGCCGGGTGGGCTGGTTTGACGCCGTGGCCACCCGCTACGGCGTGATGGTGCAGGGCGGCACGGAGGCCGTGCTGACCAACCTGGATGTTCTGGGGTATTTGAAGGAGATTCCCGTCTGCACAGCGTATGACATCGACGGGGTGATCACCGACAAATTCCCCGCTACGCCCAAGCTCATGCGCGCCAAGCCGGTCTATGAAACGCTGCCCGGCTGGGAAAAGGACATCCGCGGCGTGCGGGATTTTGAGCAGTTGCCCGAAAACTGCAAAAAGTACGTTGCGTTCCTGGAAGAAAAAATTGGCGCGCCCATCCGCATGGTCTCCAACGGGCCCCGCAGGGACGAAATACTGTACAGGAATAGGTAGCACAAAGGGGTGCCGGCAATGCCGGGCGCCCCTTTCGAGCTTTCCGTCAAGTACTGTGGCGTATTGCTGCTTCGCTTTCCAATCCTCCGCCGCCTGCGGGCGGCACCTCCTTTCAAAAGGAGGCTGGGGAGAGCGAACGAAAAAGAGGCATCCCCTTTGGGGGAAGCTGTCACCGAAGGTGACTGATGAGGGGGTGCGGCAATTCTTCAGGTGGCATGCCGGAGCACCTCATCCGGCGCTGCGCGCCACCTTCCCCTGGAAGGGGAAGGCTCTGCATTTGTTTTGCCAGCCTCCTCTGTCCCGGCCTCTTCCGTCATCCCGATCCATCCTCATTCATCCCCGGAAGATTATCAGGTTTTATGAATCTAATGAACCGCTATCGGCCCACCGCTTATTCTTTAGGAGGCCCTTATGCCCATCCTCGACTTTCACGCCCATATTTATCCCGACGCCATCGCGATAAAAGCCGCCCAGGCCATCGGGGAGTTTTATGAAATCCCAATGCGCCACGACGGCACGGCGGATACCTTATTGAAGCAGGAGGCCGCCGCCGGCGTCACCCACATGCTGGTCCATTCCGTGGCGGTCACCTGGGAAAAGGTGGCCCGCGTCAACGATTTCATTGCCGCAAGTGTAAAGGCCCATAGCTGCTTCACCGGGTTTGCCACCATGCACCCCGGCCATCCCGATATCGTGGGGGAGATTGACCGGGCGATATCCCTTGGCCTCAAAGGAATCAAGCTGCATCCTGATTTTCAGCACTTCAACATTGACGATGAAAAGGCTTTTCCCATTTACGAAGCCATCCAGGGGCGCGTTCCGCTTTTGATCCACACGGGGGACAGGCGGTTTGAAACGAGCCAGCCCAGGCGCATGGCAAGAGTGCTGGACAAATATCCGAACATGAAAACCATTTGCGCCCACCTGGGCGGCTGGTCCCAGTGGTCCGATGGTCACAAGCTGCTGGCCGGCCGGCCCAACGTGTGGGTGGATACCTCCTCCAGCCTGTACGCGCTGCCGCCCAAGGAAGCCAGGGCCATCATCGGCCATTACGGCGTGGACCGGGTGCTCTTTGGCACCGACTATCCCATGTGGACCCCGGCGGAGGAGTTGGAGCGTTTTTTGGCCCTGGGCTTTGAACCTGACGAGCAGGAAAAAATATTGTACAAAAACGGCGCGGAGCTGCTGGGCTTATCCGGCAGGGAGGACATACGATGATCGCGATTATGGATTATGGCATGGGCAACCTGCGCAGCGTGCAAAAGGCGCTGGAATATCTGGGGCAGGAGGCCGTTGTCACCGACGACCCCGAGCAGGCACTGGAAGCCGACAGGGTCATCCTGCCCGGCGTTGGCGCGTTCCGCGACGCCATGGCCCGCCTGAAGGAAACGGGATTGGACCAGGCGGCCAAGGAAATCGTGCGGCGCAAGACCCCTTTTCTTGGCATTTGCCTGGGCATGCAACTGATGTTTGAGGCCAGCGAGGAAAACGGCTATTACGAAGGCTTGGGCATCTTTCCCGGCACCATCACCCGCTTTCCCGAAATGGGGCTGAAGATCCCCCACATGGGGTGGAATACCTTACAAACCCGGGACTGCGCGCTGTTTGACGGGGGGACTGCGCCCTGCGTGTACTTTGTGCACTCCTACATGATGGCGGAACTCTCCCCGGATTGGACGGTGGGCACATCCGAATACGGCATCCCTTTTACTGCCGTGGCCCAGCTGGGCGCGGTGGCGGCGGCCCAGTTCCATCCCGAAAAAAGCGGGGCGGATGGTTTGAGTATGCTCCGCCGCTTCGCCGCGTGGAACCCCGCAAAGGAGGGCATTTGATTGCTGCTCAAACGCATTATCCCCTGCCTGGACATCAAGGACGGGCGGGTGGTCAAGGGCACGAACTTTGTAAACATCCGGGACGCCGGCGACCCTGTGGAAGCCGCCGTCTGGTACAACGGGGCCGGGGCCGACGAACTTACGCTGCTGGACATCAACGCCTCCCACGAGGGGCGCAAGACCATGCTGGATGTGACCTCCCGCGTGGCGGAGCAGGTGTTCATCCCCTTTACGGTGGGGGGCGGCATATCGGACCTCACCCAAATCAAGGAGCTTTTGCGCCTGGGTGCGGACAAGGTATCCATCAACAGCCCGGCGGTAAAAAACCCCGATTTCATTGAGGAAGCAGCGCTGCGCTTTGGCAGCCAGTGCATTGTGCTGGCCATGGATGTGAAGCGGCGCATGGGCGGCGGCTGGGATGTATATGTGAACGGCGGCCGGGTGAATACCGGCCGGGATGCCCTGGAATGGGCGCGGGAGGGCGTGCGCCGCGGCGCGGGCGAAATCCTCTTGACCAGCATGGATACCGACGGCGTGGGCGAAGGGTTTGATATTTCGGTGACCCGCGCCGTTGCCAAGGCGGTGAACGTGCCGGTGATCGCCTCCGGCGGCGCGGGCACGATGGAGCACTTCAAAGACGCACTGATTATCGGATGCGCCGACGCGGCGCTGGCGGCCACGCTGTTCCATTACCGCATACTCGAGATCAAAACCTTGAAGGAATACCTGTCAAGAGAGGGCGTGCCCGTGCGGCTTGCGCCCTGAGGGAGGTTCGATGGATCAGATTATCACCGTTCTTCCCGCGCAGATCAGCCACGCGGACGCGGTGTACAGCCTCATGTGTCAGCTGGAAGGGCCGGGTTTTGACCGGGGCGCTTTTTTAAAGGTGTATGCGGCGAATCTTGAGGAGGACAGCATCCGTTACTTCCTGGCATTTTTGGACGGCAAGCCGGTTGGTTTCATCAGCCTGCACGCGCAGCGGCTTTTGCACCACGCGGGTCTTGTAGGCGAAATACAGGAGCTGGTGGTGCAAGAAGGTTTGCGGGGCCGTGGGATTGGACGGATTTTGTTCAAAGCGGCCAGGGATGCGGCCTGCGCTCTGGGCCTTATTCAGCTGGAGGTTTGCTGCCGCATGGCAAGGGAGCAAAGCCACGCCTTTTATCAAAGGATGGGCATGGCCTCCAGCCACTACAAGCTGTGTCTTTCCCTGTTGGAGGATGCATGAGTACCGACCTTTGGCTTTCACAGGCCCTTTTGTGCTACGGCCTTGACAGCCCATCCACCCGGCTGATCCGGCACAATGAGAACGCCACCTTCAGGGTTACGGACGCGGCGGGCAAAGCGTATGTGCTTCGTGTTCATCAGCCCAGAGAGGGCTTTTCCCAGGCACTGTTCAAAGTGGATAAAGCCGCGTCGCTGCAGGGAGAGCTGGCGATATTGCGGGCGCTGCATCAGCAGGGCCGCATACCGGCGCAAACCCCTGTCTTGAACCGGGAAAACGATATGCTGTCGCTTTTGCCGGGCGGGGAATACGCCACGCTGCTTGCTTGGCTTGACGGCGATACGCTGGAGCAGGCGGAAATCACGCCGGCGCTTTTGGCGGAAACCGGTCGCATGACCGCCCGCATGCACAGGTGCTTTCAAACGGGCGGGGAATGGCCCGCCTCCGCCGGCAGATCGTACGATAAGGCCCTGACGGAAAGCATGGCGAAAAGGTTTTGGGATATGGCGTCCTCCGGCGTTCTCCCCCAAGACCATGCGCAGGCCATGACCGCCGCCCTGTCCGTCATCCGGCAGCGGATGGCGGAGATGGACGGCTTTCCAAAAAGCTTTGGCATCGTGCATTCCGACCTTTCCAAATCCAACCTGCTTTTGTGCGGGAAAAGGGTCGCCCCTATCGATTTTGGCCTGTGGGGATACGGCTATTACTACATGGATTTGGGCGCGCTGGCTTCCCACTTTACAGGCGAGGCGGAGCAGGAAGCCGTCTTCGCGGGCTATGAAAGCGAAGCCGGCGCCAAGGTGGAGCGGCGGTTTGTTCAGCCGTTCATAAGCCTTGGCATACTGCTTTACCTGTGTATCTTCGCGGAGCATGTATGCGGGGAAGCATGGTTTCCACAGGCGCTGGAGCGGTGGCGGCGAACGTTTTTTCAGCCGCTGGCTGACGGAGTTTGACGGCTTAACACAGGTCTTGGCGGCGAAAGAAAAGGTTACATGGATACATTTGCCCATTCGTGGGAAGGATTACCATGGAGTGTGTATGCGATTATTTACAAGTAAAAATGAATTTTGCTTGTGGATAAACGGAACATTCTGTATAATAGACAGGTGAAGCTGGTTCGAAGTGAAAAGGAGTGCCGTGTTTTGAGCGATCGTGAGCAAAATCGCCCGAATGGCCGTATCCCGGCCAGGGCGATGTATGAAAAATCCGAACAGGATCCAAGGATGGGTGAACTGGGGCAGGAGACGCAGATTCGTGCGGAACGTGCCCGGGTGCCCAGCGATGCGGAGCCTGCGCCGCGGTATGTTCCTGCCCAGACGCAGTATGTCTCAAAGCGGGTCAGCCGTCCGGCGGAGCAGCCCCTGTATGAGGATGCACAGCCTTCCGCTTCCGCCCAGGGGTACGAGCGCCGCCGCCGTTCCCAGCGGTACCAGGGTGCGCAGGCGGACGAGCCCGAACGTGAAGAACCAAGAATGGTTCCACCCCCAAGGCGGGAAGAATCAAGAATGGCACCGCCGCCCATGCGGGAGGAGCGGGGACCAGTACCTCCGCCCATGCGTCCGGCGCCCAATATGAACCGGCCGCCTATGGATCAAAACGGGCCCATGGTGGGCCAGGGCCGGCCCCAGGCGCCAGGCGCCAACTATGCCCGGTCGCCCCGCCAGGAGGAGTTTGCGCCAGTCAGGCCAAGGCAGGCCCAGCCGGTGCCGGATTACCTGGAGGAGGATGAGGATGAAAAGCGCCGGGGCCACAAGGGCCTGACGGTGCTGCTTGTGCTTGTTTTGCTGATTGCCCTGTCTTTGGGCGGCCTGTATTTCCTGCTCCCGGAACGGGATGACCAGCAGGCCGGCGGGATCGTGAACACGCTCAATGACGTGAAGGATACCATTACCGGCGAGGTGAATGGCTTCTACCAGAGCGTGAAGGCCATAATCGTTCCCGAGACAAAGGAACTGCCCCAGGTGATAGACTTCCAGGTGGTGCCTTCTTCCGGCCAGGCGCCGGTGGAATTGGCCTTTACCATCACCACCACCAAGACGGTGGAGGGCGTGCGGGTATTGGACAGCATGGGCAACGAGCTGGTCAAGGCGACCGAAGCCTATGTCAAGAATGAAAACAGCACCATCTGGTCCATGAAGCACGTTTTAAAGGACGCCTATACCGGCCAGATGTCCGCCCAGGTGTTGTCGGATGAAAATTGGCAGGACAGCGGCAAGATGGTGGAAGTGAGCATCGTCTCGCCTGTGGCTGCGCCGACAGAAACGCCCTTCATCCCGGAATCTACGCCGGAACCCACGATGCAGGCGATGGAAGTAAGCCTGACGGAACCTACCCCGGATGCGACGCAAACGCCGGCGCCGACGGAAGAACCCACGCCTGAGCCTACGGCAACCCCGGAGCCCACGCCTGAACCGACGCCTTCTCCGGAGCCCACGCCGGAACCCACGCCCAGCCCCACGCCTATGCCCTACATGCAGGCCGGCGCGGCGGATGGCACGGATCCCAGCCTGTTGAAGCTCACCACGAAGATCTATGACGGCAGCAAGGCGGTCAACGAGTTTACCCGCAGTATTCCCGTCAAGATGAGCGCACCGGACAGCTATGCCCAGTGGCCCGGCGCTGTGCTTACCTTCAGGGGCGGGCCCTTCCGCCAGAATGCGGCCTATGGCATTGTCAACGTCCAGGAAAACGAGCTGGAGATCCTTTGGAGCACGCCCATGGGCGGTATTTCCTCCTATCACGGCGCGGGCTGGACGGGCCAGCCGGCCATCGTCAAATGGCCCAAGGAAATCCGCGGGATGATGAACCTGAATGAGGAGAAGAAGGCGGTCAGCGCTTTGAAGGAGGTCATACTGGCCTCCCAGGACGGCAAGATCTATTTCCTGGATCTGACCGACGGCAAGCCCACCCGCGATCCTATCAACGTGGGCTTCCCGCTCAAAGGCTCCGTATCCGTCGATCCCCGGGGCATGCCCATGCTGTCCGTGGGCCAGGGCATCAGCAAGATCGGCAACACTACGGGGGATATCGGCTTCTTCCTGTTCAATCTCCTTGACCAGAAGCAGTTGAAATTCATCAACGGCCGCGACAAGAACGCTTTTGGCAGCAATGGCGCTTTCGACGGCACCTCCCTGATCGACAAGAACAGCGATACGCTGATTGTCGCCGGCGAAAACGGCATGCTGTATACCGTGCTGCTCAACAGCAAGTTTGATACGGAAGCACCCAAGCTGACCATCGATCCCAAAATCGTTTCCTACAAGGCCAAGACTTCCAAGCAGAAGGATACGCAAACCGGCGTGGAAGGCAGCGTGGCCATGTACGGCAATTATGCCTACTTTGCCGACGCCACGGGCATATTGCAGTGTGTGGACGTGAACACCATGCAGCCCGTCTGGGCCGTGAATACCGATGACAACACCGACGCCACCATTGCCCTGGACTTTGACGCGGACGGCGCGCTGGCCCTGTATACGGGCAATACCGTAAAGGAGCAAGGCAAAAACGGCATTTGCACCATCCGCCGGCTGAACGCGCTGACGGGCAGGCAGGAATGGTCCTACACGGTGAATGTGGAATTCGATTCCAGCGAGGCGGGCGGCGTTATGGCCTCCCCGGTCGTCGGGCAGCAGACTATCGGCAATCTGGTGATCTTCACCGTGGCTAAGACCTCCGAGGGCGGGCAGATCATCGCCCTTGACAAAAAGACCGGCCAAGTGGTCTGGCAGCAGCCCATGTCCCATTTCAGCTGGAGCTCGCCTGTGGCCGTATATAACGAAAGCGGCGAAGCCTGGATCATACAGGGCGACAGTGCCGGCGTGCTGCAGTTGATGGACGGCCGGACCGGCGCCGTGCAGAACAGCATCCAGCTGGATGGCGCCATCACCGGCTCTCCCGCCGTCTACAACGATATCCTGGTGGTCGGCACCAGCGGCAAGGGAGAAAGCCAAATCTACGGCATCAAAATCAAATAAGGGTACACAAAGACCGCCGGGCGGGCGGAGGGAGTAACATCCCGCCCTGCCGCCCGGCGGTTTTGCATTGCGGACGCATACAAAAGAAAAGGGGTAATCATATGGCCAAGCGTTACCTGGTTGCGCTGGATCAGGGAACCACCAGTTCCCGCGCGGTGGTATTTGAGGAAAGCGGCCGGGTGCTGGCCGCCCATGGCATCGAGTTCCCGCAGATCTATCCCAGGCCCGGCTGGGTGGAGCATGATCCAACGCACATCCTGGAAACGCAGGTGGAGGCGCTGCGCACGGCGGTCAAGCTGTCCGGCGTCGCGGTGGAGGAGATTGCCGCCATCGGCATCACCAACCAGCGGGAGACCACGCTGGTGTGGGACAAGCATACCGGCGCATGCGTTTTCAACGCCATCGTGTGGCAGTGCCGGCGCACCGCGCCCTATGTGGAGCGGCTGAAGGCCGCCGGGAAAGCGGATATGATCCGGCAGAAAACCGGGCTGGTGCCCGACGCCTATTTTTCCGGCACGAAGCTGGCCTGGATTCTGGACAACCTTGACTTGCACAAACGGGCCAGGGCCGGGGAATTGTGCTTTGGCACGGTGGACAGCTTCCTGTGCTGGCACCTGGTGGAAGGCAGGCCCCATGTGACCGACGCCACCAACGCCAGCCGCACCATGCTCTTTAACCTGCACACCCAGCAATGGGACAGCGAGCTGCTGGACATGCTGGATATCCCGCTTGGAATTCTCCCCCAGGTGGTGGATAGCGCCCAGGTGGTGGGCATGCTGGATACGGCGATCCTGGGCCGGCCCATTCCCGTGGCGGCCATGGCGGGGGACCAGCACGCCTCGCTGTTCGGCCAGGCCTGCCATAAGGCCGGCATGGTCAAAAATACCTACGGCACGGGCTGCTTTATGCTGATGAACACCGGGGAAACCCCTGTTGCTTCCAGGCACGGCCTTTTGACGACCATGGCCTGGCGCATCGGCGGCAGACCCTATTACGCCCTGGAGGGCAGCGTGTTCATGGGCGGCGCGGCCATCCAGTGGCTGCGGGATGAGCTGAAGCTGATATCCAGCTCGGCGGAGAGCGAAGGCCTTGCCAAATCCATCGCAAATACCGGCGGCGTATATCTGGTGCCGGCCTTTACGGGCCTTGGGGCGCCCTGGTGGGATATGTACAGCCGGGGTACCATCGTGGGCCTGACCCGGGGCACCGGCCGGGCGCACATCGTCCGCGCCGCGCTGGAGGCCATCGCCTACCAGTCGGCGGACTTACTCACCGCCATGGCGGCGGACTGCGGCTTTGCCCCCAAACAAATGCAGGTGGACGGCGGGGCCAGCGTCAACAGTTTTTTGATGCAGTTTCAGGCGGATGTGATGAATATCCCGGTGGTCCGGCCCAAGGTGATGGAGACCACGGCCCTTGGCGCTGCGCTGCTGGCGGGCCTGGCGGTGGGCATATACGGCTCCGTAGAGGAAACGGCCAAGGCCTGGCAGCATGATTTGCAGTTTGACCCGCAAATGGGCATGGCCCAAAGGGAAGAGGCGCAAAAGGGCTGGCACAAGGCCGTGGAGCGGTCGCTGAAATGGGCGGAGGAATAAGCCGGCCGGGAAAGCGCAGCATTGGCGGCTTGGGCTGGCGCTTGCCCCGGACAGATGTTTAAAAGGGAAAAATGGTGACAGCAAATCAGTACGCATGATAAAATGCAGTCATCACGAAAGAGAAATTTGAGGAGGGATTGACGGTGCCTGGCCCTAAAATCAATTTTGCGTCCGTTACACTGGATTGCCCGGATCAGGAGAAGCTGGCGGATTTCTATGCCGCGCTGCTGGGCTGGAACAAAAAGCGGTTCAGCGAAGAGTGGCTGGCCGTCATTTCACCGGATGATCAAATCTGCCTGCTGTTTCAGGAGATAGAAGATTACGTTTCTCCCGTCTGGCCCAATGAAAAAGGGAAACAGCAGCAAATGACGCATTTGGATTTTGCCGCTGCGCCCAAGGAAAAGGAAGCTGTGAAAAGCCATGCGCTATCCTGTGGCGCCGCGCTGGCTTCGGTACAATACTCCCAGGACTATACGGTTTTCCTCGATCCGGTGGGGCGTCCTTTCTGTGTCAGTTTCTTTGCCTAGAAATGCCAGCTTGGTGTAATTAAGCTTCCCCAAAACTCGATGAAAGCATTTACACTTTGCTTCAAGCATAGTACTATAGACGATTCTTGAAATGATATATGTCTTTTGTTCGACGTGATTACTGATGAAAAAATAACTGATGACCAATTTCGGTATTCATCATTGATTCATGATTTCATATGCTAACAATCGATCCAAAGGCAAAACCTGCGTGTTTTGGATGTGTAGACAGGGAGCAACAGAAAAGCTATTAAACGCAAAATCATCCAGTCAGATAAAAAGCAATTTATCATGTATATGGCCACTATAGTATCGCTGTCAAGTCCTTTTGACAAATAAAGTACGGAAATTTGCAAAAACCCGTTGAAAATTTTTGCGCATCATCATGTGTGTAACATGCCATAGCATCTTTCGGCAGATATGAATCCCCCGCTTTCATTTGAAAGCGGGGGATGAGCATGTTGTTTTATATCGGCCTTTCCTTCCCCAAAAAGCAGCTGGCCAGCGTGCCGGGGCCGCAATGTGCGCCGATGACGGGGCCGACCATAATGGTGCGGATGGCCTTGATGGCGGGTACCTTCTGGCGGATCAGCTCCTCCAGCCGCTGGGCATCCTCCGGGCAGTCGGCGTGCATGATGATCATGGTTTGGGATTCGGGATTTTCAATGTTCTCCGCTGTCCGTTCCGCCAGCACGCGCATGGCCTTTTTGCGGCCCTGCACCTTTTCCGCCGGTACGATCTTGCCGTTTTTGCCCATGACCACAATGGGCTTCAAATCCAGCATGGTGCCCATGACCGCGGCTGTGCCGGAGATGCGGCCGCCGCGCTTTAAGTACTTCAAATCCTCGACCGTGATCCAGGCTTGGGAGCGCAGCTTGTTCGCTTCGACCCAGTCGGCCACTTCCTCCATGGATTTGCCCTGCTTATACAGTTCAAAAGCGGGCAGGATCAGGTTGGTCTGTGGCGCGGAAATGCTCAAGGTATCCACCACCAGGAGCTTGCGGTCCGGATACTTTTGCAGCAGCTCTTCCCGGGCGGCGTAGATGTTTTGTATGGTGGCGGAAAGCTCGCTGGAGAAAGCCAGGAAGAGGATGTCACGGCCTTCCTTGAGTATGGGCTCAAAATACTCCAGGTAGGCGGGGGTGGGCAGAAGGGACGTGTTGGGCGCGGCGCCGGCCCGCATCTTGTCAAAAAAGCTCTTGGGGTCGCTGTCCCGGCCCATGTCGTCAAAATACTCTTTGCCTTCCAGCATGTAGGGCATGCGGACTACGGGGATCTGCATCTCGTCTACTTGGGTATAGTGGAGATCGCTGTCGGAGTCTGTCATGAATACATAGTCCATGTAGGCTTCCTCCCTGCAAAAATGGTTGGGTAAAAATACAAATAATCCATTCTATTGTAGCGTGTTTTACAGAAAAAAGCAACCAAAGCAAAATCCTTGGGCTGGGGATATATAGGCAACCGGCCGTTGTTGTGATAGAATGCAGTATACCTGTATGCAAGGAGATGTAATGATGGGCCTGTTTGATTTGCCGGTGGAACAGCTCTTTACCTATGCCGGGCGGAATCCGCGCCCCCAAGACTTCGACGCTTATTGGGACAAAGCCTTATTGGAAATGCATTCCCTTGACCCTTCCCCGATGCTTGAAAAGGCGGCGTTTGAGCACCCGCTGCTGGACGGCTTTCATTTGACGTTTACCGGCACCGGCGGCGCAAGAATCTATGCCAAATACCTGCGGCCCAAAAAGATCGCGGGCAAGCTGCCGGCCATACTGTGCTTCCACGGCTATTCCGGCGCCAGCGAAAGCTGGACCTTCCTTTCCGCCTTTGCCGCGGCCGGCTTTTGTGTGGCGGCGTTGGACGTGCGCGGCCAGGGCGGCCGGAGCGAGGATGCGGGCGGCGTTGCGGGCAACACCCTGCAGGGGCAGATCATCCGCGGGCTTGACGATACGGACCCCCACAAGCTGTTGTTCCGGCACATCTTTTTGGATACCGCGCTGCTGGCAAAGGTGGTATCCGCTTTCCCGGAGGTGGATGAAACCCGCCTGGCGGCCAGGGGCGGCTCCCAGGGCGGCGGCCTGACGCTGGCCTGCGCGGCGCTGGCGGACATCAAGGCGGCCGCGCCGGTATATCCCTTTTTGTCCGATTATCAAAGGGTGTGGGAAATGGACCTGGCGGAGGATGCCTATGTGGAACTCAAGCAATATTTCCGCAGGTTTGACCCCACCCACAGCCGCCGGGAGGAGATTTTCGCCAAACTGGGCTATATCGATATCCAGCACCTGGCGAAAAGGATCCGGGGCAAGGTGCATATGTTCACCGGCCTGATGGACAAGATCTGCCCGCCTTCTACCCAGTTTGCCTGCTACAACAAAATTACTTCCCCCAAGGAAGTGACCTTTTACCCGGACTTTGGCCACGAGGGGCTGCCGGACATGGATGATACGGTTTTGCAGTGGTTTATGAAGGAACTGGGAGATTAACAAGACACCCGGAATGGCGGCCATGATGCCATTCCGGGTGTTTTTCTATTCTGCTTTGGCAAGCGCGTCCAGCAAAAAGGCGCACATGCCTTCCGCCTTGCTTTCCCACCGGCCGGCGAAGAACAGGGCCATGGATTCGGTGGGCAGGCTTACCGACAGTTTGATTTCAGGCTTGTTTGGAATGTTGTAATGAAGCTGCAGGAGACAGCCCTGGGCATCCTGCCGGCTTTCGATGGTTGCATTTGCGGGCAGATTGGCCGGGGGCTCCGCGTTCTGGGAAAAGTCATCTCCCAGCTCCTGCATCAAAAACCCGTAGAACAAAGGCGCGGCCTTTTCCCAGCGGCGGGAATACTGATCGGCCGCGTCGCGGGCAGACAGGGTAATGACCATATCCAAAAGCGGAGCGTCCTTTTCCATTAGCCGCAGCCGCAAAGCGTACGTGCCGTCTTCCTGCCGGTGAAAATCAGAGAGCATCTGCGCCTCCCGCTGGAACCTTTTTTTCCAGCCGGGCAGCGAAGCCTGCACCAGTGTGCGCAAGCTGTAAGGCAGGCGGTGCAGGAACAGATTGAGGGATTCCTTGCCCGCCGGGGTCAGCGTATGCAAAAGGCCCAGCGCGTGGGGCGTGGCGCATAGATGGCCGGTCTGCGTGAGATCCCCCAGGGTCAGCTGCAGGGTGATGTAATCCATCAGGTCATGCTCGGCCAGAAACTGCAGGATTTGCAGGCTGCTCAGCGGTCCGAACCGGTCGATGGCATAGAGGATCAGCAGCCTGTTTTCAAGGTCGGGGGTTTTACGGTTGATCATGCCGGTACCGCCCTCCTTATACTGATGTAAAACATTATCTCTTCCAAAGCAGCGAGGAGTTTTCGATGCAAGGCAAGGAGATGGAGCGAAACGTAGCAGCGCTACGTTGAGCGCAGAGCGACGCAGACTTGCGCGTAAAAAACCGCTGCGACGAAGAAAAAATGTTTGGAATCAGTATCATAAAAGTACAGGAAAAAACCCCTCGAACCATAGGCCGAGGGGACAATTTCGTTATGCAATGCCTGCTTCAGCAGGCTGCCCAAACCCTATCAGGCAACGAAGGGCTTGATGTCGGCCAGGAGATCATCGCAGTCATCGGCGTAGATTTCCAGCGCGATGGGCTTGCTCAGGTCCAGGCTGAAGATACCCAGAATGGATTTGGCATCCACCACGTGGCGGCCTGCGCGCAGGTCCATGTCATAGGGATAGCGGTTGACGACATTGACAAACGCCTTTACGTTTTCAGCCAGGCTGAGACGGATGTTGACGGACTTCATAAATGAAGCACCCCCTTTATTTGGTACGCATACATAATACACCATTTTTATGGGAATTGCAAGATGCCTTTCACTATTTGTTAAAAAAACAGTGGGGCAAATCAGTTTGTTTGGACGAAAGGGAAATACCTTTTTTGGATGCGGGGAGAAGGAAGAAACTTCTCCCCGCATCACTCATGCACTTGTCAGCTGCCGGTACGCTTTCAGGCAATCGGCGTACTCTTCTTCCAGGCGCTCCTTTTCCTTGGGGGTTGCCCGGCCGATGCTGTCAGACAATTGGGACATGCGCATCTGCAGCCGGCTTTTTTCAAAAGCCAGGTCCCTGGCAGGGGTCTTGCTGGCCTGATAGGCTTCCATGGTCCCTTCAAAGGCAGTCAGGCCGCCTTTTTCCAGGAACAGCAGCCGGGTGGCCACGGCGCAGACAAAGGCCTGGTCGTGGGATACGAACAGCACCGTGCCTTCATATTCCTTCAGCATGGTCTCCAGCACCGACAGGGAAAGGATGTCCAGGTAGTTGGTGGGCTCATCCAGCAAAAGCACGTTGGCGGGCCCGGCGAACAATTGGGCAAAGGCCAGCTTGACCCGCTCCCCGCCTGAGAGCACGCCGGCCTTTTTGGTCAGATCGTCCCGGGAGAACAAAAGACGGCTTAATATGGTGCGAACCACCGTTTCCTTTTGTATGCTGTGCAAAAGCGCGTTCTCCAGCACCGTTTTTTCAAGGTCCAGGGTTTCAAATTCCTGGCCGAAAATGCCCAGGGTGGCCTTGGGCGTTTTGCGTATACCCGGCGCTTCTTGTAGGATCAGGCGCAGCAGGGTCGATTTGCCGGCCCCGTTTAAGCCGGCCAACGCCGTTTTGCTGCCCAAGGGAAGCTCGAAGGATATATCGGTGAACAGGGGCTTTCCATATCCAAAGGATACATGCTCCGCCCGTATCACCGTGCGGCTTTGGGGCGGATCGGTGAGGCCAAAATCCAACTTGATGGACATTTCATCCCGGGGGCGGTCTACTGTTTCCAGCTTTTCCAGCCGGGTTTTCAGGGCGTTCTTTGCGTTGTGCAGCTTTTGCTGGGATTTGTTGTCCCGTTTGTGCAGCCTGGCTTCGCTGTTGCCCATGCGCTTGGGCGGGCCTTTCATTTTGGCCGCCTTGTGGGATACGCTGTCCAGCGCTTCCGCAAGATGTGTCCTTTCGTCGATGTAGCGCTCGTATTCCCTTGCGTGCTGGGCCTTTTCAACCTCCTGTATGCGCAAGAAATCATCATAGCTGCCCGGATAATCGGTGATGGTTTCGCCGTTTAAAAACCAGATGCGGTTGCACAGGCTGTTGAGCAGCTCCCGGTCGTGGCTGACCAGTACAAAGGTGCCGCACTGCGAAAGCTTCCGCTTGAGCAGCGCCTGGCCCTCGCTGTCCAGGTTGGCGGTGGGCTCGTCGCAAAAAAGCAGCTTCACCCGGCTGATATCCGTTTGGGAAAGGCGCATGCGTGTCTGCTCGCCGCCGCTGCGGCTGTCCCTTTGAGCGGCGTCCTGCACACGGAATTCCTTGAGCAGCTGGGCTTCCCCCGGCGCATCCGGCGCGCCGAACTGGCGGATAAAATGGGTGGGCACATCCCGCTTGATGGTTCCATTATCGGGGGGCGCATCCCCGTTCAGCATGGCCAGGAGGGTGGATTTGCCCGCTCCGTTCTGGCCGATGAGGCCGATGCGGTCCCCCTCAAAAATCTGCAACAGCGGGATTTGAAACAACTGCCTCAACCCGATATGCTTTTCCAATTGCGTGCCTGTGAGATAACAAATGGGCATCAAAAAACCTCCCGAAATGATGCATCGGAAGGCGCAAAAGCAAACGTACCCAAAACAAAAAGGGCATTGTCTTTTATGCGCGTATTTGACCGATGCAAAACAAGGCTCCGTAGGGAGCGGCATTGTGTTGACAGCGGCTTATTTGCGCATTATTGAAGACCTTACCCTTTCCACAGTTGTCAGCAATTATTGTAACGGAGGCGATGTTCTTTGTCAAGCATATCCGCTTGTGTTATAATTGGCTGGACAAGAAGTGTTTGGAAGCGGGGCGGACCTGTGGAACAATTGGAGGCGACGGTATCCGACATCACCTACCGCAATGAGGAAAACGGTTATACGGTCATGCAGGTGCGCGCCGGCCGGGAAAAGGTGACGGTGGTGGGCGCGCTGCCGGAATTATCCTCCGGCGAGCAGATCGTTTTGGCCGGCGGCTGGGTCGATCATCCCCAATACGGGCGGCAGTGGAAGGCCAGCGGCTGCGAGATCGTAAAGCCCACCACGCTGCTGGGCATCGAGCGGTATTTGGGGTCGGGGCTCATCAAGGGCGTCGGGCCGGCCACGGCCAAGCTGCTGGTGGCCTATTTTGGCAAGGATACGCTGGATGTGATGAGCGAGCATCCCGAGCGCATGGCCGATGTGCCCAAGATCGGCCCCAAGCGGGCGGCGCAAATTGCTCAGAGCTTTCATGACCAGATGTACGCCCGCCAGGCCATGGTGTTTTTGCAAAGCTACGGCGTGAACGCCTCCCTGGCAGTGAAGATCAGCCGGCTCTACGGCGACCAGGTGCAGGCGGTGATACGGGAAAACCCCTACCGCCTGGTGGAGGATATTGAGGGAATCGGCTTTCTGACCGCCGACCGCATCGCTCTGTCGATGGGCATGGCGGCGGATTCGCCCCACCGTGTCAGGTGCGCGCTGAAATATGTATTGCAGGACGCAGCCGCCACCGGCGGGCATGTCTACCTGCCCAGGGAGGATTTGACCGCCCGGACCATCAAGCTTTTGCGGGTGGAGGCGGATTTGGTTACCTCCGCCCTGGCGGAGCTGCTGCTAAAGCGCGATATGGTTACAGCCCCCGCGGAGGATGGGGGACAAGCCATCTACCTGCCCCTGTACTTTCAGGCGGAGCGGGAGGTCGCCCAGCGGATGCATGAACTGATGGCGGCGCTGCCCTACAGAAAGAGCGCCGGCGCCGAGGAGGCCATACGCAAATTTGAAAAGGACCAAAAGGTGACCTTCAGCGACCTGCAGCGCAAGGCCGTCATTGCCGCGGCGGACGAGGGCGTCATGGTCATCACCGGCGGCCCCGGTACGGGCAAGACCACCATCATCAACTGCATCATACGGTTATTGTCCAAGGAGGGTGAAATTCTGCTGTGCGCCCCTTCCGGCCGGGCGGCCAAGCGCATGACCGAGGCAACGGGGGTGGAAGCCAAGACGATCCACCGCATGCTGGAATACGGCGGCGACGAGGGCAGCTTTGCCAGAAGCCAGGATAACCCGCTGGAGGCCAACTGCGTGATCGTGGACGAGATGTCCATGGTGGATATTCTGCTCATGCGCAGCCTGCTCAGGGCTTTGACGCCGGGCACAAGGCTGATACTGGTAGGCGACGCGGACCAGCTGCCGCCCGTAGGGCCGGGGAACGTGCTGTCGGACATGCTGCAAAGCGAAGCCATACCGAGCGTTCGGCTGACGCAGATTTTCCGGCAGGATGAGAACAGCATGATCGTCATCAACGCCCACCGCATCAACAACGGCGAAATGCCTGTTGTAAACGGCCGGGCGACAGACTTTTTTCTGGAAAAGAAAGCCGCCTTGAACGAGGCGGCCCAAAGCATCGTGGCGCTGTGCACCCAGCGGCTGCCGGCTTTTCTGGGCATGGAGGAGAAGGACCGGCTGGAAAACGCCATCAGGCAAATACAGGTCCTGTCTCCTACTAAAAAGGGCGAGTGCGGCGTGTGGGCTTTAAACCGCCTGTTGCAGGAGACGCTGAACCCGCCGGCCATGGGCCGGCCCTCCCTGGTGTTTGGCGATGCTCTGTTTCGCGTGGGCGACAAGGTAATGCAGACGAAGAACGATTATCAGATTGAGTGGCGCAGAAAAAACGGCGTGCTGTGGGAAGATGGCCAGGGCATCTTCAACGGCGATGTGGGCTTCATCGAGTCCATCGACCCGGAGGACCGGACCCTGACCGTGCGCTTTGACGACGACCGGCTGGTGGAGTACGAGGAGCAGCAGCGGGAGGCGCTGGAATTGGCCTATTGCGTTTCGGTGCACAAAAGCCAGGGCAGCGAATTTCCCGTCGTGGTGCTGCCGGTGGTGGGCGGCCCGCCCATGCTGCTGACCCGCAACCTGCTCTATACCGCCATCACCAGAGCCAGGCGCCTGGTGGTGCTGGTAGGCCGGGAAGAAGTGATCCAGGCCATGGTGCGCAACAACCACATCGCCAAGCGGTATACCACCCTCAGCCGGCAGTTGAAGGAGTGGGCGGGATGGGCTTCCTGATTCATTGGCTGTATCCTGAGTTTGCCCGCTGCTTTTGCTGCGGGCATCCCCGCCTGGATGAGGCGGGGGATCACCTGTGCCCAAAATGCCGGGACGCGCTTTTGAAGCTTCGGCTTTTGGGCACGTCTTTTTACGTGCAGACCATCGAAAAGGTGTACGCCCCGTACCGGTATGAAAACGAGGCGCGGGAGCTTGTCCACTGCCTGAAATACACCTGCGTCCGTGACGCGGCCAGGGTGCTGGGCGGTGAAATGGCAGCTTGCCTTGGAAGCGATTCCTTTGACGGGCTTGTGCCGGTGCCGCTGCACAAGGCGCGGCAAAGGGAGCGGGGCTTTAACCAGGCCGGGCTGCTTTCCCAGGAGGTGGCACTCCATACCGGCATACCGGTGATGGATATCTTGACGCGTATCCGGGAAACGGGACAGCAGGCCCGCATGGGCAAAGAAAAGCGCCAGTCCAATCTGGAAGGCGCGTTTTCCGTAGACGGAAAAGTGAAGGGCTTACGGATTTTGGTGGTCGACGATGTTTGCACCACCGGCGCTACCGCCAAAGCCTGCGCCAGGGCACTGACGCAGAGCGGGGCCAGGGAAGTCGGCCTGTTGGTGGCGGCGGTGACGCTGAAAACGGGGCGGGGATGAAGGAGAAGCTATCTTTGCTGTCCTTTTTACTGTTTTCTCCTTATGGCCTGCTTCAACATGTATAATCTGGCTGCATATGAGGTGGTAAATGCAGGTCTTTTTCGCTACGACCTCATCAGTCACCTTTGGTGACAGCTTCCCCTGAAAGGGGAAGCCCAGCCCGTTGACAAAGTATCAGCGGGCAATTTTTTATTAAGAACCAAAAGGAAAGAGGAGAGCGAATGTCGAAATAAACACCAGGTGATGAAAGATGCTACTGAATCGAGCGAAGC
>JAFADG010000029.1 GCA_023425025.1 Bacillota bacterium
GCTTCGCTCGATTCAGTAGCATCTTTCATCACCTGGTGTTTATTTCGACATTCGCTCTCCTCTTTCCTTTTGGTTCTTAATAAAAAATTGCCCGCTGATACTTTGTCAACGGGCTGGGCTTCCCCTTCCAGGGGAAGCTGTCACCGAAGGTGACTGATGAGGTATTAAGCCGGGATCTGATAAGCGCAGCTAAGCACCTCATCCGGCGCTACGCGCCACCTTCCCCTGGAAGGGGAAGGCTCTAGAACGCGTTTTCATCCCTTGGGGCAATGCATATAGTATGGATATCTATTTAGCATTGCCATAAACAAAAACAGGCTGGTGCGGTCCAACCTGTTTTTGTTGCCGTTCACTTTTCCTTCAAATACCGCTGCTGGCCCAGTTCATAATAATCGCCGCCACAGCAGTCCACAGCCACGATCAGCGGCAAGTCCTTGAGGGTCAGGCGCTTGATCGATTCCGTACCCAGATCCTCATAGGCCACTACCTCACAGGAGGTAACGCATTCCGCCATCAGCGCGGCCGCGCCGCCGATGGCCGCAAAGTACACGGCAGGATGCTTCTCCATGGCCTCAATAACCTGCTTGGAGCGCTTCCCTTTCCCGATCATGGCCCGAAGCCCCAGAGACAATAGCAGCGGCGTGTACGCGTCCATCCTGGCGCTGGTGGTGGGGCCGATGGCGCCCACCGCCTTGCCCGGCGGCGTTGGCGTTGGCCCGGCGTAATACAGCGTCTGCCCTTCCAAATCAATGGGTAAGGCCTCCCCCTGTTCAACTGCCTTGGTCATTCGCTCATGGGCCGCATCCCTGGCGGTATAGACTACGCCGCTGAGTAGCACGCTGTCGCCTGCGCGAAGGCTTTTCACATCCTCCAAAGAAAGAGGGGCTATCAATGAAATCGCCATGCTTTCCCCTCCCTATAGCGTCGCTTTGGCATGCCGTGTCACATGGCAGCCCACATTCACCGCCACCGGCAGCCCGGCAATATGGGTAGAATACGCTTTGACCTTGACCCCAAGGCAGGTAGTTTTCCCACCGAAGCCTTGCGGGCCGATGCCGGTTTCATTGACCAGCGTTAACAGCTCGCCTTCCAGCGCGGCATAGAAAGGATCGGCATGCGTTTCATCCAAGGGAACGAGCAGCGCTTCTTTGGCCAAAGCCGCCACCTTCTCAAACGTTCCACCGATGCCCACGCCCAAGATCATGGGCGGGCAGGGATTGGGGCCCGCGAGCTTCACCGTTTCCATCACGAACCGCTTGATGCCCTCCAGCCCATCGGATGGATTGAGCATGGCCACCCGGCTCATATTCTCGCTGCCAAAGCCCTTGGGCGCCACCTCAATGGTCAGCTTGTCCCCGGGCACAATTTGCGTATGGATCACGGCCGGCGTATTGTCGCCTGTATTTTTGCGGCGAAGCGGGTCGGCTACAACAGACTTGCGCAAATACCCTTGGGCATATCCCCGGCGCACGCCCTCATTCACAGCGTCATACAGCGCGCCGCCCGTAACATGCACATCCTGCCCGATGGTCAAAAACACCACAGCCATCCCCGTATCCTGGCAGATGGCCATGCGCTGTTTCCCCGCCACCCTGGCGTTTTCCTGCAGGATGACGATGATCTCTTTGGCCGGCGCGTAGGTTTCATCCTCCGCCGCTTTGCAAAGGGCGCAGGCGATATCGTCATTCAAAAAGCAATTGGCGCGGATGCACAGCTCCTTGACCGTCTCGGTTATCATATTGGCAGATATTACGCGCAGGTTTTCCATACATCCTCCTGTTACCTATTGATCTTCCAGGAATTCCTTTACCTTCAATGATGCCGCGTAGGCCGCGTTTTTCTTAACGCCGGATAAGACAAGCGCCTCCTGGGCCTCCCGAAGCGTTTTCCCGGAAAGCATGGCCTCCAGAATACGGGCCTCCAAGCTGATATCCTGCATCTGAACAGCCTGCACCTTCGGCACATCATGCAGGTCCAGCACCAGGCAATACTCCCCTTTTTCCACGTTGGGATTGCCTTGCATCGTTGCCAGAACATCTTGCACCGGTCCGCGGAGTGTCAGCTCATACCGTTTCGTCAGATCGCAGCAAACGGCTGCCTTTGCTTCCGGAAGCACCTGCACAATCATTTCCATCAACTCTACCACGCGATGGGGCGATTCATGAAGCACTGCCACGGGCACGCCCTGGCCGATCTGCACCAGCTTTTCACGAAGCTCCTTTTTTTGCCTGGGCAAAAAACCGTAAAACGTAAACTGCGCCGTATCAAAGCCGCAAATGGAAAGGGCCGAAGCCATGGCGGTTGGCCCGGAAACGGAAATCACCTTGATCCCGGCCTCCCAGGCCGCCTTTACCAGCAGATAGCCGGGATCGGATATGGCCGGCGTCCCGGCATCGGTGGTCAGCGCCGCGTCGATGTTTTCAGCCAGCATCTTCTCAATGATCTTTTTGGATTTGCTTTCCTCGTTATGCTCATGGCAGCTGGTCAGCGGCGTCTGTATGCCAAAGTGGGCCGTGAGCTTCATGGTGACGCGGGTATCCTCGGCCGCAATGAGGCCGACGCTCTTGAGCGTTTCCACGGCCCGAGGGCTCATATCGCCAAGGTTGCCAATGGGGGTGGCGACGACAAACAAGGTGGGCATGCCCATCACAACCTTTCCACTACCCTAAGCTTTGCGCTGCGGGACCTTGGGTTCCTCTCCACCTCTTCTGGGCCTGGCGGCACCGCGCCGCCGGCCAGCACCCTGGCCACAGGCTTTTTGCCGCAGGTGCAAATGGGTGCCTTCGGCGGGCAAATGCAAGGATTCTGCATGCTGCGGAAGGCCTGCTTCACCAGCCTGTCCTCCAGGGAATGGAACGTGATCACACAAAACCGGCCGCCGGGCGCAAGGCAGTCCACAAAATCCCAAAGAGCCTGCGAAAGCGGCGCCAGTTCATCATTCACCGCAATGCGGATGGCCTGAAAGGTACGGCGGGCCGGATGTCCCTCATCCTTGCGGCGGACGGCTTTGGGAATGGCGTCGTCAATGATCCTTACCAAATCGCCCGTGGTAGCGACGGCCGCGTTTTTCCGGCGCTCCACCACGAACTGGGCAATGCGGGCCGCCCAGCGTTCCTCGCCGTATTCCAGCAATACCTTTGTCAGTTCCTGCTGGGAGACGCTCTGCAGCCACTGTGCGGCCGTCAAACCGGAGGTCGGGTCCATGCGCATATCCAGCGGCGCATCCTCATGGTAGGAGAAGCCCCGTTCCGCCGTGTCCAATTGATGGGAGGATACGCCAAGATCAATCAGCGCACCATGCAGCTTTGGCGCTTTTGCTTCCTTAAGCAGCGCTTTCACATCATGAAAATTGCCGCGGACAGCGTGAAAGCCGGGATAGGCTGCAAGGCGATCGGAAGCCGCCGTTATGGCCGCGGGGTCCCGGTCGATGCCATACAGCACCGCCCCTTCCCCCGCTTTTTGTAAAATGGCTTCACTGTGCCCGCCGCCGCCCAACGTGCCGTCGGCAAAAACGCCGCCGGGCTTTATGTCCAGCCAATGCAGCACTTGTGAAAGCAGCACCGGTTCATGACGAAATTCCATGATTCCTCCAAACCCAAGAACATTTTGATTGAAGCATATCACAAAAGGCTTTCATTCCGCAAGCCGAGCAAACTACGCAACGCACCGGCCAGATACAAAGACCCCGCGGCGATGATAACGCCATCCGTCCCAGCCAATTCCCGCGCCATTTGAAGCCCCTCTTCCAAACTCAACGCCGCTTCCGCCGCGCAGCCTTCCTCTGAAAGCAGGTCGGCCAATTCCCCCGCCGGCATAGCCCGGTGGTTATCGGGCGTTACGGTCACGGCCATGCCTGCAAGGGACGCCATGTCCCGGAGCATTTCCTCATTCAGCTTTTCCCGCAAAACCCCGGTCAAAAGCACCCGTTTTTCCTTATGCAAAAACAATTCCGCAAACTCCCGCAGCGCCTTGACCCCTTGGGGGTTATGAGCCCCATCCAGCAGCACCCTGGGGGCGGTCCCGGCCCATTCCAGCCTGGCCGGCCAGCGCACCTTTGCCATGCCGCGTCGCATGGCGGTACGGCTGACCAGGAAATCCGGCAGTACTTCCATGGCCGTCAGCGCTGCCAGCGCGTTTTCGACCTGATGCAAGCCCGGCAGGGGGATCAGCACATCCTCCATCATCCCGCCGGGCAGTTCAAAGTCGGCACGGCTGGAAAACGCATCCGCCTGGTGGAATATGGCCTGTTTGTGACGCAACGCATACAGCGGCGCTTTATTTTGCTCACACGCCGTCCGCACCACCGCTTCCGCTTCCGGCTTGGCGGGATAGAGCACCAGAGGCACGCCGGGCTTTACAATGCCCGCCTTTTCCCCAGCGATCTTCTCCAGCGTATCCCCCAGGTACTCCATATGGTCCATGCCCAAGGCAGTAATCACAGACACCAGGGGCGTGATCACGTTGGTGGGGTCCAGCCTTCCGCCCAGCCCCACCTCAATGACAGCAATATCAACCTTTTCTTCCCGGAAAATCAAAAATGCCGCGGCGGTACCAAACTCAAACGCGGTGGGCCGGATGCCTTGATCCGCCAACGCGTCCGCTGCTTCCTTCACGCGGGTCACCGCCCCGGCCAGCAGTTCATCGGAAACCGGCACGCCGTTTATGCGGATGCGCTCGTTGTAAAACTGCAAGAAAGGCGAGGTGTACAGGCCCACCTTCAGCCTGGCGGCGCAAAGCATGCTGCTGAGCATGGCGCAAACAGACCCCTTGCCATTGGTGCCCGCCACATGGATGGCGGGCACCGGGGTCATGGGAATTTGAAGTTGCTCAAGTAAAGCACGGGTGTTTTCCAGCCCGTTTTTCGAGCCGGTATATTGGGCGGCATGGATAAAATCCACCGCCTCTTTAGCGTTCATCAGCCCATCCCCTTCAATTCGGCAATGCGCTTATACAGTGTGCCAGCCATTTGCTGGTTGGCGGCCAGCTTTTCCTTTTCCTGCTCTATAAGTTGCGCCGGTGCTTTTGCGATAAAGCCCGGATTATTCAATTTCCCCGCGGCACGCTCGATTTCCTTCAACAGGTTTTCGTGCTCGCGTGTGAGGCGCGCGATTTCTTTTTCAAAGTCCACCAGATCGCCCAAGGGGATGAACAGCTCGCCGGCCAGGCACACGGCGCTCACCGTTTTTTCGGTAATCTGCGCACGGTCAGCCATCAGCTCGCTGTGGGACACGCCCGCCAGCCTTTGGAAGTACAGCTCGGCGCCGGACAAGGTCGTTTCCCAACCGGCGGTAGGGAGCAGCATCAACCGGGTGCGCTTGGAAGGAGCCACGTTCATTTCGGCCCGCAGATTGCGGATGGTCTTGATCATATCCATCACGCCCTGCATATGCGTTTCCTCCTCCGCAAAATCGAAGGCAAGATCAAGCTGCGGCCACTTGGACAGCATCAGGAAGCCCTCCGACCCCGGCAGGCTCTTGTACACCGCTTCGGTCAGGAAGGGCATAAAGGGATGCAGGAGCTTCAACAACGTTTCCAGCACGTGCAACAGCACCGCTTGGGCAGTGGCCTTGCTTTCCAGGTCTTCACCCATCAGCCGGCCCTTGGAAAGCTCGATATACCAATCGCAGAATTCCGACCAGGCGAAGTCATAGATCTTCTGGGCGGCCAGTCCAAAATCGCCGTCCTCCATATGGGCCGACACTTCCCGAATGGCCTGCTGGCTGCGGGAGAGAATCCACTTATCCGGCAGGAGCAGTGTTTTTCCTTCAAGTGTCTCCTTGCTGTTGGCGTACATCAGCACAAAGCGGGAGGCGTTCCAGACCTTGTTGGCAAAATTCCTTGCCGCCTCCACCTTCTCGGTGGAAAAGCGGGTGTCGTTGCCGGGGCTCACGCCCATGGCCAGGGAGAAGCGCAGCGCGTCGGCGCCGTACTGCTGAATAATGTCCAGAGGGTCCACACCGTTGCCCAGGGATTTGGACATCTTGCGGCCCTTGTCGTCACGCACAAGCCCATGCATCAGCACCGTGTGGAAGGGCGTTTCGCCCATCTGCTCGATGCCGCTGAAGATCATGCGGGCCACCCAGAAGAAGATGATGTCATACCCCGTCACCAGTACGTCGGTGGGATAGAAGAACTTCAAATCCTCCGTCTGCTCCGGCCAGCCAAGGGTGGAAAAGGGCCACAGGGCGGAGGAGAACCATGTGTCCAGCACATCCTCATCCTGCTTCACGCGGTCGCTGCCGCACTTTGCGCAGGCCTTTGCGTCTTCCCTGGCCACGGTCATATGGCCGCAGTCATCGCAGTACCAGGCGGGAATGCGGTGACCCCACCATAACTGCCGGCTGATGCACCAATCGCGGATGTTCTCCATCCAGTTGTAATACGTTTTGGTAAACCGCTCGGGCACGAATTTTGTTTTCCCTTCCCGCACCGCGGCGATGGCCGGCTCGACCAGAGGCTTCATCTTCACGAACCACTGGCGGCTCACCAGGGGTTCCACAGTCTTGTGGCAGCGATAGCAGGTACCCACGTTATGGGTATAGTCCTCGATCTTTATAAGCAGGCCAAGCTCCTTGAGCTCTTCCACCACGCGCTTGCGGCATTCCGGCTGGGTCAGCCCTTCGTACTTCCCGGCGGCGGCATTCATGGTGCCGTCGTCATTGGTCACGCGCAGTATGGTCAAGTTGTGCCGCTGGGCCACCTCAAAGTCGTTGGGGTCGTGGGCGGGTGTCATTTTCACCGCGCCGGTGCCAAACTCCTTATCCACGTAGCTGTCGGCCACCACGGGAATCTCGCGGTCCATCAGCGGCAGGATCACGGTCTTGCCCACCAGGTGGGTATAGCGCCCGTCCTCCGGATTCACGGCCACGCCGGTATCGCCCAGCATGGTTTCCGGCCTGGTCGTGGCCACCACCACGCCCTGGGAACCGTCCGCGCCGGGATAGCGGATATGCCACAGGTGGGAAGCCTGTTCCTCATACTCCACCTCGGCGTCGGAAAGGGCGGTCCGGCACACCGGGCACCAGTTGATGATGCGGTCTCCGCGGTAGATCAGGTCCTTTTCGTACAGGCGCACAAACACTTCCCGCACGGCACGGGAGCAACCCTCGTCCATGGTAAAGCGCTCCCGGCTCCAGTCGCAGCTGGCGCCCAGGCGGCGAAGCTGTTTGGTGATGCGTCCGCCGTATTCCTCTTTCCATTTCCAGGCCCGCTCCAAGAAGCCGTCCCTGCCGATATCTTCCTTTTTCAAGCCTTCTTTGGCCATTTGCTCCACGATTTTCACTTCGGTGGCGATGGAGGCATGGTCGGTGCCCGGCAGCCACAGGGTATTATCGCCCTTCATGCGGTGGTAGCGCACAGGAGCATCCTGCATGAGGCAGTCCATGGCGTGGCCCATGTGCAATTGGCCGGTGATGTTGGGCGGTGGCATCACGATGGTGAAGGTTTCTTTGCCGGGAATCCGCTGGCCGATAAACGCGCCGGATTCTTCCCATGCTTTATAGAGCTCCCCTTCGATGGCCTGGGGATTGAACACTTTTTCCATTTCCATTCTAGCATCCTCCTTGTCAATACGTCTGAAAGGATCACTGTATCAGCGTCAAGGCCTTATCCGCGGCCCTTTCCAGGGACACTCCTCGCCGTTTGCATGGCTGATCCCCTCCCTTCACGTAAATACTATTTCCAAACATTCATTACTCGTCGTGCCAGTTCTTTTCGTGCGGAACTGCGTCGTTCTCCGCTCAACGTAGCGCCGCTACGCCTCGCTCCGACTCCTGGTTCCACATCGAAAATCCCTTGGCACTTTGGAGTAATGAATGTTTTACAATAGTATAAAAAAAAGAACTGCCCACGTCCTGAAAGGACGGAGCAGCTCCGTGGTACCACCTTGCTTCGCGGCATAATGCCGCCTCTTTGCGCTGTAACGGGCGCGACCGGACAGAGTAATCAAGCATTACGCTCTTTCCCCCGACGCCCTCCAAAGCGACCTTCCACCTGCAGGAACTTGCGGTGCCTTTCAGCCGGTGAGCCCCGCTCTCTTGAAGGATGCAGATGTACTCCTCTTTATCTTCGGGCGATGATGTAACGGAATCAGGCCTTTTTCTTGTCTTCTTCGATGACGACAACCTGCTTGCCATCATAAAAGCCGCAATGCTTGCAGACCCTGTGGGACATCTTCATTTTGTGGCACTGGGGGCATTCCACGATGCCGGGAAGGGTCAGTTTCCAGTTGGCCCGGCGGCTATGCTTGCGGGCCTTGGAAGTTCTATATTTGGGAAGAGCCATGACTACACCTCCTCATCCTTTAAAAGCATCTGCAGCGCCTCAAAAGGATGCTTTGCAAGCGGTTCCTTCCGGCAAGCGCAAGTTTGTTTGTTCAAGTTGGTTCCGCAACCCGGGCAGAGGCCCTTACAATCCTCCCCGCACAAAAAGCGCATGGGCAAATGAAGCAAGGTAAGGGACAGTGCCAAATGATTAAGATCCAGCGAGTATCCCTCAAAGGCAAACTTGTCAGGATCCTCAGGATCGCCGTCCTGCACGTACATTTCCCGAAAGGGAACCGTGACTTCTGCCTTTGCCGGGCTTAAACACTTGGCGCAGCGGGCATGGGCGGCGGCGGTCAGCTGTCCTTCGATCAGCACGCTTTTTCCGGCGGCACTGAAGCTGCCGTTCATGGCTACCTTGTCAAAGGAAACCATTTCCCCCAGGATGTCCTGGGTGGGTATTTCTCCCTCCAGCGCAAAAGGAAACTCTGTGCCTTGGGATCGAAGCGCCCGGGAAATATCCAAAAGCATGACTTCACCTCAAAATGTGACCGTCGACTATTATAGAATGCGGGGAGAAATTTGTCAATCTTTATTTTACAGATTGCTTATTTCTGCACCAATTCCAGGGTATCCCTGGCAATCACGATCTCCTCGTTGGTGGGAATCACCACGACCTTGACCCGGCTGTCGTCGGTGGAGATGACCGCCTCTTCCCTGGTCTTGTTCTTTTCCAGGTCAATCTTGGCGCCAAGGTAATCAAAACCCTCCATCACCAGGCGGCGGATGTTGGTGTTGTTCTCCCCGATGCCGGCGGTGAACACGATCACATCCACACCGTTCATGGCGGCAGCATATGCGCCGATGTACTTGCGGATGCCGTATACCAGTATTTCACGGGCGATGATCGCGTCTTCGTTTCCGCTGTCGGCGGCGGCGTCAATATCGCGCATGTCGCTGGAAATGCCGGAAAGGCCCACCAGGCCGGACTTCTTGTTCAGGATATCCAGCACTTCGTCCACGGTCTTGTGATCGTTGTTGGCGATGAATTGCACCACGGCCGGGTCCAGGCTGCCGGAGCGGGTGCCCATGATCACGCCCTCCAGGGGAGTGATGCCCATGCTGGTATCCACGCATTTGCCGTCCATTACAGCCGCCAGGGAGGAACCGTTGCCCAAGTGGCAGGTGATCACCTTCAGGCCTTCGACCGGCAAGCCCAGGAATTCGGCGGCGCGCTTTGACACATAGCGGTGGGAGGTGCCATGGAAGCCATAGCGGCGGACCTTCAGGCGGGTATAGTATTCCTTGGGAACGCCGTACAGATACGCCTTCTTGGGCATGGTCTGATGGAATGCGGTGTCAAATACCGCCACATTCGGGGTGCTGGGCATGATCTGCTGGCAGGCCCTGATGCCCATCAGGTTGGCGGGGTTGTGCAGCGGTCCCAGAGGAATATTTTCTTCCACAGCGGCGATGACCGCGTCATTGATCAAAACGGAGCCCGAAAACTTTTCACCGCCATGGAGAACCCGGTGACCAACCGCGCCAATTTCATCCATGCTCTTGACAACGCCCTTTTCCGCGTCCATCAGGGCGGCGAGCATGTACTGGATGCCTTCCACGTGGTCCTTCATGGGGGCCTGGGCTTCAAACACCTTATCCCCCGCCGTCTGCTTGATCTTGCTGCCCGCGATGCCGATGCGCTCCACCAGGCCTTTGGCGACGATGGTTTCATCCTGCATGTCGATCAGCTGATATTTCAGCGAAGAGGACCCGGCGTTCAGAATCAGAATTTTCATGTCTTCGTATTCCCCTTTATGCTATTACTTTGCCATGACGGCGGTGATGGCTGTGACGCTGACGATATCCTCAATGGAGCAGCCGCGGCTCAGGTCGTTGACAGGCTTGGCCAACCCCTGGATGATGGGGCCGATGGCCTCGGCGCCCGCCAGGCGCTGCACCAGCTTGTAGCCGATATTGCCGGCCTGCAGGTCGGGGAAAACCAAAACATTGGCTTTGCCGGCCACGGGGCTGCCGGGGCTCTTTAATTGGCCCACGGATTCCACCAGCGCGGCGTCTGCCTGGAGCTCGCCGTCCACGTTCAAAGCGGGAGCCAGTTCCTTCACCTTGGCGGTAGCTTCCTGAACTTTGGTCACCAGCTCGTGGGAAGCGCTGCCCTTGGTGGAGAAGGAAAGCATGGCCACGCGGGGAGTAATGCCGGTCAGTTCCTTGCCCGTTTGGGCGCTGGCGATGGCGATGCCGGCCAATTCATCCGCCGTGGGATTGGGGATCACGGCGCAGTCGCCAAAGACCAGCACGCCATCTTCGCCGTATTTGCCGCCCTCGGGCAGCTCCATGATAAAGCAGGAGGATACGGAAGAAATGCCCGGCGCGGTTTTGATGATCTGCAGCGCGGGGCGCAGCGTGTTACCGGTGGAGTTGATGGCGCCGGCCACCATGCCGTCGGCATCGCCGGTCTTGACCATGACGGTGGCGAAATAAAGCGTATTGGTGCGGACCAGCTTGTCCGCATCTTCCAAAGTCATGCCCTTGCTCTTGCGCAGGTCGTAGAGCAGCTGGGCGTAAGGGGCCGTTTTCGCGCTGGCGGCGGGATCCTCGATCATAACCCCCGTCAAATCCACCTGATGCTGGGCCGCCACCTTCCTGATCTCATCATTGGGGCCAACCAGGGTAACACGGGCAACCCCTTCCTGGAGTATGCGGGCGGATGCCGCAACGGTACGGGGCTCAGTTCCTTCTGCCAGGACGATATGCTTGCCGGCAAGCCTGGCTTTTGCCTTGATTTTTTCCAGCGCGGACATATAAAGGCCTCCTTAAAACAAAAATGAACGCGAAAAAACGCGCATGTAATCCAACCAATCTATTATACAGGATTCATAACGAAAAAAAAAGGGTTCGCCTGAATAAAATACGAATATTCCATTGCCAAAAAGGAAAATAATCAGCAAAAAAACAAAGCTTGGAGCAAACTATGGCCGATGCGCACCGCGTTCTGGGGATCATATGCGAATACAACCCTTTTCATAAAGGGCACGCTTATCAATTGCAAAAAGCCCGTGAAATAACACAGGCGGATGTTGTGGTCTGCGTGATGAGCGGGCCGTTTACCCAGCGGGGCGACGCCGCCATGTTTTCCACCCGGCTGCGGGCGCAAATGGCCTTGTCCTCCGGCGCCGATGTGGTGATTGAGCTTCCGGCCGTCTACGCGCTGCGGGAGGCGGAGTTTTTTGCGCTGGGCGGCGTTTCCATACTGAACGCCATGGGGGCAACCCATATCTCCTTTGGCTGTGAAAACGATGCTTTGGAGACCCTTCAAAGCGCGGCGCTGCTGCTGGAGAAGCCGACGGATGCATTTCGGGCCGCGCTGCACGCCGGCCTGAAACAGGGCCAATCCCACGCCCGGGCGCAGGGCGCGGCGTTGCACGCCCTTCTTGGCCAGCCGCAAAGCGGCATGGTATCCGCCCCCAACAACGTATTGGCCATCTGCTATCTGCGGGCGATTCATCGCACCGGCAGCGCCATGATCCCGGTGCCTGTACAGCGCATGGGCGCGTATCATGACACCGGCTGGCAGGAAGGCTTCGCCTCCGCCACCGCCGTACGTGAGGCCATTCGCCGGGGAGACTTTTCCTTTGTACAAAGGGCAATCCCCCAAAAGGCACTGCCCTATTTGCAAAGTGCCGTTGAAAACGGCCTGCATCACCGCCCGGAGGCCCTGGACCTTTTGCTCAGGGACAGGCTGCGCTCCCTTGCCTGTGAGGACCTGCGCCTGTTTCCCAACGTCAGCGAAGGCCTGGAGCACCGCATCGCGGCCCTGGCGCCAAAGCATGTCACCAGAAAAGGCCTGCTAGAAGAGCTGAAAACGAAACGGTATACGTATACAAGGCTGAACCGGCTGCTGACGCATATTTTGCTTGGAATGACGGAGAAAAAACTGCAAGGTTGTTCCCCCTCCCCCTACCGTCTGCTGGGATTTAATGCTGCCGTCCGACCCTATTTGAGTTCCCTCCCTGAAGGTCTGTTGTATACAAAAGCTGCCCGCCAGCAAAAGAATTCATCCTTTCTATTGGACATGGCGGCTTACGATTTATGGTCACTGGGCGCTGGCCTGCCCCTGGATGAAGGCTACCGGCAGCAGGTAACGATCATCTGATACGCCGCCCGAAACCCTTTGCAAACTTCCATACATGCTCTGATCTGAATTGGTAAAACTGATTTTGACACATCATTGATGTGTCACTAAAAAATTTTCAGTTTTGCGTTTTCTGCCTGATCTGTGTGCTATAATGCATATGAAATCATATACAAGGAGCTTATGAATGAATATCGGAGAACTAAGAATCGGAGAGCTTATCGCAAAGCTTCCCATCATTCAGGGCGGGATGGGTGTTGGCGTTTCTCTGTCGGGGTTGGCGTCAGCCGTTGCCAATCAAGGCGGCATTGGCGTGATTGCGGCCGCGGGAATTGGTATGTTG
Source organism: Bacillota bacterium (assembly GCA_023425025.1). Lineage (GTDB taxonomy): Bacteria > Bacillota > Clostridia > Christensenellales > Aristaeellaceae > JAEWAH01. The sequence goes on from JAFADG010000029.1 coordinate 12,758, forward strand.
GAACAGGACGGTTCATCCAATTATCTTGAGGCAAGCATCCGGGCGCTTCGAAATGAGATCAGGAAAGCGCGAAAGCTTACGCAGGGCATTATCGGCGTCAACATTATGGTGGCGCTGTCCAACTTCGCCGAGCTCGTCAAAACAGCCGTAGAGGAGGGCGCGGACGCCATTTTCTCCGGGGCCGGGCTGCCGCTGAACCTGCCCGAGTATCTAAGCGAAACCTCCAAGACCAAACTCATCCCCATTGTTTCATCCGCCAAAGCCGCCTCCCTGATCATTAAAAAGTGGGTGGGCAAATACAACTATGTTCCGGACGCTTTTGTGGTGGAAGGCCCCAAGGCCGGCGGGCACCTGGGCTTCAAGCAGGAACAGCTGGACGACCCGGAATACGCTCTGGAAAAAATCGTTGTGGATGTCGTGAACGGTGTGAAACCGTTTGAAGAGGAATTGGGCAAGCCGATTCCAATCATCGCGGGCGGAGGCATATATACCGGCGAAGATATGTACAAAATCATGAAGCTGGGCGCATCAGGCGTTCAAATGGCGACCCGATTCGTTACCACCAGCGAATGCGACGCGTCCGTCGATTTTAAAAATACGTATATCCATGCCAGCAAAGAGGACATAGGCATCATCAAAAGCCCGGTCGGCCTGCCCGGAAGGGTGATTGTCAACAATTTTATCCACAGCGTCAACGCGGGCCAAAAAACACCGTTTCACTGCCCCTATCATTGCATCACCACCTGCGACCACAAAAACAGCCCCTACTGCATTGCGCTGGCGCTCATCAATGCCAAAAAGGGGATTCTGAAAAATGGTTTCGCCTTTGCGGGAGAAAACGCTTTCCGGGCAACCGAAATAAAAACCGTTGAGGAAGTGTGCGATTTCATCAAAAGTGAATTTGCGCAAGCAGCCGACAGCGACCCGCAAGCGTAATATGCAGTATACACAAAAAGCAAGCGTGCAGAGCGCTGGCCCCGCCGCTTGCTTTTTGTGTTCCTTCTTCCGTTAGTAGGAAAGCTCCTCCGGCCTTTCGGAGCGATACATATCCGCCAAAGCCTTCAATTCTTCCTTGAATTCTTTGGGCGTTTGATCCGGACCCTTTTTCAGCGTATCCAAAATGGTCAGGGTAAACGCCTCAGGCCCATACATTTTCCAATCTTCCACGAGGAGCATGTGACCGCAGGAACCTGTCGCCTTTGAAAACTGAAACCGGCTTTCCGCCCCGCGCAGATTTGGTTCGCCAACGATCAGGTACCTGTTGTTTGCGTGATTCTCATATAGGCTGACGCAGCCGATCTCATCCGCCTCTTTATACGCCTTTTGCAGGCTTTTTCTTTTCTCCCGCGTATCCACGCCCATACCCCATTTCCAATAGCAGATTTGTCAGCAGATGCAGCCGTTCGGACAGAAGCTCGTCGTCCTTGGCCAGTACATCCCGGAACAATTGAATATCCTCGTCAATGCATGGATTTTCCAGGCAGACCTCCACCGTCATGGCGTCCCCCTGCATGGGAATGCGGTCCAGCTGCGGCTTTGTTTCATCGTACAGTTTCGGAAACCTATAGGCTTCCGCAAAGTGCTGCTTGGCCCGGCAAATCAAAACGGCCAGGTCCAGCACCCTGTGCAACGGCAGTTCCTCCGACTGCCTGGACCACTTTTCTCCCGTATACCGCCATACCTTGGCAGAAATGTCGACCTTTCCCCTGTCATTCCACTGGGCCAGCCCCAGGGACAACCCTTGGGCGTCTGTATGATACGCCAGACGGCCATCCACATTGGCGTAATTCTCGCTGACGATGACGGGCTTGTGCTTTAATGTTACCGGAATCTTCATGGTGATCTCCTCACAGATTATAAATTACTAATTTAGTATATTACTAAATATCAAAGATGTCAAGCCAAATAAAACAGCCCTTCTCCCAAACATTTGGGAAAAGGGCTGTTCCAATAGCACAAAAGGATTACTGGGCTGCTTTGGCACCTTTGTCGTTTTTCAGGGTGATCACCACGTGGCGGTTGGGTTCTTCCCCTTCACTGTGGGTGGTGACAGCTTCATTGGCCTGCAACGCGCTGTGCAGGATACGGCGCTCATAAGGATTCATAGGCTCCAGCACAACCTTGCGGCCGGTCTTGATGGCGCGGCTGGCCATGCGGTTGGCCAGGCGGGTCAATGCTTCTTCACGCTTGGCGCGGTAGTTTTCCGTATCCAGCGTCACGCGGATGTACTGTTCGGAACCCTTGTTCACGATCAGGCTGGACAGGTACTGCAAGGCATCCAGCGTTTCACCGCGGCGGCCGATCAAGATGCCAAGCGTATCGCCCTGCATGTTCACCAGCACATTGCCTTCCTCATCACGGGAGACGGCTACGCTGACGCCTACGCCCATCAATACGGTAAGCGTCTGCAAAAATTGCTGGGCCTTTCCTTCGGGCGTGGCGGGATCCGCCTGGGGAGCGGGCACCGCGGGCTCCACAGGCGCGGCGGGAACCGCGGGAGCAGCAGGCTTTGCGGCGGCGGGGCGGCTCTCCTTGTTTTGAGGCTGTGCATCCTTGGCGGGCGCCTTGGGCGCAGGCTTCCTTTCCGCCGGCTTCCTTTCGGTTTGCGCTTCCTTTTTGGGTTCTTCGCGCTTTGCTTCCTGCTTTACGGTTTCTTTTTTGGGCGCTTCCCGTTTGGGCTGCTCGCGCCTTAAGCTTTCGCCCCGGGCCGGCCTTTCACTTTGGCGGGTAAGGCTGCTCCAAAGGGATTCCTCCTCCTGCTCCTTGAGCGTCAGGCGGACTTTTGCCAGGCGGCTGCCAAACAAGCCGAACAGCCCCTTGCTGCCTTCTTCCAGGATGTCGATGGTCACTTCGCCGATGGACACGCCCAAATGTTCCAGACCTGCGGATATGGCTTCCTCAATCGTTTTGGCAGAAGATTCATATGCTTTCATTTCACGGTCCCCTCTCCCACGGTGGCAGCTTTCTTTTCCTGCGCGTCAAAGTACTTATTGAGCAGCACGTTCTGCGCGGCGGCAATCAAGTTCGCCGTAACCCAGTAGAGCGCAAAACCTGCGTTGGAACTGAAGCAAATGAAAAGGGAAAACAATGGGAAGAAATATTTCATGAAGTTGGCCGTATTCGGCTGCCCTTCCTGCGTAGGCGTCGTCGGCATGGCGGAGCTCATCATGAACTGCGAGACGGAAGCCAGCAGCGGCAGGATGAAGAAGCCGTTAAAGGCCACGAAGATGGAAAGCTGAACAATAATCAGATTGATGTTTGTCCAACCCGCCACCGTTGCTGTTTTCTCATAATACAACGGCACGTTGGTCTGCAAAGCCGCAACCATCTTATCCACCGTAGCGGCATAATTCTCCTTGGAGAAATCATAGGAGATCTGCTTCTCCTCGGGCAATCCCTGATTGAAGGTATCAAGCGCAGCCTTTTGCGTTTCGTTCAGGCTGCCATACACGGCCTGCCAGTTTTCCGGCGTAACCTGCTTGATGCTGTTGGCATCCGGTACGCGTGAAGCAAAGGGACTGTCCGGCATCCATATATTTTTCACCCAAAGCCAGCCCTGATATTGGGGCTCGGAACCTGTAAGGTACGTAAATACATGGCCGGCAATCTGCTCGTGGGCCAGCATATTCATGGCGCCGAACATACCAAAGAGGATGGGCAAAGAAAGAAGCATGGGCAGGCAGCCGGAAAGAGGGCTTACCTTTTCCTTGCGGTACAGCTCCATCGTCTTTTGATTCAGCTTTTCTTTGTCGTTCTTATATTTTTTTTGCAAAGCCGCAATTTGAGGCTGCAGCTTTTGCGTCTTGCGCATGCTCTTGCGGCTCTTGGCGTCCAAGGGCATCAGCAAAAGGCGGATCAGAAGGGTAAAGGCTACAATGGACCAGCCATAGTTGCCAATCAGCGAATATATACCCAGCAATATGGCTTTCAGCGGTTCATTCAGGAATGGAAACATGTGGGTTATTCCCTCCTAATCGTTACGTTCGTGTCTTCAGGCACAGGATCGTACCCGCCCTTGTGAAAAGGGTTGCACCGAAGGATACGCCTAAACGCCATCCATCCGCCCTTGAGCGCACCGTAGCGTTCAATGGCGGTCATGGCATACTGAGAGCAAGTAGGCGTATAGCGGCAGGCATCGGGCATAAGCGGGCTGATGTGGCGCTTGTAAAACCGGATCATCGCAAGTAACAGGCGCTTCATTTGGACATATTCTCCCGCATCAGGTTCTGCTTTTTCAGTAAATAAGCCATTCCCTTTGCAAGCTCTGCAAAAGCCGCCTTATCGGCCCCCGGCCGGGCCACCACCACATACCAGCCTGATTTCAGCTGGCCAACGTATGGACGAAAGCATTCCCGAAGACGCCTTTTCACTCTGTTGCGCACAACGGCGTTGCCGATCTTTTTGCTGATGGAAAAGCCCACCTTCAGCCCCGCGCCCCTTGCGTGCAGCAATACGATATCCCTGCACGCCGAGCTCTTCCCACGCCTGTACACATACTGAAACTGCTTATTCTTCTGTAGGCGGTATGTACGCTGCACGCAAAACCCTTCGTTTCCAGGCAGTCAAAGCGCCGGGTGTATCCGCCGCGCCGCTTTACACCAGCCAAAATGCTTTCTCATACTGGAAAAGCCCGTACCCACTGCGCACGGTGGCAAGCAACGGGGCGGGCTGAGCCATGCATACTTTGGGTTTCCACCATCACATCAAACGGTCAGAACCTTACGTCCACGGCGGCGGCGGGCGGCCAGAACACGGCGTCCGTTCTTGGTGGACATGCGGGCACGGAAACCATGCACCTTGCTGCGCTGGCGTTTTTTCGGCTGATAGGTACGGAACATAAAACAACACTCCCTGTTTTTACAAAAGTCTTGTATGTGTGACGCGCACCGCTGTCAGACGGCGCAAAATACCACAAAACAGCTATTCTAGTATACTAACCCGGTCCGTTGATGTCAAGAGAAAGTTTCTTTTTTTCCCGGCTTCTTTCTCCCTTTTCAACCGTTTTCTGAGCCGGCGTCAGACATAGTTTATACCAAAAAGAGAGAAAAACAACAAGGATCAGAAAAACTGCCGCGCCGCAAGGCTACACGCGGCACGGCAGTTGACAAAAAGCAGTGATTCTCAGCCCTTGACCGCGCCGATCATGACGCCCTTGACGAAGTACTTTTGCACGAAGGGATAGATCAGCAAAACGGGCACCGTGGAGATGACGATCGCGGCATACTTGATGGTTTCCGCGAACTCGTTGATGCGGTCGTCCTCGGTTGCGGCGGCGTTTAGAATATTGGAATTGGCAATCAGCACGCTGCGCAGCACGTTTTGAATAGGCATATTCTTATTGTCTGTGATATAGATGGAGGCGGAAAACCAGCTGTTCCAGTGCGCGACGCCATAATACAAAAGCAGCACCGCGATGGTCGGCGTGATCAGAGGCAGCACAATTTGAAAAAGCACCCGCAGGTCGTTTGCGCCGTCAATGTAGGCTGATTCCGCCAAACTGTCGGGAACGGCCTCGATAGCGGTTTTGCAGATGATCGAATTGTATATGCTGATAGCGCCTGGCAGGATCAATGCCCAAAGCGTATTCTTTAACCCCAGGGATTCAATGTTCAAATAATTCGGGATCATACCGCCGTTAAAAAACATCGTGAATAAAATAACGGCCATGATCGGTTTCTTGAACATAATGTTCCGGCCGGCCAGAAAATACCCGCAAAACAGCGTTAAGAGAATGTTTAGCGGAAGTGCTACAGCCATAATGGTCAGGATGTTCTTGTAACCGCTGGCCAAAAGGGGATGCGTGAAAGCCAGGCGGTAAGCCGCGGTATTCCAGCCCAATGGGTGAAGCATAAAGCCGGGGTTCTGGAGAAGTTTTACATTTTCACTGAAGGAGGCGCAGAACACATAATAGACCGGGTAAGCCGTGACAAGACACAGCAGGACGAGGAGCAAAACGTTGACGACGTTAAACACTTTCTCACCCAGCGTGTCATATTGAATTGCATTTTGATGTTTTGCCATGTTCGCTCTCCCCTCCTTTAAAACAACGCAGAATCGGTATATTTTTTGCTCAATGCATTGGCCGCCAGCAAAAAGGCAACATTGACAACAGAATTGAACAAGCCCACGGCGGTGGCGTAGCTGTAATCCGCCTGCATGATGCCACGCCGGTAAACGTAAGTGGAGATGACGTCCGCCACTTCATAGGTTGCCTCGGAATATAAAAGCAGTACCTTTTCAAACCCGACATTGAGGACGCTGCCCATACGCAGGATAAACAGCACCGTGATCGTCGGCATCAAACCAGGCAAGGTGATGTGCAGCACCTGCTTGAAGCGTCCGGCGCCGTCAATGCGGGCGGCTTCATACTGCTCCTGATCGATGCTGGATAGCGCCGCCAGATAGATAATGGAATTCCATCCGACGAACTGCCATAGGTCAGAAATAATATAGATCGGGTAAAAATAGCGCGGGTCGGTAAGCAAATTTTGCCGTTGCGCGCCAAACGATACAAGGATGTCGGCAAAAATGCCGTTGTTCTGGCAGTACACGCGCACCAGCGCGCAGCTGACAACCATGGAAACAAAGTACGGCATATAAGTGATGGTCTGCACTGTGCGCTTAAAGCTGTTTTGGCGCACCTCATTAAGCAAAAGTGCCAGCATAATCGGCAGCGGAAAGCCAAAGAGAATATTGAGAAGGCTGATGGAAAGCGTATTGCGCAAAAGACGCCCGAAATACACGTCTCCAAAGAAATTTTCGAAATTTTGCATTCCGACCCATTTGCTACCTTCGATTCCCAGCCTGGGCCGGAAATTTTTAAAGGCAATGATCAACCCGTACATCGGCTTATAAGCAAAGATCGCCAATACGATTAGTACAGGTATGATCAAAAGATACTTGTACTTGTTCAGCTTGTAATCCCTGGCGAGCCTATGCAAAAACCCGCGCCTGTGCGCCGGGTATACTGCGACCGCAGGAGCTTTCGCCATATCCATCGTTCCTTCCGTTTACAGTATCAAAATGGGGGATCGCCTCAGGAAGAAGCGATCCCCGTCCAATTGCAATGGACCGTCAGGATTCTGCCCTGGCTATTAGCGGGCCATGAAGCGGTCATAGGCCGCCTGGCGGATCTCCAGCGCACGCTGCAGGCCCATGTCGTCCAGCTTCTTCAGATGGTTCTCCCAGTCGGCCTTTGTGGCTTCGCCGGTGATGAACTTGGCAGACATTTCGGGTACATAGGTGCCCAAGGAGGCTTCGATGTTGGTCAGCTCGTCGCTTTCGTCCGCGGTCAGGGTCACGCCAGAGGGCATCTTGCCTTTGCCGGCGATTGCCTCGTTGGGATAGAACCACAGATCGTTGGCGGCAATGGATTCAGCGGTGTTCTTCATGTAAAGCAGCTTTGTGGCCTGAATGCAGCTGCCGCTCCAGGTGGAACCGCCGTACTTGGAAATAGCGTCGTTGAGCCCGTCCGGATCTTCGGTTACCAGAGGCAGGTAAGCGGGTTCGCCATTTTCGTCATAGTCCCAGGAAATACCCTGCTTGCCGAAGTTCCAGTAAAGGTTGCCCTCGGGCGAATAGGCGTAGTCCAGCACGCGCATGGCGGTTTCAATCTTCTCTTCCGGGCAGTCGCCGGAGATAACGGAAACGACCGTGCCGATGCCCGAGCCGCCAAATACCATGCCGATGGAGCCGTCATCCGCGGTGGGGTATTGCAGGCCTACCCAGTTGGCGCCGTTGCCGGCCTGGTCGGCTTCCTTACGCCAGTTGGACAGCTGGCCCATGGAGGTATAGGAAATACCCATAACGCCGTTTAACGCCTTGGTCTTGGCTTCGGTATCCTTGGTGGCAAACACGTCCTGGTCGATCAGGCCGGCCGCCCACCACTCATTGAGCTTAAGCATGTAGTTCAGCCAGTTCTCCTGCGCCATATCGAACTGCACTTTGCCGTTGTCGTCGATAAAGTAGCGGTAGGCACTGCCGGCCTGGCCCGCCATGCCATGGGCGCCGAAAGCGCCGGCGATGCCGCTGTCACGGAAGCGCGGATCCCAGGCAAAGGAGAAGGTAGCGCCGTACTTCTCATTGAAAACCTTGATAACGTTGTCCCAATCCGAAATGGTTTTGGGCGCTTCCAGGCCGCATTCGTCCAGCCAATCCTGACGGATGACCGGGCCTTCATACGTGTCGTTCCAGCCGCCGTCCTCGCGGAAGAAGCCAAAGCCGTAATACTGTCCGGCGTCCGTCTTCATCGCCTTGTCATAGGCCGGATTGCTCTTGAGGAACGCGTAATAGTTCGGCGCCCACTTTTCCATGTAGGGCGTCAGATCAAGAATCGTGCCTTCCTCAATATGGCGGGCTGCGTCGGTCATCAGGCCGCCGAAAATGATGTCCGGCAGCGTTGCGCTGGCAAGCACAAGGTTCAACGCCTCACCGGCATTCGTGCCGGCGGTGGGAACAGACCATTCGATGTTAACGCCGGTCATTTCGCTCAGGCCCTTGTGGAAGGGCGAGTCCATGGGGCTGGCATACGCATCGTTGATCCCGCCAAAACCCTCGGCGGCATACCAGGTCAGGGTGACGCTGCCGTCCATTGGGTAAGTAAAGCCTTCCGCGGAAGCGGCGGCAAAGGGAATAAGCATTACCAACGAGAGAAGCAGGCAAAGTAGCTTTTTCATTGTTCGTTCAATCTCCTTATCTTCTTTTTCGGTCCATATCTTGTTTTCCTTAACATCCGACGCCCCGAAAATGAAATGCTCCTCCTTCCCATGGGGACGCTGCCTTGATCAAATAATGCATAGAACATGCGTTTGGGGGTCCTATAGACAGCGCATTTTAGGCGCTTGTCATACTCCGTAGGTACCCTTTACGTCCGCGTACACGCTTTCGCCGGTCTTTAGGCGGGAGGCAGCACGGCGCTTGTTCAGTTCGCTCAGGAACAGTTCTTCATCGAGCGGGAGTTCAACGGTTCTGTTCAGCCACCCCGACAGGTGCATGGCATTGGACAGCGCCAGGCCGTTGATACCTTCCCGACCGTCTGCCACCAGGGGTGCGCCGTGTAAAATATTTGACGCGAAAGCATTCAAAATACCTGCATGCTGCGGGTTACTTCCATCAATTACTACAGGCACGGTATGGCGCGGCGGCTTCGCGAAGCCTTCCTTGCAGGAAGCGCACCACTCCCGCTCATCCACATCCAATTGATCAAAAGTCAATTGATCGTTTTCGCAAACCAGCTTGCCGCGGGTGCCTGTGATCTCCAGCCGGTTGGTGCCGGGGGCGTCGGCTGTCGTGGTGACGAACACGCCGGTCGCACCGTTCGGGTATTCCAAATAAGCGGTCACATCGTCTTCCACTTCGATGTCATGCCATTTGCCCTCATGTACGAACGCGGTCACCTTTTGGGGCATGCCGCAGAGCCACTGCAAAAGATCCAGCTGGTGGGGGCATTGATTGAGCAGCACGCCGCCGCCTTCGCCTTCCCAGGTAGCGCGCCACGCGCCGGAATCATAATAAAACTGGGTCCTGTACCAGTCGGTAATCAGCCAGGATACGCGCTTGAGCTGACCGATTTCACCGCTCTGAATCAACTCGTGCACCTTGCGGTACAGGCAGTTGGTGCGCTGGTTGAACATCATGCCGAAGGACAGGCCTGGATGCCTGTCGGCTTCCGCCATCATCTCCTTCACCTGCAGGGTGTATACGCCGGCCGGCTTTTCCACCATTACGTGCAGGTTGTTTTGAAAGGCCTCGATCGCAAGCGTGGGATGCTGGTAATGGGGCGTGGCGACGACAACGGCATCGCAAACGCCGCTTTTGATCAATTCGCTGCCTTCTTCGAACACAGCCACGCTTTGGGGCAAATTCGCCTTTGCCCACTCCCGGCGCAGGGCGTTCCTGTCCGCCACGGCGGCCAGCGTGATCTCGGGCGTTTCGCCGTTTAATATGCGCGCGCAGTGCGCGGAGCCGATGTTGCCGATACCGATAATGCCCAGTTTTACCTTTTCCATGGTCAATAACCCAGCCCTTTCAAATAATCATAGCTGCGCCTTAAGCACGCAAAGGGGCTGTCGCCGTAACAGTTGTCCTGCTCCACCAGAATATGCTCGGTTTTGCCAAGCTTTTTAAGGAGCTTCAATATCTTACCAAAATCGATATTGCCTTCCCCTACCGCGGCCATGCGCTGTTCAAACCCTTTCACCGCCATATCCTTCAGGTGGACGCAGGGAATGCGGTCCTGCAGCTTTTCAATCCAGTCGCAAATATCCGCGCCGGCAGCCTGCACCCAGTAGGTATCCAGCGTGACGCCCATGATATCGGCCGGCATGGAATCAAGAAGCGCATCCATCATCGTTTTGCCGGAGGGCAGCTTTTCCCACTCAAAATTATGGTTGTGGTACATCAATAATTTTCCGGCGTCGCGGATCGCCCTGGCAGGCGCTCCGTAATCGGCGGCAAACCTGTCGATCCAATCGGCGCTGCGGTACCTGTCCGGCATGGAGCCGATGCCGATATACTTGCAGCCCAGCGTTTCATGCTCGCGGATCACGGCGTCCACATCGTTTAAAATTCTTTCGGGATTGGTATGGGTGAGCACGATGGCAAGGCCGTTTTCATCGCAGATATTGCGGATCGCCTTGGGATCAATAGGCCCGATGGCGGATAATTGAACGGCCGTATACCCGATGCCGGCGATACGCTGCATTGCAATCCTGAAATCCCTTTCCGTCTGGGTAAACGAACGTACGGTATAAGACTGCGCGCCAATAAACATATATAAATCTCCTCGCTGTTTTATTGAAAGTGTACGATGTTTTTCGTGCAATGTACATTGCAATTTTCATTGTTCATATTGCATTGCGCACCATTCCAAGGTAGAATAAAAGCAGTGAAGCAAGGGAAGTGAGTTAATGCTGCAGCAATTTTTCCTGGATCATGTCAATGCAACGCACAGCGCGTCCTACGATGTATCCGCCTCCTACAAGCTGCATTGCCATCCGATTTATGAGATTTATTATTTTATCAGCGGCACGGTGGATTACCTGGTGAACGGCGTTCTGTACCAGCCCAAGCCCAACAGCATGCTGCTGATGGCCCCCGGCACCTTTCACGAATGCCGCGTGAAGACGGCGGAAAAATACGAGCGCTTTACCCTGCATTTTGACGCGGGCCTGGTGCCCGAAAAAATCAGGACGCAATTGATGCGGCCGTTTCACGCCGCCGTCATCTACTATGAAGATGTGGATTCCATCTATTACGAACTGAATGCCCTGCAGGCGTGCTATGAGTATCCGGAAGGATTGTCCGCCATGGCGGTGAACGCGCGGCTGGTGGCGATGCTTTCACAGATTCTCAACATATTCAGCGCCTACAAAGCCCCGGATGAAGCGGCGGTGGATTTGACGCTGCCCCAAAAAATCATCGAGCATATCAACACAAATTTTGCCAGCAAAATCACACTGGACATGCTTTCCCAGCAGTTTTTCATGAGCAAGAATCAAATCAACCGCATATTCACCAAAGCCACCGGCCGGTCGGTCATGGAATATGTGCGCCAGAAACGCATCGTCTACGCCGAACACCTGCGGGCCATGGGCACGCCGGCGGCGGAAGCTGCCTACAAGGCCGGCTTCGACAACTATTCCACCTATTTCAGGCTGAAGCAAAAGTGGAAGGATTAATCATACAAGGAGGAAATACCCATGGAAAACAATACTGCCGCCCCCAAGAACATCGATGAATACATCGCACAGTTTTCTCCCGAGGTCCAGGCCGTCATGCAATCGGTGCGCAAGGCGATCCATGAGGCCGCGCCTTTGGCAACGGAAAAAATCAGCTGGCAGATGCCTACGTTCTATTATCACGGCAACGTTATCCACTTCGCCGGCAACAAGAGTCATTTGGGACTCTATCCCGGCGCCAGCGGTGTTATGCATTTTGCCCTGGAGCTTACGGAATACAAGACCTCCAAGGGCGCGATCCAGTTCCCCTACGCAAAGCCCCTGCCCCTTGAGCTGATTCAAAGGATCACAAAATTCCGCATGGCGGAAAACGAGGCCTGGGCCGCGGAGAAGGCTGAGAAAAAGCAGAAATAATCCAGCTTTGCGCTTACGCGGATGCCGCCCTGTTCTCCAGGTCCAGCTGCCTCGCCTGAACGGCGCCGTTCACCGTGTCGGCCTCCTGGAACGATGGGATCAGCTCATGCAGACAGGCCCGCATATCCCCGCGGGTATCCAGGCAAATTTGAAGCCTGTCCAGCATTTGCTGCACCATTTCCCAGGAAAACTCCTCCGGCCGGGCGATGAAAATCTTTTCCCGGCTGGTGCGGGCCACGCTTTCATCATCCCGCAAAAGCTCCTCGTACAGCTTTTCGCCAGGACGAAGGCCGATATACCGTATCTCCACCGGCTGCCCCAGAGGATCGGCGTACAGTTGAATCATGCGCTCGGCCAGTTCCCGTATCTTCATGGGTTCGCCCATGTCCAAAACAAACAGCTCCCCGCCCCTGGCCATGGACGCCGCCTGCAAAACCAGGCTGGCCGCCTCGGGGATGGTCATAAAGTAGCGTATGATGTCCGGGTGCGTCAGCGTCACCGGGCCGCCGGCGCGGATCTGCCGCTCAAACAGCGGCACGACGCTGCCGTGGGAGCCCAGCACGTTGCCGAAGCGCACGGCGATGAATTCGGTCTTGCCAAGACTTTGCAGCGATTCGATCACCATTTCCGCCGCCCGCTTGGTGGCCCCCATCACGTTGGTGGGGTTTACCGCCTTGTCGGTGGAAATCAAAACAAACCGCCGAACGCTGTGGGCAATGGATGCCTGCGCCGTATTCAGCGTGCCGAACACATTGTTTTTCACCGCCTGCTCCGGACAGTCTTCCATCAGCGGCACGTGCTTGTGGGCCGCCGCGTGCAGCACGATTTCGGGCTTGTACATTTGAAAAACGCTGTCCAGCCGGTTTTTGTCCTGCACGGAACCCACGCAAAGCTCCACCACGGTCTTCACCAGCGGCCCGAATATTTCCTGCAGCTCATGATACAGGTCGTGCATGTAATTTTCGCTGATGTCGTACAGCACCAGCTTTTGGGGCGAAAAGCGCATGATCTGCCGGCACAGCTCCGACCCGATGGACCCGCCTCCGCCGGTCACAAGCACGCATTTGCCCTCAAAAAAGGCGTTGACCTCCGTCATATCCAGCTGCTGCTCGGTGCGGCCCAAAAGGTCCGCAATGTTCACATCACGGACAGGCGATAATACATCCCTGCCGCTGCGCACATCCTGCAGCGCCGTTACCATTTTCAGCTTGCACTTGGTGGCCAGGCAGCGCTCAATCAGGGGCCGCAAATGCCCCTTGGGGGTGGCAATGGCAATGATAATCTCATCGATTTCAAACTGCTTGGCATACATTTCCACGTTATCGGTGCCGTGATACACCGGGACGCTGTTGATGCGTGTGCCCTTTTTGGCCGGATCGTCATCCACGGCCAGCACCGCGCGGCTTGGGCCGAACCGGCCGGACTGCAATTCCCGTATCACCGAGGAACCGGCCCAGCCGGCACCAATCACCATCACGCGGGAATCCGCCGCCCGGCGGCTGTGAAAAAAAGGCAGGCCTGTCCTTCCCCACTGCATGGCCAGGCGCATGCTCAGCCGCGACGCACCGACCAGTATCAGCAGCAGCAGCCATTGGATCAGGTATACGGTGCGCGGCATCAAAAACAGGTTGGGCGCAGGGGATATCGTGTAGGAAACAAGCGAAAACAGATAGGTTGTCCCAAGCCCCAGCAGCGTGCCCAGCACAATCTGCAAAAGGCCGTCGATGCTGGCGTACTGCCACAGGCTTTTGTACAGCCGCACGGCAAAAAAGCTGCCGATGGTCAAAACAGTCATGATCGGCGCGACGTTCAAAACCTTGTGAAGGTGGTCCCAGACCTCTTCCTGCATTTCAAAGCGCAGTTGCAGCGCCATGATCATGGACGCGTTGATCAAAACCGCGTCCAAAAGCACCAAAAGAAGCGTCCTGAATGTATTTCCGTGCTTTCCGCCAAATATCTGCATGATCTATGCCACCCTGAATCGTTATCCTGTATGGGTAACTCATTGTACCATACCGGCGCTCCAAAATCCAGCCGCCGCGCAAGGGCCGAAAAAGGATTCCGCGACGGCAAATGCGAATTATAGTATGTTGATCCTTTCAGTGGATCCTTTCCCAAGGAGGAAACAGCATGAAATGCCCCAATTGCGGACATTGGAATAAAGCCTCTCTGCCGCGCTGCTTTCAGTGCGGACAAGCCTTGCCCACGCAGCCGGATTATGAACGGGCCCAGGGCCCCGGCTGGCAGCAGGAGCTGAAGGATTCCGCCCCCAAGGTGTACATCCGCACGGATGAAGAAGGCCGCGAAACCTCCCTGGCTGACAACAGGGAAGAATTGGCCAAGGAAATGGTGGAGCTCAAAGCCCGCAAGGCAAGGGGCGAAAAGCAGCAGCGCCAACTGCGGGAGGAAGCCAGCCGCCGCGGCATGGCGCCTTCCAGCATGACGGTGCGTACCAACACCACCAGGCAGACCATCTTCCGCTTAAGCGACGACCCGGAGACCGCCCTTCGGCCCATGCCGCCGGAGCTTGTGGAAGGCGGCGAGGTGGATGAAACCGCCAGGCATGCCTTTACAGCCAAAATAACGCGGTCCGTCGCAAGGCCCAAGAACGAGGACTTTTTTACCGGCGAGCAGCCCACCAGCCAGTGGACGCCGCCCACCGGCAAGGCCGCTTCCTCCCAGCCCGTATATGACGGCTTCAACGATTCCACCGCATACGAGCCCTTGTGGGGAAACAGCGCCATCAGTGATGTTTCCCAAATGAATCCCTACGGCGGCCGGCGGCTGCCCGCAAAGCGCAGCCGCCGGCGCGGGTTCACGCGGTTTTTGCTGGCCGTGACGCTTTTGACGGTGCTTGCGCTGGCGGCTTTTATCGGCGTATCCACCTGGCGCAAATTGCAGGAGGCCGAAAGGCTCAAGGCCAGGCCCACCGTTGTTGCCTCCATCGTCAACGACCAGGCGGCCCATACCATTACCATTCCCGGCAAGGACGGCACGCAGATCTATGTCCGGGAGCTGAGCAATACCTATGTCATTTCCGGCGGCGTGGCCGTCGTGGAGATACCCGATTACATCTGGTACAACAATTATGAGCAATACCTGTCAGATACCATGGATGTGACGCTGACCCCGTTTGTACGCACCAGCTCCGGGCAGCACCAGCCCATGGAGCCCATTTCCTTTCAGGTGCAGGTTCCCCTGTCCCCCATTGAGCTTGTAACCCCCGACAGCACCTACATGGAAGTTTCCACCGCCATGTATCCCATGAAATTCCGCGTCCGCGAGGGCAGCACCGTTACCATCAACGGCAGCGACTATTCCGACCTGGTCAACCAGGTGGCCGGCGATCTTACCTATAACGCCACCGTGCAGCCCATCGGCGAAAACAAGGTTACCATCCGGGTGCGCAGCCAGTACTGCCGCGAGAACGTGGTGGAAGTCATCCTCTACCGGGCCCGGCAGGAAGTTCCCCTGGACCTTGTCTCGGACCAGACGTACAACAGTTCGAAAAAAAGCATGAAGATTACCGCCACCACCATCCCGGGTGCCCAAGTGGAGGTATTGACTCCGCATACGGATTTGGATATCACCAACATCGCTACCGACGGCACCTTTTCCTTCTTCGCGGTGTTCAACCAAATCGGCAGCAATGACGTGACCATACAGGCAACCATCGCCGGCCGCCAGCCATCCGTTTTGGACTTTCCAGTGTACTATGTGCCGCCTGTGGACGAATACTCCAAAAAAGCCTGGGGGCTTGACCCGGCCACCGATGCCGGCCGGTTCAACTATGCGGACCTTTTGTCCAACAACGCGATGCGTGTGAGAGCCACCCAGATTTATGTCTGCATCGGCAACATTACGGAAGTCCTCAGCAACAAACCGCAGTTGGCCATCATGAACCTGGGCACGGAAGAAAAACCCCAATACGTCATGCTGGAAAATTCCACCCGCACCACCTGGGAAGCAGGCAACTCCTATCGTATTTATGCCGACGCCTTCGGCATGTACGATGCCATGCCCCGGCTGGTGGCCAGGTATACGTACAAGAAATAACGGCACCTAAATCCTAGTCTGATCCAATTTTGAACGAAAGCCCGTGAACGAAAGATGATGTTTGACTTTACCCTGGCGCAATGGATATGGGTCGCCGCGGCGGCATTCTTAACCGGCTTTTCCAAAATGGGGCTCAGCGGCGTCATGACCATTATCATACCGATCATGGCTTCCATATTCGGCGGGAAGGAATCGACGGGTATCCTGCTGCCCATCCTTTTGGTAGGGGATGTCTTCGCGGTAGCCTATTACAGGCAGCACGCCCAATGGAACGCCATCAAAAGGCTGCTCCTGTGGGCGGGAATCGGCCTTGCCATCGGCGCGGTCGTTGGTAATTATATCAATGACCGGCAGTTCAAGACCATCATTGCCGTGCTGGTGATGGCCTGCGTGGGGCTGCTGATTTGGATCGAAACCAAGGGCAGCGGCTTTTCCGTGCCCGAAAAAGCCTGGTTCTACGCCCTGGCGGGGATCGCCAGCGGCTTCGCCACCATGATCGGGAACGCCGCCGGACCCATTATGAGCATCTATCTGGTGGCGATGGGCTACCGCAAAAACAACTTTCTGGGCACATACGCCTGGTTCTTTTTGATCATCAACGCCCTGAAGGTACCGCTTCAGGTGCTTTTGTGGCACAACATATCTATAAGCAACGCCGCCCTGGCCGGCATCATGATCCCCGCGGTGGCCCTGGGCGCGGTGCTCGGCGCAGTGGTCGTCAAGAAAATCAACGAGAAACCGTTCCGGTACCTTGTGATCGGCATGACCGCCATCGCGGCGGTGAGGCTGCTTTTTTGACCTATATCACTTAAAATATGAACATCAAGCGGTGATAACATGAAGCAAGACCGGGAAAGATTCGAAGCCTACTACACCCATGAAAACGATGAAAGCCTGCGGGGACACCGCGACAATCAGGGAATCATCGAATTCCTGACCACCCAGCGGTACATGAAGAAGGTCATACCGCCAAACGCCACCATCCTGGATGCCTGCGCCGGCTGCGGCGTCTATTCCTTTTTCCTGGCCAGGCTTGGCCACACCGTCACCGCCGGCGACTATGTCGGGCGCAACGTGGATGAAATTCAAAAAGGGCAGTTGGAAAATCCCGCTCTGCATCAAATTTATCATGGTAGCGCAACGGACCTAAGCCGCTTTGAAGACGCATCCTTTGACGTTGTTTTGAACATGGGCGCCTTTTACCATATCACCGACCAGGAAGAGCGCGAGAAAAGCGTATCGGAATGCCTGCGCGTCTTAAAGCCCGGCGGGCTCTTTTTCCTTGCCTACCTGAACAAATTCAGCAATATCGTAAAGTATCACACGCTCTGGAAAGATGAGTTTGCCGCTATCGAAAGGATTCTTGAACGCGGGTTCGGGGATGACGACAGCCTGTTTTATCAATCCACGCCGGAAGAGATAGGACAACTGATGGCAGATCATGACCTTACGGTATTGCACAACATTGCCACCGACGGTTTTAAGGGTACGATTGCCGGTACGATCAACAGCATGGATGATGCGCTTTTTGAAAGGTATCTGAATTATCACTTCAAGATTTGCGAAGTAAAAAGTATACTGGGGTATAGTGAGCATGCGCTTATGATCGGCAGAAAATAGGCGGCAATGGTTGGTTAATCAAGCCCAGCCAAGGGTTATCAAACCAGCCACGAATTGTATTGCCTTCATGAAGATGGCGTCCGAAGGTTTCCAAAGGGCGACCGGAAAGCCCTTTGATCGCGTCCGGAGACGCGAAACCCTTCTCCGTGAATAACTTTATACTAGCATGGTGGCCCCTCATACATTTCGCTTACACCGGCGCGTCCCCGTCCAATTCCCTATGGGTAAATTGTGTCTTCCCCGCCTGCACATCCGCCAAGGTCTGGCCGCTGCCAAACAGCAAATACTTATAGGAGCACAGGCCCTCCAGCCCCATGGGGCCCCTGGCGTGGATCTTACCGGTGGCAATACCCACCTCCGCGCCAAGGCCGTAACAGAAGCCGTCGGCAAAGCGAGTGGAGCAATTGTGGTACACCCCCGCGCTGTCCACAAAGGACATGAAGGTTTTCACCGCTTGCATGTCTTTGGCAATAATGGAATCGGTATGGCCGGAGCCGTACCGGTTGATGTGCTTGATAGCTTCCTGAACGCTATTCACCACCTTGATGGAAAGGGTATAGTCCAGGTACTCCGTTCCCCAATCCTCTTCCGTGGCCGCCTCGCAGGGGATGATGGCCCGCGTCCTTTCGCAGCCCTTCAAAAGCACCTTCTTTTCGGCCAGTGCCTTTTGGGCTGCGGGAAGGAAAGTCTCAGCGATATCCTTGTGCACCAGCAGCGTTTCCGCGGCGTTGCAAACGGCCACATATTGCGTTTTGGAATCCACCAGCACCTTGACGCCAAGTTCGATATCCGCTGAAGCATCCACATACACGTGGCAAATGCCGTCCGCGTGGCCCAGTACCGGGATGCGGCTGTTGTCCATGATATAGCGCACAAACTCATTGCTGCCTCTGGGAATGATCAAATCGATGCAGTCATCCAGCTTCAGCATGCCCCGCACTTCTTCCCGGGTTTCTAAAAGCGCCGCCCAGCCTTCCGGCATACCGGCTCCGCGGGCCGCTTCCGCCAGGGCATCCAGCAGCGCACGGTTGGTGCGCACAGCCTCCCTGCCGCCTTTTAACAGCACCGCGTTCCCGCTCTTTAGGCACAGGGACGCGATTTGAACCAGCGCGTCGGGCCGGCTTTCAAAAATCACGCCCACCACGCCGATGGGGCAGGACACGCGGTACAGATTCATGCCCGGCATCAGTTCCCTGGCCAGCTGCGTGTGATTCAAGGGGTCAGGCAGCCCGGAAAGTGAAATCAACCCAGCCTGAACCGCTTGCAGCTTTTTTTCGTCAAACAATAAACGCTTGACAAGCGGCGCCGCCAGACCGTCCGCCGCCGCCTGCTCAATATCCGCTTTGTTGGCGGCAAAGATGGTTTCGCTATGCTTTGCAAGCGATTCCGCCATCAAAACAAGGGCATTGTTTCTATTATGAATGGCCGACGCGGAAAGCGTGATGGCCGCTTCCCGGGCCGCCAGCGCCAAAGACCTTGTATCCTGCATGGAGTGCGCCTCCCCTATCCCCTTTATACGCATTCCATTATAAACAAAAAAGCGTCTCATTGCAATCAAGCGGCGATTGTGGTATAATACGTTGCTACCGGCGGATACGAAGGAGGGGTTTGAATGCCGCGTGCAAAGGGCATCAAGCCCGTCGCCCAAAACAGACGCGCCTATCACGATTACTTTGTCGAAGAATCGTATGAGTGCGGCCTATGTTTGCAGGGGACCGAAGTGAAAAGCATCCGCCAGGGCAGGGTCAACCTCAAGGAAAGCTTCGCCATGGCCAGAAGCGGCGAAATCTTTGTGGAAGGGATGCACATCAGCCCTTACGAGCAGGGTAGCATTTTCAACCATGATCCGTTGCGGCCCAAAAAGCTGCTCATGCACAAGAGCGAGATCCGCAAGCTTTCCGGCCAGGTGCAGCGCCAGGGGTATGCCCTTGTTCCCCTTCAAATTTATTTGAAGGACGGGCGCATGAAGCTGGAGCTGGGCCTTTGCAAAGGCAAGCACACCCACGACAAACGGGATGACGCTGCCGAAAAGGATGCCAGGCGCGACATACAGCGCGCCATGCGCAGCCACACTAAAGGCGAATAGTCAGTTAAAAAAACATGGGGGTGTACTGGTTTCGACGGGGGTTGTCGAAGGTAGAATAAGCGAGCCGTGGACCCTGGCCACGTTAAAACGGGGAAAAACAATAACTGACAATAACGAATTCGCTTTCGCGGCTTAATGCCGCGACGTCGGACCACATCGCCCGCGAGTGTGGAGCCCGGCGTCATAATCGCGGGGCACGGGCCCGTTCAAGCTTTGTAACGAAGCCGGCATTGATGAAGCTACCGAAACCGTAAGCCCGCCTAAGGGCGTACGGCAGGGGGAATCCTAAAACTTAGGCTGCGCTCGGAGAAGGTTCTATCAGCGTGCTTTCGGACAGGGGTTCGATTCCCCTCACCTCCACCACATGCGCTATTGTCCACAGCGATTTGAAAACAATCATCGTACAATAGCACCTTAGAAACAGCCTTATGGATAGCTATCTTTTGCTGCTCCATGGGGCTGTTTTCTATGCCCACGACAGCCTGTAGCCGTGCCATGATATCCTGGGTACTCACTCGCCTCAAACGCCCCTGCGAGGCTTCCAGGGCCGTTTGCAGGGCACCCTTTTTCTTTTCAAGCTGCTTCACGGTATCCATAAAGGAAACTGGCGCATCTATGCCGTTCTGTGCGATATAATCAGCAATATTGCCTATTTTCTTTTCAACGTCGGCAAGTTGTATCCTGATTCCTTGGGCTTCCGTATTCTGCGCGCCTTCCGCATCGTCAAGCAGAAAATTGGCGGCTTCCACGGTTTGGGCAACCATTATTTCATCCTGCGCCAGCAGTTGCAGGAATTTCAGCACATACCCTTCAATCTTTTCCTTGCGGGCACGCTTAACATCTTTATGCTTGCAATGGTAATACCTTTGTATGGTCCCGTCGCGGTCCTTCCCCATGCTGGCACCGTTGATGTGTGCCCCACAAACACCGCAATAGGTAATGCCAGAAAGCAGATAAACATGGGTAGCCGTATACGATCCACGGCGGCGCTTGTTCTGTTCTCTTAATTCACAGGCTCGCCGCCAAGTTACTTCATCAATGATGGACGGTATTCCGCCAGGGATGCGCACAATTTCGCTTTCCGCCTTGCTGGCATGGTTATTCCGCTTTCCCTGCTTTGTGGCCGCAACGGTGCGATTATAAACGAATGTGCCAACATACTTTTCATTGCCCAAAATCTCGTACAAAGAAGTCTTGCGGAAAAGGTTGCCTTGCATCGTGCGGAATCCGCCATCATTCAAAAAACGCAAAATCGCGTTATACCCCATCCCATTGGTATACATTCTGAAAATGGTTTGAACTGCCATTCCCTGAATTGGATCAATATAATATTGCTTATCTTCTACCTTATAGCCAAACGGCGGCAGGCCACCCATGTGGCGGCATTCCTTTGCCAATTCCACCGACACCATGCGCACCCGTTCTTCTGTGACTTCGCGTTCATTCTGCGCAAAGGACGCTAGGATATTGAGCATCAATCGGCCTGCCGGGGTGGACGTGTCAATATTTTCGCTTACAGAAATAAGGGCAATCCCGTTTGCCCGGAATATGTCTTCGTATAGCTCCAGCGTGTCCCGCAAGGAGCGGGAAAGGCGATCCAGCCGCCACACCACCACAGCTTCAAAGCCTGCCGTTTTGCAGTCAGCTATAAGGCGCTGCACATCCGGCCTTTTCAGGTTTTTAGCAGAATACCCTTCATCCACATAGTGGGTTATTTCGTCATAGCCCTTTATCAGACAGTAGGCATCATTAATTTTACCCTGCGAAGGGATAGAAAAGCCTTCGTTAGCTTGTTCTTCCGTGGATACCCGGCAGTATGTGGCGGCCTTCATCATTTTCACATCCTTGATTTTTTAGCCGCTACACCATATAATGGTATAGCAAAGCCCGGCTTGGCGGTTGGGGTTGCTGGCCCGTTCCCGATGGACAAGATCAGGGGCGGGCGCTTTTTTATAGAACAATAACAAGCATCAAAGAAATCATAAATACAGCAACAACTATCCATACAAGACATCCAGAACATCCCATTAAACGAGCCGCTTTCCTTTGCCTTCCGGCTCTTGTTGTTGGTATACCTGTAAACTTTGCAAACTTTCGTTTTGCCGCCGTTACGCCAATGGCACGCTTCCATGAAAAACTTAATCCAGGAATGATTTTTCTTCTGCGCCTTGCCATAAGAGTTCTTCCTTTCTTTTTTGCGATAGCATGCACAGGGGCACCCGTCACTCTATCTTGTGCCCGCAATAAGAGCAAAACTTTTTAGTGTCCTCCATCTCGTCATCTTTTTCTGTTGCGTCAATAAAACCTGCGCTAATGATACCTGTTGGAATAGCTACCATTCCAATGCCTATCAATGAAATAAGCGAGGCGAAGATTTTACCAACCAAGGTTATAGGATACACATCACCATACCCCACGGTAGTAAACGTGCAAACAGCCCACCAAAGAGCAGCGATGACATTTGGAAAGGCTTCCGGCTGGGCGGAATTTTCGGCAGTATACAGCAAGATAGCTGAAAAGATCATCACTATGCTGCAAGCAATCAAAGTGGCTATGAGCTTTGGCCCTGATTTTCTCACCACTTTGGCGATTATCCGCAACGGCGCAAAATATCGCCCGAGTTTAAACAAACGCAGAAGCCGAAATAGTCTGAGCATGCGGAGAAATCTTAGGTCAACAGTCACATAAGGAATGTAGAAAGGCAGGATTGCAAACAAATCCACCAACGCCATGCCGGAAAAGATGTAATGAATCCTTGGATGCTTTGATTCCGGAAAAAGAAATTCTGCCGTCCATATCCGGGCCAAGTATTCCGCTGTAAACAAAACGACAGAAAAAACCTCAAAAACCCTGAATACCAAGGCATACTTTTCCATCAGGACATCAAATGATTCCAAGATAATCGAAAGAACGCTTAATAGGATGGTAGATACAATAACGATATCAAAAATGGACCCTACATGGTTTTCTGTATCGGTTGTGGAGACAAGTTTAAAAACCTTTGCTTTTACCGACACGCTATATCATCACTTTCCATCCCCACGGCCCAAAGGCCGTGTTATTCATCTGCACTATAAGCATCAAAATAGGGATCAAATTGAACTATCACACCATTTTCCAATTCCTTGATTTCTCCAAAGCGCTGATGATAATAGTCAATCGCATCCATTAAAAACTGTTCCGTAACCTCTAAATGTTCGGCCAAATCCCAGATGGTGTTTACCCCGCCAAGCCAAGCCTGCGCTATGTCATCCAATGGCAGCAGGTTCATATATGCCCATGTCCGGCCTGCCCGCTCTCCCTTGCGCTCTCTAACGGTTGCGAGTGAAATCACATTTCCGAATGTGCGGTAATGGTGGCCCGCTTCTTCTGCGATAACACATATTTTTTCTTTGCTTGATAATGCCGGATTGATGCAAATAGTTGGCTTAAGGCCCCTTTTGCTTATGTATAAGCCTGATAGCCGGGAACCCAATAAGGTGCGTTCGTCAATATCCAGGCCAACGGCTGCAAGCCCTGCAATATGCTTTTCGTACCTATCCATAAACTGCCGATCCTGCGATCATTTTTTCCTTTCGAACTTTCTAAGAGCCGCTTCCACTTCGCCCTGCACTTCATCCGTTGGGATGCCATCAGCATGTGCGGCGAGTGTTTCAATATCATCCATATAAGCAGGTGCTTTTACATGTCCAATCCTCAAAACAGCGCAAGCTGCCCTTTGCGTGCTTTCATCAGCTTCTTGATATGCTGATAAAATTTGGTATCCCCATTCCAAAGAATCATGTTCATTAGATACTAAATCATCAAGCGTATAGCCAATGGCGTGCACAATTTCATATATCGTTGACAATTGCGGGTCCTTTGTTTGGCCTGCAAAAATCTTATTCAGCGTTCCAAGTGGAATCCCCGATACATCCGAAATTTCTTGAAGTGTTTTTCCCGATACCTTTTTAAGCTCATTGAGCCGCCGATTCCATTCCATATTCCCGCCCCCCATGCCACACAGTTTACCAATACATAGTATACAAGTCAATACATAATTACCATGTACGGTAATTTATTTTTGGAAACCTCTTGACTTTTACCTTTATTGGATGTATATTTCAATAAATCCATCCTTATTCGGTAAAATCAAGAGAGGTGATACAGTGGATAACCTTAATGCCGAAATCAGGCGCTACGGGCTGTCGAATGCAGATTTACGGCGTGCGCTTGGCTGTAGTGAAAAAACCGTAAGGAATAAGCTAAGCGGAACCACAGATTTCACTATCAATGAAGCCATTTTGCTTCGGGACACATTTTTTCCAGGCATGCGCCTTGAATATCTTTACAAGCAGAGCAAAAAAGGATAAGGCAACGCAGCTTGCCCATCATACCACCTTCCGAGACCAATGGGAACAAACCCAAACGAAATGCACACCAACAGAAAGGAGCGCATACATGCAAGAACTACTATGCGGAAATATCACGGTTGGAAGTATCGTTGGCGGCATCTTGGGCTGGCTGATTGCCGATTTGCTTGCGAAGCTGCTTAATCACATCATCAAGACAATAAAACGTCGTGAATGTAAGGAAAGCCGCCAAAAAACCAACCATATATAGGAAACCTGCCAGAGGATTGTCAGGTTCCGGCTTAATAACCAAGAGCGTAACCGCCACCCCGACAGCCAAAAAGAAAACAATCTTAAACTGTAGCTTCATAGAACTTATATCCGCATCCGTATACACAGTCTGCTTACTGCCTTGGTCTTTATTCTTCTCTTTGAAAGAAGCAATAAACGAGTTCCCCATTCTTATGATAACCGAAACCGTCAACGATACAATGATACCCTTTATCAAGTCGGCAACTGTAAACATACTCCCTACCTCCCGTTTTACAAATGATACCATATTACGTCCCAAAAGGACAAGCCTGCAAATGAAAGGAGGCCCCGAAAATGGCAGACACGGCCCAGGATCGTAAAACATGGCAAATACCCATTGGGGCCACCATTGACCGGGAAACGGGAGAAATGAAACTGATTTTCCGCGAAGGCACCCGAGCGGAATTCATTGCAGCCATGCGCCCGGTCATGGAAGCCGCCAAAGTCCTTTCAAAGCCCGCGCTGGAATTTGGGATCAGGTGAGCGTAAGGAGAGCGTACAAATGCATCGTCCCGCGCAGGAATCCGCGACGGCGAGAACCACGGCTATGGGAACCGGCTTTCGAATTGAACCTTGAATCACATCGGCGGGGCACTATCATATACGGCCAAATACGAAAGAAAGGAGGCATGGCGCATAGATGTTTATGTTTTGCTTTGATGATTACGTGACGTACCGCCTTTTATATCCCCATCAAAAACCCACCTTCCGGGCTTCGCCCCGTTTCATATACAGGCGTGTTAAGCGCCCCCCATTCTTAATAGCTCCATGGCCCTGGATGCGCAATATCCTACGCCCCGCCGTGTGCGCCACAGGCGGCTAGTTGCGGCCAGCATGAGGCGTAAACAACACGAAACGGCCCGCTGTCGCTTCCTTATGGCGGCGGGTCATGTAGAACAGGAGGCCCAATATGATATGCATTACGGGTTTGCCTTTTCAGATACTGGCATGGATCGGCTTGACTGCCACAATCCTTATTGCGTTTTGCGGCCTCCTGATTATCGCAAACGCGATCATCCAATTCCGAAAGGTAAGCACAGGCATAAAGCCACGCCGGACGCCCCCAGCACCACCACCGTTCCGAAAGGAGAACACCAAATGAAGGAAATCAAAAGCCTTGATGATATGATGGGCGGCGCGGTCTTGGAGCGGTTCGCCGCCGCGCTGAAAACCGTCCTGAAAAATATCATTGATCCCAACACTGACGCCACCAAGGCCCGCAAGGTTACGCTGGAACTGACCATCAAGCCCAGCAAAGACCGTGCGTCCGCCGAATTTAACCTGCTTTGCAAGCCCACCCTGGCCCCGCCTGTGGCCGTCACCCAAAGCATGATGCTGAACCGCAACGATGCCGGGGAAGTCGTGGCGCTCCAAGCTGGCGCAAACATCGGCGATCAGCTTCCCGGACAGATGGACGTTGATGAAGTTCAGCAGGCAAATGGAACCAACAATGTGACCCCGCTTGTCATTGGCGGGCGCAGATCGGGTTAACCCAATAAACAAAAGGAGAAAACACCATGGAAGAAATGAAGCTTGATACGCTGTCGGTCAAGACCTCCGAGGCCATCCCCATGGATGCCGATGCCATGAACTTCCTTTTTGAAGCTGGCAAACAGGTACGGGATTTCAAGGTTATCAAGATCGGCGACCAAATCTATACCAATACCACCGAAGGCCGATTGGATGAAATCATTCCCTATGAAAAGCCCAATCCCGATCAATTCACCACCTTCACCCTTTCCGGCCTTGTGAAGCTGCTGCATGAAGACGTGGACAAGTTCTTTGCCCAATTCCCCCGCCTTTACGTCCATGTCAAAAGCCCCACGGAGGTTATTGTAACCACGCCCGGCCATGGCCGGAAGAATTCCAGGGCTATGCTGGCCGCCTGCAAGTTCTTCCCGCCTGAAATCAATTTCAACAGGTACATGAATCAGGAAGATTTCATGATTCACCTGCAAACCCGCTTTGTATCCGCCCCGGATGATTTCAACGAGCTTTCCGCAGGTGGCGACCCTGAATCCGGCGATTACCGCACCGTGGCCGCCCTGGTTGGCAATATCCGTATGGAAAACGAGGCGCAGACGGCGGATGACGGCATGTCCCAGCGTGTGACCGTCAAGGATGGCGTTTCCACCGTAAGGGAAGCCATTGTCAAGAATCCCTTCGTTCTCTATCCCTTCCGCACTTTCGAGGAAGTTGACCAGCCCGCATCCCCCTTTGTTCTGCGCATCCGCAAGAACCAGGGCGGGCCGGAAGCAGCCCTTTTCGAAGCTGATGGCGGCGTATGGCGAAACGAGGCTGTAAAGCGGATCGGCGCTTACCTTGAAAACGCCCTTTCCGATATCCCCGCCGTGGTTATCGCCTAACAGATCCATTTTAATATTTAATAGCCGGGCCACCGTGCCCGGTACATGCCGGGGCAGGTTGCACGAATGGGCTGCATAACCCATCCTGGCGGGTTCAAGCCCCGCCCCCGGCACCATTTCAAAAACTAAAGAAAGGGTGATTCCATGCCTGAAAAGTTTACGCTTGCGCTTGAACAGGAGGCCCCCACACCCGCAACACAGCCCGACAGCATAGCCATGATGCCCATTGAACAAATCGAAATGGAAATCAAAACACGGGCCGGGATGATTACAGAAAACATCATCATCATCGGCAAGATGCTGATGGATGTAAAGGGCCGCCTGGAGCATGGGCAATTCCTGAACTGGTTGCGGGATAAGGTGAATTTCAGTCAATCCACGGCCAACAATTTCATGCGCATTGCCCGTGAAATCCCACGCACGCCCGGCCTTGTCAGCTTACCCTACACCAAAGCCCTGGCCTTGCTGGATGTGCCTGCCGATGACCGGGAGCAGTTCGCCCAGGATATCAAAGCCGATGAAATCAGCACCCGCGAAATTCAGCGGCTTACCAAGGAAAAGGAAGACGCCGAAAAGGCCCGCATAACGGCGGAAAACCTTGCCAAGGAAACCGCCGCACAGCTTGCAGTACAAACCCGTATCGCATCCAGTCAGCAGGCGCTTTCCGAACAGTACAGCGATAAGTATTACAGCGAAGCTGAAAAGGTTGCTTTGCTTGAATCCCAACTTGCCGCTGCCCGTTCTGCCGAACCGGAAAAGGTGGAAGTTCCCCCGGCTGATTATGAGCAGCTAAAAGCCCAGGCCGCCGAGGCGAAGCAGCGGGCCGAGGAAGCAGAGCAGTACGCCATAGAGCAGGAAACAGCCTTGCAGCGTACACAAACCGAGCTTCGAAAGCTCAAAGAAACCAGGGCAGAACAGCCGTTGCTGGGGAACAGCCCCCTTTCCCTTGACGCCTTTTCCGCCACCATAAAGCAGTTCATTTCACAGCTTGGGATGGCCCCCAATATGGCCCCATTTTTCCGGGCCATGGGGCCGGATACGCTTCATGCTTACGGGCAATGGGTGGATGTCCTGGCCGATTGGGTGGAAGGCACCAAGGAAGCCATAGGCGAGGGAACGCAATACGTGGACGCGCACGAAAGCGCCGTTGTGTAAGGAGGTATCAGCATGGGCCTTGATAATCTTGTCACCGTGACAAAACAAGAGCATGAACAGCTTCATGGACATTCCGGCAGCGATCCCACAATGTCAATGCAGTTTGCCCGGCTGGAAAAGAGTCTGACCGCCGCCGCGCAGGTGTTCCTTAGCCTGGGTGAGCGTATCCAGACCCTTGAAACCATTATACACAATCAAATAACGATCAGCGGGGCGGAAGGCAAAACCATACGCGAGGCTGTAAGGAGCCGTGCGCGGGAGTTTTGCGAAGTGGCCCATGCCTCATACCGGGAGGCCGGGCGGATGGTCCGCAAAGCCATCTGGCACGATTTCCTGAACGAATTCTCCATATCGTCTTATCATGACCTGCCAAAGCGCAGCTTTCATTCCGGCCTTGAATTTATCAAGGATTGGCGCAGCTATGCCATGGCAAAAAAACTTAATCAGCTTTACAAAGGGGGAACCGGAAATGCTTAAAAAAGGGGCCATTGTTACGGTTTATGATCCTGACCTTATGGACATGTACATTGCCGAGGTTGTGAAGGACAACCCCAAGGAACAGAGCATCAACACCCTTGTCAAAATCCTTTGGATGGTGCGTTACCCTATTCAGCACGCCGTGCTATGTCCTTCCATCCCCAACGAAAACATTCCCATCTTTGGCGGCACCATTTGCCGCCTGCGCTTTTACCATCATGCATCTGAACACTTGATCCCCTATTCGGAATCAATGCATGATGCCCTGCAAGACGCCATTACAGCGGCCCAAGAAGCTGGCCGCAATGATATCCTTGAAATCCTCTATCGGCACAAACGAGGCGATTTTAAAGGCAAGCGCAGCGTGCTTACCGCCTGAAAGGGGGCTGCCCTATGCCCAACCGTATACTAAAGGAAAGCATATGCACCAGCGATACTATCAACAATCTTTCCCTTTTTGAAGAAATCTTTTTCTATCGCCTTATCGTCATCTGCGACGATTACGGCAGGGCGGACGCCCGGCCTGCCATACTGAAAAGCAAAATGTTTCCTTTGCGTGATGTGCGCAATGAGCAGATAAAAGCGGCCCTCAATGCCCTATCCTTGGCCGAACTGGCATTCCTCTATGAGGTAGACGGAAAGCCCTTCGTTCAACTGACTGGGTGGGCCGAGCATCAGCGTTTGCGCAACGCAAAAAGAAAATGCCCCGATCCTCCGCAAATGGTTAATAGTTCTCCGGAATCCGCCGCAAATTGCGGCGAAAATCAGCAAAACGCCGCAAGCAGCGGCCCGAATCCCAATCCGAATCCCAATCCGAATCCCAATCCTGAATCCGTATCCGAAGCCGAATGCGCGCAGGATGACCACCACGACAAACCACTTTTATCAAATGCTGAAATGGATACCTTGGGAAGAAAAAACGCAGGAGATATGAAAGCCATTGAAGCACTTGCAAAGCAAATGGGCATGGCGTGGGCTTTGGCTGACGAAATGAAAGCAAACGACCTTATTACGTGGTATCCTGCCGCCTGGGTTATCGAAGCCATGAGACGCGCTTCCAATGGTCAAGCATCCTGCCGCAGTTGGCGATACATCGAAGCCATTTTAAAGGCTTGGAAAAAGGACGGGGCCATTGACACCGGGAAGCCAAGAGCGCGTGTCGGCAAGCTTTTGGAAATGCAAAATTATACGCAACGGCAATATGCTGAAATCGACCTGGAAAGATGGGCTTCACAAATGATATCAGATGCACAAAAGGAGCCTGCGCCGACATGAAAGCCATAGATTACAAAACTTATCAGAACATCGAATGGCATATGCACAACCTTCCCCGGCTGCAAAAGGGGGCGGCCTATACCCGCAGCGACGTTCTATATGGCAGCGTTGGCGTTGATTACAATACCCCGACAGGTCATAGCAAGCACGGCGACCCCACCGCACAAAAGGGCCTAAAACTGGCCGATGGCTGCACCGCTTCCCGCTGGATTGATGCGATAAAGCGGACATACGCCTATTTTGATGGGCTTCATGAGGCCAATGTCATGCTGATGTTCTATTTTTCGGACGGTAAAATATCCGACGTGGCAGCCACCTTGAAGGTTGACCGCCGTTCCATGTCCCGCATTCGGGATAACGTGGTTTACCGTTGCGCCATGTATGCGGCGGCTGATGGGCTTATCAAGCTAGACCAGGAGGCATAAGGCATATGTTGACCGACACGCAAAAGAAGCTGGTTGAGGAGAATATCAGGCTTATTCAATGGATTGCCGCCAGATGGCGAAATCCAAACCTTGAACCAGATGACGTTTTTCAAATCGCCGCCGTTGGATTCTGCAAAGCGGCAAGGGATTATGATAGCAGCAAAGGCAAGTTTTCAGTTTTTGCTTTACAGTATGCGATAAATGAACTTTTATCCGCATCAGGCCGGAGGAAGAATGTTAAGGTTTATAGCCTTGACTTACCCATCAAATGCGGGGATGGCAATTTGACCATAGGAATGGCTTTGAGGGCCGACAGTAACCTAGACGCTGATATTGTGGCCGGGCAGGTTATGGAGCTTGTACGGGCCGCATCCACGGCGGAGCGACGCATATTAACGCTTATGTCCTATGGGTACAAGCAGTATGAGGCGGCAAAGCTACTTGGAATGAGCAGGCAGAACGTTCAGCAGACCATTAAACGGGTGAAACCAAAATTCGATAAAGTAACGGGTATTTTTTAGCGGCGGGTAGATGCCATTTCCGGCCCTATTCAGGAAAGCCACGGGCCAACGGAAAGCCCAAACTTACAAAGTGGAGTTTTGCTTATTTCTCCACAAGTTCCCAGCCACGTATGCCATTACTTGTATCAAGGGTGTATTTTTGCGAACAGTCTTTACACTGAAAGAATACATCATGGTCACGGAAACCCGGAATGTTATCATGCTCTTCGATGATTTTTCCTTTTCCGCATGGGCATTCATATTCGTATCGTTCTGTATCCCCTGATCCAGCACCATAGCCAGGATGTTCATATTCTTCTTTAGAGATAAGCTTAGTTCTCATACAAATACCTCCTTTTTCCCTATATAGTACCATGATGTATATCACGTTGCAATGACAGTCGCAAAGATAATTTCCCGTTTTTCGAGCCATAGGAAAATAATCAATAGAATGCTAAAAACCCCAGGAAATCCAACGGTTCAGGAGTACGCAGGAATTACACACAATTCCCGTTATGGGTAAATACGAAGGGAGAACAACAGCAGATGTTGACGTTTGAAAAGGCCAAGGAAATAGTGATCCGTGTCCTTACAGGTAAGGGCGGAAGCGATTCGTATCAGGATGCCCTTGAAGTGCTATTGCGGCAATGCGACGATCATTTTGATACCGCCTATCCTATCGATGATTGGCATGAAGATATGGGGCCAGCACTCTTTTGGAAAATTCCAGTAGAAGACCTGCCGCAAGTTTCTTCGCCACTTTATTCTGACTTTGAGGAAGATCAGGAGTTTTACGGATGGACGCACTTCACAAAGCTTAGATGCCCAACGGTAATAATCCCTATTGATAGCGACAAGGAGGAAAACGCAAATGATGACGCCCGATGAAGCCTTTACCCTGGGGCAGGCCACAATAAAAGGATTGCCGCCACATAGCCCGGTTGTTGTGGATAGCGAAATGCTCCGCGCCCTCCTGGCGGGGTACAGAGCGAATGAAACGGCCATTCAAAGCGCGTTACATTGGTTGAGCGGGCCACCGTTTAAAGAAACGGATGTGGCAAGCGCAATTGTAAGCCTTAAACAACGCGGCCCGGAGCCGGGCGGGGAGGTAGAAAAATGATTACACGGCAGGATTTAGATAGGATGGTCGGGCAGGTCTTACGGGTACGCTGGCGGCACAATCCCGGGTTTGGACGCGATGTGCGAGTCTATGAGGGCTTTGGTATCGTGCGCAAAAGCAGAGATGTTGGCGTTACCTCTCCATTGCGCAAGTATGATGATTACTTACGCAAGGAGGATCTGGGTATCACTTGGGAAGCTGTGCAGGTAAATGTGACCTGGAAATGGCCGGGCGGGGAGGGATCATAATGGAATTCGTTCACCCGATCAGGGACAATGAGCAGGTCCACGAAATCGAAAAGCGCCTGGAAGAAAGAAAGGGTACAGAAAAGGGCTGGCGGCAGTATATGCTTTTCGAGCTTGGCATATATACGGGCCTGCGCATTTCTGACCTTGCCCGCTTGAAAGTGGATGATGTGCGCGGGCGCGACGTGCTGACCATGCGGGAGAAGAAAACGAAAAAACAAACCGCCCTGCCGCTATCGAAAAAGATTCAAAGGATCATCCGCAATGAGCTTAAAGGGTTGCCGGGCGATCAGTATATTTTTCTTTCGCCCCACAAGACCAAACCCACCAAGAAGCATCCAGAGCGCCGGGCCGGGCTGGCCCAGCCGATCAGCAGGAAGACGGCTTATAACTATGTGAACGACATTGCCAACGAAATAGGCATAAGCTTTCAAATAGGCTGCCATACTCTGCGCAAGACGTTTGGTTATCACTTTTACAAGAAGACCGGGAAAATTGGCCTGCTGACTATCTGGTTCAATCATTCTTCCGAGGAAGTGACAAAGCGGTACATAGGCATCAACCTGGATGAATTGGCCGGATATGTAAAGAACTTTGAAATATAAATATGGGGGTCCTATTGACACTGTTTCCAAGCCATGGTAATATATGCTTGCAAAGGTATATACAAGCCCCGTTTCGATAGTCGAAGCGGGGCTTTTGCTTTGCCCGCGCATGCTTTCATTCTCGCAAATAACCAAGCGTTTGGGATTATGGGGAGAACCAACAATGGCGCAGCCATGGGCAGACAGGTTCTATAAAACCAAGCGTTGGCAGAAGTGCCGCAATGCTTACTTCAATAGCCAGCACGGCATTTGTGAAGTATGCGGCGAGCCTGGGGAAATTGTACACCACATCGAGCCATTGACAGAAGATAACATAAACGATCCTGAAATTGCATTAGGTTGGGACAACCTGCAATTATGCTGCTGGAGTTGTCACGAAAAAACCAAGACCAAGGACGGCATACCAATCCGCGAGGATATTTCCTTTGACGATGACGGCAACGTTATCCCGACAGGCAAACGCATAGCCCCCCTATCAAAAACCCCTGGGGGTGCCTAAAGGAGAGCGGAGCGGATAGGTGCAAATAACGCACAGATAGGCGTATGCCCCCCTACCCCAAAGGAGGTGGAAGGTTATAAAATCAGATGATTATGTAAAGGCCCAAGAAAGACGGATTAATAAAGAAATCAAAAATTTAAAGAGGGTTATGCAGGATGCGCCGGAAGACCTTCTCACCGCTGCCGATGGGCTTATAAAACGGGCCGCTTTTATGCGCATTACCCTGGAAGATTACGAGGAAGACCTTACAAAATACGGCCATACGGAGATGTTTACACAGTCTGAAAAGACCGATCCTTACGAACGGGAACGCCCTATGGCCCGGCTGCATATCAGTATGGCAAAGAATTACCAGACCACCATGCAGCGCCTTTTCGAGTTGATACCCAAGAAGCCCGCCGACCCGGTAGACCCCACCTATGAAAGGTTCTTTGGCGGCGCAAATGGCGGCCCGCAAGCAAGCAGCGGCGGCGAATAAATCCATTCCGCTTGCCAAGCGGAACTATGTCCTTGAATACTGGCACGAAATCGAAAGCGGGCGCGAAGTTGTGCCGGAGCGCATCCGGCAGCTTTACGCTAAGCTTGCGCAGGACATAGTAAACCCTGTATTTCCATGGGTGTATGATGCTGGCCGGGCGAACTACCCCATTGAGTACATCGAAACTTTTTGCACTCACTCAAAAGGCAAGTGGGCCGGGAAGCCTGTTATATTGGAGCCATGGCAAAAGGCAGCCGTCGCGGCTGCCTTTGGTTTTGTCCATAAAACAACGCGCATCCGCAAATATACGCGCGTCGATTTGTTTGTTGGCCGCAAAAACGGAAAGTCTACGCTGGCCGCTGGCATCGGCCTATATATGATGACCTCTGACGGCGAGGGAGGCGCGGAGGTTTACAGCCTTGCAACAAAAAAGGATCAGGCAAAAATCATTTGGCTGGAAGCCAAGCGCATGGCGCAGAAAAACCCCATATTGCGCAAGCTCATCCGCCGCCTTGTGGGAGAAATTCTCTATGACAAGGCTTTTGCTGTTTTCAAGCCCCTTGCCAGCGAAAGCGATACCCTGGACGGCCTGAATACAAGTTGCGGCATGGTGGATGAACTGCACGCCATCAAGGACAAAAACCTGATAGACGTTATTGTTGACAGTATGACAGCCCGTTTACAACCCATGCTTTGGATATTCACCACCATGGGCACGGTGCGGGAATCTGTTTTCGATGATGCCTATGAGTATGATTGCAAGGTGCTGGACGGGCAATTTGACGATCCGCACACCCTGGCGATCATCTACGAACTGGACAAAGGCGACGATTGGCGGGATGAATCCTGTTGGAAAAAGCCGAATCCCGGCCTTGGAACCATCAAGGATATTGAAAAATTCCGGGCCAAGGTCAACAAGGCCAAGAACAAGCCCAATGAAGTAAAGAACCTGCTTTGCAAGGACTTCAACCGCCGAGAAACCAGCACGGAATCCTGGCTATCTTACGATCAGCTTTATAACCCGGAAACCTTTGACCCCAAGGAAATGAAATTTGATTACGGCAGGATCAACAGAACCAGACCTTGCCGAAATGTGGCCGGAAGTGACGCTCACTTTCACAGCCCCCTATCCCTACGCCCTATCCACGGCCATCAAAAGCGGAGATGTGGGCAATGTCTTGACATATACCGGGGATATCCGGGCATGGCCGACGATCACATATCAGCCAGCATCCAACAAGGTTAGCCCGCAATGGTCCAACGGGCAGAAAATCATCACCCTTGATTATACGGTACAGGCCGGGCATACCGTCATTATTGACTGTGCGAAACACTTCATCACGGATAATGGTTTATCCGTGATGGAGCACATGACCTTGCTTTCCGATTGGCTTTTTCTTGATAAGGGCCAAAATACAATAGCAGGTGCAGGCGGCACCGTGCAATGGAGGGATATCTGCTTATGATTATGATGTTTTTTGATAGGTTCGAAAAACGCATAGCAGATATTGATACCATCACGTCATGCCAGCATACGGAAAACGAAGGCCAAAATATTCTATCCGTATTGGGGTTCAATATCCCCAAAGAAGCCAAGTATGTGGCCTTCCGTGACCTGGATGGCGATTTGCAGCTTTTTGAAATCCGCACACGGGAAGATGATCCGATAACCAAGCAGACAGGGCTTTATGCGGAGCATGACTATTACGAACTGTTGACAGACTTCCCTATTGAAGATATCCGCCCCACGAATGTACAGGCAGGGCTTGCCCTTACGCAAGCCCTGAATGGAACACGCTGGCAACCCGGAAATATCATCGAAACGGGTCTTGCATCCACGAGGTGGTATTACATCCCCCACACCACGGCTTTGGCTGACATAGCGGAAAAATGGGGAGTACGCCTTAAACCGCGGATTACCGTATCTGGCGCGCATATCAGCGGTCGATACATTGACATCAAAAGCAAGGCCCCTGTTTGGCGCGGAAAGCGTTTTGAAATCGGCAAGGATATTTTATCGGCCAAATATATCCTAGATGATAGAAACGTCATTACAGCCCTTATAGGGCGCGGAAAAGGCGAAGAAACAGGCGACGGGTACGGGCGGCGGATAGATTTTTCAGATGTCGTTTGGTCAAAAGGAAACGGCGATCCAGCCAACAAGCCAGCGGGGCAAAATTACGTTGAAGACCCGGAAGCCACGGTGCAATATGGCATATTGGGCACTAGGCCGCGCGTAACAACAAAGGTATATGGTGACATAACCGAACCCGCTGCCCTTCTGGCGGCCACATGGGCCGATTTGCAGACGGTTTGCCAGCCCGTATTATCTTCCACTATTACGGCCATGGACTTGGAGCGGATAGGCTTCCCCCATGAGGCGGCCCGCTATGGGGATGAGGTGGCCTTTATCGCTGATGGCATCCGCGCCCGGGCGTCTATCGTTTCCATTGTCCGCGAATATGCCCAAAATGGGCAGGATGTTTTGCAATTGGGGGCATTGCGGGATTCCGTGGCGTCCAGCGTCGCAAAGCTCACCCGCTCTATGAATAGCACAGCGGCAGCAGCGGCAGCAGGGGCAGCCATTGCGCAGCAAAACCCGTCCTTATTGCAGGGCTATCTTGATACGATGATAACCCGCATCCTATCTACCGGGACCCATTTATATACCGATCCGCTGGACGGGGGCCTTGTGCTCGAAAGCGCGGACGGCACAACGGCCACGAAGATTACAGGGCAAGGGCATCTATGCGCTAACGCAAAAATTGGCGGCCAATGGCAATGGCGGACCGCTATAGACGGTAACGGCATTGTCGCGGATATGATTACCGTTGGTATCTTGCGTGCAAGCCTTATAAAAATTCTTGGTACAGACCTTTTCTATTGGGATGCTTCAAATATCTTCATCATTTCACCTGATGACCATAACAAGCAAATCCGCATCGGCTGCTACGATGGAACGAATTATGGCATTGGGTACACAAAGGACGGCGGCCAGACCTGGAAAAACGCCATTGGCTTTGATGGCGTTGTTTTTTCAGTGGATACCTTGCAAAACCAGATCGATACCCAAGGGAATGCACTGACCGAACTAAATGAGCTTGTCACCACAAGTTTCCGGGTTACTGGCGAAGGCGTTATTGTTGGGAAAAGCAACGTCCCAACATCTGTTTTAGTTGCTGCTGACCGGGTAGCAATCCGGGATCAGCATAACAATGAAGTTACAAAAGTGACTGACAGCATGATGGAAATTGAAAACGCCAGAATCCGTAAGCAGCTTGAAGTGGGCTATGTTGCCCAGGTCAAAATGTCTGATGGAAGCTGTGCGTTCAAATGGATAGGAGAAGAATTATAATGCCAACCATGCAATTTTCCCTTTCTGATTTCACGAATAAGAATGCGGATTTGCGTGCAGGAAACACTTTTTCCGCCTATGCCAGCGGGACGGGTGTGCCAAATGCCTTTATAACGGGAGCAAGGCTTACCCTTAACAATATCCGCGCTTATTCTGTGCAATGCTATTTGGATATCGTGAAGGGCGGTGGGACAGGCAGAACGGCCAATCTTGCCCAAAACTCCAACATCCACAGCCAAACAGTGGCCTTGACGGAATTCATCAACTCTTTGGCGCAGGCCGGGGCGGGAACGATCAATTTCACCGTTCGCGCCAGTGGCGGCAGCACGGGAAATCTAATCAATCTACGCGACAATGTAAGCGGCATTTTGGAGATTGATTATTTTGTCCCGGTCAGTGATTTTTCTCTGAACAAGGGAGAATTGGACGCAGGCGACACCATCACGGCGACCATTACGCCCGCGCACGCATCGGCTACGCATGTTATAACATGGCGTTTTCAGACGGTCCACAAAACTTATGAAAGTGTTTCAAATTTAAATACCCCGCAATCTATCCCATTTAATTCCGCGCTTGCCGTCCCTATTGGATGGCTTGACGCTATCCCGGACAAAGAAAACGAAACGGCCTCCGCGACCCTGGAAACAAAGATAGGCGGCATTTCTACTGGCAGCATAACCAAGTATTTTGTCATCAAGGCAGGGGCTGGCGTCCTGCCCACCATCGGCAATTTGCTTGCGGAACGTATTAACAACGGTGTTCCATCCGGGTGGGGCGTTTATGTCCAGGGAAAAAGCGGCGTAAGGCTGACCGTACAAAATGCCTTAGGGGCATACGGAAGCAATATAGCAAGCATGAAAATCACAGGGGGCGGCTATCAGGGCAATGCATCCCCATATGAAACCGGGCCTATAAATGCTATCGGGAATGTCGTTTGCGCGGTTGAAGTAACGGATACCAGGGGCCGCAAGGCAACCAAAACCGTTACAATAACGTTTGTGGCCTATTATGTGCCGCAGATCACCGACGTTGACGCCGTGCGCTGCAACCAGAATGGCACCATATCCAGTTCCGGCGTATATGCAAAAGTCACCGTCTTTTATGACTTCGCACGAGTAGCCGAGAAAAACACTATCAAATCCATGACATATCATTCACGGCCTTACACGGGCGGCCAACAATATGCGCAGCAGGCCAGCCAGATAATTGCAATTGGTGGTAACAAGGTTATTGGTGGCGCTTATGCGGCAAATAGCAGCTATGTTATAAAGGTAATTCTGCAAGATGAATTCAACACCATCGAAGCAATTGCGCTGCTGCCAACGGAAAAGGTTTTGATGCATTTTCGCTACGGCGGGCGTGGCGTGGCCTTTTTCAAAATAGCCGAAATTCCCGATGCCGTAGAGATTGCAGCGGATAAGGAGTTTTACTATAAAGGCCAAACGCTTGACCAACGTTTTGGCGGAATCGACATTCCCGGCATTTGGCCCGTTACATCTGGTGGTATCGGATTAGATACCGTGCCCGTTGGAAGCTACCTAAAAGGCAACGGCACAGGTGCGCTTGTACCCAGTACGCCCGCGCAAGTTCTCGCTGACATCGGCGCAGCAAGTGCCTCGCACAATCAATCCGCAAGCACCATTACAGCGGGTGCATTTGGGAGCGGCATTTACTATCATGATAACAACCCTGGAGAAGTCGGGACCGCAGCAGGGCAAGTAAATACCTTGCAGATACGCCAGCCTACGTCCGGGGCAGACGCCTTTATGACTTTTCGTGTTGTCAATGATTTTTCTGTACACTTTGGCCTTGATGGCACAACAAATGATTTGTTTGTTGGTGGATACGGAATGGGCGCAAATAAATACAAGGTATATCATGCTGGAAATACGCACGCCCATGGAATTGGCGATCTGTCTGGAGTTTTGCCACTGACTGGCGGAACACTGTCCGGGAATATCACGATTCTCAACCCAGCAGCAGGCGCACGAACAACTATCAATCAATATGCAAATGCTGATACTCTACCGACTGACTTTAGATTCGGCGGGACAGATGGCAAATGGTCTTTGACGTGTCGCGGTTCGGGAGAGAGCTATTATGCTGCGTTATACTCCTACATAGGTGGAAAGTTCGTGCTCCGGCTAAATACAGATGGTTCCGTCATCGCAGACGGCCTATTTACCGCAAATGGATACCTACGGTCTGTATATAGTGGAAAAACAACAACGATAGGTTCCCAAAACACTGCATACTGCCATTACGACACGAATGCAGATGTAGGACATTTTTTCAACAAACAAATCCGGGTGGCATCTGACATTTACGCAGGTCCAGCTTATGACAAAAGGGTGTATCATGCCGGAAATGTCACATTTGGCACGGGGAATCCTTCAGGCGGCGTGGATGGCGACCTGTATTTCAAGTATTGATCCTAGAAGGGAGGTGCAGCTGTGGGCCAGATAACAGTAACACTTTCCGGGTTCGGCCCTACGGGCGACAAGGCCACTGGCGCTTCATTCACTTCATGGGGTTCTGGGCCTGCCATCCTATATGGGAGGGTTACAAGCGCCACGCTGACGCTGCAAAACATTCGGACCTACGTGGCTACCTGCTACCTGGAGATATCCGTCGAAGGGTACGGAGCACAGATTTTAACAAACACCTTCGCCCTGGACAATGCTACGCACACGCAGACGGTGGGAATCTCGCAGCTTGCCGGGAACTTGCTGCTCAACGTCGGCGGCGGGGCTGTGATAACCTACTATGTGCGGCGGACAAGCGGTTCTGGTAATTCGTTCAACGTCCGGGAGAACACAGCGGGATACATCATCGTGAACTATGAAGAAATCCCGATCCCGTTCCTTATTAAGCAAGGCGGCACATGGCGAATCAGCGTATCAAACGGACGGGTAGGAGGTGTCTGGCGGAATGAAATGAATGCATACATGCGAATAGGTGGAATATGGCGGCTTGGCGTTGGCGGTTGGGGTTAACGAAGAAAGGAAGGGTATATATGAAAATTGGCGTCGTAGACAGGATCGTTAAGGTTGACAACATTTTTGGGGAGCGGGTCTATTACGAGGGGGCGTCCAGGCCGAGCTTGCGACTTTCTGGAATCAAAAGCGGTGTGTTGCCGGAAGACATTGAAAGTCTGAAAGCGAACGATTGGCACATCTTCGATGACGATGTGACGGATGAAGAAATTTATGCATTTAGGGAGCGCGGTTGGGAGCCAGAAGACGAGCATGACACGAGGCTGCTTTCTGTGCAGACCGGGTATAACTTCTGCCAGGAATGCAGCATTGTGTTTATATCGGCCGATCCCTTGGAGGTTGAGCTTTCGCGCCTTCGGAAACAGCTTGCCCTGGTCGAGGCCGAAAAGGCGGATGCCGTTGCGGAAGTAAGTCGTCTTGCAGTGGAAAAAGGAACATTGACGGCAGAAGCTTCCGAAAAAAAG
Organism: Bacillota bacterium; assembly: GCA_023425025.1. Lineage (GTDB taxonomy): Bacteria > Bacillota > Clostridia > Christensenellales > Aristaeellaceae > JAEWAH01. The sequence goes on from JAFADG010000029.1 coordinate 53,215, forward strand.
AAAGGAGAATAATCCATGCCAATAATTTTTGACAGCCCACAGCAAAAGGAAACGCTCTTTGGTATCTTACAAATGGTGCAAATCAATGCACCTGTCAATATCGCCCGTCAGCAGATTATCCAGATTGATGATATGATACAGGCGGTGGCCGCAGGTGAAGTAAGAACCCCGCACCCATCAACCGAACCAACGAAGGAAGCTAAATAAAAGGTTGCGTCTTAAATGGATGCAGCCTTTTGAATTTTATGAGGTGATACCATGAAAAAGCGTGAAGCCATTGCGCAGGCGGCTTTAAGCCGTGTTGGGCTTGGGTACATTTATGGGGCCACGGGCTGGGTATGCACAGAAGCCCGCTTGCAGGCGCAGGCAAAGCAATACCCCGAATATGCAGAAAAAATCATCTATTATGGCCGCAAACTGTGGATGGGCAAAGTCTGCTATGATTGCGCCCAGCTTACCAAACGGGCAGCGAAAGAAGCCGGATATTCCTTTGTTTCCGGGGCAAATAGCCAGAAAAACATGAATATCTGGATTGAGGAAGGCAACATTGATACCCTGCCGGATGAAGCAGGTATTTTCCTTTTTGTTGTCGATCCAAAAACAGGTAAGGCAAAACATGTTGCCGTTACCGTTGGCGGTGGCTATGAGGTGGAAGCGCGCGGCCATGCCTATGGCGTTGTCAAGCGCAAAGTCAAGGATTGCGCTTTCACCCATTGGAAGCGCCTGCCCGGCCTGGATGATGAAGTGGGAACCGTCAGCGATCCAGCACAGGCTCCCGTGGAAGAATCCCTTCCTGTCCTTCGAAATGGCAGCAAAGGTGAATATGTGGCGGCTGCTCAATCTTTGCTAAAGGAATGTGGGTATACCCTCCCCAAATGGGGCGTTGACGGGCAATTCGGGGCCGAAACAGAAGCCGCCGTTAAGGAATTTCAGGCGGCTTTTGCTTTGAAGGTTGACGGCATCATTGGCCCCATGACATGGACCGCGCTGATGGATTCAGCGGAAGCAAAAGACCAACCCAGTGATGAAACTCCCGACGATCCGCCCAATTCCCCCACCGTGACCTTTACGGCCACAATCCCCGGCCTGACGCAGGCGGGAGCCGATGCCCTCAAAGCGCAGTATCCGGGCGCAATCATCAAAGAGGACACATAAACCATGACACACCTACCACGCGAACCCTGTTAGGCCGGGAAGGGTCTTATTTTTATGTCATCAGAACGGAGGATGAACCTATGGAAAAAACCTGGGACACAATACTAAAGATGCTGGCGGCCATCGGTGGAGCCATTGCCGGCGCATTTGGGGGCTGGAATGTGACAATGACCGTATTGGTGGCAGCTATGGCGGCGGACTACCTTTCCGGCCTTGCTGTGGCGGGCATGGGCAAATCGACCAAGACACAAAATGGCGGCTTGTCCAGCAAAGTGGGCTGGCAAGGGCTGTTGCGCAAGGGCATGATGATGCTTGTGGTGCTGGTGGCGGCGCTGCTTGATAATGCCATGGGTGACGTGCATGTATTCCGTGATGCGGCTTGCTGGTTTTATGTCGCCAATGAGGGCTTGTCTTTACTCGAAAATCTGTCCATTGCTGGCGTTCCCTTCCCGGCCAAACTGAAAGAGCTTTTGGAGCAAACAAAGGCCAGCAATGATAAGCCGCCCAATGCGGACGCCTGATAATTATATCCTTATCAAAAGAGCAGCCCCGGCCAAATGGCCGGGGCAGTTTTTGTTTTACATAACAATTGACAAATAAAACAAAAAGGATGTAATATTGTGTATAGAATGTGAGAAATATATTCAAGGAGAGGAAAAAAATGAAACTTGCAGTGGATTTAAAAATAGAAAACATTAAGAATATCAAAAAATTTGAATATTCATTCGAGTTTGAAAAAGGCGTATATGCAATAGTGGGTGAAAATGCTGTTGGGAAAAGCACTATAATGTCATGTTTAGCATCTATAGTCTATCCACGAACTATAGCAAAATTTGGCGAAACAGAAATATCAGAGAATTCACATTTAGAGATAAATTGCCTTGGACAAAATGACATTTGGCATTATAATAGTGAACTTGGCCAGTTGAAAGTAAACTATTTATTAAATATTACTTTTAACGGAATATATGAGGGCAGTATTTTTTCTGGTACCAGATTTGAAGATATGCAGAATATTGACAATATTATTAAAGAAAATCCCGAATTTACAAAGGAATTTGTTAGAGCATCGGCTGACTTAACAAATGCGCTTAGCATGATTCTTCATGCCGAGACAGGCCACTATAATGAATTATATAAGCTGCGAAATATGATAATAGCTAGGAACTATAAATTAAGTAACATGCCATATTTTTTGAAATTGGGTGATGGAAAATACATCAGTAAATACAAAATGAGTTCTGGAGAATGCATGCTTATTTCACTTTTGAACTTTATAAATTCAACCGCCTTAAAGCCGGAGTTTTTAACAGATAGAAGAAAACCAATCAATGATAGATTATTTGTGTTTATTGATGAAGTTGAGCTTGCGTTACATCCAAGCTCAATTATTAGATTAGTTGATTATTTAGAATCAATGATAAGGCAAAAGGACATGACAGTTTTATTTTCCACGCATTCGTCCGAATTAATAAAGAGAATCGACCCAAATAATATATTTTATGTCGAAAACTTCAACGGGAGCATAAAGCTAACATCCCCGTGCTATCCAAATTACGCTATACGAAGTCTTTACGATCATGATGGTTATGATAGTACTATTCTGGTAGAAGATACTATGTCTGAAATAATCGTAAGAAAATTGATTGAAGATTTTAGAATCCAAAACAACTTACTAATTAATGTTCTACCTATTGGTTCTTGGGGCAATACGTTGTTATTTCAGGCTAGAACTATAGAACAAAACGCATTTGGTCGAGATAAATTTCTTTTTTCTATAATAGATGGCGATGTTATGGAATCAGTGAATAAGTGCGCTCAATTCGCAAATCTAAAAAAATTATTTCTTCCAATAAAAAGCGTTGAAAAGTATCTATATCAAAAATGCATCCAAAATAAAGATGAAGAGTTCATGCGATATATTGGAAACAAGTACTTTACACTCACACCACTGGAGTCACTTATCAAAATGTTCTTAGGTACCGGAGAAGGGAAAAATGATAAATCAGGAAAGGCATTGTTTCGTTTTTTGCTATTTCACTTAGAACGAGTCGGTCTATCAGAGAAGGAATTTGTTAGATCTCTTTGTCATGATTTGTTTCAATTCGAAAATTTTACTGCTATTAAACAAAAAATCGAGGCCTTCATTAGGGAGAATTATTGTATAGCAAAAAAGGTACTAGATAGTTAGTACATAAAAATGAAAATATATAGTCGAATAAATAGGTATTTGCTCAAACTTCTTAATAAATTCCCAAACGTTTGAGATTATGAAATTATACCACTTGAGAAAAATAACATGTGAACAAGGTTATGTATTGGTGCGGTTCACCTCCACCAAACTTTTTCGAGAAAAAGTTTGGATCAAAAAGCTTCATTTTCAGGAAGCGATTTGATCCGGATGGATTCTCGATTTTTTTATGGATTTGCGTGCTATTTATACGTTTGCCTTATCACCTTTTCGGAATACTGGGCTTTTCCACGTATTTCATTTTGATATGTAGTCGCATTCCAGGCGACTGCGAGCACTTTAATACTAATGGAAAACATTATTTCGTCCAAAGCGGCGAGGAGTTTTCGATGCAGGGCAAGGAGTCGGAGCGAGACGAGCGCTACGTTGAGCGGAGAACGACACAGCCCTGCGCGAAAAGTACTGCCGCAACGACGAAATAATGTTTGGAATTAGTATAAGCTTAAATTCCTTTAATCTCCGTATTGCCAGTTACTTTGGATGCTTCATCAATCACGAATCCGTTCTTCAGTTCTTCCGTTGCAAAATAAAGGTTTCCGTCTATGGTGGCGTCTTTTACATTAAAACCCGCACCGGTAACATAAACATCCCCCTTCATAATGCCATATTCAAACTTTACATTTTCACCGGCTATGATCAGCCTGGGAACTGTAAGCGTAAATCTTTTGTCTACCGTCTTGTCTTCTTTATACGTTCCAAATGCAAGGGCACGGTTGGCGTTTCCTTCCTTGATACCGCTTTCAACTGTTATATCCTTTGTGAAAGTCAAATCCTTCGTTGCTATAACCATAAAATTGGTGTTTTCTTTGGACACCTTCTGCTCGAATTGCGCTTCATCAGCAGCTATCGAAGCCCCGGACACTGCATCAGTCGCTGCTATACCATTTGTTGCTGACGGACTAGCTGACGGGGCTTGTGTTGTTGCCGCCGGAGCCGGTGTTGTTGCCGAGGGAGATGGTAATGGTGCGTTATTCGCACATCCTGCCAAAATTACTCCTGCCAGACCTAAGCATAATACTGTTAACATGAGCTTTGATTTCATTTTTATGTCCCCTTTTCCTGTTTTTGTATGACACTGCTTTTCCCCCAGCTCATTACGATCGATCCCTATAATCTCCTTTCATATGCCGCATTATACCCGTACTTATTGCTCAGCATGGTTACAGTAATCTTTATTTATAAGAATCTTCCAAGCAGTGTTTTGCTTCGATGCAATCGAAACACGCCATACTTCAGGACCCTGCTCCAAATACTCCCACCCAAACTGTTCCGATCACTCCTTCATAAATGGATAATGGAGCGGTTGTGAGCCGTGATCGTTGGTTCAAGTTCAATAGCCCATTGTGCAGGGTGACCGTTTCTTGTAGTAGACCTATCTGGAAATATAAAATTATCCTGCCGAAAAAGAGGGCAGGTGAACAATATCCAGGCAACGAATTTTACAATCCAAAATGCTATTTTACATAATAACGGAAAGCAATTGAAATGAAAACAAAGCTGATCATGGTTGAAGGCATACCCGGCTCGGGAAAATCCACTTTCGCCAAAAAGATAGCGGGTTACTATAGGAATAAGGGTATGGCAGTTGATATTTTTAACGAAGGTCAGGCGCATCCTGCTGATTTGGCATGGTCTGCATGTGTGCCATTGGCTTCTCTGGATCATCTGCTGTTGAAATACAGCGAACTCGAAGCTGAAATAAGGAAAAACATGCGCATAGATGGCGGCTATGCAATGATTGCTTATACGCAAGTCAAAACAGAGAACAGAGCATTTTATAAAGAGCTTGAAAATTACGAGATATATGATAACAGAGTTGCTTTTGATGTTTTTTGCAATCTTCATTACAGCAGATGGGAAGCGTTTGGAAAGCAAGCGGCAGAGAAAGACATGCTGAATATTTTCGAATGCGCTTTTTTCCAAAATCACATCAACGAACTGCAGAATTATCAATTAGCCGGCAAAGCAGATATGCAAAGGCATCTGAATAAATTGCTTTCTTCCGTTCTCCCTCTGTCCCCCGTCCTCATTTATCTTTCCCAGCCAAATATCAGAGAAACCATTGAACGGATTGCAAAAGAAAGAGTATCTGACCACGGCAAATGGATAGACATGGCTGTTGCGTATGTAGAAAATACTCCATACGGAAAGCTGCATAACCTAAAGGGTTTTGATGGATTTCTCCGCTGTATGGAAGACAGAAAACAGACAGAGGCAGACATAATTAAATCACTTCCCATCAATACGATTATTATCGAAAATGATGACTACAATTGGGAAGGCGTATGGAATAAGCTTGAAGCTCATTTAGTTACATTGTAAGTTCTGCGGAGGCATATGATGAAAGACATGCTGTTCCAATACCTGAGAAAGTACACAGATGTGCCTGACGAAGCGTTGAGGGAGGTCATCGAGCATCTTCCGGTCCGGCGTTTCAAAAAGGGAACGGTACTGCTGGAACAAGGGGGCATCTCAACAAAGTGCTATTTTGTGGTAAAAGGATTGATCCGTCAGTTTTCCGTTGATATGGACGGCAATGAACATACGTCAAATTTCTATTCGGAGAATCAGGTTGCGTCCGTGTATAACCCGCAGCGTCCGCACGAGTCCTCCAGGTACAGCCTTGCTTGTTTGGAAGACTCCGTATTGCTTGACGGAGACTTGAACGATCAAACGCAGACGTATGCAAAGTATCCTTTTCTGGAAACCATGGTGAGAAAAATGCTGGAAGAAATCACGTCCGACATGCATAATGAGTATGCGGACTTACTTTCTTCCGGTCCGGAGGAAAGATATCTGGCATTATTGCAAAAGCGCCCGGGCCTTGCCGAGCGCGTTTTGCAAAACCAATTGGCAAGTTTCTTGGGCATACAGCCGGAATCATTGAGCCGCATCAAGAGAAGGCTTCATTCCCTTAAATAAAAGCCACAGGGGAAACAATATCTCACAGTACATCGGAAGCTTCAAAACTGACGCGGCCGCGGTTTCCCCATAGCCGGGAATGCCCAAATTCAACAGACTGTCGGCAATATAACCGCAAAACGCGATGATCAGCAGGATACCCAGCGTTTTCGGCAGGAAATGTGATTTGATAACCAAATAGCCCATTGGGAAAAGCCACAATCCCCAGAAAAACCCTGAAATAAGAATTCCGTATTTGTGCAGCTCAAAAAGCAAAAGCAGCAGCCCCTTGGGTTGACCGGCAAGCATTCCCGCAGCAGACAGATCACCATTTGCCATCAGCAGCGCCATATAGTGGCTTAATTCGTTTATCATTGAAATCGGGACCGACACCAGCATGAATAAGACCATAAGCGCCGCCATATTCCCATTCACCGGTTGAAAGAGCTTGTATAATAACAGAACAATAAAAATATGCGTGATCTGCACAACCAGGGCGCTGAGCATGCCGATGCGGAAAAGGCCGCTGTTTGCGAGGATATTTGCTATTGTCGCGTCCGCATCCCCGGAGACGACAAAGAATTGGGGGATGAACATGATGCCGAACGCGCCAAGAGGGATCATTAGCGTGTATAATAACCCCGCTATTCTGGCAGTATTGCTTTGCGGCTTATCGTTGAGACGGCCTTCCATAATTTATCCTCCCTTATTTCGTATGATGACGGTATTGTAAATCCTCCTTCTTCATCCTGCATTGACTTAAGTTAATTTGCGGCGATATCTTCGCAGCATACCTCTTTTTCTAACACCCCTCTAACTTTGGGACCTACTTCTGGACTTCTTCCACAGCTTATGTTAGGTTGTAAAACATGTTGGACTATGTTATGATTAGGATTGGCAATACACAAAGAAAGTGGGTAACAATATGAAGCCTGTGACCATTAACGTGGGGGTCGTTGATTACGACGTACGAGACAACAGGCGAACCCTTATTGGTAAAAACTATGTTATGGATGTACAGGTTGACGTTACGGGCTTTTACGGTATCGTAAGTGACTGCAATCATATGAGGCGAAATGTAACTGTACTCTTGCCTGATTGGGTAGAATCCAGCAAAAAGGCGATATGGCCGATGTCTCGGCCTGGCTACACGTCAGATCGCGGCACAGGCGACCTGTGTTTTGTGACATGCAAAACCCCGGTTAAATTATCAACACGTGTTGATACTCCTCAAACAGTGGATTATGAGGGCATGCTGCAACGGGCGATTGATGGAGGATTTGTATTCCACTACCCGGAGTTACGGGGAAACATGAAATCCATTGACGTTCCTATCACCGAATAGGATAGAAATGTCTGCACACATCCCCAGCCGCCCTACAGATGATATCATCAGCAGCTTTCCTTCTTTCCCCTCGATATCGAAATCGAGGGGATTTTTTGTTTTATGCATACGGCCACCCCTTTTTCTCACATCCCCCTAACTTTGGTCTGTTCAAACAAACACCAATACGCTATAATAAAAATTAGTCATATGACGGGTGCAAAGGAGGACCAATCATTGCGTAAGACGCTTGTAAGCCTTCTGCTGGCATGCCTTTTCGCCGCCGTGCTTATCCCGGCGGTGGGCGAGCAAACCCCCGTTCCCGGAAAAACTTTCGTAGTGGCCGGGTATGCGGGCGACGACGCACAGCAGGATTTCAACACCAACCTGTTCTTTCAACGGATGCAGGAAAGGACAGGCATATCCTTTGATTTCCGGCAGTTTACCGATTACGCGGCCTGGACGGCGGAAAAGACCAGGCTTTTCGCGGGCGAGGAACTGCCGGATGCCTTGTTTGGGGCAACGCTTTCCCCGGAGGAGACGCTTGACCTTTATCAAAGCGGCAAGCTGATTGACCTGGCCCCGCTGCTCAAAGACAACGCGCCGAATTTGAGCGCGCTGCTGGATCAAAATCCCGCCTGGCGCAAGGCCATCACCCTGCCTGGCGGAGCCATCGCCGCGCTGCCGGCCCTGGACACCTTGCGGGCCCAAAACGCCATGTGGATCAACAAAACCTGGCTGGAACGGCTGAAGCTGAACGTGCCAACCGACGCCGCATCGTTAAAAGCCGTGCTGGAAGCCTTCAAGACCGGCGATCCCAACTACAACGGCCGCGCCGATGAGGTGCCCTTCACGTTCCTGGGACCATGGGATTTGAAATTCCTGGCCCATGCCTTCGGCCTTTATGCCAACGATTACAACGTGTACGCGGATGCTGCCGGCAAAGCGCAGTTTATGCCTGCCGGCGACAAGTACAGGGAGTTTGTCGCCTGGGCCAAGGATCTGTATGACCTGAAGCTTTTGGATCATGACGGCTTTGTTACCGCCGATGCCCTGCGCAAAGTGACGGATGAAAAAGCCGCCGTCACCTACGGCCTGTTCTTCGGCCCTTCCCCCACCACCTTCCTGCCGGCGAAGCTGGGCGAGGAGTATATGCTCCTTTCTCCCCTGCAGTATGAGGGCAAGCAAGTCTACCGCAGTTTTTTGGATTCCGTATCCCGGGGCGCCTTTGCCATCACCAGTGCCTGCAAGGATCCCGCGGCGCTGTTGCAATGGGTGGACTACCTGTACACGCAGGAGGGCGGCACGCTGGCCATGCTGGGGCAGGAGAATGCCGAATACGCCTTCAACGAAAACGGCACCTGGCGCTGGCTGTATCCCGCGGAAGAACTGACCACCGTCATCACCGCGGCCACCCTGCGTAACAGCGATATTTATCCTGTTTTGAATCCTGTGGATTTTCAATTGAGGTTTGAAGATGCGCAAACCGTCCAGCTGCTGCGCTCCATGAAGGAACTGGGAGAAATCGCCGCGCTGCCCTTCCCGTCTTATACATTGACCCGGGAGCAGCAGGAAGCCCTTGCCCCCATGCAGATGGAAATCGGACGCTTTGTAGATGAAAGCCTTGCCAGATTCGTGATCAGCGAAACGGAGCTGAACGACGAAACCTGGCAAAGTTACCTCGATACGTTGAACGAAAAGGGTCTTTCCTCCTTTATCGCCCTCTGGCAGCAGGTGCTGGACGGCCAGGTCCAATAACACAAATGGTAAGGTTGGAAGGAGCGGTATGTTTATGAACCAGTATGCCAATATGATCCGCGCTTTAAAAACCCCGTATGTCATGTCCAGGCTGACCCATTTGTACGGCCGCAGGGACGGGATGCTGGTGGCCCAGACAGCCAGATATACACGGCTTGTAAAAAGGCATGAGGAACTGTTCAACGTATCCGACGAAGAAGTGCAATTGATCAGCGCGCCGGGACGCACAGAGCTTTCCGGCAACCATACCGACCACAACCGCGGCAAGGTGCTGGCCGCCGCCGTCAACCTGGATACCGTGGCCGCCGTCTCCCCCAGGGAGGATTTGACCGTGCGCCTTTGCAGCGAAGGCTATCCCGCCGTGGAAATTTCCCTTGATAATCTGGATTGCGTCCCTGCCGAAACAGGCAAGACCGCGGCGCTGATCCGCGGCGTGGCAGCCCGCATGAAAGAGTTGGGATACCCCATCGGCGGGTTTGACGCCGCCGTCACCTCCAACGTGTTATCCGGCAGCGGCTTAAGCTCCTCCGCCGCCTTTGAGGTACTGGTCTGCGCCATCTTTGACAGCCTGTACGGCGATTTTAAAATCTCCCCCATCGTGCGGGCGCAAATCGCCCAGTATGCCGAGAATCATTATTTCGGCAAGCCCAGCGGTTTGATGGACCAGATGGCCAGCTCCGTCGGGGGACTTGTAACAATTGATTTTAAGAAGGACGAGCCTGATGTCAAGCCCCTTTCCTACGATTTTGCTGCCCGCGGCTATGCGCTGGTGGTGGTCAATACCGGCGGCAGCCACGACGATCTGACGGCGGATTACGCCTCCATCCCCACCGAAATGAAGCAGGTGGCCGCCTTCTTTGGCGAGGATGCGCTGCGCCGGGTCAGGCCCGAACAACTGATGCAGGAAATGTCCGCCGTCCGCGAAAAGACCTCCGACCGCGCTGTGCTGCGCGCCATGCACTTCTTCCATGAGAACAAGCGCGTTTGCGACCAGGTGGCCGCTCTGGAGCGGGACGACCTTGCCGCTTTCTTCAAGGATGTCATCGCCTCCGGCCAGTCCAGCTTCATGTACCTGCAAAACGTGTATGCCCGCCCAAATGAGCAGCAGCTTTCCCTGGGCCTTGCCCTGGCGGAGGACCTGCTAAAGAACGACGGCGCCTGGCGCGTGCACGGCGGCGGCTTTGCCGGCACCACGCTGAACTTTGTGCCCATGGAGCAGGTGCCCGTCTTTACCGAAGTGATGGAAGCCGCTTTCGGCGCCCATTGCTGTCACCAGCTGGATATCCGTCCGGAAGGCGCGGCAAGGATCGACGGGCTGAACGGCTAAGCGCAAAAGCGTACAAAATTTGTATCGCTTTTGCCTGCCTGATCATTGACAAAGAAAAATCTTCATGCTATCATACCTGCGTAATCCAACAATCGCATAGCACTTGAAGCTTCTTCGGGGCAGGGTGAAATTCCCTACCGGCGGTACAGCCCGCGAACCGTGCACATTCCGTGCATGGCCGATCTGGTGAAATTCCAGAGCCGACAGTAAAGTCTGGATGATAGAAGAGCTCGGTAAAGTATGTTTTCGCCCCTGAACAGCTTTCGCTTCAGGGGCATGCATATTTTAAGGAGGCATTTGCTATGAACCCCAAGGCTTTTTTCACCCCCCAAAGAATGACCCGTATCGCACTGCTGGCAGCCATCTCCGCCGTACTCTTTCTGCCCACCTTCACCATTCCGATCATTGGCTTTTATAAGCTGGATCTGAGCAATCTTCCCGTGCTGCTGGGCGGCTTTTCCATGGGACCCCTGGCCGGCCTGATCATTCTGGGTATCAAGAGCCTGACTGGTCTGATTACCACCACCTCCGGCGGCGTGGGCGAACTGGCCGACTTTCTGTTGGGTTCCGCCCTCATGCTCCCCGCGGTTCTGATCTATCGCGGGAACAAAAACCGCAGGAGCGCCCTCATCGGCATGACCGTTGGTACCGCCAGCCTGACGATATGCGGCGTTCTGGCCAACGCATGGCTGCTGATTCCGTTCTACGTGACGGTCATGCATTTCCCCCTGGATGCTATTGTGAAAACCTTTTCCGATATCATCCCCTTTGTGGATAGCCTGGAAAAGATGCTGATCTTCATCACCGCGCCCTTCAATATTCTCAAGGGTGTTGTGCTCAGCGCCGTGACTTTCCTCCTGTACAGGCATCTTTCCCCCATCCTTCACGGGCGCAGCGCCCGCGGATAAACCTAGGAGTGGTTCCTTGCAGTACGTAACACATTCCGCCAATGAAACACGTTCCCTGGGTGAAGCGCTTTCCAAAAACCTTCGCCCGGGGGACGTTTTGGTGCTTCGGGGGGACATGGGTGCCGGCAAAAGCGAACTGACCCGCGGCATCGCCCGGGGGCTGGGCATATCTGGGCCCATCGCCAGCCCCACCTTCACCATTTTACAGGCGTACGATTCGGGCAGGCTGCCCCTGTATCACTTTGACTGGTACCGCATCAACGACTCCGAAGAACTGTATGAAATCGGCGCGGAGGAATATCTGCTGGGTGACGGCATATCGGTCGTGGAATGGCCGGACAAGGCGCCGGAGCTTTTGCCGGATAGGCATTTGCAGATTTCCCTTCGGCCCGGTGCAGGGGATGACGAACGAATCATCGAAATCATTCCTGTGGGAGGCTATACAAACGCAGCTTACGGGAAGGATATCAAAGCATGAACATACTGGCGCTGGATACCTCCGGCCCTGTCGCCGGGGTTGCTATACTGAAAGGCGGCGAAGCCGCCTACGAAGCCATAGCCGTCAACCGCTTCACCCACTCGGTCAGCCTGATGCCCATGGTGGAGGAAGCCTTTCTCCATGCCGGGCTCACCGTTTCAGACATTGATCTTTTTGCCGTAACCGCCGGCCCCGGCTCCTTTACAGGCGTGCGCATCGGCGTAAGCACCGTCAAGGGCCTGGCCCACGGGGCCAACAAACCCTGCGTTGCTGTCAATGCCCTGAAGGCGCTGGCCGCGGGCATTCCTTATTTTGAAGGAACCATTTGCCCCATTCAGGACGCCCGTGCCGGCCAGGTATACGGCGCGGCTTTTGCGGCCGGCCTCCCGCCAAATCGGCTGATGGAGGATGCAGCGTTGAAGCTGAACGAGTATCTGCAAAGGCTGAACGAATTCCCGGGCCCCTATCTGTTTGTGGGCGACGGGGTAAATGTCCATCAGGCGATCATTGAAGATTGTCTAAAAGACCAGGCACGGTTTGCTCCGGCCCATTGCCGCTTTTTGCGGCCTTTAAGCGTTGCCGTGCTGGCAGAAAGGTACCAAGACCAAGCGGTGGATTATCTGTCCCTTATGCCTTATTATCTGCGCGCGCCGCAGGCCGAGCGTCAGCGCAAAATGCGGGAGGAAACGCATGGTGCCCAGTGATGCCCTTGTGCGACGGATGACAATGAAGGATTTGGATGCCGTACACCAAATCGAGGCCGACTCCTTTTCTTCTCCCTGGAGCCGCGGCGCTTTTGAGGATGAGCTGACGGAAAATAAATGCGCCCGCTACCTGGTGGCGGAAGCGGGCGGTGAAATTGTTGCCTATGCCGGCTGCTGGATGGTGCTGGACGAGTGCCACATCACCAACATTGCCGTCCGCCGCGACAAGCGCGGCACGGGCTATGGGCGGCTGATCACCCAAGCGCTGATACAGTATGCCGCCAACCTTGGCGCGTCGTATGTCACCCTGGAGGTGCGCCGCACCAACCATACGGCCCAAAGCCTGTACAGAAGCCTGAATTTTGTGCAGGTGGGCTGCCGCAAGCGCTATTATGAGGACAACGGCGAGGACGCCATATTGATGGCCTGCCAGACGCTGCCGCCCGTGGACCCGGAATTTTCGGAAGAAGAAACGGTGGAAATGTAAGTATGCAAAAAGCCCGTGAAGCCCGAAAAAGAACGGACGCCGCGGGCTTTTGTCACAGCCGGGCACGTGAAAGCGCGGCTGAAAAAGCGCCTGCCTAATACATCAAAAACTCACATTCCAGCCGGCCGTTGTACAGCCGGCGCTTTTTTTGCGCCCGGCCGCCAAAATGCCGCTCAAAGCCGGGATGGCTGGTCAGCACCCCCATGCGCCAGTCTTCGTGCCGGTTTAACAGGCTGCGCATCTGTCCATATAAATTTTCAGCACTCTTTTTGTCTCCCAGCCGCTCCCCATAAGGCGGATTGGCAAGAAAGACGCCGTCCCTCTTTTGAAGCTGAAGGGTGCGCAGATCTTTTGTGAACACCTCAATGCGGCCCTCCAGGTCGGCCTGGGCGATATGCTTTTTGCAAAGCTCCAGGGCCTTGGGATCGATATCGCTGCCGGAAATCCCCTTTATCAAAGAAGGGTCATAGGCAGCCTTCGCCTTTTCCCGCAGCGCCGCCCGCTCAGCCGCCGGAAACAAGGGCCATTTGTCGCAGGCAAACTCCCGGCTCAGCCCCGGAGCGCGGTGGGACAAAATCATGGCCGCCTCGATCAAAATCGTGCCCGTGCCGCAGCAGGGGTCATGAAGGGCCATGCCCTCTTTCCAGGGCGACATACGCACCAGGGCCGCCGCCAGGGTTTCCCGAAGCGGGGCTTCCCCGTTGAAGGTACGGTAGCCCCGGCGGTTCAGCGCTGTGCCGGAAAGATCGATTGTCAGGCGGGCGATATCGCCGTGCAGACTCACGTCGATGGGATACACAGCGCCGGTTTCAGCAAACCACTCTGTTTTGTACCGCTCCTTCAAGCGCTCCACGATCGCCTTTTTGGTGATGGACTGGCAATCGCTCACGCTCATCAATTGGCTCCTGGCGCATTTGCCGGAAACGGGAAAGGCGGCGTCCCTGGGCAGATAATCCTCCCAGGCGATGGCCTTCACCGCCTGAAACAGTTCCTCAAAGGTGAGGACCTTTGCTTCCTTCAACACAAGCAGCACCCTGTCGGCGCAGCGCAGCCAAAGGCAGGCCTGGTAAGCCTGCGCCACCGTTGCGTCAAAGCGTGCCCCGCCCAGTTCCGCCTTGGCATTTTTGATACCCAGCGCCCGAAGTTCATCTGCCACAATGCCTTCCAAACCAAAGGCGGCGGTCGCAAAATAGGTCTGTATGCTTGAAACGGCCATAATGCCCTCCTTGTCCAGTTTATCTATTATAAGGATGGCCGAGGGGAAAGTCAATCAAGCAACCTATCCCTATTCATTGGAAGTTTTTCAAGGAGGGGTACGGGGAGGAAGCTTTTTCAAAAAGCTTCCTCCCCGCCAATCCGTCCTTCTTACAAAACCCGTGCTTGTGTAAACGGCGGGTTGACGGTATAATAAAAGTTGGCATTTTGTAAGCAGGAGGCGAAGCATGTTTGCCCAGGTGATCGTGGATATCATACACGAAAACGTGGCCCATGTCTTTACCTACAAGGTGCCGGAGGGCATGTCTTGCTTAAGGGGCACCAGGGTTCTGGTGCCATTCGGCCCCCGGAAGGTGGAAGGGCTGGTCCTTTCCGTTTCGGAGGACACGGAGTATCCCAAGGAAAAGATCAAGCCCATCCTGCGCTCCTTGGAGGATTATCCCGCGGTGCTGCCCGCGCTGATCGACCTGGCTCAGGAGATGGCGAAGAAAAGCCACTGTCCGCTGGCGGAGGCGCTGCGGCTGATGCTGCCGGCCGTCATGCGCGGCGGGCGCGTCAAGGAAAAAACGGAGCCCATGGCAAGGCTTGCGATCCCCGCGGAAGACGCGGAGGCCGCCGCCTTTGCGCAAAAGCGGTCCCCCCGCCGGGCGTTGCTGCTGACGCTGCTCAAGGATGGCGAACCCCGCCCCGTGAGGGAGCTTGCGCTGATGGTCAAAGACCCCATGGACGCGCTGAAAAAGCTGGAAGCCATGGGCCTTGTCGCCATCACCCATGAAGAGGTGTTCCGCTCCCCTTACGAGGATATGGTCGTAAAAAAGGTTTCCGATCCGCCCCTGATGCCGGCCCAGCAGGAAGCGCTGGAGGAGATGGAGCCGGCCCTTTTACAGGGTAAAGGCGCGTTTTTGCTCCACGGCGTTACCGGCTCAGGCAAGACGGAGGTGTACATCCGCCTCATACGCAAAGCCCTGGCCCTTCATAAGGGCTCCATCGTGCTGGTGCCGGAAATCGCGCTGACGCCGCAAATGGTGCAGTGGTTCAGGGATCGGTTCGGTCCCATCGCGGCGGTGCTCCATTCCCGGCTGACGCCGGGCGAGCGGTTTGACGAGTGGCGGCGCATCCGTCGCGGCCAAGCCAGGGTAGTAGTGGGCGCCCGCTCGGCGGTGTTCGCGCCGGTGGAGCAATTGGGGCTGATCGTGGTGGATGAGGAGCATGAGCAAAGCTATTTAAGCGAGCACCATCCAAGATACGACGCCCGGGAGGCCGCCCAAAGCAGGTGCCTGCGGGAAGGCGGCATGCTGCTGTTAAGCAGCGCCACGCCCAGCATTCTGACCTTCGCCAGGGCCATGCGCGGCGATTACACGCTGCTGGAAATGCCCATCCGCGTTATGGACCGGCCGCTGCCCGAAGTCCACGTGGTGGATATGCGCAAGGAGCTGAACGCGGGCAACCGCTCCATCTTCAGCACGCTTTTGCAGGAAAAGCTCAAAGCGTGCATGGCAAAGGGCAATCAGGCCATGCTGTTTTTGAACAGGCGCGGCTACCACTCCTTTGTTTCCTGCCGCAACTGCGGCTATGTGGTCAAGTGCGGGCAATGCGACATCGCCATGACCTACCACCAAACGGGCGGCGACGGGCGCATGCACTGCCACTACTGCGGGCATACGGCCCTCCCGCCGGAAAAGTGCCCGGAATGCGGCAGCAAGTACATCCGCTACTTCGGCTTGGGCACCCAGCGCGTGGAGGAGGAAGTGCAACGGCTGCTGCCGGGCATTGCGACGCTGCGCATGGACAACGACACCACCACCGGCAAGGATGCCCACCACAAAATGCTCTCCAGCTTCCGCGCCGGCGAAGCACGCATATTGATCGGCACGCAGATGATCGCCAAGGGGCTGGATTTTCCGAATGTCACGCTGGTGGGTGTGGTGGCGGCGGACATGACACTGAATCTGCCCGACTACCGCAGCCCGGAGCGCACCTTTCAGCTGCTCACCCAGGTGGCGGGCCGGGCCGGCCGGGCCAATGAACCCGGCGAAGTGGTGGTGCAAACCTACAAGCCGGAGCATCCGGTCATCCTCTCCTCCGCCGCGCAGGATTACCGGGCTTTTTACCAAATGGAATTCCAGCGCCGGCGCACCGGGCTATATCCGCCCTTTACGGTGCTGTGCAGGCTGCTGGTGGAAAGCGGCCAGGGCCCCGCGGCGCAAAAAGCTTGCCAGCGGCTGTATGATGCGTGCCAAAGCCATTTGAAGGAGCATCCACAGCTGAAAAATCGGGTGCTGATGATGCGCCTGGATGAGGCACCCGTGAAAATGATCCGCGGCAAAACCCGCTACCATGTGCTGATGAAGCTGTTCGAGCATCCGGACACCGCCGCCCTGGCAGGATTCTTAAACGATCTCGCCCAGGCGGAAAACGCTCCCGGATGCCAGGTATATTTTGAATGGAACCCCGCTTCCCTCATGTGAGAGAAACATCCTCAAAGGACCAGGAAAGGACGATAGAATGGGTATACGGAATATTGTGAAAATCGGTGATGAAGGCCTGCGCAAAACCGCCAAGCCGGTAGCGAAGTTTGACATCCGGCTGTGGCTTTTATTGAAGGACATGGCCGATACCATGTACAAGGCGGATGGCGCCGGCCTAGCCGCCCCCCAGGTAGGCATTTTGCGCCGGGTGGTGGTGGTGGATGACGGGAACGGGCTGGTCGAACTGGTCAACCCGGAAATTATTGAAACCGAAGGCGAGCAGTGCGGCCCGGAAGGGTGTCTGAGCATCCCCGGCCGGCAGGGCCTTGTCTGCCGGCCCGGCAAGGTCACCGTCCGCGCCCAGGACAGGCACGGCAAATTCTTTGAAAAAACCGGCGAGGGCCTGTTGGCCCGCGCCTTCTGCCATGAAATCGATCACCTGAACGGCGTTTTGTATGTGGATATTATGGAACGGGAAATCTTCCCCGAGGAAGACGAAAAAGATGAAGAAGTTGAAAAAGTGGTAAAGGAGTGACGGGATGCGCGTTGTTTTCATGGGCACCCCGGAATTTGCCGTTCCATCCTTAAAAGCGCTTGTGGAAGCGGGCTACAGCGTCGTCGGCGTGTTCACGCAGCCGGATAAGCCCAAGGGCCGCGGCAACAAGCTGACCCCCAGCCCGGTCAAGGAATACGCCCTTGCCCGGCAAATTCCCGTATTCCAGCCCGTGCGCATCCGCAAGGACAGCGTGGAGGATTTGAAAAGCCTTGCGCCGGACCTGTGCGTCACGGCGGCCTTCGGGCAGATACTGTCCCAGGAGATACTGGATATCCCCCGCCTTGGCACGGTGAACGTCCACGCCTCCCTGCTCCCCAGGCACCGGGGCAGCGCGCCCATCAACTGGTGCATACTGATGGGCGATACAAAGACGGGCATCACCACCATGATGACCGACAAGGGCATCGATACCGGTGATATGCTGCTGGCCAAGGAAACGGAGATACTGCCCAGCGAGACTGCCGGCGAGCTTGGCCTTCGGCTGTCGGTACTGGGCGCGCAAACCCTGCTGGACACCCTGGCATTGATCCAAGAAGGCCGGTGCCCAAGGTTTGCGCAAAATCATGATGCCCACACCTACGAGCCCATGCTCAAAAAGGAAATGAGCCTCATCGACTGGAAAAAGAGCGCTGATGAAGTCGTCCTTCAGGTACGGGGCCTTGATCCCTGGCCCGGCACGTACACCCCCTTTCCCGAGGGGATTTTGAAAGTGGTCAGGGCACAGGCGGAAAATGACCTGTCGGGCAAGCCCGGCCAGGTGCTGCTGGCCGACGGCAAGCAGGGCCTGGTCATCGCGGCGGGCAAGGGCGCTGTGCGGATTGAAAAATTGCAGGCCCCCGGCGGCAAGCAGATGGATGCCAGGGATTACCTGCGCGGCCACCCTCTACAGACAGGAATAATATGGCAGGAGCGTGCTGAATGAGCGATTCTAGAAAACCACCCTTTCCCGGTAAAAAACCGGCCCGTCCTGTCCATGGCGTTTCCGGCGCAAAGCCCGCAGGGGACAAGCCCTTTCGCCCAAGGCCCGCTTTCGCGCGCCCCGCAAGCAGCGCTCCCGGCAGTGAAAAGCCCGAAGGCGAAAAGCGTCCCTTCGGCCGTCCCGCAGGCTCAAGGCCGGTTGGGGACAAGCCCTTCCGCCCAAGGCCCGCTTTTGCGCGCCCCGCAAGCAGCGCTCCCGGCAGTGAAAAGCCCGAAGGCGAAAAGCGTCCCTTCGGCCGTCCCGCAGGCGCACGGCCGGTTGGAGACAAGCCCTTCCGCCCAAGGCCCGCAAATGCAAAACCCGCCGGCCCAAGGCCCGCTTTCGCGCGCCCCGTGGGCACAGCTCCCGGCAGTGAAAAGCCCGAAGGCGAAAAGCGTCCCTTCGGTCGCCCCGCAGGCCCAAGGCCGGTTGGGGACAAGCCCTTGCGCCCAAGGCCCGCAGGCGATAAGCCCGCCTTCCGCCGCTCGGATGGCGCAAAGCCCGGGTTCCGTCCCGCCGGTGGCCCCGCAAGACCGGCTATGCACAGGGGCCAAAAGCCTGTTTTCAAGGCTCCCCCTGCCTCTGCACCCACCATGTCCCTGGGCGCGCGCCGTTTGGCGCTGAACATATTGCAGGACGTGCACCGGGACGGCGCCTACGCCTCCCTGGCGCTGGACAAGCGTTTGAAAGAAAGCGGACTTGCGGCCGTGGACAAGCGCCTGGCCGCGAATATCGTGTACGGCACGCTGGAAAACCGCATCCGTATCGATTACGCGCTGGACAGCCTGTTGACCCAGAAGGATGCCGATCCTTTGATCCGCGATATCCTGCGGCTCAGCGCTTATCAAATCCTCTTTCTGGACAAGGTGCCCGACAGCGCGGCGGTCAACGAAGGCGTCAAGCTGTGCAAGGAAGCCGGAATGGAGCCGCTTTCCGGCTTTGTCAACGGCGTATTGCGCAACCTGACAAGGCAAAAGGATGAAATCGCCTGGCCCAAGCGGGAGGATGGCGAAGCCAGATATATTTCCACCCTCCATTCTGTGCCCCAGTGGCTGACGGAGCGGCTGATGAAGACATATGGCAGTGAGATGGCGGAGGCCATCTGTTCCTACCGTACCAGCCAGCACGACACCCCCATCCGCCCCAACCGCATGAAGCTGACCGACGAAGCCTTTGAGCAGCTGCTTGAGCGCAAGGTCTGGAAAGCGGAACGTGCGCAGGTCCCCCACGTGTGGCGCATCGGCAACGCGATGGATATCGGCAGCGATACCGATTACCGCAAGGGCCTGTTCTCCATCCAGGGCGAAAGCAGCGTGCTGGCCGCCGAAGCCGTAGGCGTCAAGCGGGGCATGCAGGTGCTGGACGCCTGCGCCGCACCGGGCGGTAAAGCGGCGCTGATGGCCGAAATCATGGACGGCACCGGTCGCGTACACGCCTGGGACCTGCATGAACACCGCGTTGCCCTCATTCAGGCGGCCGCCAAACGGCTGCAGCTGGAAAACCTGCGCCCCATGGTGCGG
This sequence comes from Bacillota bacterium, assembly GCA_023425025.1. Classification (GTDB taxonomy): domain Bacteria; phylum Bacillota; class Clostridia; order Christensenellales; family Aristaeellaceae; genus JAEWAH01. The sequence continues at coordinate 73,225 of JAFADG010000029.1, forward strand.
GATGCGGCCGTGCAGCGGGATGAACTGATCAACACCTTCGACGCCGTGCTGCTGGACGCCCCCTGCTCCGGGCTTGGCGTCATGCTGGAAAAGCCGGACGTCAAATACAGGCAGACCCCTGAATCTGTCGCCGCGCTGGTGGAAACGCAGAAAAAGCTGCTTGATGTATTGAGCCAGTATGTGAAAAAAGGCGGCGTGCTGGTATACGCCACCTGCTCCATTTTGCCGGAGGAGAACAGCGAACAAGTCGCCGCTTTTCTGGCCACCCACAAGGATTTTGCGGTGTCTCCCCTACCCCCGGCCATACCGGAAAAGTTCCGCGCGCAATACGGTGAAAACGGACTGCAGCTGTTCGCCCACCGTGACGGGCTGGAGGGCTTTTTCATCGCGCGGCTCGTAAGGAAAGGAATCTAAAGTGGACAAACCCCAATTGTTGGGCCTTTTGCCTGAAGAGCTCGCCGCCCTGTTCAAGGAGCAAGGCCAGCCGGCCTTCCGTGCGGAGCAGGTGTTTGCCTGGCTTCACCGGGGCGCGGATTTCGGGGAAATGACCAACCTGCCCAAGACCCTGCGGGAGTGGCTGATGGAAAACGCCGTCGCCCAGCCCGTCTCCATTTTGGAAACCCATGTTTCCAAAATGGACGGCACGGTGAAATTCCTGTTCGGCATGGAAGACGGGAATTGCGTCGAAGGCGTGCTGATGAGCTATCACCACGGCCACACCCTTTGCATTTCCACACAGGTTGGATGCCGCATGGGCTGTTCTTTTTGCGCCAGCACGCTGGATGGCTGCATCCGGAGTCTGACCGCGGCGGAAATGCTGGGGCAGATCCAGTGCGCCAACCGTCACCTGAATGGCGAAGCCCGTGTGCACAACATCGTATTGATGGGCAGCGGCGAGCCGCTGGATAACTATGAAAACGTAATGCGCTTTTTCAGGCTGGTCAACCATGAAAAGGGCCTGAACATCAGCCTGCGCAGCGTATCCCTAAGCACCTGCGGCCTGGCCGATAAAATTCGCGACCTGGCGGAGGAAGGCTTTCCCGTGACGCTGTCGGTGTCTTTGCACGCGCCCAATGATGAAATCCGGCGGCAGACCATGCCGGTGGCCAGGGCTTTCCCCATGGATGTGCTGCTTTGCGCCTGCCGTTATTACATTGAAAAAACGGGCCGCCGCGTGGTGTTTGAATACGCGCTTATCGACAGCGTCAACGCGGAGCCGATTCACGCGCGGGAGCTTGCCCAGCGGCTTCGGGGCATGCAGTGCCATGTGAACGTCATCCCATTAAACAGCGTCGCCGAGCGGGATTTGAAGGGCGTATCGGAAGCAAAGGTCAAGGCGTTTTTGCAGGCGCTTGCCGACCGGCACATCTCCGCCACCAGACGCCGGGAAATGGGCGATGATATTCAGGGCGCCTGCGGCCAGCTGCGCAGGAAATTGCTGAAGCTTTGAGGAATGATACCCTATACCAAGGAGGGATACCATGATCGTGGCAGCCAGGACACACGCCGGTTTGGTGCGCCCAAACAACCAGGATACGCTGCTTTTATGCGGCAGGCTGTACGGCGTCGCGGACGGCATGGGCGGGCATAATGGGGGCGAGGTCGCAAGCCAGGGCGCGGTGACCGTGCTCCGTGATATTTTGGCCGGCCATGAACCCTGTGAAAAATGGCTGGAGACGGGCATACAGGCTGCCAACCGCAGGCTTTTTGAGCAGCAGGCCCAGGACGCGGCCTTATCCGGGATGGGCACCACCGTCACCGTGCTCTGGGAGGGCGATGCCGATGTGTTTATCGGCCATGTGGGCGACAGCCGCGCCTATTTATACCGGGACGGCGTCCTTTCCCAGGTCACGCAGGACCATTCCGTTGTGGCGGAAATGATGCGCCAGGGCATACTTACCAAAGAAAAGGCGAAAAAGCACCCCTACCGCAATGTGATCACACGGGCGGTAGGCACGGCATCCGGCATTGAGGTGGAAATCCACAGCCGGGACAAGCGGCCCGGTGACATTTGGCTGATTTGCTCAGACGGCCTGTACGGCATGATGGAAGAAGCGGATATCGAATCGGCCCTGCGCTCCCTTCCCCTGGAGGAAGCAGCTGAAAAGCTTCTGAAAATGGCGCTGGACAATGGCGGTCGGGACAATGTTTCCCTTGTGCTGCTGCAGGTTGCGGAGGTGGCACAATGACAGGGCGCGTTATCGCACAGCGGTATCAGATACTGGATACCATCGGCAAAGGCGGCATGGCCATCGTCTACCGCGCCATCGACAACCGCACCGGCCACAGCGTGGCCATCAAGGTGCTGCGGCCAGAATTCAGCCAGGACGAGGAATTTTTAAGCCGTTTCCAACGGGAGGCGGAAGCCGCCAGCAAGGTATCCCACCACAATATCGTGAATCTTTTGGATGTGGGCATGGACGGCGAGAGCCGCTACCTGGTCATGGAATACGTCCAGGGCAAGACGCTCAAGGAAGTTATCCGCTCAAAGGGCAAGCTGCCCTACGCCACAGCCTGCCAGATTGCCATACGCATTTTATCGGCCCTGCAGCATACCCATCGAAACGGCATCATACATCGCGATATCAAGCCCCAGAATATACTGGTACAGTCGGAAGGCCACATCAAGGTGGCGGATTTTGGCATCGCCCGCATGGCCAACAGCTCCACCCTCACCAAGGGCGACAGCGTCATGGGCTCCGTGCATTATTTTTCCCCGGAGCAGGCCGCCGGCGAGAACGTGGCCGAGACCAGCGACATCTACAGCGTGGGCGTCGTGCTGTATGAAATGCTGACCGGCCAGGTTCCCTTCGATGGCGACAGCCCCGTGGCCGTGGCCATGCAGCATCTGCACAACACGCCCAAGAGCATTGCGGAGCTCAGTCCCGATGTGCCCGCCGCCATCGCCCATGTGGTGATGGTCGCCATGGAAAAGGAGCCACGGTACCGCTATCAGACAGCGCTGGAAATGGCAACGGACCTGAAAAAGGCGCTGGAAGGGAAAACGGACCTGCTGGAACAAAAAGGCGACAGCCAGCCCTTTGTGCCGCTTGCGAACCAGGGCACCGGGCCTGTGAAAAAATCCGTCCGCAGCGACACGGCCCGCCGGAAGACCGCGCAGCAGCAAAAGCTCCGGCTCCGCATGCGCATACGCAAGATATTCCGGCTGAGCATCACCATCCTCATGGCCGGCCTGGTCTTTTTCGGCCTGTACCTGGGCGGCATGGAAATTTACAACCGCTTGAGTTCCGGCAGGACGGCGCCCGATTTGGTGGGAAAAGATGAACAAACAGCCAGGTCGTTGATTCAAAGGGCCGACCTGAAGGTTGAAATCCAGTATATTCATCATTCTTCCATCCCCATCGGCACGGTGATCCAGCAAACGCCGGAGTATGATACGGAGATGCGAAGGGGCGAGACCATTGCGCTGCTCATTTCCGACGGCCCTGATCCCAACGCGCAGATGATGCCCAATGTCCAAGGCTTGTTATCAGGCAATGCCGTGCTGAGCCTGCAAAACCTTGGTATCGCCATGGTGGTTACAGAGAAGGTGATGTCCACAGAACCCGTAAACACCATTTTGGATCAGCAGCCCAATCCGGGCGACCCCTATACGCCCGGGGCCACGCTTCAGGTTACCGTATCGGGCGGCAGCGCCATCGTGCCGGATCTTGCAAACAGCAGCCTGGACGAGGCGAAAACCGCCATCAGGCAAAGCGGTTTGACACTGCCGGATGAGCTGATTGAAACCGAGGTTGTGACAGACGCCGCATTGAACGGCAAGGTGATCAGCCAGCAGCCCAGTGCGGGCACCCAGGTCATGCTGGATACAGCCATCAGAATAACGGTTGCCGATTCCCAAAGCAAACGCCACAAGGCTGTCATTACTTTGAAGATGCCCAAATCCGCCGCCGGCGTGCATGTGAAGGTCACACTCATAGAAATGAACGGGGTGGAGACGGAAAAATACGCTGCCGCCCACGCGGCGGACAGCGATCCCAACCCGCGGGTCGAACTGTACAGCAGCACGCCTGGAGTGATGACCTACAAGGTGTATTTTGACGGTGCGCTTGCTTACGAGGACAAAGTAACGCTCAATTAGGAGGGACATTCGTTTATCATGCAGGGCAGGATCATATTGGGCCTGGGCGGGCTGTATACCGTTCGCGACACAATGGGAGCGGAATACGTGCTCCGCGCCAAAGGGAAATTCCGCCGCATGCAACTGACGCCCCTGGTGGGCGATAATGTACTGTTTACCCCCGGCGCCGGCGATGAGCACGGCTGGGTGGATGAAATCCTTCCCCGCACTTCGGTCAGCATCCGCCCCCCCGCGGCCAATGTGCAGCTGCTGATCGTCGTGGTGGCCCCCTCCCCTGCCCCCGACCTTTTGCTGGTGGACCGGCTGCTGATCGGCGCGCATCAGCAGCAGATGGATGTGCTGCTGGCAGTCAACAAAAAGGATCTGGATCCCAAGCTCCCTGACCGTTTGGAAAAGGAATACGAAAAGGCGGGCGTGGGCTTTTTGTCCATGAGCGCTTATAAGGCGGATGGGCTTCAGGCGCTTCGGGAAAAAATGCGGGGCCGGCTTTGCTGCATGGCGGGCCAGTCCGGCGTCGGCAAGAGCACGCTGCTCAACGCCCTGTTCGGCCTGGAGTTGAAAACGGGTGAAATCAGCCAGCGGATCGAGCGGGGCCGCCATACGACCCGTCACGCGGAGCTGCTGGAAAAGGATGGGCTGGCGGTGCTGGATACGCCCGGCTTCAGCCTTTTGGAAATGGATAAGCCCCTGGATCCGGTGCAATTGCAGGAATATTACCCGGAGTTTGAGCCTTATCAGAACCAATGCCGCTTCTCCCCCTGCTACCACCACACCGAGCCCGGTTGCAGGGTGATGGCCGCAGTTCAAAACGGCGAGCTGAACCGGGAGAGGGTCTTGCGGTACCAAACGCTGCTTGGCGAATGGAAGCAAACGTGGAGGGAACGGTATGATTAAGATTGCCCCGTCGGTATTGGCGGCGGATATACTGCGCATGGGCGAGGATGTGCGGCGCATGGTAAGCGCCGGGTGTGACTGGCTGCATGTGGATATCATGGACGGCAACTTTGTACCCAACCTCTCCTACGGGCCCTCGCTGGTGAAGGCGCTGAAAAGTGAAGTGACGCTGCCCCTGGATGTGCACCTGATGATCAAGCATCCGGAGCGGTTTATTGACGTGTTTGCAAAGGCAGGCGCGAATATTCTCACCGTCCACGAGGAGGTGGAGCATCCTCTTTCCTCCCTACTGGACATGATCCACGAGCGGGGGCTGATGGCCGGCGTTTCCATAAAGCCCGCAACGCCTGTGGCTCGCCTGGAAAAGTACCTGCAAGCGGCCAACATGGTTTTGATCATGACGGTGGAGCCGGGGTTCGGCGGACAAGCCTTTATGCCGGAAATGGTTCAAAAGATACGCGAGCTTCGGGAAATGGGTTATACGGGCATCATTGAGGTGGACGGCGGCGTTGGCCTTCAAAACGCGCAGCTTTTGATAGACAGCGGCGCGACGGCGCTGGTGATGGGCACGGCGCTGTTCGGGGCGGCCGATCCCAAAAGCATGATACGGGATATTCGCGCCATGGTGAAAGCGCATGGATAACAACGAGGGAAATCATCCTTCCGCCTCCTGCTGTTTTACCGGTCACAGGCCGGAGCACCTGCCCTGGGGCCGCAACGAGACCCATCCCGATTGCCTGGATTTTTATCTGCGCCTGACCCGGGCGGTGGAAGAAATGATTCAAAAAGGCTGCACGCGTTTTTATTGCGGCATGGCCCAGGGGGTTGACACCTTTACCGCGCAGATCGTGCTGGGGCTTCGGGACGCCGACCCGGACAGGCGTATCCGGCTGACCGCCGTATGCCCCCACACGGGGCAGGCTTCCCGCTGGGGCGCAAAGGACAAGCAGCTGCATCAATTGCTGCTGAGCCTGGCCGACGAGGTGGTAGTCATCGACCAGGAATACTCGCCAAGCTGCTTTCACCGCCGCAACCGGTACATGGTGGACAGATGCGGCTATGTGATCGCGGGCTATGACGGCGTATCCAAAGGCGGCACATCTTCCACCGTTGCCTATGCCAGGCGCAAGGGCAGGCAGATACACATTGTGCCGCCGGTATAAAAGATAGTTTTTCCTGCCATGCTACTTACCAAGGGGTGAGCAGGAAATGTCAGATCAGCGTTACACACAGGGGCAGCAAAGCTTGCAGGCGGATACCAAGGATAAAGGCCGCGGGCGGATGCTGCTGACACCGCCCGCCAAAAAGCTGCGCATGAGCCGCAGAAAAGTGGAGCATTGACAGACGTAATTGCTATGGGCCATCGCCCATGGCAAAGCGCGTCTTTTTTTGTGCGCATCCTTCATCTGTTTGGGGGGATTGGACGTGAACAGCAAAAGGGCACAGGAAAAAAGCAGCCAGGTGGACAAAATTATCAAAAGCATCAACGACAGGCAGAAGACGCAGGAGCCGTCCACGTCCCTGGAACAAAACATGTCCATCATCCAGGGTCTGTTTGCCGATGTGGATATATTGCGCACGAAGCTCATTCAAAACAGCCGGTATCCGGAGCTGCGCTACGGCATTGCCTTCTGCGACGGCGTGGTGTCTGGCGCCATCATCAACGACAACATACTGCGGCCGCTGATGATATCGGAAGCCGCGCAGCCCGGGCCGCAATTGATGGATCTTCTCTCCAAACAGGTCGTACAGATTGGCGAGGCGGCCTGGACAGAGGATTTTTCCAAAATAATCGAAGCCATCTGTTACGGCGACACCGTGCTGTTTGCCGAGGGCATCGCAAAGGCGATGATCCTCAACACAAAGGGGTTTACCACCAGGGCTACCACCGAGCCGGAAAATGAGCGCAGCCTCAGCGGCCCCCGGGAAGGGTTCACCGAATCGATCATGCAGAATCTTTCCTTCATCCGCCGGAAAATGCGCACCAATGATCTGAAAATGAAATTCCTGTCCCTTGGCAAACAGTCGAATACAAGCATCTGCGTTTGCTATATCGGCAGCATCGCCAACCAGGCCGTGCTTAAGGAGGTATACCGCAGGCTGAATCAAATCGATATTGACGCCGTTCTGGACAGCAATTATATTACCGAGTTGATCCGGGACAAGCACTGGGCCTTGTTCCGTTCTACAGGGTATACGGAGCGGCCTGATGTGGTGGTCGGCAAGCTGCTGGAAGGCCGCGTAGCCATTTTTATTGACGGAACGCCTTCCGTACTTACCGTACCGTATCTGTTTATCGAAAACTTTCAAAGCAACGAGGATTACTATTTAAATTTTTACTATACAACATACTCCAGACTGCTACGGATCATCGGTTTCTTTTTGACCGTCGGCGTGCCCGGTATCTACATTGCCGTTGTCGCCTTCCACCACGAAATGCTGCCAACCGCCCTTTTGATCAACATCGCGGCGGAGCAGCAGAGCGTGCCTTTGCCCGCGGTCCTGGAGGCATTCATCATGCTGGTCGTGTTTGATATCCTGCGGGAAACAGGCATACGCATGCCCTCCAACATCGGCCAGGCCCTGGGCATCGTCGGCGCCCTGGTCATTGGCCAGGCCGCGGTGGAAGCAAAAATGGTGTCTTCCCCTATGATTATCGTGGTCGGCATCACCGGGATCACCAACCTGCTGGTACCCAAGCTGAACGCACCGGTGATTTATTTCCGCTTTTTTGTGCTGCTCTCCGCTTCGGTCTTTGGCTTCTTGGGTTTCGTATTGTCAACCTCATGTTTGATGATCCATATATTCAACCTCACCTCGATGGGCATCCCCCAGACGACATTGGGCGGGGATATGAAGCATCAGCAAATCAAGGATACCGCTATCAGAGCGCCCTGGTGGCAAATGCTGCAGCGGCCGCCGATACTGACCCAGAATCTGACGCGCTTAAGGCAGAAGGGCGATGACAATGCGTAAAAAAGCGTTTCTGCTGCTGATGCTCGCGGTGCAGGTTTTTTCCCTGTCCGGCTGCTGGAATTACAAGGGGTTAAACGAGATGGCCATTGTATCCGGCATCACGGTGGATATGGACATGGACACCGCAGAGTTTAAGCTGGGATATGAGGTCATCGACCTGACAAAGGATGTGAAGTCCAGCGGCCTTAAAGCGATATTGATCGAATCCAAAGGCAAAACAATATTCGATGCCGCCAGAAACGCCAAAATGCGTCTGGAAAAAAAGCTGTACTTTGGCAACACGCTGCTGCTGATTCTCAGCGAGGAAATCGTCAAGGCCGGCCATTTGATGCACATCATAGAC
>JAFADG010000037.1 GCA_023425025.1 Bacillota bacterium
TTGCTTCGCTCGATTCAGTAGCATCTTTCATCACCTGGTGTTTATTTCGACATTCGCTCTCCTCTTTCCTTTTGGTTCTTAATAAAAAATTGCCCGCTGATACTTTGTCAACGGGCTGACCTTCCCCTAAAAGGGGAAGGCTCTGGCATGTGATTTCACACTCCCTGAGATGTCAAAACTCCCTTTTCAGGCTTCTTGTAAACAAGGAATCCAGCGTGCTTTTCGGATCCTTTCCATTATATAAGACATCGTACACGGCGTTGCAGATGGGCAGGTCCACGCCATGTTGAATCCCCAGATTGACAAGCGCCTTCACGGCGTAATATCCTTCCGCCAGCTCTGTATAGGGTTCGTTCAATATGAAGCTTTCCCCGAATGTACGGTTGTGGCTGAACACGGAAAATACGGTCGCCTCATAGTCGCCCAAATGGCAGAGCCCATAGGCGGACAGCTCGCTGCCGCCCATGGCGGAGATCACCCGCGCGATTTCCCTGGTGCCCCTGGACATCAGGGCGCCCTTGAGCGTGGATAATTTCAGCCCGTCCAGCATGCCGGCCGCGATGCCGATGACGTTTTTTGCCGCGGCGCCGATTTCATTGCCGATCAGGTCCTGACCGTAATAAAAGCGGATCAGATCGCTGGAAAAGGCGTCCACCAGCGTGAGCTTTGTTTCATTGTCCAGGCTGTCGATGACCATACAGTTGGGGATGCCCTTGATAAATTCCTGTACATGGCCGGGGCCCAGCCAGACGGCGATACGGTTTGTGGGGTCAAGCGCCTCGGCTGCGATTTGCGACAGCCGCTTGCCGGTGCCTATGTCCAGGCCTTTCATGCACAGAACGATGATCTTGTCTTTGATGGCTTGCCGCGCCAATTGCGCCGTCAGGCTTTGCAGGCCTTGCGAATGGATCGAAATCACAATCGTATCGGAGGAATGCGCGTTTGCAAGGGAAGTGGTCAGCGCGATGCGGTCATTTAGGCTTACAAGGCTGTTGCTTCTGTGCAGCATCAGCGCCTGCATGTGGGCGGAGCCTTCCCGGCCGTACAGGGTAACCTGATGGCCGATCTTGTCAAGATACCATGCGATAAAAGTGCCCCAGCGTCCGCAGCCCACGATGGTAATGTTCATTCAGTCACTTCTCCCGGCGTGATTGTCGTGCCGAAACCAAGGCCGTACGCGTACTTATGATACAGTCGCGGCATGGAGATGTCAATTTGCGCAAATCTGATCGCACGGTTTATGGTGTTACCGGGGTATCCTTTTGATGCATCCTGTTATCTTTTCGCGGACGCAAAAAAAACAGTGGAAACAACGGCAGGCTTGTGGTAAAATACCAAAGGATATGCCTTGTTTCTCCATGGGCATTTCAGGAAGGGATGTGACCTGACTTGGACCGCTCTTATAAATTAACCGATGCGATGCATATTGGCGCCGGCGAAGCGGTGCTTTTGCATAAGCCCTCCAATATGTTTTATATCAGCGGCTACACCGGCGAGGGGCTGGTGCTGCTGACTGCAAACAAGAAGGCCATCATCACGGATTTTCGCTATACCGAGCAGGCGCAAAATCAGGCGCCCGGTTACCAGGTGCTTATGACCACCAGGGACTGCGACCAAAACCAGACGGTTTATAAAGTCCTGAAAGAGCAGAATATATCAAAAGCTTATTATGAGGACGACCACATCACCGTGCGGGACTTTCGCGGCATGGAAAAGGTGATGGAAGGTGTGTCCTTTTTGCCGGTGGACAAAGCGCCGGAAAAGCTGCGCGAGTTAAAGGATGAAACCGAGATCGAGAAGCTGGCCCGCGCCTGCAAAATCACCAGCGAAGCTTTTACATACATCCTTGGCGTGATCAGGGAAGGCATGACGGAGCTTGAGATCGCCAGGGCGCTGGAGCATTATATGCTGACCCACGGCGCGCAGGAGCTGGCTTTCCATACCATCATCGCTTCCGGCGAAAACGGTTCGCTGCCCCACGCCATCCCCGGCGAGCGCAAGGTGCGCAGCGGCGATATGATCACGCTGGATTTTGGCGCGAAGGTGGACGGCTACTGTGCCGATATGACAAGGACCATCGCTCTGGGTCAGCCCAGTGAAAAGATGCGCCATGTGTATGATGTCGTCTTCACCGCCCAGCAAATGGCGCAGGATGCGCTGATGGCCGGCAAGGTATGCCGCGAGATCGACGCCATCGCCCGGGAATATATTGCCGCCCAAGGCTTCGGCGAAAATTTCGGCCACGGTCTGGGTCATTCCCTGGGGATCGATATTCACGAAAATCCCAGGCTTTCCATGCTTTGTGCCGACATCACCCAGGAAAACCAGGTGCTGACCGTGGAGCCCGGCGTATATCTGCCCGGCATTGGCGGCGTGCGCATTGAAAACAGCTGTGTCGTCACCAAGGACGGCTGCTACTCTCTGACAACCGCGCCCAAAGAATTGATTATCCTGTAATATGGCTGGTCAAACTTTCGCATGATACATAAGGGCAACACAAGATGGAGGAATGTAAAATGATTACTGCTGGTGATTTCCGCAAGAACATTACCGTTGAATGGGACGGAGGCGTCTGGAATATTGTGGATTTCCAGCACGTGAAACCCGGCAAAGGCGCGGCGTTTGTACGCTGCAAGATCAAGAACGTCATGACCGGGGCCGTGGTGGAACGCACTTTCAACCCCACTGACAAAATGCCCAGGGCTGTCATCGAAACCAAGGAAATGCAGTACCTGTACAACGACAGCGGCCTGTACTACTTCATGGACCTGGAGACGTTTGAACAGATGCCGGTGAATCAGGGAACGGTGGAAGATGCCATCCCCTTCGTCAAGGAAAATACCAACGTCACCGTACGCTTCTTCAAGGGCTCCGCTTTCTCTGTGGAAGCGCCCAACTTTGTGGAACTGCAGGTCACCGATACCGAGCCCGGCTTCAAGGGCGATACCGCCTCCACCACCTACAAGCCTGCCACGCTGGAAACCGGCTATACCCTGCAGGTACCGCTTTTCATTAATACCGGGGATCGGATCCGCGTGGATACTCGCGTAGGCGAATACATGGAACGCGCCTGATGGACGGACCGCGCAATGCGGGAAAGGGAGAAGAACATGAGCAATCTCACAGATCGGGCTTCCTTTTTGAGGGGCTTGGCCCAGGGTATGCAACTGAACAAGGATACCAACGAAGGCAAGCTTCTTGGGGAAATCATCGACGTGCTTGGCGAAATGGCCAAGGAGATGGAAAAGCTGCAGGAAGCGTATGACGAGCTCAACGAATACGTGGAAAGCATCGACGATGATCTGGCCGACATGGAAGAAGTGATCTTCGGCGAGGACGAGGATGACGACGACGAGTGCGGCGACGACTGCGACTGCCACGATGATGAGGACGGCGAAGGTGAAACCATCACCTATGCCTGCCCCCACTGCGGCCATGAAATGGAATTCAACGCCGGCGATGTGGACTTTGACGAGGATGTGCTCTGCCCCGCCTGCAAGAAGCCCGTTTTCCCGGAGTATGAGCCGGACGATGACGACGAGGATGACGACGAAGAGTAATCTTTGATACAGCATGCAAAAGGCTCCGCTTCAAACGCGGGGCCTTTTGCGTGTCAAAAAAGGGGGATGTGCCGCTTTTGGGCGCATAAAGAGGCCCGGCGCACGCCGTGGACCCCTGATTTTCGCGGAGAAAGGAATTGCAGATTTTTCCGCCCAGCCTTTACAACAGGCCGTTTCTTGCGTATAATGGCTTATACCATAAGCATATGGCCGAAAAAGCCGTCATCTTTGGAGGCGGACTGGCCGTTAGGCTATGGGGAAACACTTATTTCGTCAGGTATCCAAAGCGAACTTGAACGGAGGGAATTTCATGACAACCACCAAAAGGAGTCTTTCCAGGGATCAAATCCGCCGGCTCATTATCACAGGTATGCTCGCAGCCATCGTCATCATTTTCGTTCTGACACCGCTTGGCATGCTGCAAATTGGCCCCGTTGCCACTACCTTTGCCCACATTCCCGTACTGATCGGTTTGTTGGCGGAGGGTCCCGGTGTCGGGCTGGTATTGGCGCTGTTTTTTGGCGGATTCAGTATGTTTCGTGCCTATCAAAATCCCGCAGGTCTGGCCATTTTCTTTCAAGACCCCCTTGTTTCCATTCTGCCGCGTATCCTCATCCCGCTTGCGGCATGGGGCGTCTATCAGTTGCTGAAAAAGTGGCTGCCGGAGGGGAAAAGCAAACTGCGGTTTGCCTGGGGCGCCGCCGGCCTGGCGGGGAGCCTGACCAATACGGTGTTTGTGCTTTTCTCTATTTACCTGCTATATGGCAAGAAGGTAGAGGAAATTATCAGTTCAGTGCCCGACCTTACGCAGTACGCCAGCGCCGGGGGCAAGTTCCTGCTCTTCGGCATAGCATTGCCCAATGGCATCCCGGAGGCGATTGTGACCTTGATCCTGGTTCCTGCCATCATGACGGCGGTGACAGCAGTCAAAAAGCGCAGATAAAGGAGACTTACCGCATGATCTTCACTATGGACGTAGGCAATACCAACATCAAGACCGCCTTGTTTGACGGAGCGGAGCTGGTGAAGTATTGGCGCGTCTCCACCAGCAACACGTACACCAGCGACGAATACGGCATACTGCTTCATAACCTGTTTGCCCACGCGGGGCTGAACATGGAGCGTGTGGAGGGTATCATCATCTCCAGCGTGGTGCCTACCATCAATTTCACTCTGGAGCACATGTGCCAGAACTATTTTCATAAGGAGCCTATGACCGTGGTGCCGGGCATCCGCACCGGCATCAACATCAAGTACGAAAATCCCAGGGAACTGGGCAGCGACCGCATTGCCAACGCGGTCGCTGCGTACGATCAATATGGGGGCCCTTGTATCTTTATTGATTTTGGCACCGCCACCTCCTTTGGCGTCGTCAATGAAAAGGGCGCGTTCCTGGGCGGCTGCATCTGTCCCGGCATCAAGCTGGCCAGCGAGGCACTGGTATCCGGCGCGGCCAAGCTGCCCAGATTCGAGCTGGTACGGCCGGAAGCCGTCATCGGGCGGACGACGGTGCAGAATCTGCAGGCCGGTTTGTTTTACGGCTATGTAGGACAGGTGAACTACATCATACATAAAATGAAGCAGGAGATCGGCGACGAAAAGGCCTTTGTCGTCGCCACCGGCGGCCTTTCGCGGCTTATCTCCCCGGAATCAAAAGAAATCGACAAACTCGATGGTCTTTTGACGCTGAAGGGTCTGCGTTTGATTTATGAACGAAACGTATAGGTGATAGCATTATGAAAACGGTGACGGTAGGATTTTTGGGGTGCGGCAACGTGGGCTGCGGCGTATGGGAGCTGCTGTCCGGCTTTGCCCAGGAATTGGTTCACCGCAATGACTTGAAAATTATTGTCAAGCGGATTCTGGTCCGGGATATGAAGAAAGCCCGCAACGCCAGCGTGCCTGCCGAACTGTTGACCTGCGACCCCAAGGATGTGCTGGATGACCCGGAAATCAGCATTGTGGTGGAATTTATGGGCGGGGAGCAGCCTGCCACCCAGTATATGCTCCGCGCGCTGAACAACAAAAAAACGGTGGTCACCGCCAATAAGGTGGCCGTGGCGCTGCATTGGCCGGAACTTCAAAGGGCCGCCCAGGAAAACGGCATGGGCCTGTATTATGAAGCCAGCGTCTGCGGCGCCATCCCTATCATTCATACGCTGACCGAATCGCTGCAGGCCAACCGCATCACCAGGCTTATGGGCATTATCAACGGCACCACCAACTATATTTTAAGCCGTATGTCCCAAAATGGGGAGGGTTATGAGGCTGTGCTCTACGACGCCCAACGCCTGGGGCTGGCCGAACCGGACCCCGCCTCCGACGTGGAAGGGCTGGATGCCGCCTACAAGCTTTCCATCATGGCCTCCCTGGCGTTCCATGCCAGGGTTCCCTTTGACAAGGTGTTCTGCCAGGGCATTACCGAGATCACGGCCATGGACATTGCCTGCGGCAAGGAAATGGGCCTGACGCTAAAGCTTTTGGCCATCGCGAAAAAAATAGGCAACACGGTGGAAGCCAGGGTGCACCCCACCTTTATTCCCAGCGGCCATCCCCTGGCCGCCGTCAGCGGTTCCTTCAACGCCGTATATCTGTATGGCCACGCCTGCCGTGAAATGATGCTTCAGGGCCGCGGCGCCGGCGACCTGCCCACGGCCAGCGCTGTAGTCAGCGACCTCATTCACGCCGCCACCCACGGCATCCATTCCCATCCCACCTTCGTCAATGAAGCGCAGCCGCCCAAGGATCTGTGTTTTAACGATGATTGGGAAAGCGAGTATTTCATCCGCATGTCCGCCATCGACGCGCCCGGCGTATTGAGCCAGGTATCCGGCTGCTTTGCCAGGCATGGCGTATCCATCGCCTCCATGCTGCAAAAGGAATCGGCGGAAAGCGGTGGGCATGTGCCCTTGATTTTCATTACCCACAAGGCCCGGGAACAGGCCATGCTGGCCTCCCTGAAGGAATTGGATCCCGACATCGTGGAGCATTACCGTATGATCCGCGTGGAAGGGAAAACAACCTACTGATCGGAGAGCAGGGCATGTGGCGGGAGTGGGGGTACTCCCGCCTTTTTTTGACAACTTTCGCTATACTAACGCAAGCATCGTGCGATTTCAAATGAGATATGGTATACTGGTACAAAATGCAGGAGGAGTCGTCACTTCCATGTCAGACAGCGTGCGTTTATTGGAATCGCCTGAGTTGTATATCAACCGGGAATTAAGCTGGCTCGCTTTTAACCGCCGCGTTCTTCATGAGGCGGTGCATATGGACAACCCTGCCTTTGAGCGGATGAAGTTTTTGTCAATCGTTTCCACCAACCTGGATGAATTCTTTATGATCCGGGTTGCGTCCATACGTGACCTGGTGCGGGCCGACTGGAAGCAGCCTGACCCGGCGGGCTTAAAGCCCCGGGAGCAATTGCGGCGGATCGCCCTGGAAACAAGGCTGATGGTGCAGGAGCAGTACCGCATCTATACGAACGAACTCCTGCCCGGGCTCATGGAGGCCGGCCTTCATATTCTGCAATTTGCTGATCTTAACACGGAGCAGGCGGCCTGGGCGGAGAACTTTTTCCTGAACAATGTATATCCCGTCCTGACGCCTGTGGCGGTGGAAGGCAGCCGTACTTTTCCCCTTTTATCCAGCAGGAGTCTGAATATTGGCGTTTTGCTGAAAAGCCGCAATGGCAGAAAAGCCGAATTTGCCACGGTGCAGGTGCCTTCCGGGTTCCCCAGGGCGGTTCAGATTCCGGGGGAGGATGGCGTGACACGATTCGTACTCCTGGAGGAGATCATCCGCCCCTTCCTGCACCATGTGTTTGCCGGGCGTGAGATCATGGCCTCCTATCCATACCGCATCACCCGCAACGCAGATTTGGAATATGACGAGGAAGAAGGCTATGACCTGCTGGCTTCCATTGAGGAAAGCATAAAGCAGCGCAAGTGGGGCGCCGTGATCCGCCTGGAGATCGATCCCCAAATGGATGAGCGCATGCTGGCGCTTTTGCAGGATGCCTTTGAGGTGGGGGAAACGGAGATATACAGGATCGCCGGTCCCATCAATCTTGATTTTTTGCTGAAACAGCTCTATTCCCTGCCGGGGTTTGAAAAGTGGAAGTATGAGCCTTTCAAGCCCGCTGTGCCGGCGGAACTGAAGGGCAAAAGCATATTTGACGCCATACGCACCGGCGATGTGTTTTTGCATCACCCTTATGACAGCTTTGACCCTGTGCAGCGCTTTGCCCAGGAGGCTGCGCAGGATGAAAATGTATTGGCGATCAAGCAAACCCTCTATCGGGTCAGCAACCATTCGCCCATTGTGGAAGCCCTGTTTCAGGCGGCCCAGAGCGGCAAGCAGGTGACGGCGCTGTTTGAAGTCAAGGCGCGCTTTGATGAAGAAAACAACATCCACTGGGGCAAATATCTGGAACAGGCGGGCTGCCATGTGGTCTATGGCCTGCCAAAGCTGAAAACCCACAGCAAGATTCTTTTGGTCGTCCGGCGGGAAGGGGATAAGGTCCGCCGTTATTTGCACCTGGGAACGGGAAATTACAACGACGTGACGGCCAAGCTGTATACCGACATGGGCATATTGACCTGCGACCCCGAATTCGGGGAGGATGGCAGCAAGTTTTTCAATCTCGTGACCGGGTTTTCCGATATTACGCCCATGCATTGCCTGACTCCCGCCCCCAGCATGCTGCGCACGGAGTTCCTGCGGCTGATCAACAGGGAACGTGACAACGCTGCAAAGGGATTGCCGGCGCGCATCGACGCCAAAATGAACTCGCTGGTGGATCCGCTGATCATCGAAGCGCTGTATGAGGCAAGCGTGGCCGGGGTGGAAATAGAATTGATCGTCCGCGGCGTGTGCTGTTTGCGGCCGGGGATGGAAGATATCAGCCGGCGCATTACCGTCCGTTCCATCGTGGGGAGATTTCTGGAGCATTCCCGCATTTACCGCTTTGAAAACGCGGGGCAGCCGGAGATTTATCTATCCTCGGCGGACTGGATGCCAAGAAACCTGGACAGAAGGGTGGAGCTTCTATTCCCGGTCCGCGATGAGGGCATCGTGGAAAAGGTGATGCAGATCATGGCGCTGCAAAAGCGGGATACCGCCAAGGCCTGGCTGCTTAAGTCCGACGGCACGTATGAGCGCATTCTCCCCGCGGAGGGAGAAAAGCCTTTCAACAGCCAGGAAGCTTTGATTCAAAGGGAAATGTAAGCATGTTTTTTCGATATTGCGTATATATGGAAGGAAACGACCAAGCATAAGGAGAAGGGGCAGTTTGCCCCGGTTATGGATATGTTCAGGGAGTGGAAGCGGGATATCGACGCGGTTTTGACAAGAGATCCGGCAGCCAAAAGCCGCCTGGAGGTGCTTTTGTGTTATCCGGGCCTGCAAGCGCTGCGTGCCCACCGCCGCGCGCACAAGCATTACCTCAAGGGGCATGTGCTTTGGGCCAGGCTCATCAGCCAGCGGGCCAGGAGCAGGACGGGGATCGAGATCCATCCCGGCGCGAAGATCGGCCAGGGTTTGTTTATCGACCACGGCGACGGCGTGGTCATCGGTGAAACGGCGGAGATTGGCGATAACGTGACCATTTACCAGGGTGTGACCCTGGGCGGCACCGGCAAGGACAGCGGCAAGCGCCACCCCAACATCGGCAACGGTGTGACCATCGGCGCTGGAGCCAAGATCCTGGGGCCTATCACCGTTGGCGACAACAGCAAGGTTGGCGCCGGCGCCATCGTTTTGAAGGATGTGCCCCCCAACTGCACGGTAGTCGGCAACCCCGGCCGGATCGTCAAAAGGAAACAGCCTTTGAAGGAGGGCGAGGTGGACCTGGATCAGGTGAACCTGCCCGATCCCATGCAGGAGCGCATGGAAGCGCTGCTGGCAAGGCTTTCCCACTTGGAGCACTGTCTGAGCGAGCATGCCAGAACATTGGGCTGCGATGACTGCGTCAATCGGAATTCTCCCGAATGCCCCGCGGAAGCGGACCGATGTCAGGAGGAAAGCGACGACCTGATGCCGAAATGATTATGCCTTGGCATTCGCAAGGAGGAGCATTATGCAGATTTACAACAGCCAAACCCGGAAGAAGGAAACCTTTGTCCCTTTGCAGGAGGGGAAGGTTGGCATATATGCCTGCGGCCCGACGGTGTACAATTATTTCCACATCGGCAACGCCCGGCCTTTCATCTTCTTTGACGTGTTCCGCCGGTATCTGGAGCACAAGGGGTACAAGGTCACCTTTGTGCAGAATTTTACGGATATCGATGACAAGATGATCAAAAGGGCCAACGAGGAAGGCGTTACGGTCAAGGAGATTGCCGACCGTTATATTGCCGCGTATTACGAAGACGCCAAGGCGCTGGGCATCCGCCCGGCCACGGTGCACCCCAAGGCCACGGAGCATATTCCTCAAATCATTGACATCATCCAAAAGCTCATCGCCAAGGGCTATGCCTACGCGGTGAACGGCGATGTATATTACAGGGTCAAGGCGTTTTCCGGTTACGGCTGCCTGTGCGGCCAGAATCTGGAGGATTTGGAGGAAGGCGCTTCCCAGCGGCTGGATGTGGAAACGGACAAGGAAGATCCTATGGATTTCGCGCTGTGGAAGTCCCAAAAGCCCGGCGAGCCGGCATGGGAAAGCCCCTGGGGTCCCGGCCGGCCCGGCTGGCATATCGAGTGCTCCGCCATGTCCATGACGTATCTTGGCGAAACCATTGACATTCACACCGGCGGCAAGGATTTGCTGTTCCCGCACCACGAAAACGAAATCGCCCAATCGGTGGGCGCCACCGGCAAGCCCTATGTCCGCTATTGGATGCACAACGGCTTTATCAATGTGGACAATGAAAAAATGAGCAAGTCGCTGGACAATTTTTTTACCGTGCGGGACATTGCCAAGCTCTATGATCTGGAAGCTGTGCGGATGTTCATGCTTGCGGCCCATTACCGCAGCCCTGTGAACTTCAGCAAGGAAATGATCGCCCAGGCCCATGCCTCCCTGACCCGCCTGTACACCGCAAGGGATCAGTTCGCTTTCCTTTTGCAAAGCGCCCCCGACAGGGAGCTTGCGGGCGAAGAAACCGAGTTTGTGGAACGGGTGCAAAAGACGCAGGAGCGCTTTGACCAGGCCATGGACGACGATTTGAACACGGCGGATGCCCTGGGCGCGCTGTTTGAGCTGGTACGGGACGGCAATGTGACGCTGAATGCGTCAAGCGCCAAGGCGGCTGTGAAGGCGGCCCTTGATATGCTGTTGTCGCTGACCGATATTCTGGGCCTGCTGATGAAAAAGGAAGACGGCGTGCCGGAGGATGTGCAGCGCCTGGTAGACGAGCGCGCCGCCGCCCGCAAGAACAAGGATTTCAAGCGCAGCGACGTACTGCGCGACGAGATCAAGGCGCTGGGCTATATTCTGGAGGATACGCCCCAGGGGCAAAAGGTGCGCAAGGGCGTTTGATACTCCGGAATCTCTTAAAAATAAGGAACAGCAAGTGTGCAAAGGCTTCCCCTTGAGGGGAAGCTGTCACCGAAGGTGACTGATGAGGTGGCTATTGCAGGGCCGCTAAATGCAGCGAAGCACCTCATCCGGCGCTACGCGCCACCTTCCCCTAAAAGGGGAAGGCTCCGGAATGTGTCCTTATCACCTGGAGTGATGCAAGCATCGCACATGCAAGCCCAAGAATCAGATTTCGCCAAAGGGTTGGATCGTGCCGGGAAAGGAGGAGTTCGCATGCAAAATGCATCTCTTCGCCACGGCACGATTCTTTTTGTTCTGCTGGGGCTTATCCTGCTGGCAGTGGCAGGCTTCATGCTTTTTGCCCAGGAGAATACGGCGCAGTCCACTTTTCTTGCAAGGGACGGTGTGCCGGCGCTGCCGCAGGCGTCCATGCCCGACGGCGAAATCAATGTGAATACCGCCGGCAAGGAAACGCTGGTGCTTTTGCCGGGCGTGGGGGAGGCGACCGCGGCCGAAATCATACGGGAGCGGGAGGCACACGGGCCGTTCCGCTATCCGGAGGATCTGCTGGCGGTGCGCGGCATCGGCGAAAAGAAGCTTGCGGATATGCTGCCCTATATCCGGCTGGATGAAGCCCGCTGATACGGGGAAACTAATGCTAGATATCACACCAATGAGGTGTTTAGCTGCGCTTATCAAGCCCAGGCTTGTCACCTCATCAGTCACCTTCGGTGACAGCTTCCCCTCAAGGGGAAGCCTCTGCATGCTTGCTGCCATCCTGTTTTCAGGGCAGTATGCGCTTTATTGAAATAAGGAGAACTGAACTATTATGGAAAATAACTCTTCCCGCCTGACGGAACAGGAAAAAGCCGCCATGGCTTTTCTTGACAAGGCGGCTTCTGTTTACAAGCCCCATAAAGGGGATGAGGATATTGTTTTGGAAATGTATTTTACGGACAGCCACAAAACGTATCAATTGGTGCTTACCAAGACGGACTGCATTGTTTTGACGGAGGGGTTCCGGCCCTATACCGCCCGGGCGGAGGCCGCTTATCCCATTTTTGAGGACCTGATCAAAGGCCGCAAAAACCCTGCCATGGCGCTTATTAAAGGCCAGGTGAAGGCAAAAGGCGATTTGAAGGCGTTAAAGCGGCTGGAGGAATATTTCCCGGGCCTGGAGGCGGAGGAATGAGGCGTACTACCTTCGGAAGCCGCCCATGATGGCGCCTGCCGTATCCACCTGCTCGGCAATCAGCTTGCCGATGGCCTGGGTGCCTACCTTGGGCTCGCCGCTTGAAACCATGTCCGCGGTGCGCCAGCCTGCGTCCAGCACATTCCTGACGGCCATTTCCACGCAATCTGCTTCATTGTGCAATTGCAGCGATCGCCGCAGCATCAGGGCGCCTGCCAAAATCATGGCGATGGGGCTGACCATATCCCGGCCGGCCAGGGCAGGATCGTCCGCGCAGGCGGGTAGGTAAACATCCGGTCCTGGGCCGCCGGTCATAACGCCGGGCGACAGCCCCCGGCCTGCAAGCCGGCCTGCCAATATTCCGGAAAGCGTACGGCGCAGCGGGGCGGCGGCCAGCAAAACATCAAACTGCCCAGGGTCCCTGACAAGCGCCGAAGCGCAGCGGTCCGATTCCAAAAAGGCCAGTGAAACATCCGGATATTCCTTGCCAACACGCCGCGCCGCCTCCCGCCAAAGGCTGCCGGCGGCAGGAAGGCCAGGCTCCAGGACAATGTGCATGGCCCGGTGCCGTTCGCGGGCCAGGCGGAAAGCCGCGTGCAACGCTTCCTCCGCCTGATGGGCGGTCAGGGAAAGGGTATCGTGGGCTGCTTGGCCTTCCTCCGCAAGATAGGAGTCGGCGGCGCCCTCCGGCAGGGTCCAGACGATAGCCAGATTCGCGCCGCCTGTCAGGCTTTGCGCTTTGGCGGTCTGGGGAAGCGGACATATCTGTATTCCGGCAGTCAGCTGAAGGCCGCTTTGCAGCATCGTCAAGCTGTCCTTTTTAACCCCATCCGCCGGAATGCTGCCGGATGCCTGCTGGCCGGCGCCCAGGAGTACCGCGTTGGCAGCGCGGCACGAATCCAGCGTTTTTTCGCTGACGGGTGTTCCGTATGCCGAAAGGGCGGATTTGCCCCATTTTTCATCCACAAAGGAAAAGCTGTGATCAAAGGCGCAGGCAATGCTGGTCAGCACGCGAACAGCCTCCTGCATGACCTCCGGGCCGGTGCCGTCTCCCGGAAGGCATACGATCCTGGCTCTCATGGCACACCTCCTGTTTCAGTGCTTCAATAGTATAACAATTCGCCCGGACGGCTGCCGTATCCTGCAAGCGTCCGGGCGATGCATGTTCTTACTGCCAGTCCAGCGGATATTCGGGCACCGGGTTTTCAAGCGACTTGCCGTTGTCCTTCAGCACGTTCAGCAGGCTTTGGATGCTGCTGCCGCTGTCATAGGGCGTGGGCGCAAAATCGTTGTAATCGCTGCGGGAGGAGATGCGGCAGGGAATGATGCGGAAGCCCTCCGGCGCGGCCACGCCATCCTTTACCTGAAAGCGCGTCTGGAAGATGTAGGTGCTCATATCGCTGGGCTTTGTATTGCCGGCAAAGGAAAAGTTGCCCAGGGAATAGCAGATGTATTTACCCTTGTAGATTTCGATGGGGTTGATGCGGTGGCTGTGATGGCCGATCACCAGGTCGGCCCCGGCGTCAATGGTCATCTTGCCCAGCTTCTGCTGGTTGTCGTTGGGCGCATAATCCAGCTCCGCGCCCCAGTGAAAGCTGACGATCACAATGGGATATTGCGCCTTGGCGGCGGCCACATCCCTGGGTACCTGCTCAAAAAGCGTGGGATACTGGTCAAAGGTCTGGTAAGAAAGCATGGCGATTTGCACGCCCTGGGCTGTGAATACGCCAGGCTCCCCGTTGCTGGAATAAACAATGCCGGCGTCGCGAAGCGTTTGCTTGGTTTCTTCATTCCCCGCCGTTCCGTGGTCCATGACGTGGTTGTTCTCCAGCGATACCGCCTCGATGTTGCCGGAGGTCAAAATCTGCACATAGCTTGTGGGCGCGGAAAACAAAAAGGAATTGTTGCGCTTGTCGGGGTTGATGGGAGCGGTAGTCAGCGTGCCCTCAAAGTTCACCAGCGTCATATCGTCCTGGGCGAAGATATCCTTCACATTGCGAAAGGGAAAGGTCAAATCGCCCTTCTGCTTGTCCAACTCTTTGTCAAAGATGGATTTGCCGCTCTTGCGAACGTCGCCGCCAATGGTCACATCACCCGTAAAGCTCATGGTCAGCAAAACCGAGCCGTCTGCGTTGGGCGTGACGGCCGGGGTCGGAGACGGAGCGGAAGGATCGGGCGTGGCGTCGGCTTGGTCTTGATCGCCCCCCATCAGATCCCAATAGGAGATCTCTTCATCCTCCGCCAACGCGCCGAGGGTGAGGAACATCAAAAAGACAAGCAGGCCGGACAGGGTACGACGCATGACAAGCACCTCCGAAAACAAGGGTGTATTATCCAATTCAACGACTTGGAAGAACGAAAGCCTGCATCAAAGCTCCTGAAGAAAGGCTTCGATCCTTTCCAGGGCGATGGAAAGCTTTTGAATGGCCGTTGCGTAGCAGCAGCGGATGTGGCCTTCGCCGCTTTGGCCAAAGGCCGTGCCCGGCACGCAGGCCACCTGATGGCGGGTGAGCAGCCGCGTGCAGAATTCCTCGCTGGAAAGGCCGGTTTTGCGGATGGAAGGAAAAACATAAAACGCCCCCAGCGGCTCAAAGCAATCCAGGCCCATTTTGCAAAAGCCGTCCGCCATCAGCCGGCGGCGGCGGTCATAGCTTGTGCGCATTTGCGTGACATCATCGTAATTATTTTCCCGGCCGCTTTTCAGTGCCTGAAGGGCGGCCACCTGGCCTTGCCTGGGCGCGCACATGATGGCGTACTGGTGGATTTTGAACATGGCGCCAATCAGCGGGGCAGGGCCGCAAACATAGCCCATGCGCCAGCCGGTCATGGCGAACGCCTTGCTGAAGCCGTTGATGGTAATGGTCTGCTCCCACATGCCCGCAAGGCTGGCAAAGCTTACGTGGGGCTGCGGGCCGTAGGTCAGTTCGCTGTAGATTTCGTCGCTGATGACCAGTATGCCGTGCTGCTTCACGACCGCCGCGACCTTTTCAAGGTCTTCCCTTTCCATGATCGCCCCGGTGGGGTTGTTGGGGTAGGGCAGGATCAGCGCTTTGGTGCGGGGCGTGATTTTCTCAAGCAGCGCCTGGGCGCAAAGCCGGAAGCCGGAGGAACTGTCGGTTTTCACCGCCACCGGCGCGCCGCCGGCAAACAGTACGCTGGGGCTGTAGCTGACGTAGCTGGGCTCGGGCACCAGCACCTCGTCGCCGGGGCTCAGCATGGCCCGCAGCGAAAGATCGATGCCTTCGCTGGCGCCCACCGTCACCAGCACTTCCTTTTCCGGGTCGTAGGCCACGTGATAGCGGGAGGAGAGGTAATAGGCGATTTCCTTTCGCAGCGAAAGCAGGCCCCAGTTGGAGGTATACTGCGTTTCCCCATCCAGCAGGCTGTTGATGGCGGCATTGCGGATATGGTAGGGCGTAATGAAATCCGGCTCGCCCACGCCAAGGGAAATGGCCTCGGGCATGTTGGCCACGATGTCAAAAAACTTGCGTATGCCGCTGGGCGCGACGGCGGCTACCTGGGGATTGATAAACTGGGTATAATCAATGCTCACGGGGAAACCACCAGCCTGCGGTCTGATTTGTCGGTGTCAAATATGACGCCGTCAGACTTGTAGCGCTTTAGCACGAAGTGGGTGGCGGTCCCTGTGACCATTTCCAGGGGGCTCAGTTTTTCGCTGACGAAGAAGGCAAGCTCTTTTAGGGTGCGGGCTTCCACCAGCAATAAAAGGTCGTACGCCCCGCTCATCAGATAGACGCTTTTCACTTCCTCAAAACGGTAAATGCGTGCGGCGACGGCGTCAAAGCCCATATCCCGCTGGGGGGTGACACGAACCTCGATCATGGCTTCCACCCGCTCCCGGTCGGTCAGATCCCAGTTGATGATAGGCGAATACCGCAAAATGACACGGCGCTTTTCCATATCGTCGATGGCCTGGGCGATTTCCGAAAGGGTACGGCCAGTCATTACGGCCAGCTTTTCCAGGGGGATGCGGCAGTCTTCCCGCAGGATGTCCAGCAGCTCCGTTTGCAGGCTTTGCACAGCGTGTTCACCTCATTTCAAAATAGGCCGGTGATGTTTCCTTCATCATCCACATCGATGCTGTTGGCTGCCGGTACCTTGGGCAGGCCCGGCATGGCGATGATATCACCGGCGAAGGCTACCACAAAGCCCGCCCCTGCGGACAGCCGGACGCTGCGCACGGTGAGGGTATGGTCCTTGGGCGCGCCCAGCAGCTTGGAATTGTCCGTAAAGGAATACTGCGTCTTGGCGATGCAGACAGGGCAGGCCTGATACCCTTCCTGCTCCCATTTTTTCAACTGCGTCAATACGCCGGGGGCAAAGCTCACCTCTTTGGCGCCGTATACCTTTTCGGCCACCGCCTGTATTTTCTGGCTGAGCGGCAGCGTGTCCGGATAAGTGTAGCATGGTGCGGGCAATGATGTATCCTCGCAAGCCTTGCATACGGCATCCGCAAGGGACGCGGCGCCGAGGCCGCCCTTTTCCCAGGCCTCGCACAGCTGACAGGCAACGCCGCGTTCCTCCATGGCCTTTTGCAAAAGCGCCGTCTCGGCGGCCGTGTCGGAAAGGAAGCGGTTGATGGCTACCACCGCCGGGCGCTTCCATACGTTTTGAATGTGATCCAGGTGGGCGTTCAGGTTGGCAAGGCCCTTTTCCAGGGCGGCGAGGTTTTCTTGCCCCAGCGCTTCCTTGGGGCAGCCGCCGTGATGCTTGAGCGCCCGGATGGTGGCCACCAGCACGATGGCGTCCGGCCACATACCCGTAAAGCGGCACTTGATGTCCAGGAATTTTTCCGCGCCAAGGTCCGCGCCGAAGCCCGCCTCCGTTACCACATAATCGGCCATGCGCATGGCGGTTTTTGTGGCAATGACGCTGTTGCAGCCGTGGGCGATGTTGGCGAAGGGGCCGCCGTGCATAAGACAGGGCGTTCCGTCGATGGTCTGTACCAGGTTGGGCATCAGCGCGTCCCGCAAAAGCGCGGCCATGGCCCCATGGGCTTTCAGCTGCCCCGCGGTGACGACTTGTCCATCATAGGTGCGGCCTACCACCAGGCGGGACAGGCGCGCCTTCAAATCATTCAAATCCTGGGCCAGACAGAATACCGCCATGACCTCGCTGGCGGCGGTAATGTCAAAGCCGTCCTCCCTGGGCGTGCCGTTGGATTTGCCGCCCATGCCGGATACGACAAAGCGAAGCTGCCTGTCGTTTAGATCCATGCAGCGCCGCCAGCTGACAAGCCTTGGGTCAATGTTCAGTTCGTTGCCCTGCTGAATGTGGTTGTCCACCATGGCGGCCAGCAGGTTGTTGGCCGCGGTGACGGCGTGCAGGTCGCCGGTAAAGTGCAGGTTGATGCCTTCCATGGGCAGCACCTGGGCATAGCCGCCGCCGGTGGCGCCGCCCTTCATGCCGAACACCGGGCCCAGGGACGGCTCGCGAAGCGCCAGCATGGCTTTGCGGCCCGTATACGTCATCCCGTCCGCAAGGCCTACGCTGATGGTGGTTTTTCCTTCACCGGCCGGCGTGGGGGAAATGGCCGTCACCAGCACCAGTTTGGCTTTCTTCTCCCGCTTTAAGTAGGCTGCGGGGTCCACCTTTGCGATCAGGCGGCCATAGGGATGGAGCGTTTCCGGCAAAAATCCGGCGGCTTCGGCAATAGCTTGGATGGGCTTGGGCGTGGCTGCCCTTGCGATTTGCAGGTCGGATGCCATGCGGTCACTACCTTTCCATATCTTGCACACTTAATTTTCATTATAGCGGATGGCGAATCTTTGCGCAAGCGGAACGGCGGAGAAGACCAGGGCGGTCTCATTTAAAAAAGGCAGGGAAGATGTACATAACGGCAGAAAAGTGACCTAAAAGCCAAAAGGAGGGAAAGAGAGCAGAAGCGAATAAGAACCAAGAGGTGAAGAGAGATGAAAA
>JAFADG010000042.1 GCA_023425025.1 Bacillota bacterium
TCCCCCCCGCCTCCGCCCCCCTGCATGCCGCCGGAGCTTTGCCCGCCGTCGGCGATGCGGACGATTTGCACGTTGACATCCAGCTCATCCTGATTGTCGGCGGCATCCAGGCCAACGCCCGTCACGATAAACAGGGTATCCAGCTCCCGGCTGTCCCAGCAGCCGGTTACAGTGAAGGCAATCGCCAGCCAAAGGAGTGCGCACATCGTTTTTTTCATTTGCTTTTCCTCTCGCCGCCGCCTTGATTGCTTTCCGATTTTTGCGCGTCCATTGGCGGCACAAAGTAGGACCGCCGCGTCATATCCCCCTGGGCGATATCCTTGGGGCGCTTGGTCATCATCCACAGGGGCGCCCGGACAGCGGCGTCCTTTAGGTCGCTGGAAGGGGCAAACGCCTCAAAATAGGGCACGCCGAAGGATTTCAGCGCTGCCAGGTGGACGAGCACTGCCAGAAAGCCCATGGCGATGCCATACCCGCCCAGCACAGCCGCCAGAATCATGGAAATCAAGCGCAGAATGGACGCCGCGTCGCTTTGCATAGGCACCACAAAGCCTGTCACCGCCGTCAGCGCGATGGCGATGACCAACGGCGCGCCGACCAGGCCGGCGGACACGGCGGCATCGCCCATGATCAGCGCGCCGACAATGCTGATGGCCTGGCCCACAGGCCGGGGCAGCCGCAAACCGCCTTCCCGCAATATTTCAAAGGAAAGGATCATGATCAGCGCTTCCAGAAACGCCGGGAAGGGGGTCCCCTCCCTGGCACTGGCCACAGTTAATAGCAGCGTGGTAGGTATCAGCTCCTGATGATAGGTGGTCAAGGCGATATAGACCGCCGGTGCGAAGACGGATATAAAAAACGCAAGGTACCGCAGCAACCTGGAGAAGGTGGCAAAGTAAGGCCGAATATAGTAATCCTCCGCCGTCTGAAAGCTTTCGATAAACAGCATGGGCACGGTCAATACAAAGGGCGACCCATCCACGATAATGGCCGTGCGCCCTTCCAGCATTTTGGCCGCGACCACGTCGGGCTTTTCGCTGTAGCCCACCGTGGCGAATATGGAAAACGGCGAATCCTCCATATACTGCTCGATGTACCCGGCGTCCAGTATGGAATCCACCTCAAGCGACTGCAGGCGGTTTTTGACCTCCTCCACCACCTTGATGTTGGCAACGCCGGCCACATATAAAATGCACACATCCGTCAGCGTTTTGCGGCCAACGATGATATGCTCGATGCGCATCTGCGGGCTTTTGATCTTGCGCCGGATCAGCGCCGTATTGGTCCGCAGGTTTTCCGTAAAGCCTTCCCTGGGACCGCGGATCACCGACTCCGTCTGCGGCTCCGTCACGCCGCGCTTTTCCCAACCCTTGGTGCTGATAAGCAGCCCCTTGGCGACGCCATGCATCAAAAGCATGGTGTTGCCGGCCAGGCAGCCGGCGATCAGCTCGCTCAGCTCCTCCTTTTCCTCCGTTTCCGCGTTGCACAAAACCTGCCGGGTGATCTCCTCCAGCGTGCCGGCCCCGTTTGCGGCCGTTTCTTCCCTGGAAAGCCGCCCGTTCAGCAAAGGCCTTAAAATGCCCTCGGTAATCGCCTGGCTGTTCACCAGCCCATCGATGAACACCAGCGCGCCGGGATGGTCTTCATAGCGGAATTCATGTATTTTCACATCGTTGCTTCTGCCCAATATCTGCTCTATCATATCCAGGTTCTTGGTAAGGTCGCGGCTCAAAACAGGGTGCTGCGGCTGGTTGGGGTCCTTTGCCGCTTCCCGCTGGTCCCTTTTATGCATGCTAAGATATTTGAGCTTCCTGCCAAGAAACCGCATCATACCCATTCCCCTCCCCCTTTCACAAAGCGTTGTTATTGTTGCCTGTCCTCCCAAAACTATACGTTTTCCATGCAGGCCCGCGTTGTTGCTTTTTATGGCAGCAATCGGTATAATAAGCATAAGTTAGCAACTCTTAACTGTCAAGCATGTCAGGAGGGGCTTTTTATGAAACTGGTACTTCTACGCCACGGGGAAAGCGAATGGAACCGCTTGAACCTGTTCACCGGCTGGACGGATGTGGAGCTGTCGGAAAAAGGCAGGCGCGAAGCGGCAGAGGCCGGCCTTTTGATGAAGGAAGCAGGGTATGATTTTGATATCTGCCATACATCCTATTTAAAGCGCGCCATACACACGCTGAATCTGGCCTTGGAGCAAATGGACAGGGAATGGCTGCCCGTACACAAAACCTGGCTGCTAAACGAGCGCCACTACGGCGCGCTGCAGGGGCTGGACAAGGCGGAGACCGCAAAACGCTACGGTGAAACGCAGGTAAAAATCTGGCGCCGTTCCTTTGATGTGCCGCCTCCCCCATTGGAAGAAAAGGATCCCCGCAGCCCCAGGGCCCAGGTGCAGTACCGCAATGAGGATGCTTCCCTGCTGCCCCTTGCGGAAAGCTTGAAGGATACCATCGCCCGCGTCGTGCCCTTTTACCGCGATGTGATCGTGCCGCAGATGGCCGCCGGGAAAAGGGTGCTCATCGCCGCCCACGGCAACTCGCTGCGGGCATTGGTCAAGCATTTTGAAGACCTGACCGACGCGCAGATCATGGAAGTGAACATCCCCACCGGCATCCCGCTTGTCTATACGCTGGATTCACAATTCCGCGTTGTGGGTAAGGAATACCTGGGAGATCAAGAGGCACTCAAACAAAAGATGCAAAGCGTTGCAAACCAGGGCAAGGCGAAATAGACCCCGTTCAGGGCGTCAAGGAGGAATCAGCATGAGCTACATTATTGCCAATGTCACCGGCAGGGAAATCATCGATTCCCGCGGAAATCCCACGGTAGAAGCCATCGTTACGCTGGAAAACGGCATACAGGGCCGGGCCACCGTGCCCAGCGGCGCGTCCACCGGCCAGTTTGAAGCGCTGGAGCTTCGGGACAAGGATGCCAAACGCTACGGCGGCAAGGGCGTATTGAAAGCCATCGCCAATATCAATCAGGACATCCGGGAAGTTCTTGTGGGCATGGATACCACCAGGACCGCGGATATAGACGAGCTGCTGATCCGGCTGGACGGCACCGGTGACAAGTCCCATCTGGGCGCCAACGCCATACTGGCGGTGTCTTTGGCCGCGGCCCGCGCCGCCACCAAGGCGATGCAGATGCCGCTGTTCCAGTTCATTGGCGGCATCAACGCCGACACGCTGCCGGTGCCGATGATGAACATACTAAACGGCGGCGCCCACGCCACCAACAATATCGACATTCAGGAATTCATGATCATGCCCGTCGGCGCGAAAAACTTCTCCGTGGGCTTGCGCTGGTGTATCGAGGTGTTCCACACCCTGGCCGGGCTGCTGAAAAAGGACGGGCTTTCCACCGCCGTGGGCGATGAGGGCGGCTACGCCCCCAACCTGGGCAGCGATGAGGAGGCGATCCAGTACCTGCTGATGGCCATTGAAAAGGCCGGGTACAAGCCCTATGACGATTTCATGCTGGCCATCGACGCGGCCTCCAGCGAGTGGAAGAGCGGCAACGGCGGCTATATGCTGCCCAAGAAAAAGATTCATTTTACCACCGATGAATTGATTGCCTATTGGAAAGAACTGGTTCAAAAGTACCCCATCGCCTCCATCGAGGACGGTTTGGATGAGGAGGACTGGGAGGGCTGGCGAAAGCTTACCGCGGAGCTTGGCGGCAAGGTGCAATTGGTGGGCGACGACCTGTTCGTTACCAATACCCAGCGGCTGAAAAAGGGCATCGAGCTTGGCTGCGCAAACTCCATCCTCATCAAGCTCAACCAGATCGGCAGCCTGACGGAAACGCTGCAGGCCATTAAAATGGCCCACAATGCCGGCTATACCGCCGTCATTTCCCACCGTTCCGGCGAAACGGAGGATACCACCATCGCTGATTTGGCCGTGGCCATCAACGCCGGGCAGATCAAGACCGGCGCCCCCAGCCGCAGCGAACGGGTAGCCAAGTACAACCGTCTGCTGCGCATTGAGGATGACCTTGGCCCCGCCGGCTGGTATCCCGGGAGGAAATGCTTCAAGAAGTGATTTTTAACGGAAGCGAAATATTGCGAAAAGGTTCCCAGGCCGGTGGGCTTGGGAACCTTTTATTATTGCGTTTTAGGATAATGATAAGAGTCATCCCCTTCCAGGGCTCCGTAGCCGAAGCGCCGCCTGCGGCTCCGTAACACCGCCCCTGTCAGTGGCAGATAAGGGCGGTGGGGAGGAGGCTGGCGAAACGAGTAATGCGAACAAGGCTCCTTTTGAAAGGAGCTGTCAGCAAAGCTGACTGAGGATTGGCTTGTGAGCAGTGCGACGATTGAGCCAGATGGAATAGGTGGCGCGCAGCGCCGGATGAGGTTCTTTGTTGCGCTATAAATGCGCCGGTTCTACCTCATCAGCCGCCTTCGGCGGCAGCTTCCCACCTCATCCGTCACCCTTGGGTGACACCTTCCCCTAAAGGGGAAGGCAAGGCGGGGAAGCCTCTTTTTGCCCTGCATCTTCTTGGCGTCTGCATGTCCTAGAAACCATATTGACTATTCAGTCAAGAAAGCTTTACCTCTTTGCTCCCAACTCCGTCAGCCGCTTTTGGGAAGGCGGATACCCCATTTCCGCCGCGGCCGTATAACACTTACTCGCGCTTTGCGCATCGCCTGTCACCTCGTAAAAGGCACCCAGGTTATGCAGCGCCATAAAGGAGCCCATGCCCACGATGCCTTGGTATTTGGGGTTTTCCCCAATGGCAATGCACCTGTCATAGCATTCCTTGATCCTGGGGAAATACTGAATGTAGGCTTGCGGATTGGAGAGCACAACCTCCATATACATTTCGCCCGATACAAAAAACAGCTCCGGATAATCAGGAAAGCGCGCCTGCTCCTGATGAGCGATTTCCAGGGCTTTTGCATACTTTTTCATTTGGACCAGGTTGCCCAAATATTCCACCACCAACCTGGCATAGTAGCTTTCGCCTTTACCAGCCATTTGGTAGGCGGCGGCAAACCGGCTGTCCGCCAGCTCCATCTGTGTAAGGCCCCTGTACTCCTGAGCCAGCTTGTACAGAAGATAAGCATCCTTCTTCCCTTGCAGGGCTTGCTTCAGAATGCCGATATTCCGCTTGAACTTTGCCTCGTCCCGGTTGTCGTAACCGTCATGAAAAATGGAGACGGGCAAAACCACCCTGGGCAGCTTTGGCTCAATCTGTTCGTGGATCGGCCCGACATAACGGGCATCCCTGGGAAAGACCGCGCCGGCCAAAAACCGGTCCGTCACCTTCACGCCGTTTTGGGTGTAGAGATTTGTGATTTCCGCCAAGCCCACGGCCTTTTTGCCCGCCATGGCCGCGAGCACGGCAGCCTTGTCAAACTTCATGAGAAAGCTGTCCGCGTCCATAGCAAGCACCAGATCGCCGCTTGTTTTCTCAACGCTGAAGTTCCGCGCCTTGGCAAAATCATCGCACCAAGCAAAGTCAAAAAGCTTCGCGCCAAAGGACGCCGCGATTTCCTTCGTCCGGTCGGTGGAGCCTGTATCCACCACCACCAGCTCATCCACATATTTCTTGACGCTGCTCAAACACCGCGCCAGCTTTTCCTCTTCATTTTTCACGATCATAGCCAGGCTGAGACGCATCTGTACATCCTCCCCTATAAAGCCAAGCGCCGGTCAGGCGGGAGCTTAAGCCTCTGTTACGCGCTGTATTTCCGCATTGATCCGGACAGGAATCAGTTCCTTCAGGATTTCCCAGGGTTGATATATATTGACCGGGGGGTCAAATGCCGTAAACCGCATCGACGGCTCAAAAGTCAGATGGTTTTTGATATAAGCGTCGATTTGCTTGTCCAGCTCTAATGAGGTTGCAAATTTCCCGGCAAACATGCTGTTGACCAGCAGCCCGCCGCCTGCGCTTTCCATGCAGCTTTCCTTGTAATCGGGCAAAAGCTCAAACCATTCGCCGCTGGGCAGGAAAGCATGCTTGCCCGGCTGGCAGTACAGATGGATCCTGTCGCCGGTAACTTCCGTTTTCACAGCCCCTTCTTTCAAAAGGGCGTTCAGGTATCTGCCATGGAAGCTGGCTTGGGCATTTGCCACATGGCCGTCTGCCCCCACCCAGACCCAAATGTGTTCCAGGTCATACATATGCTGAATATCATAATCCCAATAGTAGGCGTACTCGATCACAAAGGCGGCATCTCCGATGGGTACGGTGCGGGAAAACGAAGGGCTCTCACCCGTTTCCCGTAGGATGGAATACCCCACCGCGACAAGGGGTATGGTTTCCCTTTCATCAAAATGGATGACCGGCGCGTATTTAAGCGCCAACGCCTCATTTGTCATATATATATCCTCCCACTTGCATGCGGAGCTTCGCTGAAACCTACAGCTCCAGCCCGGAGTAAACGATATTCCGCAGCTTGCGCACAAGCTCCGTCGTGCCGGCGTCAGTCTTTTGCATCATCACGATCAGTATCATCTCATGGGCGGGGTCCACGGTAAAGTAGGTACCTGTCCACCCGTCCCAGCCGTATTCGCCGGCGGAGCCAAAAGTGGGGCTTTGGGACGGCTGTTCCATAACGCGCATATAGCAGCTGTAACCGCACCCCCGCAGGGAATCCCATTGGAAGCCCTGCCGCTGCAAATCACTCAATTGGTTATGGGTCATGAAATCCACCGCCGCTTCGGAAAGGATGCGCTTGCCGTCCAACTGGCCGCGGCCCAGCAGCATGCGGCAAAAGCGCAGCGCATCATCGATGGTGGAAACAAGCCCGGCCCCGCCGGATTCAAAGGCGGGCGCGGACAAATAGTCATTAAGGCCCAGATGGTTGTGCGGGAACACCTGCAGCTTGCCATCCTTCATTTGGTAAAGCCGTGAAAAGCGCTTCTGCTTTTCCCCTGGCACATGAAAGCCGGTATCGGTCATTTGAAGCGGCTCGAACAGCTCCCGCTTTAAAAACAGACCAAAGGACATGCCGGATACCTTTTCGATCACAGCCCCCAGCACATCGGAAGAGGTGCCGTACTGCCAGCTTTCCCCCGGATGAAACGCCAAGGGCTGCCGGCCGATGAGGTTGGCAAAATCCACGGTGGAGGTGGGCTGGTCGTTTTCCAGCCTGCGCTTCACCTGCGCAAACAAAAACCGCATCTCTTTTTCCGCCGGCGAGCCTTCGCCGGGATATACCTGGCCCGAGGTCATGTTGAGAAGATCCTTGATCGTTGCCTGTTGCCTGACCGGCGTGGCGCCCATGGCTGTTGCCACCCGCTGATGGGCAAACCCGTCCAGGTACCGGCTGACGGGGGCAAAAACATCCAGCTGTCCCCGCTGCACAAGGATCATGGCGGCGGCAGCCGTCATGGGCTTGGTCATGGAAAACAGGCGGAAAATGGTGTTCCACATGAGGGGCACGTGGTTCTCCATATCCTGCTCTCCGCAGGCGTGAAAAAGCGCTTCCTCCCCACGGTGGAAAACCACCGCGCTGACGCCGGCCAGATCGCCGCTCTTGACCGACTGCTCAATCATTTCCCGCGCATACAGCCTGTACTCCTTGTTCATACATACCACCTCGCTATGCTTTTCATGGGGCTGGTTTGATTTGACCATTCGGTCAATTTTGATATCGTTTTGTGCAAAGGTTATGCCTCCAGGAGCGAAACCACTTTTTCCAGCAGCTTCACGCCAAGCGGCAGCATCTGCTCCACATCCAGCTTGTTGTCCTTTAACAGGAGCGCAGGCGTTTTGGCTGCGGAAAGGATCAGCCGCTTGTCCGTTTGCGCCAGGGCTTCGATCAGCTTAAGGGGGTCCGGTACATATCTCTCATCCAGCCGCATGGTCAGGGTGAAGGCCTTGTGCGCCACGTGGATGATGCCCAGCCTGCGGCACAGGGATTTCAAATGGGCGATATCCAGCAGGTTGTTGACGGCTTCCGGCGCGTCGCCGAAGCGGTCCACCAGCTCTTCCTCGATATCCTCCCGGCCGGCGCGGTCCTCCAAGAGGGAAATGCGCTTGTAGATCTCCATCCGCTGCCGCTCGTCCGGCACGTAGTCCGCCGGCAGGAAGGCGTTCACCTTCAATTCAATTCGGGTATCCAGATCGGTCGGCGCGGTCTGGTCACCCCGCACCTCGCGAATGGTTTCCTCAATCAGCTTGCAGTACATGTCATAGCCGACCGTGCTCAAATGGCCGTGCTGCTCCGGGCCCAATATGTTGCCGGCGCCCCTGATTTCCAGGTCCCGCATGGCGATGCGGAAGCCCGCGCCAAACTCGGTGAATTCGCGGATGGCCGCCAGCCGCTTTTGCGCCGTTTCGCTGACCATACGGTCAGGCCTGACCGTAAAGTAGGCGTAGGCCTGCCGGTTGCTGCGCCCCACTCTGCCCCGCAGCTGATACAACTGCGACAGGCCGAAGCGGTCCGCGTCAAACACGATCAGGGTGTTGGCCGTGGGGATATCCAGCCCGCTTTCGATGATGGTGGTGCACAGCAGCACGTCATAGGTGCCGTCATAAAAGTCCATCATCACATCTTCCAGGGCATTTTCCTTCATCTGCCCATGGGCGATGGCAATGCGGGCCTCCGGCACCAGCTGCTTTAAGCGCGCGTAGAACTGCTCGATGGAGCGGACCCGATTGTACAAGAAATACACCTGGCCGCCGCGGGAGAGTTCCCGCAGGATGGCGTCCCGGATCAGGCCGTCCGCGTACTCCAGCACATGGGTCTGCACCGGAAAGCGCTCCTCCGGCGGCGTTTCCAATATGCTCATATCGCGAATGCCCACCATGGACATGTGCAGCGTCCTGGGGATGGGTGTGGCGGACAGGGTCAGCACATCCACCGTGTTTTTCATGTTTTTGATGATTTCCTTGTGGGCCACGCCAAAGCGCTGCTCCTCATCCACAATCAAAAGCCCCAGGTCGCGGAAAACCACATCTTTGTTCAGCAGCCTGTGGGTGCCCACAATGATATCAACCTTGCCCTCTTTTAAGTTGCCCAGCACTTCCTTTTGCTCCTTGGGCGGGCGGAAGCGGCTCAACACATCGCCGTTGACCGGGAAGCCGGCAAAGCGCTTTTGGATGGTATTGTAATGCTGCTGGGCCAGGATGGTCGTGGGCGCCAGCAGCGCCACCTGCTTGTTGTCCATAACCGCCTTGAAGGCGGCCCGCAGCGCGACCTCCGTTTTGCCGTAGCCCACGTCGCCGCACAGGAGCCGGTCCATGTTGATGGCGGATTCCATATCCCTGGTGATGTCCGATATGCTTTGCTGCTGGTCGGGCGTCAGCTCGTAGGGGAAGTTATCCTCAAACTGCCTGTGCCAGATGGTATCCTTGGCAAAGGCATAGCCCTTTTGCGCCTGGCGCTTGCCGTAGAGCTTCAAAAGATCGAAGGCCATGGCCTTGATGCCAGCCTTGACTTTTGCCTTTTGCCGCTGCCACTCCCCGCCCCCCAGCTTGTTCAGCTTGGGCGGCTGGCCCTGACCACCGATAAAGCGCTGCACCCTGTCCAATTGGTCGGTGGGCACGTACAATTTGTCGCTGCCCTGGTACTGTATGAACAGGTAATCCCGGAACGTGCCCTCGCTCTGTATACGTATGGTGCCCTGATAGATGCCCACACCGTGGGTCTCGTGCACCACATAGTCGCCCACATTCAGGTCAGTAAACGCGGCGATGCGTTCGCCCGTATTGCGGCGGGTGCGCGCCTTGCGGTAGCCCGCGCCGTAGATGTCGCTGTCCGAGATCAGCGCCAGCTTTGCCTCCGGCCACACAAAGCCCTTGGAGAGCGTAAGCGGCAGCAGCATCACCTCGCCGATGATCAGGTTGTTGCTCAGCGTTTCGGTGAACAGGCTGGGCACTTCCATTTCCGAAAGGGCCTTTTCCAGGCGCTTGCCCCTGGCCGTACCGCCGGTGAGCAGCGCGACACAATACCCTTCCGCCTTCCATTTCAGGCAATCGTCGGCCAGGGCGCGGATGTTGGACTGGTAGGCGTGGGCGTTGACGCCGTCAAGCTCCACCAGCACATCGGGTTTAAAGGACCCCATGCCCCGCAAAAAGTCGGACATGGTGACGAGGGTGCGGCCTTTTACGCTTTCCTGCACTTGCTCATAATCGTACAAGAGCCCGGCCTGGGCGGCCACCGCCTCGCCGCGCTCCAGGGCGGTTTTGAAATCCTCCACAAAGCGCAAGGTCCGGCCCTTGATCCGCTCCTGCAATTGATCCGGCTGATCGACCAGGATAATGGCCTCCGGCAGCCAGGAAATCAGGGATACCGTATCCGGGCAAAGCACATTCACCCAGCTTTGCATCCTGCGGAAGGGGTAACCGCTTTCCAGCCGGTCGGCGTCATCGTGGCTCTGGGCCGTCAGACGTTCCAGCGCACTGCCGGGTTGGGGGGCCGCGGGGGTTTTCTGGTCCGGCAGGCGGTTTTCAAAAAAGGATGGGAGGTCGTCCTCCGCATCCTCGGGCAGGGGCGGCAGGTCCTTGAACAAAAGGGTAGCTTCCGCCTGCTCACGCGCGCGCTGCTGCAAGGAGCCGCGCATACGCATGGCAGCAGCTTTTGTGTCGATGCCTTCCACCAATATTTCCGCGGCCGGCGGCAGAATGGCTTCCTTTAATTTCAGCATGCTCCGCTGGGTCATGCAGTCAAAGGTGCGTACAGAATCCACCTCGTCGTCGAAAAACTCCATGCGCAACGCGTTGGGCTCGCTGGGCGGGTACACGTCCACAATTGCGCCGCGCAGCGCGCACTGACCCTTGCCCTCCACCATGCTGACACGCTCGTATCCGTTTTTGACCAGCTTTTCAACCAGCGCCTGGGGGTCGTGCCGGTCGCCGGGAGCCAGGTGGATGGTAGCGTCGCGAAAGAATTCCGGCGCCATGAGCCGGTTCATCAGCGCTTCGCCGGAGGTGCAGAGCACGGCCAACTCGCCGCCGAGCAGCCTGTGCAGCGTTTCCAGCCGCCGCCAGGTGCTCTCATGGCTGGACGCGCCGCGGCCAAACTCCAGTTCCTGTGCCGGCAGCGAGGCACAGCGCCCCTCCAGCAGCTGGGCAATATCCTCCGCCGCGCGGGAGGCGGCAAGCTCGCCGGTCATCACCAGCAATACCTGCCGGCCCGTGGCAAAGTGGAGCGCGGAAGCCAAATAGGCCCGCTGCCCCTCCGACAGGCCATATACGGAAACAACGCGCTCCTTCTTTACGCCGTCCAGCAGCTTATGGAAAGATTCGCTCCCCTTGAGCACCGAGAAAAATGCCTGCTTCATCGTTGTGCTGCCCTTCGTAAAAATCGTGCCGGCAAATGTTTTCGCCCATGCTGATACATCACTTTGTGTTGAACCTGCGCATGGCGGCTTCCGTGCCTTCCTTCACCCATGCAAGCGCCGCGTCGGCGGCGGTCATATAGGCGTCAAAGGCCGCTTTGCGCTCCTCGGGGGTTGCGTAGCGGGACAGCACCCAGTCCGCCAGCTCCCAGCCCTCCGGCCTGTCGCCGATTCCCACCCGAATACGCGGAAAATCCTCAGTGCCCAGCATCCCGATAATGGAGCGCATGCCGTTGTGGGTGCCCGGTCCGCCGTTGGGCCTTATGCGCAGCTTGCCGGGGGGCAGGTCAACATCGTCATAAATGACCACCATGTTCTGCGGCGGCACCTTGTACCAGTGCAAAAGCTCCTGCACGCTGTCACCGCTCAAGTTCATAAACGTTTGGGGCCTGCATAGGGCGATGCGCTCGCCCTCATAGCTTCCCTCACCGATGGTAGCCTTGCATTTTAGCTTAGTGATAGGGATATTTAATTTCTGACTGATGATTTCCAGTACGTCAAAGCCCACATTGTGCCGGGTATGTTCATACTTGGCCCCGGGGTTGCCAAGGCCCACGATCAAATGCATGGTACGCTTCCTCCAAAAACGCCTTTTCGAGAAAACAGCGCGTAGGGCCGTTTTCCCGATCATGCGGTTGTCCTGTGTGAATTAAAGCTTGCCGGCCTCCCTGCGCTTTTGCACCCAGCCTTCCTTAACGGCGCCCTTGGCGCGGGCCACATACAGCGCGCCTTCCGGCACATCCTCGGTGACGGTGGAACCGGCGGCCACATACGCCTCCCTGCCCACGTGCACCGGGGAAACCAGGTTCACGTTACAGCCTACAAATGCGTCGTCATCCACTTTGGCCCGGTACTTGTTCTTGCCGTCGTAGTTGGAAAACACCACGCCGCAGCCCAGGTTGATGTTTTTACCCAGGTCGCCGTCGCCCACATAGCTAAGGTGCGAGATCTTGGTTTCATCGCCGATGCTGCTGTTCTTGACCTCCACAAAATCGCCGATGCGGCAATGGCTGCCGATCACCGTATCCGGTCTCAGGTACGCAAAGGGGCCGACGGTGGTAAAAGAGCCTACCTTGCACTGCAAAAGCACGCTGTTTTCCACGGTGACATCATCCGCAAGCTCAGCCGCGCTCAGGCGGCAGTTGGGGAAAAGGGTGCAGCGGGCGCCGACCTTGCTGCCCTTTTGCAGATGGCAGCCGGGGTAGATCACCGTATCCTGCCCGATGACGACATCGGCATCGATGCAGGTTGCGCCAGGCGTCAAAATGGTCACGCCCTGGGACATGTGAAAGGCATTGATCCTCTCCTGCAGGCAGGCGAAGGCGTTGGCAAAATCCAGCCTGGTGCGCACGGAAATCAGCTCCGGCCCATCGGCAGCCACCGGCGCAATAGGGATCCCGCTTTCCGAGATCGCGGTCAGCGCGTCAAGCGGCGTGAAGCCTTCCCCCTCCCAGGCAGACAGTACCTCCTCCAGCGCCGCAGCGTCAAAGCAGTACGCGGTACCGCCGATGCGAAGGCCCGGCTCCTGCTCCAGATCCTCCCCCTGCCATTGCAGGTAGGAGGCCTTTGTGTCGCCCTCCACCGCCGCCAAAAGAAATTTCAGCGTTTCCGTTTGCAGGCAGGGCATATCCCCCTGCACGGCCAACACCTTGTTATATTTGTGCAAAGAAACGACCGCCGGTAAAAAACCCTCGGCAAATTCCCTGTCCAGGCCGTATATCTCTTGCGTCTGCTCCGCATCGCCCTGCTGTAAAACGGCAACGCAATTTCCCTCCGCAGCCGCTTCCAACACTTTCAACGCATAGCGAAAAACCGGCTTGCCCAGCAGCGGATGGACAGCCAGCGGCCTTTGTGCATCTTCGTTCTCATTTTGCTCCGGCAGCATCAATATCGGCAAAACACCTGCCACAAACATCACCCCTCGTTTATCCTACGCAACGAAGCAAAACCTATTCGTACAGCCAGTCGGCGGGACGCACCTGGGCTGTGTTTTCCTCATCGGCCATCTCTTCCAGGATCATCAGCGCCCGTTCGCCGCTGATGCGCTTTTTCTGCGGGCTGGCCGTGGCCATGACGAACGCCATGCCGACCACCGTCACGTTGAACTCGTACATCAAATCGACCATGCCTTTGGCGGTGCCGCCGCCCTTCAAGAAATCGTCCACGATAAGCGCCCGCTGGTTTTCCTTGACCGCCCGGCGGGACAGCGACATGGTCTCGATCCGGCCGGAGGAGCCGGACACGTAATTGATATTCACCGCGGAGCCTTCATACACCTTGCTGGAACGCCTGGCGATGACCAGCGGCACACCCAGGGCTTCGGCCGTCGCCAACGCCACCGGGATGCCCTTGGTTTCCATGGTAAGCACGAAATCCGGCTC
The DNA here is from genome assembly GCA_023425025.1 of Bacillota bacterium. Classification (GTDB taxonomy): domain Bacteria; phylum Bacillota; class Clostridia; order Christensenellales; family Aristaeellaceae; genus JAEWAH01. The sequence goes on from JAFADG010000042.1 coordinate 13,691, forward strand.
TTCCGAGTAGTATTTCCCGGCCAGGATCATGCCCATTTTCCTTACCACATCCGGCATGGACAGAATATCGGAAAAGTAAAGGAAGCCGCCCGGGAGCACACGCTCCTTGCGGCTTAATTGCTCACACAGCTCTTTGATGCAGTCCAGCGCCTGCGCCTTTTCCATGGTGGGACGGTAGCGCACGCCGCCCGCGGCGCCGGTGACCGTATCCAATTCACCCAGGCCAAAGGTTTTCACCACAGAACGGAGGATGTCAATATCCTCGCTCATGGTGGACTTGGCCGTGCCGAACAGATCGCAAAAATGGGAAAGCGTATAAATCCTGTTCGGAGAATCAGCCAGTATTTTGGTCATGGCAGCCATCCGCTCGTTCCTACGTATCCGGTCCATGGGCAGAACACTCCCGCACTGAATTTTCCAGGCACTTCATGGATTATATCACACAGAGGCGAATATTGCCAATGTTTTTTCAGCCGATTGTTCGGTTTTTTCGAAAAGCATCCGCAGGCAAAAGGCCGACAGATGCTTTTCAAAAATCCTATAACGTATTACGTCCGCTCGTAACCCAGGGTCTTCAAATCGTCCATCCGGTTGCGCCAGCCGGGCCGCACCTTCACCCACAGCTTCAAATTCACATGCATGCCCAGCAGCTGCTCGATATCCATACGGGCCTCCTGGCCGATGCGCTGGAGCATGGAGCCGTGGCGGCCGATGATAATGCCCTTGTGGGCGTCCCGCTCGCAGTAGATGGTGGCATGAATTTCCATAAAGCTGTCGTTCATTTTGTTCATGGCCATCATTTCCACGCCGATGCCGTGGGGCACTTCCTCTTTCAAATGCAAAAGCGCCTTTTCCCGTATCAGCTCTCCGCAGATCAGCCGCTCCGGCTGGTCGGTCATCATATCGTCGGGGAAATATTTCGGCCCCTCCTTCAGGTAGCCCACCAGCATCTTTTTCAGCTCTTCCAGCCCGTCGCCGGTCTTGGCGCTGATGGGGATGATGGCGTCATACCTCGCCTGTGCAAAGGAGGCGATGGTGGCCAGCAGGTTTTCCTTGGGGAGAAGGTCGATTTTGTTGAGCACCAGCACCTTGGGCACCTTTTTCTCCTGAAAGGACGCAACGATGTTTCTGTCCTGGGGGCCCACCGCCGTGGCGTCCACCAACACCAGCAGCACATCCATGCCGTCCATGGCTTCCTTCACCGACTGGATCATATATTCGCCAAGCTTGGTGCGGGGCGTGTGCAGGCCGGGCGTATCCAGGAAAACGATCTGCCAATCCTCCTTGGTCATAACGCCCATGATGCGGTTGCGCGTCGTTTGGGGACGGCTGGATACGATGGCGACCTTTTCGCCCACAAAGGCGTTCATCAGCGTTGACTTGCCCACGTTGGGCCGGCCGACAATGGCCACAAAGCCGGAACGGAACGGTGTGTTTTTCTCCATGAGAATGCAATCTCCTTATTCTTTCTCCGCGGGCAGATCCTTGGGGCCAAAGCCATGGGGCAAAAGCTCCTTCAGCGTGGCGGAGGCCGTTTTTCCGTCCTCCCAGGTGACCAGTATGCGTATGTCCGGCGCAAACTCGTTGAGCACCTGGCGGCAGGCCCCGCAGGGCCACGGCGCGGCGCTCCTGGCGGCGATGGCGATGGCGGTAAACTCCTTCGCCCCTTCTGTGATGGCGGTAAACAGAGCCGTCCGTTCGGCACAGTTGGTCAGGCCAAAAGAGGCGTTTTCCACATTGCAGCCCTGGAACACCCTGCCATCGGCGCATAAAACGCATGCGCCTACCTGAAATTTGGAATACGGCGCATAGGAGCGCTCCATGGCGCTTCTGGCCAAGGCGAGCAGCGCCTCGTCGGATACCGGTTCTCGTTTATCCTCGCGGTCAAGCCCTATCCTATCCAACGCTTTTTCCTCCATGGCGCGCATGACCGCGCGCTCTTCCTCTGTTACATGGTCATACCCCATCAGGTGGCAAATGCCGTGCACCAGCAGATAGGCGGCTTCCCGCTCCCGGGAATGGCCGTACTCCTGTGCCTGGGCGATAATATGGTCCACGGAAATGATCACATCTCCCAGCATGCATATGCCAAGGTCGCTGTCGTATTCCCGCCGGACCCGCTGCACCGATGTTCCCGCCGTTCTGCCCGGCTTGTAGTTGACGGTGGGAAAGGACAATACGTCCGTCGCCCTGTCGATGTTCCTGGTTTGGCGGTTGATTTCCCGGATCTCCTGATCATCGGTCATCGTGACGCAAACGCCGCAGGGGAAAAATACCCCCTCGGCCATCAGGCAGCAATCGGCCGCAAGCTGCATCAGCGTAAGCCATTGTCCGGGTATGCCGGGCACTTGCATATTCCAATACAGAAGCAAAACTATACCTCCGTCTTGTCTTTGGGTGCCTCCGGCGCCTCTTCTGCCTGTGGCTCCAATTCGGCAACCGCCGGCACGCTTTCTTCGGGAACGGCCATTTCGCTTTGAACATGTGTTTCTTCATCCACAGCAGGCTGAACAGGCATTTGGGGCACAGGAATTTCCTGCACGGACGTCTCCGGCTCAGGCGTTTCTGATACAGACGTTTCCTGCGCAGGCTCCCGGACAGCGTCCGCCGCTTCGGTCAGCCTGGCCGGCTCCTGCGGTTTTTGATCCTGCAGCTCCATCTTGGGATACTCGATGCGTTCATGGAACACGCCGATCAGCACGGTGGTAAACGCCTCGCAGATTTTATCGATGTCCCGAAGCGTCAGCGGCGAATCGCTCAGCTGCCCATCCTCCAATTTGCCCCGGACAAGCTGCTCAATAAAAGCCTCAATGCCCTGGGGCGTGGGATCGGGCATGGAACGGACGGCGGCCTCGATGGTGTCCGCCAGCATGACGATGGCGCTTTCCTTCATGGTCGGCCGCGTCCCGTCGTAGCGGAAATCCTTGATATCCACCGGCTTTCCGTCGGCGTGCTGCAGCGCCTTGTGGTAAAAATACAAAACCGGCGTGTCGCCATGGTGCTCCGTAATGATTTTCTCAATTTCCTCGGGCAGGCGGTGTCTCTTGGCCATCTGCAAACCGTCCCGCGCGTGGGCGGTGACGATGGCTGAGGAGATATACGGATCGGTATGGTCGTGGGGATTTTCCCCCATTTGGTTTTCCTTGAAGTACAACGGCCGCTTCAGCTTGCCCACATCGTGAAAGTAGGAGCCCACCCTGGCCAGCAAAGCGTTGGCGCCAATAGCCTCCGCCGCGGCCTCGGACAGGTTGGCCACGATGATGGAATGGTGGTACGTGCCCGGCGCTTCCAGCAGCAGCCTGCGCAAAAGGGGCTGGTTGGGGTTGGACAGTTCCATCAGCTTGCTGGACGTGGCCAGGTTGAAAACCGCTTCGAACAGCGGCTGAAGACCCATGCATAAAAGCGCCGCGATAAACGCCCCGCCCATGCTCCAAAGCGCGGTGTTGAAAACAACCTGCAGATCGTTGTTGGTCATCAGGCCCACAGCCGTCATCACCACCGCGTTGGACAGGGCGGCATAAATGCCGCACAAAAGCACCTGCGCCCGGTGGGGCTTGCCGCGCAGGGCGGCCACCGCCACGATCCCGCCCACAACGCCGCTGATCAAAAGCTGAATCATCACCGTGCCGTTTTCCGTGCTGCCGCCGGTAGAAAGGGCACTGACGATCACCGACAGCGCCAGGTTGCCGGAAATACCGGCCCGGGCGCCCAGCAGCCCGGCCAATAGCAGCGCGCCCAGAATAACGGGCGACAGATAAATGCTCACCAGCATCATCTTCACGAAGATAATGCAGATGGCCAGCGTCAGGTTCATGACCAGCATGAATACGATCATTTTACGGAAATTGCGCAGCAGCGAGCTGCTCATCAGCGCAAGCAGCATCAGCGTCAGCAGCATCACCGCCGCCACCAGCAGCGCGGCGCCCACGTACATGGGTACATCCACACTGTTGTCATCCAAAAGGCCCAGTGCCCGCAGCATTTCCAGCTGGTTGGCGCTGACCCGCTCCCCGGCGACCACAATATTCTGGCCCTGATTGTACATCACCGGTTCCACAGACTTGCGGGCGTTTTCCTGGGCCAGGGCGGTGGCTTCTTCGTCGATGACCATATTGGGCTGTATGACCGCGCGCAATACAGACGGCATTACATTCTGAAAAAGGCTGATATTCATGTTGTAGCCGACGATCTGCAGGATATTGTTGATGGATTCGTTGACCTGCCCCTGGCGAATGGTGGTATTGAGCGTATTGCGCACGGCGACAGAAACATCGCTGTACGCCTCCTCCAGCTTGTCCGCCGGTATGGACAGGAGCGTGGCGATCTGATAATCCGCCAGGGCGACGGTGGTCAGCATGGTTTTTGCGTAATCCAGCTCTCCCTGGGAATACCGCCTGGGGGCAGTGCCGGTTGATGTTTCACTGGGGGGAAGGGTCTGGCCGTACTGCTGGACCTTGCGCAATTCATCAAACACCGCCCGAAGGTCCGTCATAACGGTGTCCGTCACGCCGTCCTTGGGGTGATAGGAAGGCTCCACCTGCCGCGCGGCGTCATCGCGCCGGCGTTGGGTGGTGATCTCATCCACCACATCCTTGGACGCGGTAATGGTCTTGAACGCGATGGCGCCGACCCGCAAATTGTACCGTTCCGGCGCGATGGCCATGCAAAACATGACGGCCATGAGGATCGTGCCCAGCGCGGCGGTAAACGCGCATTTCGCCGCAGGTGTTTTCAGCACTGCCAATACCTGCTTTATGCCCATGCGTTCTTTTTTCTTCCTGCCGCCTTGCCGCCTGGCCATCATGGCTTAACTCTCCTTCGCCCTTTTTTCATATGCGTCATAGGCCTGAACGATGGCTTGTACAAGATCATGGCGCACAACGTCCGTGTGATCAAGCCGCACAATGCCGATACCCGACGTATTACGAAGCACATCCAGCGCCTCTAAAAGCCCCGAACGCTTGCCGAAAGGCAGGTCGGTCTGCGTGATGTCGCCGGTCACCACAACCCTGGAATTAAAGCCCATACGCGTCAAAAACATTTTCATCTGTTCGGAGGTGGTGTTCTGGGCCTCATCCAATATAATGAAAGAATCGCTCAAGGTGCGGCCCCGCATATAGGCCAGGGGCGCCACCTCCACCACACCGCGCTCCACCAGCTTCTGATAGGAATCCACGCCCATCAGGTCGTACAGCGCGTCATAGAGCGGGCGGAGGTACGGGTCGACCTTCTGGTTCAAATCGCCGGGCAGAAAGCCCAGCTTTTCCCCCGCCTCCACCGCGGGGCGCGTAAGCACGATCCTTTCGATTTCCTTGTTGCGCAGCGCCACGACAGCCATGGCCATGGCCAGGTAGGTTTTGCCGGTGCCGGCCGGGCCTACGGCAAAGGTGAGCACATTATCCCGCACCTTGCGCACATATTCCCGCTGGCCCAGGGTCTTGCATTTGATCTGCTTGCCCCGGTGGGTGATGGCAACGACATCCTTCAATATTTCATCGATCATGTCCACCTTCCCATCCCGCGCCAGGGCAATGGCGTAGCGGATGCGGGAGCGGTCCACGATCTCGCGGTTTTTGAGCATTTCCAGCAGTTTTATAATCACCAGCTGGGCAAGCTCCGTCTGGGCGGGATCACCGATGATAGTAAGCTCGGTGCCCCGTATGGAAACGGTAACGCCGATCTCAGATTCGATCAGCGCGATGTTCTGGTCGTTTGTACCAAACAGAGACATATAGTCGTCCATGGAATCTACCGAAAGCATGACCTGCCTGCTTGGGGGCAAAGAGTGTTCCTCCATTCATTTGGATACGGCTGCGGCTACGGAGCCGCGCCTTCTTCCCAAGGCTTGGGAAGCGCAATGTCCGCCAGGACTTCCGCTATGGCAGTCGCTTCCAGCATCCTTCCTTCTATCATACAATAATCTACCCATTTGTCAACTGGTTCATGACCCGCGCCCAGTTTTTGCGCAAGCGCGCGAAGCGCCGCAAGCCCGGCGTCGGCCTTGACCTGGTCTTCATCCCTTGGCGTTACGGTCAGCGCAACCTCCTCATAGGTTTCCCGGCGCAGCGTCACCGGCCACCACGCCCCGCCTACAGGCAAGATTTCCACCGTACGGTCCGACTGCAAATAGTCGGGATGCTCGATCTGCCCCACCTGAAAATAGGGCGTTTCAATGATTTGCGATGTGACGCTGCGGCCCGTGGGCTCGCTGATGATTTCGTCCAAGGGGACCCGCGCCTTCGCCCCCACCCAGCCCCGGGCCATGGCGATCCCCCGGGCTTTCACGGGTATCTTTTGCTCATTGGTCCCCCGCTCCCAGCCGGCGATCAGCACCTGCCCCTTTTTGACGATATCGCCCGCCTTGCATTGTGGCGTGCCGGCCAGGGGAAGCAGCGTCACAAGTATGCCGTCCCTTTGCGCGACGACGTCGCCTGGGCCGCCCTGGGTTTCCACCCCCGGCGGCGGCACGCCCAGCACGCAGCGGATGACCAGCGCGGCGCCCCTGTAGTAAGCCTGCACCCAGGCCACCTTGGGCATGCGCCATTCCAGGTCGCTGATGATTTGCGCAAGGGGCACATCCTTTTTCATCAGCCCCGGGTGAATATCCTTTTCCTTTAAATACAGCCGGATTTCGCTTGCATACTGGCCCGCGTCCAGGATGTCGATGCTCCACACGAACTGCATGGCAGTGATAGCCAGGGCGATGCACAGCACAAAGCCGACGGCGGCGGCCATGCGCTTTTTCAGCCAGCCAAAAAGCGCGGAAAGGCGCCTGGGCCGAAGCTTTGTCAGCTTCCAGCCCCGCTTATCCGCCAGCTCGCCGAGTTTTTTGTAGTCCGTTTCCCCGCAAGCCCCTTCCACAGCCTTTGCGCCATGCCTGGAAAGATTGAGCAGTATAATGTTTTCCTCTCTTGCAAGGTTCATCAGCCGTTCCAGACTGAGCCCTTCCATGCGGAAGGATATCAGGAAAAGCTGCTTTGCAGCCTCCATCACGGCTTTCTCTCCTCCTTTGCGCCGCCGTCATACGAAACCTTAACGATCTGGCCTGTGACCACGGCGTCCATCGGTCCGTAATGGGTGATTTGCAGCTTTGCCCCGTCTATCGCCAATATGCCACAGGAGGTTTTCAGCCGGATCAAGCCTTCCTCATACGCCAGAATCCCTTGATGCTGCTCAATGATCAGGCGCCGCCGGCCATACCACACCAGCCTGGGCCAGCCCATGAGCACATCCTCGGGAATGCCGCTCACGTCCGCCGCCTTTTCCCGCCATTTCATGCGCTGCCCTCCCTCATTTTCATACCATGCTGGTTAAGACTATGGGCAAAGGACAAAAATCATGCCATGTGTGAAAATGCTTGCCTTTTGGGCGGTTTCCTGTATAATGAAGCACGAAGGTGTTCCCTGTGTTTGTATGGGAACAAGCAGTATGGAAGGTGGGGCCTCAATTGAAAATTGCGGTATTGGTTCTCTATGCCCTGATGATGGTAGCGGTCATTTTCTTCACTGCCCGAAAATCCATATCCCTGAACGATTTTCTGCTGGGCGGCAGAAACGTCGGCCCGTGGATGAGCGCGTTGTCTTATGGGACGTCTTATTTTTCTGCCGTCATCATCATCGGCTATGCCGGTTCCGTTGGCTGGGATGTCGGCTTTTCCGCTATTTGGGCCGGCATCGGCAACGCGCTGGTAGGCGGCCTGCTGGCATGGTCGCTGCTGGCCAGGCCGGCCCGGCAGATGGCCGAGCGCCTGAATGTGGCAACGCTGCCCAGTTTCTTTGAAAAACGGTACAACTCCAAAACCCTGAAGGTACTGGCATCGCTGATCATTTTCATCTTCCTGCTCCCCTATTCCGCATCTGTATACAAGGGCTTGGGCAGAATGTTCCAGATGTCAATGGGCTTTGACTACACCTGGTGCGTGATCGGCATCGCCCTTTTGTCTTCCGTGTACCTTTTTCTGGGCGGGTACAAAGCCACCGCCGTGACAGATTTTATACAGGGGATCATTATGCTGGGCGGCATCGGTATTGTGGTCGCGTTCATCTTAAAGGGCGCCGGCGGCGCGGCGTCCGGCCTTGCGCAGCTTGGCACGGAGGCCATCGGCGGGCCCAATTTCAATTCTCTTATTCCCCCCAAGGGCAAGGAAGTATTTTTGATTTCCAACGTTGTGCTGACTTCGCTGGGCGTTTTGGGTATGCCCCACATGATCCACAAGTTTTTTGCCATTCGCGAAACATCCGCCGTTCGCCGCGCTACGGTGATTTCCACCATCTTTTGCGTCATCATCGCCGGCGGCGCGTATTTTGCGGGCAGCTTCGGCCGGGTGGTGCTTTCCAACATTACCAATGACGCGGGCCAGACCCTGGCCTCTTTGGTGAACGGCGGAACCATGGCCAAGGATGCCATCATGCCCGCCATGCTTACCGACCAATCGGTGGTCGGCATTCCCGATGCGCTGCTGGGCCTTGTGGTGGTGCTGCTGCTCTCGGCCAGCGTTTCCACACTGACCGCGCTGGTCCTTTCCTCCTCGTCGGTGATTACCATCGACCTGCTGGGGGCATTCTTCCCCAAGCTGGATGCAAAACGCTCCACACTGGTCATGCGGATACTGTGCGTCGCCTTTATCGCCTTCTCCCTGGCCATCAACTTCCTGATGCAGGGCACGCCCATCATATCCCTCATGTCCCTTTCCTGGGGCACCATTTCCGGCGCTTTCCTGGCCCCCTTCCTGTACGGCCTTTTGTGGAAAGGCGTCACAAAAGCCGGCGTATACACGGGCGTCATCCTGGGCGCGCTGACCTCCCTGCTGCCGCCCATCGTAACAGGCAACTTTGCGCTGGCCCCCGTCAGCGGCGCCTGCGCCATGGGCGTCGGCCTGATCGCTGTGCCCCTTGTCAGCCTGCTCACAAAGAAATGGGGCTTTGACGGCGATCATATCGCCGCGGTGTTCGGGAAAAAGCAGCAGGCTCAAAAGTCCTCCGCCGCTGCCTGACGCTTGGCAGGTCTTGCAGAAGGATAAAAGCAAAAAAGGCTGTCGTGCTTCACAAAAGTGCAGCACGGCAGCCTATTTTTGCTGCGGGACGCTTCTATATACAAGGCATATTTGCTGCAGCCCAAAAGATGACGCACTGCTGTCATGTTATATGTGCTATGATAAACCAAAAGGGGGAGATTACCATGCAAATGAACATGAAGGATTACCTGGCCGGCTGTTTGGAGGATATGCATCTGGAAGAGAACGCGCTCCAGCTGCCCGATGTGCAAATTGACACAAAGCAGATCAAATGCGTCATGATCAACGAAGTCCCTCCTCTTCATCCGGAGGACGGCTTTTACAGCCGCAGCGCCGATCCGGATTACATGAAAACAACGCGGGCACTTTTTCATGACGCCGGCGTGCAAGTGAAGAATATGGAGGATATTCTAGGCCTGGGCATTTATATTACAACGGCTGTAAAAGCGCCCAAGCACCAGTACGCGGTTCCCGGGGATATGATTTTAAGTCATCTGCCGCTGCTGGAAAAGGAAATCGGCTTGTTTCCCAACTTGAAAGCGATCATGCTCATGGGCGATGTGGCAAAAAAGGCCTTCAACATGATTGCGAAAAAGAAAACGGGAAAGAACGTGATCCCCTCCGCCTCCACGTGCAGAATCAGGGCTGATTCATTTTATTACGGACAAATCAGGGTCTTCCCCTCCTACATCATGACCGGCGGGAACATATTGATCGAAAAAGGCAAGTGCACCATGACTTCAGACGACATCCGGCGGATGATGGAAGTACTTCAACAACAGTGAGGCGGCAGGATATGAGCAATCGTGAAAAATCTACGGCACACGGCGCGGCTTTGAGTTCGCAGGTTGCGTACCGCGTCACCCATGTCATCGACTACAAAGAGCAGGCGATCATAGACGGGCTGCCGCAGTTTGGTTTTCATGACCATACCGGCGCGCTGTACAAGCTGGACTATCATAAGAACTTTATGGGCTTGCTTTCCCCCGCCGGCTTTGTGTGGACCGCGGGAGAATCAAATCCCAACCTCGCGCCTGTCCACTTTACCGTTCAGCTTGACCACCCCAAGTATGCCGCCCGGGCGTTCCAGCATGACACGCTGCTTGTTTCCGAAGAGAAATGCATCTACCAAATGGACCTGTCCACAAACCGCTTTTTCCCCCTGATCGACAAAGAGAAGGCCGGCATTGTGGATATAGGCAATTGCGTATACGATCATCAGGATACGATATGGGTCAACGATATAAGAGGCTGCCGAATCTTTCATTTTCAATACGACGGCACGCTGATTGAGGTCCTTGGCAATGGGGAACCCGGCTTTCAAAGGGATGCCGTGCCTTTTGAACAGGCCCGTTTTCATTGGATGTATGATTTGCGCCTTGGCCCGGATGGGAACCTGTACGTGCTGGACAGCAAAAATTTTGCGGTGCGCAAAATTGATATCAAGGCCAGAACCGTATCCACCGTCTGCGGGGACGGCATCGGCGGATACACAGGGGATGGCGGCGACACCAAATTGGCCAGGCTGGGTACGGACCCGCAGGAATTTTTCGACGGGCCCTGGTCGCTGCATGTAGACGAACAAAACAACATCTTCATCGGCGATACGCAAAATCACGCCGTCCGCTGCATTCACGCCGGCATAAGTATTATAACTACCATAGCAAGCCGATTGGATACCGCGCCCGGCGGTTCCCCCGCGCGCTTTGAGAAGATCTGCGGCATGGATTACTGGAACGGGACGCTGTACATTCCCGATTGGCGAAGCGACGCGCCGAATACCGGCATCATCTTGCAAAGGCAATCGGAATGATTCATGGCTGTTTGACTCCTCAAATATTTGGGCCAACCCAGGCGGCAGCAGTTGACGCAAAAAGAGATCCGTGTGCCCGCGTTATGCGCCGGCCACGGATCTCTTTGCGATGAAGCTTATCAACCGCTTACTTAAAGCGCGTCCTTTTTCTTGTTACCAAAAAGTGCGCGCTCCTACAAGCCTTGCGCTATTCCACCCTTGCCGAAACGTTGACGTCAATATTGCCGCGGGTCGCGTTGGAATAGGGGCAGATTTTGTGTGCCTGGGTGACCAGCGAATCGGCGGTATCCTGATCGATCCCCCCGAACACCACTTCCAAATCCACCGCCAGCTGAAATCCGCCTTCTTCGTTTTTGCCGATGCCCACGTGTGCGTGAACGTCCGGCGCCGCGACTTCCAGCCGGTTGAGCCTGACAAAGTGCGCTATGGCGCTGCCAAAGCAGGCGGCGTATCCCGCCGCGAAGAATTGCTCGGGATTGAATCCGCTGCCCTTTTTGCCGCCCAGTTCAGGCGGCGACGCCATCTCAAAGCGGATGGGAGTATTCTCCACATAGACCTGCCCGTCCCGTCCGCCTGTGGCCACGGCGGATGCTTTATACATCATCTTCATAATATCAGCTCCTTTTACTTGATTTCCTGTCTAATGTATAACCAAATTCCAGCCGCGTGAATCATGCGGCAAAAAATCATTCTTTGAAATTGCCAACGCACGTGTCAGCGCTTTTTATGTGAAAAAACACACCAGGGCAGCCATTGGGTGACTGCCCCGGTATGCGTGCTCTGATGCTTTATACCGCAATGGCCAATGCACTGAGAACGCCATTGACGGTAGCACCGGGAGTAATATCGATGATGGAATTCGTAGACAGATTGACGGAATAGGTGTAAAAACCCTCCGGCGCGTTTGCATCCATGAATTGGAAGCTGAACGATTCAGATTCCAACAGGTTTACTGTTGTGGCGAACGTATAGGTGGCGCCCACACCCATCGGGGTACCGTTGTTGTATACGCGTTGGATCTGGAAGTTCAACGTTACGGATATCCCCAACGGCAGGTTTATGATGCTGGTAAAAGTCAGCAGGTTATTCGTATTGCCCATACCGGTTGTGTCCAGAGTCGTTGACACAACATTGATCGGACTGGCCAGCAGGGTTGTTATGATTGGCAGGGGTCCGGCGCTGCCGCCGGAAGCATTCAGCAGCGCCTGCCTGTCACACGCTTGCAGCGGCTGATTCATGACTGGCTGATATTGTCCGCCTGGATACCCGTAGCCATACGCATCATTTGACATAGTATCACCTTCGTAATTATTGGAGAAAAGACCGTCTCCAATGTATACTATTCTGCCCCAAACCTCTGTGCTACCGAAAGGCAACAATTACGTCATGTTTCGAGCCGTCCCTTGCGGCTGTATTGCAGGATGGCGCCAGGCGATCATCAGAAGGCTGCAGAAAAAGAAAAAAGCCTTGACGAATCAAAGCTTTTCAGTATGTCTTGGTACACCATCAGGGACTCGAACCCTGGACACCCTGATTAAGAGTCAGGTGCTCTACCAACTGAGCTAATGGTGCGCATCGCCGGCATTTTTGTGGCGGTTTCCGCTGCCGACGAAGAATATTATACACGGTTCTGGGCGGATGTCAAGGGTGAAAATCAGATTTTTTGTAAGAAACCTCATAAGAAACCTCACACATATGCACAGCGCGCATACATGTCATGCCAGCCCGCCGGCGCTGCGCTTTTTTGACACCGCCATGGCCGTGAGTAGCGCGGCCGCGCCAAAGCCCAGCATGATCAGCAGGTTGATAAGGACCGGGCCAAGCTCCGCGGCCGAAAAGCCTCGCAGTGCGGCAATGGCATGGTTGTTTTTTATAAACCAGTAGTTGGGCGTAAAGCTGGCGATGGACAATACCGTTTTATCCAGCATGGCCTGGGGTACAAACGCGCCGGACAAAAAGCTGAAGGCCAGCGTCAGCGTATTTTGAAGCGGCGCCTGGGCGGAGCGCTTCTTGATCAGGGAACCCAGGAGGAAGCTGATCCCCAGGGCCGCAAGCATATACACAAGGGAGTTCAGGCATAGCCACAGGCCTCTTACGCTGATCATGTCCTTGGCGTACATGATAACCCCCATGCCGGACATCAGCGCCCAGCAGACAGCTCCGAATGCGACATTGGCCAGGAACATTTGCAGGTTCATGCTGTTTACCGGCAATGGCGCGCACAGGTTTCTGCGCTTTAAGTCTGTCTCGTTGAACGTCAGCATAAAGGTCGTCACGCCCAGGATCAGCACGGCAAACAGTGTGTAGGACATATAGTTGAACACATAGATATGCGCTCCGTCGCTGTTTATCACCGGCGCAGCCGTGCTGACCGTAAAGGGCGCAGCCTGGCTCAAATCGCTGCGGACAAGCCGCGCAAGCTCCGCAAGGTCATTTCCCCGGCCATACTTCACATACAGCGCCGCGGTGGCAAAATACTTGTCTGCCAATGATTTGAGCAGCACCGCCTGGGTGGAATCCGGCGTGCCCGCCGCCTCCATCGCAGCATCTTCGCCTTTCAAAAACGCCTCGGTAAAGCCTTCGGGAATCTTGATGGCGTACTCCACGGTGTGGAAAAACAGCGCATCCTTGAGTGCATCGCCGTTTGCGGACAGTTCCTCCATGGACGCGTGCTCCGAGAAGTATTCCCGGAACCCGGCAAGCAGAGGGTTCTCCCCATCCAAATTGATGATGGCAGCCTTGGGCTTGACCGCCGAAAAGGACGCGGGCTGAGCGGAAACCGAATCGGTATAAAAAGATGTGATCGTAAAGGTCAGCAGCAGAAAGATCATCATATACATGATCAGCTGCCCGCGGTTGTTGCGGATGACCTTGAAATAAACCTTAAAGACTTGCATACTTGCGCCTCCTTATGGCACGGTAGATCAGCAGGCAGAACAGCACCGAGAAGGCTGTCAAAAGGCCCGCGTTCAACCAGAAACGGCCGTGGGATTCATAGTAGTACAGCGCATAGAACCCATCCGCCACCAATGTGGCCGGGTTGATATAGGAGGACGGCGGGAAGGCCTTGGCGGCAAGATGCTTCATTTGCACCATCATCAGCCCGGAAAAGAAGGAAAGCACCATGCTGGCTGAAATCAGTATGCCAACCGTAGCCCCCTCGCTTTTGCGGCCGACGGCTGCCACCGCCGCGCCAAAGGTGACGCCCATGAAACTGCCGATGAGGCTCAGCAGCAAAACGTACCCTGTTTGCTGGCCGAAATTCACGTTCAGCGCAAAACGCAGAAAAGCAAGGAGAAGCAGTATCTCACAATACTGTATCACCATCGCCGCGCTCAGCCCCGCCAGAAACACTTTCAGCTTGTGGACGGGCGCAACGCTGACCCTGGCCCCCTGGGCGGAAAGATTGGCCTGCGTGTCCAGCATCTCCTGGGCGCCCCAGAAGCTGCCGTACATGCATGTCATGGCCAGCAGCGCGTAAAAGTAAGCCAGCAGCGTTTCCGGCTCAGGCATTCCGCTCAGCGGCTTCACATAGGTCCGTTGGGCGGACAGGTCATTGATCAGCCCCGTAAACGCGGCTGTGGGATTCTGGGCAAGCAGCGTCTTTGCCGTTTGGGACATTTGCAGATAGCTGTCCAAGAAGGATTTCAAAATCGTTTGTCCCATGCCCGCGGCGCCAACCACCGCGTGCAGGCCGCCCTCCGCGTCTACAAACCCTACGACATCGCCTGATTCCAGCAGCTGCTGGGCTTTGTCAAGGCTGGCGGCCGTCACCTGAAACAGCGCGTCTTCCCCGACGGAAGCGCCCTGGAGCACGCTTTTAAAGACGGTATCCGCCCGGTAAGCTTCGCTGTCCACCACGACGATGGGAATCTTGCTGAATGCTTCGGCGGTATACAGGTTGGAAAACGCCAGGCTGAAGAAGATGGACAGCAGGATAGGAAACAGCAGCGTCCAGAAAACCATTTCCCGATTCCGCAAAAGGTACCTCAGCCGGTAAGAAAACACATGGCGGAACATGATACCCCTCCTAATCCCTCAGCTGTTTGCCCGTGATCTCCAGAAACACATCGTTCAAGGTGGGCAGAACAGAATACACGTGGCCAAAGGAAACGTTGTTGTTCTTCAGGCAATCCAGCAGGCGCAAAAGGTTCCTGGCGCCGCCGGCGAACTTCACCGTCAGCTCCCGCCCGTCATAATCCATGGAGCTGAAACCCGGCAACGCGCGGATGCATTCCATGGCAGCCTGCGTAAGATCCAGCGCTTCGACCGTCACCTTCTCCCCCACATTGATCATGGCCTTTAGTTCTTCCTTGGTGCCCTGGGCAATCACCTGGCCCTTGTCCATGATGGCGATGCGGGAGCAGATTTGCTCCACCTCCTCCATATAATGGGAGGTGTAGATGATGGTGGCCCCTTCCCTGTTCAAGCGCGCAATGCCTTCCAGAATGTTGTTGCGGCTTTGGGGGTCAACGGCCACGGTGGGCTCATCCAGGAGGATGAGCTTGGGCTTGTGGGCGATACCGCAGGCAATGTTCAGCCGGCGTAAAAGGCCGCCGCTCAATTTCTTGGGATAGAACTTTATAAAATCCTGCAATCCCACAAACTCGATCGCTTCCTGCACCAAGGCCGCGCGTTTTGCCTTGCCGCCCACATACAGGCCGCAGAAATAGTCGATGTTCTCCTGCACCGTAAGCTCGTTGAAAACAGCCACGTTCTGCATTACGATGCCGATATCGCGCTTCAGGTCATAGGCGTCCGGCGACATGGGCTTGTCGAACACCCGGATGTCGCCCTTGTCGTATTTCAAAAGGGACAATAAGCAGTTGATGGCCGTCGTCTTGCCGGAACCGTTGGGCCCCAGCAGCCCGAAAATCTCGCCCTCCGCCACCTGCAGGTTCAAATGATCCAGTGCGATCAGGTCGCCATACCGCTTGACAAGATTGCTGATGGAAATAACCATGTTTGTTTCCCTCCTTGTTCAAGTGTATTGTAGCCTTTTTCATAAGGGATAGATAGTGAGGAAAAGCCAAAACGAATATGACATTTGTCACATGAATCGGCTATCCTACGCTTGTGCGCCCATGGAAAATAGCGTAAAATGGAAGCGTATGCGGGGAGGTGTATGCTGTGTTTGAACTGATGGACAAAGGCTTTCTATTGGTTTGCTGTCTTATCATGGGCCTTGCGCACAGCGCCGAACCCTTCATGGCCATTCCGTTTCTGCTGGCTGTCGCGGCAAGCGCCGCAAACACCTACAAAAGCCTTGCCTGGCTGCGCGGCGGCAGCATTTGCCTGTTATCCGTGCTCGGCGTATGGGAACCGGCGTTTTTGCTTTTCATTCCCCTGTGCCTGTATGATGTTTTTGTAACACCGCAGGTTTGGTTCACTTTGTTGCTTGTTCCGCTTTTGATACTGAAATCCCAGACGCTGGGCCTTTCGATGACGGCATTTGTCCTTTTGTTTTCAGGTTCCGCCTTTTTGCTGAAACAAAAAAACATCCGCTATGTACAGCTGGCGGACAGCCACCATCAATTGCGGGACAGCGCGGCGGAGCTTGCCATGAAGCTGAACAGCACCAACCGGGAGCTTCGCATCCACCAGGACGAACAGGTGCATTCCGCCATGCTCATGGAGCGCAACCGCATCGCCAGGGAAATCCACGACAACGTCGGGCATTTATTGTCCAGCGCCATGCTGCAATTGGGCGCGCTGCTCACCGTGACGCAGGCGGAGGATGTCAAAGCGCCGCTGCGCACCTTGAAGGGCACATTGTCGGAAGCCATGGGCAGCATACGCCAAAGCGTGCATGGCCTGCACGATGAATCAGTGGACCTGCAGCTGGAGCTTTCCGCCGTCGTACGCAGCTTCTCTTTCTGCCAGGCGTCCCTGGATTACGATGTGGAATCCAATCCCGACCGGCGGATCAAGTACGCTTTTCTGAACGTGGTCAAGGAGGCCCTCTCCAACGTGATCAAGCACTCCAATGCCACCCAGGTGTCCGTCACGGTCCGCGAGCATCCGGCGCTGTATCAGCTGGATATCCGGGACAACGGCAAAAACGCGGCCTACGACAAGGAGACTGCCGGCGGCATCGGCATCGCCAACATGACCAGCAGGATTGCCGATTTGAACGGCCGCTTGCTGATCACCACAGAGAACGGGTTTCATATCTTTATCTCCGTTCCAAAGGAGGGACCCAAATGAGAATCGTCATTGCGGATGATGACAAGCTGGTGTGCTCCTCCCTGAAAACCATGCTGGAGGCCGGCGGCCAGATCACCGTCGCAGCCACCGGCCATGACGGGAATTCCGCTGTCCTTTTGTATGAGCAGCACAGGCCCGATATCATGCTCATGGATATCCGCATGGGCGCAACGACCGGCCTGGACGCGGCCCAAGAGATATTGAAAAACCATCCGGAAGCCAAGATTCTGTTTTTGACCACCTTTTCCGATAACGATTACATTTCTCGCGCCCTGAAAATAGGCGGCAAGGGCTACCTGCTCAAGGAGGACTTTGAGTCCATCGCACCGGCGCTTTTGGCCGTACACGCGGGCCAGCACGTGTTTGGCCAGCCGGTGATGGATAAACTGCCCGCGCTGATGGGGCAAAGCAAAAAAGCGCCGGCAGCCGCCCCCCTTACCGATAAGGAGGAACAGGTGCTGGCGCTGATTGCCCAGGGGAAGAACAACCGTGAAATTGCCGGCGAGCTGTATCTAAGCGAAGGTACGGTGCGCAATTACATCAGCCTGATGCTGGAAAAGCTGGAACTGCGCAACCGTACGGAGCTTGCGGTGTTTTATTACCGCGGCCAATGACTTACCCCTTTTGACAGAGAACGCCCAACACCTGCGAATCGTCTGTCAGCGGATCGCCCTTGAGATTGCTCCACACCGCCCGGACCGCGAAACCGCCCGATTGCAGCTCCCTTTCGATGGATTCCTTCGAATAATAGGTCTGCCAAATGCGGTAGACAGTGCATTCCTCATCCAGCACCGCATACAGGTCGCAGGCGACCGACATTTCGGGGTAAAAACAGGTTTTGCAAAGAGCGATATAGGGATGGGGCCGCCAGAAGCCGGATTCCGCCGCTTCCCAAGAGGCGGCGGCGTTTTTTTGCAGCCTGGCGTAATCATTCAGGCTGTGCACGTCCAGCGCGAAATATCCGCCGGGCCTCAGTGCCGTATGGATATTTCTCAGTAGCGTCCGGCGGCTTTCGGGCGGCAGCACCCCGTAATCCTTGGAGATCATGACTGCCGCGTCAAAACAGTTTGTGCCAAAGGGCTTCAAATAGCTGTCAACAACAAAGGCCGCCTGCCGCCCGGCGTTCAGGGTTCTGGCATAGCCGATAGAGCTTTCCGAGCGGTCGATACCGGTGACGGAAAACCCCTGGCCGCTGAGCTCGCGGGCGTAAAGCCCGGGGCCGCAGCCCAGATCCACAATCGCCGCGCCTTCTTTCAGCCCCATCGCGCGAGGCAGATGGCGACAGATGGCGGCGATGGTATCCGGCTTGTAACTGGCCGCGTCCGTCTCCTTTGAAAGATGGGCCTTGAGCATTTCCAGGGAGATATGGGGATCGTTCCAAAGCTCTGCCCCAGGGGTGAAGATGGCCGGACGGTCGAGTTCCTTGATCCCGTTTGAAATGGAAATCATATCAATTCCTCCATATTTTTTGTTATGACAGCAAACGAAAAGGGACCCGTATAAAACACGGCATCCCTTTTTTGACAACAAAAAGAGATACCGCCATCGAAAGAACACGCGGGGATAGCAAACAAGCTTCCTATATGCCTGTTTTGCGTACCGCGTCTTCTTTCATTTCCAGAAAGCGCAGATGTCTGCCCCTTCCGGACGGTATCCCTCCCAAAATCAATCTATTTGCTGTCTTCTACATTTTATTCCCATAAAAGCAGCATGTCAATGAACCAAACGGTCACTTTCAGGGCGGTCTCATTTAAAAAAGGCAGGGAAGATGTACATAACGGCAGAAAAGTGACCTAAAAGCCAAAAGGAGGGAAAGAGAGCAGAAGCGAATAAGAACCAAGAGGTGAAGAGAGATGAAAAAGAGAGA